>CBDHCE010000007.1:0-362438 GCA_965260985.1 Tepidisphaeraceae bacterium | reverse complement strand
CTCGTTGTCGAAGTGGCCGATGTTGCCGACGATCGCCTTGTCCTTCATCCGGCTCATGTGGTCGGCGGTGATGATGTTGAAGTTGCCGGTGGTGGTCACGAACAGATCGGCCTTGCCGACCCAGTTTTCAAGCGTGTCGACCTGATACCCCTCCATCGCGGCCTGCAGGGCGCAGATGGGGTCGATCTCGGTCACGATCACACGGCAGCCCTGGCCCTTGAGGCTCTGGCAGCACCCCTTGCCCACGTCGCCGTAGCCGCAGACGACCGCGACCTTGCCGCTGAGCATCACGTCGGTGGCGCGGAACAGGCCGTCCACCAGCGAGTGGCGGCAGCCGTAGAGGTTGTCGAACTTGCTCTTGGTGACGCTGTCGTTGACGTTGATGGCGGGGAAGAGGAGCGTGCCGGCCTTCATCATCTCGTAGAGGCGGTGGACGCCGGTGGTGGTCTCCTCCGAAACGCCCTGGCACTCGTCGGCGACCCGCTTCCAGCGGCCGGGGGTCTCGTTCAGGGTCTTGGACAGGAGCTTGTAAATTTCCTTGAGCTCGTCGTTGTCGGTCGAGTCGGGCGAGGGCACCTTGTCGGCGGTGCCGAACTCGACGCCCTTGTGGATGAGCAGGGTGGCATCGCCGCCGTCGTCGACGATCTGCTGCGGCCCCTTGCCGTCGCCGAAGTCGAGGGCGCGCTCGGTACACCACCAGTACTCCTCCAGCGTCTCGCCCTTCCAGGCGAAGGTGGGGATGCCCTGCGGGTCCTCGGGCGTGCCGTCGGGGCCGACGACCTGCGCGGCGGCGGCGTTGTCCTGCGTGCTGAAGATGTTGCACGAGCACCAGCGGACGTCGGCACCCAGCGCCTTGAGCGTCTCGGCGAGCACGGCGGTCTGCACGGTCATGTGCAGCGAGCCCATGATCCGCAGGCCCGCCAGCGGCTGCTTGGCGGCGTACTCGGCGCGGACGGCCATCAGGCCGGGCATCTCGTCCTCGGCCAGCTTGATCTCCTTGCGGCCCTGCTCGGCGAGGGTGAGGTCGAGGACCTTGAACTCCATGCCGGTGTCGGCGTCGTCGGGGGTGAGGCGGGCGGGAATGGTGGGTCGGGAAAGGGTCGCGGTCATGAAAATCTCCTGCGGGTAGGGTGGGCATTGCCCACCGGGTTTGCGATTGACTCGGCGGGGCGAACCGTGTCGCCCCCGGTTATTTCATTTGAAGCATTCTGACGAATGACCTCGAACCCGCCCGGCGGCAGCGCGAGGTCGGTCGGGGCGAGCCGGGCCAGCGTCAGGCGGTAGGCACCCCACCCCAGCGCGATCGGCACGACAAGGGCCGCAATCTCGATCCATGGTGAAAGTCCGGGACGGGTATCGTGCTCCGCCGCCCACGCCACGCTTCCGGCCGCTAACCAAGTGGCGAAGCCGAGCACCACTGCATACATCCGCACCCGCCCAGCGTGCCCCACCGGGTCCGGCGGGTCGGCGAGGCCGGCGGCGAGGATCAGGCGGCGGGTGAGCCAGACGTAGGCCACGCCCGAGACGATCACGGCCAGACAGGCGGCGACGTCTGTGACCCAGCGGACCTCCCACGTTCCGCCCGCAATCGGGCTGACGACCTCCGCCACCAGCAGGAATAGCAGCGTCGGCACCGCGACCCCCACCGCCACGCGGATGCCCCGCGGCGTCGGGCCGGCCCACAGCAGGCGGGCGGGCCACGCGAACAGGGCGGTGAGGCCGACCAGCACCGGCGTGGAGAAGATCAACATCATCGCGTCCGATCCGCTGCGGACCCGCAACCACTCCGAGGCCAGACCGACAAGGCAGTACCCCGCCACCGCCGCGAAGGCCGCGGCGGCTAGCCGCGCGATCAGCCGGTGCCGGCGACTCGGGTGCGGTTCGATCAAGCGGTGTTCCTGCCCTCTTCGTCAAGTTCTTGTATCCAGTGAACCCACTTACCTACGGCAGCAGCGCCGCTACTTCAACGCGGCCGGCCTCGCGGCCGTCGAGGATCAGCGCGACGGACTCGCCGGGGCTGAGAACCTGCCGACTGCCGTAGGTCGGCTCGGCCTCGTCGGGGCGCGGGTCGGTGTAGACCTCCAGCACCCCGTCGATGAGGTTGAGAATCCAGTAGGTTTGAATGCCGGCCCGCGCGTAACTGCGGAGTTTCACGCCCCGGTCGCGCTCCAAGCTCGAGTCGGCCACCTCAACCGCTAGTGCGAGGTTGGCGGGTTCGGGGTGACGGTCGAGGTAATCCCGAATGTCGCCACGGGCGACCACGCCATCGGGCTCCGGCTCGCCATCGTCC
Source organism: Tepidisphaeraceae bacterium (assembly GCA_965260985.1). Classification (GTDB taxonomy): domain Bacteria; phylum Planctomycetota; class Phycisphaerae; order Tepidisphaerales; family Tepidisphaeraceae; genus CBDHCE01. The sequence goes on along the minus strand of CBDHCE010000007.1, from coordinate 360,148 downwards.
AGCGTGATCGGCTCTTGCGAGCGGTAGTGCCACCCCTCGGGCAACTGCGATCCAACGGTCTTCGCCGAGAGCAGGGTGCCCGTCGTGTGCGGAGTTTTCTTTGGCATCTGATAGACCAGCACCCCTTCCAGCAGCTCCACCGGGTCGTCCTCCCCCAACACGCCGTCGCGGATCATTTCGTGATACTGCTCGACCGTGAGCCGGTAAACCGGATCGGTCGTGTAGGCGGCACGGGGCGGAAGGGGTTGTGCGGCGGTCACGCTCATCTGGACTCCAATATACCGGCTCACCCCGCCGCTGTCCATCCGTTTAGGCGGATGGACGGATTTTCATCTTTTTCCGCTCACTCCCGCCGCGGCTTCACGCCCATGACGTGGCGGACCAGGAAATCGAGCGTGCGGCGCGTGGTGTAATCGCTTCCCGCCCCGTGGCCGGCGCCGGGAACCACCAGCAAATCGAAATCTTTGTCGGCCTTGATCAGGGCATTCACCACCTGCATCGTTGAGGCGGGGTCGACGTTCGTGTCGAGCTCGCCGACGATCAGCAGGAGCGATCCGGTCAGCCTTCCGGCGTGCGTGACGTTCGAGTTCTCGGCATAGGCCGCGTCGACCGGCCAGCCCATCCACTGCTCGTTCCACCAGATCTTGTCCATGCGATTGTCGTGGCACCCACAGTTGGCGACGGCGGCTTTGTAAAAGTCGCCGTGCCAGAGGAGCCCGGCGAGGGCGCTCTGGCCGCCGGCGCTGGTGCCGAAGAGGCCGACGCGCGAGAGGTCCATCTCCGGGTGCTTCGCGGCGGCGGCCCGCAGCCACGGGATGCGGTCGGGGAAGCCGCTGTCGGACAGGTTTTTGTAGCAGACGTCGTGAAAGGCGCGGGACCGCCAGTTGGTGCCCATGCCGTCGATCTTCACGACGATGAAGCCGAGCTCCGCCACGCGCTGCTGCCACGCGGCGCGGTTGAATTGCTTCGGCACGAAAAAGTCCTGCGGGCCGGCGTAAATGTCCTCCAGCACCGGATACTTTTTGGCCGGGTCGAAGTTGGTCGGGCGGAAAATCACGCCGTAGATGTCAGTTTTTCCGTCGCGGCCCTTGGCGGTAAATCGCTCGGGCGGCCGCCAGCCGGTTTTCTCGAGGTCCGACAAATCGCCCTTCTCCAACGGCAGCACGAGTGAGCCGTCCGAACTCCGCCGCAGCTCGGCCACCGGGGCGAGGTCCACGCGCGAGTAGTGGTCGACGTAAAACCGCCCGTCCGGCGAGTAATCAAGGTCGTGCGTGCCGTCGCCCTCGGTCAGCCGCACCAGTTTTTCACCATCGAATCCGATCCGGCACTCGTGCATGTAATACGGGTCCTGCCGCGGGTCGATGCCCATCGCGGTGAAGCGGATTTGACGCTTCGACTCGTCCACGTCCAGCACCTTCCGCACCACCCACGGGCCTCTGGTGATTTGCCGCTTCGCCTCGCCATTCTTCGAGTCGTACAGGTAAATGTGGTTCCAGCCGTCGCGCTCGCTCGCCCAGAGCAATTCGTCGGTCTTGTCCAGATACTGGAGAAACGTCTTGCCGGAGTAGTCGATGAAGGTGTCCGAGGTTTCATCCACCACCGCCTTCGCCGCCCCGCTCGCGGCATCGACCGACACGACGCGCATCACCTGGTGGCCGCGCTGGTTGTAGAGGAACAGGAACCGCGACGAATCGGGCGTCCAATGCACCTCGTCGATGCTCCACGGCGTGTTGAACAGCTCGTCCGGCACGTCCACCGACTTCTTCGACGCCACGTCGAACAGGTACGGCCGGGGCCGGTCGATCGCGTCGCCGGGCTTGAGGTAGTCGATCGTCTTGAGCTTCGGTTGCACGCGGTCCGGCGGCGAGCTCTCGACCATGTAGACCTTGTGCTCCTGCGCGGGCTTGACACGCATCACCACGACGTGGGCGGAGTCGGGCGACCAGTCGATGCGGTTGGTGTAGGCATTGTCGCGCGTTCCGTCGGTGGTGAGGCGGGTGACTTCGCCGGTTGCCTGCTGCTTCAGAACAACGTTGAAGTTTCGGATTTGCAGCAGCCACTTCCCGTCCGGCGAGCGGCTGCGGTCGGCCGGCGAGGGGGCGGCCGCTTTGGCCTTGCCGCTCGTCGGCTTCGCAAGGAAAACGTCGTAGCCGTCCAGCTTGCACCGCCACGATTGATCGAACGCCTTGAAGCGCACCTCGGACGCATCGTCGGAAAACTCGATTTCGTTGAACGGCAACCGCGTCGGCGAGACGCGGCGTTTCGCCGCCAGCGACAGCCCGTTCGCCAGTTTTGCCGCGTCGAACGCGGGCCGCTTCTCCGGCGTCTCGCAATCGACGACGACGAACGCCGCCTCGCCACCGATCAGCTTGTCGCGGTACCAGAACTTGCGGCCGCCGTCGAACCAGTGCGGCTCGACGGTGGCGTGGGCGATCTTGTTTCGGGTGGCGGGCTCCAGTTGGGCGAAGCGTTCGTAATCCGCCTTGGTGCCTTGGGCGGCGGCATGTGAAGTCAGCATCAAAACTATCCCCATACCGAGCGTGAGCAGATTGAGTCGAACCATTCCATAACTCCGCGCGTGAAGTGGCTTGGGCGTCCCGCCCGAGTCTTTCTTTTCTAAACAGGACTCGGGCGGGACGCCCAAGCCACGAACAAAGCCGGCCCCTTGGCTGTCGGCTCGGGCGGCAGCGGGCGGACGCTGCCGACGGTTAGGCCGCCGGACGACAGCATCGCCGCGATCCGCTCGGTTGAAAAGCCCATCACCCGCTGGCCCATCTGGCGGCGGAAGTGGTCGTCGTCGTGCGGCAGCAAATCGACCACCACCGCCCGGCCGCCGGGGCGGAGGATTCGCGCCATCTCCCCCACCGCCGCGGCGGGGTCGGCGGCGTAGCTCAACGCCAGCACCAGCAGCGCCGCGTCGACCGACGCCGGCTCCAGCGGCAGCGCGGCGAGGTCGCCCTTGTGCAGTTCCACGTTGTCGAACGCCGCGCACCGCTCGCCGGCGGCGCGGAGCATGTCGGCCGAGCCGTCAACGCCCACCACCCGGCCGACGAGCGGGGCGAGTTCCGCCGCCGTCGTGCCGGTGCCGCAGCCGAGGTCGGCCACGACGTAATCCGCCGGCAGCAGCGCCGCCACCGCCGCGGCGGAGAAGGAGGTGCCGTAGAACTCCGCCCGCAGCCGGTCCCATTCCCCCGCCTTGCCGGCGAAGAACGATTGGGTTTCGTCCCGCCGCTCGGCCAGCACGCGCTCGAGGCGCAGGCGGTCCTGCCCGGCGGTGGCCCAGCCGTCGGTCCCCTCGCGGGCCAGCTCCCACAGCCGCCGGGCGGGCGGGTCGAGCTCGTCGATGACGACCTGATAGAGGTGGGCCGTCCCCCGCCGCCGGCTGCGGAGCCAGTCCTGGTCGCCGAGGGTTTTGAGGTGCCGGCTGACGGTGCTCTGGGGCAGTTGGAGCACGTCGCAGAGCTCGACGACGCCGAGCTCGTGCTTTTCGAGCAGGCGGAGGAGGCGCAGCCGCGTGGGGTCGGCCAGCGACCCCATGCGGGCGAGGAGTGCGTCGGGCGGGGAGGGGGGCATGGGGCGTGTGCAGGCGCGGGACTACTCCGTCTCGACCAGGCGCTTCTTCAAGTTCCGGGCTCCGTGGATCACCCGAAAGATTTGCACTTGGTCGGGCAGAATCCGGTAGAAGATTAAGCGCGTGTCGAACCCGATCACGGCGCGCTTGCGGAGGTCGAGCAACCGCGGGTCGAGCCTGCGCGAGCGACGGCCGCCGAATGGATAGATGGGCCACCGCATCGGTGCCGAGGCGATGTTTTCGTAGGTGTCGTCCACCGCTTCGTAGAAGCGGGCGGCGGCCGCGCCGCTGGATTTGGCGAGGTATCCCGCGATCTCATGCACGTCCCGATCCGCCTGCGGAAGGACCCGGAGTGGCAGGGGGAATGAACTCAAGGGGCCGCCTCGGCGTGGGCGTCTGCCTCGGCGTGGGCGTTCAAGAGTTCTTGGGCCTTGCGGGCGTAGTGACCGGGGGTCCAGTGGATCGGCTCTTCGTCAATCCCCCCAAGCCCCTCCAACAGCATCGCCTCGAGCTCCTCCCGCGTCTCGGGAATCTTCGGGCGGGTGTCGGGCGGTTGGTCGGCGAGGACGAGTTCGCTGAGGTAGGCCCCGGCCGAGGCGTAGCCGCAGTCTTGGACGCGCTCCTCGACCAGGCGCTTGACGTTCTCGGGAAGGTCTACGGTCATGGCCGGATTATCCGCGACGCGGGGCGGGCGGTCAATGCAATTCCGCCGCCGCAACCTCGCCGCCGCAACCTTCCGCCCCCGCCGGCGTACAACCCGCATGAGCGAGAAGCGAACCCAATACCTGCTCCTCGGCGGCGGGGTGGCGGCGGCGGAGGCGGCGGCGGCGATCCGGGAAATCGACCCGGCCGGGTCGATCCTGCTCGTCGGCCGCGAGGTCAACCGGCCCTACGACCGGCGGGCGGTCAACAAGTCGTACCTGCGCCGCGCCGCCGGCCGGGCCGACCTCGCGCTGCGGCCGGACGGCTGGTACGCCGACCATCACATCGAACTGCACACCAATCAGCGGGCCACGAGCCTGGAGGTCGGCCGGCGGCGCGTGACGCTCGACAGCGGCGAGGCGGTGGGGTTCGAGCGGCTGCTGATCGCCACCGGCGCGGCGCCGGCGAAGCTCGACGTGCCGGGGGGCGATCTGCCGGCGGTCTACCCGCTCTGGACGCTGGAGCAGGCCGACGCGATCCACCGGGCGGCGGAGTCGGCGCGGCCGTTCACCTCCGGGCGGCGGCCGGTGCGGGCGTGCGTGGTCGGCGGCGGGATGAACGGGGCCGAGGCGGCGGCGACGCTGGCGGGCGCGGGGCTGGCGGTCGAGTGGGTCGCCGGCCACCGCGGGCCGCTCGGGCCGGTCGCCGGCGAGGCGGCGCAGCGGTCGATCAAGCGCCTGTTCGCCGAAAACGGCGTGGGCCTGCGCGACGGCCGGGCGGCGGCGGTCGAGGGCGACGGCCGGGCGCAGCGCGTCGTCACCACCGGCGGCGAGGCGGTGGCGTGCGACCTGGTCGTCCACTGCGTCGGCATGAAAGTGAACCGCGCGCTGCTGCGTGGCTCGCCGGTCGCGGCCGAGACGGCGATCCTGGCCGACGTGCAGGGCCAGACGAACGTGCCGGGCGTTTACGCGGCGGGGGATGTGGCGGCGTGGTTCGACCCGCGGTTCGGCAAGCACCGGCCGGTGAGCCACTGGGGCCACGCCGCCGAGAGCGGGCTGATCGCCGGCAAGAACATGGCCGGCGCGTGGGCGGCGTGGGCGGGGGATGACGGCTACTCGGTCGAGTTGTTCGGCCGGACGCTGTGGGCGTGGGGCGACGCCCGGCGGATCGACCGGCGGCTGCTGCGGGGGGGCGGCGAGTCGTTCGCGGAGATCGGCGTCGAGGCCGACGGCCGCGTGGCGTTCGTGCTCTCCGTGGGCCGCGAGGCGGAGAACGTGGCGCTGCGCGCGCTGGTCGACACGCGGGCATCGACCCTCGGCCGGGAGGAGTCGTTGAAGGACGCGGCGACCGCTCTGTAGCGGCTTGCCGCAGTGGCTGGGGCGTCCCGCCCGAGTCTGCGGTTTTGCCCGCGTGAAGGCGCAGACGCGGGCGGGACGCCCGTGCCACGGGGGACGCCCGTGCTTCGGGGGACGCCCGAGCGCTTGCGGTTTGCACGCCCGCTTCTACAATCCGCGACCTTCCCATGGTTGCAGACACCGCACTTGCCGCAGACGGCATCCAAACCTCGCCGATGTTCTCGAACTACGCCCTCGACGGGCTGTACGACGAGATGTTCGCCGCCCCCGGCGAGCCGCGGCCGCACTACCGGTCGGTCGCCGGCCGGCTGTCGGGCTTCGACCCGGCCGACTTCGACCGCCGCCGGCGGATGGCCGACGTCTCGTTCCGCAACCAGGGCATCACGTTCACGGTCTACTCCGAGGCGGCGAACGTGGAGCGGATCTTCCCGTTCGACCTCGTGCCGCGCATCATCCCCGCCGCCGAGTGGGACGTGATCGAGCGCGGCTTGGCGCAGCGCATCACGGCACTGAACCTCTTTTGCAAAGACGTTTACCACGAGCAGCGAATCCTCAAGGAGCGGGTGATCCCCGCGCCGCTGGTGTTCGGCGCGAAGTTCTTCCGCCGCGAGATGATCGGCGTGCGGGTGCCGCGCGACGTCTACATCCACGTCTGCGGCACCGACCTGATCCGCGACGCCGAGGGCAAGTACCTGGTGCTGGAGGACAACGGCCGCTCGCCGTCGGGCGTGTCGTACGTGCTGGAAAACCGGGCGGTGATGAAGCGGGTCTTCCCGACGCTGTTCGCCAGCTACCGCGTGCGGGCGATCGAGGATTACCCCTACAACCTGATCCGCACGCTGCGGCACTGCGCGCCGCGCCACGCGGACGACCCGACGGTGGTGGTGCTGACGCCGGGCACCTACAACTCGGCCTACTTCGAGCACTCGTTCCTGGCCCGGCAGATGGGGGTTGAGCTGGTCGAGGGGCAGGATTTGATCGTCGAAAACAACTTCGTCTACATGCGCACCACCGCGGGGCTGCGGCGGGTGGACGTAATCTACCGTCGGATAGACGACGATTACATCGACCCGCTGTGCTTCCGGCCGGACAGCGCGCTGGGCATTGCGGGGCTGATGAACGCGCTGCGGCTCGGCAACGTCGCGCTGGCGAACGCGCCGGGCACGGGGGTGGCCGACGACAAGGCGATCTACCCGTACGTGCCGGAGATGATCCGGTTTTACCTGAAGCAGGAGCCGATCATCGAGAACGTGCAGACGTACCTGTGCGACCGGCCGGACGAGCGGAAATACGTGCTGGAGAACCTCGACAAGCTGGTGGTGAAGGCGGCGAACGAGAGCGGCGGCTACGGGATGTTGATGGGCCACCAGGCGTCGGCGGCGGAGCGCGAGGCGTTCGCGGGCATGGTGCGGGAGCACCCGCGCGAGTTCATCGCCCAGCCGGTGGTGCAGCTCAGCCAGCACCCGAGCCTGATCGACGGCAAGTTCGAGGGCCGGCGGGTCGACTTGCGGCCTTACATTCTGTACGGCGAGACCCCGGTGGTGATGCCCGGCGGCCTGACGCGGGTCGCGCTGCGGCGCGGGTCGCTGGTGGTCAACAGCAGCCAGGGCGGGGGGAGCAAGGACACATGGGTGCTGGAGGATTGACGGAGGACTGACGATGGCGCAGCGCGTGGTTTTTGCCGGAAAGCAGCAGGTGTCGGTCGAGGCGTTCGAGCCCAGGCCGGTCGGCGCCGGGCAGGTCCGCGTCCGCTCGGAACTGTCGCTGATGAGCACCGGCACGGAGAACATCGTGCTCAACCGGCTGTTCGACGCCGGCACGCATTGGGACAACTGGGTGAAGTACCCGTTCTACCCCGGCTACGCCACGGTCGGGCGGATCGAGGAGATCGGCCCGGCCGTGGAGGGGCTGGGCGTCGGCGACCGCGTGGCGACGCGCGGGTCGCACGCCTCGGCCCACGTCCGCCCGGCGTCGGCGGTCCACCCGGTGCCGGACGGGCTGGAGTCGGGGCACGCGGCGTGGTTCGCGCTGGCGCGGATCGCCGGGGCCGGCGTCCGGGTGGCGGAGCTGGCGATGGGGGACTCGGTGCTGGTGATCGGCGCCGGGCCGGTGGGGCAGATGGCGGTGCGGTGGGCGGTGGCGTCGGGGGCCGAGTCGGTGATCGCCGCCGACCCGGTGGGGGCGCGGCTGGCGCTGGCGCGCCGGGGCGGCGCGACGGGCGCGGTCGAGACCGCCGACGCGGCGGCGGCCGGGGCGGAGGTGCTCGCCGCCAACTTCGGCCGGCCGCCGCGCGTGGTGATCGACTCCACCGGCCACCCCGCGGTCTTCGCCATCGCCCTGGCGTCGGCGGCCGACGGCGGGACGGTCGTGGTGCTCGGCGACACCGGCTCCCCCTCGGGCCAGCGCCTGACCAACGACGTCATCATGCGCGGCGTGCGGGTCGTCGGCGCCCACGACAGCCACCCCTGGCCGGGGCGGACCGAGGCGGAGGTCTACCGCCTGTTCTTCGGCCTGCTCGCCGCCGGCCGGATGGACCTCGACGGCATGAACACCCACGCCTTCGCCGGCGCCGACGCGCCCGCCGCCTACCGCGAGGCCAACGCGCGGCGCGGCGAGACGATGGGCATCGTCTTCGACTGGACCGGCGCCCAATAACCCCAACCACGCGGAGCGTTCATGCCCCCCCTCCTGCTGAGCGTCGCGGACTGGTGCTATTACAAGGTCGAGTATGAGCCGGGGGCGTACTACCGGCGGCTGCGGGCGGCGGGCTACGCCGCGGTCGAGATGGCCGACCCGTCGCGGTTCGCCGCGGCGCGGGCGGCGGGCCTGCGGCTGCTCAACGTCGCCGGGCCGGGCGACCTGAACCGCGGCGATTTGCGCGACGCGAAGGTCGCGGAGCTGCGCGCGTCGATCTCCCGAGCGGCGGCCGAGGGGATCGCGCAGGTGATCGTCTTCAGCGGCAACCGCGACGGGCGCGACGATGCCGCCGGCGAGCGCGACTGCGCCGCGGCGCTGGGGGCGGTCGCGCCCGAGGCGGAGCGGGCGGGGGTGGTGCTGGCGCTGGAGGTGTTCAACCGGTTCGACCACCCCGGCTACCAGGCCGACGCCGGCGCGTACGGCTTCGGCGTCGCCCGCGCCGTCGGCTCGCCGGCGGTGAAGGTGCTGTACGACCTCTACCACATGCACCGCATGGGCGAGGACGTGGCGGCCACGGTGTGCGCGAACCTGCCCCTCGTCGGCCACCTGCACGTGGCGGGCAGCCCCCGCCGCGACTTCCCCGGCGAAGCGCAGGAGGTGGATTACCGCGCGGTGGTCCGCCGTGTGATGGCCGCCGGGTACGACGGTTCGTGGGGCATGGAGTTCCTGCCCCGCGCCGACCCGCTGGACGAGCTGCAGCGGGCGGCGGACCTGTTCCGCGGCTTCGGCGGGTAAGGGCGGGCCGATGGCGAAGTACCCCCCAACTCCGAGGCCCGACCTGAACGCCGACGACTGGTTCGCGGCGGCGTCCGATCACGTTGACTCCCTGCTGTTACTCTACGACAATCACCGCTACGCGCTGTCGATGTACGTCAGCGGCCTCTCGGCAGAGTGCGTGTTTCGCGCGTTCCGCCAGCGCGGCGGCCTCGCCCCGCGATTTGACCACAACCTGCAAGAATTGGCGGAAGAGGCGGCGATCTTCCCGCCATCCAAACCGACGGCCGAGAGCGCGGCGTTCCAGGCGTGCGTGAATCGCCTGGCCGCCCGGTGGGAAAACAAGCACCGGTTCCGCTCTGGCACGGCCATGCGGCGTTGGCTAAAGTCACATGCGCTGGATCGCCAAATCAAAGGCGATTACCTGAAGGAAAATGCCCGGCGCATGGCGGCGGACGCGGGGAAGATTTTCGAGTTCGGAGTCTTGAGATGGACAAGGTGATGACCCAACTGACCGACGCCTTCAAGTCGAGCTTTGCGGGGGCGGAGGTGAACCTGAAGACCTACCCGCCGGACCGCCGGATCGGCGGGAATGTCGTCTGGGACGGCTTCGACGACATGGACTTTCTCGACCGCCAGCGCGAGATCCACCGCGTGGTGGCCGCCGCGCTGGACGAGGCGGGGCAGATGCGGACGTCGATGATCCTCGCCTTCACCCCCACGGACCGACCCCGCCCCGAAGAAGACTGGTGATTCTCGCCCGCCCACCCCCCGACTGCCCATGCCAGCCCTCGCCACCCAACCCGCCCTTTCCGACCGCCCCCTGCTCAGCCGGGCGGCGGACTCCACCTACTGGATGAGCCGCTACGTCGAGCGCGCCGAGCACGTCGCCCGCGTGCTGCTGGTCAACACGAACCTCCTGATCGACATCGGCGACCTGTCCGACTCGTCGCAGCAGGATCTGTGGGAGGCCGTGCTGCACACCTTCCACCTCAAGCGGCCGCCCGAGGGGCCCGGCACCTTCGGGCAGCGGTGCGTCCGCTACATGACCTTCGACCCGCTGAACCCCAACAGCGTGCTCACCTGCCTCACCCGCGCCCGCGAGAACGCGCGGGCCATCCGCGAGTCGATCTCCGCGGAGATGTGGCAGAGCCTCAACGAACTCTACTGGGCCGTCCGCGCCGACGACGCGCCGGCGGCGTTCGACGACCACCCCGAGGAGTTCTACGACACCGTCACCAACGGCTCGATGCTCTTCCAGGGCCTGACCGACCAGACGCTGGACCACGACCAGCGCTGGCTCTTCACGCAGATCGCCAAGTACTTCGAGCGCGTGGACATCACCTGCCGCACCATCGACACGCGGTACGAGATTTTGCAGGGCGAGGGGCTGACCTACCTCGACACGCCGATGCGGAACATCCACTGGATGGCCGTGCTGCGGATGTGCTGCGGGATCGAGGCGTACCGGCGGCAGAACCTCAACGATTTGGAGCCGCTGGGGGTGGTGTCGTTCCTGCTGCTGGAGCCGAACTTCCCGCGAAGCGTGCGGTTCTGCATCGAGCGCGCCGCGGCCGCGACGGCGGGCATCCGCCAGCAGGGGGCGACCGCCGGCGGCCGGCCGTTCGACCCCGCCGAGCGCGTGCTGGGGCGGCTGTCGACGCAGCTCCAGTTCGCCGAGGCCCACGACGTCGCCGGCCAGGGCGTGGGGGCGTACCTGCAGGGCATCCGCGACGGCATCGAGGAGGCGGCCAAGGGCGTGCAATGGCGGTACTTTTTGCACTAATGCACCGCCCCCGATGGATCGCCCCTTCCGCCCCGCCCGCCGCCGAACTACACTCCGCCGATGAACCCCGACCGCCGCCTCCGCGTGAGGCACAACACGACCTACCGCTACGACCAACCCATGCCCCGCAGCGCGAGCCGCCTGAAGCTCCGCCCCCTCTACGACGACCTCCAGGCCGTCCTCTCCCACGAGCTGGACATCACCCTCGACGGCCAGCCCCTCGGCCCGGACGTGCCGCTGGTCCGCTACGACGACGTGTTCGGCAACGGCAGCGTGCGGTTCGAGATCGACCGGCCCTACCAGGAGCTGTCGATCACCGCCACGTCCGTGGTCTCGCTGCGCGACTCGGACCCGTTCGCCTTCGCCGACACGCCGATGCGGCCGCAGATCCCGCTCGTCTGGGTGCCCCGCGACAAGACGGTGATGAGCCCCTTCCTCACCAGCGTCGAGCTGCCCGACACGCAGTTGGAGGAGCTGTACGAGTACGCGATGACGTTCGTGGACAAGAATAACGGCGATTTAATGGAAACGCTGTTCAACATCAACCTCGAGTTCTTCCACAATTTCGAGTATGTGCCGGGCTTCACCACGAACAACACCACGCCGTTCGAGGTCTACTCGACGAAGAAGGGCGTGTGCCAGGATTTCGCCCAATTGTTCATCTGCATGGCCCGCCTGCTGAACGTGCCGGCGCGGTACGTCTGCGGCTACATTTTCACCGGCAACACGGGGGTGGAGCGGGCGCAGTCCGACGCCAGCCACGCCTGGCTGCAGCTCTACATCCCGAACGTCGGCTGGAAGGGGTTCGACCCGACCAACGGCGTGCTGCCGGACCTCGGCCACGTCCGCGTCGCGGTCGGCCGCTTCTTCCGCGACACCGCCCCGACCGACGGCACCCTCTACGGCGACGCGACCGAGACGATGGACGTCGCCGTGGAGGTGACTGAAGTGGGTGGTGAGTAGCGGGTAGCGGGGGGAAGAAGCGAGGGGAAGAAAGGAAGCGGTCCAATCTTTCCTCCCCCGCTACCCGCTACCCGCCCGCTACCCGCTACCTCTTCCCCCCGCTACCCTCTACCAATGCTCCTCGAACTCGTCCACGAAACCGACATCACCTACGACGACACGATCAGCGAGTCGGTCACGGAGCTGCGCGTCACGCCGCGACAGGAGCGCGACCAGTTGCGGCTGTCGTTCGAGCTGCAGATCGGGCCGCCGGCGAGCGTGAGCCGGTACTTCGACTGGCTCGGCAACACCGTCCACTGCTTCAGCGTCACGCCGCGGCACGAGCGGATTCGGATCGTGGCGACCAGCGTGGTGGAGACCGACCGGCCGGCGGTCGACGCGCGGGGCGACGCCGACCGCTACGCCGCCGACCCGCCCGCCGGCGCGTTCGACGGCGACCCGGCGGTGTACGACTACGCCCAGTTCGGTGGGCCGGTGGTCGACTCCCCGCACCTCCGCGCCCTCGTCGCCGACGTCGCGGCGCGCGACGGCGAGCCCCTCGCCGCCATCGCCGAGCGGATGATGGAGCTGATCGACACCCGCTTCACCTACCAGAAGGGCGCCACCACCTTCGCCAGCCCCATCACCGATTTGCTGACCGGCGGCCGGGGCGTTTGCCAGGACTTCACGCACCTGATGATCGGCATGAGCCGCGCGATCGGCATCCCCGCGCGCTACGTCAGCGGGCTGGTCCACCCGATCGACCCGGACTTCCGCGGCGCGAGCGAGACGCACGCCTGGGTCGAGATCCTCTTCCCCAACGCCGGCTGGGTCGGCTTCGACCCGACCAACCGCGTGCCGATCGGCGAGCCGTTCGTGAAGGTGGCGGTCGGCCGCGACTTCCGCGACGTGCCGCCGAACAAGGGCGTGTACCGCGGGTCGGGCCGGGAGCAGATCAAGGTGAGCGTGAACAGCCGCGAGTTGGAGGCGGTGCCGCCGGAGTTGAGCCCCGAGCGCGTGAACCCGATTTCGATCCCCACCGCCCCCGGCGGCCGCGCGTACAGCCGGGCCGACTCGGGCCAGCAGCAGCAGCAGCAGCAGTGACGCCCCGCCGCTTGCGGCTTAACAAAGAAAAATCGGGATTCGGAAGATACCCGCGCGATTAACGGGGCTTCCGCTCCCGGCTACTTCGGGGGCGCACAACCAAATCGAATCGTCCGACGTACAACCGTCTGGCCGCCGATTTTTCCCCGCGGCGCGTTGGGTCGTCCGCCCCCGAATCCGATAGTTGGGGAGAGAGGCCCCTTTCCCCCCACCCGAGCTTTGCCCATGCCGTACCGCCGCCCCGCCACCTCGCCCGCTATTTTCGAGCTCCAGTCGCTGGAGGCCCGGCAATTCCTCTCCGCCACGCCGGCGTCGCCGCGGTCGGACACCCTCGGCGTCTTCCTCGACAAGGGCGAGCGCCAGGTGCTGGCCTCGCGCCTGACCGGCCTGCCGTCGGCCACCCGCGCGGCACTGCTGAACAGCACCACGAATTACGGCTCATTCGACGGCACCCTCGACGATTACTTCAAGGGCCGCCCGTCGCCCTACTTCTTCGACGAGTCGCAGGCCCAATCCACCGCCGATTTTGTGCGGCAGAACCTCGGCTCCAGCTTCGAGGTGTCGCAGATCGACCCCGTCGTCGGCGACCACAAGTTCTTGGACGGCACCGGCGCGAATCGCGTCGATTTGCCCGACCAGATCAACTGGCTCGACGGCCACCCCGCCGGCACCACCGACCCGGACTTCCCGAACATCCTCAACCGGAATAATGAGTGGGTCGACCTCGCCCGCGCCGGCCTCTACACCGGCGACGGGAAGTACATCAACGAATTGCGGTACGAGCTGGCGAGTTTCTCCCAGCAGTTCTACACGCTCGACGTGCCGGCCGATTGGGACGCGGACGACAAGATGGGGTGGCAATACACCAGCGCGCTGCGCGGCGCGAACTGGGCCGAATCCTACTTCACCACCCTCGGGCAGAGCGGCTGGGCGGACAGCGATAACACGCTGTTCCTCTACAAGATCATGCAGCAGGGCGACGCGCTGTACCAGTTCGCGTCGAACACGACCGACTACGGCAGTAACCGCACTCTCGCGCTGGGCAAGAGTTTGATGACCCTCGGCGAGGCGTTTCACGAGTTCGACGCGGCCGCAAATTGGGAGCAGGCGGGGCGGAACCTGCTGTACGCGGCGATGGACGCACAATTCTACAACGACGGCTCGCACGTCGAGCAGAGCCCGACCTACACCGCCGCCGTGCTGGGCGATTTGCTGGACGCGCGGCGGCTGGACCGCATCAACGGCCACGACTGGCCGGCGGAGCGCGAGGGGCGGCTGGCGAACGCGGTGGAGTCGTACTACCAGTTCCTGACGCCCGACGGCCGCACGCCGGCGATCGGCGACGCCTACCGCTCGCCGGCGGCCGCGATTTTCCTCAAGGCCGATTTGGTGCTGAACACCAGCGACTTCCCCGCCGCCCGGCCGCGGTCGGACGATGCGTGGCTCTTCGGCGCCGACGCGGTTCGGCCGTACTTGTCGAACGACACCTACCCCGCCATCGGCAACCGCGGCGAGGACTTCGCCCTGCCCGACAGCGGCAACTACTTCATGCGCAGCGCGAACGGCCAGCGCCAGATCACCCTCGACGCCGGGCCGAAGGGGGGCATCCACGGCCACGCCGATCTGTTCAACTTCGAGCTCGTCAGCGGCGGCCGGCCGCTGGTGATCGACCCCGGCGCGTACAAGTATGTGAACTCGCCCGACCGCGATTACGTCCTCTCCACCAAGGCCCACAACACGCTGAACGTCGACGGCCAGAACGTTGCCTCGCTGGAGGGCCACCAGAACCCCGGCATCACGGTCGACCAGTACTCCACCTCCGCCGCCGCCAGCCAGATCACCGCCACGCACCGTGGCTACGCCTACCTGCCGGGCGCGCCGGTCGTCACGCGCAGCGTCTGGTACGACCACGACGGCGCGATGCTGGTGGTCGACTTCGCCGAGAGCACCTCGGCCCACGATTACGCGCAGTCGTTCAACCTCTCCGCCCTGCCCGACGCCGACGTGCGCCGGCCGGAATCGGACGGCTCGTTCCGCACGCGCTACGCCTCGGGCGATAACGTGCAGATCACGCCGCTCAACGGCGGAACGGTCGAGCGCGGGTCGCTGACGTTCGTCACCAACCGCGGCGAGGGGGATTTCAAGCAGGACGCCTGGCGGTTCCGCGTCGACAAAAAGGGCGTGCAAAATGCCGTCTTCGCCACGCTGCTCAACGTCTACGGCGGCGTCAACCCGCCGGCGGGCGTGAGCGCGCAGGTCATCACCCAAAACCCCTCGCCCGACAAGCCGCTGGTGATCCGCCTGACGCGGAACGGCCAGACGCAGGACGTCACCTTCAACCCGCCCGCGCTCGACCGCGTGAACAATTCGACGAACAGCATCGACCAGGGCCGCGCGGGCGTGAACGACATCGCCTACGACGCGCAGGGCCGGCTGCACCTCGTCTATCAGGACCGCGCGGCCAATGCCCTGATGTACGCGGTGAAGGACACCAACGGCCAGTGGAGCGTGCCGCAGGCGATCGACGAGGGGCAGTACCTCGGCGAGTATTTGGACCTCACGCTGGACAACACCGGCAGCCCCGGCGTGGCCTACTTCGACGGCTACAACGGCGACCTGAAGTACGCCCACCTCAGCCACGTCACCAACGCCTGGGAGGCCGAAACCATCGACAGCAAGGGGAGCGTCGGCCTCTACCCGAACCTCGCCTACACCCGCAACGGCACCGGCGGCGCGGCCATCAGCTACTACGACCGCCGCGTCGGCGCGCTCAAGCTGGCGATCTTCCAGGGCGACCACTGGGACATCCAGATCGTCGATTCCGCCAGCGGCGATGCCGGGCGGTTCAGCGATTTGCAGCTCGACCCGAACCGGCCGGATGCCAGCAAGTTCGTCATCGGCTATGAGGACACGCGCGAGGGGCGGTACAAGTTCGCCGCGCAGTACCGCGACGGCTGGCTCACCCAAGTGGTGGACGACCAGATGACCGCCGCTGGGGGCTACTTCTCGCTGGCGTTTTACGACACCGGCTCGTCCGACGCCGCCACCCGCTACCGCCCCGCCGCCAGCTATTACGACGTGAGCCGCGCCAACGGCACCGCGCTGAAGTTCTCCTACAGCGATGGCAAAACGTGGCACCCGGAGATCGTCGATAACAACCGCAAGCGGGGCCTCTACAGCCGCCTGTTCTTCGACGGCGCCGGGAAAAACGCCCGCGCGACGATCCTCTACTACGACCGCCAGAACGATCTGGAGCGCTCCGCCGCCGGCCCCATCGGCGGCAACTGGGCCTACAACGTCCTGGCGAATGGCGGCCGCGAAATCCACGTCGCGCGCGACGGCGGCAAGACGGCCTACACGAACCTCGACGAGGCGAACGCGACGCTGGACGTGAGTTTTATCTGACGCATCCGCCCCGCCGCGCCGATATCCAAGAGATGCGACTCGCCGCCCGCTCCCCGCGCACGACCACGGCCCGCCTCTGGCGCGGCGGCGGGCTGCTCGCCACGCTGCTGCTCACGCTGCTAATCGGCAACGCCCTGCTCGATTCGTCGCGCGGCCTCGGCACCGCCGACCTGGGGCACGATTTCCTGGCGATGTACACCGCCGGCGCGATGGTCCGCGACGGCCGATCCGAAGACCTGTACGACCTGAAGAAAGTGCAGGCGGCCGAGGCCGAGACGGTGGACAAGTTCGCCCTGCGGGCCGGGTCGCAGCCGGGGCGGCTGGCGTCGGTCGCGCCGTGGTGGTACCCGCCGTTCTTCGCCCTGACGTTCGTCCCGCTGGCGGCCCTGCCCTACCCGGCGGCTCTGGGCGTTTGGACCGCGTTCAACCTCGCCTGCCTGGTCGGCGCGATGGCGCTGCTCGCGCGGATGCTCGGGCCGGCGGCGGGCTGGAGGCGGCGCGGGCTGGTGCCGCTCCTCGTGCTGACGTCGCGGCCGTTCGTGCTCGCGCTCTCGCACGGGCAGAACACGTTCCTCTCGCTGCTGCTGCTGTGCGGGGTGGTGACGTGCTGGCGGTCGGGCCGCGCGCTGGCGGCGGGGGTGATCGGCGGGCTGCTCTGCTACAAGCCGCAACTGGCCGCCGCCGTCGCGGCGGGGCTGTTCCTGACCCTCGGCGGCCGCGCGCTGCTCGGCCTGCTAATCGGCGGCGGGTCGCTGCTCGTGGCGAACGTGCTGCTGCTGCCGGGCACCCTCGGCGACTGGCTCGGCCGGCTGCCGGCGAACCTGGCGACCGTCCGCTTCGAGCACGTTTATCAGTGGGACCGCCACGTCACGCTGCTGGCGTTCTTCCGCACGCTGCTGCAGGGCCGGGCGGCGGGCGAGACGGCGTGGGAGGTGAATGCGCTAACGGCGATCGTCGGCCTCGCGCTCGCGGCAGCCCTGCTCCTCGCGGCGTTGCGGGCGTGGCGCGTGAAACCGAGTAACGAAACCCTCCCCCGTTTAGCCGCCCCGCTTGCGGGGTGCTTTTCGGCGATCCCGCACCCCGCAAGCGGGGCGGCTAAACGTCCGGTCGGTTCAACGTCGAATGCTCCCGCGCGCGCCAACGTCGCGCTCGACCGCTTCATCGCCGCGGTCATCCTCTCGATGCCGCTGCTGATGCCTTTCTATTTTGACTACGACTTACTCTTGCTGTCGGTGCCGGCCGCGCTGCTGGCGCGCGAGCGGCTCGACGATCAACCCGTTAAGCCGCGAGCGCAGCGAGTGCTTTTATCCTCCGGCGGCGAAAAGCGCTCGCTGCGCTCGCGGCTTACCGTGCCTGTCGAAGCGCTGTGGGTGGCGCTGTTCCTGTGGCTCCCGTTCAACGCCCCGGTCGACCGAATGACCGGCCTGAATGGAGGCGTCTTGCTGCTGGCGGCACTGGCGGCCGTGGCGCTCCGCCGCGCGATCCAACGCTCCGATGTGGTGGCTGTGGAATTAGAATCCCGAGCCCCCGTTCGGGTACGGTTGGCGGCCTGACGGCGCGATGCCAACCCCGGTAGCTGCGGACCGACGGTCCGCGGAACGCCCTCGTGAAGGGCCGCGCCTCCGGTTGCGAAGACTGCGGACCGTTGGTCCGCAGCTACCCTTGCCACGCGGGTTTTTCAGGATGGAAACGGTCCCCACCGAAACGCCGGCGCGGCCGCCGGGCATGGCGCGCGACGTCGCCAGCGCCTACCTCGCTGCGGGGGCGAAGGTGGCGAGTTGGGTGGTGGTGTCGGCGGTGGTGTTCCGGTGGCTGGGGCCGGCGGCGTTCGCGGTGGTCGCGCTCGTTCGCGGCGTGCTGGGGCTGCTGAACTACACCGCCCTCGGCCTCGGCCCGGCGATGGTGCGGGAGCTCGCGCGGGCCGGTGCCGATCCGCCGGGGGCGGCGGTCGCGGCGACCGGCACGCTCCCCTACGCCACCGCGTCGGTCGACTTTTACCCCAATGTGGCGGGCGACGGTGCGCGGCGCATCTTCTTCGCCGGCCGGAGCATTGCCGCCGCCGCGTCGATGGTGGCGGCGGGGCTGGTGTTCGCCTACTCCGACTGGTTCGAGTCGATCCACCGCCTGCCCGATGGCGCGGCCGGGCGGGCGGAGTTGCTCGTGCTCTTCTTCGGCCTCGGCAGCGTGCTGCGGCTCGCCGGCGACGCGGGCGGCGCGGTGCTGCAGACGCGCGGGCGGATCGCGTTCGACAACCGCCTGCTCGCCCTCGCCGACGCCGCGTGGGCGGTGCTGACCGTCGGCCTGCTCTGGATCGACCCGCTGGCGCGCCTGCCGGCCGGATGGCTCGGGACGATGCTGCTCACCGGCGTGCTCGACCCGCTGTCGCTCGTCGGCCTCGCGTACCTGCTGTGCAACGCCGCGCTCTGCCTCGTCCGCAACTCGGCCGCGGGCGGCGAATTGGGCGTGGGCCTCGGCTTGTGGCCCCGCGCGAAGCAGGAATTGGACCGCCCGCTCGTCCGCCGGCTGCTCGGCTTCGGGGCCGTGGTGACGGTCGCGCAACTTGCGGACTTTCTCTACGCCCCGACCGATTACATCCTCATCAGCGCGCTGCTGAACCCGCTGGACATCGCCGCCTACGCCCCGGCGGTGCAGGTCGACGCGGGGCTGCTGATCCTCGTGACCGGCCTCGCCGCCGTGCTGCTGCCCAAGGCCGCCCTCGCCCACGCGGCCGACGACGCGGCGGCGGTGCGGCGGTACTACGTCCGCGGCACCCTCGCCAGCGCCGCCCTGCTCGCGGTCGCCGCCGCGGCCGTCTGGGCGCTGGCGCCATGGCTGCTGACGCTCTGGCTCGGGCAGGACGTGCCGGCCACGCGCGCGATCCTTCCCGGCATCCTCGTCCACACGGTCGTCGGCGGCAGCGGCGCGGTCGGCCGATCCGTCCTCATCGGCGTCGGCCGGGTCCGGGCGTTCACGATCTCCGTGCTGGTCGCGGGCGTGGCGAACGTGATTTTGAGCGCGGCGTTCGTGTGGCTCGGCCTCGGCCTGTGGGGCATCGTGCTCGGCACGATTTGCGTGGTGGTGGCGCGGTGTGGGCTTTGGATGCCGTGGTACGTTTTGCGCGTGCTGGGGGAGGCGGGGCGTCCTTAATAGCCGGAGGCGGAAGCCCCGGTTCTTCATCGCGTGATCGGCCCACCAAGAACCGGGGCTTCCGCCTCCGGCTATCAAGGAACCGTCAGTCGAACCATTAGATAAACCTGCGTCGCGCCTGGCTTATCCGCCCCCGCGTCGGGCGTCATGCCGCCGACGACGGCCCAGTGGCCGACGGGCACGATCAGCGAGGTCTTCAGGCGGGCGACGGAGGTTTGCAGCCGGTCGAGGCCACCGGGGAAGTCGCCGCCGGGAGAATCGCCGACCGGGTTGACGTGGTCGACGCGGCCGAGGTTCAGGTCGGCCTCGGGAAATTTGATCGGCCGGCGGATTTGCTCGGGCGGCGCGTCGAAACGGCTCAGGGTCGAGCGGACCGTGAGGATCGCCGACGCCGCCGGCTCGCCCGCGACGATGGTGCGCAGGAGCGGGCGGACCTCGAGGTGGCCGCCGGTCTGGACCTGCACGACCGTCGGGTCGAACCCGACCGCGTTCTGCCCGACGACCGGCGTGAGGTCGAAGAGGATGCTGCTGGCAGGCCCGGACGCGAGGTGGACGGCCTGCCCGTCGCGGCAGGAAATCTGCGCCCGCGGCGTCGCCGGATCGAGCGTGGCGACGAGTTGATCCCGCTTCTGGAAAGTGTCCGCCGCGGCCAGATCGGCGGCGGCGAGGGTCGCCCAGACGGCCTCGACTTGAACGGTCGGGGCCGCGTCGCGCAGACGGCTGAGGACCGCTTTCACGCGCTTCTGATTGTTCGCCGTTTGGGTGATGACCAGTTCGCCGTAGACCTCCTTGATCGACCCCAAGCCGCCGCCGTTGTCGGTCCAACTCTCGCGGTCCACGGTGCTCTGGAGCCGTTGGATGAGGGTGTCGACGAGTTCCTGTCGCGTGACCTCCGGGTCCGCCTGAGGCGGGTTCGACCCGCCCCCGCCGTGCAGGCCGTAGCGGCGCGTGATTCCGAGGGCGTTCGGCGGCCCCATACCGTCCTCATCTCGAAGGTTGAGGATCGGCTCGATCAAACCGCGGATCGGGTAGACGGCGATCACGCCCCCCGCCGACGGCGCAGAAGCCGGCACGGTGGTCGGCCCGGCCGCGACCGCGGCGGGGAGGGCGAGGATCAGGAGGGCGAGGCGGAGGGGGCTCATCATTGGACTTCCTTGAAAAACGCGGCGGGCGAAGTTGGCGGTTCTTTAATAGCCGGAGGCGGAAGCCCCGGTTTCGTTCGATCGAACTCGCGTCACGAATAAAACCGGGGCTTCCGCCTCCGGCTAATAAGGAATCCTCCGCTACTCCGCCAAGGCCGTCACGCGGACGAGCAGGTAGACCTGCGTGCCGTCTGGCGCGGCGGCACCTGGGGCGGGGGTCATGCCGGCGACCAGGGCCCAGTGGTCCATCGGCACCGTCAGGCCGGTGGTGAGGCGCGCGAAGCCGCCGGTCGGGGTTGCAACGGTGCCGGGCGGGGCGTCAAGCTGGTCGAAGAGGGCGTAGACGCCGAGGGTGGCCGACGCCGGCGGCTTGCCGGCCGTCTCGCGGATCACGTCCGCGGTGAGTTCCGCGAAGTACCCGGCCGGCTTGGCCGGCAGGGTCGCCGGGGCGGGGGCCGGCGGGAGGGCGGAGGCGATGCGGACGGGCTTTCCATTCCGCGACCGGACCACCGCCCGCGGCGTCGACGGGTCGAGCTTATCCACCAGCGCGTCCAACGTGCCGGCCTTGACCGCAGCGGCGAGTCGGTCGGCCCGGAGGCTCGGCCACACCGCCTCGATCATCAGTGTGCCCTCCCGCCAACCGCGGAGCGCCCGCATGAGTTGCACGACCGTCCGCTGGTTCTCGGGCGTCTGGGTGATGATCAGGTTATCGCCGACGGCGACGACGGAGCGGCCCTTCAGTGCCCAACTCGGCCCGTCGACCACGGACTGCACCAACTGGATGAGGTTGTCCACGAGTTCCGCCCGCGTGGGGCCGTCGGCAGAATCGGGGGCGGGCTCCGCGGGGCTGCCGTCGGCGTTGGGCGGAACCATGCCGTGCGCCCCGGCGAGGTCCGGCCGCGGGCCGATCAGGTCGGCGAAGGGGTAGGCGGCCGTGACGGTGTGCGGGGCGGTCGCCGGCGCGGTGGCCGGCGCGGCCGCGAGGGCGGTGGCGGGCAGGGCGAGCATCAGGAGGGCGAGGCGGAGGTTTATCATTGTTGGACTTTCTTGAAACGCGCGGCGGGCGAAGTTGGCGGTTCTTTGATAGCCGGAGGCGGAAGCCCCGGTTTTGTTCGACCGCCGAGCGTTACGGAAAGAACCGGGGCTTCCGCCTCCGGCTATCAAGGAAATCATCCTCTATTCGGTCGGCGCCGTCACGCGGACGAGCAGGTAGACCTGCGTGCCGTCGCGCTGCGCCGCGGTCGCGTCGGGGGTGAGGCCGCCGATGACGGTCCACTGGCCCAGCGGCAGCGTGACGGTGGTGGCGAGGTGCGCGACGGACATTGACAGGCGGTCGATGCTCAAGGCCGCGGGTCGGGTGGTGGCGGAGGGGATTGGCGTGGGCGGGGCGTCGAAGCGGCTCAGGACGGAGCGGAGGCTGAGGATCGCGCGCGTCGCGGGGCCGTGCGGCTCGCTAATCAGCAGGGGGTTGAGTTCGAGGAACGCGCCGGCCTGCACGGCGGCGGTGGTCGGGGCGACGGCGGCGGGGTTGGTGGTCGGTGCGAGGCCGGTGACGACGGTGACGGCCGGGCCGGCGGCGAGGTGGACGACCTGGCCGTTGAGGCAGGTGATCCGGCCGCGCGGCGTGGCGGGGTCGAGCGCGGCGACGAGGCGGTCGAGCGCGCCGCCGCGCTCGGCGGCGTCGAGGTCGGCCGCGGCGAGCGCGGGCCAGGCGGCCTCGACGCGCACGTTGGTCGCGCTCCCCTTTCGCAGCGCGGCGAGAAGGTCGGCCACCTGTTGCTGATTCCCCTCGGTTTGCGTCACGACCAGTTGGGTGCTGAGCAGTTTGATCGAGCCGATGATGCCGCCATTTTCGGTCCACGTGTCGCGCGCGACAATCGACTGGATGAGCTGGATCAGGTCGTCGGCCGGGTCGGTCGGCATGCCCGGCGGCGGGGGAAAGCAGATAATGCCGGCCGGCGCATCGCCCGGCGGCACGCCGAGGATGCCGCCGCGCGGGTCGGCAACTGCGGCGGGGTCTGGCGCGTTCCGCACGTCCGTCGGCGGCACCAGCGGCGGGACGTTGGCGTAGTTCGGCACCCGCGTGCCGAGCAGGTCGGCAACGGGGTAGACGCGCGTCACGACCGCTAGCTCGGTCGCGGGCTTATCTTGGGCGTGGGCGGCGGGGGTCGCTAACGCCAGCAAGGCGAGGGTGAGGGCGAGAAATCGGGGTGGCATGGCGGTCCTGTTCTGGCGTTTGATCGACTGCGGCATCGACGCGGACCGGAGCTTCCGCTCCCGGCTACTTCGGGGGCGATTGCCCGAATCTTGACGGAGTGATGGCCGACGCCAAATTGACACTGCCGCGACGCATTCTCTATCATCGCGTTCGATTCACCCTCGGGCGCGACAGTTATACCCGCCCACTTCCCCCGCACCCAGCACAGAAGGTTCCGATGCTCAAGCAGTCCAGCAAGGTCAAGAAGCAGAAGCCCGCCGCCAAATCGGCCAAGTCGGCCGGGTCCGCCGCCAGCAAGGTCAAGGCCGCGCCCGGCACCACCAAGAAGGCCGCCAAGCGCGTCTACTTCTTCGGCGACGGCCGTGCCGAGGGGGGCACCGCCGACAAGAAGCTCCTCGGCGGCAAGGGGGCGAACCTCGCGGACATGACCAGCATCGGCCTGCCGGTTCCCCCCGGCTTCACCATCACCACCGAGACCTGCGCCGAGTACAACGCCCTCGGCCAAAAGCTGCCCGACGGCCTGATGGACGACGTGGCGAAAAACCTCAAGAAGGTCGAAAAGGCCACCGGCAAGGTCTTCGGCGACCCGAAGAAGCCCCTGCTGCTCAGCGTCCGCTCGGGCGCGTTCGTCTCGATGCCGGGCATGATGGACACCGTGCTGAACCTGGGCATGAACGACGAGGTCGCCGCGTCGCTGGGGGAGATGACCAGCAACCCGCGCTTCGCCTACGACAGCTACCGCCGGCTGATCAACATGTTCGGCGACGTGGTGATGGGCGTCGAGCACGAGTTCTTCGAGCACGAGCTTTCCACCATGAAGGAGGCCAAGGGCGTGAAGCTCGACACCGAGCTCGACGCCGACGACCTGAAGGGGCTGGTCGAGAAGTACAAGGCCGTTTACAAGGAGCACCTCGGCAAGCCCTTCCCGCAGGACCCGATGGAGCAGTTAGAAAAGGCCACCGAGGCCGTCTTCAAGAGCTGGATGACCGAGCGCGCGATCAAGTACCGCAGCTTGAACGACATCCGCGGCTTGGCCGGCACGGCGGTGAACTGCCAGACGATGGTCTTCGGCAACATGGGCGACGACAGCGCCACCGGCGTCGCCTTCACCCGCGACCCCTCCACCGGCGCCAACGAGTTCTACGGCGAGTACCTCATCAACGCCCAGGGCGAGGACGTGGTCGCGGGCATCCGCACCCCCAAGCACTTCGAGGAAATGAAGAAGGATCTCCCCAAGAGCTACAAGGAGATCATGAAGGTCCGCAAGACCCTCGAGCAGCGTTACCGCGACGTGCAGGACTTCGAGTTCACCGTCGAGCGCGGCACCCTCTACATGCTGCAAACGCGCAACGGCAAGCGCGGCGGCGTGGCGGCGCTGAAGATCGCGCTCGACATGCTCAAGGAAGGGCTGGTCGACGAGAAAAAGGCCGTGCGGATGGTGAATCCGGAGCACCTTGATCAGTTGCTCCACCCGATGCTCGACCCCGAGGCGGTGAAGTCGGCCAAGCAGCTCACCAAGGGCTTGAACGCCTCGCCCGGCGCGGCGGTCGGCAAGCTGGCGTTCACCGCCGACGAGGCGGAGGAGCGCGTCGAGAAGGGGGAGAAGGTCCTGTTGGTCCGCCGCGAGACCGAGCCGGCGGACATCGGCGGGATGAAGGTGTCGCAGGGCATTCTCACCAGCACCGGCGGCAACACGAGCCATGCGGCCGTGGTGGCGCGGGGCATGGGCACGCCGTGCATCTGCGGCGCGGGCGAGGTCGTCATCGACGCCAAGAAGCGGACCTGCACGATTAACGGCACCACCTACGGGCCGGACGATTATCTGAGCATCGACGGCGGCACCGGCATGGTCTACGAGGGCGAGCTGCCGACGCAGGAGCCCAAGCCGGACAAGAACTTCAAGAAGTTCATGGCCCTGGTCGACAAGTTCCGCACGATGAAGGTCCGCACCAACGCCGACACGCCCGCCGACGCCGTGCAGGCCCGCGAGTACGGTGCCGAGGGCATCGGCCTGTGCCGGACCGAGCACATGTTCTTCGACGACGAGCGGATCGGCGCGGTGCGCGAGATGATTTTGGCCGAGAATATCGAGGGCCGCGAGAAGGCGCTCGAGAAGCTGCTGCCGTTCCAGCGTGAGGACTTCATCGGGCTGTTCAAGGCGATGGACGGCCTGCCCGTCACCATCCGCCTGCTCGACCCGCCGCTGCACGAGTTCCTGCCGCACAGCGAGAAGGATATCGCGGCCCTGGCGAAGGACATGGGCAAGACCGCCGACGAGATCAAGGCCCGCGTGGAGAGCCTGAAGGAGCAGAACCCCATGCTCGGCCACCGCGGCTGCCGGCTGGCCGTCACCTTCCCCGAGATTCTGGAGATGCAGGTCCGCGCCATCATCGAGGCGGCGGTGGAGTGCAAGAAGAACAAGGTGAAGGTCCTGCCGGAGATCATGATCCCGCTGGTCGGCACGGTGAAGGAACTGACGTTCCTCAAGCCCCACCTCTACAAGGCCGCCGACGCGGCGATGGCGGGGCTGAAGAAGTCGGAGAAGGTCGACTACCTGGTCGGCACGATGATCGAGGTGCCGCGCGCCGCGCTGACGGCCGACGAGATCGCCGCCGAGGCCGAGTTCTTCAGCTTCGGCACCAACGATTTGACGCAGATGACCTTCGGCTACAGCCGCGACGATGCGGGCGTGTTCCTGAAGGATTACCTCTCGCCGGAGAAGGCCATCCTCGACAATGACCCGTTCCAGTCGCTCGACGTCGATGGCGTGGGCAAGCTCGTGAAGATGGGCGTGGAGAAGGGCCGGGCGACGCGCGACGGCCTGAAGTGCGGCATTTGCGGCGAGCACGGCGGCGACCCGAAGTCGGTCCACTTCTGCAACAGCGTCGGGCTGGACTACGTCAGTTGCAGCCCCTTCCGCGTGCCGATCGCCCGCCTCGCCGCCGCCCACGCGGCGCTGGCGGCCGAGGCGGGCAAGGCCCCGGCGAAGTCGAACGGGCGGGCGAAGCGGAAGTGATCCCCCAGCCACCGAACTGAAGGCGGCCGCCCGGCGGGGCGGCCGCTTTTTATTGGATCGGGCGGTCGATCTGCTATAACGCCGGGGCCATGACCCAGCCGCCCCCGCCGCCGACGATGATCAACTATGCGACGCCCGCCTCGCGGCCCCGGCCGGACCGGCGGGGGTGGCTCATCGCCGCGGGCGTGCTGCTAATCCTCCTCGGCGCGCTCTGCGGTTGCATGGCGGCGGTGATGCCGTTCTCGGTGCACTTCGCTCCGCGCCCCGCCGGCGCTGCCGGGCCGGGCGCGGGGGTACCGAACATCACGACCGGGGCGTTGGTCGGGGTCGTGTTGCTCTACGTCGGGTTCGCCACGGCGCTGATCTGGACGGGCGTGGGCGCGTGCCGGTGCCGGCGGTGGACGCGGCCGGTCGTGCTGGCGGTCGGGTGGCCGGTGATGGTGATCGGGGCCGCGACGCTGGTGATGGTCGCGTTCGTGCTGCCCGAGCAGATGCAACTGCAGGCGGCGGCGCGGGCGGCGTCGGCCGCGCCGAAGAGCCTCGCCCCGCCGGCGTGGGCGATCGCGGCGATCCTCTTCGTCTCGGGCCTGATTTACGTCGGCCTGCCGGGGGCGTTCATCTTCCTGTTCCGCCAGCAGGCCACCGCCCGCACCCTCGCCCACTACGACCCGCGGCGGTACTGGACCGACCGCCTGCCGACGCCGGTGCTGACGATCCTCCTCGGCGTCGGCCTCGTCGCGCTCGCCCCGCTGTCGCTGCTGAACAAGGCCGCCCTGCCGGCGTTCGGCACCTACCTCCACGGACCGGCCGCCGTCGCGGCGGTGCTGGGGCTGACGGCCGTCGCGGTGCTGACGCTCGTGTGGGTCTGGAAGCTGCGGACGGCCGGGTGGTGGCTGGCGCTGCTGATCCTGGTCGTGCCCGCCGTCTCGTTCGTGATCACGCTCGCCGTGGGCGGGACGGCGGAGTATTACCGGCAGATGGGCCTGCCGCCGGAGCAGGTGGCGGCGGTCGGCAAGTCGGCCGGCGTGATCTTCGGCGTCTGGCCGGCCATCACGCTGGCGTGGGTGGGATTTTTAATCTACTGCCGAAGGTTCTTCGGCGGGGTCGGAACCGCGGCGGGCGGATTGATTGAAAGCGGAGAAGGGGAGATTCGAACTCCCGGTACGGTTTGACCCGTACGACGCTTTAGCAAAGCGTTGCCTTAAGCCACTCGGCCACCTCTCCGGCGGTCCACAGTTTATCCCGCCGCCGGGCGAGTTCAAGCGCGGCGGGCGCGGCTTCCGCTACAATGCCGGCCCATGACCGACGATTATGATGAGGACGCCGCCGAGGATGCCGCCGACCCCCCCGCCGTGCCGCAGGTGTCCCGCGACCTGCCGCCGGCCGCCGTCGACGGGCCGCGCATCGAGCGGGCGGTGCGGGAGATTCTGCTGGCCGTCGGCGAGGACCCGGACCGCGAGGGGTTGCGGAAAACGCCCCACCGCGTCGCGCGGGCCTATGCCGAGTTGATGGCCGGGCTGCGGACCGAGCCGCGCGAGCATCTGCGGACGGTTTTTTACGAGCGGTGCGACGAGGTGGTACTGCTGCGCGACATTCAGTTCCACAGTTTGTGCGAGCACCACCTGCTGCCGTTTGTGGGCAGGGCACACGTCGCTTACCTGCCGGACGGGAAGGTGGTGGGCCTGAGCAAGCTGGCGCGGCTGGTCGACGGCTTCGCCCGCCGGCCGCAGGTGCAGGAGCGGCTGACGTCGCAGGTGGCCGACGCGCTGATGGCCGAGCTCTCGCCGAAGGGGGCGGCGTGCGTGATCGAGGCGAGCCACACCTGCATGACCATCCGCGGCGTCCACAAGCCCGGCAGTACGATGGTCACCAGCGCGCTGCGCGGGTTGTTCAAGAAGGACGCCCGCACGCGCGGTGAAGTGCTGAGCCTGATCCACGGCCGCTGAACGTGGAACGGGCAACCGTGGAACGGGCAACCGTGGAACGGGCAACCGTGGAACGGGCGTCCCGCCCGGATTTTTCTTCGATAAAGCTCAACCGCGGGCGGAATCCGGGCGGGACGCCCGTTCCACGGTTGCCCGTTCCAGCATTGTTCCACGGTCCAGCACGCCCGCCACGGTGTCGTCCGCCACGCGGCGGCGCTCGCTGGCGGCCAGCAGTTGCCGCACGCCCGGCTTCGGCCGGCACGTCACGACGAACTGGAACGCGAACATCGTCGGCCACGCCCGCGCCAGCCCGGCCGCCACCTTGCCCAGAATCGACGCCTTGCGCCCGCCCATCACCGTGCCGAACGGCACCGCCGCCGCCCGCACCGCTTCGATCTCGTACCCGCAGTCGCGCAGCGTCCGCAGCAGGCTCGACCGGGTGAACAGCCGCTTGTGCGTCACGTCCAGAATGCCCCGCTCGGCATACGGAAACCGCCCCAGCAGCAGGTTCAGCCGCACCGCCGCGAAGGCGACGTTCGGGGTGCTGATGACCACCGCCGGCCGGCGGCCGACGGTCGACGCGGCGCGGTTTCGCAGGTCGAGCAAAAACGCCTCTGGGTCGGCCAAGTGCTCGATCACGTCCAGCAGCAGGATCGCATCGAAGGCCGAGGGGTCCTCCTCGATCGCGTCGCGCTCCAAATCCATCCGCCGAAAGTGGGCCATCTTGCCCGGCAGCGGCGGGTGGACGTCCAGGCCCGTGACCTCCACGCCCATCCCGCCGCACCGCTCGGCGATGAAGCCGGGGCCGCAGCCGATGTCGAGCAGCGTTTTCGGCCCCAGCCGCCGCACCTCATCGAGCGCGATCGCGTGCGACGAGTAGAGCATGAACGTCTTGTCCTGGTACCGCGCCGGCTCGAGGTTGCGGTACTTCAGCGAGCAGAGCATGCCGACGCGGTGCAGCGCGAACTGCCCGGTGCTTTTCAGCACGTTCAGCCCGTAGGACAGCGAGTTCACCCGGCATATTTCGTCGCCGTAGTGGGTGGGGATGGCGAACTCGACGAACTTCGCGTCGACGTGCATCGCCTGCAGCAGGATCTCGGTGTCGAAGTGGAAGTCGTTGGTGTTGAGCTCGAACGGCACCTTCCGCAGCAGGGCGGTCGAGTAGCCGCGGTAGCCGGTGTGATATTCGCTGAGCCGCCGGCCGGTCAGGCGGTTCTGGGCGGCGGTGAGCAGGCGGTTGCCGAGGCGCTTCTTGAGCGGCATCCCGCCGGCGCGGGCGGCGTCGGGCGTTTTCATCCGCGAGCCGAGCACCACGTCCGCCCCGCTCGATTTCCACGCGTCGATGAACGTCGGCAGCAATTCTGGCGCGTACTGCCCGTCGCCGTGGAGCAGCACGACGAAGTCAAAGCCCGCGTCCACGGCCAGCCGGTAGCCGAGCTTCTGGTTGCCGCCGTAGCCCTGGTTGACGGGGTTGCGGAGCAGGGTGAGGTTGTCGATGCCGCGTTGCTTCGCCCATGCCTCGGCCGCCGACAGGCCCGCGTCGGCCGAGGCGTCGTCGATCACTAAAACGTGGTGGCGCGGGTTCTCCCACACCGCCGCGGGGATGCGCCCCAAAAGGGCCGGCAGGTGCCGCTCGGCCTCGTAGGCGACGACGAAGACCAGCACCCGCGGGTCGTCGGCGAGCGGCGGGTGATTCGGGGCGGAGTCGTGTAGCATTCGTCTCGATCCTATGCACCAGACGATTCAAGCAGCCCCCCGCACCTCGCTCCGCATCGCCACCGTCGCGCTGCTCCTCGCGGGGCCGGTGGTCTACCTCCTCAGCCACTACGCGCCGGCGGCGTACTCGCTCGGCTGGACGCTCGCCACGCTGGCGGTCCTCGCCGTCGCGGCGGTGCCGTGGGTCTACCGGCCGGCGTCGCGGCTGCTCGACCATCTGCGGCATCCGACGCCCACCGCCCGGCGGCGCATCGCCCTCGGCGTGGGGCTGGCGGCGATGGCCTACCTCGGGGGCTCCAACGCCCTGCTCGACCGCGACTTCGGCCCCACCCTTCACGACGAAAACAGCTACCTGCTGCAAACGACCATGCTCTCGCACGGCCGGCTCTGGATGCCCACGCCGCCGGTGGCCGACTTTTTCGAGACGTTCCACACCCTCCTCCGCCCGGTCTACGGGTCGATCTACTTCCCCGGCACCGCCCTGCTGTTCACCCCGCTGATCATGCTCGGGCTGCCCAAGGCGGCGGTGGCGCTGCTGATCTCCGGGGCGGCGTCGGCGCTGGCGTACCGCGTGCTCGCCGAGGCCGCCGACGGGCTGACCGCCCTCTGCGTCGGTTTGCTCATGCCGACGGTTTTCGAGCTCTACAACCACAGCGTGATGATCATGGCGAACATCCCCGCGCTGACCCTGACGCTGGCGATGGTTTGGGCGTGGCTCCGGTGGCGCGCCGCCCCCACCCGCAACCGCCGCCTCGGCTGGGCCGCGGGCTTCGGACTCCTCGCCGGCTGGGCGGCGATCACCCGCCCCGCCGACGCCCTCGCCTTCGCCCTGCCCCTCGGCCTGGCGATGGCCTACCGACTCTGGCGGCAACCCGAACCGGCGTCGAAGCGGCTCGGCGAGTCCCTCGCCACCCTCGCCCTGCTGCTGATCGCCGCCGCGCCGTTCCTCGGGTTGCAACTTGCGTTCAACGTCGGCGTCACGGGCAACTGGCGCGTCGCGCCGTACGTCCTCTACCTCGAGCAGAGCCAGCCCGCCAGCCTCTACGGCGGCGAGGGGATCGGCCTGCAGCCGCAGACCACCCTCGAGCAAAAACTCCTCTACTACCGCGGCTGGATGATCCCCGACATCAAGCGCCACGCCTCGATGAGCGCCCCCAAAATCTTCGGCGAGCGCCTCCACGCCATCCCCGCCGTCTCGCTGCCCAACGCGCTGCTCGTGATCTTGATCCCCCTGGGCCTGCTCGCCCTCGTCCGCGGCGCGACGGGGGATGACGCCGACCCCGGCCCCCTCGCCGTCCGGCGGATGCTGGTCGGCATCGGGCTGCTGTTCCTCGCCCTCTACACGCCCAACCCCTTCTTCCTCCCGCAGTACCAGATGCCGCTGATCCCGGTCGCGCTCTTCCTGGCCGTCGAAGGCGTCCGCGCGCTGGAGCGCGCCTGGCCCCGCCGGCGAGCGCTGATCGCCACCGTCGGCACGGCGGCGCTGCTGATGGGCGGGCTCTCGGCGATGCCGGTGTTCGCGCCGGACGTGGCGAAGTCGCTCGCCTACGGGATGCCGATCATGCGCTACTGCCACGAGCAACTTCCGTTCGAGGTCACGGCCCCCGCGCTGGTGCTGGTGCGCTTCAACGAGCAGACCTGCTCGGTCCACGAGGAGCCGGTGGTGAACCCGTATTCGCTGGAGCCGCAGGACGCCCCGATCGTCATGGCGCACGATTTGGGGGCGCGCGACGACGAGATCCTCCGCTACTTCGCCACCGCGCAGCCGGACCGCAACGTCTACCTGCTCGACCGCAGCAAGTTCCTCGAGTGGATGGTCGACGGCCGGGCGCAGTTCCTCAAGCCCTTGGGCAAGGCCGGAACCTGGCGCGGGGGATGACCGGCGCGGCCCGCCCCGTATACTTTGACCGACCCGCTACTTCGCCCGAGTGCCCCGACCCGCAGGAGACCGACATGGCAGACGCCGCCGCCCGCATCGAGCAGTTCCGCAATATGGCCGAGGCCGACCCCGAGAACGAGCTGGGGCACTTTTCCCTGGGCCGCGCCCTGCTCGACGCGGGGAAGCCGGCGGAGGCGGTGGAGTCGCTCGACCGCGCCCTGGCGATCAACGCGAACCTGGGCAAGGCGTACCAACTCAAGGGCAAGGCGCTGCTCGAGTTGGGCCGCAAGCCCGAGGCGATCGAGACTTTGAAGAAGGGGGCCGTCGTGGCGGCCGAGCGCGGCGAGCTGATGCCCAAGAACGAGATGCTCGCCACGCTGAAAACCCTCGGCGTCGACGTGGCGGCCGAGCTGCCCGAGCTGACCGCCGCCGAGCGGCCGGTGGAGGTCGGCGACGGCGAGGTGCTCGACCGCCGCACCGGCAAGGTCGGCCGCCGCCTCGAAAAGCCGCCGTTCCGCAACGAACTCGGCCGGGTGATCTACGAAAACGTTTCGGCCGAGAGCTGGCGCGAGTGGATCGGCATGGGCACGAAGGTCATCAACGAGCTCCGCCTGCCCCTGAGCGACCCGGCGGCGCAAAAGGTGTTCGACCAGCACATGGTCGAGTTCCTCAACCTGCGCGAGGTGATGGACGAGCAGCCGGCGGCGTAGATCGCTGGTCCACGCCGAAACCAACGATTTTCGGGTGTCACGGATTGGCGTACCCGCCAACCCGTGCCGTGGGTCGTCGAACGGCGGCCGGCACGACGCCAAGTTCTCAACTCGTGGAGGGGTTGAGACGAGCGCGGGCCGTCGCATGGCGTCCCGCCCTGTGACACGGGCGTCCCGACCTGTGGAACGGGCGTCCCGCCCGGATTCGGGACGAAAAGCGGCAGGGCAAGCAAATCCGGGCGGGACGCCCGTGCCACGGAAGACTTGGTGGCGGGAGAGCCGCTCTCTAATCCGTTGGCCCGGCGTGGGTTGCGGCGCCCGCCAAGACCGTTCATGCGAGAACCTCCGTGACACCCGGCACCCGGAGTTTCAGGTCGTCAATTCACGGTGAATCGAAGCTACGGCGTGGCGGCGCGGGTGGTGGCAGTTTGGGTGGCTGGCGGCGTCGCCGGTCGGGTCGCGGCGGGTTTGATCGCCTCGCCCACGTCGACGCCCGGTGGGAGCAGGACGGGCAGGCCGTCCTCGCGGACCGGGTCGATTTTGCCGGTGAACGGCGGGTAGGGCTGCTCGGACCGCGCCTTCTTCGCCGCGGCGCGCAGGGCGTCGATCCGGGCGGCCGAGTCCTGCTTCTCGCGCTGCAGGCGGAGCACGTCGCGCTGCAGATCGTAGTAGGCGGGCGGGAGCGGGCGGCGGAAGACGTGGCCGTCGGCGTCGCTGATGATCGTGTCGGCCTCCATCCGCCGCATCGCCGACTGCGTGGCGGCGAGGTCGGCGTCGGTCCGCTCGATGGCCGCCTGCGTCAAATCGAAGTCGCCCTGCAACTCCTTCAGCCGGGCGTCGACCTTCTCCTGGGCGGCGTCGATCTCCTTCTTCTTCTCCGCCGGAACGTAACTGCTGCCCCAGCGGTAGAGGCCCTGCGCGGCGAGCTGGCCGGCGAGGATGGCGTCCTGCCGGGCGAACTCGGCGGCGAGGGTTTTGGCCGGCGGCTTGGGGCGGTCCTCCGGCGGCAGCGCGTCGAGCACCTCCGCCACGCCGTCGAGCAACTGCCGGTTGATCGGGGCGGCGGCGAGGGCGTCGGAAAAATACTTCGCCGCCCGCATCCGCTGGTTCTGGCGGAGGTTGATCACGCCGAGGTCGTACAGCGTCGGGGCGTGGCGGGGGGCGAGGGCGTCGACCTTCTCCAGCGTCGCGCGGGCCTGGGGGAGTTGGCCGGCGTCGAGCAGCAGCAGGCCCTGGAGGTACAGGGCCGAGACGTTCTCGGGGTCGACCTTGAGGGCGGCGGCCAGCACGTCGGCGGCCTCCTTGGGGCGGTCCTGCTTGAGGAAGTCGCGCGCCCGCAGCGCGGCCTGCAGGGCGTTGACGGCGCGCTGCCGGCGCTGGTCGGGCGTCAGCCAGTCGTCCCCCATGCGGACCATGTGGCGGTCGATGCGGTCCTGCCAGACCGCCAAATCCGCCGCCGCCTCGGTTTGGGCGGCGGGGGTGGCCTTGACCTGCTCGATGAAGCGCTTGTACCGCCGGACGATCTCGGCCGGGTCGGCGACGTTGGCGACGGCGCGGCGGAGGCTCTGCAGGCGGCTCTTGGCGACCGCCTCGTCCGGCGGGCCAGGAGTCACTGGCGGGGCGGCCGCATCGGGCTTCGGTTCGGGCTTGGATTCCGTCAGCCGGACCGACGCGACCTCGGCCGCCTCGATGAAGATCGACCGGCCGTCGGGGGCGGTGATCCTCCACCCGCCCTCGGCCCGCTGAAGCCGGCCCTCGACCGTCGTGCCGTTGCGCAGCGTCACCACGTCGGCCGACGCCACGGCGGACAAGGCCACCGAGAGGGCGGCGGCGGCCAGCAGGACCAGCGGGCGGATGGGTGGTCTCATCAATCCTCCGCCACGATCTTACGCCAAGGTTTCGCGGACGAACGCCACGTCCGCCTCGGCCATCGGGTGGCCCTCGGCGGCGAGGTTGCAGCGGGCCTGCCGCTCGTTGCGGAAGCCGGGGATCACGCAGCAGACGTGCGGCTGGGCGAGGACGTAATTCAGGGCCATCGACGCCAAATCCTCGGTGGTGGGGCCGAAGTGCTGCTTGAGTTTTTCGAGCTTGGGCTTGAGCTGCCCGAGCTCCTCCCCGCCGAACGCCTTGCTGCCGCGGCGGTGGTCGCCGGGGTCGAACTCCGGCGGATTCTTCGAGTCGTACTTGTCGAGCAGCCGGGCCTGCGCGAGGGGGCTGAAGGCGACGAAGGAGAGGCCGTGCTGCTCCATGAGGTTGCTGACGCGCGAGCCGGGCTTGACGAACTGGTCGTCCAGCGCGTGGGCCCAACTCTGCAGGACGGCGGGCTTGACGACGGGCACGGTTTTCTCGAAGTCGCCGGCGGAGTAGGCGCTCTGGCCCTTGACGCGGACCTTGCCCTGGGCCACGAGGTCGTCCATCACGCCGGCGGCGTCGTGGAGGTACTGGTCGCTTTTGCCGAAGTCGCCGTGGTGGAAGTAGTAGAGGTCCACATAATCGCGCTTGAGGTTGATGAGCGACTGCTCGAGTTGGTGGCGGATGTGGGCCGGCTCGTAGGCGTGGGGGGCGGTGCCGGGGAAGTGGCCGACCTTGGTGGCGACGACGAAGTCGGTCGACTTAACGCCGAGCTGGTCGAAGACCCGCGCCAGCATCTGCTCGGCCTTGCCGTTGCCGTAGACGTCGGCGTTGTCGAAGTGGTTCACGCCCTGGTCGATGGCGAGCTTGATGGCGGCGGTGATCTCGCCCTCGTCCACGTTCGCCCAGCCGTTGGGCTGGCCGTTGACGAAGTTCAGGCCGCCCATCGTCCAGCAGCCGAAGCTGATCTCGGAAACTTTCACGTCGGTGGGGCCGAGGGTGCGGTAATTCATTTTGTCCTTGGTCAGTGGTCCGTTGTCAGTTGTCAGTTGCCGGAAGTGTAGCACAGGATCGGGCCGGTCTGCCCTGCAACGGGCCACGGACGACTGACGACGGACACGCTTAAGCCTCGCGTTCCGACCCGCACGACGCCTCGGGGGGGCTGAGCGTCGCGGCCCGCTCGGCGGCGGCGCGGTGGGCGGCCTCGTCGCGGTGGATGCGCTCGATGCAGCTCGTCACCAGTGCCGTCCAGCCCGTCTGGTGGCTCGCCCCGCAGCCGCGGCCGGTGTCGCCGTCGAAGTACTCGTAGAACAGCAGCAGGTCCTGCCAGTGCTCGTCTTCGTAGGGCCCGGCCGACCCGTGGACCGGCCGCTTCCCGCCGGGGCCGGGGGCGAAGATCGACAGCAGGCGGCGCTCGAGCTCCCGCGAGACCTCCAGCAGGTTCATGTGGTTGCCGCTGCCGGTGGGGCACTCGACGGTGAACCCCTCGCCGTAGAACCGGTGGTAGCGCTCCAGCGACTCGATCAGCAGGTAGTTCAGCGGGAACCAGATCGGCCCCCGCCAGTTGCTGTTGCCGCCGAACATCGTGGTGCGGCTCTCGCCGGGGGCGTACTGCACGCCCAAATCCTTGCCGTCGATCTCCAGGTGGACGGGGTGCTTTTCGTGGAACTTGCTGAGCGAGCGGACGCCGAAGTCCGAGAGGAACTCGTTTTCGTCCAGCACGTACTTCAGCACCGCCCGCAGCCGCGCCTCATCCGCCACGGCCAACAGGCGCATGCCGTCGCCCGCCTCCGCGCCCTCGCGCTCGACGACGTGCTTCGCCATCTCGCGCTTGTTGCCGAGGAACCAGAGCATCCGCTTCTTGAAGCCCGGCAGCGCGTCCACCCGGCCGGCGTCGAGGGTGTCGCAGGCGAACAGCGGGATGATGCCGACCATCGACCGCACGCGCAGCGGGATCGACTCGCCCCCCTCCTGCAAACGGTCGTAGTAAAAGCCGTCCTGATCGTCCCACAGCCCCGTGCCGCCGAAGGTGTTGATCGAGTCGACGATGGCGATGAAGTGCTCGAAGAACTTGCTCGCCATGTCCTCGTAGGCCACGTCCTCGGCCGCCAATTCCAGGGCCATCGAGAGCATGGTCATGCAATAGAACGCCATCCACGCGGTGCCGTCGGCCTGCTCCAGCTTCCCCTCGATTCCGGGGTGGCTGCGGTCGAATAAACCGATGTTATCCAACCCCAGGAATCCGCCGCCGAAGATGTTATTGCCGGCCACGTCCTTGCGATTCACCCACCAGGTGAAATTCATCAGCAGCTTCTGGAAGCAGCGGGCGAGGAAGGCCGTGTCGCGCCCGCCGCGGGGGCCGGTCATCTTGTAAACCCGCCAGCACGCCCAGGCGTGAACCGGCGGGTTGGCGTCCGAAAAGTTGAACTCGTACGCAGGCAGCGCGCCGTTGGGGTGCATGTACCACTCGCGCAAAAACAGCATCAACTGCTGCTTGGCGAAGTGCGGGTCCACCCGCGCCATCGGCAGCATGTGAAACGCCAGGTCCCACGCGGCATACCACGGGTATTCCCACGAGTCCGGCATCGACACCACGTCGCGGTTGAACAGTTGCCGCCAGTCGGTATTCCGACCATTTTCCTCCCGCTGCTCCGGCGGCGGCGGCTCGTCGGGGTCGCCGGTCAGCCACTGCTCGACGGCGTAGTAATAAAACTGCTTCGTCCACAGCAGACCCGCGTAGGCGCGGCGGGCAATGTTGCGTTCCTCCCCGCTCGCCTTGGCCGGCAGGACCGTGTCGTAAAAGGCGTCGGCCTCCTCGATCCGCGCGGCGAAGGTTTGATCAAACTCGTCCGAAAACGGCTCGTCCGGCCCCTCCCCCGCCTGCCGCAGCCGCAGGCGAAGCGTGACCTTTTCGCCCGGCCCCAGATCGAGCTTGTAAACCACCGCCGCCTTCGTGCCAGACCCGTCGGTGCGGACGGCCGACTTGTTGCCGTGAATGAGATACTCGTGGAAAGCGTCTTTGTAGTAAGCATCGGCGGCCGGCTGACTGCTGAACAGTTTGGGCGCGTTCGTTTCATTGTCGGTGAACAGCACCTTCGGCGCCGGGTCGCCCGGCCGCGGCTCGAAGGACCACTCGAACTTCCCCAGCGTCGGGTGCTCGGCCGACACCGCCGCGTCGGCCGTTTGCAGCAGCTTCGGCTTCTCGTCCAAACACCCTTCAATCTCGCAGCCCCACGCCCAGGAATTGCGGTACCACAGCGTCGGCAACACATGAATCGACGCCGCCTCCGGCCCGCGATTTTCCACCGTAATTCTAATCAGCAAATCGTTCGGCGACGCCTTGGCATACTCCGCCGTCACGTCGAAATAGCGGCCTTGCTCGAACGCGCCGGTGTCGACGATTTCATACTCCCGGTCCGCCGCCGTCCGCCGCCCGTTGGTTTGCACCAGGTCGTCGTAGGGGAAGGCGCACTGCGGATATTTGTAGAGTGCCTTGAAGTAGGAGTGCGTCGGCGTGCTGTCGAGGTGGTAGTAGAGTTCCTTGACGTCCTCGCCGTGGTTCCCCTCGTGGCCGCCGAGGCCGAAGGCGCGCTCCTTCAGGATCGGGTCCAGCCCGTTCCACAGTGCCGGCGCGAAGCAGAGGCGGCACTCGCGGTCGGTGACGCCCAGCAGGCCGTCCTCCCCCCAGCGGTAGGCGCGGCTGCGGGCGTCGTCGTGCGTGAAGTAGGTCCAGACGCTGCCGTCGGCGGAGTAGTCCTCGCGCACCGTGCCCCACTGCCGGTCGGCGAGGTAGGGGCCCCACCGCTTCCAGTTGGCGCGGCGGTGGGCGTCGTCGATCAGGCGCCGGGCCTCGGCGGTGATCGGGTCGGTAGTGGGGTCGGCGTTGGGCATGGGGAGGATGTTACCGGCCGCGGCTCGCGCCACCGCGCGATCCGCGCCGGCGGCAGGCCGAGATGATATCCCGCCACGCACGCGGCGTTCAGCAGCGTCGTGCCCACCACCCCGCGCTCGGCCCACATCCGCCCCCCGGTCCGCACCGCCAGCGGCGAGAGGGCGATCCGCCCGACCCGCCCCAGCCGCCGGGCGAATTCGTAATCCTCCATCGCCGGGATCAACCGGTACCCGCCCATCGCCTCGAACGTTTCGCGGCGGAGGAAGATCGCCTGATCGCCGTACGGCAGGCGCAGGAAACGCGACCGCCAGCCGACACACCGCTCGATGACCCGCAGCCCGACGCCCGGCCCGTCGATGGTCAGCCGGAACGCCCCGCCGGCCACGCCCGGTTCGTCGAGCAGCCGCCGCACCTCCGCCGCCCAGCCGCCGGGCAGAACGGTGTCGGCGTGGAGGAAGAGCAGAATCTCGCCCGATGCAACCGCCGCCCCGGCGTTCATCTGCGGCCCGCGACCGCACGCCCCGCCGACCACCCGCGCCCCCGCCCGCCGCGCCGCCGACGCCGTGCCGTCGGGGCTGCCGGCGTCGGCCACGATCACCTCGGCGCCTCGCAGCGATTCGACCAGCGCCCCGATCCGCCCCGCCTCGTTGCGGGTGGGGATGATGACGGAGATGCCGGCCGCGCCGCCGCTCACCGCCGCCACTTCAGCAGCGCGCCGAACGCGGTTTTCACCAGCGGCGACAGCCGCGACTTGTTGTAGGCGTCGCCCGCCTTGCGCAGCGCCTCGGCCTGTGTCGGGTAGGGGTGGATGGTCGACGCCAGCGTGCCCAGCCCGCCGCCGGCGACCATCACGGCGGTGATCTCGCTGATCGTCTCGCCGGCGTGGGCGGCCACCAGCGTCGCGCCGACGATCCGCCCCTTGCCGCGCCGCGTGTGGACTTTCAGGAAGCCCGCCGTCTCGCCGTCGAGCACCGCGCGGTCCACCGTTTCCAGTCGAACGGCGTAGGTGTCGATCGGGATGCCCCGCTCCGCCGCCCGCGCCGCCGTCAGGCCGACGTGGGCCACCTCCGGGTCGGTGTAGGTACACCACGGCATCGCCCAGTCGCCCACCTTGCCGCGGCCGAAGAACAGCGCGTTGCGGATCACCAGCCGCGCCGCGGCGTCGGCGGCGTGGGTGAACTGGTATTTGAGGCAGCAGTCGCCCGCCGCGTAGATGTCGCCGTTGGTCGTGCGGAGGCGGTCGTTCACCGTCACGCCCTTCGCCGCGTCGAACGCGACGCCGGCCGCGTCCAGCCCGAACCCGTCGACGTTCGGCGTCCGGCCGATTGCCACCAGCAGCGCGTCGGCCCGCACCGCCGCACCGTGGTCCAGCGTCAGCACCTTCTCATTCTCCGCAATTTCGACGCGCGTCGGTTGCGTGTCGAAGCGGAGGTCCACGCCGTCGGCCGCCAGGGCTTGCCGCACGATCTCCGCCGCGTCCGGGTCGTCGTGCGGCAGGAGGCGGCCGCCCTTCTGGATCAGCGTGACGCGCGACCCGAACCGCGCGAACGCCTGCGCCAACTCGCAGCCGATCGGCCCGCCGCCGACGATCGCCATCCGCGCCGGCAGCTCGGTGAGCGAGAAGACCGTCTCGTTCGTGAGGAACCCGGAGTCGGCCAAGCCGTCGATGTCCGGCACCGCCGGCCGGCTGCCGGTGGCGATGACTGCCTTGGCGAAGGTTAAGGTCTTGCCGCCGACGTCGAGCGTTCGCCTTGACGTGAACGCGCCGTCGCCGAGGAAAACGTCCACGCCCTTGCCCCGCAGCGTTTCGGCCGAGTCGGCGGGGCTGAGGTCGGCCCGCAGGCGGCGCATCCGCTCCATCACGGCGGGAAAGTCGACCGCCACCCCGCCTCCAACGCGGACGCCGAACCGGCCCGCGCCGCGCACTTCCGCCGCCGCCCGCGCGCAGCGAATCAGCGCCTTGCTCGGCACGCAGCCGACGGTGAGGCAGTCGCCGCCGAGCAGTTTCCGCTCGACGAGCGCGACCCGCGCCCCCACGCCCGCCGCCCCCGCCGCCGCGACCAGCCCCGCCGTCCCGCCGCCGAGGACGACGAGGTTGTACGCCGCCGCGGGCTCGGGATTCGCCCACGCCGGCGGGTGGGCGTTCGCCACCAGCCGTTGATTCTCCGCATCGAACGGCGCGGCGGCGGGGTACGGTGCGTCGGGCATCGGCTTCCTTAACTTCCTTAATAGCCGGAGGCGGAAGCCCCGGTTGATCGCGTGGGAACGCATCGAACTTAGAAAAGTCTCCCGTACCGAAGACCGGGGCTTCCGCCTCCGGCTATGAAACACCTCTACTCCGCCGGCACGTTTGCCTGGCTGTTCAACTTCCAGCTGTAATCGAGAAACTTCACCGCCGGCTTCGCCCCGGCGTCCAACTGCTTTTTCAGCGCGGGCACATACTTCGCCACGAACGGCAGCACCCCGCCGGCGGCCTTGAAGTCGCCGCCGTACCAGTCCATGATCGACGTGAGCAGGATCGCCCCGCCGCCGTCGTATTGCAACCAGCGCGGGTGGGTCATGCAATACTTCGCCTGATCCTCAAGTTGCGACGACACCGCCGCCCCGGCATACGCCTCGCGCCGCAGCGGCGGGCAACTTTCCGCGGCGCAGACCAGCGCGAAGTGGACGCGCGGCTCGTTGAAGGTCGGGCGAACCTGCTGATTTTCGATCTCGTCCAGACTGTTCGTCTTGCCGCCGATGACCCACCGCTTCGCCTTCCACCGCTCGGCCTCGGGAATCGCCATGATCGACTCGGGAATGCCGTGGTCGAGGATCAATTCGATCGTGCAGGCGTTGTAGGCGTTGAGCAGCAGGGCCAGATGCTCGTCGCGCCCCATGCCCGCCACGTCGGCGGCGGCGAGGGCGGCGAGGTAGGTTTTGAGCTTCCCGCGGTCCGCCTTCATGCCCTGGTAATCCACGCCGCCGCGGCCGTTAACGTGGGCCTTCAGCAGCGCGTCGAACGCCGAGTGATCGAACGCGCGCGCTGGGGCATCCGCCGCGGCGGCGCGCGGCGGGTGGAGGAACGTCCACGCCGTCCCGCCGATCGCGGCGAGGGCCAGGGCGACCAGCAGGAAGGTCGTCGGTTTCCACGCCGCCGGGCGGCCGGGCTTGTCGGACGGGTCGGATTGGTTCTGCATCTCGGGTTGCTCCTTCAGTTTCTCGCGCGACAGCCGGGCCAGGTAGACGGTCGCCGCGACGGTCGCGGCCAGCCCGACGCCCAGGTAAACCCACTGCCCCGCCCGAATCTTCCCCCCGCCGGCCAGCGCGGCGCCGGTCTCGCCGAGGTAGACGTACAGCAGCGTGCCGGGCATCGTCCCCAGCCACGTCGCCAGCAGGTACGGCCCCAGCCGCGCCCGCGTCAGCCCCAGGGCGTAATTGACCGGCGTGAACGGCACGGCGGGGCTCAGCCGCAGCAGCAGCAGGATCTTCCACCCCCCCGCCTCCAAAGCGGCGTCGAGGGCGGCGAACTTGGGGTGGCGGTTCACATAATCCTGCACCCGGTGCCGCGCCAAATGCCGGGCGGCCAGAAACGCCACGGCCCCGGTCGCCACCGCCCCGAGGTTCACCGTCAAAAACGCCACCCAGAAGTGCCGGAAGAGGAACCCCGCCGCCATCGTCATCGGCGCGCCCGGCACCATCACCAGCGACCCCACCACATACAACCCCCCGAACGCCGGCGGCCCCCACGCCCCCAGCGACGCGAACCACCCCTTCGACTCGCGCACCAGCCCCTCCAGCGGCAGCCGCCGCACCAGCAGGACTAGGCAGACGAGCAGCACCGCCGCGCACGCCCACCGCACCCACCGCTGATGCGCCAGCAGCCCGCCGACCTCGCCCGCTCGCGGGGAGGCTTGCGCGTCGGTTGGTCCGGTGGCGAGTTGGCTCATATTAAGAAGGTGCCGAGGTCCGATTGCAAGGCCGCCATTGTAAGCGTGGCGGGCGGCGCGGGAACGGGCCAGATTTCCGAGCGGAGGGTTATCGTGCCACGGGTCGCGCAGTCCAATGCTCAGCAGGCTGTCGCCGGCACGTCGCGTGGGCCGATCCTTATACTTCGCGCGTCGTCTCGGCGCGGCGGAGGCCTTGTGCGGAGGAATTAACGGTGCGGCCAACTGAATCGACAATCGACCCGGACGCTGCCAAATACCGCACGGCCCTGCGCGACGCGCTGGTGGAGCGGTTGGCGACGTCCGTCAACGCCCCGCGCCCGGCCGCAGTGCCGTCGCGGCCGATCGCGTTCAACACCGAGATGGTCGGCGCGCTCTTGGCCGGCCGCAAGACCCAGACG
Organism: Tepidisphaeraceae bacterium; assembly: GCA_965260985.1. GTDB lineage: Bacteria > Planctomycetota > Phycisphaerae > Tepidisphaerales > Tepidisphaeraceae > CBDHCE01. The sequence goes on along the minus strand of CBDHCE010000007.1, from coordinate 318,109 downwards.
CGGCGGCCGCCGTCGAACCGGGCGCCAAAAGTCGGCGACCGGCTGTGGGTCGCCGAGCGGTTCGCGCCGGCGGACGAGGCGGACGAATCGGCGGGGTATCGCTACTTCGCCGACGACCCGCGGGCGGCGGTGGCGCGGTGGCGGCCGGGGCGGTTCATGCCGCGCCGCGCCGGCCGGCTGATGCTGGAGGTGACGGCGGTGCGGCGGGAGGCCGTCGACGAAATCTCCCCCGAGGATGCCGCCGCCGAGGGGTGTCCGGCGGGCGTCGAACCCGTGGCGTGGTTCCGCGGGGTGTGGCAGTCGATCTACGCCGGGGGCGCGAACGACTGGTCGAACCGGCCGGCGGTGGTCGCCATAACTTTCCGACTGCTGCAAAGTGCGCGGCCGCCGCTATGATGCCGTCCACCTATGGACCCCACCGAAGAATTGGAACATGCCGACGCCGCCAGCGAGGAGGCCGAGAGGGCGGCGGACGATGCGTCTGAGCGGTTCCGCCGCGTGCTGTCGCGCGCCATGCTGCTGCCGCTGGGGTGCATGGGCGTGCTGGTGCTGCTGTTCCTGGGGCTGATCGCGCTGCTGCTGTGGTCGGGGCGGTGGGCGCGGCACAGCAACGAGGTGGTGGCGCAGGTCACGCGGGTCGAGAAGTTGATGATCGACATGGAGACCGGCCTCCGCGGCTACCAGCTGCGCGACGACCGGGTGTTCCTCGAGCCCTACCTCGCGGCGGGCCCGAGCCTCGGGCCGGCGCTGGACGACCTGGCCCAACTGGTGTCGGACAACCCGCAGCAGTCGACGCTGGCGGCGGGGGTTCGCGCCTCGGCGGGCCGGTGGACCGACTGGGCCGCCGCCGTGCTGGCCCGCATGGACGCCGGCCGCGGCGAGACGTCGGACGACAACGCGATGGTCGGCAAAACCGCGATGGACGATGCCCGCGGCCGACTCGCGGAAATGTACGGCGACGAGGCGGACCTGCTGGCGTCGCGGAACCGGCGGGTGTGGTGGACGGTCGCCGTCGCCGTCGTCGCGGCGCTGACGGGGGCGGGGCTGCTGGGGCTGGTGCTGGTCCGCCGCAGCCGCAGGCAGTTCGTCGACGTGGCGACCGGCTACGCGAAGGTCATCCGCCTCAGCCGCCGGCAGGACCGCGAATTGAAAAAGGTGCTCGCGCTGCTCGATTTGGAAATGAAGGCGGTGGGCCAAATCCAGCTCTCCCTGCTGCCGAGCAAGCTGCCGGAGATTCCGACGCTGGAGATGGCGGCGCACTACGAGGCGTCGACCCGCGCGGGCGGCGATTACTACGACTTTTTCCCCCTCGCCCACGCCCCGCTCGACCCCGGCAACCCCGACGGCGACCCCGACGAGCGGTGGGGCATCCTCATGGCCGACGTCAGCGGCCACGGCACCCCCGCGGCGGTCGTCATGGCGATCACCCACGCCATCGCCCACGGCTACGAACAGCCCCCCATGCCCGCCAGCCACCTGCTCAACTTCGTCAACAAACGCCTTTGCAGCGGCTACACCAGCGAGCAGGTCATGTTCGTGACGGCGTTCTACGGCATCTACAACCCCCGCACGCGGACCCTCAATTACAGCAGCGCGGGCCACAACCCCCCGCGCCTCCGCCGCGCCGGCACGCGGGCGTTCCACGACCTCGGCGAGGCGCAGGGCCTGCCGATGGGCCTCGACCCGAATGAGGTCTACCCCGACTCGGACGTCCAGCTCGAGCCCGGCGACGTGCTGGCGATCTACACCGACGGCATCACCGAGGCGCGCAACGACGACGGGCAACTCTCCGGCATCGAGCTGCTCGACGCCGCCCTCGCCGAGGCCGTCGGCACCCCGCAGGAGCTGATCGACCGCACCCTCGCCGCCGTCGAACACCACGCCGCCGGCCGCGAGGCAGACGACGACCGCACGATCATCGTGGCGCGGGTGGTCTGACCGCTTGCCGCTTGCGGCTTCGCAAAAAAATCAGACATTCGAATAGGTTTCTTTGCGAAGCCGCAAGCGGCAAGACGATCACCGCTCGCGCTCGGCCCACCGGGCGATCTGCGCCGCGCCGCGCAGCCCCGTGTCGGCCGCCCGCATCCGCAGCACCGGCACCTGCTCCAGCAACGCCCGCATCGGCGGCGGGCCCGTGTTTCTGAACGCCTCCAGGAACGGCCCCTCCGCCAACTCCCCCGCCAGCACCGCCGCGATGTTGCCCCCGAGGTAGACCCCGCCGGTGGCGAGGAACGCCAGCGCGAATCCCCCCGCCGCCTGCCCCATCAGCCGCACGAACAAATCCACCGCCGCCACCGCTGTCTCGTCCGACCCGTCGGCGGCGGTTTGCGTCACGACCTTCGGCGTCGGGGCGGCGGGCAAGTCCGGCGCGTCCGGCGCGGCGAGGCAGGCGTAAATCTTCCGCAAGCCGGGGCCGCTCAGGCAGTCCTCCCACGACACCGTCACGTCCGCCACGCCCGGCCGGAGAAGCCGCATCGACCGCAGCAGCCGCTCCTGCCGTCCGTCGCGCGGCGCGAAATCGGCGTGGCCCCCCTCGCTGGCGACCGGCCGGTGGTGGCCCGCGACCTTGTCGAACGTCAACCCGCCAACGCCCAACCCGGTGCCGGGCATCACGATCGCCCGGTCCCCGCGCGGCGCGGCGGTGCCGGCCTGGATCGCCTCCAACTCGACCTCGTCCAGCACCGTCGTGCTGACGCCGTGGGCGGCCAGATCGTTGACCACCTCCACCTTCGCCGCCGGCAGCCCCAGCCGGTCGGCGAGGGCGGCGGCGTCGATCGTCCACTCCAGGTTCGTCAGCCGCGCGGTCCCCCCCTTCACCGGCCCGGCCACCCCGAAGCACGCGGCGGTGATGCCCTCGGGCGGATCGAACTCGTCCAGCACGCTCCCCAGATCGGCCCGCCCGGCGTTGGTGAACGACTTTTCCGACACGCGCCGCAGCGCGTCGTCGAAGACCGCCAGCCGCGTGTTCGTGCCGCCAATATCGCCCGCGAGGATCATGCCGGAAGTCTAGTCTGTAGAAGGGGGCGTTCCAAAGTAGCCGGCTACGATTCGGCATGGACGAGGACGAGTTCTGGATCGACGCCGAGGAGGAGCCGGAGGACGTGGCGTCCGTCGACGAGGCCGCCGACTCGCTCGACAACGCCCGCATCCGCCGGCGGCTGCTGGTCCGGCGGAACGCGGTGCGGGCGCGGAGCTTTCTGCTGATCGTCGGCACCGTCCTAGCCCTCGCCGCGCTGCGGTTCGGCTGGTCGGTGTTGATCGACGTGCGGGCCGGCGGGTGGACGCTCTGGCCGATCACGTTCGCGGTGCTGGCGGCCGGATCCCTTGCCGGGGCGGCCGTCGCCCTCCGCCGCGCCGCGGCGGAAAAGCAACTCTACGACGCCGCCGCCCCGCCGCCGGCCGAGCACGAACCGACCTTCGACGGCCTCGGCGACGGGGCACTTCCCCCCGACCGCCGATTGGAGGAACTGCGTTGATTCGCCAAAATTAGCCCGCCCCCGATTCCTTCATCACCCCCTCCTCCTCTTCCCCCTGCTCCCGCTCATCCGGCCGGGCCTGCTTTTGCAAGTCGCGGTATGCCTTGGCGAGCCCCTGATCCTCCGCTTCATCAAGCGGCAGGAAAATCCCCATCGCTTTCGGCTTGAACAAATGATGACTGACGGCCGACACCCGCTCGGCATCCACCCCCGCCCGCGACGGCTCGCCGGCGAGTTCCAATATCCCGCGCAGCAGGTCCGACCACCCGGCCGGCGGCCCGATCAGCCCCGCCACCTCCCGCACCTCGGCCGGCGTGACCAGAAACACCTTCGCCGTCCCCTCCCGCGGCCCGGCCTGCAGCGACACCCACCGGAATTGCTCCAACCGCTTGACGTGGCGGAACTTGCGGTCGTTCAGCCGCTCGATGTCGTCGACGTACTTCTTCACCCGCCCCGCCGCCTCGAAGTTCAGCGCCGCCGCGGCCGACTTCATCCGCGTCGTCGCGTCCGCCAGCAGCGGCGCGGGGTCGGGCACGGAATCCACCGCCCACCGCACGGTGTGGCGGTAGCTGTCCATCGAGATCGACCCGTCGCACGGCGCGGGGCACTTGCCCATCTCCTTGTACGCGCACGCCGCCCCGTCCGGCGCCTGCACGAGGATGGCGTAGAACCGGCAGAGGTCGAACAAATCCTGGGTCTGCTCGATCAATTTCGCCGCGTCGCCCTTGCTGTCGAGCGGGCCGAGGTAGACGCCGGTGGAGATGGATAAATCGGCGGTTTTGGTGAAGCGGGGGAAGGCGGTGTCGGGGTTGACGTGGACGAACCACGCCGGCCGGTAGCCGGTCATCGAGCGGTAGGTGTCGGGGAACAGGCGGCGGGCGGCCTCGAGGTAGATCAGGTCGGCCTCGAACTCGCTGTCGACCCGCCGCCAGCGGACGGTGCGGACGATCTGCCGGTAATCGACCCGCCGGGTCGGCCCCTCGTCGGCGTCGGGGGCGCCCAGCCGGCGGCGCAGGCAGTAGCGGAGATTCTTCACCGAAAGGAGTTGGACCGGCCGGCCGTCGGCGGCCTCCAGCAGGCAGACCGCCCACTTCGCCGGCGCGGCCAGGGCGGCGGCGAAAAAGTCGGCAAGCGGGTCGTAGGCCAGGGCGTCGGGCAGTAGGGTCGTCAGGTCAGCCACCGGCGTCGGATGTTACCGCGCCGCCGGCCCGACGCGAACGCCGGCCGGCCGACCCGTTCGACCCGTTCGTGCCGGCGGGGCGAGCTTCCGCCTCCGCCGCGTGCAGGTCGATGGTGAAAGTCGCGCCCTTCCCGCGGCCGTCGCTGCTGGCGCGGATTCGGCCGGCGTGGGCCTCGACGATGCCCCGCACGATCGCCAACCCCAGGCCCAGCCCGCCGTAGACGCGGTTGGTCTCCCCCTCCCCCTGCTCGAACGGTTGGAAAATCCGCGGCAGCACGTCCGGCTCGATGCCGATGCCGTCGTCGCTGACCTCCACCCGCACGACCCCGCCGCCGACGTCGCGCGACCGCAGGCCGATCCGCCCGCCGTCGGGCGTGAACTTCGAGGCGTTGCCGAGGAGGTTGGCGAAGAGTTGGCCCAGTCGGCCGGCGTCGCCGACGACCTGGTGCCGCTCGGCCCGCAGATCGACCTCCACCCGCTGCCGCTTCTTGGCCGCCCCGCCGGCCCGCACGCCCTCGGCGGCGGTTCGCAGCACCTCGTGCAAATCGAGCCGGCTGCGGTGAAACGCCATTTTGCCGCGGCCGATCCGCGTCACGTCGAGCAAGTCTTCGACCAGCCGGGCCTCCCACTCGACGTTCCGCGCGACGGTGGCCCAGTCTTCGCGCTGCTCGTCGGGCACGGCCGGGTCGTCGGCATTCAGGCCGGCAAGGGCGAGGACCGGGGCGAGCGGGCCGCGGAGCTCGTGGCTGAGGATCGCCAGGAAGCGGTCCTTCGCCCGGTTCGCCGCCTCGGCCGCCTCCTTGGCGTGGGCCAACTCGCGCTCGGCCCGCTTCCACTCGGTGATGTCGAGGTTGAAGGCGATGCACTCGTCGGTCGACCCCTCCAGCATCGCCGCCGCCGCCAGGACCGTGACGCGTTGGCCGTCGGGGTGGGCGTACTCCTTCTCGAACGGCGTGCAGCGGCCGACCGAGCGGAGCTCCTCCACGGCGGCGGCATCGGCGGGGTGGAAGTCGGGGGCGGTCAGGTCGCCCCACCGCACTGGGCCGCCGACCACCTCCTCCCGGGGGCGGCCGAATATCTGGAAGATCGCGTCGTTCCCCTCCATCACCCGACCGTCCAGGTTGATGATGCAGATGCCGACAACATTCGCCTCCAGCAGCCGGCGAAAACGCGACTCGCTCACCCGCAGTTCCCCTTCGGACCGCCGCAGTTCCGTCGCCACCCGCTCGGCGCGGGAGCGGGCACGCTCCAAAACCCAGACGGTCGTGAACATCAGGAGGCTGATGCCCACGCCCGCGAACATCGCCTGCCAGACGAGGCCGCCCGCACTGCCACCCTCGAAGCTGGGGAGGGCGGCGAACTCGACGGTCCACGTCCGGCCGCCGACCTCGACCGGGCGGGTGCCGGTGAGCCACCCCATCCGGCCGCGAGACGCAGGGGGCGTTTGCCAATCGTGCAGGAGGGTGCCGGTGCCGGCCGGACCGTCCCGAATGGCGAACTCGACATCCCGATGGCTGCCGTCGCCGAGCAGACCCTCGAGCAGCGTCCCGAAGCGAAATGGGCTGTAGGCGAAGCCGAGAAGTTCCGCCTTCCGACCGGCGACCGTTTCGGGCGGCATCACCGTTTTGTAGATCGGGACGTACAGGAGAAAGCCCGGCTGCTGCTGCGGGTCGATCTCGCGGCGCAGCAGCACCCGCGCCGACGCGGTGGGCTGGCCCGTGTCACGCGCCCGCACCATCGCGGCCCGGCGGGCGGGATCGGTGAACATGTCGAACCCGAGGGCGGCGCGGTTCAAGTCGTCCAGCGGCTCCAACTGGGTGATGACGAACCTTTCGGCGAACGGCGTTGGGGGCCAGACGTGGAAGGTCGGGTCGCCCTGGTCCCGCATCAGGGCCGCCAGCGGTTCATCTTCGCCCGGCGTGGACCGGAGGGCGAAGCCGATGCCCCGGAGCCCCGGATACCGGCGGAGCGGGTCGAGCCGCTCGACGTACTTGAAAAAGGCTTGCCGCGACGCATCGGGATCGGCCGCGTAGAAGCCGGCCACCCCGCGAAGCAGGGCGACGTAGGTGTCCATGCCGTCGGAGAGCGCGTCGGCGAGGCGTTCGGTGCGGTTCTGAAAGCGGAGGCGGTCCTTCGCATCCGAAGTGCGCATGACATAGAACGACGCGCCGGCCGTGAGGAGGAGCGACACCGCCAGCACCGCCCACGCGGAGCGGCCGGGGCGAAAACTCGTGCGACGAGGGGGCATCCGTGCCTATGAACCTAGGGGAACTGCGGCCGCCCGCCACTGTGCCATGAGTCGGGCAAGGAATCAAGTGGGTCGATAGGACGGAAAACAAAAGACCCCGATCCTGTGAAGGACCGGGGTCGAGTGTAAATGCTGGCGGTAACCTACTTTCCCGCTGAAGCAGTATCATCGGCCCGACAGGCTTAACGACCGTGTTCGGTATGGGAACGGGTGTGACCCTGCCGGTGTAGCCACCAACAAAGCCCCGGCCGGCCGGTTAGGACCGGCCGGGGCGCTGATTTCGCAAATACGAGGTTCATGGGTTGGAGGGGGATTAACCCTCCGAGGGAGCAGTATGCTCAAATGAGCTTGCTCCATGAGCGTCCGCGATGATCGCCGAGCACCCTTTCGGTGGACGGATCGTTACGATCCGGTCCGAGGGTGAACGATAAATGCGACCAAGCGATTGACCATTAGTACCGGTGACCTGAAGCCATTTCTGGCCTTACAGCTCCGGCCTATCGACCCGATGGTCTATCGGGGGTCTCTCGGGCACAAGGCCCGTCGAATCCTTATCTTGGAGTGGGCTTCACGCTTAGATGCTTTCAGCGTTTATCCGTTCCGGTCATAGCTACCCAGCCGTGCCGCTAGCGCGACAACTGGTACACCAGGGGACCGTCCTTCCCAATCCTCTCGTACTAGGGAAGGATCTCCGTCAAGATTCGTGCGCCCACAGCAGATAGGGACCGACCTGGCTCACGCCGGTCTGAACCCAGCTCGCGTACCACTTTAATTGGCGAACAGCCAAACCCTTGGGACCGCCTTCAGCCCCAGGATGTGATGAGCCGACATCGAGGTGCCAAACCGCACCGCCGCTATGGGCGCTCGGGTGCGATCAGCCTGTTATCCCCAGGGTACCTTTTATCCGTTGAGCTATGGCGCTTCCACACGCAACCACAGGATCACTAAGGCCGACTTTCATCTCCGCTCGTGCCGTAGCACTCGCGGTCAAGCTAGCTTATACCTTTGCGCTCGACGTCCGATTGCCAACCGGACTGAGCTAGCCTTTGCACTCCTCCGTTACTCTTTTGGAGGAGACCGCCCCAGTCAAACTAACCAACTAGCACGGTTCCCCGCCCGGATTCACGGGACGGGGTGAGTTGACGACAACGGACAGGGTGGTATTTCACTGATGGCTCCTCGGCCGCCGAAACGGCCGTCTCAACGCCTCCCACCTATGCTACGCAGTTCGTAGCCGGCAACAGTACCAGTCTATAGTAAAGGTCCATGGGGTCTTTCCGTCTTGCTGCGGGTAGACGGTATCTTCACCGCCACTTCAATTTCACCGAGTCTGCGGTTGAGACAGCGCTCCAGTCATTACGCCGTTCATGCACGTCGGAACTTACCCGACAAGGAACTTCGCTACCTTAGGACCGTCATAGTTACGGCCGCCGTTTACCGGTGCTTCGGTCGCCAGCTTCGCCTTTCGGCTAACCGCCTTCCTTAACATTCCGGCACCGAGCAGGCGTCACTCTGTATACTTCCTCTTGCGAGTTGGCACAGAGCTGTGTTTTTGATAAACAGTTGCCAGAGCCGGTTATTGCACCCTCTCCCGAGGGAGGAGGGACCCCTTATCCCGAAGTTACGGGGGAATTTTGCCTAGTTCCTTAACCACAGTTCTCTCGAGCGCCTGAGGATACTCTCCTCGCCTACCTGTGTCAGTTTTAGTACGGTCAACGTCGTCGTCCGCCCCGCGCTCTTCTCGGCCCCAACGTCTCATACTTCGGCAACAAAGCGGCCTCGGCCTTTCGGCACGCCCACGTCTAATCGGGCGATACGGCCTGTTGGGACACACGCGGAGGTTCAACCTTCGACGCCGGTGCGGGAATATTAACCCGCTGTGCAATCGTCTACGCCTTTCGGCCTCGACTTAGCTCCCGACTAACCCTGGGCGGATTTACCTTCCCCAGGAAACCTTAGGCTTTCGGCGTGCAGGATTTTCACCTGCATTATCGTTACTCATACCGGCATTCTCACTTGCACGCGCTCCACCACTCCTCACGGTATGGCTTCTACGCGGCGTGCAACGCTCTTCTACCGCTGTCATAGACAGCTCGCTGCTTCGGTGTTCTGCTTATTCCCGATCATTTACGGCGCTACCCTGCTCGACCAGTAAGCTATTACGCACTTTTTAAATGGTGGCTGCTTCTAAGCCAACATCCTGGTTGTCACTGCAGGCTAACTTCCTTTCGAACTGAGCAAAACTTTGGGACCTTAGCAGGCGATCAGGGTTGTTTCCCTCTTGACCGCGAAGATTATCCCTCGCGGACTCACTCCCGAGATAGTCACCGTCGTATTCGGAGTTTGATAGGAGTGGGTAGGCGGGTAGCCCCCCATCTCCTTTCAGTAGCTCTACCCCAACGGTGTAGTGTCTCGAGGCTGCCCCTAAAGGCATTTCGAAGAGAACCAGATATCTCCCCGTTTGATTACACTTTCAGTCCTCCCCGCAGGTCATGCCAAAACTTTTCAACGTTTACGGCTTCGGTCCTTCCGCTCCTTTTACGGAGCGTTCAACCTGCCCACGGGTAGATCACGGGGTTTCGGGTCGCAAGCACTCGACTGCGCGCCACTTTAAGACTCGCTTTCGCTGCGGCTCCACGTCGAAGACGCTTAGCCTTGCCGAATACATGCACTCGCCGGTCCATTATGCAAAAGGTACGCCGTCACCCATTCCCCAAAGGGGCATAGGGCTCCGACCGCTTGTAAGTGTGTGGTTTCAGGTACTTTTCACTCGGCTAAAAGCCGTGCTTTTCACCTTTCAATCGCCCTACTGCTTCACTATCGGTCATCGAGTAGTATTTAGCCTTGGCCGGTGGGCCGGCCAGCTTCGCACGGAGTTTCACGAGCTCCGTGCTACTCTGGTACACCTCTCAACAGGGTCCAATCGGTGTCGCGTACGGGTCTTTCACCCTCTCTGGACGGCCTTTCCAGGCCGTTCCGCTACCAATGGATTTGTAACCCCTCAAGGTGCCCGCAACCCCGGGACGAATCCCGGTTTGGGCTATGTCCGTTTTCGCTCGCCGCTACTTACGGAATAAATGTCTTTCTCTTTTCCTCTGGGTACTTAGATGTGTCAGTTCCCCAGGTTCGCTTCCGACGCCTATACATTCAGCGCCGGATGAGCGGGATTGCTCCCGCACGGGTTTCCCCATTCGGAAATTCTCGGATCAACGCCTGTTTACCGGCTCACCGAGACTTATCGCAGGTTTCCACGTCCTTCATCGCCTCTCGATGCCAAGGCATCCACCACACACCCTTAGTAGCTTGATCACATTTATCGATCATCGTCGCAACCGTCCCCGACAAGCTTTCGCAGGTTGGGGCAAGTCTCGGCATAGGGAGCCGGGACGATTTGACCACTGCATAGGTGGTCAGATCAATAACGTTCTTTCGCCGAAAAGGTGCTCGACGATTCCCGGCCCGGTGGGTTAAACCACTTACGGAAAGACCAATTGGGCCGGGGATCGCGGAGGAGCATTTCCCCGCCTATGCGGGCCAAATGCACCTTGTCACTCTTACTTCTTACTTAAGAACCTCGTATTCACTTGTCAAAGAGCGGCCGGTTTGAGCCGGCTTCTCGTCGTTTTCGTCGTCGTCACTTTCGTGGCTTCTTCGTTGCGACGGGGCGATCATAGGCGGGGGTCGATGACCGTCAAGCGGAAGCCGTGGATAATTTTCGCCGCGCTAAAACTGCGACAGGAAACGGGCGTCGTTCTCGACGAACAGCCGGATGTTTCCGATCCCGTACTTTCGCATGGCGATGCGTTCGATTCCGAAGCCGAATGCCCAGCCGGTGTAGACGTCCGGGTCGAGGCTTACCGCCCGCAGTACGTTGGGGTGGACCATCCCGCAGCCGCCGAGTTCCACCCACTGCCGCTTGTCCTCGAACCAGACGTCCACCTCCGCCGACGGCTCGGTGAAGGGGAAGAAGCTGGGGCGAAAGCGAACCTTTGCCCCGCCGCCAAAGTAGGCGTGGACGAACTGCAGGATGGTGCTCTTGAGGTCCACCATTGTGACGCCCTCGTCCACCACGAGTGCTTCCAATTGGTGGAACATCGACAGGTGGGTGTCGTCGTGCGTGTCGGGCCGGTAGACGCGACCGGGGATCACCACGCGCACCGGCGGCCGCCGGGCCTCCAGCACGCGGATCTGCACGGTGCTCGTCTGCGTCCGCAGCAGGGTGGGCGGCCGGCCCCCGTCCGAGGCGACGTAAAAGTTGTCCAGCGGGTCGCGGGCCGGGTGGCTCTCGGGGATGTTCAAGGCGACGAAGTTGTGGAACTCGTCCTCCACCTCCGGCCCGGTCGCCACCGTGAAGCCCATCCGGCCGAACAATTCGACCAACTCGTCGGCCACCCGGTTCAGCAGGTGCAGGTGCCCGACGCGCGGCGGCCGGCCGGGTTCGGTGACGTCCACCGCATCGCGGTCCGCCGCGGCCGACCCCTCGACGGCCGCCTTTTTCGCCTCATACGCCGCCGTCACGTCCTGTTGGACGGCATTCACCCGCTGCCCCACCGCCGGCTTGTCGGCCTTGTCGACGGTGCCGAGGAGCTTCATCAGCCCCTTGATCCGCCCTTTGGAGCCGAGGTACTGGATGCGGAACACCTCCAGCGCATCCGGCGAGGCCACGGCGGCGAGGTCGGCGTCGGCCTCGTGGCGGGTCCGGTCGATCTGGGTCAGCACGTCGGTCACGGGCGGTCCGGGTTGAGAAGCTGCGGGTCGAAAATCGCGGCGGCCTTGCATTGTTTGGGTCGCGGCGGTCGAATCAAGTTTCTTAAAGCCGTGCCGAGGCCGCCGGGAAAGGGGCAAGTTATGGACCCGTCGAAATTGCCGTCAATGTCGAGAACGCCCCGCCCCCCTGAGCCGGTTGAGCCGGTTGAGCCGGATGAGCCGGTTGAGCCGGTTGATGCGCCCAGTGCCGCATCACGGCGGGTGCCGGATCACGGCCGCGCCGCGCCCGACCTGATCGCCGGGCCGGAGGTGTGGATTTCCGTCGCCGTGGGGGTGGTGCTGCTGCTGCTGGGGTGGAACTTTGCCCGCTGGGCCGGCACCACGCTCACCGGCGGCACGTTCCACACCTACGTCAACTGGAACGTCGGCCCGAAAACCGGCACCGAAGTGGGCTATTTCGATCTGACCGGCTACACCGCCTGGAGCGACATGGCGATCTTCTTCTTCGGCCTCGCCCTGCTCGCCGAGGCGGCGGCGCTGCTGGCGGCCGGGCGGTGGGCGCGGGGTGGGGTGCCGCTGGTCGGGCTGGCGATCGGCATCACGGCACTGGCGGTCGCGCTGAACGCGGTGGTGCTGGTGCTGCTCTTCTCGTTCGGCCTGCTGCCGCTGATCTCGATCCTGGCGGTGGGGTTCGGGGCGTACATCCTCCACTACCAGTTGGGCCTGTGGCGGGCACTGCGGGCCGCGCGGCCGCGGGCGATTGGCGCGTAAAAAAACCCCGGACGTGGGGAAGGGACGTCCGGGGCTCAGGGGAGGGTAGGAACTTCTCGGCCGGCCTTCGTTCTCGCATCCGACGGCCGACTGCAAGAGAAACGCGCCGGGCGGAAGGGGGTTGCAGCGGCGGGAAAAAAACTTGGATTGTCCGACCTATTTCGATTCGGCCGCCGGCGCGGTGGTCGGCCCAGCGGTTGAGGGGTCGGCGGGCGGCGAACTGGGCGGAGTTGGCGGGGCGTACTGCAGGACGATCAGCACGTCGACCGGCCTGCTCGCGGGCCCGGTCGCTTCCGCCGCGGCATCCTTGGCGGGATCCCCGTACTGACGGGCCACCGCCGACGGAATGGCCCGCTGAGTTGCTGAGCGACTTTTGGCTTGGCGGCGTTCCGGTGGTCCGGCGGCCACCTCTGCCTGCATGCCGCGCCGCACGGCCGGATTGTCGACCGACGCCGGCGCAGCATTCAGCGCGTCGGCCAACTCGTTCGTCTGGGCCAGGGTCATCTGCCGCGCATAAATCGTTCGCCCGCCGCCGGCCGGCCGGGTGGCGGGTGGGCCGCTCGTATAGAACGACTGCGGAAGGATTTGCGCGTTCTGCCGCTGGCGGCTGTTTTCGGCGTCGGCCAGACCTCTCGGGGCATCCCGCCGGACGAGGTCGGTGCCCAGGGACTTGGTGAGCATCGTCACGCTCGACCGCCCCGCCCCGAACACATAGCCCGCCGCACGGGAATCGGCCTCCGGCTCAAAGGTGATGCGATTCTGAGCGAGATAGGTCGTCACCTGCTCGTCGGCGGCGTGCAAATCGGCGGTCGACACCAGCAGCACGAGGGCCGGCTCATCTACCTTGCCGATTGCGGCAGGGGGCGGGGCCATGCCGAACGCGAAGGTATCGGGCGCGGGGGCTGGTGCCGGCGCGTTCGCCGACTTTATCTTCAGCGCAGCGCGCGGGGCACCGGACGAGGCCTGCCCCTGCCCGGCGGCGGGTGCCGGCTTCGGGCGTTCAACTGAGGCCGATTTCCGGGACGTCGCCTCCTCCTTCGGCGTGGAAACCGCCACCGTCGGGTTCGGCCCCCTGCCCGGCAGCAGGAAGACGGCCGAAAGCGTTAAGCCGATCGCCAGCAGCGCGACCGCCGCGACGGCCAGCAGGCGGGTCCAGCGGATGCGGACGGCCGCGCCGGCGAAGTCTCGGGGGCCGGGGTCGAGCAGGGCCGACCGCTCCAGCCCGTTCATCACGTCGTCATAGACCTCCGGCGGCGCGGCGGGCATCGGCAACTCGCGCAGGGCCGACCGCTGGCGGAGCAGGTCGGCCACGAGGGCACGCTCGCGCGGGCTGGCGACCAGGCGGCGCTCGACCTCGGCCCGGCCGGCGGGGTCGAGGTCGCCCTCCAAGTAATCGCACAGCCGGGCGTCGGCGTCAAAGGCGTCGGGGCCGTCGGGCCGGTCGGGCGAGGGGGGAATGTCGGGGCGGTCACTCATGGGTTCGGGTCGGTCGCGGTCGGGGGCCGGCCAACTCGTCGCGCAGCGCGACGCGGGCGCGGAACAGCCGGCTCTTGAGGGTGTTGATCGGCAGGTTCAGCACGTCGGCCATCTGGCGGTAGTCGAAGCCCTCCAGATCCCGCATCACCAGCACGGCGCGCGACGATTCGTCAATCCGCCCCAGCGCGTCGAGCAACTGCTGGCGCGTCTCGGCGGCGGCGGCGCGGTCGGACGGGTCGCGGCGCCGCGGGTCGGCCAGCCGCTCGGCGGCGGGCCGGCCGTTCTCGCCCGCCCCGTTCGCCGGCGCGTCAAGGCTGACGGCGTGGCGCCGGCGGCGCGAGCGGAGGTGGCTGTGCGCGAGGTTCATGGCGATGCGGAAGAGCCAGGTGTAGCCCGCGGCGTCGCCGCGGAAGTCGTCGAGGTTTTGCAAGGCCCGCGTGAAGGCCTCCTGCGTCAGTTCGCGGGCGTCGTCCGGGTCGGTCACGAGGCGGAGCAGGCTGCGGTAGAGGCGGTCCTGGTAGAGGCGGACGTACTCGCCGAACGCCGCCCGGTCGCCGGCGCAGGCGCGGTCGAACAGCGCCGGGCCGGGGTCGGCGGCGGCTGGGGGGCGGTCGGGTTGGGCGGTCAATTCGCTCAAGGCGATGGAAGGTTCGACGCGGCGGCGGGCGGAAGGTTTCAGCCGATTTCCGAATGGTGCCGCGCGGCGGGCGGGAGGTCAATCCGCGACCCCCCGTGGCACGGGCGTCCCGCCCGCGTCTTGAATTTTTAAGAAAAACGCAGACGCGGGCGGGACGCCCGTGCCACTTCCTACTGTCGCCCATGCCCTTCGACACCCTCGGCGAGTTTCTTGGCAACCTAGATGAAAATGACGAGCTCGCCAAGGTGTCGGCCGAGGTCGACCCGGTGCTCGAGATCGCCGCCATCGCGGACCGGTCGATCAAGTCGCCGACGCCGCACGACCACCACGAGCGCGACAAGGCCCCGGCCGGGAAGTTGGGCGGCAAGGCGCTGCTGTTCGAGAACGTCAAGGGGAGCGACATCCCGGTCGCCGTCAACACCTTCGGCAGCTACTGGCGGGTCAACCGCGCCCTCGGCACCGATTCGCTGGAGGAATTGGCCGAGCGCGTCGGGAAGTTCGTCAAGCCCGAGGTGCCGCCGACGCTGATGGAAAAGGTGCGGCTGGGCAAGGAGGTGCTGGGCGACCTCCTCTCGCTCCGCCCGAAAAAAGTCAAAAGCGGCCCGTGCCAGGACGTCGTCCACACCGGCGACCGGATCGACCTGACGCGCTTGCCGATATTGCAGTGTTGGCCGCACGACGGCGACCTCGACAGCGGGCAGGTGTTCGACCACCTGAAATCTGATATTCCAGATTCCAAATCAAGGCCGCGCACCGGCCGCTACATCACCTTCGGCGGCATCTACAGCGTCAACCCGGAGAACGGCGACAAGAACGTCGGCATGTACCGCGTGCAATTGTTCGATAAGAAAACCTGCGCCATGCACTGGCACCTGCACCACGACGGCGCGCGGCACTTTCGCATGTACCAAAAGCGCAATGAGCGGTGCCCCCTCGCCATCGTCCTGGGCGGCCCGAGCGTGATGCCCTACGCCGCCACCGCCCCGCTGCCGCCGGGCATTCCCGAACTGTTATTCGCCGGTTTCCTCAACCGCAAGCCGGTCCCGATGGTGAAGTGCAAAACGCACGACCTGGAGGTGCCGGCCGACGCGGAAATCGTGATTGAAGGGTTCGTCCACCCATCGGAAACTTTATTGGAGGGCCCCTTCGGCGACCACACCGGTTTCTACAGTCTGGCCGACCGCTACCCGCGCTTCGACGTGACGGCCGTCACCCACCGCCGCCGGCCGATCTACCCGACCACGGTGGTCGGCAAGCCGCCGATGGAGGATTATTTTTTGGGCAAGGCCACCGAGCGCGTCTTCCTGCCGCTGCTGAAGACGATCGTGCCGGACATCGTGGACTATTCCCTGCCGCCGGCCGGGTGCTTTCACAATTGCGCCTACATCAAAATCAAGAAGGAATATGCCTACCAGGCCCGGCGCGTAATGCACGCGATCTGGGGGGCCGGCCAGATGGCGTTCACGAAGTTCATCGTGGTGGTGGACGAGGACGTGGACGTTCACGACGAGCAGGCCGTGCTGTTCCACATCTTCGCCAACGTCGACCCGGCCCGCGACACGGAGATCGCCCAAGGCCCGGTCGACATTCTCGATCACGCCAGCCCCCGCCTGGGCGTCGGCGGGAAGATGGGCATCGACGCGACCCGCAAGTGGCCCGACGAGACCAACGGCTACGCCGTCCGCCGCTGGCCGGCGGAGTTAGAACATGATGGGGCAACGAGGCAGTTGGTCGAGCGCCGGTGGGCGGAGTATGGTGTGTGACCGGCCGCGCCGGACAAGGAGAGCACAATGGGAACCCTATACGCCGACCTTAAACTCGCAAACTCCGCCCGGCAGGACTTACTGGGCGTCACCGAGCGCGCCATCGTCGACTCTGGGGCGATGCTCCTGTGCCTGCCCGAGCGGGTCGCGGCGCAGCTCCGCCTGTCGGACATCGACAAACGCATCGTCACGACCGCCGACGGGACGACGCACGAGTGTCGGTATGTCGGCCCGGTCTTCATCTCCTTCGCCAACCGCTCCTGCAACACCGACGCGATCGTCATCGGCGACGAGGTGCTGCTGGGGGCCGTCCCGATGGAACTCATGGACGTGCTGGTCGACCCGAAGAACCGCGAATTGATCCCGAACCCCAAGCCGCCCAACACGCCGAACTACAACATCAGATAACCCCAACCTTCGGCCCGTGCCGCTCCGCCGGCGTCCGACGTGTCGCCCTACGCCGCGAGAAAACTAGGAACGCGCGGACCCACCGCGCGTAGCACCGCACCGTGTGCGGCGAGAGCCGCCGCCGTGCCACTACCGTTGCGAGTCGTTGCCAAATTTCTTACAGAATCCTAGCTGCCAGCACGTCTTCGGAAAGTTAATAAGCGACTGTTCTGGGATTGACGGGCAATTTTGGTGTGAGTAATCTGATGCAACTTGGAGTGGGGCCGTAGTTTTAACATAGATATGTAGTGTGGGAAAATACGAGTTATGCGGCACATATACGTCCGATTCGTCACATTCGTCATCGACGTAGGCTCCTGTAGGCGTCGAGGCGTTTTTCAGGCTGTAGCCGACTTGGTGGACCGCAATGAACTTGCCGAGCACGAACTCGAAGAGCTAAAACAGTCCGCAACTGGTTCAACCAGCACCTCAAAGTGCCGAGTCGTTTCTCCCGTAGCCAAAAGACAAATGCCGCGCACATAGCGATCAGTTGGTACAAGAGCACCGCGACAGAGCATGTCAATCGAATGTATGAGATGTGTCGCATCCTTAACGAGCATGGCGTGCGTACAGAAATGATTACCTCGTCGCGTCCGGGATATGTCGTTTTTGAAGACGATCATCAAATTGCCGCAGTTCCGTTTGCAGGGACGCCCACCTGAAAGTGCCCCGTAACCAAGCGCTGAGATTGACCGGCTCGCGTCGCGGTGGTACGCTGCCATACTCCTTGGCCCGCCCCGCATGTCGCGTTGCCGGCCACAGAGTATCTTTAGTGATGCGGCCTGGACAACTCCAACCCAATGAGTTCGAGAATGCTCTACTCGACCGTCTAGCCGTCGGTGAGCCGGCGCTGAAGATCGTTCGGTCGTCGCTTCGCGTCTTGAGCCGCACCTACACAGGCGTTGGCAGCTTCACAGACTTTCTCGTCAAGGATCACCCGCCGTTGGCTCCACGACGAGTGCTGAGCTGCCCAGAGTTGATTGCTATCCCCGGTTTGGAGCACGGCTTGGGCTTCCTCGCGTTTTGGGAAGGTGATCTAATCACGTTAGAAACATTTGCGTTCGGGGATGAGAAATGGGATGGTGAACACGCCGGCTTCGGCATCAACATGGTGGGATGACCAGCCGCTGCGGTGGACCGGCCTGCGTCACGTTCAATTCGGCCATTCGCTTTCATCGGCTCGCGTGTCGCGTTGCAGGCCACCGAGCGCCTTCCGCTACCATTCCAAGATCGGCCACGACCATGACCCGCAGGCGACAAATCCTCCTCATTGCGGTGCCGTCCGCCGCTCTCGCGGTGGCCGGTTGGGTTGGGTTTCGTGTGTGGTACACGCTCTCGCACGTCCACGAGGCGTACGCGGCTTGGGACACCGGGACGCTGCTCGTGGCGTACATGGAGTCCCACGACGACCGGTGGCCGTCATCGTGGCCGGAGCTGCTCACGGTGCTCGACTCGGCATCGGGGCAGCGGATGGAGCTGCGGGGTGCCCAGGCCGGCGACTTGGCGTACGCGAGGGCGCTCCGTGACCTCGTCGCGGTCGACTGGCGGTTCGACCCGGCCCGTCCCGCCACGGACCGACCAGTCACTCGCCCCGACGGCACCGGTTTTCCCGTTTGGTGGCAAGACCCCAACGAAATGGTCCGTCAGTACCTTCGGCAACACTCAAGCACGCGGCGGTCCGGTCCGGTTGATCAGCCGCTGATGCGGACCGGCCCGCGTTCAACAGAGCACCACCACTACAGACCGACCGCGAGTGACCGAGAATCAGTACAACGCGACCGCCGCGGCCCGCTGTGCGGGCCGCGGCGGTCATCGACGTCAATCGGTCTAACGCCCGATCACTCCGCCAGCAGTTTCGGGATCATCTCGCCCATGTTCGACCGGGCCTCGATCGTGCGGAGCACGCCCTTTTTGTCGATCAGGAACATCCGCGGGATGCCCCGCACGCCGTAGCCGAGCGTGATCGGGTTCCACTGCTGCGCGTCGGCGGCCTGCTGGTCGAACAGCTCGGGCCACGGCATCTTTTCCTTGGCGGTGAACTGCGTCAGCGCGTCGCGCTTGAAGTCGTTCGACACGCCGACCATCTCCAGCCCCTGGGGGTGAAACTTGGCGTAGGTCGCCTTCACCTCCGGCAGCCCGGCAATGCAGGGGCCGCACCAGGTGGCCCAGAAGTCGACCATCACGACCTTGCCCTTCCAGTCGGCAGTCGTGAAGGTCTTGCCCTCAACCGTCTGCCCGGAGACGACCAGCGGCTTGCCCTCCAGCGCCTTGAGTTTCGCCTCGGCCGCGGCCTGTTCGGCCCGCATCTGGGCCATCATCGTCTCCTGTTGCTTGAAGATCGTGGCGACGTCGTTCTTCATCGTGTCGGTCGCCAGCGCGGTCAGCCGGTCGGCCAGCGGGGCCTGGTCGTCGTTGTTGCGAGCCATCTGGGCCATCAGGAAGGTGGCCGAGGTCAGGTCGGTGCTTTCGGGGTGCTGCTTGTCGGCCGCCTCGACGTCGTCGGCGATTTTGGAGCGGCCGTCCTTGTCGGCGGACATCCAGCGGGCCACATACTGCGTGGAGGCGGCCTTCATCGCCGCCGGGCCGTCACCCTTGGCCGCCGCGTCGGTCGACTGCTTCACCTGCGGGTCGAGCAGGTAGATCGTCGCGGCCGGCTGGAGCTTTGCCAACGGCACCTGCCACGCCGGGATGGCCCCGGCGGCGGCGAGCTCGTCCAGCAGCGCGACCTGCTTTTTCAGCAGCGGCACCGCCTTGGTCATTCCCGCGCGGGCGGAGGCGTCGCTGATCTTGTCGGCCGGGGCGATCTTCGCCGCCGCGCGGGCGGTCTGCATGTACTCCTGACCGATCGCCTGTACCGGGCGGGTCGCGGGGGCCGTGGCGGGCGTGGTGGGCGTGGCGGCGGCGGTGCCGGCCGGGGCGTCGGCGCGGCTTAGGGATGGGACGGCGGCGGCCAATGCGAGGGCGCCGGCGGCGGCCAGGCGCGTCATCGAGGGGCGTGGGTGCTTCATCGTGTGCTTCGTGTGCTTTCCGCCGCAACTGCCGAGGATCGGCCCGCGGCGTGGCCGACCGAGTGAACGGGTGAAGAGCCGGTCAGGGCGGAATGCCGTGGCCGCTCGGGATCCACAATAATCCGCGACTTTCGTCGAGTCAATGAGGGAAGGTGCGTGGTGCGTGAAGAGGGGTGAGCGGGTGAGCGGGTGAGCGGGTGAGCGGGTGAGCGGGTGAGCGGGTGAGATTTACAGGTCGGTGCTTCGCCGCTTGCGGCTTTGCAAAGAAATGGGCCACCACGAACACCATCGTGCCGAAGAACCCGGGTCTTCGCCTTCGGCTCAGACACCGGCTTGTTCCGGCCCGTTAAGCGAACTCGAATGCTCACGCACCACGCACCACGCACCACGCACCACGCCCCACGCACCACGCCCCACGCACCACGCACCACGCACCACGCACCACGCACCACGCACCACGCACCACGAACCACGCACCGCTTACCCCTCACCCCTCACCGCGTCGCGTGGTGCTCGGGCAGTCCGGTGACGCCCAGGCCGTCGACGGCGTAGGTCAAACCGTCCGCCTGTTCGGCGCCGCCGAAGGCGCCGGTGGTGATGTAAAGCGTCTCCAGCGCCGGGCCGCCGAAGCAGCAGCTCAGCGGGCGGCGGGCGGGCAGGCGGACGCGGCCGAGCTCGGTGCCGTCCGGCGCGTGGCAGATGGTTGCCGAGGCGTCGCCGCGCGCCGACCACAGGCGGCCGGCGGCGTCGACGGTCAGGCCGTCGAGGAAGCCGGCGTCGGACGCGGGCGGGTCGATCAGCATGCGGCCGGGGCCGAGGGCGAACGGGCCGTAAGTCACCGCGAACGCCTCGATCCGCCGGCGGGTGGTGTCGGTCCAGTAAAGGGTCGCGGCGTCGGGCGAGAGGGCCAGGCCGTTGCTCATGCGGGTCGTGCGGAAAAGCGGCGCGAGGGTGCCGTCCGGTCCCAGCCGCCACAGGCCATTGGCCGACTCACCCGGCCCGGCGGTGCCGGCGAGGACCGAGCCGTCGGGCAGCGCGAGCGCGTCGTTGAACCGCTCGACGCCGTCGTGGGCGAAGCCGGCCGCGACCGTATCCGTCCGCCCGGTGTGGGGATCGAACGAGATCACATCTTCCCGGCGGAACAGCAGCAGCCCGCCGCCGCGCCGCAGGGTGAGGCCGGCGATCGGCTCGGGGCACTCGAAGACCGCCTCCGCCGCCGCGTCGCCGGGCCGGTGGCGGAAGAGCCGGCCGGCGGGGATGTCGGCCCAGTAAAACGCGCCGCCGCCGTGGTCCCACAGCGGCGACTCGCCGGTGTGACACCGTGGCGCGGGCAGCGCACTCACGCGGCAGCCGTCAAAGTCGGGAAGGTCAGGCATGGCCGGATCATCGCCGTATCGGCGGCCCGCTCAAGCGGCGTCAACCACCGGCAGCGCGCGTTACCGAACGGGTCGCCGGCGTCGGATAAAACGTCCCGACAATCGCAGGCGCGCCAACGGCGGGCACCGGAATGTCGCGGAAGCGGATTTCGCCGGCCCACGGCACCGTCGCCCCGGTCGCTCCGAACTCCCAATCCCGGTTCACCCGCAGCGTCACGTCGACCCGGCCCGGTCGCCCGTCCGGCACCGGCAGGTAAACGGTCGCATTCGTCGGGTAAAGTGGGAGGTTCCCGAATCCCCAAGGCGATTTCACCTCCGCCGTCCGGCCGCCGTCCGAATCGACCGTCGAAAAGAACACCCGATAATTCAACCGCACCGTAACCGTAGGGTTGACGGCAAAGATGAACTTCGCGGCCGGCCCCTCACCGTCCGGCATCGCCGACGCCTCCACCTTTTCGATCGTGATGCCCGCCTCGACCTCCGCCCGCTTCGATTCATCGGTGTTCAGCGGCGGCGCGTAGGGGGCGTCGACCTGGACGTTCGGGATGACCACCTCCTCGCCCCAGTAGGTTCCGAGCTTTTCCTCCGCATCGGCAGCATCCTGCGACGGGCGAATCACCACGTCCACCGCGCCGGTGAAGTCCTGCCGCGTCGGCGGGCCGTAGGTGCCCTGCCACTCGGCAGACGCGGCGATGTTCTCCCACGTCGATCGCTGGTTCGGTCGGGTTAGCAAGTGCCCGTAGACAACTCCCCCGCCGCCGCCGTGGTGGCGCAGGACGACCTCGGCCGCGATCGGCACGGGCGGGCCTGCCAAACGAAACGCCACCCGCAATTCCCCGTCGGCGTCCGTCCAGACCCGCGCCGCCGGCACCCCCGCCCGCATCGCCGCCCGCCGTTTCGGGTCGACGACGAATTGGTCGACGATTGCGTCGTGCCCGGCCAAGGTGATCGGCGTCAACACCGGCACCACGAGCCGCCGGACCTTCGGCACCGTGCCCTGCGGCTGGGGCGAGCGGTACACCTTCACGTCGTGGAAAAGCGTGACGGCGAGCGCCGTCGGCCCGTCCGGCACCGCCGCCACGTCCTGCTCCTCCAGGTAAAAGCCGACGCCCGACGATCCGCCCGCGTCGGCCGGGTCCGCGACCCAACGGCCGCGCGTGGTGAACATGTCGTAGTGAATAATGTCGGCCCCGCCTATGCACACATGGGACGCGGTGCGGGCGAACTCGACGTGCGTCTTGGGGGCGAGCCGGTCCCAGCCGGCACTGAACTTGAAACCCATCGGCCGCCCCCGCCGGACCACCGGCCTCGCCGTCAGCGTCGGCCGCACCGCCTGACGGACATATTGATCGACCTGCCCGTCCGACAGCCGCCCCGCATTCACCAGATCGGCCAGTAACTCCGCCCACGGCGGGGGCCACGGTGCCGACCGATCCCCCTGCGCCGCGAGGGCCGCACCGGCGACCGCCGCGACCTGCGGCTCCCCCAACGCCCCCGCCTTCAGCCGGCGCGACAGCTCGCCGACCGCCCGGTCGCGCGCCGCCGCGTCGGCCGACCCGGCGTCGGCCATCGCCCAGCCGAACGGCTCGTAGCGCACCCACGCGACGCGCCGCCCCGCCGTCCAAGTGCCGTAGCCGACGCCGGCGACGCCGACCAGCAGCAGGACGATCCCGCCGAAGACCAGGACGCGGACCGGCCGGCGGTGGCCGAGCACGGTCGACTTCGGCGCGGCCAGTGCAGTGCCGCATTCGGGGCAGTTCGTGCTGGCCGCCGGCAGGCCGGTCAGGTCGAACCCGCAGCCTCGGCATAGCGGGTGGTCATCGACCCGCCGCCCGTGCCGGCCGCACCTTAGGATCGCCGCGCCGAGGATCGACGCGAGGACGCAGCCGGCCAGGGCGGCGACGAGCCGGAGGGTGAACGCCTCGGTGATGAACATGCCCAACATGCTAACCCGCTCCCAACGCTTTCCCGTCACGGCGGGAAGCATTACGCTCCGCCACGTCATGCCATCCGACCCCCTCCGCCGCGACGCCCTGCCGTTCGATCCCGTGTCCGACGAATCGGTGAGCGCCGCGGCTGATGCGGTGATCGCCGACCTCGGGCCGGGCGTGGAGGTGCTGGGGTTCGGCGAGGCGCTGCACGGCGGGGAGGAGATCCTGCGGCTGCGGAACCGGCTGATCCGCCGGCTGGCGGGGCGGCACGGGTTCTCGGCGGTCGTCCTCGAAAGCGATCTGGTGCGCGGACGATTGGTCGACGACTTCGTGGCGGGCCGGGGGCCGGCGAGCTTTGGCGACGTGGCGGAAACGGGGTTCGGCCACGGGTTCGGACGGATGGAGGCGAATCGCGAGTTGGCCGAGTGGATGCGCGGCTGGAATGACGAGTCGCCGGCGGTGCCGCTGCGGTTTTACGGGTTCGACATCCCCGCCGGCGCGGCGGGGTATGCCGCGCCGCGCGGGTCGCTGCGTGTGGCGACTGACCGGCTGGCGGCGGTGGACGAGCCGGCGGCGCGGTCGCACTGGGGCCGGATTGAGCCGCTGCTGGGGGAGGACGCGGCGTGGGAAAGCGTGACCGTCTTCACCGACCCGACGAAGGGCGTCGGCGGCACCCCACAGGCCGCGGCGCTGCGGGCGGCGGTGGAGGATTTGATCGCCGATCTTCACCGTCGCCGGCCGGGGCGGGGCGAGGGGGCGGCGCGCGCCGCGCACCTGGAGGCGATGCAGTTCGCGGTGGCGGCGCGGTGGCTGCTGGCGTCGCACGCGGCGCAGGCGCGGGGGGCGGCCAACGCGGAATTGCTGGGCATCCGCGGCGGGTTGATGGCGGACGCGCTCGAAACCATCGCCGAATTGGAGCGGGGCCGGGGGAGGGTGTTCGTGTTCGCCCACAACGGGCACCTGCAGCGCGGGCGGCTGTCGATGCCGGGCCTGGGCGCGTGGTGGCCGGCCGGGTCGCACCTCGCCGGGCGGCTGGGGCCGCGGCACGCGGCGATCGGCACGGGCGTGGTAGAGTCGGCCGCGAACGGCATCGCCCCGGCCGAGGCCGGCACGCTGGAGGGGCGGCTCGCCGAAACGCCCGGCCCGGCGAGGCTGGTTTCGACGCGCGGCCTAGAGGTTCCGACGCCGGCGCGGTCGCGGTCGGCGCGGAACCCGTCGTACCTTCCGCTGTCGAGTCAGAGTCTGACGGACTTCGATTGGCTTGCGGTGCTGGACGAAGTAACCTACACGCGCGGCGGGCGGCAGTTGGGACCGTAGCGAATTGCAGAAGGCACATGATGAGCTATTGGCGACTTCGTTAGCCGCGAGCGAAGCGAGCGCTTTTCCGCTAGTTGGCAGAAAAGCGCTCGCTGCGCTCGCGGCTAACAGGGTTCCCAAAGTTTCCTTGCTCGCGATTCGCCAACATCGCACACCAAAGGACGGCAGACCCATGATCCCACTCGACAGCCCACAGTGGTCCGAACTATCGCACGCCTACGGCCCGGCCGCCGACGTGCCGGCGTTGCTGGAGGCGGCGGCCGGGCTGCCGCCAAGCGGCGGGTGGCGGGCCGAGCCGTACTTTTCGCTCTGGAGCGCGCTGTGCCATCAGGGGGATGTTTATACCGCGTCGTATGCCGCGGTGCCGCACCTGCTGGAGGCGATGGAGGGGGCGCCGCTGCGGGTGCCGATGACGCTGCTGCTGCTGGTGGCGAGCATCGAAATCGCCCGCGCCACCGGCCGGGGGCCGGCGGTGCCCGAGGCGTTGCGGGCCGATTACGATGACGCGCTGGCCCGCGTGCCGGCGGTGGTTGGCGCGGCGTCGCGGCGGGACTGGGATGAGGACTTCTGCCGCGTCGCCCTCGCCGCCGTCGCGGCGGCGAAGGGGTTCGCGATGTACGCGCAGTTGCTGGTGGAGTTGGAGTCGGACACGGTTGCGGCGGTCGTCCAACGGCTTGTGGACGGGGGAGACGTGGAGGACGACCCGGACCTGTTCGGCCCCCGCTAAGCCGGCCACATGACGATGGCGAACCCGCGGCCTTTGCCACTCGCGGCGTTTGCCGCTTGCGGCGTTTGCCGCTTGCGGCTTCGCAAAGAAATCCGACCCCTGCCAATCCGCCGCGCCGAAGCATCCGGGTCTTCGCCTTCGGCTCAGACGCCGGCTTGTTAAGTGAGTACAATTCACACTAACCGACAAAATAGCACGGGTTGCGGTCCTCCGAGAACGGCAAGTTTCGCAATGCCACCTGGAGATGGGATGTCGAAGAGGCACTATGTGCAATTCCGGGAGGACGGGTTCTGGGCTTTCGATGTCGTCAGCTCCGTCCTGCTGAAGCACGTCATCGACCTCGCGGCCCCGCGGGTGGAGGGGCGGGGGTGGCTGGCGGAGGCCGTGCATTACTGGCAGGTGTGTACGGCTTACACAGATCTGGCACTGTACTTCGAGGGCGAGTGGTCTGCGGATCAAGTCGGGGAGGTTCGCGGCCTCTTCGCTGCCGCGTGCGACGCGATCGCGGCGCGGGAGGAGATTCCGGCGGCGGAGGTCGAGTCGTGGCCGGCGGTTGACGGCCTCACCCTTTTCGCCCGCGGGTTTCCGGCGGTCCCGACGAAGCCCGTCGTCAACCTCGGCCGCGCCATCATCCAGTTGTTTGACCGAACGCTCCCCGACCCGCCGCCGGGCACGTGGTGGTTCTTCGGGATGGATGACATGCCGAACACGATGCCGAAGCGTGAAGACTGAAATCATCCGGCGATTTACCATTGACCAGCCGGCCCGCCTATTATGCCCCGCGCGGTTCACGCCGCGCGGACTGCTCCCTTCGCTCCGTCGATGTCTCCGCCCACCGCGGCCGGCCCTCGATCGTTCACGATGAGGCCAGTCACCCGCACGCGACTGCCTTGTTGCGCCCGATCCTCGGGCGCGGGCCGCGCGCGGCAATCAGACACCGACCGCGAGACCCCCTTGATCCAATCCCGAACCCCGACCGCCCTTTCCCCAGACACCGCCGACACCGCCGCCGCCGAAACTTCGTTTCAAGCCCTCGGCCTTCACCCGCTGCTGCTGGAAAATGTCGCCCGCGCCGGCTACGAAACCCCCACGCCCATCCAGTCCCAGGCGATCCCGCCGGTGATGGACGGCCGCGATTTGCTCGCCGGTGCCCCCACCGGCACCGGCAAAACGGCGGCCTTCACGCTGCCGATCCTCCACAAGCTCGCGCCGCACGCCAAGGGCAACGGCCGGGCGATCCGCGCGCTGGTCCTCTGCCCGACGCGCGAGCTCGCCACGCAGATCGCCGACAGCTTCGACGTCTACGGCCGCAACACCGGCGTCCGCCACGTCTGCGTCTACGGCGGCGTGGGGCAGACCGGGCAGGTGAAGTCGCTGCGCCAGGGCGTCGACGTCGTCATCGCCACGCCCGGCCGGCTGATGGACCTCATGGGCCAGGGCCACATCAAGCTCGGGCAGGTCGAAACCCTCGTGCTCGACGAGGCCGACCGGATGCTCGACATGGGCTTCGTGCCGGCCGTCCGCAAGATCGCCGCGACGCTGCCCACCGGCCGCCAGACGCTGATGTTCAGCGCGACGGTCCCGCCGACGATCGCCAAGCTCGTCGCTGAGCTGATGACCCGCCCGGTGCGCGTGGAGGTGCTCGCCGAGACCGCCTCGGCCGACGCCATCGAGCAGGGCATCTACTTCGTGAGGAAGGCCGACAAGCCCGCCCTGCTGTCGCACCTGATCGAGCGGCACGGCGTCAACTGCGGCATCGTCTTCTCGCGCACCAAGCACGGCGCCGACCGCCTCGCCAAGCGGCTGGCGCAGGACGGCATCCAGGCCGTCGCCATCCACGGCAACCGCAGCCAGAGCCAGCGGCAACGCGCCCTCGACGGCTTCAAGAGCGGCCGGGTGCCGATCCTCGTCGCCACCGACGTCGCGGCGCGCGGCATCGACGTCGACGGCGTGACGCACGTCATCAACTACGACCTGACGCACGAGCCGGAGACCTACGTCCACCGCATCGGCCGCACCGGCCGCGCGGGTGCCAGCGGCGTCGCCCTCAGCTTCTGCGACCACGAGGAGCGCGGGCACCTGAAAGACATCCAAAAAATGCTCGGCCGCGAGCTGCCGGTCGTGACCGACCACCCCTACCCCGACGGCGCGCAGCGCGTGGAGCTCAAGCCCAGCCGCAAGCCGCGCGGCCCCAGCGGCCGGCAGCCGGCGGCGAGCTTCGCCCCGGAACCGAACGGCGGAATGAACGCCGGGTCGAACGTCGGGTTCGCCGACGCCCCGCCGTCGGCCCCGAAGCCGCCCCGCGCCGACCACCCGCTCGACCGGCCCGGCCACGGCGCGACCGGCCACGGCGGGACCGCCAACGGCCCCGGCCGCGGCAACAAGGGGCCGGGCCGCCCCAAGTCGAACAAGTCCCGCCCCGGCGGCGGCGTGGTCAGCGCCTCGCGCCCCGCCGGCAAGTCCGCCGGCAAGCCCCAGGGCCGCCGGTCCGGCCGCGCCGGGCGGTAATCTCGCGGCACGGAGCCCTATGCGGCGCCCCGTTAATCCTTCGGCTCCCGGCTATGAGGGGGCCGGGCGGCACGGGCGAGGATGGCCCGGTCGCGCAGCGCATTGGCCGTCGCCTGGTAGATCGCCAGCGTCGTCGCAAAGTTGAAGGAATTGGGCGGGTGCGGCGTTGCGTCGGCATTGACCAGTTGATGAGCCGCCGATCCCGCGCCCGCATACGCGCGGTAGTAGTTCAGGGCCTGCATCGCCTCCCATTCGGCGTCGGACATTCCGTCATACGCGCGGCGGGCCGATTATCCCCCCGCCTCCGCCAGCCGGTCGTACTCCGCCTCCCGACCGGCCGCGAGGTGGTCACCGGCGAGCAGAACCAGCGTCTGGCCCGCGGCGAGGGGATTGGTGATCCCGCCGGCCACCGTCTCGGCCCGGCCGGGGTCGCCCAGGGCCGATAAGGTCACCGCCACCTGGGCGCGGGCGCGGTTGATCGCGTGCTCCTCCACCGTCGGGTCGAGCGGCGGCGGCGCGGGGGGAAGTGCCGCCGCCTCCGCCGCCGCGGCGTCGAGCCACGGCCGAACGGCGGCGATGGGGCGGCCCAGGCGGAACACCTCCGCGTCGGCCACCAGCGCGAGTGCCGTGACCCGCTCGGCCGGGTCGGCCGGCGGGGCCGGGGCGCGACCGTCCGCCGGCCCCGCCGCGCCCGACGCGAGGCACGCCCGCACCCAGCGGTTGATCCGCACCGATGCCGATGCCTGCCCGCCCAACTTGCCGCCGGCCAACGCCCGCGTCAGCCGCCGGTCCACCGCGTCGCGCACCGCCAGGACGTCGGCCGGGGGTTTGGGGCCGCCGTAAAAGATCTCGCCGGCGATGGTGTTGAGCGCGGAGGCCCGGTCGTCCGCGTCGTCGATCCGCCCCGCCGCCTCGAAGGCACGGCGGTACGCGCCGCCGAGGGCGAGCGCTTCGGCCAGGACGATCTGGTCCGCCGCCCGCTCCTCCGGCGGCCGGGCGGCGATGAGGCGCTGCAGTTCCTCGGCCTCCCGCAATGCCGCGTCGCGGTGGCCCAAGCCGTTCAGCGAAATCGCCACGGTGTGGCGGCCCAGCATCCGATCCACCTCGCTCACGTCGGCGTCCTCGACCATCGACCGCATCGACGCGACGAGCTTCTCCGCCTCCGGCACCGCCGGCAGCGCCGCCTCCGTGACGCCCCGCGGCGCGGCTGCGGTCGCCTGCGAAGTTGTGGGCGAAGTTGTGGGCGAAGTTGTGGGCACCGCGTGGGCCGATGCGGGCGGCAAGGCCACAACTATTCCGAGCAGGAGGGCGAGCGGCAGGGCATGGCTCCGCATCATTGCAAAGTAGTGCCGGGCCATCCGGGCGTCAACGTCCCCGCTTCAGCGGCCCGGTCGGATGCGCGTGGCGGCGAGCGTTGTGCTATTCTCTGACGGCTTCAGACTGATGAGTTCTATGGTGCGACCTCCTAATTCTGAGCGCACTTTACGCCATGAACCTGCTCTTAGCATTATCTCACACGGCCCGCGGGTGGGTGGCCGGCTTCGTCATTGTCGCCGCCGGGTGCTCGTCCAGTTCGCATCCGATACCGCCGTCGGGTGCCGCTGCCGCTGAAGGTCATGCCGACGCCGTTACCGGCGATGGCGCGGAAGGGGCGGCTTCTGTTGCCACATTGAACGGCACTCCAATCCCCGAGCAGTTCGGCTTCATCACGAGCCGCACGACGCTGCGGCAGGTCGTTCGCCAAGTGGGACGGTACTCGCGGGTTCGTGGCAGCGGCATGCTCTACTATGAGTATGACCTGCCCGACGGGTCGGCCGTGTTGGTCGGTCCGGAATGGCCCTTTGAGTCCGACAGCCGGATTCGGAAGGACTTTTTTTATCCTCACGCGACTGACATCACGCTGGCACCTTGATGCGCTACAGCCGAGTTGAGCCGCGAGCGCAGCGAGCACTTTTTCGTCGCGGGGCGGCGGTCACTCGTGGAGGATTCCCATGTCGCGGCGGTGGATCGCGGGCGGTTGGGCGTGGCTGGTCCGGCGGCGGGTCCGCGTCGGGACGGTGGCTGACGTGGACATCTCGCTGCACTGGGCGATGGGGCCGGCGGTGGTTCTGTGGTTCTGGTGGGGCGGCAAGCACTACGCGGCCGACCCGTTCGCTTGGGCGGCCGCGGAGGGGGTCGGGCTGGTCGCGCTGGTGCTGCTGCACGAGGCCGGCCACGTCGTGGCGGCGCGGCGGTCGGGGTGGGCGGCCCGCGAGGTGATCCTCTGGCCCGGCGGCGGCGTCACGGCGCTCGGGCCGACGCCCGGCGGCGCGGGCGAGGGGTTCGTGGACGCCGCCGGGCCGCTCGTGAACCTGGCGCTGGTGCCGGTCACGGTCGGCCTCTGGTGGCTCTTCGGCTACCGGCGCGGCGGCGATCTGGGCGTGCTGCTGGGGCTGCTGGCGGCTTACAACATCCTGCTGCTGGGGTTCAACCTCCTGCCCGTCTGGCCGCTGGACGGCGGGCGGATGCTGGAGGTGATCTTGCGCCGCCAGTTCGGCTTCGCCCGCGGCGGCCTGGCGGCGGCGGCGGTGGGCGTGGTGACTGCGGTCGGCACGTTCATTGCGAGTACCACCTTCGGCTACTACTTGATCGCGGCCATCTTCCTCCCCCTCGGCGTTCCCGTGAACCGCCGCCTTAAATGGTTCAACGCCCTGCGAAAGCTGGAATTGCGTTGGGGGCGGCACGATTCGGCATTCTGCCCGCACTGCGGCGAGCGGCCGGTCGACATGCCCGGCTGTGTGTGTGCCCACTGCGGCGAGCGCTACAACCCCCTGCGGACCGCCGGCCGGTGCTGGGCCTGCGGCGAGGCGGGGGAGGCAATCCCGTGCTGGTACTGCGGCGAGCGGTCGGCCGCGGACGAGTGGGAGGGCAATCGGGTCGGCGAACCTGCGGCATCTCCGACCAACGGTCCGGCGGAAGTATTTTTGTGAAACGGAGGGTGTCCAGCGAGCCTCAGTCGGCCGCCTGCTGCGCGGGCGACTCGGCTCCCCACCGCCGCAGCAGGTCGGCGACGGCGGCGGATTCTTCGGGGCCGAGGCGGCGGTCGTATTGCGGGGCGGGGTGGTTCGGGTCGCGCGAGTTCAACACGACAAAGCCGTCGGTGAAGTTTATGCCGGTCGGGCCGGCGTCGATCAGCGTCGCCGGGACGTAGGTGACGAAGGACGCGGCCCAGGGCGTGGCGGGCTTTTCAATTAGCGCGTTGAGGGTGCCGACCGCCGCGGCGTCGGCGATCCGTTCACGATCTACCGGTGGTGTTTTGCCCGTTGGATTATAGCGGGAGATCGTGACGGTCGATCCGGCGCGAAGGGGCGGGTAGTGCTGCACCACGGTCGCGGTGGGGGTGGAGCAGCCGACGATGAGAATCGTTCCGATGGAAGTGATGCACGTTCGGGCGACTATAGATTGCGTTGCTAATTTCATTTGCGAAGCCGCAAGCGGCCGGAGGGCTACTTCCCGCGCTGGCCCGATGTCGGCGCGTCCGTCTGCACGCGGCCGTCGGCGTCGAGGGTGAACGGGTCGACGCACGGGCGGCCCTGGTTCTCGCCGCCGGATTCGCCTCTATAGCTGAACCAGTGGCCGGCGGCGGGGTCGTCGAAGGTGGCGAGGTGGCCGCCTAGGAACAGGCGGCCTCGGGGGTCTTTGGTCCACGGGCCGAGCGGGCTGTCGGCGTAGGCGACGCCGGTCCAGTAGCCTTGCCAGTCTTTGGGAGCCGTCTCGCGGTAGATTTCGGCGTAGAACAGCAGGTAGCGGTCGCCGTCGCGGATCATCCACGGGCCCTCCAGATAGTCCGGCTTGGCGGCAATGTGGATGTCGTCATTCTCCGCCGCGATCACCTTCTTCGGCGTGCCGAGCAGCTTCACCTCGCCCGCGCCCAATTTGCTCAAATCAATTTCCTGCACGTCAATGTTGTAGCGCGGGATGACGGCGTAGGTCTTGCCATCCTTATCGCCGAAGAGCGAGGTGTCGCACGCGCCGCCGTAGATGTAGGTGATGTGCTCGTACGGGCCGTCCACGGTGTCCGACACGCCGACGAAGGCGTAGCCGGCGGTGCCCCAGTTCCCGGCGGGGTTGTACTCGGGCTTGATCCAATTGTCGGCGGTGAAGATCAGGTAGAACTTCCCGTTGATCTTGTGAATCTCCGGCGCCCAGAAGCGGTTCTTGTACGGGCAATCCTCCGGCAGGTCCGATGCCTTCACCAGCCACTTGCCCGGCGTCCACACCTTCATGTCCTTCGACGTGAACACGCGAATGCCCGGCGACCCGCCCTGATTCGGCAGGTTCATCCGCTCCGCCTCGCGGTTGGCGAAGGGCCACATGGTGAAGACGAGGTAGTAGGTGTCCCCCTCGCGCACGATGCACGGGTCGCGGATTTCGGTGCGCTCGGCCCCGTCGGCTTCGTAGGAAAACGGCAGCGGATTCGGCGGGGGCACGAGCTTCTCCGTCGGCGCGGCGGCGGTCAGCAGCAGCAAGGGCAGGATCAGGCAGACGCGGGGCAGGCGCGGGATCATGCGACAACCTTACACCGCGACCGCCTCCGACTCCACCCGCCCCCCCGACGCCCCCGACGCCCCCGACGCCCCCGACGCCCCCGACGCCCCCGACGCCCCCGACGCCCCCACCGGCACCTTCCACCGCAGGACCAGCAGCCAGACGCAGACGCCGCCGGCGATCGCCGCGCCGGCCAGGAATGGGCCGACGTGCGACAGCTTGTAAAGCCCGCCGGCCAGGATCGGCCCCGCGGCGCGGGCGAGCGAGCCGAGGCTGCCGTACATGCCGAACGTGATGCCCTGCTTGTCGCGCGGGGCCGCCTTGCTGAGCAGGGAGGAGAGCGTCGGGCCGAGCAGGCTCCGCCCGCCGGCGTTCACCACGCCCGCCGTCAGCAGCACGCCCATCGCCGCGACGAACCCGATGCTCGCGGCCGACGCGGCGAAGCCCGCCATCGCCAGAGCCACCAGCCCCGGCCCCAGAATCACCAGCGGCCACTCGCCGAACCGCGCCGTCAGCCGGCCGATCAGCCCCCCCTGCACCACCAGGATCACCACGCCGGCGAGGGTGAAGAACAGCCCCACCTTGCCGGGGCCGAAGCCGAAGGTGTCGTTCAGGAACAGCGCGAACGTCGAGTCGGCCAGCACGAAGGCGAACATGCTGAAGAACCAGACCGCCAGCAGTTGCACCACCGCCGCGTCGTGCGGCACGTTCCGCAGCCGCTCGGGGTGAAACCACGGCAGGCGCGCCGCGGCCGTCTCGTGGTCGGGCGCGGCGGCGGACGCAACGCCCTCCCCTTCAGCGGTGGGCCGGGTGCCGGGCCGATGACTCTCCGGCAGGTACAGGTAAGTCGCCACCGCCGCAGTCAAACTGAAAGCCCCCGCCGCGACCGCCGGCCAGACCGGGCCGACCTCGCCCAGCAGCCCGCCGATGGCCGGCCCCGCCGCGAAGCCCACGCCGAACGCCGCCCCCAGCATCCCCATCGCCTTCGCCCGCCCCTCGCCGGTGCTGACGTCGCTGACGTACGCCTGCGCCGTCGAGATATTCCCCCCGCTGATGCCGTCGATGACGCGGCCGAGGAAGACCATCGCCAGCCCCACGGTCGGGTTGGCGAAGTGCCCCGCCACCGCCAGCCCCAGCACCGCGTAGCCGAGCACGCTGCCGAGTTGGCTCAGCACCAGCACCGGCCGGCGGCCCACGCGGTCGCTCAGCGTCCCGAGCACCGGCCCGGCCAGCAGTTGGCACCCGCTGTACGCCGTGAACAGCAGCGTGACGGTCCAATCCCCCGCCCCGAACTGCCGGCCGTAGAACGGCAGTTGCGGCAGGATCACGCCGAAGCCCAGCAGGTCGGTGAAGACGACCAGCACGATGGCGAGCATCGCCCCCTTCGGCGGGCCGGCGGGCGGCGTCTCGTAGTCCAGCGCGTCGGCCATAGGCCCGCATCATAGCCGGAGGCGCAAGCCCCGGTCCTTCCGGGTACGACCCCGCACGGCACGACGTGGGGAATTAGCCAAGCCTTCACGGAGATTTGATGTGATTCCGACCCGCCGCTCAACTCCCCCAAATCCCCCATCCGCACGATGTGCGTGGAAGGCCGGCGACCGACCCACTGGGGTGGGCGGCGTCGGCCGGGCCAGTCATCTCGATCAGGACCCAGGAGACAGGAATTATGCAGCACCCCACGACCCTCACCCTCGCCCTCGCCGCTGCGGCCGCCCTCGCCGGCGGGTCGGCCGCCCTCGGGCAGGCCACCGCCACCGGGCCGAGCACGTCCCAGACGCCCTACCTCGTGCCGACGCTCTCGGGCGTCCGCACGGTGTCGATCCTCAGCGCCGGCGATACGGTCGGGGGCTACCGCTTCGCCGGCACGCCCGACGGCATCGGCCTGCTGAACAACGGCGACGGCACCTTCACCGCCATCGTCGGCCACGAGTTCAACACCGCCGAGGGCGGCCCGCGCGGTTTCGGCAACGCCAACGGCTCGTACCTCGACCGCCTGACGATCGCCGCCAACCCGGCCAACCTCGCGGTCACCGCCGGGGCCGGACAGATCACCAACCCCGTGCTCACCGGGCCGAACACCGGCTTAAACTTCAACCGCTTCTGCTCCGGCGACCTGCCGGCGGCCACCGCCTTCTTCAACCCCGCCACCGGGCTGGGCACCACCGCCCGGATCTACATGAACGGCGAGGAGACCGCCGGCGGCCGGGCGTTCGCCCACGTCGTCACCGGGCCGAACAACGGCACGAGCTACAACCTGCCGGCCGTGGGCAACTACGCCTGGGAGAACCTCCTCGCCAACCCCGCCAGCGGCAACACCACGCTGGTCATGGGCAATGACGACGGCAGCGGCACCGACCGCGGCCGGATCACCGTCTACGCCGGCACCAAGCAAGCCGCCGGCACCGACGTGGAGCGGGCCGGCCTGACCAATGGCATCGCCCGCTTCCTTAGCGTCCCCGGCGTCACCGGCGAGGACCGAACCGGCGGCATCGGCGCCGCCAAGGGCGTTCCCACCGCCTTCGGCCTTTCCGCCAACGTCGCCGGCGGCACCGGCTTCCTCCGCCCGGAGGACGGCGCGTGGGACCCCTCGCGCCCCAACGACTACTACTTCGTCACCACCGACCGCTACGACCAGGCGAAGGACGGCGTGGGCACCCAAGTCGGCCGCAGCCGCCTGTGGAAGGCGTCGTTCGCCGACCTCGCCAATCCGGAGTCCGGCGGGCAGATCACCATGGTCCTCGACGGCACCGAGCAGCAGCAAATGCTCGACAACATCACCATCGACCAGCACGGCCGCATCGTGATGCTCGAGGACGTCGGCAACCAGGCGCACAACGGCAAGATGTTCGTCTACGACATCGCCAGCGGCAGCTTGGTCGAGGTCGCCATGCACGACCCCGCCCGCTTCGGCGACCTGAATACCGCCGCCACCGCCCCCTTCAACCAGGACGAGGAGACCAGCGGCGTGATCGACGCCGAGGCCATCCTCGGCCGCGGCTGGTTCCTCTTCGACGACCAGGCTCACTACGGCATCGGCGACCCGTCGCTGGTCGAGGGGGGGCAGTTGCTGGCGCTTTACGTCCCGCCGACGGTGCCCGAGCCGGCGTCCCTCTCGCTGCTGGCCGCGGGGGGGCTGCTGGCTTTCCGCCGGCGTCGTCGGTGAGGCATCGGCGTCCGCCCCAACTCGGCTTTTCACCCGCGGGTCGGGCGCTTCGGCGTCCGGCCCGCACTCGTGCGCCGGTCGGTAGGCGGGCCGGTAGGCGGGCCGGTCGGCGGCGCGGCGGACCCGATCCCAGGCCTGTCAACCGATGCTTGCTCCCGTGTGGCTGGCGCCTCAAGGGCGGCAACTTTTGGCGGAGGAAGCACTTGCCGCAAGCGGTCAGTCCCTTCCCGCGAAAAGCACCGGGGCATTCGATCAGGAGCCCGGTCAGGAGAAATCGTTGGACCAGATTCACCCCCGCCTGACCCCGAACCACCGGCCGACGCGCAGCAGGCGCAGGCGGAACCGCAGGCGGCGGAGGTTGGCGTCCGCCGGCGACCGTGACAGCCCGTCCCGCACCGCCCGGCGCGCCTCGGCCAATCTCCCGCTCTCGGCGAGGGCGAGGGCGAGGTTGTGCAGCGCGGGCAGGTTCGACGGGTCCAAATCCAGCGCCCGCCGGCAGCAGCGGATGCCGTCGATCAGGCGGCCGCGGGCGCACTCGGCGACGGCGCGGTTCTGCCACGCCCGGCCGTCGCGCGGGTCGATCTGCGTCAGCCGGCGGAAGCACGCCGACGCCAGCCGCGGGTCGCCCAGGTCCAGCAGCAAATGCCCCACCGCCGCCAACAGCGCCGGCTCGTCGGGCCGCAGCAGCAGCTCGTCGCGCAGGTGGCGGTGGGCGGCGGCGGGGTCGTCCGCCCGCAGCGCGAGCTCCGCCAGCGTGCGGTGGATGCCCACGGCCGTCGGGTCGACCCCCAGCGCCGCGCGGCAGGCGGCGCGGGCCTCGGCGTCGCGCCCCAGCCCCAGCAGCGCCCGCCCGTGCAGCGCGTGGACCTCGGCGGCGTCGGGCGACAGCGCCAGGGCGCGCCGCGCCTTCACCTCCGCCGCCGCGAACCGCCCCTCGTCCAGCAGCATGGCGGCGAGGGCGAGGGTGGCCGGGGCGTCGTCGGGGCAGAACGTCAGCCCGCGCAGGAAGTGCCGCCGCGCGTTCGGGAAGTCCCCCGCGCGGCGGCGGAGCTCGCCCAGCCGCAGGTGCGCCGGCCCCAGCACCCCCAACGCGTCGGCCGCCGGCCCAGACTCCACCACCCGCCCGAAGCAGAACGCCGCCCGCCCGTCGATCCCCCGCGCCGCCAGCGACCGCCCCACGTTGTAATCGCACGCCGGGCAAACATCTTTGTAAAGCCGGGCGAGATAAAACATCTCCTCCGCCCGCTCGTGCTCGCCCAGATCGGCGTAGCAGAGCACGCGGTTGCAGTAGCACGGCTCGAAGGCGGGGTCGATCCGCTCGATCCGCTCGAACGCGCCGATCGCCTCGCGCGTCCGCCCCAGCGCGTGCAAATCGACGCCCAGGAAGTTGAGCGCGTGGCGGTCGTCGGGGTCGATCTCCACCGCGGCGGCGAAGGCGTCGGCCGCCTCGGCGGTGCGGTGCAGGGCGTCGAGCGTTCGCCCCAACGTGACCAGCGACGCCGCGTCGTAGGGGGCGGCGTCGAGGGCGGCGCGGATCTCGTCGAGCGCCTCGGCGTAGCGGCGGCGGTCGAACAGGCGGCGGGCGAGGCGGGCGCGGTCGTCCGCGTCGCGCCAGCCGACGCCCGCGGCGTCGCCGGAAAGGTCGTCGAACAACTCGTCCGCCGTGTCGTCGGGCATGGGGAAAGCCTCGCCGGGTGCGTTTCGGGGGAGCCGGCGGGGCGGGGAAACCACCGCGCCGGTGCAATGTTTGTACGCCGGGGCGGGGGCTTTGGCAAGGCGATTTTCGGCGGGCCCGCCGCGCCGGTCGCCCCCCGCCGGCAAACGCCTTTTTTGACGGGTGGAACGGCCCGCCGCGCCCCGATAAAGCCTTGGGCGTTGGCACCGGACCCCGCGCCGGGATATCCTTCACCGCCCCCTTCCCCTCCCACAGAAACGGCGGACTCCCTGGCGGACCGACGGGCCATCCTCCTGCTCGCGCTCCTGTCGCTCGCGGCGACGGGCCGGGTGACGCGCGCGCAGTCGTCCAATGCCGTGCTCGACCCCTCCGCCGGCGTCCCGATGCTCGTCAAGGCCGCGGCCGATCCGCAGGCGAAACCCGACGACCGCGACGAGGCGGCGCGGCGGCTGGTCGCCCGCGGCACGCCCGAGTCGCGCCGGGCCGTCGGCGAGTTGCTCGCCCCGACCTCGCCCCCCGCCGCCCGACTCGCCGCCGCCCGCGCCCTGGCCGACGTCGGCGAGGCGGACCCGGCCTACCTGCCCGGCCTGCTGGCGGCGGCGGCGGACGAGGCGTCCAAGCCCCTCCTCTCCGCCGCCGTCGATGCGCTGGGGCTCTATCAGTCCGACCCGCGCGTGCCCGAGCGGCTGGGCGATCTGGCCCTGCCGACCCGGCCCCCGGCGGTCCGGCTGGCGGCGATCGACGGCCTCGGCCGGTTCCCCACCCGCGCCTCAGCCGGCCGGTTGGTCGCGCTGCTGAACGACCCGGACCCGGCGATTCCCCCCGCCGCCGCCGCCGCGCTGGGGGCGCTGACCGGTCGGCCGGAGATCGGCACGGCCCCCGCGGCGTGGCGGGCGTGGTGGGCGGCGAATCAGGCGAAGCCGGACGCGGACCTGCGGGCGGAGTTTCTGGCCGACCGCGCCGTGCGGTCCGACCGCGACCGCCGGCGGCTTTCGGGATTAACCGCCGAGGCCCGGCGGCTGGTGCAGGCGCAGTACCGCGCCGCCCCGCCCGACCGCCGGCCCGCCCTGCTGACGGCGGCGCTGGCGAACCCCGAGCCGGCCGTCCGGGCGGCGGGGGCCGACCTTGTGTACGACCAGGCGCGGACGGTCGGCGTCGTGCCGGACCTCGTGAAAGGGCGGCTGCGTGACTTGGTGGCCGACTCCGACCCGGCGGTGCGGCGGGCGGTGGCGCGGGCGATCCAGGTCATCAACGACCCCGCCGCGCTGGGGCCGCTGCTGGCGCAACTGGGGCGGGAGGCGGACCCGTCGGTGCGGGCGGCTTTAGTCTCGGCACTGGGCCCGATCCGCGACCCGCGCGCGACGGCGGCCCTGCTGCCGCTGCTGGATGACCCCTCGGCGGAGGTGGCGGCGGCGGCGGCCGGGGCGATCGAGGCGGCGGGGCCGGCGCTGCGGGACGACCCGGCGTCGGCCGCCCTCGCCGCCCGCGCCGCCGACGCCCTGCGGCAGGTGATCGTCGGCGGGCGCGACGAGGGCCGTCCGCCGCGCCGCCGTCGCCGCCGTCGGCACGCTCCGGCGGCGCGAGCTGATCCCCGCGCTCCGCGACCTGCTGATCGCCCGGCCCAAGGCGTCGGCGGCGGTCCGGCGGGCGGCGCTGGCGGCGCTGGGCGATCTGGGCGAGCCGAACCTGGCGGATTTGATCGTCGGGCAGTTGGACGACCCCGACCCGGCCGTGCGGGTGGCGGCGGCGCGGGCGCTGGGGGCGACGGCGAAGAGCTTCGAGTACGCCGAGTCGCTCTACCGCCACCTCGACCCCGCCCGCGAGCCGGACGCGGCGGTGCGCGACGAGGCGTGGCGGCAGTTGCAGCTGCTGTTCCCCCTCGCCCCCAAGCAGCAGTTGGCGGCGTGGCCCGACCGCTTCGCCGACCAGCCGCGGCGGCAGCTCGTGGTGCTGCAGGCGCTGGCGGACGGGGCGGCGAAGGCGAACGAGCCGGCCGACGCGGCGTTCCGGCGGCAGCAGATGGGGGACGTCTACATGGCCCTCGGCGAGCCGGACAAGGCCGCCCCGCTGTTCCGCGGCGCGCTGGAGTTCGCCAACCAGACCCGCGCCGCCCCGGTGGTGGTGCTCGCGCTGAACGAGTCGCTGCTGCGGGCCCTGCTGCGGGCGAAGGACTACGCCGCGGCCACCACCTTCGCGTCGGCCCTGCTGACCCAAAGCCCGGACAATCAGGGCACCGTCGGCCCGCTGTTCAAGCTGGAGGTCGAGCGGCTGGTGCGCGACAAGCAGTGGGAGGACTGCCGGCGGCTGGTGGACCGGGCGCTGGCGATGACCCCGCCGCTGCGCGACCCGTACCTGTCGCGCGTCCGCGAGCAGGGGGCCGAGGCGCGCCGGCAACTCGCCGAGCGGCAGAGCGCGGCGGGCCCCATGCGGCGCGGCGAAGGAACTCTCTAATAGCCGGAGGCGGAAGCCCCGGTCAGTTTCTCGCAAGAGGCGGCTTGGAAATCAGCACGCCGCCTCGCCGGGGAAACCGGGGCTTCCGCCTCCGGCTATGAAGGAGTATGAAGGGGGGATGGACCGCACCACCCACCTCCCGCCGCTGCCGCCGCGGCCGGAGGACTCGCACAAGGGCACCTTCGGGCACGTGCTGATCGTCGGCGGCAGCGCGTCGGTCGTGGGCGCGCCGGCGATGGCGGGAACGGCGGCGTACCGGGCGGGGGCGGGGTACGTCACCGTCGCCATGCCCCGCGCGACGCTGGCGGCGGCCCTGACGGTCATGCCCGAACTCGTCGGCCTGCCCGTCGGCGAGCCGGGCGACCGCGACAACCTAATGGAGGCGGCGGATAAGGCGGACGTGGTCGCCGTCGGCCCCGGCCTCGGGCAGCAGGCGGCGGCGGGTCAGATGCTGGCGGACCTCTACCGCCTCGCCGGCAAGCCGATGGTGGTCGACGCCGACGGGCTGAACCTGCTGGCGAAGGGCGATCGGTGGCCCGCCGACTTCGCCGCCGCCGCGGTGCTGACGCCGCACCCCGGCGAGATGAAGCGGCTGGGGAAGTTGATCGGCCGGAGCGAGGGGGCGGAGGTACCGACGGACGAGGCGGGCCGGATCGCGCTCGCCGCCGAGGCCGCCGGGGCGTTCGGGCAGGTGGTGGTGCTGAAGGGCCACCGCACGGTGGTCGCCGACGCCGGCGGGTCGCGCGTGTACATTAATCAGACCGGCGATTCCTCCCTCGCCAAGGCGGGCAGCGGGGATATTCTGACCGGCATCATCGCCGCGCTGCTAGGCCAAACCGACACCTCCGGCTCACTGATGAACCGCTTCGACGCCGCGTGCCTGGGCGTCCACTTGCACGGCCTCGCCGGCGAGCGGGCGGGCCGGGCGGTGGGGAAGCGGTCGGTGATCTCGCGCGACATCATCGGCCAGATCGCGGGGGCGCTGGCGGACTATGAAGCGGCCTAAGCATTACGTGGCACGGGCGTCCCGCCCGCGTCTGCGACTTTCTTAGTTGAAGACTCGGGCGGGACGCCCGTGCCACGACGAAGATGCCTCACTCCCCCGTCTTCACCGGCATCTGCACCTCGTAGTACGCCTCCGCGTCGGGCACCATCGGGCTGTTGTAGGACATGACTCGCAGGCCGCCGTCGGCCTTCACGGTCGGGTGCGACTTCAGCCATGCCATCAGCGTCTGGCGAGCGGAGTCGACGGATTCGGCGGTGTTGCGGCCGCGCTCGCCGATGGATAGGACCTGCTGCGGCTTGACGTCCATCACCGTGACGCCGCCCGCCTTGCCGGGCCGGCCGGTCTGCTCATTCGGGTAGATGAAGGCCATCGTCGATTCCTCGCCCGATTCCTTGCCCGAAGGTTTGGTGGTGGCGTAGGTGGACTCCACCGGCGTGCTCATCGGGATGTCCTTCGACTGGATGTGCTGGAAGAGGGTCATGAACAGGCCGTCGGGCGTTTTGCCCTTGCCGGTCGCCTGTGCCATGCGGTAGGCGGGGTAGGATTTGACCTCGACCTCGCCGACGGGCGTGGGGGGCGGGAAATCCTTAGGCAGCGGCGCCTCCATGATCGGCTTGAATTGCAGGTCGGTGCGGATCGAGCGGAAGGCCTCGCGGGCCGCCTCGCCGTCGGCCCCCTTCGCCGCCATCGCGTTCAGCCGGTCGGCGGCCTGCCAGTTGTCGGGCAGCAGCCGGGCGGCGGCGGCGGCGGTTTTCGGCAGGGGCTGCACGCCGTCGATCCCCCGCGTCAACGCGGCGGCGGCCGGGGCGGTGTCGACTTCCGACTTCGACGCCGGCCGCGTGGCGGGCAGGGTGGTGGCGGCCGTCGCAACGGCGGCGGTGAGGGCGGCGGTCAGCAGGATCGGGGCGAGGTGCAGGGCCA
Source organism: Tepidisphaeraceae bacterium (assembly GCA_965260985.1). Classification (GTDB taxonomy): domain Bacteria; phylum Planctomycetota; class Phycisphaerae; order Tepidisphaerales; family Tepidisphaeraceae; genus CBDHCE01. The sequence continues at coordinate 276,794 of CBDHCE010000007.1, read as the reverse complement.
TATCGGGGACTCCTTCGGCGGTCGGGATTTACAAATCGGTCAGGGTCGGCTTGTCCGGGTCGCGCAGGAAGGCGGCGTCGGTCGCGCGGTCGCGGTCGAAGGTGACGGCCATTGCCACCTTTTTCTCGTCGTCGAGCGGGTAGTACCAGGTCTTGGCGGCGCGGAACTGGTCGCCGGCCGGCGCGCGGACGGCCCCGGCGGTCGAGGCCGACGCGGCGGGCGGGCCGAGCAGTCGCAGGACGGCCTTGCGGTCGATCCCCAGGAGAGACTGCTTGAGGACCGCAAGTGTCGCGGGGTGGATCGCGGCGCGGCCGAGGGCGTCGACCCAGGTTTTGGGCCGGGGCTTTGGGGGTCGGGATCGCCGCGACCCGAACCATCGGCCGGCGAGCGCTCCGGCCGCAATACCGGCGGTGGCTAGTGGGATCCATCGGGTGGCGAGGGTGGAGGGGCGGATGGGCATGGGTCGCTTCAGTATATTCTGCGACGGGCGGATTTGTGGGAACGGGCAAAGCGTTGGGGCGGCGGACTGCGGACCGTTGGTCCGCAGCTACCTTTGGGGTTTCATTTTCCTTCGGCTAACCGCGTCACTTCTCGCCGGCGAGGGAGAAGCGGTGGGCGAAGTGTTCGCGGTAGGCGGTGAAGGTCAGGCCGGCCGCGTCGCGCAGGTGGCGGGCTTCTGGTTCATTGAACGCGCCGGCGACGCTGGCGCGGGCGTCGTGGCGGACCATCGGGTTGGCGGTCAGGCTCAGCAGCGTGATCCAGGCGTAAGCCCGGCGGCGGCGGAGCAGGTCGCAGACGACCACGCCCCGCCGCGCCACCCGCGCCATCTCCGCCAGCGCGGCGACGGCGTCGGCCTCCTCCAAATGGTGCAGGAAGAGGTTGCAGGTGAGGTAGTCGACCGAGGCGTCGGCAAACGGCAGCGCCAGCGCGTCGCCGCGAACGATCGGGACGGAATCGGCGGCCGAGTCGACGGCCAGGTCGGCGGTCATTTCGTGGCGGTCGAGGCCGATCGGGCGGAGGTCGAAGCCCCGCCGCTCGCCCCAGGCGCGGGCGGCGCGCGGCAGGTCGGCCGAGCCGGTGGCGACGTCGAGCATCGTGACCATCTCGCCCGGCCCCCAGCCGCGGCTGAACCGCGCGAGGTGCCCGAGCACCGCGGCGTTGTAGCGGAGCAGGCCGTTGATCCGCCGGAGGTAGCGCAGGCTGAGCCGCAGGTGCTCGGGGTCGGCGTCGGGCGCGTCCATCCACTCGTCAACCCGGCGGCGGTGGAGGAGGCCGTTTAGCATGAAAAGGGGGCGATGCACTCGGAGGGGCTCGAACCCACAACCCTCGGTTCCGAAGACCGATGCTCTGTCCAATTGAGCTACGAGTGCGGCGGGGCATTACAGCACGGCCGGCGCGCGTGGTCAATGGCGGCGGCGGGTGGCGGCGGCGCGGCCGATGGCGGCGGGGCCGTACTTTCGGCGGATCGAGTCGAGCGTGGCGTCGACGGCCGACTGCCGGGCGGCGGCGGGGTCGGCGAACAGCGGCAGTTGCCGGCGGCGGTCGAGTGCGCCGCAGGCGACGCCGACCAGCCGGACCGGGCGAAAGTCTCGGTCGGCCCAGGCGTCGAACAGGCCGCGGGCGGCCGTCCAGAGGTCGGCGGTGGCGGCGGTCGGGTCGGGCAGGGTGTGGCGGCGGGTGATGGTGCGGAAGTCGCCGAAGCGGATTTTGACGACCACCGCCGCCGCGTAGAGGCCGCCGCGGCGCAGGCGTTCGGCGACGCCCTCGACCTCGCCGAGGAGCGCGCCTCGGACCGCGGCGGGGTCGGCCAGGTCGACGCCGAAGGTGCGCTCCTGGCCGATGCTCTTGGCCTGCCGGTCGTTGTGGACGGGCCGGTCGTCCTGGCCGTGGATGAGGCGTTGGACCCGGCCGCCGAGCACGCCGAAGCGCTTGTCGAAAAAGGCGTCGGGCATCTTGCGGAGGTCGCCGACGGTGCGGACGCCGAGGCCGTTGAGGCGCGTAACGGTTTTCGGCCCGACGCCCCAGATGCGGCCGACGTCGAGGGGCGGGAGGAGGCGGTCGACGTCCTCGGGGCGGATGACGGTGAGGCCGTCGGGCTTGTCGAGGTCGCTGGCGAGCTTGGCGAGGAACTTGTTGGCCGCGACGCCGACGCTGGCGGTGAGGCCGGTCTCGGCCTTCACGACGCGGCGGATGTCGGCGGCGATGGCCTCGGCGGGGCCGAAGTGGGGCTGGGTGGCGGTCACGTCGCAGAAGGCCTCGTCGACGCTGACGGGCTGGACGAGGGGCGTGAAGCGGTGGAGGATGCCGAAGATTTGCGTGGAGAGTTCGGCGTATCGCGCGAAGCTGCCGCGGACGACGGCGGCGTGGGGGCAGAGCCGCTTGGCGGCGGCCATCGGCATGGCCGAGCGGCAGCCGAAGGCGCGGGCCTCGTAGCTGGCGGCCGACACGACGCCCCGCAGCCCGTCGCCGCCGACGAGGACGGGTTTGCCGCGCAACTCCGGCCGGTCGAGTTGTTCGACGCTGGCGAAGAAGGCGTCCATGTCGACGTGGAGGATGGCGCGGGGCCAGTGGGGCACGGCCCGCAAGTTTAACCGAGGCCGCTGTCGGGCGTCGCGGGGGCGGGTAGAATCGTCAGGTCGAGCAAGCGAACAGGAGAGATGATGCCCAGCCCCTTCCCCGGCATGGACCCGTTTTTGGAGGAGTCCGGCCTTTGGCGGGATTTTCACCAGCGATTCATCACGGTGTTGGCCGACGCGCTGCTGCCCGTGTTGCCCAAGGATTATGACGCGAGGTCGGAGGAGCAGATTCGGCTTATGGAAGTTTTGCCCGGCGAGCAACAGGAGTACCGACCGGACATCGGCATCTCCAAGCCGCGCCACCCGCCGTCCAACCTGTCGGGGGAATCGGGGGGCGGTACGGCCGTGTTGAAACGGCCGGCCGTTGCGCCCGTCACGATTCGCACGCCAAGGCTTGTTGAGCAGCACGACCGGTGGATCGAGATTCTTCGGGGCAAGAATCGGGAGCTCGTCACCGTTATCGAGGTGCTCTCCCCGACCAACAAGGCGGGGAAGGGGTTGGTGGATTACCAGACCAAGCGCCTGGACCTCTTATCGCGCGGCATCAGCCTAGTGGAGATCGACCTCCTCCTCGGTGGGGAGCGGGTGGCCGAGGTCGCCGAGCCACTGCCGGCGGGGGATTACTACGCCGTCGTTAGTCGGGCAGAAAAGTTCGGCGCCAGGGGTGGCGAGTGCGAAATCTACGGTTGGTCCGCCCGCGACCGACTTCCGGTCATCGCGGTGCCGCTGAAGCCGCCCAAGGCCGACGTCGCCGTGAGCCTTGCGGAGGTCTTCAACACGACCTACGACCGCGGCCGATATGCGCGGGCGTTGGACTACGGCGGAAAGCCGGGAAAGCTCGATCCGTCCGACCAACCGTGGGCCAGGAAGATCGTGAAAGCCGCCGGTTCAGCTCAACGCTAGCCGCCCGATCCGGCGCATCGCCTCTTCCACGTTCTCGCGGCTGTTGAACGCGCTCAGCCGGACGTACCCCTCGCCCGCCGCGCCGAAGCCGCTGCCGGGGGTGCTGACGACGTTCGCCTCGGCCAGCAGCTTGTCGAAGGTCTGCCAGCTCGTCAGGCCCGCGGGGGTTTGGACCCAGCAGTACGGGGCGTTCACGCCGCCGTGGACGGTCAGGCCGAGCGGCTGCATCGCCTCGCGGATCAGGCCGGCGTTGGTCATGTAGTGGTCGATCAGGCCGCGGATTTGCGCCTTGCCCTCTGGTGTGTAAATGGCGGCGGCGGCGCGCTGCACGACGTAGGAGACGCCGTTGAACTTCGTGCTCTGCCGGCGGTTCCACAGCCCGTGCATCGGCACCTCCTCGCCCGATGCCGATCGGCCGGTGAGCGACTTGGGCACCACCGCGAACGCCGCCCGCACGCCGGTGAAGCCGGCGGTTTTGCTGAAGCTGCGGAACTCGATGGCGCACTCGCGCGCCCCGTCGATCTCGTAAATGCTGTGCGGGATCGACTCGTCGGCGATGAACGCCTCGTAGGCCGCGTCGAACAGGATCAGGCTGCGGTGCTCGCGGGCATAATCGACCCACTGCTGCAGCGTTTCGCGGCCGGCGACGGTGCCGGTGGGGTTGTTCGGGTAGCAGAGGTAGATCACGTCCGCGCGGCGGTCGGGCAGGGGCGGCGTGAAGTGGTTCTCGGCCGTCGCCCGGAGGTAGATCAGGCCCTCATATTCGCCCTTCTCGTTCGCCGGCCCGGTGCGGCCGACCATCACGTTCGTGTCGACGTAGACGGGGTAAACCGGGTCGGTGACGGCCACGACATTGTCCGGCCCGAGGATGTCGAGCAGGTTGGCCGTGTCGCACTTGCTGCCGTCGGAGACGAAGATTTCGTCGGCTGATACGTCGCAGCCGCGCGGGGCGTAATCGTGCTGCGCGATGGCGTCGCGGAGGAACTCGTACCCCTGCTCCGGGCCGTAGCCGTGGAAGCCGTGGTGGGTCGCCATCTCGTCGACCGCCGCGTGCATGGCGGCGATAACGGCGGGCGGCAGGGGCTCGGTCACGTCGCCGATGCCCAGGCGGATGATCGGCGCGTGCGGGTGCTCGGCGGCAAACGCCTTCACGCGGCGGCCGATCTCGGGGAAGAGGTAGCCGGCCTTGAGTTTCAGGTAGTTGTCGTTGATCTGGGGCATCGGGCTCTTCCGTGGCACGGGCGTCCCGCCCGCGTCTTCAGCAAAAAATCGCAGACGCGGGCGGGACGCCCGTGCCACGTTACGGCTTATCCTCCGGCGCCTCGGGATCGACCATTGGCGTCGAATCGTCCATGTCGGCCGGCTCGGGGTCGGTCGTGCGGTCGGCCATCGGGTGGCCGGGCTCGACCTGCGGGACGTCGGCGTCGGGTGTCGGATCAGTCGTCGGATCGGGCATGGGGGGTTCCGGTTCGGTTGGGGTTGCGCCCACTTCGACCACCTTGCCCTGCGGCGCGGGGGAAGCGGGTTCACTTTGCGAGGCCGCGAGCGGCTCGGCGGGCTCGGCGGGCTCGGCGGGCTCCAGCGGGTCGATCGTGTCGGCGAACTCGTCCTCGCCCGGCTCGAGGTAGACCTCGTCCGGGTCGGTCGCGTCGACCTCGGCCCGCATCAGGAAATAAATGATCGTGTTGAGAGAGAAGTAGAGGCTCATCACGAATGCCGCGCTCAGGCCGACCACGAGGTAGATCCAGAACGAGATGAGGAACGCCCCGACGTCCTGCCCGCCGTTGAGGGAGAGGAACGGGATGTCGTAGGCGAGGTTCAGCGGGCTCGCCGGCCCCGGCGCGAGGGCGCTGATGAGGTTCGACCCGTCGGCCGCGGTGCGGAAGAAGAGCAGCGCCCCGGCCGACGCCAGCGCGAGGCGGATCACCAGGTAGAGGAAGAGTTTGACGAACAGGAACGTCAGCGCGCCGTACACCAGCGACACCAGCGTGTAGAAGATGAACCGCCACGGCCGGGCGTAAAGGTAGCTGAAGCTGCGGCTGATGGCATCGAAACTGTCGCTGCCCTCGGCGGCGATGGTCGGGTACATCATGCCGAACCCGCCCAGCGTGCCGATGAGGATCAGCGTCATCAGCAGCCCCGCCAGCAGCGCGAGGAAGAACCCCGCCCCCACCACGATCGGCCCGACGTAGGGGATGGCGGCGATCAGCCCCGCCACCGCCACCGCCAGCCCCACCGCAATGAACACCACCGCCGGCACCAGCGGCGCGGAGAGGAACGAGAGGAACTTCGCCGCGCTGAACTTCAGCGACTGCCGGACGCTGATCTTCTCGTCGCGCGCCACGTGGACGGCGGCGATGCGGCTGATCGCCCCGCCGAAGATCGCCACCACCACCAGCGACAGCGTGGAGAAGAGGACGAAGTAGAGCGGGTGGATGAACATCAGCCAAGCCGGCCCGACGAAGACGAACCGCACCGCCGCGCCGGCGGCGTAGTAGGGGTCGGCCCCCAGCACCGCCGCCGCCGCCACGTTCAACTGGTCCGACTCGTAGTCGTAGAACACGATGAACGGGCCGCGGCCGTCGGCGAATTTCACCGCGGCGTAGCGGGCCTCGGCCGACCGGTAGGCGGCGCCGATTTCGTCGGCACGGATCGCCTTCGCCTGCCCCGCCGGCCGTTTGGCAACTTGGGCGGCGGCGTACCGCTTGTCCGCCGCCGCCACCGCCGCCGTCCGCTGCTTGATGAGGTACGCCTTGACCTCGCCCAATCCGAACGAAACCGACCCCGTCGCGCCGGCCTCGGTGCGCAGCGCGTCGTAGGCGGCGCGGGACTCGGCCTTCAGCCGCGCCCGCTCGCCCCCATAGCCGCGCAGGGTGCCGCGCGCCGAGGCGACCTCGAACGACTCCACCTCGCCGGGGTAGGCCTTAGCACTCGTCGCCCACATGCCGTCAAGGCTGCGGCCGATGGTGTAGAGGATCAGGATCGCCGCCAGCGCGAGCAGGAGCTTGCTCGGGTGGATGGCGACGCGGAAGCCGCGGAACAGGTTGACGAACGGGAAGGTCGCCCGCCAGTCGATGCCGCGCAGCACGCCGCCGCCGGTGGGGGCGGACGGCCGGCCGGGGAAGCCGGCGATGAAGTCGGTGCGTGCGGAGTCGGTGGGCGGGTCAATCGGCTGCTCGTGAGCCGGCGATTGCGCTCCGGCGTCCTCGGTGGGACCGTCGGCCATGGTCGTCCTTCCTTGCCTTTTCGGGGTCGGGCTGCGAGTCGGGCGGCATTGTAGCCGGGGCCGCAAGGGGATCAACGCACCCGGCCGCCGGCCCAGATGCCCTCAGGCATCCTCGACTGTCGCCGGCTCGTCGTCGGAGGCGTCCAACTCGTCCTCGACGGGGATCTGATACGCCCCGTCCAGCCAGCGGCCGAGGTCGACGGTCTTGCACCGCTCGGAGCAGAACGGGAAGGTGCTCCCCGCCTTGCCGATGGTGGCCTCGTCGACGGGGGATTTGCAGATGGGGCAACGCATCATCTTCGTGAAACGGGCGTCCCGCCCGGTTTTTTCTAAGGGGCAGAATCCGGGCGGGACGCCCGTTCCACTTGAACTTCACTCTTTCGCCGCCGGCTTTTTCTCCGGCTTCGGCTTCACCGGCTCCGCCTTCGGCGCCTCGACTTTCGCCTCCACCTTGGCGTCGGGCTTCGCATCGGGCTTCCCCTCCGCCTTTGCCTCGCCCTTCGACTCCCCCCCGCCCGATTCGGCCTTCTCCGCCTTCTTATACCCCTCGGACCGGTAGTCCGTCTCGTAGAACCCCCCGCCCTTGAAGATGATGCCGGCCCCCGTGCCGATCAGCCGCTTCACCGTGTTCTTCCCACACACCGGGCACTTCTTGATCGGCGCGGCCATGATCGAGTGGAACTTCTCAAAGGCGTGGCCGCAGCTCTGGCACTTGTAATCGTAAGTGGGCATGGATGAATAAGGATGAAGGCGGAAGGATGAAGGATGAAGCGAAGGGTGCGATGGTTATTTTCTCAGTTCATCCTTCATCCTTCACATTCATCCCTATTTACTGACCGCCACCTGCGCCGCCCGCACCGGCCGGCCGCCGAAGGTGTAGCCCTTTTGCAGCAGCCGCGTGACGGTCGGCTCGTCGTAATCGCCCGCCTCCTGCATCAGCGCCTCGTGCTGGTTCGGGTCGAACGGCGTGCCGGGCTCGGGGGCGATCGGCTCGACGCCCTGCGCCTTCAGCACGTCCATGAACTGCCGGTATGTTCCGCTCACCCCGCCCAGCACCGCCTTGGCGTCGGTCGCGTCCGGGTCGAGGGCGAGGGCGCGTTCCAGGTTGTCCGCCACCGGCAGCAGGCTCTTGATGATCCGGCCGACCGCGAGGTTCAGGTGCTGCGTCGCGTCGTTCTCCAGCCGCCGGCGGCTGTTCTGGTAATCCGCCTGCGTCCGGGCGAGCTTCTCGAACAGGGCGGCCTTCTCCGCCCGAAGGTTCTCGATCTCCGCCCGCATCGCCGGCACCCCCTGCCCCTCGGCGGCCGGCGGCGTCGGGCGGTCGACCTCGTCCATCTCGGCGTCGACCGCGTCGCTGTCGAACGCCTCGTCGTCCAGGTCCAGGTCGAACTCCTCTTCGGCGGGTGGGTTGGGCTGGGCGCTCATGTCGGTCATCTCAATCAGAATCGGCGGAAAAGTGAAGAGGGAATGTGGGGACGCCCGGTCTGCGGCATCAATCGCCGTCGAACAGGTCCTTCAACTTCTCCAGAAACCCACGCTTCTGCGGCATCGCTTTATGGTCCTCGGTCTCGGCGAATTCCACCAGCAACTCGCGCTGCCGCTCGGTCAGCTTCTTGGGGATCTCGACCAGCACCTGCACCACCTCGTCGCCGGTGCGGTAGCTCCGCAAATCCGGCAGCCCCTTGCCTTTGAGCTTGAACACCTCGCCGTGCTGCACGCCGGCGGGCACCTCCAGCTCCTCCTGCCCCGCCAGCGTCGGCACCTGCAGGACCGACCCGAGGGCCGCCTGCGTGAAGCTCACCGGCACCTGGCACACGATGTCGTTGTTGTGCCGGGTGAAGACCGGGTGGGCCCTGACGGAAATGTAGCAGTGCAGGTCCCCCGCCGGCGCGCCCGGCCCGTCGCCCGCCTCCCCCTCGCCGGCGATCCGCACCGCCTGGCCCTCGTGGACGCCGGCGGGGATCTTCACCGTCACCACCCGCTTCGCCGGACGCTTGCCCGCGCCGTCGCAGTCGGGGCAACGGTCCTTGACCACCGTGCCGCGGCCCCGGCAGTTCGGGCAGGTCGTGACCATGCGGAACATCCCGCCGAACCCCTGCTGCGCCACCCGCCCCTGCCCGCCGCACTGCACGCAGACCACCGGCGGGCTGCCCGGCTTGGCCCCGCTGCCGCCGCAGGTGTCGCACGCCTCCTGGCGGTCGAACTCGATCGTCTTCTCCGTACCGGTGGCGACCTCCGCCAGCGTCAGCTCCACCTGCGTCTCGAGGTCATACCCCCGCGCCGCCCGCTGCGCCTGCCCGCCCCGGCCGCCCCGGCTTCCGCCCAAGCCGCCGAAGATCTCGTCGAACATCGAGAAGATGTCCGCCGCGTCCATGTGCGAGTAGTCGTGCGCCTGCCCGCTCACGCCGGCGTGGCCGAACTGGTCGTACCGCTGCCGCTTCGCCGGGTCGCTCAGCACCTCATACGCCTCGGCGGCCTCCTTGAACTTCACCTCCGCCTCGGCGTGACCGTTGCCATTCGCCCCGCCGTTGCGGTCGGGGTGGTACTTCATCGCCAACTTGCGGTACGCCCGCTTGATCTCCTCCCCGCCCGCCGTCTTCGTGACCGACAGCACCTCGTAGTAATCGCGTTTGGATGCGGCCACGGCCATTCTGATTGCCCTGCTTGATGAAACTGCTGCCCAACCGGTCCGCCCGACCCCTCGGCCGGCAGACCCGAGTATAGGGCAACCGCCGCCCCTTTTTCGAGCGGCCGCCGGCCCGTAAACCCGCCTAACGACCGTCTACTCGCCGTCCCACCGCGCGATCAGAATTTCGCTGCCGGGCTCCACCGCATAGCCGAACGGCCCCCCCGCCAGCAACTGCCGCCACCGCTCCGCCCGACGCCCCCCCTTCCCCGCCGCCGACTCGGGGTTCGGGATCCGCTCGACGATTTCCAAATCCTTCCGCCGAATCCCCGGCACCAGCCGCGCCAGATCGTACTCGCTGCCGACCAGATACACCTTCCCCCCCTCCCCCGCCCACTTCCGCAGGTCCGACCGGAACCGCGCCTGCTTGGAAATCATCGTCCCCTTGTACCGCCGGGCCTCCGCCTGCTCCTTTGCCATCTGCTGCGGCGCGGGGGCATTCGGGTCGTTCGGGCCGCCGCCGAACTGCACGCCCCAGCCGTTGACCAGCGACGGGTCGGCCAGTTTCCAACCGCCGACGAAGTCCAAATCCTGCAGCAGCGCGGGGTTCGCCACCACCACGTCCTTCGCCCCGGCGACCTTCTCCAGCCCCCGCGCCGCCAGCACCATCGGCACCTTCTCCGCCTTCGCCCGCGCCATGTCCTCCAGCATCGCCGGGCCGTACATCACGCACTGCAGCGCGATGACGACCGCCGGCACCAGCACCTTCGCCGCCCGCGGTGCCGACCGCATCCCCTCCGCCAGCGCCCAGACGCCGGCGATCGTGAACAGCGGCACGATTGGCACGTAGAACCGCATCGCCCCCGCCACCCCGCCGCCGGGGATGCCCATCAGGTTCCCCGCCCCGCCCATCCCGCCGTTGATGCCCATCGCCCAGTAGTACGCCATGTACAGCACGATCAGCGACCCCGCCGACCCCAGCAGCAAAACCCCCAGCGCCCGCCTCGGCCGCGCGAAGCACATCCAGATCATCCCCACCAGCCCCAGCCCGAATACCAGCCCCAGCCCCGCCCCCTGCAGCAGTTCCAGGTACCCCGTCGCGTGCTGCAAAAACCACTTCCACGAAAACCCCGTCGACTCGTTCGTCAGCGCGTACCCCGTCCGCCAGAACCGCCCGAACACCAGTTGATTCCGCACCAGCAGCGGCACGACCACCACCGCCGCCCCGCCCGCCGCCGCGAGGTAGTGCTTCCAGATCGCCGGGTGCCGCTTCCAACTCAGCAGCAGAAACGCCGCCACCCCGATCGCCACGATCGAGTCCGCGTACCGGATCGACGGGATGCACCCGAACGCCGCCCCCGCCGCCACCGCCCACCCTATTCCCCCGACCGACCACCGCATCAGAAAGTAGGTGCCCCAGACGATGCAGCACGCCACCGCCGGGTGCGAGATGCTCGTGACGGCGTGCGACGTGAACGCCGTGTTCGTCGCCAGCAGCACCCCCGCCGCCACCCCCCACCCCGGCGACGCCAATCGCGCCACGATCAAATAGACCCCCAGCAGCGTCAGCACCGCCAGCGCGGGATTCACCAGAACGCTCGCCTCCCACCCAAACACCTTATAAACCACCCCCACCACCACCGGCAGCCCCGGCGGGTACCGGCTCACATACTTCCCGTCCGGCGTCAGTAGCCAGTGCATCCCAATAAACTGCGCGTCCGACGCCGGCTTGAACCACGACCGCCCCGTCTGCACGATCCGCGTCCCCTGCGCCCAGTACCCGTTCGCGTCCGGGTGAAAGATCGCCGGCGAGAAGTACGCCGCCAAAAACGCGGAATACGCCAGCAGCAGCCCCGCGACGACCGCCCCGCCCCCCGCCACCGCCCGCCACCGCCCGAACGGCGTCCGGGGGCGCGCCGGCGCGTCGGTCTCACGGTCCGTCTCGGGGGCGTTGGTGGCGGGCATGAACATCGAACCAGTCTACGCCGCGGAGGGGGAAAGCGTTACAGTCGGAATGACGAATGACCAAACCCGAATGACCAAGGAACTCCCAATGTCCAAATCCCAAATTGGGGCTTGGACATTGGTCATTCCTTGGTCATTCGGGTTTGGTCATTCGTCATTCCTTGGTCATTCGTCATTCCGCTCACGCCGCCTTCGGGTACGCCTGCGCCTCCTCCCGCGGCACCGTCGCGCCCGCCACACCCTTGGGGACGCCCACGCCGCCGAGGTACTCGCACGCGGCGGTCGAGGCCGGGCCCGCCTCGCCGCGGGCGTTCTGGTAGAAGGCCGTCACCCAGACGCAGGTGCCCGGCGGCAGGGCGGCGTCGAACGGCAGGGTCACGGTCCGCCGCGACACGCTCGCCTGGTACGCCCACGCCGTGATCGAGATCGGCGGGGCGTCGCCGACGTGGCTCAGCACCGTCGTCGACGCCGCCCCGCGCGGCCGGGCGCGGCGCCTGTCGGCGGGGTCGCGGATCGTCACGACCACCGTCCGCCCCGGCCCCGCCGCCAGCGCGAGCGCGGGGCTGACCGTCGGCGCGGGCACGGGCGTGCGGCTCGTGTCGCGGACGTTCAGCCGCAGCGCCTGCCGCATGGCGTTCGTGACCTGCGGCGCCGCCTGCACGATGCGCGCCAGCTTGCGCGACTGGGCAATCATGCCCGTTCTCAGCTCGTTTTTCGTGGTGATGTTGGGGGTCGAGCGCGTCATCTCGGTCGTGGCGCGGGCGTAGGCGGCCATGAACGCCGCGAGCTGGGTCGCGTAGGGGCCGGTCTGCTCCACGGTCAGCCCGAACGTCTGCGGCGAGTCGTTGGTCAGGGTCGAGAAGTTCTGGAACCAGTCGACCTGGTCGGCCTCGCGGGCGGGGAAAAAGTCGGTTCGCACGGTGTCTCCGGGAAAGGGTCGGTCCGGCCGGCCGCGCGATTCGTCGCGCGGTCCGCCGTTCCACTCCCAGCATCGGCCGCCCCGCGGCGGGGGTTTACGACCCGCCGCGAAATCGGTGATCCGCCGCCCCCGCTCCTCCCCCACCGCCGCTCCGCCGTGCCGGACGCGGCACCGCCTGTAGACAACGCGGCAAAGTCTGTAGGCATCGCGGCATTGTCTGTAGACAACGCGGCAAAGTCTGTAGACGGCGCGGTAATGTCTACAGACTGCTAGGCACAGCCGATAGACGGCACGGCATTGTCTTTAGACGGCGCGGCGGCGTCTATAGACTGCGCGGCGGCGTCTGCGGCGGGCGACCCGCCGGCCGCGGGCCACCCCTTTCGTGGCACGGGCGTCCCTCGTGGAACGGGCGTCCCGCCCGGATTCTCCGCCGTGGCACGGGTGCCCCTCGTGGAACGGGCGTCCCGCCCGGATTCTCCGTCGTGGCACGGGCGTCCCTCGTGGAACGGGCGTCCCGCCCGGATTCGGGGGCCGCGCGGCGTGCCGGGCGGAATCCGGGCGGGACGCCCGTTCCACGGCGGGGAATCCGGGCGGGACGCCCGTTCCACGGCGGGGAATCCGGGCGGGACGCCCGTTCCACGGCGGGGAATCCGGGCGGGACGCCCGTTCCACGGCGGGGAATCCGGGCGGGACGCCCGTTCCACCTTGCCCCTCACGCCCCGCACGGCAGGCGCAGGGTGAAGGTCGCGCCGACGGTCGCGCCGCCGGCGGGGGACTCGACGGTCAGCGACCCGCCCAGCAGGCGGGCGGCGCGCGAGGCGATGCTCAGGCCCAGCCCCGCGCCGTCCTGCCCGTGCGTCTCGCCGCGCTGGAACGTCTCGAACAGCAGCTTCAGCGCGGCGGGCTTGATGCCCGGCCCCTGGTCCGACACCGACAGCTCGCACTCGCCCCGCCGGTCGCCCTCGCCCCGGCGGGCGGTCACGCGGACGGTGCCGGACGGGGCATATTTCACCGCGTTGCCCAGCAGGTTCTGCAGCACCAGCGTGAGCAACTCCACGTCGCTGTCGAACGACAAATCGGCGGCGATCTCGACCTCCAGCCGCAGCCCCTTGCGACTCGCCCCGGCGGCGAACCGGCGGCAGACGTCCGTCGCCAGCTTCAGCACCATCACCGGCGCGCCCCGCGCGGCGCCGCGGTCGTGCCTGTCGCGCTCGGACTGGATCAGCCGGGCCATGCCGTCGACGGTCTCCTGGATCGCGCGGTCGGCGTCGTCGAGGGACTCGCGCTCCTCGGCGAACCCCCCGCGGTCGCCGAGCTGCTCGCGCAACAGCGCGAGGGTCAGCGAGACGGTTTGCAAATTGTTCCGCAAATCGTGGGAGAGGAACGACAGGTGCCGCACCTCCAGGTCGGCCGCGTCGCGCAGGTGGGCCTGCTGCTGGTCGACGTAGGCGATGACCGCCTGCTGGAGCATCAGGTCGACCGCGAGGTTGAGGGCGACGGACTCCGGGGCGGTCATCGGCCGGCCCAGGGCGTCGGACGCCTCCTCGAGGATGAGGCTCCGCAGCGTGCGGTCCTCGTAGAACAATTCGCGGATGTCGTACCGCTGGTGAAACCGCGCCAGCCCCTGGGCGGGGGAGAAGTCCAGCAGGCGGCGGGTGGGGTCGGTGCCGGCGTCGAGGGTGGCGGCGATCTGCGGGAGGATGGTGGGCAGGTGGTCGATGATCTCGTCGAAGCTCATCTCGCGCAGCGGGGGGATGGTGCGGCGGATCTCGTCCGCCCACCGCCGAATGATGGGCTCGACCCGCGACCGAACGGCGGCGGCGAGTTCGGGAAAGGACTCGGCCTCGAGGTGGGCGTGGGTGGTGGGGTCGCTCAAGACGGCCTTGGGTGCAGGAGGTGCGGGGTCCACACCCACGGTAGACCCGCCAACGACGATTGCAAGCGAAGAAAAACAACAAGTGGCGACCGTGGAACGGGCGTCCCGCCCCTCGTGGAACGGGCGTCCCGCCCGGATTTGGGTGCCGCGCGGCGTGCCGGGCGGAATCCGGGCGGGACGCCCGTTCCACGACGGTCGCCGTAAGCGGCGCCCGTGCGGGGCGGCGGCCGTTCCGGTAGACTGTTCGGCAACGATGGACCCCCGCCCCCCTGAAGACGCCATCGGTGCCCGAGGGGTCGACGCATCGCTCGACGCATCGCTCGACGCGGCGCGGCGGGCGGGGCCGGGGCGGCGGGCGTGGATCTACGCAAAACTCAGCGGCCCCGGCTGGCTGCAGGGGGCGATCACCCTCGGCGGCGGGAGCCTGGCCGGCGCGCTGTACCTCGGCGTGGTCGGCGGGTTCGACACGCTCTGGGTCCAGCCGCTGGCGATGCTCCTCGGCGTGGTGATGCTGGCGGCGGTCGGCTACGTCGCGCTCTCCACCGGGCAGCGGCCGCTGGTGAGCGTCAACACCCGCATCTCGCCGGTGCTGGGGTGGAGCTGGCTGGTCGCGGTGCTGATCGCCAACCACGTCTGGTGCCTGCCGCAGTACGCCCTGGCCGAGGCGGCGGTGCAGCAGAACCTGCTGCCGGCGCTTCAATATCAAGGCGTCGGCATCGACTGGGCGTGGGGCATCGGGTTAATCACGTTCGCCGCGACGGCGGGCGTCGTGGCGTTCTACGACGCGGGGTCGCGCGGGGTGAAACTCGTCGAGGGCGTGCTGAAGGGTTTGGTAGGGCTGATCGTGGTCGCGTTCGTCGCGGTGGTGGCGGTGCTGGCGGCGCGCGGGGCGCTGCCGGTCGGCAAAATCCTCGCCGGGCTGGTGCCGACGCTCTCGTCCGCGACCCGGCCGACGGCGGATCTGGCGGCGCTGATCGAGCGGACCGGCCCGGCGGCGCGGTTCTGGGCCGACCGCGTCGCGGCGCAGCAGCGCGACCTGGTGATCGGCGCGTTCGGCGTGGCGGTGGGGATCAACATGACCTTCCTGCTGCCGTACAGTTTGCTGAAAAAGGGGTGGTCGCGGCGGCACCGGGGGCTGGCGGCGTTCGACTTGGGCATCGGGCTGGTGGCGCCGTTCTTCCTCGCCACAACGTGCCTGGTGATCGCGTCGGCCAGCCAATTCCACGCCCGCGACGCCGACGTGCTCGACGCGGCGGGCAAGCCCCGACCCGCGGCGGCGGCGGGCTATTACGACGCCCTCACCGCGCGGGCGGCGGCGACCGGCATCGCCCTGCCGGCAGACCCCGCCTTGCGCCGCGCCGCGCTCGACGCCCTGCCGCCGGCCGACCGTCGCCTGTCCGCCGCGCTGGTCGGGCGCGACGCGGGCGCGCTCGCCACGACGCTCGAGCCGCTGGTGGGCAAAACCGTGGCACAGTACGTCTTCGGCCTCGGCGTGCTGGGGATGGCGGTGAGCACGATCATCGTGCTGATGCTGATGAACGGGTTCGCGGTGAGCGAGGCGCTGAACCGGCCGGACAGCCGGGCGGTGCGGCTGATCGGCGCGATGACGCCGGGTTTGCTGGGCCTGTTCGCGCCGGCGATCTGGGCGGGTCAGACGAAGGCGGCGCTGGCGATCCCCGCGAACGTCATCGGCGGGTCGCTGATCCCCATCGCCTACTTCACGTTCTTCCTGATGATGAACAGCCGCAAACTGCTGGGCGACGCCCGGCCGCGCGGGGCGGCGCGGGTCGTGACGAACGCGCTGATGCTGCTCTCGACATCGGTCGCCACGGTCGGCTGCGTCTGGGGATTGCTGGCGCGCGGGGCGTGGGGCTACGCGGGCGTCGGGCTGCTGGCGGCACTGTTCGCGTGGGGGCTGATCGAGTTTCTGCGCCGCGAGGGGCGGGCGGAACCGGCGGCGGCCACGGTCGAGTTCGTCGCCGCGCCGGTCGGGGAGGGGCGGTGAACTTCGGCATCATCGGCGCGGGGACGATCGGCCGGTTCCACGCGCGGGCGATCCGCGGGATGCGCGGCGGAACATTGCGCGGCGTCGCCTGCCGGGGCCGCGAAAAGGCGGCGGCTCTGGCGGGGGATTTTGGGGCGGTCGCATATGAATCCGTCGACGCGCTGCTGGCCGACCCGGCGGTGGACGTCGTGACCGTCGCCACGCCGAGCGGCACGCATTTGGACGTGGTGGAAAAGGCGGCGGCGGCGGGCAAGCACGTGCTGGTCGAGAAGCCGCTGGAGGTCACGTCGGGCCGGATCGACGCGATGGCCGCCGCGTGCGACCGGGCGGGCGTGGTGCTGGGGGCGATCCTCAACCGTCGGTTCAACCCCGCCGTCGCCGCCGTCGAGCGGGCGGTGGCGGCCGGGCGGTTCGGGCGGCTCACGCTCTGCTCGGCGCAGGTGAAGTGGTGGCGGACGCAGGCGTACTACGACTCGGCGACGTGGCGCGGCACCGCCGCCCTCGACGGCGGCGGGACGCTGATGAACCAGTCGATCCACGCCATCGACCAACTCCTTCACTTCGCCGGCGACGTGCGCCGCGTGCGGGCGAGCGTCGGGCGCGTCGGGCACGAGGGGATCGAGGTCGAGGACGTCGCCGTGGCGTGCCTGGAGTTCGCCGGCGGCGCGCTCGGCAGCATCGAGGCCACCACCGCCGCCTGGAGCGCGCACGGCCACCCGGCGGAGGTGCAACTCTGCGGCACGCGCGGCTCGGTCTTCCTCGCCGACGACCGCTTGCGCCACTGGGAGTTCGCCGACGCTTCGCCCGAGGATGTGGCGGTGAAAGAAACGCTGATGCAGTCCGCCGCCCCGGGCTTGGGCGCGGCCGATCCGGGCGCGATCGACCCGGCGATGCACCGGCTGAACTTCGAGCACTTCGTCGACGCCCTGCACGGCCGGGCGCCGCTGAAGGTGGGCGTCGCCGAGGCCCGGCGCGCGGTGCGGCTGGTGGAGGCGATCTACGAAAGCGCCGCGACCGGCGGGCCGGTGGCGGTGTGATCCGTCCCGAGGCGGGTCACCCCGTGGCACGGGCGTCCCGCCCGGATTCGGCAAGGGAAGCGGCAGGACAAGCGAATCCGGGCGGGACGCCCGTGCCACGGAAGACTTCGCCGGGTGCCACGGATTGAGGTACTCCTCAACCCGTGCCGTACCGCGCCAGAGACCTCTACGCCACGGGTTGGCGAGTACGCCAATCCGTGGCACTCGGACCACTTTGGCACCCGGATCAATCTGGCACCCGAATCACTTCAGCGCTTTGACGATCGCCGCGAACGCCGGCTTGGGCTTCAGGTCGCGGTCAAACGGCAGCGGGTAGTTCGTGCGGCCCTTGACGGGGAAGCCGTTGAGCCACGACTGGGAATCGTCCACGCCCCAGAACGTGACGCGCGGGATGTCGGCCGCGTGCTTTTTCAGCACGGCGAAGATTGCCGCGTAGCGGTCGGCGAGCTTCTGCTGCTGGTCGGGCGGGAAGCCGTCGGGGTAGGGGTTTTCGCCGGTCTCTTGAATGTTGTCGAGGTCGGCCCCGCCCTGCGGGCGCGGCAGCGGGTCGACGTCGAGCTCGGTGATGGAGACGGGGTAGCCGGCGGCCTTCAGGGTAGTGAGGGCGGTGTCGATCAGGTCGGGCGAGGGGTAGCCGATCAGCCAGTGGCCCTGGATGCCCACGCCGTCGACCTTTACGCCGCCGGCCTTGAGTTCGCCGAGGAGGCGGAGGGTTTTCTTGAGCTTGGCGGGGTCTTCGACGTTGTAATCGTTGTAGAGGAGCGTGGCGTCCGGCGCGGTTTCGCGGGCGATCTTGAAGGCCTGCAGGATGTAATCGTCGCCGATGGACTGGCGGGCGGGCGTGTCGCGGAGGTACTGGCCGGCGTCGTCGCTGAGCGCCTCGTTGACGACGTGCCACTCGGTGACTTTCCCCGCGTAGTGCCGCATCACGCCCTCGATGTGCTTGCGGAGGTTCGCCAACCCCTTCTCGCGCGGCAGCGGCTTGCCATCGGGACCCTTGAACATCCAGTCGGGCGTGAAGTTGCCCCACACCAGCATGTGGCCGACCACCGGCAGGTCGTGGGCCTGGGCGAAGTCGACCACCGCGTCGGCCCGCTCGAAGGTGAACTTGCCCGGCTCGGGGTGGACGAACTGCGGGAACATCTCGTACTCGGGCGTGAGGTGGTCGAACTGCGTCACGATCAGGGCCGCGGTCTTCTCGTCCTTCACCTGCCCAGACGTGACCGCCGTGCCCATGAGGAACCGGCCGGCGGCGGCGGATTTGAGCGTGACGGCCGCGGACGCGAGTCCCGCGGGCGCGACGCCGGCGAGCAGGGCGAGGATCGGGGCGAGCAGGTATCGGGCCGTTTTCATGCAATTCTCCGTTCAGAACTCAGATCGACGGCCGCGGCGGCGCGACGCCGGCGGCCGGGGCGACCTCCGAGCGACCGCCGCCCGACTGGGCCGCCGCCGTTCTTTTCAGGCCGCCCGTCTCGGCCAGCCCGACGGCGTAAGTGACCACCTGCCCCGGCGTCAGCCCCGTCCGCCCGGCCACGTCGGCCGCCACCGCGTTCAGCGACTCCCCCTCCCCGAGTCGCCCCATCAAATCCGCCGCGTGCGGGGCGAGGCGGGCGATGTCCGCATCGCTCAACTCCGGCGCCCTCGCGCCCGCCGGCACCGGCGGCATCTTCAGCGCCCCGGCGTACCGCACCGCGTTGGTCACGATGTAGTAGGGCGCGATGAAGAACGATATCTGCCCCAGCCACCCGACGGCGGCCGTGGTGCCGGTCATCTTCCAGAACGTCTTGTGCAGGCACGACTTGCAGAGGTTGCCCTTGAACGACTTGCTCCGCCGCATCATCAACATGCCGACGTTCTGGTTGAACTCGACGTAACGGGTCGGGGCCTCGATGCCGCACATCTGGCAGATCGGGCCGGGCTCGCGCTTGGGCATGAAACTCCTTGGGTGAATGCCGGGCCGCGAACGTATCAAATCCGGTCGGGCTTGCCAAATGAATCAAATCGCGCCGGGCCGTATACTCCGCCCCATGCCCGACGCCATCCCCAAGCCCCGCCTGCTCACCGGCGACACCCCCACCGGCAAGCTCCACCTCGGCCACCTCGTCGGCAGCGTCGAGAACCGCGTCGCCATGCAGGGCGACTTCGACTGCTTCTTCCTCATCGCCAACAAGCACGCCTTCACCACGCGCTCGGACCGTCCGGCCGAAATCAGGCAGGCCGTGATCGACATCGCCACCGACTGGCTCGCGGTCGGCATCGACCCGGAGCAATCGTCCATGTTCGTGCAGTCCGAGGTGCCGGCGATCGACGAGCTCACCTTCTTCTTCTCCATGCTGCTGCCGTTCAACCGCGTGATGCGGAACCCGACGCTGGCGCAGGAGATCAAGGACAAGGGGCTGGGCGACCACTACCCCTTCGGCTTCCCGCTGTACGCCGTCGGCCAGACCGCCGACATTCTGGCCTTCCGCCCCGCCGTCGTGCCGGTGGGCGAAGATCAGTTGCCGCACCTGGAGTTGACGCGGGAGGTCGCCCGCAAGTTCGACCAACTCTACTGCGGCGTCGACCCGCAGGCGGAGGATTCGCAGTACGTCGAAAAGGGCGGCGTCTTCCCGGTGATTGAGCCGAAGTTGGGCCGCGTCCGCCGGCTGGTCGGCCTGGGGCCGCCGGGGCCGGAGGGGTCGCTGCTGAAGATGAGCAAGTCGCTGAACAACGCCATTTTCCTCTCCGACGACGCCGACGCGGTGAAGAAGAAGGTGATGGGCATGTACACCGACCCCAACCGCGTCCGCGCGACCGACCCCGGCGAGACCGACCCGGCCAAGAACCCGCTGTGGGCCTTCCACGACACCTTCAACCCGAACGCCGCGTGGGTCGACGAGCACCGCGCCGCCTACCGGCAGGGCAAGGTCGGCGACGTGGCGGTGAAGAAGGAACTGGTCGAGGTGTTGAACGCCCTGCTGGAGCCGATCCGCGCCCGCCGCGTGCCGTTCGAGCAAAACCCCTCGGCCGTGCTGGACGCGCTGCGCGTCGGCACGATCAAGGCGAACGCCGTGGCGGAGGAAACGCTTACAATGGCGAAGGCGGCGATGAAGCAGGACTTTTTCGGCCGGACGCTGGCGATCCGCCCGTAGCACGGGTTTGCAACCCGTGTTCTGCCCCGCAAGATGTGCATCCCAAATCGAGCGGCTCCACCCCACCCGGTCAAGCCGCCGGGTCGGCCGGGCGGATGACCTCGAAGCCGCGCGCCGCCTCCCCCTTGCCCCACGGCGGCAGGTCTAGGGCCGGCAGTGCCTTGCTGAGGTGAACCGCCAACTGCCCGAAGGCGGCGAAGAACAGGACTGAGATCACCAGCGGCACCCCGTTCGCCGGGTTGTCGAGTCCACCCCGCATCAGCATGCCGACGACGTTCAGCACGATCAGCAGCAACTCCAGCGCGGTCAGCACCAGCCCCAGCACGACGGCCCATTTTTGGCGGCGGACGACGAAAATCGAGCTGACGAGGAAGGCCACGCCAGCCAAACCGAAGATCATCGCAGTGATGATTGCGGCGACGGGGACCGACCCACCGCGCGGGCCGCGGGGGGCGAAGGCGGCGATCGCGCCGAACAGGCCGGCTACAAGTATCAGCAGGCCTCCCAGCAGCCGCATCGAGCTGGCGGCGAGGAAGATCGGCCGGCGCGGGTCTTTTTTCGGGGGCAGGGCCATGGTCGGGCGTCTCCAAAAGCGGTGTTGAGGTGGGTCGCGGCGGAATCTACCCGGCAGACTTTCGAGATTCAAGCGGAATCTTCTGCGCCGCCGCCGCCGCAGCGCCGACCTCGAAGCCCTTCGGCTCGGCCAGCAGGGCCGCGGCGCGGCGGGCGGCCAGCAGGTGCCACGCGAACGCGAGCAGCGCGGGGGTGAAAAAGATCGCCAGCACCGGCGGGACGTAGATGACGTCATAACCGCCCGGCGCCAGGTCCAACACCGCGCAAGTCAGGGCGATCAACACGCCCGCGACGTGCGCCGCCGCCGCCCGCAGGCCGAGGGTGCCGCCGCGCGGGTCGCGGCGATTGAGGGCGCCGGCGGCGAGGAGGTAGAGCACGCCGGGGCCGACCAGCGTGAGGCCGCACGAGGCGAGGATCAGTTGATTTTCGAGGCCGGCGCCGCCGCTGAGCGTTGACCCCAAGCCCATCAGCGTGCCTGCCCCGCCGAGGCCGAGGAACAGCCACCCGAGCAGCCGCGACTCGCGCACGGCCGACTCAAGCGCCCGCCGCATCGCCACGCGCGTCTTGCCCCCGAACGCCGGCTCGCGCGGGGCCGACCCGAGGGCGTCGAACCCCGACGGCTCGGCCCCGATCACCTCCACCGGGATCGGCTCAACGGGCATCGGCTCCATGGCTAGCGGCTCGACCGGCACCGGCTTCATCGCGGCCCCTTCGCCAGCACCTCGAACCCCCGCCGGCCGGCCGAGTCCGCCCGCAGCGCGACGCTCGCCCGGCGGAGGTTCGCCCCCTGCACAACCAGCGCCGCCAGCCAGAGCCCGCCGACGAGCACCAGGATCGGGCTGATCGGCTCGAACCAGCACTGCCCGATTTCCAGCGTCAGCGCCGCCGCCGCCTGCCAGAACGTGCCGGCCGCCGACAAGCCGACCGCCCACCGCCGCCGGTGCCGCAGATACCACCCGCCGAACAGCATCGCCAGCCCCGGCGCGAACCAGACGACCAGCCCGCCGCCGATGAACCAGGGGCCGAAGCGGAGGGGGTTCAGGTAGCCGGGGCCGACGATGATGAGCAGCCCGAAAAACGCGGAGACCGTTCCCAGCGCGAGGCACGACCGCGCCGCCCACTCGACGGCGGGGAGGCCGGCGTCAGTTCGATTGTTCACCATCGCCCCCTCCCGCCCGAACCGCCGGCGGCGGCAGGATCGGCTCGAAGCCACGCGCCTCGCTGATCTCCGGCAGGCTCATCGCCCGCAGCGCGTTGATCATGTAAACCAACGCAAACCCGAACGCCAAGTCCATCGCCAGCATGATGCTCAACGGCCCCGGCCCCGCGTAAATCGCCATTGCCGTGGCGACGCACGCCAGCGGCAGTTGCACCCCCGCGACCGTCATTCCCAGCACCGCCGCCCACCGCCTGGCCCGCGCGACGTGATGCCCCGCGACGAGGTAGATGCACCCAGCCCCGGCGAAGAATATCACGATCAAAGCCCCGAAGAAAATGGTTGCCGGATCGCCGACCGCTCGCCCGGTGAGCAACGGAACGATCAAGCCGATTCCAATGAGAACCAGCAGCCCGCCCAGCAGCCGCGAGACCAGCGCCGCGTCGCGGAGCGGCCGGCGGGGGTCAGATCCTTCGGGAGGGGTCATCGGAATTGCCTTGCGGTAATCAGTGTCGCGGCGGCGCGGGGGGAGTCAAGAGCCGGACCATTTAGAGCCTATTTCACGGCCCGGTAAGCCGCGAGCGCAGCGAGCGCTTTTCCGGTTCGGCGGACGAAAAGCGCTCGCTGCGCTCGCGGCTTACCGGGCCGTGAACCAGTCTCCAAACGGAATGCTCATTGCGACGCCAACATCGCCACGCCCGCACCCAAGACCGCGGCGGTTTCGACGCGCAGGACCGTGGCCGTCAACTTCGCGGCCGACGCGCCGGCGGCGGTCAGGGCGAGGCGCTCGGCCTCCGTCCAGCCGCCCTCGGGGCCGACCAGCAGCGTCAGCGGACCGGCGGCTTGCCGCTCCGCAAGGACCGCCGCGATTGGCGCGGCGGATGGGTCGGTCGAAAACCAGAGTCTTTTTACGTCCGGCGCGGCTAAAGCGTCGGCCAGCGACGTCACCGCTTCTATCGCCATCACCCCCGGCCGCCGGCTCTGCTTGGCGGCCTCCACCGCGATCCGGCCCCACCGCTCGAGTTTGCCCTTGCCCGGCACCACCACGGAGCGGGCCGTCACCAGCGGCGTCCACCGCGCCACGCCGAGTTCACTCAACTTCTCGACCAGCCAATCGGCGCGATCGCCCTTCGGCACGGCCGAGGCGACCTCCACCCGCCGGGCCGCCGGCGGCGCGACCGTCGGCGCTTCGACCGCCACCCGAACGGCGTCGGCGTCGACCGAGACTAGGACGCCGCGCGCCGTCCAGCCGGCATCGTCGAACAGCTCCACCGCCTCGCCCGCCCGCAGCCGCAGCACGGTCCGCGCGTGGTGGGCCTCGGCCGGCGGGAGATCGATCTCCCCCGGCCCGGCGAGCGGCGGGACGTGCAGGCGGCGGGGCATCGGACTCCTCCCGAACGGTTCCCCAGCTGTTGAACCGACGCCGGCGGGTTCGCAAAGCCGGCCCGGATCGCCTACTTTACCAAATCGCGGACCCGACTGCCGGGGCCGCGTTGCCGTTCATGCGTTGCCGGATCGGGCCGATGTCTTTGGGGAGGGGAACCGCCGTGAGCCGCCCGCTGCCCAACCCGCCGCCGACCACCGAACCGACCGCCGGGGCTCCGGTGCGCCCCGTCGACGACCGCGACCTGCCCGATCCGCTTCAGGACTCCGGCCCGCCCAACCGCGACGCCGGCCGGGCGTCGACCGAGGGGCTGCTGTCGGAACTCGCCGGCCAGGAGGTCGACCGGCTGCTGTGCGAATCCACGGTCGAATCCGACACGCGGCCCCGCCCGGACCGGCGGAAGGCGAAGCCGCCGGCCGACGCGCCCGCCGATGTGGTGCTGCCGGCGGTCGAATCCGAAACCCCGCCCGGCGGCGATCTGGACCGGCTGTTCGCCGAGGCCGAGCCGGAAGAGGCGATCGAATCGGTTGCGCCGGCCGAGCCCGACGAAGTACCCGACCTCCCGACGGCCGCCGCGAATCCGCTTCAGGAGGTGATCGGCATCGTCGCGCTCGTGACGCTTCTGAACGCGGTCGCGGTGATGATTTACGTTTTCTTCGTGCGGTGAACGATCTTTGATAGCCGGAGGCGGAAGCCCCGGTTCTTCGAGCGGTGGTGAGGCGAGCGAAGAACCGGGGCTTCGATGTCCGGCTATTGAGCAGATTACTGATTTGTGCCGTGCCGCGCCATCGACTTGATCAGGTCCAGCACGCGGTTGCTGAAGCCCCACTCGTTGTCGTACCAACTCACGACCTTGAAGAAGTTGGCGTTGAGTTCGATGCCCGCGCCGGCGTCGAAGATGCTGCTGCGCGGGTCGTGGATGAAGTCGCTGCTCACGACCTCCTCCTCGGTGTAGCCGAGAATGCCGTTCAGCGGCCCGTCGGCGGCGGCCTTCATCGCGGCGCAGATCTCCTTGTAGCTCGTGGCCTTCACGGTCTTGAAGGTTAAGTCGACCACCGACACGTCCGGCAACGGCACGCGGAAGGACATGCCCGTCAACTTCCCCTTCAGTTCCGGCAGCACCAGCGTGACGGCCTTGGCCGCGCCGGTCGCGGCGGGGATCACGTTCTGCCCCGCGCCCCGGCCGCCCCGCCAGTCCTTCTTGCTCGGGCCGTCCACCGTCGGCTGTGTCGCGGTCGTGGCGTGGACGGTGGTCATCAGCCCCTCGGCGAGGCCGAAGGAATCGTTGATGACCTTGGCGATCGGCGCCAGGCAGTTCGTCGTGCAACTCGCGTTGCTCACGATGTGGTCCTTGGCCGGGTCGTAACTGTCCTGATTCACGCCCATCAGCAGGGTCGGAACCTTCTCCGGATCCTTGGTCGGCGCCGACAGGATGACCTTCTTCGCGCCCGCCTTGAGGTGGCCCTCGGCCGCTTCATAGTTTGTGAACAGGCCCGTGCTTTCGACCACATACTCCGCCCCGCGCTCGCCCCACGGCAGCTCGGCAGGGTTGCGGACGCTGAAGCAGGGGATGTGCTTGCCGTCGACGATGATGCCCGTCTCGTCGCTGCTGACCTCGTGCTTGAACGTGCCGTGCGTTGAGTCGTGCTTGAGCAGGTACGCCAAGTTGTCCGGCGGGACGAGGTCGTTGACGCCCACGAAGTCGAAGTCGCCCGACTCGAACCCCGCGCGGAAGACCAGCCGGCCGATGCGCCCGAACCCGTTAATGCCCACCTTCAACCCGGCCATGATCGCTGCTCCTTGGTGCCCGCTTGGGACTAGATTTCCTCGTAAATCGCCCCGGTCCTCTTGGATCGGGGGGCGCGGCAGACTAGCGCGGCGGGGCGGAGGTGTCAAGGCGGGCCGCGCGGCACGGGCGGGCATGATCGGGCCTCGCGGCGCAAAATGACGGGCTTGTGGCCCGGCGGACGCCGCGTAGGATGAGCCCATGCCCGCCCCCGCACGTCCCGGCCGACCGACCCCGCGGGCGGCGGTGGTGTCGGCCTCGGGCGAGGGGGTCTGCAACCTGCTTCGGGCCAAGGGGATGCAGGTCGAGGCCTTCGCCGACCCCTACTCCGCGGCGGTCGAGGTCTTCCGCCGGCCGCTGGCGTTCCGGGTGGTGGTGCTGAGCCTGCGGGGCGTGTACCGCGAGGAGTTGAGTCTGATCGGCACGCTCCGCCGGCGGCTGCCGCACGTGGAGGTGTGGCTGGCGGAGGTGGAGGGCCGCTCGGGCGCGCTGGCGACGGCGGTGGCGGCCGGGGCGTCGGCGTTGCTGGACGACGAGGGGCTTCACCGCTTCGAGGGCGCGGAACCGACCGAACCGGCCCAACGAGACGAACGGGAATCCGCCCCGCCCCCGGCCGCCGTACCCGAGGGTGAGCCGGCCGACGATCCGCGGGAATCCGATTCGCTGCTGAGTGCCGACGAACTGCGGGCCCTGCTGCACGACGAGCCGGCCGCCCCGCCGATTCCCGCCGCCGGCCGGCTGCGGAACGGCCGCGGGTCGCGGTGAGGAAGCTGCGAGGCGTTCGGGTTCAACGTCCGATAATCTTCGCTTAAAATTGCTGATAAGGCCTTGCGTCCCGCCCCGCCGCGTGGCAGACTTCGCTTCCATGGCAACCCCCGGAAACATCCTCGTGATCGGCGACGCCGATGAGTCGGTCAAAGGGGCCGTCACGGCGGCCCTGCCGTCGGTCCGCACGGTGTCGGCGGCGGCGATCTTCGACGGGCTGGCCGAGCTGCGGGCCGGCACGTTTTCCGCCGTCTTCGCCGCGATCGAGCCGGTCGAGCGCCGGCCCGAGGCGGCGGTGCGGGCGCTGCGGGAGATGGCCGGCGAGGGGGGCCGGGTCATCCTCTTCGGCCACCCGACGCTCGAGCCGCTGAGCCGCAAAATGCTGAGCTTCGGCTGCGACGATTACGTGCTGACGCCCGCCGACCCCGCCGAGATTCGCGCCCTGTTCGAGTCGTCCACCCCCCGCGCCGCCGCCGGCCGGGTGGAGGCGGCCACCGTGCGGGCGGCGGATGATGATGAGCCGACAGAGCCTACGGACCCGGTCGCGCCCGGATCGCTGGCCGACCTGCCGGTGGCCCAAATCGTGCTCGATGCCCTGCTGCACGCCCCGCAAAAGGCGCTGCGGGCCGCGGTGGACCGGCTCAACCAAGAGCTCGACCCGTCGACCCAACTCGCCCTGCACCCCGCCGGCGAGGCGGTCGACGGGCCGGACCTGCTCACGCACGCCCTGCACGACGGGGCGGGCGAGTCGGGGCTCGGCACCCTCTCGCTGACCCTGCCGCCTGGGGCCGACGAGTCCGCCGCCGCCCGGTCGCTGGCCGACCTATCCGGGCTGCTGGGGAAAGTGGCCGCGCTGGACGACCGCCACGCGCGGATGCAAAAGTTGGCGATCACCGACGATTTGACCGGGCTGCACAACGGCCGGTGGTTCCGCCACTTCCTCGACAAAATCCTCGTCAAGGCCCGCACCGAGCGGTTCCCCGTCACGCTGCTGCTGTTCGACATCGACAATTTCAAGCAGTATAACGACAAGTTCGGCCACGGCGTGGGGGACGAGATTTTGCGGCAAACCGGCGCGCTGATGAAGCGAACCTGCCGGAGCCACGATCTGGTCTGCCGAATCGCCGGCGACGAGTTCGCCGTTATTTTCTGGGATAAGGAGGGGCCGCGCAAGCCGTTGCAGCCGGGGGCAAAGCCGGGCTTTCGCGGCAATCAGACGCCGGTGCAGATCGCCCAGCGGTTCCGCAAGTTGTTGAACAGCGACGAGTTCACGGCCCTGGGCGGCAGCGGCCGGGGGTCGCTGTCGATCAGCGGCGGCATGGCGGTCTACCCCTACGACGCGCGGGACGCCGAGTCGCTGATCGCCGCGGCCGACGAGGCGCTGATGTTCGGCGCGAAGCGGAGCGGGAAGGACGCGATTTATCTGGTCGGCGGCGAGGCGGCGGGCGGGGAAGAATAAGGATGAGGGCGGAGGGGTGAAGGATGAAAAAGAGGGGAAATCCTCCCCCTTCATCCTTCATCCCTCCGCCTTCGTCCTTACGCATTAATGCCCGTGATCTTCACGCTGACGTAGTGCTGGCGGTGGCCGAGCTTGCGGCTGTAGCCCTTGCGGCGCTTGTACTTTTGGATGGTGAGTTTGGGCCCGCGGCTCTCGCCGAGGACGTCGGCGGCCACGGTCGCGCCGGCCACGAGGGGCGCGCCGACGGACGGGCCGCCCTCGCCGCCGCCGACGAGCAGGACGCGGTCGAAGGTGATCGACTCGGGCGGGGCCTCGTCGGTGAGGGTCCGGTCGATCTGGATGGTGTCGCCGGGCGTGACCTTGAACTGCCGGCCGCTGTCTTCGATGATCGCGTACATGAGTGCTCTCCGGGGATGAGTGGACTGCGATCATTGCGGGGCCGGCCGGGATGTCAAGCGGGGGGCGGGTGGCGGGGGATGGGTAGCGGGGGGCGGGTAGCGGGGGATGGGTAGCGGGGGGGAGAAAACAGAAATGGTGCCGGCTTCTCTTTCCCCCGCTACCCGCTACCCGCTACCCGCTCCCCATCCCCCCACCCCGCTTGCTTCCTCCGCTCGAGACGACTACAACCGCCGTCGTGAAGTTCGAGTTACTGGACCAGATTGAGTCGGCCGACGGGTCGCGCGTGGTGGCGGCCAAGCAGGTGAGCCTGGCGGAGGAGTACCTGGCCGACCACTTCCCGACGTTCCCGGTGCTGCCGGGGGTGATGATGCTGGAGGCGGCCACGCAGGCGGCGGGGTGGGCGATGCACCTGGGGTCGGATTTCGCGTGCTCGATGGCGGTGCTGAAGGAGGCGCGGAACGTCAAGTACGGCCGGTTCGTTGCGCCCGGCGACCGGCTGGTGGTGGAGGTCGAGCGGCTGAAGGCGACCGACGGGGGCGCGGCGTTCAAGGCCGTCGGGAGCGTGGAGGGGCGGCAGACCGTCGCCGCGCGGCTGGAGGTGGCCTATTTTAACCTCGCCGACCGCACCCCCGCGTTGGCCGAGACCGACCGCCGCCTGATCGCCCACCACCGCCGCCGCTGGGCGGTGTTGAACGCGCAGCGCGACGCGCAAGACGCAACGTCGCTTTAGTCAATATTCGGATCAACGCAACGTGAACAGGGAAGGAACCGGCAGATGCCCACGATGACCCGCGACGAGATTTACGCCAAGGTGCAGGCCGTGCTGGTCGACGCCCTGGGCGTGGACGATGACGAGGTGACGCCCGAGGCCGTCATCAAGGACGACCTGGGGGCCGAGAGCATCGACTTCCTCGACATCCAATTCCGGCTGGAAAAGGCGTTCGGCATCAAGATTCCCAAGGGGGAGATGATGGACGAAAACCTCGCCACCAACGCCGCCTACGTGCAGGGCGGCCGGGTCACGCCCGCCGGCATCGCGGAGTTGAAGGCCAAGATGCCCCACGCCGAGCCCGCCGCCCTGGCCGCCTTTGAGGCCGACCCGGAGGTGGAGAAGATGAGCAAATTGTTCACGGTGAACATGATCGTCAATTACGTCGAGTCCAAATTGGGGTAGTCCGTTGTCAGTGGTCCGTTGTCCGTTGCAAAGAGGCATCACGGCCTGTGCAACTGACTACGGACCACTGACGACGGACCAATAGAATGCGCTGGATCTGGATCGACAAGTTCACCGAGTTCACCTCGAAGTCCTCCGCCGTCGCGGTGAAGAACGTGACGGCGGCGGAGGAGCACCTGCACGACCTGTACCCGGACTTCCCGGTGATGCCGGCGAGCCTGATCGTCGAGGGGATGGCCCAGACGGCGGGCATGCTGGTGGGCGAGGCGCGGGACTTCAGCGAGAAGGTGATTCTGGCGAAAATCGGCCGGGCCACGTTCCACCGGCTGGTCCGGCCGGGCGAGACGCTGACATACCGGGCGGACGTCGAGCAGCTCAACGAGACCGGCGCCAGCATCCGCGGCACCGCCGCCGTCGGCGACGAGTTGGTGGCGGAGATCGAACTGATGTTCAGCCACGTCGACAACAACATGAGCGGGCTGAAGTTTCCCGAGCATAACTTCGTGTTCACGGACCAGTTCGTGGACCTGCTAAAGGCATTGAGGCGCGACGCGCCGGTCGGGCTGTAGAGGCCCGGCCGCTCGCGGCTTCGCAAAGAAACCACTCGCGCTTATGATCCCCCGCATGAAGCGCGTCGTCGTCACCGGAGTCGGAATCGTCAGCCCGCTTGGCATCGGGGCCGATGCCCACTGGGCCGCCCTGCTCGCGGGCGAATGCGGCCTCGGCCCCATCACCGCCTTCGACCCCGGCGGGTTTGACTGCCGCATCGCCGGGCAGGTGGCGGATTACAAGATGGGCGACTTCGTGCCCAAGTCGTACCGCAAGGCGGTGAAGGTGATGGCGCGCGACACGGAGTTGGCGGTCATCGCCGCCGACGATGCGTTCAAGTCCGCCGGCCTCAGGAGCCGCGCCTACGCCGACCCGGCCGAGATCGACGGCACGCGCTTCGGCTGCAACATCGGCGCGGGGCTGATCTCCGCCGAGCTCGACGAGCTCGCCGCCGCCATGAGCGAGGCTCGGGCCGACGGCGATCCCGGCCGGCTCGACCTCAAAAAGTGGGGCAACGAGGGCATGACCCACCTCACGCCGCTGTGGCTGCTCAAGTACCTGCCGAACATGCTCGCGTGCCACGTCACGATCGTCCACGGACTGATGGGGCCGAGCAACACCATCACCTGCGGCGACGCCAGCGGCCACCTGGCGATCGGCGAGGCCTTCCGCACCCTCCAGCGCGGCAAGGCCGACCTGGCGATCTGCGGCGGCGCGGAGAGCAAACTCAACCCCATGGGTCTGATCCGCCAGCAAAAGCTCGGCCGCCTGAACACCGCCGCGAACGACGCCCCGGCGTCGGCCGTCCGCCCCTTCGCCCCCGGCGCCCCCGGCAGCGTGATCGGCGAGGGGGGCGGGCTGCTGATCCTCGAAGAACTCGGGCACGCCCGGTCGCGCGGCGCGACGATCCTCGCCGAGCTCGTCGGCTTCGCCGCGTCGCAGGATTCCTACCGCATCACCGAGCCTGACCCCACCGGCCGGAGTTACGCCGCCGCCGTCCGCAACGCGCTGACCGATGCGGGCCTGACGCCCGCGGACGTCGGCCTGCTCGTGCCGCACGGCCTGGGCATCGCCCCGCACGACGCGGCCGAACTCGCGGGGCTGACGGCGGCGCTGGGGGACCGGGTGGGGTCGATTCCCGCCGCCGCGACGAAGGGGGCGACCGGCAACCTCGCCGCCGGCACCGCCGCCGACGCCGCGACGGCCGTGCTGGCGCTTCACCACGGCCGGGTGCCGCCGTCGGTGAACGCCGCGGAAGGCGGCCGCCTCAATCTCGCCGCCCACGCCCGCCCCACCGACGCCGCCGTGGCGGTCGCCACGGTCTACAGCCTCGGCGGCCAGAACGCGACTTTGGTGTTCCGCAAAACTTGAACGCACCGAAGGGAGAGACGCCCATGCTCGACTGGTTGATCAATGCCCCGAATTGGCTGAAGCCGCTGCCGGGCCTGCTGGTGCTGCTGCTGACGCTCATCATTTACCTCAACGGCTATTTCTGGCCGTGGGGCCTGGCGGTCGGGGCGGTGCTGCTGATCGCGGGACTCGAGTTGATCAAGAAAGATAACGGCTACCGGTTTTGACCGCCGCTTTCGCGGCGGTGCCGACGCTTCCTGTAGCCTTGCGTGAGATCGGCCGCGTGCAATCAGGAAGGTTCTGCGATGGCTTACAATCTCCCCTCGGACCGGACCGCCCGGTATGACCGGAACGTCTCGAAGAACTGGAGGCCGGTGGCCGGCCTGGAGGCTCGAAAGCCGGGCATGGCCTTTTCCGACCGCCTTTTATATTGGCTCGTCACTCTCGCCGGCTTGGCGACCATCGCCGCGGGCGTGGGGCTGATCTGGCTGACCCACCTGGCGAAGATCGGGTCGCTCGTGATCGGCGCGGGCTTCATCCTGCTTTTCTTCTGCGGGCCGTCGCAGGGGCAGCGCAACGGCTATCGCTCCTGACTGCGGCCGCCCCCTTGGAGTTCCGAATATGAACCGAGTCGTCATCACCGGCATGGGCTGGGTCACGCCGATGGGCCACGCCATCGAGCCCGTCTGGCAACGGCTGCTGGCCGGCGGGAGTGGAATCGCGCCGACGTCGCTGTTCGACGCCGCCACCTTCCCCACCTCCATCAGCGCGGAGGTGAAGGACTTCGACCTCGCCGAGCACCTGCCCGACCTGTCGCGGCACCGGGGAGTGGGGCGGAACACGCAGTTCGCGCTGGCGGCGTGCGGGCAGGCGTGGGAGATGGCCGGCCTGCCGCCGATGGGGGAGGAATCGGCAGGGTTGGACCTCGACCGCGTGGGCCTGTACCTCGGCAGCGGCGAGGGGTCGCTGGACTTTTCCGCCTACACCGCCGCCGCGCTGGCGGGGTGGGCCGACGGGGCCGAGCGGCTCGACGCGGTGCGGTGGGCCGACGCCGCCACCGCGCTGATGGACGTGGTGCGCGAGACGGAGCAGGAGCCGAACATGCCCCTGTCGCACCTGGCCCTGCTGACCGGCGCGCGCGGCCCGGCGTTCAACTGCCTGACCGCCTGCGCCGCCAGCACCCAGGCCGTCGGCGAGGCGGCGGAAATCCTCCGCCGCGGCGAGGCGGACGTGATGGTCGGCGGCGGGGCGCACTCGATGATCCACCCCCTGGGCGTCACCGGCTTCAACCGCCTGACAGCCCTCTCCACCGCCAACGACGACCCCCCCGCCGCCAGCCGGCCGTTCGATTTGCGGCGCGGCGGGTTCGTCCTCGGCGAGGGGGCGGGCATGGTGATCCTCGAAACCCTCGACCACGCCAATTCCCGCGGCGCGACGCCGCTGGCGGAGGTGGTCGGCTACGGCTCGACCGCCGACGCCTACCGCATCACCGACCAGCACGACACCGGCCTGGGCGCGGTGCTGGCGATGCAGATGGCCCTGCGCGACGCCGGCCTGACGCCGGCGGACGTGGACTACATCAACGCCCACGGCACCGGCACGCGCGAGAACGACGGCAACGAGACGTCGGCCATCCGGCAGGTCTTCGGCGCTCGGGCGGGGCGGGTGCCGGTGAGCAGCATCAAGAGCATGATGGGCCACCTGATCGCCGCCGCCGGGGCCGTGGAGTTGATCTGCTGCCTGCTGGCGATCCGCGACGGGATGCTGCCCCCGACCACCAACCTCGACTTCCCCGACCCCGAGTGCGACCTGGATTACGTCCCCAACGCCGCCCGGCCCGCGGTAGTGAACGTCGCCATGAGCAACAGCTTCGGCTTCGGCGGGCAGAACGACACGATCCTCGTGCGGCGGATGTGAGGTGCCGCCGCTTGCGGCTTCGCAAGGAATCCGTTCGGGAAAAGATCTTCTTTGCGAAGCCGCAAGCGGCAGGCGCCCTTAAGCCACGTTCTGCATCACCGCCTCTGCCTTGGCGCGCGGCCGGCGCGTCCTGACCGCCGGCGGGTCGAGCAGCGCGTGGCGGCGGCGGTCGGCCAGGAAGTGGGCGCGGCACGAGGCGAGCGTCTGAGGCTCCGCCAGCGCGCGGCCGACGAGTTCCTTCTCTCGCACCAAGTCCCACAGCGGCTGGTCGACCTCGCCGACGCCGGGGAAGGCGGCGCGGACGCGGGCGTCCCAAAAGTCGGCCAGCCGGATCGGGTCCTCCGGCGTGATCTCGCCGCGGCAGTTGGGCTTGCCGCAGGCGCACGGGAAAGGGCCCTCGATGTTGAGGGTGCCGTAGTCGTCGGTCAACTCCTCGCCGATCTCGATGTCGCGGACGGCGATCTCGAAGTCGTAGCCCGCGCTCAGGCAGGTCGCGTTGCAGCAGTGGTTGACGAAGCGGGCGAGGTCCCAGCACAGCACGGCCCGGCCGCGGCCGTCGACGAAGCAATACTTCTCCAGCACGTCGCGGTAGACGCGGGATTTGGCCCGCACCTCGGCGGGGGTGAAGCACTGGTCGAGCTCGTCGCGGACCCAGGTGATGGTGCCCTTGGGGATGCGGGCCGTGGCGATCAGGCCGTGGCCGATGACGGGGTTGATGAGCCGCAGCTCGGTGTGGGGGTGGATCAAGTGGAAGCCGCCTTGGGAACCGGGGGATCGGGCGACGAATCACGCGATTGTCGCGCTCCTATTCGCGTGGTGTATCGACTTTGGGCGGCGGTTTGCAACGGCAGAACGGGCGGAGAAAAATCATTTTTCGATTCTGCCGCCCCGCCGCCGTCGCGCGCGGTCGAGGTGGGCTGACAGCCTGACGTAAAACGCCGGGTAAATCAGTGAAATCCCCGTCAGCCACGCCGGCACGCGGCTGTAGAACGGCAGCGCCGCCAGCAGCAGGACCGCCCACGCGTACGCCCCGACCAGCACCGGCCCGCGCCACGGCCGCGGCGCGAGGTTGGGGTAGAGGAACCAGACCGGCGCGACCGTCAGCCCCGCCAGCGCCAGCAGCCCCAGCGCGTTGAGCCAATCGCCGGCCGACCCCAGGCCGTAGTGCAGCAGCCCGGCGTAGAACGCGGCGAGGTTCCAGTAGCTCGGGAAGCCGCGGAAAAACCCGCCCCCCTCGTCCTTCGCCGCCACGTTGGCGAAGCCGAACAAACTCATCAGCAGCGCGGGGGCGACCCAGACGATGCCGAACAGGCCCGGCGCGAACGGCACCCACCCCATCCGCCACACCAGCAGCATCGGCACGAAGGTGAACGAGAGGTAGTCCACCAGGTCGTCGATGGTCCGCCCGTCGATGTCCGGCGCGTACACCTTCACCCGCCACGCCCGCGCGAACGGGCCGTCGACCGCGTCGATCACCACCGCCACCGCGAGCCACAGGAAGACCCACCGCGGGTCGGGGACGGGCCGCGTGAGTTCCGCGACGGCCAGGAAGCAGGCGATCACGCCGCTGGCGGTCAGCAGGTGGACGGCGAGGGCGCGGAGTCGGTCGGGGGTGGGGTGTCTCACGGGTCCGCGAGCATATCAACCCTCATCGGCAGTCGGGGCTTGACGGATTTGAGAGCCGCCCTATCATTCCGGCCAACGACGCTCCCATCGTCTAGAGGCCTAGGACATCCGGTTCTCAGCCGGATAACAGGGGTTCAAATCCCCTTGGGAGTATTGCAAAGGGCAACCCGGTCGGGTTGCCCTTTTTGTTTTCAATCTCCGGAACAAGCCGGCGTCTGAGCCGAAGGCGAAGACCCGGGTTCTTTCGGCTTCGGAATCGGTCTCGAACTCAGAGCGGACCCGGGTCTTCGCTTTCGGCTCAGACGCCGGCTTGTTCCGAGATTCTTTAACTGTTCGCCACATGGAACAAGCGCT
The DNA here is from genome assembly GCA_965260985.1 of Tepidisphaeraceae bacterium. Classification (GTDB taxonomy): domain Bacteria; phylum Planctomycetota; class Phycisphaerae; order Tepidisphaerales; family Tepidisphaeraceae; genus CBDHCE01. The sequence continues at coordinate 242,038 of CBDHCE010000007.1, read as the reverse complement.
CCCACAACCCCCCGCGCCGGACGATGCGATCGCGGTCGACCTCGCCCTGCTCGAAGCCCTGCTGTTCTCCACGCGCAACCCCCTCACGCCCGCCAAGTTGGCGGAACTGATGGAGGTGCCGGCGACCAAGCCCGTCCGGGCGGCGGTGGCGGAATTGAACGCCGAGTACGAGCGCACCGGCCGCGCCTTTCGGGCCGAGCAGGTGGCGGGCGGGTATCAACTGCTCACCCTGCCGCGGTTCGGCCCCGCGCTGCAAAAGCTCCGCCGGCGCGAGGCGGACGCGAAGTTGACCAAGGCCGCCCTCGAAACCCTGGCGGTGATCGCCTACCGCCAGCCGATCCTCCGCGCCGACGTCGAGGCCGTCCGCGGCGTGGCGTCGGGCGAGACGATCCGCTCGCTCATGGAAAAGCACCTCGTCAAAATCACCGGCCGCGCCGAGGAGCCGGGCCGCCCGATCCTCTACGGCACCACCCGGCGGTTCCTCGAAACCTTCGGCCTCAACACCCTGCGCGACCTGCCCCGCCCGGAGGGCCCCGCCGCCGAGGCCCGACCGTGAACCCCCCCACCGTCTCGGTCGTCGTGCCGACCTACAACCAGCCCGCCCTGCTGGCCGAGACGCTGCAAACCGTCTGGGCTCAAAACTTTACGGATTTTGAGGTCGTCACCATCGACGACGGATCGACCGACGACACCCCCGCCCGCCTCGCCAAAATTGCCGCCGGCGAGCCGCGGCTGCGGGTGATCCGACAGCCCAACGGCGGGATCGGCGCGGCGCGGAACCGGGGCATCGCCGAGTCGCGCGGCGAGTTCGTCGCGCTGCTCGACCACGACGATTTGTGGATGCCCGACAAGCTGGCCGAGCAGGTCGCGTTCTTCCGCCGCCGGCCGGAGGTGGTGACGGTGGGCGTGCCGTGGGCCTACTCCACCTCGCCGGACCGGCCCGCGATGGAGTTGGCAAAAATCCGCGACGCCGACGGCCTGGTGCCCCGGCCGCTGCGGGTGCTGGCCCACGGGACGCAGTTTTTGCAGTCGTCGTCGACCGCCTTCCGCCGCGCCGCCGCCGAGGGGCTGCGGTACGGCACCGAGCGCGGGGCGATCGAGGACATGCAGGTCTACATCCACCTGTTCGCGCGCGGGCCGGTGGGGCTGGCGGGCGATTCGATCGGGATGGTCTACCGCGTCCACGCCGACAATTTCTCGTCGAACGCCAGCTACTTCGACCGCGGCCTGCGGCTGCTCCGCCGGGCCGATGCCGCGGGCGAGTTCGCCGACGTGACCGGCGCGTTGCGGGAGGATTTGGCGGCCTACCTCGCCCATTTGGGCCACACGACGGCCACGCGGCAGTTGCTCGCGGGCCGACGTCGGGCGGGGGCGGCGGTTTACCTCCGCGAGTTCTGGCCCCTCGTGCGGCTGCGGCGATTCAAGTTCCTCCTCGCCTACCCGCCCATGCTGCTCGCGCCGAAGTCGCTGGTCGACCGGCGGTGGGGCAACCCGTCGCGCGTCATGTCGCGCGACCGATGAGATTCAACGCGCCCGCCGCGGTTGACCGGCCGGCGGGTCGGGCCGATGATCGGTACTGGTGGTCGAGTCCGTCTCCATCCTGATCCCCACGCACGACCGCCGCGACATCCTCGCGCGCACGCTCGACAGCCTGGCGGCGGTGCGCGTGCCGGCGGGCGTGGCGGCGGATTTGACGGTGGTCGCCAACGCCTGCACCGACGGCACCGAGGCGATGGTGGCCGACAAGCTGCCCGGCCTGCCGATGCCCGGCCGGTGCCTGGTCGAGCCGCGGCCGGGCGTGAGCGTCGCGCGGAACCTCGGCGTCCGGCAAACCGCCGGCGAGGTGGTCGTGAACATCGACGACGACGTCTGGCTCGGCCCGGAGTGGCTGGAGGAGCTGCTGAAGGTGTACGACGAGCGGCCGGCCGATTTGGTCGGCGGGCGGGTGGAACTGTGGTGGGAGGCGGTCGAGCGGCCGGCGTGGGTCACGCCGACGGTCGAGGGGCTGCTGAGCCGCAAGAGCAACGGGCCGGTCGTCAAGGAATTGCACTCCGGCAGCGATGCGATCGGGGCCAACATGAGCTTCCGCCGGAGCGTCTACAATGCCGTCGGCGGCTTCCGCGAGGGGCTGGACCGCACCGGCCGCGTTCTGCTCGGCGGCGGCGAGACGGATTTCATGGACCGCGCGGTGCGGGCGGGCCTTCGCCTGTTCTACGCGCCGGACTGCGTGGTCAAGCACTGGGTCGCGCCGCACCGGGTGGGGGACAAGTATTTGACGGACGTTTCGTACCAGCTCGGGCGGTCGCAGGTGTTCGCCAAGGACCGCTTCGGGCCCGGGCCGATCGTGCGGTGCCTGGCGGGTCGGGCGGGGATGGTCGCGGGGCACGGGGCGGGGGAACTTTGGGCAAAGGTGCGGGGCGACGAGGCCGGCCGGGTGCGGCACCGGCTGCGGCGGCGGATCGGGGCCGGAGGGCTGGCGGCGGCGGCGCAGCGGCTGGCGGGCCGGTCGCCGGTCAAATCGGCCGAGGCTGGGTCGGCCGAGGGTGGGTCGGCCGAGGGCGGGCCACCATGAGCGACCTCACGGGTGGGCCGCCGCGCACGGTCGCGTGGCTGATCGGCGGGGGCGAGGGGGGCGGCATCCGGCGGCTGGCGGTCACGCTCGCGCTGGCGGTGGCGCGGCGCGGGTGGCGGACGGCGGCGGTGAGCCTCGCCGGCGGGGAGTCGGCCGACGCCTTCGAGGCCGCGGGGCTGGAGGTGCGGCGGCTGAACCTCGGGCCGCCCCCCCGCTTCGCCGGCGGGATGCTCGCCAAGCCGGCCGAACTCTGGCGGGCGCGGCAGTACCGCCGGGCCGCGCTGCCGGCGGTGTCGGCGGCGCTGGGGGAACTCGGGGCCGACGCGGTTCACGTCGTCTCGCCGCACCTGGTCGACCTCGCGGGCCGGGCGGCGGCGGCGCGCGGGTCGGCCTGCTTCTGGGAGATGCCCAACGTCGTCGGCGACCGCTACCCGCTCGGCCTGAACCGCCGGCTCTACCAGTTCACCCTCCGCCGCCGCGGGATTCAGCCGCTGGCGAACAGCGCCTACACCGCCGCCACGCTGGGCGATTCGCCGGTGCGGCCGGTCGTCTTCCACCATGTCACCGAGGATTGGAAGTTCGACCCCGCGCGGGTGGTCGGGATCGGGCGGGCGGAGCTGGGCGTGCCGGCCGACGCGCCGCTGTTCGGGCTGTTCGCGCGGCTGACGCCGAGCAAGGGGCAGCTCCACCTGCTGCGGGCGCTGCTGCGGTGCAACTCCGGGCCGGCGCCGCACCTGTTGCTTTTGGGCGGCGCGCCGTCGGGCGAGTCGGGCTACGCCGAGTTGCTGCGCAAGGCCGCCGCCGACGCCGGGGCGGCCGGCCGGCTTCACCTTCTGGGTGCGGTGGCGGATGTGGAGCGGTATTATCCCATGCTGGACGTGGCGGTGAACGCGCGGGTCGACCCCGAGCCGTTCGGGCTGAGCGTGATCGAGGCGATGCTGATGGGGGTGCCGGTACTGGCACACGCCTCGGGCGGCCCGGCCGAGACGGTGGTGGACGGCGAGACTGGGTGGCTCATGCCCGGCACCTCGGATGCGGACTTCGACGCCGCCTTGTCGCGGGTGCTGGCCGACCGACCGCGGTGGCGCGAGATGGGCGCCGCGGGCCGGCGGCGGGCGCTAAAGAATTACGCGGCCGACGGGCAGGCGCGGCGGTATCAGGCTCTGGTCGAGGCGCGGCTGGGGCAACTGTCGGGGCAGTCGGAGTGAAAAACTCGGAGAGACCATGGGCACTCTGATCACGTTCGTCATCTACTTCGGCATCTTCGCGCTGATCGCCCTGACGGCCGTCAAGCGGCCGGCGGTGGCGATGGGCGGGATGATGTGCATGTTCGGGTTGGAGCAGTGGGCGCAGAGCCGCGCGAGCTTTTTCTTCGACCACCAGTTGCTGACCAACGTGCTGATGGCGTCGGTGCTGGCGTGGGCGGTGATAGCGCGGCCGATCAAGGGGCTGCCGCTGGTGAGGCCGTTCCCTTCGGTGGGGTGGTGGATCGTGGGGATTTACGCCTACTCGCTGGTGACGCTGTTCTGGGTGGGCGACTTGTCGGCGTCGCTGGCGCCGATCAAGTCGGCGCTGCCGTACATCCTGACGGTCGTGGGGATGATGCCGCTCGTGGCCGCCGATCTGCGCGACTTGCGGGCCGCGCTGCTGATGACGCTGGTGGTCGGCGCGCCGCTGCTGGCGATGTTCTGGCTGGACACGAACTGGGCGGGCCGGTCGATCGTGCTCGACAGCGAGGCGGCGGGCGGGTCGATGATCAGCAACCACGGCAACCCGCTGGCGGTGGCGTCGCTGGCGGGGTGGGTGGCGCTGGTCGCGGCGCTGATGCACTTCCGCGGGGCGGCGCGGGTCTGGGTGGCGCTGCGGTGGCTGGTGGTGGTCTCGGCGTTCATCGTGCTGTTCCGCAGCGGGTCGCGCGGGCAGCTCATCGCGCTGGTGCTGTGCGGGGTGGCGTGCTGGCCGATCAGCCGGCCGGTGAAGGACGTCGCGGGCTTCGCGTTGGCGGTGGGCGGGCTGGTGATGTTCCTGGGCATCGCGGCGGTCGCCTTCAGCATGTACGCCGGGCAGGACGCGCGGTGGAAGGTCGACTCGATGGTGGACAGTTGGCAGGGCGGGCGGCTGGGGACGGCGATGGTGCTGCTGTCGGCGTGGGGGGCGGCGTCGCCGTTCAACTGGGTCTTCGGCCTGGGCTCCTCCGCCTCGTTCGACCCGATGATCCTCGGGCAGTACCCCCACCTGGTGCTCGCCGAGGTGCTCGGAGAGCTCGGCGTGGTGGGGTTGACGATCCTGCTGGCGATCTGGGGGCTGACCGCCCGCAACATCTGGCACCTCGCCCGCCGCCTGGCCCCGTGGGGCGAGGAGCGCGGCCTGACGGCGGTCATCGCGGCGCTGTTCCTGTTCGAGACCATTCTGACCTTCAAGCAGGGCTCGCTGCTGGGCAACTACTTCTGCTTCGGCTTCGCCATGATCATCGGCCGGCTGGAGGTCGTCACCCGCCCCTACGCCGCGGCGGCCGGCGGGGCGCGCGGCTTTGCGGTGGTCGGCGCGGACGACGGCTACGGCGAATTCAACGGGGACAAGTACGCCGACGCCGGCGACCCCGGCGAGCCGTGGGCCGACGAGGTGCTGCCCGACGGCTCTATCTACATCCCGCCGACGGAGTACGCGACCTCCGACCACCGCTAAGGTCCGCTAGTCGGCGGCGCGCGACCGGCAGTAGCGGGCGGAGGCCACGAAGCCGTCGACCATGTTCGAGAGCGTGAAGTCCTCTAGCACCGTCCGCCGCGCGTCGCGGCCGAGGCGGTCGCGCAGGGCCGCATCGTCGAGGAGTCGGCCGAGGACGGCGGCGAGGGCGGCGGGGTCGCCGTCGGCGTAGGTCAGGCCGTTCTCGCCGTCGCGGAACGCCTCGATCTCGGGGTTCTGGCTTTCGGTGCGGTCGGTCGTGACGACCGGCAGGCCGTAGCCGAAGGCGTGCATCAGGCTCAGGCCGATATTGGCCGGGTAGCAGTAAGCGTCGGCGCAGAGGAACCACGGGGCCAGGTCCGGCTCGCCGTAGACCGGCCCGAGGAAGCGGACGTTGGCGGCGATGCCGCGGTCGGCGGCGAGGCGTTCGAGGGCCGGCCGCTCGTCGCCCTTGCCGATCAGCACGACCTTCAGGTCCGGCATCTTCTCGGCCAGCAGCACGGCGGCGTCGATCAGCAGGTCCACGCGGTTGCCGTCGAGCCGCGAGACGAAGAGGACGGTGCGACCGGCCGTCAACCCGTGCTCGGCCCGGAACGTGGCGAGGTCGGCCGGGCGTGACAGCCAGTCGGATCGCGCGGCCTGGATCTCCGACTGGTCGAGCGTGTTGAGCGCGACGAAGACGCGCTCCGCCGGCAGCCCGTCGGCGACCAGGCGCTCGGCGGTGGAGTGGTTGTAGAGCAGCACCGCCGTCGCCAGCCGGGCCACGCGCCACCGCAGCCACCGCCGCCAGCCGCGCTCGCGCTTGGAATAGCCGTGGCCCCACAGCACCGTCGGCACGCCCCGCCGCCGCGCCCGCAGCAGGGCGGGGATGAGCGAGGCGTAGTGTAAGTCCCAGGAGAGGTTTAAGACGTCCGTGGTCGCGGGATCGGCCCGCTTGAGTTGCGCCGGGTGCCAGTAGATCGGGTGCCCGCCCGGCCGGCGGATGACCATCGGCGCGGGCGTGCCCGCGAAGCCGTCGGGCGCCTCGTTCGGGATGCCCGTGTTGCCGGCGTAGAACACGTGAAGATCGATCCCCGGCCGACTGGCCAGCTCGCGGAAGACCGGCACGCGGTACTTCGCCAGCGACGGCTGGACGATGCTCAGCCGGATCGGCGGGCGAACGGGCGGGTCGGCGGGCGGGTCGGCGGGTCGGAGCATCGCAGCAGGTTATACCCCGCCGCGGCACTGGCGTCCCGCCCGCGTGCTGATGCGATACGCGGTATAATTTCCGCGTGACCGACGCCCCGCTCCGCTGCCTGCACTACCTGCCGCACGTCAACCTCGCCGGCGGCGGCGTGACGCGCGCGTGCCTGGACATGTGCCGCCTGCTGGCCGACCGCGGCGTCGGCATCACCCTGCTCACCGGCGACCCGCTGGACGCCCCGCCCGAGTGGCCGCGCATCGGGCCGGAAGAGGTGGCGGACACCGACGGCCTGCCGCGGGTGGCGGTGGTGAACCACGCCGATACCAGCCGCCGGCTCGACGCGCCGTCCGCTGACGCCGCCCGGCGGCTGATTTCGTCCCACGATTTGGTCCACGTCCACGGCGTCTGGACGGTCAGCAACGTCCAGCTCGCCCGCCTCGCCCGCGCCGCGGGGAAGCCCTACGGCGTGACCGTCCACGGGATGCTCAACGACTGGTCGATGTCGCAGCGGCGGCTGAAGAAGCAAGTTTTCCTCCGCACCGTCGGCCGGCGGCACCTGCGGCGGGCGGCGTTCATCCAGTGCACCGCCCGGCAGGAGGCCGATCAGGCCGAATCCTACATGCCCGGCACGCGGGCGGAGGTGCTGCCGTACCTGTTCGATCTGCAGCCGTTCGAGGCCCCGCCGAACGCCGACCTCGCGCGGCAGGCGTTTCCCGCGCTCGCCGGCGGGCCGGTCGTGCTGTTCCTCAGCCGGCTGCACAAGATGAAAGGGGTCGAGCACGTCATCGACGCCGCCGCGGCGCTGCGGGGGCGGGGGATCGACGCGACGTTCGCGCTCGCCGGGCCGGGCGATGAGGATTATCTGGCCGACCTGAAGGCGCGCGTCGAGCGGCTGAGTGTCGGCGGCCGCGTCCACTTCCTCGGCATGGTCGGCGGCGACTTGAAACTCTCTGTTTACGCCGCCGCCGACGTCTTCGCGCTGCCGACGCACCGGGAAAACTTCGGCCTGGTGCTGCCCGAGGCGATGGCCTGCCGCACGCCCGTCATCACCACGCGCGGCGTGGACATCTGGCGCGAACTGGAGGCGGCCGGCCAGACCATCCTCGACCCCGACCGCCCCGCCGCCGCCGCCCTCGCCGACGCGTTGGCGGATTCGCTGAAGGCGCCCGGCGGCCTCGCCGCACGCGGCGAGCGCGGCCGGGCTTGGGTATTCGACGCGTTGCACCCGGACCGGCTGGTGCCGCGCTACCTCGAGCTGTACCGCCGCGCGGTGGGGCGTGAGGTGGGCCGGGCGTGAGCGCGCCGAGGCACATCCTCGTCAACGGTTTGTGCGTCGGCAGCGCGGGCATCTACACCGTCGCGCGCGAACTCGTCCGCCACCTCGCCGCCGACCGGCCGGGGTGGCGATTCACTGTCGTCATCACCCAAGGCCACCCGGTGCAGGAGGGGCTGCGGGCGGAGAACCTCGGCGAGAACGTCGCATTCGAGGCGGCCCCGCCGGACACCGGCCGGATCGTGCCGCGCGTGCGATTCGAGCGCGCCGGCCTGCCGTCGGTCGCAAACCGGGTTGGGGCCGACGCGCTGCTGCAACTCAACGGCATGGTCGTGCCGTCGGTGAAGCTGCCGACGCTCGCCCACTTCGGCGACCCGTGGCCGTACACCCCCGCCGCCTGGACGCACTTCCGCCACCGCCTGATCGCCCGCGTCAAGCGGCGGCAGAACCGCCTCGCGCTGCGACGCGCCGACTGCTGCGGCTTCACCAGCGGCTACTTGCGAGACCTCGTCACGAACAGCGCGGGCTATGAACCGGCGCGGTCGGAAGTCTTCTACAACGGCGTGCCGCGCGCGTGGATCGACCGCGCCGGGTCCGACCTGCCGCCGCATGACGACAGGCCGATGGAGATCGTCTCGGTCAGCAACGTCAGCCCCTACAAGCGGCAGGGGTTGGTGATCGACGCGCTGCCGCGCCTCATCGGCGAGACCGGCCTGACCGACCTGCTCTACCGCATCATCGGCCAGTGCGACGAGGCGTACTGCGCGGAACTGCGGGCGAAAATCGAGCGGCTGAAGCTCGGCCGCCACGTCCGCATCGAGGGCCGGGTGTCGGACGAGGCGGTGGCGGCGGCGTACCGCTCGGCCCGCGCGTTCGTGCTGCCCAGCGTGTGCGAATCGTTCTGCATCCCGGCGGTGGAGGCGATGAGCTTCGGCACCCCCGTCGTGGTCGCCGCCGCCGCCGCACTGCCGGAAATTGTCGGCAGCGCGGGCGAACTCTGCGAGCCGGACGACGCGGACGACCTGGCCGAACGGCTTCACCGCGTGTTGACCGACGCCCCGCACCGCGAGTCGCTGCGCCGCCGCGGCGCGGGGCGCGTCGGGCGGTACGACTGGGCGATCTCCGCCGCGGCGATGGCGCGGGAATTGGAAGCGATGACCGACCGGGCGGCAGTGAAGACGCTTTTTTAATAGCCGGAGGCGGAAGCCCCGGTCTTCGCGGCGGAAGCGCTTCTGCTTCTGGAAGGTTTCCGCGACGAAGACCGGGGCTTCCGCCTCCGGCTATTAAGGAAGCACTAAACAGGCGTCGGACACGCGCTCAAGTCCACCGGCTCGATCGGCGCTTCCACATCCGATACGTCTGTCGACGCGACCAGATTGTTGTCCGCCAACTGCTCGGCATCGGCCGCCTCCAGCCGCCGGTACACCTCGCCCGAGCCGTCGCGGACGTAGCCATAAACGAAGTAGCCCGCAGGCGTCAGCAGCTCGATCACCCGCCGCACCTTGTCCGGGCCGTGCGTGGCGATCACCAGCCGTGGCCGGGCGGCGCGGAGCGTCTCGGCCGCGCCGGCCAGCACCAGCCCTTCCGCCCCTTCGGTGTCGATCTTCATCACCCCCGGCGGCGGCAGGTTTTCGGACGCGATCAGGTCGTCCAGCCGCCGCACCTCAACCGTTTCGACCTTCGGCCGCAGCCCCCGCGCGGCCCGGCCCTCGCTCGCGCCGCCGCCGGTCAGGCGGTCCAGCACCGCCGAGCCGTCGGCCACGTCGTCCACCTGCAAGTCCGCCGTGCCGTTCTCGTCCGACAGCGCGAGCGGGAAGATCCGCGACGGCACCCTCGCCCGCAGCAGGTTCGGCCGCAGCAGCGCGAGGTTGCCGGCCATCGGCTCGAACGCGATCAGTTCCGACACCGGCAGGTGGGCCGCGACGAAGCGGGCGTAGTAGCCGATGTTCGCGCCGACCTCGTAGAAGGCGTCGGCCGGCCGGGTGAGGCGGGCGAACATGCCCAGGATGCGGCGGTGGCCCTCGAAGTTGTCGACGCCCATGAGCCAGTGCTGGCGGCGGAGACTGAAGCGGAACGGGCCGAGGTGGTTGACGGTTCGCGTCACGCGCACGTCCGGCAGGGCGGCGGCGGCGGAGCGGGCCAGGCGGTTCAGCGGGCCGGCGCGGGTCAGGCGGTAGATCAGGTCGTAGGGGCCGGTCATCATGGCGCGGGAACTTTCGAGCGGGTGAGGGCGGCAAAGTCGTCGAGGTAGAGGCGGGCGACGGCGGCGTAGGAGAAGACGGCGGCGTCTGCGGCGGCGCGGCGGCCCATCGCCGCGGCGCGGGCCGGGTCCGCCAGCAGCCCGCCGATCGCCCCGGCCAGCCGGCCCGCCGCCCCCACGCCGCGGTGCTCGAACGTCACGCCGTTCTCCCCCGGCCGCAGGTAGCCGCGGAACTGCGGCAGGTCCGAGACGACCGGCGGCAGGCCCGTCGCCATCGCCTCCAGCGGCGCGACCGGCGACGCCTCACCCCGCTCCGCCCGCGTCGGATAGCAGTACACATCCGCGTCGGCCAGCGCGTCGGCGAGGCGGTCCATGTCGCTCAGCGGCTCGGCGACCTCCAGGTAGCCGCCGCCGTGGTCGGACTCGATGGTGCGGAGCGTCCGCACGAAGTCCGCCCCGCCGCCGCCGGCCCCCACCGCCGACGGGCCGATCAGCCGCAGCCGCAGCGCCGGGTGCCCGCCGCGCCGCAGCGTGCCGACGGCCTCGACCAGCCAGTCCAGCCCCTTCTCCGGGTGGATTCGCCCGGTGAATATAACCGACCCCTGCCCCTCGCGCCCCGAGCGGTCGCGGGGGGAGAAGGCGTCGGTTCGGATCGGATTCGGGAATGCCACCGTCCGCCCCGCCGCCGACGGGCACTCGGCGACGATCGCGTCGGCGATCGCCTGCGAGCAGGCCGCCAGCCGGTCGGCCGACCCGTACAGCTTCATCTGCCCCTTGGGAAACCGCGCGACGTGGACCACCAACTTCCCCGCCCGCCGGCGCCGCAGCAGCCCGATCATCGTCGGCAGCCAGAAGACGTTGGTCACCGTCACGTCCGCCGCCGGCAGCGCGGCGAGCATTCGCAGCGAGTAAACCGCGTCCTGCGCCAGGTCCCAGTGGATGCTTTTCGTGTGGCTGAGCCGCAGCCGCCGGACGTAGCGGACGCCGTTGAGCACCTCGTCGCGCCCCTGCCCCGGCCAGTGGCGGCAGAGGACCGTGACCTCGTGCCCGGCCGCCGCGAACTGCTCGCCCAGCCCGTGCCAGATGCGCTCCACCGCCCCGCACGGCGCGGGCGGGGTGGGGTAGAACGGGCCGGTGACGAGGGTGATTCTCATCCGAGTTCTTGTCCGACAACCGCCCGCCGGCCGGCCGGCCCTTCGACTGCCTGCTCCGCCCGCAAATCCTCCAGCGCCGGCACCGCGCTCAGCGACCGCGCCGCGCGGCCGTCCGCCTCCGCCCGCCGCAGTTCGGCATATTTGGCGACCGACAAAAACTCGTAAATCCCCAGCAGCCGGCAGAAGACGTAGCCCGGCCGGCCGTCGAGGAAGCCGAGCTTCACGACGTAAGCATACAGGAACCGCAGCGTCGGGCGGAACGGCAGGCGGCGCGAGAGGTTCTTCAGCCGCCGCCGCTTGCCCAGCACCCCGCCGATGCCTTCGCCGGTGCCCTCGCCCGACCCCGCCGCGCTCACCGCGTCGGCGTGGCGGTGCTGCACCGCCGCCTCCCAGTTGCTGTAGCGGTTGTGCTTCTCCATGAACGTGTGGATCGTCGGGAACGCCAGGTGCAGCATGTCGTGCCGAAGGTGCCCCACCGGCCCGTCGGCCAGCACGTGCTCGTGGACCTCATTGTCGCCCGACCCCGTGTTCCCCACATCCGTCAGCCGCTCGTACTCGCCGTGGCCCCGCCGGATCAGCCGCAGGTTCCACGACGGGTAGTACCCGCAGTGCCGGATCCACCGCCCCATGAAGATGAACCGGCGGTTAACGTAATAGCCGACCTTCTCGTCCGACCGCACCGCCCGGCCGATCTCCTCCGCCAGCGCGGGGGTGATCCACTCGTCGGCGTCGACGATCAGCAGCCACTCGTGCCGGAAGTCGACGTGCCGGATCGCCCAGTTCTTCTTCTTCGGCCACCGCCCGTTCCAGTCGAAGTTCACCACCCGCGCCCCGTACCGACCGGCGACCTCCACCGTGCCGTCCGCGCTGCCGCTGTCGACCACCACCACCTCGTCGGCCCACCGCAGGTGGTCGAGGCACCGCGGCAGGTTCCCCGCCTCGTTGCGCGTCGGGATCATCACCGACACCGGCACCTTTTCCCCGGTGCTCGCCCGCGCCGCCTCGACCTCCCGCCCCGCCGAGGGCGCGACCCTCTCGGGCACCCGAACAGATGCGACGGCCGCCGCCGCCTGCCCCTCCGGCTCGCTCAGCCCCGCCGCCGCCGCCGGCACCGCGCCGCCGAGTCGCTTGAGCTCGCGGTACTTGCTCTGGATCATGAACTCGTAGGTGCTGATGAAGTTGCTGAACCGCCACCCCGTCGGCCCGTCGAGGAACCCGCCCTTCAGCACGTACATGTAGACCAGCCGCAGCACCCACGGCACCGGCAGCGCGGGCAGCACCCGGCTCTTCAGAAACCGCCGCCGGTGCGTGCGACTCCTGAATAATTCCCCCACCCCCCGCCACGGCTCGCGGTTCTCGTAATTCTCCCGCGCCTCCAGCGTGCTGTAGCGGTTGTGCTTCGCGTAATAATGCTCCAGCCCCCGCCGGTCGTCGTGCCGCAACAAGTGCTTGAGGTGCCCGGTCGGGCCGTCGACGATCATGTGCTCGTGGACCCGCCGCTGCTCGTACCGCGCCCGGCCGCGCTTGAACAGCCGCAGGTTCCAGCTCGGGAAGTACCCGCAGTGCCGAATCTCGCGCCCGCCGAAGATCAGCACGCGGTTGAGGAAAAACCCCGACTCCGCCACACCCTCCGGGTCGCGGTTCACCAGCGCCACGATCTCCTCCCGCAGCGCCGCCGTCACCGCCTCGTCGGCATCGACGATCAGCACCCACGGCGACGCGAACGGCAGGTGGTCGATCGCCCAGTTCTTCTGCGCCGCGTACCCCTCCCAATCGTGGCGAACCACCGTCGCGCCCGCCGCCTCCGCCAGTTCCACCGTCCGGTCGGTGCTGCCGGAGTCGACCACGAACACGCGGTTCGCCCACGGCATCACGCTCGCCAGCGTGTGCGGCAGGTTCAACTCCTCGTTATAAGTCTGGATCAGCACGTCCACCGCCGCGGCGCCGGTCGGGGGTTGGACGGGTTGGATTTCGGTGTTCGACACGGCACTCCCTCGGGCGGGCGATCTTATGCGAAACGCGGCGGACGAAAAACTCGACGAAACACTCTCGGTCCTGCACCTCACCCTCGCCGCCGACGCCGGCGGCCTGAGCCGCTACGTCGTCGACCTCGCCACCGCCATGACCGCCCGCGGCCACACCCTCGCCGCCGCCGGCGACGCCGGCGCGTGGCAACCCCTCTTCGACGCCGCCCCCTTCCCCTACCTCCAACTCCCCCTCAAATCCGGCCCCGTCGGCTTCTACCGCTCCGTCCGCGCCCTCCGCCGCTGGCTGAAGGATCACCCCGTCGACGTCATCCACACGCACTATCGGCGCGCCACCCTCCTCGCCCGCTTCCTCCAACCCCGCCTCCCCCTCATCCCACGCACCTCACCCCCCACCCCCATCCTCTACACGGTGCATTTGTCGGACCTCTCCCTCGCCGGCCCGCGGCGCTGGCTCAGCGACTTCGGCGACCACACCCACGTCGCCTCCGCCGAGGCCCGCCGGTGGGTGACGGGCGACGCCCGCGTCCCGCCGGACCGCATCACCCTCATCCCCCACGGCATCGAGCCGGACAAGTTTCCACTCGCCACGCCCGCCGACCGCGCCGCGGCGCGGCGCGACCTCCACCTCGATGCCCATGCCCTCGTCGGTTTGTTCGTCGGCCGACTCGACCACCCGAAGAATGAACACTGGCTCCTGTCGGTCGCCGAACGCTCCCCCGCCGCCACCCTCCTGCTCGTCGGCGAGGGACCGCACGAGGCGGACCTCCGCGCCGAAATCGCCCGCCGCGGCCTCGAACACCGCGTCAAACTCCTCGGCCACCGCCACCCGCTGCCGTTTTATCGGGCCGCCGACCTCCTGCTGCTGCCGTCGACCCGCGAGGGCTTCAGCTACGCCTGCGCCGAGGCGATGAGCGTCGGCACCCCCGCCCTCCGCACCCGCACCGCCGGCACCGAGGAACTGATCGTCGAAGATCAGACCGGCCGGTCCGTCCCCATCGACGAATCCGCCTTCGCCGCCGCCGCCGCCGAGATGCTATCGGACCCCCCCGCCCTCCGCCGCATGGGCGCGGCCGCCGCCGCGCACGTCCGCGCGCACTTCACGTTCGTCCGGCAGGTGGACGACACGCTCGCCCTCTACCGCTCGCTCGCGCGGCGTGCAGAATCGTCGAAACACGCCGGCATCTGAGCCCAAGGCGAAGCCCCGGCTCCCCCGTGGCACGGGCGTCCCGCCCGGATTTCGACGAACCGGGCGGCCGGCAAGAGAATCCGGGCGGGACGCCCGTGCCACGAAGGCCCGGCTCCCCCGTGCCACCAAGCCCCGGGTTTCCCCGTGGCTCGCCGCTTCGCAATGAAAGACGAACCTCCGCATTCGCATCAAAGGCCGGGCAGATCGAGATGCCCGCTGTTCAATGCGAACGGACTTCCGCGCGTAACGAAAAGTCGGCGTCCCGCCCCGAATCCGCCGCGTCTACAATGCCGACCCCATGCCCACCGGCCCCCTCCTGACCGACTGGCGCGCCCTCCACGGCGGCGCGTTCGACGGCCGCCGCGTCTTGGTCACGGGGGCGGCGGGGTTCATCGGCTCGCACCTGACCGCCGCCCTGGCGGACCTCCGGGCCGACGTCGTGGCAATCGACGATTTGTCCGAAGGCGCCTGGTCGACCCTCGGCGATGCCCCGGCGCACCGCATCGCGCGCTCGATCCTCGACCCCGCCCTCGCCGGCGACGCGGCGGGGTGCGACCTGATCTTCCACCTCGCCGCCCGCGTGTCGGTTCCGCGCAGCCTGACCGACCCGGCCGGCTACCTGGCGACCAACGCCACCGGCACGCTGAACGTGCTGGAGGCGGCGCGCTCGGCGGGCGTGCGGCGGGTGGTCTACTCCGCCAGCAGCAGCGCCTACGGCGACTCGGCGGCGCTGCCGAAAAGCGAGTCGATGCCCCCCCTGCCGCGGTCGCCCTACGCGGCGTCGAAACTGGCCGGCGAGATGCTCTGCCGCGCCCACGCGAGCTGCTACGACCTCGACGCGGTGTCGCTGCGGTACTTCAACATCTTCGGCCCCCGCCAGCGCGCGGGCAACGCCTACGCCGGCGTGGTCGCCGCCTTCTGCACCGCCATCCTGGAGGACCGCCGGCCGACCGTCTATGGAGACGGCTCGGCCAGCCGCGACTTCACCTTCGTCGCCAACGCCGTCCACGCGAACCTGCTGGCCGGTCGGCGGCACGCGCGGTTCGGGGGCGACGTGGTGAACGTCGGCAGCGGCCGGCGGCGGAGCGTGCTCGACCTCGCCGCCGCCCTCGCCGACGCCGCCGACCGGCCGGATCTGACGCCCGATTTCCGCCCCCCCCGCACCGGCGACGTTCAGCATTCCCTGGCGGATCTGACCAAGGCGCGGGAGGTGCTGAATTACGAGCCGATCGTCCCGTTCGAGCCCGGGCTGAAGGCGACGCTGAACTGGTACCAAGTGGCACGGGCGTCCCGCCCGCGTTCTGCGATTGCGGAGTGAAGAAAGACGCGGGCGGGACGCCCGTGCCACGGGGGCTCACCGCCGCGCCCACTCCCCCAGCCACCGCGCCTCCTGTTTTGCGGCGCGGACGGCGGCGCGGGCCGGCAGCGCCTCGGGCCGGCCCTCGGCGAACGCCGCCCGACGCGCGGAGGGTGGCGACGCTGAACTACTGTGGCACGGGCGTCCCGCCCGCGTTCTGCGACTGCGGAGTGAAGAAAGACGCGGGCGGGACGCCCGTGCCACGGGGTTTCACCGCCGCGCCCACTCCCCCAGCCACCGCGCCTCCTGTTTTGCGGCGCGGACGGCGGCGCGGGCCGGCAGCGCCTCGGGCCGGCCCTCGGCGAACGCCGCCCGACGCGCGGAGGGTGGCGACGCTGAACTACTGTGGCACGGGCGTCCCGCCCGCGTTCTGCGACTGCGGAGTGAAGGAAGACGCGGGCGGGACGCCCGTGCCACGGGTTTCACCGCCGCGCCCACTCCCCCAGCCACCGCGCCTCCTGCTTTGCCGCGCGGACCGCCGCCCGCGCCAGCAGCGCCTCGGGCCGGCCCTCGGCGAACGCGCCGCCCAAGGCGCGGAGCGTGCCGACGGTGAACCGCCGCTCGTTGCTGATCGCGTAGACCGGCTCCCAGCGGCGCGGGCGGAGCTTGGTGCGGAACCGCTCGAGCCCCTCGAAATTGTAAAACCGCCGGCCGTGGACGCGGGCCCAGCCGGTCAGCACCCGCATCCACCGCGGGTTCGTCGACATCGACCGCCGGGCGTGTTCCGCCAGCGCGACCAGCCCCAGCGTGGCGAAGGTGTGGCCGGCATGGGCGAGGTGCCGCATCGCCGCGTCGATCAGCAGCTCCGCCGTGCCGTTGGGGGCGTGCGGGGCGCGGGCGATCTGCTCGAGCAGGAACCCGTTCCGCAGCGGCACCGGGGAGGCGAGGAGGAACGCGACCGTCTCGCCGTCGTGCGTGGCGGCGAACAGCAGGCGGTCGCGCAACTCGCCGCCGAGCACGTCCGGCTCGACGAGAAAGTGCATCGCCGGCATCGGACGGCCCCCCAGCCAGGCGTCCAGCACGCGGCGGAGGTCGGGCGAATCGGCGGCGGGGCGCTGATGGACGGTCACGCCCTTGTTCGCGGCGCGGTGGAGCTGCGAGCGGATCGAGCGGTGTTGATCGACGAGCGCGGGCCAGCCGGCGGGGTTCCACGTCGGCTGCGCCCCGAGGCCGACGCAGGCGTGCCCCGCGTCGCGCCGCAGCAGGGCGCGCAGCGGGTGCTCGGCGAGGACGAAGCAGGTGCGGCACCCCGCGTCCGCCGCCGCCCGCTCGAGCTCCGCCACCGCCGACGGCAGGCGGTCGGGGGCGCAGACCGGCTCGCCGGCGATCAGCCAGACTCCCCCGCAGCGCGCGTACCCCGCCCCCGCGTCGCCGCGCGGCGAGAGCCAGCGGGCGATGCCGGGATTGAGCAGTTGGTAGCAGGTGGAGTTGCGCCCGTGGGCGAGGATCAGCGCGCGGAGAACGTCGGGATCGGGCATGGGCACTTTCGGCGGGCGGGTGAAGACTCTATCATGCCCGGACGCGGCCCGGCGCGGCGGGGCTTCAGAGAGTTTCTACGGACGGAGCGAGATCATGGGCAACGGCAAGCGGAACGCGGTCATCGGCCAGAGCGGCGGGCCGACCAGCGTCATCAACCAGTCCCTCGTCGGCGTGATCGAGCAGGTCCGCGGCGCGGGGCACATCCGCCAACTCCTCGGCGCGCGGCACGGCGTGAGCGGGATCGTCAAGGACGACTTCGTGCCGCTCGACGACGTGCCGGTGGAGAAGTTGGTCCACATTGCCAACACCCCCTCGGCCGCCCTCGGCAGCACGCGCGACAAGCCGGACGAGGCGTACTGCCACAAGATTTTCGAGGTGCTGAAGCAGCGCGACGTCGGCTACTTCTTCTACATCGGCGGCAACGACTCGGCCGACACCGCGCGCATCTGCAATGATCTGGCGAAGAAGGAAGGGTACGACCTGCGGGTGTTCCACATCCCCAAAACGATTGATAATGATCTGCGCGTTCACGACCACACGCCCGGCTTCGGCAGCGCGGCGAAGTTCGTGGCGTGCGCGATGATGGGGGACAACTATGACAACGCGAGTTTGCCGGGCATCAAGGTCGACATCATCATGGGCCGCCACGCGGGCTTCCTGACCGCCGCTTCAGTCCTCGCCCGGCAGCACCCGGAGGACGGTCCGCATTTAATTTACGTGCCGGAGGCGCCGGTGAGTCAGGAGCAGTTCCTGAAGGACGTGGAGGCGATGTACCGCAAGCACGGCCGGTGTTTGATCGCCGCGAGCGAGGGCATCACCGACACCGATGGCAAGACCTACGCCGAGAAGATGAGCGACGATTTGCAGCGTGACGCGCACGGCAATTTACAACTCTCCGGCAGCGGCGCGCTGGGGGACCACCTGGCGAGTTTGATCACGAAGAACCTGCAACCGGCCGGCGGCAAAAAGCTCCGCGTGCGGGCCGACACCTTCGGCTATTTGCAACGGTCGTTCGCCGGCTTCCATAGTGAGGTCGACGCGGCCGAGGCGAAGCTCGTCGGCGAGATGGCGGTGGAGTACTCGCGCAACCCGGAACTGGTTGAGGGCTCGGTGGCGATGGAGCGCGCGAGCGGCCCGAACTACCGGATCAAGACGATCCTGACGCCGCTGAGCACGGTGGCCCGCGTGACGAAGCACATGGACCCGTCGTACATTACTGGCGGCAATAACGTCACGGAGGCGTACCTTGATTATTGCAAGCCGCTGGTCGGGAAGCTGCCGGTGGTCGGCACGCTATAGTTGTTGATCACTCCGCGAAAGGCGACATGACCGCCCACCCTGTCGAAGCGCTGGACGACCCCCGCCCCGCGCTGGAGTACGCGACGGCCTACGCCCGCTCGCCGCGCATCTGGGCGTCGGCGGTGCTGGTGGCGGGCGGGCTGGGGCTGATCGGGCTGGGCGGGTGCTTTCTGATCGGCGTGATGTTCCTGCACCTGCCGCTGATCATCCTTAACGGCGCGGCGGCGAGCATTCCGTGGACACCGGGCACCTACGCCTTCGCGGGGGTGCTGTATGGGGCCTCGTTCGCCTGTTTCGCCGGCGCGGGCGTGCTGCTGGTCCGAACGACGCGCTCGCTGCTGCGGGCGGTGGAGCGGTAACATGAGAAGGCGGCGTTAGTCGCAGCAGTGGCACCGGTGGCAGTGATGGTGGTCACAGGCGTAGCCGCCGCTGTAGCCCCCATAGCGGTCGTCGCAGTCGCACGAGTGGTCGGTCACGAGGGCGGCCACCGCGACCGCGCCGAGGGCGGTGACGGCCAGCGCGGGGCCGGCGGCCTCAAGGAAGCCGTCGAAATTGCGGGCCAGCCGCGAGGGGCCGGTCGACTTGTGCGTCCAGACGAAGTATCCGCCCCCAGCGGCAGTCGTCGCGGGCAGGCGGGCGAAGAGGCGTTCGCGTCGGGCGACGGCCACCACCCGGCCGTCGGGCTCGGTCTCGAAGCCGAGGGGGTCGCCGGTGCGGAAGTAGCGTTCGGTGCCGTCGACGGCCCGGAGGTGCTCGGCGTCGTCGGGCGTGTACTTCACCTTGTACATGCCGCTGCGGGGCGCCGGCTCGATGCGGGCGGGCAGGTGGCGGTCGAGGTCGAACCGCGCGACCGACGCGCGGTGCGTGGTCGTGCAGCCGACGGTGGCGAGCAGCGGCAGGAGGCACCCGGAGGCGAGCGGAAAGCGCGGCATCGTGCCGGCAATCTACTGCGGCGGTGCCGGTTCCGCCAGTGCTTTTTGCGGCCGGATCAAATCTGATATTCCGGCACCTTCGCCCGGCCGTAGCTCAGCCGCGCCCAGAGGCGCTCGTGCAGGTAGTAGAGCAGCAGTTTGTTCGGGATCTCCACCGCCGCGATCGTGCCCGCGACGCCGGCGGTCTCGGCGGCGGTGCTCGGGCGGAGCAGGGTCATCACCACGAACGCGATCAGCAGCGTGTCGAGCGACGCGATGGCGCGCCAACTGATCGTCTTGACCAGCGTCCGACGCTTCTGCTCGACCGGGCGTTGGATTGCCATTCCCATTCCCCTACGGATAAGTCGGGGATGATAGGCGGGGCGGCTAATCGGTCAAGGTGCCCTTGGTGCTCGGCACGCCGGGGTTGCGCGGGTCATGCTCCACCGCCTGCCTCAGCGATTTGGCGACGGCCTTGAAAATCGCCTCGGCGACGTGGTGGTCGTTGCGGCCGTAAGGCACGCTGACGTGAAGATTTAGCCTGCCGGCGTTCGCCAAACTCTTGAAAAACTCGTCTAAGAGTTCGGTCTGGAAGTCGCCGATGCGCGGGCCGCGGAAGTGGACGTGCGAGACGTAAGCGGGCCGGCCGGAGAAATCGAGGGCGACCTGGGCGAGCGACTCGTCCATCGGGATGATCGCCCAGCCGTAGCGGCGGATGCCGGTTTTGTCTCCGACGGCTTGAAGCAGGGCCGCGCCGAGGGCGAGGCCGACATCCTCGACAGTGTGGTGGCCGTCTACGTGCAGATCGCCGGCGGCCTGGATGTCGAGGTCGATCAGGCTGTGCTTGGCGAGCAGATCGAGCATGTGGTCGAAGAAGCCGACGCCCGTGGCGGCTTTAGAGGTTCCGGTGCCGTCGAGGTTGAGGGTGACGGTCACGTCGGTCTCGCCGGTGGTGCGGCGGACGGTGGCGGTGCGGTCATGCATCGCTTTATCCTACCGTGATTTCACCACGGAGGGCGCGGAGGAGGATGTCGGATTCTTCGGACGTGCCGATGGTGATGCGGAGCTTGTCTCGCAACCCGTCCTGGTCGAACCAGCGGACGAGAATGCCCCGCCGCTTCAAGTCGGGGTAGAGGTCGCGGGCGGAGTTGTGGGGCGCGGTGGCGAGAACGAAGTTCGCCTGGCTAGGCAGCACGTCGAATCCTAATCCGGCGAGCGCTTCGGACAGTCGCCCGCGCTCGCGGCGGACGTGGTCCCAACTCGCCCGCGCGTGGTCCTGATCCTCCATCGCGGCGGCGGCGGCGGCGATGGACAGGGCGTCGCAGTTGTAGCTGTCCTTCACCTTCAGCATCTCGGCGATAACCGATTCCTGCGCCACCGCGTAGCCGAAGCGGAGGCCGGCCAGGCCGTACCCTTTGCTCAGGGAACGGGAGATGACGACATTTTCGTACTCGGCGACCAGCGGCAGGCAGCTTTCACTGGCGAAATCCACATACGCCTCATCGACCAGCACGAGCTTCCCGAACCGCCCGGCCAACTCGGCCACGGCGGCGGGCGGGACGAGGGTGCCGCTCGGGGCGTTCGGGTTCGGCAGGTAGATCGCGTCGGCGTCGGCCGCCAGCAGCGCGGCGGTCGGCAGCGCCCAGCCGTCGGCCCACGGCACGCCGACGGTGGTGGCGGTCTCGAGCGCAGCCAGGATTGGGTAGAGCGAGTACGTCGGCTCGCACACCGCCAGCCGGCCGCCGGGGGGGATGAAGGTGCGGGTGGCGATCGTCAGAATGTCGTCCGACCCGTTGCCGGCCAGAATCTGCGTCGGCCGGACGTTCAGCACGGTCGCGGCGGCGTCGCGGAAGCGCGTGGCGAGGGGGTCGGGGTATCGCCGCAGCGCGTCGGCCGGCACTTCGCGGATGGCGGCCATCACGCGGGGGCTGGGGGGGAAGGGGTTTTCGTTCGTGTTGAGCTTGATGATGCGGTCGCCCGCGCGCGGCTGCTCGCCGGGGGCGTACCCGTGCATCGCGCGGACGTTGGGTCGGACGAACGGGAGCATCGGGCGATTGTACGTCTTACCGCTTGCGGCTTCGCAAAGAATCGGGGGTCTTCAAGCATCATTTCTTTGCGAAGCCGCAAGCGGCAAGACGGGTTATGGAACCTCGAGATTGTCTTGAACGATTCGCGCGTTCCGTTGCAGGATCGGCAGCTTCACCCGCTTCATCGCACTGCCGCGCAGGTGCTGGCGGTAATCTTCTGGCTTCCACGAAAGCACCTCACGCAAATCGAGCGTGCCGGTGGGGAAGCGCGGCTGCAGCGCCGGGTCGGTCGCGGCCGGGGCGCGGCCGTTCCACGGGCAGACGTCCTGGCAAATGTCGCAGCCGTAGAGCCACCCGCCGACGGCCGGCTTCAGCGCGGGCGGGATCTCGCCGCGGTGCTCGATCGTGAGGTAACTGACGCACTGCGAGGCGTCCATCTGGTAAGGCCGATCCGGGCGGAGGGCGTCGGTGGGGCAGGCGTCGAGGCAGCGGGTGCAGGTGCCGCAGCGGTCGGTGGCGGGATTGTCCGGCGGGAGGTCGAGCGTGGTCAGGACTTCGCCGAGGAGGAGCCATGAGCCGATGCGCTCGTTTAGCAGGCAGGTGTTTTTCCCCTGCCAGCCGACGCCGGCGCGGGCGGCGACTTCCTTTTCCAGGATCGGGGCGGTGTCCACCGCCGCCCGCGTCTGGGCATCGGGTTCGAGCTGCCGAATCCAGTCGGCGAGGGCGTGCAGCCGCGTTTTCAGGTGGTCGTGATAATCGTCGCCCAGCGCGTACCGAGCGATTCTCCCGTGATGCTTTTTATCACCGTCCGGCACCGGCTGTAGCGGGACGTGATAATTCATCACACAGCAAATTACGGTGCGGCAGCCGGGCAGGTACACCGACGGGTCAATTCGCTCGTCAATGCGCTTTTCGAGCCAGGCCATTGATCCGTGTTGCCCGTCATCCAGCCAGTCGCGCAGGTACTGTTGAAACCGGCTCGGCGTTGCGGGGGCGATGCCGATCAGGTCGAACCCTAGTTCCCGCGCGTGTCGCTTGATCTCAGAGGCGAATTGGTGTGGGTTGCGTTGCAATGAGAAGTTGCTTCCGATTAGCCGCGTGCGCATCGAGCGCTCTTCGCAATCTGGGAGAAAAAGCGCTCGCTGCGCTCGCGGCTCACGAAGATCGATCTGTATTGCGTCGCACCCGCTCCACTTCGGCCGCCTCGTCCACCGGTGAGACCGGCGCCTGCAACGCCGTCGCGGGCAGGGCGTTCACCTTCCCGACCAAATCATTGATCTGCCCGACCAACGCCCGCGCCCGGCTCTCGCTCCGCGTTTGCGAGAGCTCGTCCCGGAGGTGATCCAGCATCTTCCGCCACCGCACCTCATCGGGTGTGAAGTCGGCATTCCGCATGATCCGCACCGCCCACCACGTCGCCCGCGCCTCCTCGTCGGCCGGCATGGGGTCGAGCACCAGCGGCTCGCCCGCGCCGCGCAGGTTGTCGAACTTCCCCTCCGCCATCGCCTCCTCGATCCGCTTGTCGGCCAGCCGGCGGAAGACGGCGGTGAAGTCGATGTCGCTAAAGGCCATGCTCATTCTAAGACGCCCAGGACAAGGTGTGAGCGGGTGTGGGATGAGCGGGTGAGTTAATGCTGCAATGCCGCTGACTCACCCGCTCATCCCACACCCGCTCACACCTTCACCCGCTCCCACTTTCCCTGCAGGAACCGAAGGTACATCAGCGTGCCGCGGAGCATCAGCTCGCTCGCCAGCACCACCCAGACGGCGACGAGGCCGAGGCGCAGCCATTGGCCGACGATCAGCACGCCGACGAGGCGCACGGCGAAGGTGCTGGCGAGGTTCGTGACCAGCACCGTCACCGTGTCGCCGGCCCCCCGCAACGCCGCGCCGAACACCATCGACGCGGCGAAACCGATCTGGCAGAAGCCGGTGATGAACAGGCACTTGGCGGTCAGGGCGTTGACCACGGGCCCGTTGCCGATCCAGTCGGCGATGTGGCCGCCGAAGCAGATGAAGGCCAGGCCGAAGCCCGCCATCACCGCCCCGCCGACGGCGAAGCCGAGGTAGGCCGACCGGCGGGCGCGATTGACGTCGGACCGGCCCAAACTCTGGCCGACCATCGTGGCGGCGGCGGTGGCGACGGCCATGCCGGTCATGTAGGAGAGGCTCTCGATGCGAATGGCGTTCAGGTGCGCCGCGGCCGCCAAATCGCCGAAGCCGTTGATGACGAACAGCACCGCGAAGTTCGCGCCCCAGACAGTCAGCCCCTCGGCCCCACTCGGCAGGCCGATCCTCAGCAGGCGGCGCATCATCGCAACGCGCGGCCGCAGGCGGTGGCGGAACAGCCGCACGCCGCCCCGGCCGATCACCAGCACCGCCACCTGTAGCACCCCGCCGCTGACGTAGGCGACGAACGTGCCGACGGCGATGCCCGGAAAGCCGAGCGTCGGCAGGCCCCACCAGCCGTAGGTCAGCCCGAAGGAGAGGACGACGTTCACGCCGTCGACCACGATCATGGCGACCGCCGGCGTGAGCGTGTCGCCCGCGCCGCGGAGGCAGTCGTTCGCCACGAACATCACCACCGCGAACGGCACGCCCAGCGCCAGCCATCGGACGTAGGTGGTCAAAAACGCCTCGGCCTGCGGCGTCTGCAGATTGAACAGCGTCGGCAGCCAGCCGCTCAGCGCGAAAGCCACGCCGCCGATGAGGGTGCCGAACGCCACCGCCATCAACATCGACTGCCCGACCGCCGCGTTGGCCGTCCTGCGGTCGCCCGCCCCGACGGCCCGCGCGATGATCGCCGTGCTGCCCGACCCGACAGCCGACGTCAGCAGGCCCATCAGCCAGCCGACGTAGGCGACCGACCCCACCGCCGCCGCCGCTGCGGCATTGGTGGCGTTCGCCGCGAGCCCCTCCTGCCGAACCAGGTGATTGGCAAGGTAGGTGTCGGTCAGGTTGACGGCGATGTGCAGCGCGTGCTCGGCCAGCACCGGCAGCGCGAGGGCAAGCAGCAGGCGGAGCAGCGTCCGATTCGACTCGCCGGTGGGCAGCGACCGGCGGAGCGGCGGAAGGGCAACGGCCTGCGTCATCGGTCGCGGATGGTAGGACCGACGATCTTTAGTGGCCGGAGGCGGAAGCCCCGGTTGCGGGCGGTTCTTCAGAACCTTCTTTGGCTCTTAAATCATTGACCCGCGACCGGACTTTATTTCCCGATCTGCGTCTGCACGTCGCGGGGCGCGGTCACGATCAGGGTGCCGTTAAAGTAGCGAATGGTCGCGGTGCCGCCGTTGACCTCCCAGACGTCGCGCTCGATCGTGCTGGTGATGAGGTCGATCAACTCCTGCGCCCGCTCCTCACGGGTGGTGACGACCTCCTCCTTCTGGCTGTTCTGCCCGCCGCCGAACAGGCCCTGCCCGCCACCGCCACCGCCACCACCGCCACCGCCCTGGCCGCTGGTGGAACTCTTGTTTTGAAGGTTGAAGTCCGGCGCCTGGTCGAACTGCGGCAGATCGACGATCAGATCCTCGATGTGGTAGACCCGCGTCACCATGTTCTTGCGGGCCAATTCCTTCGTGGTAACGTAGAGGATGTTGCCGTCGACGTAGTAGGCGAGGTTGCCGGGCGAGACGTTCTCGAGCATCAGCTTCACCACCTGACGGAGCGTCACGTTCTTCAACTTCAGGCTCACCGGGTCGGTCTTGCTGATGCCGGCCTCCTCCAACGCGCGCCAGTTGACGCTGATGTTGATGCCCGTCACGTCGCGCAGGTATTCCACGGCGTCGGTGAGGGCCGTGCCGTCGAACGCGATGGTGCCGCCGCCCTTGGGTGGCGTGGCGGGCTGGGCGGCTGGCTGACGCGCCGGAGCTTGGGTCGGCGGCTTCGACTGCGCCCCCGCAACCCCCGCCCCGGCAATCAGCAGTCCCGATCCGACGATCAGCAAACGGTTCAACTTCATGGCAGGCTCCCGACTCGGATGGAAAAGATGCGGGCCGAACCCGTGGTCCGACCGCACCATTCTGGCAATGCGTCCCACGCCTGTCAAGGCGCGAAACCGGAGAATGTTCAGAGGATGTTCGTCCCGCCCGACCGCGACGCCGGCACGGTGTCGGCCGGGCGGGTGGAGATCTTCTTCACCGGCTCGTCCTCCTCGTCGCCGACTTCGATGGCCCGCTTTTTGGTCTTCGACGACTCGACGGCGGCGTCCACCTCGTCCTCGATGCCGGCCAGCCCCTTCTTGAACTCGACGATTCCCTTCGCCACACCCTTGCCGACCTCCGGCAGCCGCTTGCCGAACAGCAGCAGGCCGATGAAGCCGATGATGATCCACTCGAACGTGCCGGGCATGCCGATGGCGAGGGTATTGGGGATGAACATGGGGGAATCCTGTGGTGGAGGAACGTGTGGGGCAGTCCTCCATTCTACGCGCAGGTCGCTCGGCGGTCGCGTCAAGTTGCAACATGACGACGTAAGCCGCGAGCGCAGCGAGCGCTTTTCTCCGCGACCGACGAAAAGCGCTCGCTGCGCTCGCGGCTTACGGGGTTGCATCACTCCCGCGCAGCAGCCGCAGCAGCCGCTCGATGTCCGGCGGCAGCGGGGCCGAGAGGGTCATCGGCTCCAGCGTGCCGGGGTGCGTGAAGGCAATCTCAAAAGCGTGCAACGCCTGCCGCGAGAAGTCGAACGGCCCGTCGGCGTCGGCCGCGTGGACGGTCCGCCCGCCGTACATCGTGTCGCCCACGATCGGGTGCCCCAGGTGCGACAGGTGGACGCGGAGCTGGTGCGTCCGACCTGTTTTCGGCGTCAGTTTGATCAGCGAAAATCGCTCCGGCGGGGCCGCCAGCCGCCGGTCGTGCGGGTGCTCGCCCGGCTGCAGCGCGACGCCCCCCGCCGCCCGCTCGAAGGTCTCGACGACCTCGTACTTCGTCACCGCCTCCTTCGCCCCGCTCTCGATCTTGCGGACGGCCTGCTTCTCGCGCACATGGCGGTCGCGGCCGATGGGCCGGTCGATCACGTCGGCCAGCAAATCCGGCACGCCGTGGGCGACGGCCAAGTACGTTTTCTGGATCGTCCGCCGCTCGAATTGGCGGGCGATGCGCCAGTGCGCCTCGTCGCTTTTGGCGACCAGCATCACGCCGGTGGTGTTGCGGTCGAGGCGGTGCAGGATGCCCGGCCGCCGCTCGCCGCCGACGGTGCTCCAGCGCTTGCCGTAGTGGATCAGCGCGTTGACCAGCGTGCCGTTCCAGACGCCGCGGGCGGGGTGGACGATCAGGTTCGACTGCTTGTTGATCGCCAGGAAATGCTCGTCCTCATACACCACGTCGAGCGGAATGTCCTCGGCCTCAATCGTCTCGGCCCGCGGCGGCGGGGCGGTCATGCTGACGACATCATTCTCGCGCGGCTTGTAACTCGACTTTGCCTTATGGCCGTTGACGTGAACCGCCTCGACCTCGATCAGCTTCTGCACCGCATTGCGGGAGAGGTAGCCGACGCGGTCGACCAAATATTGGTCGAGCCGCCGGGTGAGGTTTTTGCCGATCCGCCACTCGAACGACTTGAGGGCGGGGTCGTCCAAATCGTCGGCGTCCTCGTCGACCGCCACGTCAGAAACTTGTTCGTCATCAGCCACGCCGCATCGTAGCAGCCCCCGTGGCACATGGGTTCATGGCATCGTCGTAGCGCGGCTCGTCGGCCTAGAGGTGGGCTGCGAAGAGGGTTGGCTCGTCGGCAGCGTTGTGGGCTGGTCGAAAGCCGGCAGGGTCGCCGGGGTGCCGAAGCGGACGGGGTTCCGCAGGTCCGGCAGCAGTTTCAGGCGGCGCTCGGCCTCGGCTTTGTGCATGGGCACCGCCGACTTGTCGGCCGCGACGGCCTTGTACTGCTCCGCCGCCGCGTCGAAGTCGCCGCGGTCCTCGGCCACCGCCGCCAGACCGAACCGCGCGTCGGCCACCGCCGCCGGCTCGCCGGGGAACTGCTTGAGGATCAGGGCCCAATCGCCCTTGGCCTCGTCCAGATAATCCTTTTCCGCCTTCACCGGCCGCATCGCCTCGCGGGTCGTGGCCTCGGGCGGGATGGGCAGGGTCGCCATCGTCCAGTTCAGATCGGCCCGAGACGCCAGGGCGGCCGAGCGGGCGGCGGCGTCGGAGGCGTCGGTGTTCTTCAACACCTCCTCGACCGCCGAGCGGATGGAGTTGGAGAGCAAATCGCGTTGCGAGGCGTACTGCTCCGCCGGCAGCCGACCGGCGAGGCTTTCGAGCGACCGCAGCCGCATCACGCCGTCGGACGCCGCCGCGAGGCTGTTGCGCGAGGCGGCCCGGCGGTCGGCCGCGCCGTCGGTGCGGTTGCGGGCGATGAAGAACGCCGCCGCCGCCGCGACGATCGCCAGCAGGATCAGGCTGCCGTTGCGGCGCAGGAAGTCGAGAGCCCCCTGCCCGTCGGCGGTCGGCTGCGGGGTCTCCTGATCGTCGGGCCGTTCGGTTTTCATCGGGTGGGGAGCATAAGACCCCCGGCGGCGGGAGGCAATTCCGGCGCGGCCGGTCGAAGCGCCGGTCGAATCCCCTGTCGGCGGACGGGCGGCCCCGTTGACACCGCGCCCGCCGTGCCCGATATTGTCCGCCGGAGTTCCAGCGGCCCGCCGTGGCCGCCGACCGCGAAGCACCCAGCGCCCCACCCCCCGTTCACCCAAGCCGTCGGAGACCGATCCCATGCCGTCCCGCCCCACCCCGCACACCGTCACGACCCCGGCCTCCAAGACGTTGACTGCCAAGACGCTGGCCGCCGCCGCCCTCGGCGTCGCCCTGCTCACCGCCGGCCCCCTCGCCCGCCCCGCCCTCGCCCAGACCGACCCCCAGGCCGACCCCCAGGCCGACATGGCGGCCCCGCCCGCCGCCGGAGCGGACGCGCCCAAGGCTGACGCCAAGGCCGACGTCGCCCAGGTGCCCAAAGAGCTTCAGCAGGACGTCGAAGATTACTGGCACTACGGCAAGATCGCCCGCTACGACCTCGCCGCCGCCAAGGCGCAGTCGATCCTCAACGCCACCGCCGACCCCCGCGCGGTGCTCCAGGCGTTCGAGGACGTCGTGCGGACGCGCTCGGCCGACCGCAACGACCTCGGCGAGCTCAACGTCAACCTCGTCCGCTGGCAGAACGTCGACAGCGACCCGATGAAGCAGGCGACCGCGAAGATCGCCGACCTGCTGAACAAGGGCCGCTATGCCCGGCGGGAGGACCCGCAGTTCATCGAGCGCGAGATCACCCGCCTCGGCAACGGGCAGTTCGCCTACGTCCGCGCCCTCGAAAACCTCCGCAACAGCGGCGAGATCGCCGTGCCGCTGATGCTGGACGATTTGCAGAACCCCGCCAAGGTCGCGCTGCACGCGCCGATCCGCCGGGCGCTGGCCGACCTCGGGCTGCTGGCGATCAACCCGCTGCTGGCGGCGACCGAGGCGAAGGACAACCAGCTCCTCACGACGGTGATGCTAACGCTCGGCGAGATCGGCTACGACGCGGCGGTGCCGTACCTGACGCGGGTGATCCAGTCGCCGGACTACCCCGGCCCGATCAAGGCCGCCGCCGGGCAGGCGCTGGCGAAAATCAGCGGCGGGCAGGGCACCACCGGCGCGTCGGCCGCGGAGCTCTTCTACCGCCTGGGCGAGCAGTTTTACAAGGGCACCACCGCCATCAAGGCCGACACCCGCGGGCCGACCGCCTCGATCTGGCACATGGACGGCAACCGCCTGGTCCGCACCGAGGTCCCGCCGGCAATCTTCAACGACCTCATGGCGATGCGCGAGATGGAGTATTCCCTCAAGCTCGGCGGCAACGGGAAGTTCGACACCGACCAGCCGCTGGCGCTCTGGCTGGCGGCGAACTACAAGCGCGAGGTCGACCTGCCCGACGGCGCGACCGACGCCACCCGCGCCGCCAACCAGCCGGACGCGAATTACTACGGCGTCACGAGCGGGGCGAAGTACCTGTACCAAGCCCTCAACCGCGCGATGACCGACCGCAACTCGGCCGTCGCGCTGAAGATCATCGGCAGCCTGCAGGAGATCGTCGGCCAGGCCGGGCTGACCGGCGGGGCGCAGGGCGGGGCGAACGACCCGACGCCGCTGGTGCGGGCGATGGAGTACCCCGACCGCCGCGTGCGGTTCGAGTCGGCCTTCACCCTCGCCGCCGCCCTGCCGACCAAGGGGTTCGCCGGGCAGAACGAGGTGGTGCCGCTGCTGACCGAGGCGCTGGCGTCGAGCGGCAAGACGAGCGTGCTGCTGGTGATGTCGAGCCTGGACAAGGTGAACGCGCTGGCCGAGCCGCTGCGGAAGGCGGGGTACAACGTGCAGGGGGGCACGAGCAGCCGCGACGCCGAGGCCGCCGCCGCCCAACTGCCGTCAGTGGACGTGATGGTGCTCGATTCGGCCCTGCCCGCCTCGACGGTCGACTCGGCCATCGCCCTCACGGACTCGAACCCGAAGGTCCGGTACTCGGCCAAGCTGGTGCTGACCGACACCGCTGCCAGCCCGTTCCGATCCGTCGCCGAGACCGATCCGTCGTTCAGCACGACCACCGCGAAGGACGCGCAGGGCGTCGCGCCGGCCATCGACGCGGCCCGCAAAAAGGCGGGATCGCTGCCGATGGACGAGAAGACCGCCACCGCCTACGCCACCCGCGCCGGTGAATTCCTCCGCAAGCTGGCGACCGACACCGGCGACGTCTACGACGTGACGGCGGGCAAGGCCGGCCTGCTGACGGCCCTGAACGACGAGCGGCCGGAGATCGTTACCCTCGCCGCCGAGGTGCTCGGCCTGGTCGATGCCGACGGCGTGCAGCCGGCCCTGCTCACCCGCGCCCTCGACGAAAAACTCGGCGAGGACGTCCGCGTGAACCTGTTCAAGGGACTTGCCGCCAACGCCCGCGGCTTCGGCGACAAGCTGAGCGATGATCAGGCGCAGCAGGTCGACGAGGTGGTGAAGACCGCCAAAAACCTCGACCTCCGCAGCGCCGCCGCCTCGGCGCGGGGCGCACTCAACCTGCCGCCGGACGAGGCGAAAACGCTGATCCTCGACCAGTCGCGGATCGCGTCGGAAAAATAAGCCGCTTGCGGCTTCGCAAAGAAATGGACCGCAAACTAGGCATCCTCGGCGCCGGCAACATGGCCGAAGCCATCGCCCGCGCGCTGTTGCAATCCGGCACAATCCGTCCGGATCAGATCATCGCATCGGACCCGAACGCGGATCGCCGCAAACTGTTCAAGGAGACGTTAAATCTTGAAGTCGCCGATCATGCCGGTGCATTTGCCGGCGAAGTTGATGCCTTGCTCCTTGCCGTCAAGCCCCAACACCTGAAGGCGGCATTGGTCGAGCTGTCGCAACAGATTCGCCCCGACGCCCTGCTGATCTCCATCGCCGCCGGCATCACGACCGAAAGGCTGGAAACCTGGGCCGCCGGCGAGCCGCCGCACGAGGCGCGGCGGGTGGTGCGGACGATGCCGAACACTCCGCTGATGGTCGGCCGCGGCATCGTCGCGTTCTGCCCCGGCAAGTATGCGACTGCCGAGGACGTGGCGACCGCCAAATCCCTCTTCCCCGGCGCGGACCTGCTGGACATAGAGGAGCCGCAGATGGACGCCCTGACGGCGATCAGCGGCAGCGGCCCGGCCTACTTCTTCGCCTTCACCGAGGCCCTCGCCGCCGCCGCCGAGGCCCACGGCTTCGACCGGGCCAACGCCTACCGCCTCGCCGCCGGCACCTTCACCGGGTCGGCGGCCCTGCTGGAGCAATCCGACTACGACGCGGCGGAACTGCGAAAACGAGTGACCAGCCCCGGCGGCACCACGGCGGCGGCGCTGGCGAGCTTCGACGCCTCCGACCTGACCCGCTCCGTCCACTCCGCCGTCGCCGCCGCCGCGGCGCGCGGGCGCGAGCTATCGGCTTGATTATCCTGAGGCTGCCGCGCCGTCCACGTCAAGCAGCGCGACGTTCGACACGTCGTCGAACATGCTAAAGACTCGGAGCTTGCCCGAAATGATGTAGAATTCGCCGCTCTCGCCTGCTTGCGACGGGTCGAACGCGATGTTCTCCGGGTGCTCGACCGGAACGCGGTCGCCGCTCTCCAGCGTCATGACAAAGGCGCGGAAGGGGCGTGCCGTAATCAACCGCTGGATCTCGGTACGGACAGGTTTGGTGCGGGTGCTCATGGCGAAAGTATATCACGCCGCCGGCAGTTGGCGCTGCACGTCAACGTTGATCTCGGTGATTTCAATGTCTCAGCCCATCGAGATCAACAGGTTGGGTGGGTCGCCGCTTTGCAAGCGACGGAAATTGATGAAAGCCCCGTCTTCGAGAATGGCGTGCATGACCTCTGGTGCTCTGCTCTTCAAGGATTCACTGTGATCTAGCTGGACGACAATCACGCCGCCAGGAGGCGCGTGAACCCTCGTAAGTCCATCCTCCGCAGCGTCCAGTGAGCCCATGCAGTCAATCCAGGCGTTCATGTTTCGGCCGTAAAACTTGGGGAATCCGAACGCTTCTTGGAATGTGGTGTGGAGAGTGTTCCAGCCGGAAATTCGTCGGCAGTCGATGTGGACGACCGCATGGAGAACGGATGACCGGGAAGGCTGGTATCGCAGGTGTTTCAGCGAGTGTGCTTGGACTGATTGTAAATACGTTTCCCGCTCATCAGACTGAACACGGGCGGCTAGCGTGTCGGCAGTATCGTCCGGCTGCACTGCGATGGGCCGCTGTGCGATGATCTCCCCCCCGTCCACCTCGTTGTTGACATAGTGAACCGTGCAGCCCGTGACCTTGCAGCCCCGCGCCAGGACCGCCTCGTGGACGCGGCGGCCGTACATGCCGGGGCCGCCGAAGGCGGGCAACAGCGAGGGGTGGACGTTCATCACGCGCTTACTCAACCACGGTTCTGTTAGCACCAGCCGGCTCATCCAGCCGGCGAGGCAGACGAGGCCGATCTTTTCCGGGTCGAGGTGGCGGAAGACCTCGCGCGTGTGGGCGACCGGGTCGGGAAAGTCGCGCTTCGGCACCACGACGCACGGCACTCCGGCCCGCTCGCAGCGGGCGATGCCGCCGGCGGTTTCGCGGCTGCCGACGGCCAGGGCGACCTCCACGCCCGGCAGCCGGCCGTCGCGGGTGGCGTCGATCAGGTTCTGCAGCGTCGTGCCCCCGCCGCTGAAGAGGATGGCAATCTTTAGCGTCGGCGGCATGGTTCACCACTGAGATCACTGAGGACACGGAGGGGAAAGATGGGTCGCCGGATTGTCTGCAAAGACCCGTTAGCCGCGAGCGCAGCGAGCGCTTTTCGCTCCATTGATCAAAAAGCGCTCGCTGCGCTCGCGGCTAACGGGATGATCTTTACACAAGCGACCCCACCGCTGCCGCGTCGCGCACTGAAAGGTCCGGGTGCTCGGGGTTGGCCCCGACGTCCGGGCGCCGCTTCCAGCTTCGGGCACATGCCTCATAATCGCCCCGGCGGTCGATCACCTCAACGCTCGGCGGCCCGTCCGCCTCGACGAATGAGTAGCAGCCGGCTGCGACGAGGTCGGCCAAATCTTCACCTAAGGGTTCGAGCGTTGCCCTCGTCTTAGCATCGACATGATAAACAATTTCCGCGTCGGTCGACTTGTTCAGCCCGGCCTCCTTCTTCAGCCGGTCGAGTTGCAGCAATGCCGAATCGCGCAGCTCCATCACCAGCGGCCAAGCATCCGATTTGCCCGCGCCGAACGGCTTCGGCAAACTCGCCTCGTGGACCGACTCCAGGTCCGCCTCGCCGGCCGGCTTGTGGGCGAGATGCTCCCACGCCTCGTCGGCGGTGAAGACCAGCATCGGCGCCAGCAGCGTCGTCAACGCGACGGCCGTCCGGTGCATCACCGTCTGGCTGCGCCGCCGCCGGGGCGAGTCGGCGGAGTCGCAGTAGAGGCGGTCCTTCATCGCGTTGCCGTAGACGCTGCTGACCTCGACGGCGCAGAAATCGTGCAGCAGGCGGAAGGCGCGGTGCGTGGCGTAGGCATCGAGTTCGCGGGTGACGTTTTTGATCAGATCATCCAACGCCGATGCCATCCAGCCGTCGAGCGAGTCGGGCGGGATGTCTTGTGAATCAGTAGTCGGGTCAAAGTCGTACAGGTTGCTGATTAAGAAGCGGAGTGTGTTCCGAATCTTCCTATACTTGTCGCCGAACTCCTGCAGCGCCTTGGGGCTGACCGGCACGTCGCCCTGATAGTCGACGCTGGCGCACCACAGCCGCAGCAGGTCGGCGCCGTGGCGGTCGATCTCCTGCGTGGCGGTGACGTACTCCTTGTCGCTCTTGCTCACCTTCGTGCCGTCGGGCTTGACGATGAAGCCGTGCGTCAACAGTTGCTTGAACGGCGGCCGGCCGGTCGCGCCGAGTGAGGAAAGCAGCGAGAGTTGGAACCAGCCGCGGTGCTGGTCGGACCCTTCCAAGTATAAATCGGCCGGCGCGTCGGGCAGGTCGGCGCGGGCGTTGAGCACGGCGTTCCAACTGCTGCCGGACTCGAACCAGACGTCGAAGATGTCCGCCTCCTTCCGCAGCGAGTCGGCTGAGAAGCCGGCGGGGTACTCAAAATCATTGCCCAGCAGTTCCTTCGGCTCCAGCGTGAACCACGCATCGCTCCCGCGCTCGGCGAACGTGGCGGCGACGGCCCGCACGCTCGCCGGCGTCAGCAGCGGCTCGCCGGCGGGGTTGTAGAAGACCGGGATCGGCAGGCCCCAGGCGCGCTGCCGCGACACGCACCAGTCCGGCCGCGAGTCGACCATGCCGACCAGCCGCGCCTTGCCCCACGCCGGCACGAAGGCGGTTGCGTCGATGGCATCCATCGCCCGCCGCCGTAGGGTCTTTTCCTCGGCCTCGGCCGCGAACGGCTTGTCGAGACTGACGAACCACTGCTCGGTTGCCCGGAAGATCGTCTTGGTCTTGCTCCGCCAGTCGTGCGGGTAGCTGTGGTGGATGTTCTGCTCGGCGAACAGCACGTCCACCTCGTTCAACTTCCCCACCACCACGGGGTTCGACTCCCACACGGTCAGGCCGGCGAGGAACGGCGGGACGGTGCTGTCGAACCGGCCGTTGGCCTGCACGGGGCAATAAACCTCCAAGCCGAACTGCCGGCCGAGGCCGTAGTCCTCCTCGCCGTGGCCGGGGGCGGTGTGGACCAAACCGGTGCCGTCGGTGGTGGTAACGTACTCCGCCGGCAGCAGTCTTCCGACGCGGTTGATGAAGGGGTGGCGGTACTCCAGATCGACCAGTTCCGAACCTTTCACCATCGCCAGCACGTCGCGATTTTCGACGCGACTATTGAAGACTTTTTCCAACAGATCGGCCGCCACCACACTCACGCGCGTCTGGCCGGCGCGTTCATATTGCACGAAGCAATAATTGACCGCCGGATTGATCGCCACCGCCAGGTTCGCCGGCAGCGTCCACGGCGTGGTCGTCCAGATCATAAATGAAACGACCGAATCCACCGCCAGCCCGAACCGCCCCTTCACCAGGCCGGGGTTGGCGGCGGGGAACTCGACGAACACGCTCGTGTCGTCCACATCCTTGTATTCCAACTCCGCCTCGGCCAGGGCGGTCTGATTGGCGATGGACCAGTGGACCGGCTTGAGTTGCTTGTAAACTAGGCCGTGCTCGACGAACATGGCGAACACTTCAAGCGAGGCCGCTTCATACTTCGGGGCCATCGTTTTATAAGGATTCGCCCAGTCGCCGAGTATGCCCAGCCGCTGAAATTGCTCGCTCTGCACGCCGACGAACTTACCCGCGTAGGCGTGGCACTTCCCGCGAACGTCCATGACGGACATCTCGCGCAGCTTCGGCCCCAAATCCTGCTGAATCTTGTGCTCGATCGGCAGGCCGTGGCAGTCCCACCCCGGCACATACGGCGTGCGGTGGCCCTGCATGGCCTTGAACCGCAGGATCACGTCCTTCAGCACCTTGTTGATGACGTGCCCCATGTGGATGTCGCCGTTGGCGAACGGCGGCCCGTCATGCAGGGCGAAGGTCGGGTCGGCGGCGTGGCGGTCGAGGACGCGGGCGTAGAGGTTCCCCGCCCGCCACTTCGCCAGCCGGGCCGGCTCGTTCTGCACGAGCGACGCCTTCATGGGGAAGTCGGTCTTGGGGAGGTTGAGGGTGTCCTTGTAATTCGGCTTCGTCGCGGTCGTCATGTCGTTCAGCTCCGGGGCATGGTACGGCCGTGTTCGCGGTGCCGCCAGACGGGGGTTGTGGTATAATCGGGCACGACAAGAACGAACGGAGCTGCCATGAACCTAGTGCCCCTGTGGGATTCCCTTGCCGCCACGGTCGAGTCCACGTCGCCGGACGACCGCCGGACGATGTTCGACGCGCGCGAGCGGCTGGCCGACGTCACCGAGCGGATGGTCGCCGCCGCGATGGCGGAGTACGAGCAGATCGAGGCGATGAGCGAGTCGCAGCCGTGGTACGCCACGCCCGAGACCCCGCTTCGCCGGCGGGTCGGCTTGATCGTTCGCCAGATGTTCCGGGAGTGGACCAAGCATGTCGAGGAGGTTGGCTCGCGGGCGAAGCGTTCGCCATCGCTGACGCACCGGCCGGTGCTGGCACATCTCGAACGCTTGCTGGACAATCAGGGGCGGACGTTGGCGATGCTGAACGTGGAGTACGAGGACGTCGAGAAGCGGCACACCGGCCCCGCGGTGAGGGTCTCAATAGACGAGATGCGCGCCCGGATCAAGAAGCAGCGGGAGGCGCAGGAACGGGCTCAACCGAAGGAGCCGGTGGAGCTCAAGGAGCAGGTTGCGTGAGTTACATACCCGAGTTTGAGCCGCCGGCCATTGCCGAATTCTCGCGCCTCGAGTTCTGGCTACAGGAGAAGACGCTTGACGTGATTGAGGAATTGCTCGCCAACCCTTCGCTGCTGAAGTTCGGTCTGTTCGACGCGACCAGAATCTACGACTTCGCAGTCAATGCCGCCGGCTTGAGACACTACGTCTTACTGACCATCGCGCTGAACTCTCGGCTTATGGTCTTGACGGTGGCCGAGTTGGGGCATTTTGCGAAGCCGCTGCCATAGCCATCCGCTACCTCACGTCAGCGTCCGCGTCACCCCCGCCGGCACCTCGGCCCCTACCGCGGCGGCGGGCGGGGCCGTCTCCGCCTCCGGGTCGATCTCGTCGCCACCTCCGCCCCCCAACGCCTTCCCCTTCCACCCGCCGGCGCGGAAGCGGAGGTACATGAACGCGCCCAAAATCACGCCGTAGCCCGTCGCCACCGTCCACGGGCCGGCGGGGCCAAGGTTCGGCCGCAGCACCGCGACCGCCCAGCCGCCGCCCAGCACCAGGCCCCAGCAGAGCACGCCCGTGGCGACGGCCGGCACCAGCGTGTCGCCCGCCCCCCGCAGCGCGCCGCTGTAGATGATGTAGACGCCGTCGAAAAACTGGTAGAACGCCGCGAACACCAGCAGCGTCGCGCCGAGCTTCAGCACCGCCGGGTCGTTCGTGAAGACGCCGATCAGCGCGTGCCGGCCGAAGAAGAACAGCAGCCCGCAGCTCAGCATGTAGACCGAGCAGACGACGAACCCAAGGTTCGCCCGCCTCTCCGCGAGGTCCGGCCGGCCCATGCCGATGTACCGCCCCACCAGCGCCGTGACGGCCGTGGCGATGCCGAAGGCGGGCATGAAGCTGCAGACCATGTAGCGGAACATGAACGTGTTGGCCGCCATGCCGTCCTCGCCGAAGCGGGCCATCACCACCACGCTGAACAGACTCCACGCCAGCACGTCGGCGACGATCTGCACGCCGCTGGGGACGCCGATTTTCAGCAACTCGCGCATCGCCGCCAGCCGCGGTCGCCAGTCGGCCACGCCGAACTTTCGCACGAAAACCGGCCGCGCCGCGAAGGCCGCCAGCACGGCCAGTTGGAAGAAGACCGCCAGGTTCGTCCCCCACGCCGCCCCCGCCACCCCCAGCCGCGGCAGGCCGTAGTGGCCGTAGATCAACACCCAATTCGCCACCGCGTTCACCGCCACCGCCACGACGGTGGCCGCCAGCACCACCAGCGGCCGGTTCACCGCGAGCAAAAACTGCTCCACCGCCGTCGCCGCCAGCTTTAGGCAGGCCAGGGCGAGGGTGATCTGCAGGTAGGTCGCCTCCATCCGCGCCAGATCCGGGTTGTGCTTGAACGAGCGGAACAGCGGCCCCGCCAGCGGCAGCGCCGGCAGCATCAGCACGCCGAAGACCAGGCCGAACCATACGCCCTGCCACATCACCCGGCCGCACGCGCGCTCCTCGCCCCGGCCGAACGCCTGACTCGCCGTCGCGTTGACCAGGAACAGCACGCCGACGCCGAAGCTGATGAGGGCGAAGCTGAAGATGCCCGAGTTTCCCGCCGCCGTCGGCTCGGTCACGCCCAGCCCGAACCGCCGGCCGTAGTCGGCCAGCATCCAGGTGTCCATGAACTGCAGCAGCGTGTAGGACGCCATCTGCGCCACGGTCGGCCCGGCGATCGCCAGCAGCTCCACCAGCGGCCGGGGCCGGTCACGCTCGATTGACAACATCCCTCGCTCCGCCGTCGCACTGAACCGTGGCACGGGCGTCCCGCCCGCGTCTTCACGCGCCGAAGTCGCAGACGCGGGCGGGACGCCCGTGCCACGATCCTCCCCTTGACGCCCTCCGCCCGCGGCCCCATGGTAGGGCGAGACCAGCCGCCACCGCTCACGCTTTTACCCTATGAGACGCCTCCCCCTGTCGATCCTCCTCCTCGCCGCCCTGCTGCTCGCCGGGTGCGAGAAGTCCGTCCACGAGGCCGCCGCCGACCGGCCGGGGCCTTCGTTGGCGTCCGCCCAGCCCCACGCCGCCGCGGTGCCCGCATGAGCTCCTCCTCCTTCCGCCTGCGCACCGGCAAGTCGCCCGACCACCGCTTCCCCGGCCGGACCGAGGCGATGGTCGGCCTGACGTTCGCGGTGGTCGACGCCATCGTCTTCGCCGGCTTCGGCGTCTGGCTCGCCTTCGCCGCCGCCCGCTACGCCAGCCCCGGCTTCCGCCTCTACGCCGCCCTGCTCACGCTGCTCGGGTGGCTGCCGGTCTTGGTCGTCGAGGTGCGGACGGTCCGGTGGATCGACGGCGTGCTCGACCGCCGGCCGCCGAAGCCGATCCCGGTCTCGATCGCCGTCACCCACCGCCGCTGGCCGCCGCCGCTCAGGCCGTTGGTGGCGGCGTGGTGGCTCGTCCACGCCGCCGCGCTGATCTACCTCGCCCACTGGATCGTCGCGGCGGTCCACTTCGCCCACCCGTCGGACTTTACCAACGTCTTCAAGGACCTCCTCGCCTTCTGGGTCGTCTTCGGGTCGGCCTACGCCGCCAACACCTACTTCCTGCTGGCGACCGCCGCGATGAACCCGACGCGCGCGGCGGTGGCGGCGGTCTGGCGGTGGCGCGTCGGCATCGACCTCGTCGTCGCGGCCCTCTTCCCACTGCTGATTCACGTCTCGCCGAACTTCGGGAACGGCTGGTGGTGAGTGGGTGGCGATGCCCGTCAACGCAACTCCGCCCCCGGCCGATAATGATTATTGAGGACGCGCCCACCGACGCTCCCGGAGGCCCGCCGTGCAATTAAATGCTTCGCTGCCGCCGATCTGGATCGTCGCCTGCCTTCTGGCGTGCGGGTCGTGCGCCGAGGCTCACCGCCGGCCCGACCCGCCGGCGGCCTATTACCCCGAGGGCCGCACGCCGCCGGTTGATCGGGTGCTGACGCCGGTGCCGAAACGCCAACCGGCCGTCCCCCTGCACGTCCGGCCCGACCACCCGCGCCTGCTCGTGACCGACGACGATCTGTCGCGCGTCCAATCCCTCATCGCCACCGACACAACCGCCGCCGACTGGTTCGAGGCCCTCCGCCGCCGGGCCGACGCGCAACTCAATGACCGGCCCGAGATTTACGGCCACCCGATGCTCGGCCACAGCCGCTCGGCCTACGGGCGAATCCTGCTCCTCTCGACCGTTTACCGCCTGACCGGCGACGCGAAATACGCCGACGCGGTGCGGCGCGATTTGCTGGCTGTCTGCGCCTTCCCGGACTGGCAGCCGGACGATTTCATCGCCACGGCCGAGATGATGACCGCCGTCGCCATCGGCTACGACTGGACGTTCGACGCCCTCTCCCCAAGCGACCGCCAAACCGTCCGCGAGGCGATCGCCGCCAAGGGACTCGCGCCGGGCTTGGCCTACTACGACAAGAACAAGAAGTGGCCGCGCGCGGCGAACAACTGGAACCTCGTCTGCAACGGCGGCCTGACGGTCGCGGCGCTGGCCGTCGCGGGCGACGCCGACGGCCCGACCGCCCGGCGGCTGGCCGAGGTGGTCCTCGGCGAGGCCGACCGCTCGGTCGCCAACGGCCTGGCCTCCTACGCCCCCGACGGCGGGTGGGAGGAGGGGCCGACCTACTGGAACTACGCCACCCGCTACGTCGTCCTGCGCCTCGCCGCCCTCCAAACGGCGGCCGGGCGGGCGGGCGAACTGTCGCGCTGGCCGGGGCTGGCCAAGACCGGCGACTTCCGCATCGCCGCCCTCGGCCCGACGCGCAAGACCTTCAACTTCGCTGACGCGACCGAAAAGCCCGGCACCAGCCCCGAAATGTTCTGGATCGCCCGCGCCGCCGGCCGGCCCGCCGACGCCGCGTTCGAGCGGCGGCTGGTCAAGCAAACGCCCGACCCGCTCGACCTGCTCTGGTTCACCCCGGCCGACGAGCAGGCGATCGGGCGCGACGTACCGACCGCCATGCAGTTCCGCGGCGTCGGCGTCGCCTTCCTCCGCAGCA
This sequence comes from Tepidisphaeraceae bacterium, assembly GCA_965260985.1. GTDB lineage: Bacteria > Planctomycetota > Phycisphaerae > Tepidisphaerales > Tepidisphaeraceae > CBDHCE01. The sequence goes on along the minus strand of CBDHCE010000007.1, from coordinate 201,920 downwards.
AGTGGGGCGACCTCGACGCCACCTACGTCGGCTTCAAGGGCGGCAGCGACGCGGCCAGCCACGGCCACCTCGACGCCGGCACCTTCGTCCTCGACGCCCTCGGCCGACGCTGGGCGATTCAGTTCGGCGGCGATGATTACGACCTGCCCGGCTACTTCGGCGACCGCCGGGAGCAGTATTTCCGCACCGGCACCCGCGGCCAGAACACCCTGCTGATCGACGGCCACGGCCAGACCCCCGCCGGCGAGTCACCGCTAACCGGTTTCGCCCCCAGCCCCGACGCCTTCGCCGTCGCCGACCTCACCGACGCCTACCGCGGCCGCTGCTTGAGCCTCTTCCGCGGCGTCCGCCTGATCGGCCGGCGCGTGCTGCTTCAGGACGACATCGCCCTGCCCCGCCCGTCGGACCTGACCTGGAGCCTGCACACGCCGGCCGACGTTTCGCTCGACGGCAGCCGCGCCACGCTGACGCTGGGCGCCCGGGTGCTGGAGGCCCGCATCCTCTCCCCCGCCGGCGCGGCGTTCGAGGTGGTGAACGACAACCCCCCGCCGCCGGAGGGCCAGTCGCCGGGCGTGAAAAACCTGCGCATCCGTCTGAAGGAGTTCAAGGCCGGCCGAATCGCGGTGCTGTTCACGCCCGCCGGGGCATCGGCCGAACCCCCCGAACTGCGTCGACTCACGGAGTGGTGAGCCTCCCGCCGCTTGCGGCTTCGCAAAGAAACCGCTTCCAATAAACCTCAACTTTGCGAAGCCGCAAGCGGCGAATCAACCCGCCCCCACCCCCCGCCGCCGGGCGTCGTGACTTGCAACACCTGCCCCGCCGCCAGCCGAAACGCGGCCTTTCCCGGCAGCCGTTCGCCCCCGGCCTCGTTCGACCCCGCCGCCCCGGCCGCGCCGCCGTTCAGGCCGTAGGGACGCGACGCCCGCCGGTCGGCGAGAACCGTCCCCTCCAGATCGGCCAACGCTTCAATTTCCCGCACAATCCCGTCGCCGCCGCGGAATTGACCCGCCCCGCCGGTGCCGGCCGCCACCTCGAACCGGCGGACCCGCAGCGGGTATTGCATCTCCAGCGCCTCGGCCGGCGTGTTGAGCGTGTTGGTCATGTGGCACTGCACCGCCGACTCGCCCGCCCACCCCGGCCCCGCGCCGCAGCCGCCGCCGACGGTTTCGTAGTACGTCCACGCCTTGCCGTCGACGGTGCCGCCGAGCGCCAGCGAGTTCATCGTCCCGCAACTCGCCGCCGGGATGCGATCCGGCAGCGCCTGCGCCAGACAACCGAACACCACATCCACCACCCGCTGGCTCGTCTCGACGTTCCCCGCCACCACCGCCGACGGGTATTCCGCGTGCAGCACCGACCCCGGCCGCGTCCGCACGTCGATCGGCCGGAAGCACCCGCCGTTCAACGGCACCCCCTCGGGCAGCAGGCAGCCGAAGCAGTAGTACGCCGCCGACCGCGCCACCGCCGCCGGGCAGTTCACGCAGCCCGCCACCGCGTCGGCGGATTCGGTCAAATCCACCGTCGCCCGGCCCCCGGCGATGGCGAGCGTGCAGCGAATGGCAATCTCCGTCGTGCCGGCCCCGTCGTCGTCCAGCACGTCCTCGAAGTCATAAACCCCGTCCGGCATCGCTTCAATCGCGCGGGCGGTGAACGATTCGGCATAGTCCATCAGCGCCCGCCCGTACCGCGCGACGCCCTCAACGCCATAGTGTTCAACCATCCGCCGCATCGCCTCGGCTCCCACGCGGTTCGCGGCAAGTTGCGCCTCCAGATCGCCCCGCCGCTCGTCGGGCGTCCGCACCGCATTCAAGAGTCGCTCCATCACGTCGCTCGCGGCTTCGCATGGACAAATCAACAAGGACGGTTCTATTCGAGTTCCCTCTTCATCAATGTGTGTGGAAAGCGCCATACTCCCCGGCGACTTCCCGCCGACATCTGCGTGGTGCGCCCGATTCGCGGCATAACCGACCAAGACCTGATCAAAATAAATCGGCGACACCAGCGTGATATCCGGCAGGTGCGTCCCGCCCGCATACGGGTCGTTCACGATGGCGACCTCCCCCTCCTCCAAGCGCCCAAGCCGTTCCAACACCGCCGCCACGCTCGCGGGCATTGACCCGAGGTGGACCGGCACGTGCGCCGCCTGCGCCACGAGCTCGCCCGCCGCGTCGAACAGCGCGCACGAAAAATCCCGCCGCTCCTTGATGTTCGCCGAGAAGGCCGTCCGCTGCAGCGTGAGCCCCATCCCCTCCGCCGCGGCCTCGAACAGGTTGCGGACCAGCTCAAGCTCGATCGGGTCGACGTCTGGCGGATTCGGCGGCACGGGCAATATACTACCGCAAGACCGGCCGGCCGGATGATTGACCCTGGAGATTGCCGTGACGCAAATCGCCCCACTGCCCCCGACGCGCCGCAGGCCGCCGCCAAAATCTCACCCGGTCTACATGACCGAGGCGGAGTTTGTGGATTGGACTCCCGAGGATCGCACGATCCGCTACGAGTGGGTCGATGGAAAGGTGGAACCCTTGGCCGCCGTCAGTTTGCGACACGACGAGATTCAGGACTGGCTCCGCAACTTCGTCCACTTCTTCGTCCGCGCCCGCAAGCTCGGCAAGGTCTTCGGCATAACGTCCAGTCGCGCCTTGACCCAAAGCATCGCCGCCTGCCCGACGTGGCTTACATAGCGGCCGCTCGCTTGGGCGACGTGCTGCGGCCCAACCATCTGGAAGGTCCGCCGGACTTGTGCATTGAAGTTGTTTCGCCCGACGAGCCGGGCCGCGACTATGTGGTAAAGTTCAAGGAGTACCAGCGGGTCGGCGTGAAGGAATACTGGATCGTCAACCCCCTCGGCGACCTGATGGACGCCTACACGCTCAAGGGCGGCAAGTTCGTCAAGATTCGCAAGATCAACGGCCGCTACCACTCGCCGGTCCTCCCCGGCCTGTCAATCGACCCCGCGTGGCTGTGGAAGAACCCGATGCCGAACGTGCTCCGCGTGCTGCAGGAGCAGGGCGTGACGGTGGAAGAGTTGATGGCGGAGTGAAGCCCCGGCCGTAAACCGTCTCAACAGTACGAAACAAGCCGGCGTCTGAGCCGAAGGCGAAGACCCGGGTTCTTCTCGAACGCAAGCGGCACTCACCCCCGCCCCGCCACCACCGTCCCGTCAGCCCGCCCCGCCGCCGACCAGCCGGGCGGGACGTACGCCGTCGCCTCGGCGTCCACAAGCAGCAGCGGCCCGACCGTCTCGCCCAATGCCACCAGCCCCGCACGGGTGAAGGCCGGGGCGTCGCGCTCCGACCCGTCGGCCGTCACGAGTTGAACGCGCCGCGGCGGCCCGGACGACGGCTCCACCGCCGGCAACGTCAGGTCCGGCCGCGGACCGATCCGCCGCAGCCGCAGCGTCACCACCTCCACCGCCCGGCCCGCCGGCACCGCGCCGTACAAAGCGCGGTAGCCGTCGAAAAACGCCGCCTCCAGCCCCGCCCGCGTCGGGTGGTCGTCGAGCCGCACCTGCACCTCATGGCTCTGGCCGACCAGCCGGGCGTCCGCATATTTCTCCACGACCTCCGCCTCCGCCACCTGCTCCGTCGCCTGCCGATCCAGCGCGTCAAACTCCGCCGCCAGCCGCGCATCGTCCAGTGACCCGCGAAGGTGCGCCACCGTCCGCCCCACGTCCGCCACCGACGGGGCGACCACCATCCCCAGGGCGCTCAGCACCCCGCAGTACGGCGGCACGATCACCGTCCGCATCTCCAGCCCCTCCGCCACCGCGCAGGCGTGCAGCCCGCCCGCACCCCCGAAACTGACCAGCGCGAACCGCCGCGGGTCGTGCCCGCGCCGGCTGCTGACGGCCCGCACCGCCCGCGCCATGCTCGCCTCGGCCACCCGCACGATGCCCAGCGCCGTCTCGACCATCGGCTTGCCGATTCGCAAAGAAAGCGACTCCACCGCCAGCGCCGCCGCATCGCGGTCGAGCGTCATCCCGTCGCCGAACGCCGAATCCGCCGGAATCCGCCCCAGCAGCAGATTCGCATCGGTGACGGTCGGCTCCGCCCCGCCCCGGCCGTAGCACGCGGGCCCCGGCACCGCACCGGCCGACCTCGGCCCGACCCGCAGCGCGCCGCCGGCGTCGACGTAGGCGACCGACCCGCCGCCCGCGCCGACCGTGTGGATGTCGAACATCGCCAGCCCCACCGGCAACCCGTCGATGACGTGCCGGGTCGTCCACTGCGGCCGGCCCGCGCGGATCAGCGCCACGTCCGTGCTGGTGCCGCCCATGTCGTAGGCGATCACGTCCTCGAAGCCCGCGAGCCGCGCCACGAACGCCGCCCCCATCACCCCGCCGGCAGGGCCGGACAGCACCAGCCGCCCCGCCTGCTCGGCCGCGTTCCTCGGCGAGAGCGTGCCGCCGCCGCCGTGCAGGATGCGCAGCGCGCCGACCGCCGGCGGCAGCCCCGCGTCGAGTTTTTCCAAATACCGCGCCACCGTCGGCCGCAGCGTCGCGGTGACGGCGGTGGTGCTCGCCCGCTCGTACTCGCGGAACTCCGGCAGCACGTCGCAGCTCAGGCTGACGGTCATGCCGGCCGCCTCGCACGCCGCGCCGATCCGCCGCTCGTGGTCGGGGTTGACGAAGCTGAAGAGCAGGCAGACCGCGACGTGCTCCACCTCCGCCGCCCGCAGCCGATCCACCAATTCCGCCACGGCCTCGTCGGTCAGCGGCGTGACCACCGACCCGTCGGCCGCCACGCGCTCGGCGACGGTGAAGCAACGCTCCGCTCGAATCGCCGGCGCGTGCCGCTCGACCTGCAGCGCGTACAACTCCGGCCGGTTCTGCCGGCCGATCAGCAGCATGTCCCGAAACCCGTCGGTCGTGATGAACGCCGCATCCGCCCCGGCCCGTTGCAGCAGCGCGTTAGTCGCCACGGTCGACCCGTGAACGACGCGCACGCCCTCCGCCCCACCGACCACCCGCCCGACCGCCTCAATCACCCCCCGCTCAAAGTCCGGCGGCGTGCTCGCCACCTTTACAACACTTAAAGTCTCGCCGTCGCTGGCGACAAGATCAGTAAACGTCCCCCCGACGTCCACCCCAATCCGAAGCGGCCGGCGTGGCGGTCGATTGATCAAACTGACCCCGGTGGGACTGGAACGCACGCCCGGATCATCAGCGAATCCGCAGATTCCGCAACCCGGCGGCGCAGAATCCGGCGCACCCGCCGCCGACTTGCCCCCCGAACTCGCCGAAGTCGCCTCCGCGTGGCGGTCGCTCCCGCCACGCGCGAAGGTTTCCATCCTCGCCACCGTCCGCCGCCACGCCGAAGGGAGCCGCTAGTGACCGCCGCCACCCCCGCCAACACCACCGCCGACCTCACCGCCGCCGCCGCATCCAACGGGCGTCTAAACGGCGGCTGCCCGTCCTGTGCCCTCGGCCCGTGCGCCTCTTCACGCGCCGGCCGGGTCGGCACCCTCCGCGTCGTCCGCCACCGCTGCCAGTCGCGCCTGTGCAACGAGTGCGGCCCGCTGCTCGGCTGGATTCTCCGCCAGCGGCTGCTGGCCGTCTCGCACTTCTTCCCCAGGCCGGCGATGATGACCCTCACCGTCGACCTCAACGGCACCATCACCGGCAAGGGCTTCGACTCCCCGCACGCCGCGTTGCTCGACGTGACGGGAGGGAAGCGCATCCGCGAGCTGATGAAGCACCTCGGCATCCGGCACTGGTTCTGGGTGCTGGAGTTCCAGAAGAACGGCAACCCGCACTGGCACGTCCTGTTCAACCGCGCCGACCTCCCCGGCGGTCTGGTGGATTACAAGCGGGCGTGGCACTTCTGGCGCGACACGTGGAAGGTCGGCGGCGTCGATGTCGGCAGCCAGCGGTTCAGCAACCCACGGCACGGCATCTTCTACGCGACCAAGTACCTCACCAAGCAGCCTCTCGGCGGCTACCCGCAGTGGGTTCTGGAGCTCAAGCGCTCGCCACGATTCGTCGGCGGTTGCGGGGAGCTCGGTCCGCTCGTCGCCGACATTGCCGGTGCGCCCCAGCCCGCCGGTCCCGTTGACACCCGCCGGCTCGTCCTCGAATGGCTCCGGGAGAACCCCGGCCCGCACGGCACCGACGCGATCGCCTCCGCCCTCGGCCTGCCGCGGATGGACGTCATCCCCGCCGCCCAACTGCTCGCCGACGAGGGCTACGCCGAGCGTTCAACCGCCGGCGGGAGGATCACCTACGCCCACGTCCCCCGCGTCCCGCGCCGCACGCTGCTCGACCGGGTGGTTGACTGCGGCCTGTCGTCCGACCTCTTCATCTCCACGGCCGATCCGCTGACGGGCGAGGAACTTTGGCCGTGGGTCGGGCGGATTCCGACCTCCCCGCAAGACCTCCACGCCCGCTCGATGGCCGGCGTCTACCCGATCCGCGCCGGCCTCCCCCCGCTCCCCGGCTCCCTCACCTGCGACATCCACACGGACGTCGAGGGCGGCAAGGTGAGGCTCGTTGTCCAGGGCGCGAGTTACCTTCAGGTCGTGACCGAACTGGCGACGGAGGTTCCCAACCTGCTCGACCTGCAAGCCGCCGCCCGCGATGAGAAGCGCCGCCGCATTCTCGACGGCTGGTGTTCAGACATCGCCGTGCCGATTGACGTTTCGGCCCCCTCCGTGCCACCATTGGCACAGTCCCATTGCCCGCCAGAAGGGAACACGCCATGCGAAACCGCCACGTCTGCACCGTCCTCGCCACCGGGGAGAAGGTCGTCGTCTACGTCCGCGACGGCCGCATCGCCCTGCAGGTCCGACGCCTCGTCCACGGCTCCGAGGACCCCTTCGCCGCCTCCTTCAAGTCCGCCGTCACCCTGACGCCCGCCGACGCGGCGCGGGTGGCGGCGGAGTTGCTCACCAGTGCCTCGCTGGTCGCCCGGCCGTGCCCGCCGCCCGTGCCCGCGTGATCGGCCGCATCTTCCCCCCGCCGCCGACGTGGCCGTCCCTCTGCTCCGGGGCGGGCGGGGTCAAGAAGAAAATCGAGAATCCGCCCCCCGTCCCGGCCTGCTCGGCGCGGGGCCGTGCCGGGCGGATTGTCGATTTTGTTCTTGAGGCCGCCCGGCCCGGAGCTACCCATCATCATGTCGGTGGCGGGGGGTCTTTGCCCCGGCGTCTAAACGGCCGCGTCGGGCCGGTTCCCGTTCGTTCCCCCCTGTTTCACCCCCGATGACCGGCTTCGCCGCCGCCCGCCCGCCCGGAGCGACCCGGCAGCGGAGGGCGGGTGGGCGGCGGCGAAGCCGCCGCCCATAGTTTCAATCAACCACAGGATAACGGATGCAGCGCTTGACAACGACGTCAACCTCGGTACGCTACGGCAGGAGACACAGCGATGGCAGACAAAGAGCGACAGCAGCGCGTCCAGATTCCCCTCGATGACGACACGATCCGCAAGATCGACGAGATGGCGGCGAAGCTCGGGCACACCCGCGCCTCGATGACCGCCATGCTCGTCACGTCGGCGGTGCAGGATCACGGCTGGATCATCAACAACATCAGCGTGCCGATCCGCAAGATGGCCGACGCCTGGGCCAAGCGCCCCGGCAGTCCCGTTCCCAACCCGGAGGTCAAGCCATGAACTGCCCAGACCCGGCCCCGCCGCAGCCCACCCCCGCCCCGCCGCGCGTGCTCCTCACCGAACCCGAGGCGGCGCGGATGCTCCGCTGCTGTACCAAGCACGTCTACAACCTCTTCAAGCGTGGCGAACTGCCCCGCGTGAAGGTCGGCGCGTCCGTCCGCTACGCCCCATCCGACCTCCTCGCCTACATCGAGCGCAGCACGGGGGTGAACCGTGGCTAGCATCGCCTCCGACCCCGGCGGATTCCGCCGCCTGCAGTTCAAGATCGACGGGAAACGCCTCACGGTCCGCCTCGGCAAGATGGCGTCTAAACAGGCCGACGCCGTGAAGGTCCGTGTCGAGCGGCTCGTGTCCGCGCTCCTCTCCCAGCAGCCCCCCGACGACGAAACCTCCCGCTGGGTCGCGGCCCTGCCCGGTGCCCTCCGCAGCAAGCTCGCCAAGGCCGGCCTTCCCGTCGGCTCCGCACCAGTGGTCGCCACCCTCGCCGACCTCGACCGGGAGTTCTTCGCCGCCACCTCCGTCCGCCCGATCACCGAGACCACCTACCGCCAGACCACCGACGGTCTGCTCGCGTTCTTCGGCCCCGCCCGCCCCGTCCGCGACCTCGGCCCCCTCGACGCCGAGAAGTGGCGGCAATCCCTCGTCGCCGCCGGCCTCGCCGAAGCCACCGTCTCCAAGCGCGTGAAGGTCGCCAAGCAGGTGTTTAGACGGGCAGTGAAGTGGCACATGACCGCCGACAGCCCGTTCTCCGACGTTCGTGCCGGCTCGCAGGCCAACCGCTCGCGGATGCGGTACATCTCCCGCGCCGACATTGCCCGCGTCCTCGACGCCTGCCCCGACGCCGAGTGGCGGCTGATCGTCGCCCTCGCCCGGTTCGGCGGCGTCCGGTGCCCGTCGGAACTCAAGGTGCTGCGTTGGCAGGACGTGAACTGGGACCGCCGCAGCGTCCTCGTCCGCTCCACCAAGACCGGCGACCGGGTGATGCCCCTCTTCCCCGACCTCCACCCGCACCTGCTCGACGCCTACGACCTCGCCCCCGACGGTGCCGTTTACGCCGTTCCCCGCGCCCGCCAGACCGCCGGCAACCTCCGCACCCAGTTCTGCCGCATCATCGCCCGCGCCGGCCTCGTGCCGTGGCCCAAGCCGTTCATCAACCTCCGCAGCACGCGCCTGACCGAACTGGCCGACCAGCACCCCGGCCACGTCGTGACCGCCTGGCTCGGCAACTCCGAGAAGATCGCCGAGGCCCACTACCTGCAAGTTACCGACGCCCATTTTGCCAAGGCTCTGGAGGCCCCGACTATGCAAGGGCGAACTATGCAAGACGGCGGCGCAGAAGCGGCGCAAAAAGCGGCGCAGCACCCGGCGGAACACGGCCGCACCGACCCGCAACCCGACGTGACCGAAGCGAAAAACCCCCAGCAAATGCCGGGGGGTTCCGCCGTGTTCTACGGAGTGCAGGGTAATACTATGACCCCGGTGGGACTCGAACCCACAGTGCGAGCTTAGAAGGCTCGTGGTTTGTCCTGTTAACCGACGGGGTCGGCACTCTCCATAGTTGCCGATTCGACGCTAGAACAGACGCGGCATTCGCGCCAGTTCGTCTACGATGGTGATGTTAATTAGAAGCGGGCTGTTCGCGCGCAGCTCGTCGGGGTCGTCCAGGTCGGACCGCAACGTGAGGTTGGTGCCGGGGCCGCCGTCGAGGATGTCGCGGCCGCGGTCGCCGAAGATGGTGTCGTTGCCGAAGTCGGCGCGGATGGCATCATTGCTGGTGTTGCCCTCGATGTAATCATTGCCCGCGCCGGCGAAGATCTTGTCGGCGCCCGCGCCGCCATAGATGGTGTCATTGCCGCCGCGGCCGGTGTCGCGGTCGCGGTCGAGGTCGCCGTAGAGGCGGTCGTTGCCGTCCTGGCCGTCGAGGTAATCGCGGCCGTTGCTGCCCTGCAGGCGGTCATCGCCCGCGCCGCCGAGGAGGAAGTTCTTGCCCGACCCGCCGCTGATGGTGTCGTTCCCATTGCCGCCGACGAGGTAGTCGTCGCCATCATCGCCGAAGATGTAGGTGTCGGTGACGCCGCCGCCGAGCTGGATGTTATCGTTTCCGCCGTAGGCCTGAATCTCGATCCGGCCGACGGCGTCGAGCGGGTAATCCTCGATGGTGCCGTTGAAGTTCACCCGCAGCGTGTTGGTGGCCGCGTCGCCGGTCAGCCCGCCGACGTCCGGGCCGTCGGTGGCGTTGACGAACAGGATGCGGCTGGTCGGGTCGAGCGTGGCGAGGGGCCGGACCTCCGCCCGCGCCACCGCCGTCGCCTGCACGCCCTTGTTGCCGTTGACCGTGATCGTCAGCGGCACGCCGCCGATGAAGTCGCTGTAGGTGTGGCTCGCCACGACGTTGTAGGTGCCCGGCGCGCCGGTCGCCACGACGAAAACCCCGCCGTCCACCCCGCGGCTCACCAGCCCGTCGCCCCAGTCCACGTTCGCGGCGAAGGCGGTCTGGTTGCTCGCCAAGTCCTGGTCAAAGATCGTCGCCACCACCGCCTGGTTGATGTTCACGTTCCGCGCCGCGTCCACGTTCACCCCGCTGACGGCGACCGGCTGGTCGCCCACCGCCACGCGGATGCGCTGCTTGTCATAGGGGTCCGGCGTGCTGCCGCGTGCGCTCGCGCCGACCTGCGCCACGCGGACGCGCAAATCCACCGGCCCGCTGTAGCCGTTCGGGGGCGTGTAAGTCACGCGGCCGCCCGCCGTTACGGTGGCGACGCCGAGGGCCGTGGTGATCGCGTCGTCCTCGGTCACGGTCGGGTCCAGCGCGGGGTCGATCGACGGGTCCAGCACGTCCACGGTGTAGCGGACCGCGTCGCCCTCCAGGTCGGTGCTGCTCAAATCGAACGAGACGGGCGTGTTGACCGCCGTCGTCTGGTTCTGCACCAGGCCCAGGAACGGCGGGTCGTTCACGCCGTCGGCCACGGAGTTCACGCTGAAGGTGCGGCTCACCGCGTTGCCGGTGCCGTCGGTCGCCGTCACCGTCACCGAGTCGGTGTTGGCGGCGGTGCCGGTCGAGCGGATCTGTAGCACGCCGTCCGTGCGGTTGTTCACGACCTCGGCGCTGTCGATCACCACCGGGGTTGACGGCGCGCCGTTCGCGTCGGTCGGCACCGCGCTGATGCTGTTCAGCACGTCGAACCCGCGCACCAGTTGGCCGAAGATCGTGTGGTTGAAGTCCAGCGCGCGCTGGGTGCCCTCGGTGACGAAGAACTGGCTGCCGTTGGTGTCCTTGCCGCTGTTCGCCATCGCCAGCGTGCCGGGCTGGGTGAAGAGGTTGGAGGCGTTGAACTCGTCGTCGAAGCGGAACTCCGGCCCGCCGGTCCCGTTGCCGTTCGGGTCGCCGCCCTGGATCACGAAGCCGTCGATCACGCGGTGGAACGTCAGGCCGTTGTAGAACCCGCTGTTGACCAGCCCCACGATCCGCCGCACCGCGTCGGGCGCGTTGGCGTCGAACAGTTGGAACTCCAGCGTGCCGTAGTCGCGCACGGTCATGTCGACGAACGTCCCGTCGCGCGGCCGCACGAAGGTGCTGAGCTGCCCGGTCGAGTCGGCCGCGGTGTAGGTGATCGTGTTGCCGTCGGCGTCGGTCGACGTCAGCGGCACCTGGATCGTCTTGCCGATCGGCACCGTCTGGTTCGCAATCGCGTCGAACTGCGGCGCCGCCAGCAGCCGGCGCTCCTCCAGCACCTCCACCACCGCCCGGTTCAGCACGCGGCCGGCATTCCGGTTGAAACTCTGCCTGCGGTCGGCCACCTTGCGCTTAATCCAATTCGTCACGGCATCCTCGTTGTTGGTACGTCTCAAAAAGCCCCGCAATCCGACCCGCAAAGTTACCGCGGCCGACCGGGCGTGTCAAAGGGCCGCCGGCCGCTTAGGATGCCGGCCATGCCCACCGTCTCCCTCCTCGGCGTCGCCCACATCCACACGCCCGGCTTCCTGAAGCGGCTGGGCGCCCGCGACGGGTTCGCGGTCAAGCGCGTCTACGACCACGACGCTGCCCGCGCCGCCCGCCGCGCCGGCGAGATCGGCGCCGATGCCGTCGCCGACCCGTCCGACGCGCTGGACGGCGTTGACGCGGTGGTGATCTGCTCGGAGACCGACCGGCACCGCCCGCTGGTCGACGCCGCCGCCGCCGCCGGGCTGCCGATGTTCGTCGAAAAACCGCTGGGCATGAACGGCGACGATGCCGACGCGATGGCCGACACGATCGACAAAGCCGGCGTGATGTTCCAGACCGGCTACTTCATGCGGTCCGACCCGGCCGTCCGGCGGGTCAAGCAGATGGTCGCCGACGGCGCGTTCGGCACCCTCAGCCGCGTCCGCGGGAGCAACTGCCACAGCGGCTCCCTCTCCGGCTGGTTCGACGCCGAGTGGCGCTGGATGGCCGACCCCGCCCAGGCCGGCTGCGGCGCGTTCGGCGACCTCGGCGCCCACTCGCTCGACCTGCTGCTATGGCTCTTCGGCCCCGTCACCGACGTCACGGCCCAGCTCGACCCCGTGACCAACCGCTACGGCTGCGACGAGAGCGGCGAGGCCCTGATGCGGTTCGAGGACGGCCCCGTCGGCACCCTCGCCGCCGGCTGGGTCGACCGCGCCGACCCCGTCAGCCTGCTCGTCAGCGGCACCGACGCCCACGCGATGATCCTCAACGGCGACCTGATCGTGAAGAGCGAGGCGATGAAGTTGAACGGAAATATCGAGAAAACCGACCTGCCGCCCGCGCTGCCGCACGCCTTCGATTTGTTCCTCGACGCGCTGGAGGGCAAGCCGGCGGAACTGGTCGGCGCGAAGGAGGCCGCCTACCGCAGCAAGGTGATGGCCGCGATGTATAAGGCCGCCTCCGGGCCGGCGTGGGAGCGGGTGTCGTAATTTCCCTCACTCCTTCCTTAATAGCCGGAGGCGGAAGCCCCGGTTTCTTGGGTCGAAACGTCTCCCGAAGGACAAACCACCTCCCCGACGGAGAAACCGGGGCTTCCGCCTCCGGCTATTAAGAAAGCCCACGGTTAATGGTGTTGACAACCTGTCGCACCTTTAGGGCTTTCTGCCGACCTGGCGGACAGATATCCGCCCGACTTCCCTGATATTCGTCACATTCCATATCCCCCACCGCCCGCGGCACCCCTTTTGCGTGATGCACCGCGTACCCCGCATCAACACGAAGGAGTGACGCATGGATTCCCCCACCCCGCCGACCGTCGGCGGAGACCCGACCGAAAAACGCCTGCCCACGCCGGGCACCGCGACCGCCTCATCGACTAACCCGTCCGGCCAGCCCGGCGACAAGGCCGCGCAGGCGGCCAAGGACGCCAAGGACAAGCTCGCCGGCAAGGCCTCCGACGCCGCCGACCAGGCCAAGCACGCCGCGTCCGACGCGGTGGATTCCGCCAAGCACGCCGCCTCCGACGCCCTCGACCAGGGCAAGCGGAAGGCGACCGAGTTGAAGGACCAGGCCGTGTCGCAGGCGAAGCAGACCGGCTCGCAGTTGCAGGCGCAGGTGACGCAGCTCGTCGGCGACCAGAAGACCAAGGCCGCCGACCAGATCGACGGCGTTGCCGGCGCGATCCGCAAGGCCGCCGCGTCGCTGCACGAGGAGAATGACGAGGCCCTCGCGGGCTATGCCGACGGGGCCGCCAACGCCGTCGAGCAGGCGCGCGATTACCTCCGCGACCGCCAGCCGGCCGATCTGTTCCACGACCTCGGCGGCTTCATCCGCAAGCGGCCGGAGTGGGGTCTCGGCGGCCTGTTCATCGCCGGCCTCGCCGCCGGGCGGTTCCTCAAGGCCAGCCACAACGCCACCGCGCCGGAATCCAACAGCGGCGGGTCGACCTACCGGCCGAACCCCGGCGTCGGCACCCGCACCTCGCGCTACGCCTACACGCCGGAGGAGGACTCGGCGGTGAATGCCGCCGGCGCGCGGCGCGAGTACAACCGCGAAATGCCCGGCACCCCCGTCGGCCTCACCAGCCCCGAGCCAGACCGCACCGACTTCCCCCCCGCCACCGGCGGCGGCGCGACCACCGGCGCGGGCATGACCGACTATGACGCCGGCTCCACCGCCGGCCACGCCTCGGCGGTCTCCACCCCCGCCACCACCGGGTTGAAGGGCGAGGTGCATTAACTATGGATATCGTCAACCACCCCGATACCGTCCCGCCCCCGATGCCGCCCCGAGCGGCCCACTCGGATCCGCCGGTCCGCGACGAGCGGTCCCTGGCGGACCTGCTCAAAGAGTTGCGCGACGAGTCCTCCATGCTGGTGCGACAGGAAGTCGCACTCGCCAAAACAGAGATCGGCGAGAAGGTCTCGACCTTCGCCACCAACGCCGCCTACGTCGCGGCCGGCGCGGCGGTGGCCCTCATCGGCGGGATCTTCCTGCTGCTGGCGGTCGCCAACGTGGTCAGCGGCATCTTCTTCCACGTCCTGCCGAGCATCGGCACGTGGATGGCCGGCGCGATCGGCTACGCCATCGTCGGCCTCGTCATCGCCATCATCGGCTACGTCCTTTACCAGAAGGGCGTGACCACCCTCAAAAACGCAACGGCCGTGCCGGAGAAAACCGTCGCCAGCCTCCAGGAGAACAAAGAATGGCTCAAGAACAAAACAAGCTGACCCCGACCGCCACCGCCAAGCCGGTCGCCCCGCCGCCGCCCCCCTACCCGTCGGACGCCACCAGCGGCCGGATCAAGAGCGACATCGCCGAGACCCGCTCGGAGATGGACGACACCGTCGATGCCCTCGCCGCCCGACTCCAGCCCCGGCACCTGCTGGACGACGCGCTCGACTACTTCGGCCGCAAGGGATCGGGTTCGACCGCCACAGCGGCCGGCGAGTCGTCCGGTTCGACCAGCACGGACTTCGTGAAGGATGCCGGCTCGGCCGTGCTGAAAAAGCTCCGCCAGCACCCGCTGCCCGCCGTGCTCATGGCGGCCGGGGCGGCGTGGCTGTTCCTCGAAAGCGATGACGACAAGCTCCTGAAGGCCAAGGCGCGATATCAGAATTGGAAGGACGAGCCGGAGATGTATTCCGGCTCCTACGTCGACGCCCGGACCGGCCAGCCCTACGACCGCGCCACCTACGGCAAAGGATATGAGGGCCAGTTGGGCGGCTCCTCCGGCTCCTCCGCAGGCGGCAAGGTCGCGGCGGCGAAGGATGCGGCCTCCTCCGCGGCGGGCAAGGCGTCGGGCGCGGCGTCCAACCTTGCCGGAAAGGCGTCCGACGCGGCGTCGACGGCTAGGGACAAGGCGGCCGGCCTCGGCTCAACCGCCGCCGACGCCGCGGGCGGCTTGGTCGACAAGGCCAAGGGGGTCGCCTCCAGCGTTGCCGACACCGCCTCGGATTACGCCGGCACCGCACGCGATGCGGCGGGCGATTACGCCGGACAGGCGCGCGATGCCGCCTCGTCGGCCGCGTCCTACACCGGCCGCACGTCGCGGCAGGCGTATGAGGCGTCGCTGCGCAAGACGCAGAAGGGCTACGCCTACAGCCGCGACCGGTTTGACGACGCGATGCGCGAGTACCCGGTCGCCGTCGGCGTCGCCAGCCTGGCCGCCGGGCTGCTGGCGGGCCTGCTGGTCCCGCGGACGCGGCGTGAGGACGAGCTGTTCGGCGACTACTCCGACGAGCTCAAGGGCGATGCCGCCGACTTCGGCCGCCACGCCTGGGAGGAGACCAAGCACGTCGCCGAGGCCACCTACGAGTCGGCGGTGGACGAGGCGAAGAAGCAGGGCCTGACGCCGGACCAGCTCAAGCAGCAGGCCAAGCAACTCGCCGACGCCGCAGCCGACCAGGCCGAAAAGCACGGCTTCACCGCCGACAAGCTGGTCGAGTCCGTCAAGCACGCCGGCGACGAGGTGAAGTCCGCCGCGAAGGACGCCAAGGACGCCGCCGCCAAGTCGGCCGACCAGGCCGGCACCACGCCCGGCGGGCTGGTCGACAAGGTGAAGCACGTCGTCGAAACCGCCACCCAGACGGCCAAGGATGAGGCGCAGCACGCGAAGGACGACCTCGCGTCGGACGCCAAGTCCAAGGGGCAGGATGCGAAGCAGACGGCCGAGCGCGCGAAGGAGGATGCGAAGTCTAAGATTTCGTAGCCCGCTCTGTTTTACTATTGCCGCTTGCGGCTTCGCAGAGAAGAGATTTCTTTGCGAAGCCGCAAGCGGCAATTCTTATAGTCAGTTAGAACGAGTACACGACCGCCCCGTAATACTTCAGCTCATTGTGCTGCGCGTCCCCCTCCGTCCGGCTCGCATAGTTATTCTCCAGCCCCAACTTCAGGCTGAGGTGGTCGGTCATTTTATAGTTGTAGGACAGTTCCGCCCGGTTGCGCGACTGGCCGAACTCGTCGAGGATTGGGAAGAGGGTGCTGCTGAAGGAGATCGACTGCCGCTCGGTGAGTTTGTAGGTGCCCTCCAGGCCCAGCAGGCCCTCGGGCTTCAGGCCGGCGGGGTTGTCGCCGTCGAACTCGTAACTGCCGCCCAACCCGACGCGGCCGATGAGGGTGAAGCGGTCGGTCTTGAAGAACTCGTAGCCGGGGCCGACGAAGAGGGTGACGCGGCTGCGCCAGTCGCCGAAGGCGTTGTAATCGTAGCGGCTCTTGGTGAAGACGAACCACGGCGACTCGGGCACCAGCCAATCCTTGGTGACCTCCGCGTGCCCCTCGCTGCGGCTCATCCGGCCGTTCTCGGTGCTGTAGAAGTAGGCCGTGTCGATCAACCAGCGGTCGCGGGCGTCAGCGTAATTTGCACCGAACTTGCCGTAGAAGTTGAGCGTGTCGCTGGTGCCCGACGCGCCGCTGAAGCCGACGTCGACCTGCTTGGCGAAGCCCTTGAGCAGCGGCGTGCCGAACAGGCCCTTCGGCTCGTTCTTGACCGCCGGCCCGGCGGTGTTGCCGGGGGCGACGGCGATGCCCTCCGGCGGCACCGTCTCGGCCGGCTTGGTGGCGGGTTGGGACGTCGGACCGGCGGGTTGATCGGGTTGCGCCGCCTCGCCGATCTGCACGCCCGCCACGTCGCGGCGCGGGAGGAAGAGTCGGCCGAGCACGGGGCTGTCGAGCACGACGTTGGTGTCATCCTGCGACGAGACGGTGCCAGTCAGTACGTCGCCGCCGACGAGTTTCACCACGTCCGCCGCCGCCGTGGAGGCCGAGGCAAGGGCCGCGAGGGCGGCGGCGAGGAGCAGTTTAGCGGGGCTCGGGGGGTTCGGCACGTCTCAACCTCTGCGTCCGAGAATCATCAGATCAGCAACAGTGGTGGGGCATCCGGCCCCGGCTGCTGACACTGGTATCGACCCGGATCGGGGGCGGATTAACGGGCGGCGCTGAAGTCAATTCGCCAGGCGCGGCCGATAACCCCGCGGCGGGCGGGGCGGGGGCTTTGCCTTGGCCGGCGGGCCACTTATCATGCCGGCATGGCCCTGATCGACATTGAGATTCCCGCGCTCGGGGAGAGCGTGACCGAGGCGACCCTGCTGAAGTGGCTGAAGCAACCGGGCGAGGCGGTGGCGGCGGACGAGGCGATCTGCGAGCTCGAGACCGACAAGGCGAACGTCGACGTCCCCTCCCCCGCCGCCGGCGTGATGGGCAGGCAGGCGGCGGCGGAGGGGGATGTCGTCGAGATCGGCAAGTCCATCGGCGCGATCGACACCGAGGCGAAGGCCGGCGCGCCGGCGGCGGAAGCGCCGGCGGCGGAGGTCGAGCCGAAGGATGCGTCGACTCCGGCCGAGATGGCCGAGGCCCGAAGTGACGGCGGCGCGGCGGCGGCGTCGGGCCAGGCGGCCCACAAGGCGACCACCGGGAATGGCTCATCCGCCGGCCGGGCGGTGCTGGAAGACCTCTCCCCCGCCGTCCGCCGGATCGTGGCCGAGCGGAACCTCGACCCGTCGGCCATCCCCGCCACCGGGCCGTCGGGCCGGCTGACGAAGGAGGACGTGCTGGGCTACGTCGACGCCCGAGCAGGCACGCCGACGCCGAAGGTGGCCGCCCCCGAGGCCGCCCCGCCCCGGCCGGTGCCGTCGGAGGTCATCCCGCCGCTGTCCGCCCCCAAAGCCCCGCCCGCCAAGCCGCAAGCCGCCGGAGTCTCCACCGGCGACCGGACGCGCCGCGTGCCGATGAGCAAAATCCGCAAGCGCATCGCCCAAACCCTCGTGCAGGCCCAGCAGACGGCCGCGATCCTCACGACCTTCAACGAAATCGACCTCTCGGCGGTCATGGCGCTGCGGAAGAAGTACAAGGAGCCGTTCGAGAAAAAGCACGGCGTCGGCCTCGGCTTCATGAGCTTTTTCGGCCGCGCCACCTGCGTCGCGCTCCAGGAGTTCGAGCGCGTCAACGCCAGCCTCGACGGCGACGACATGGTGTACCACGACTACGTCAACCTCGGCATCGCCGTCAGCACCGAGCGCGGCCTGACGGTGCCGGTGCTGAAGGACGTGCAGGACCTGACGTTCGCCGAGATCGAGGGCGAGATCAAGCGCGTCGCCGGCGCCGCGCGGGATGGCAAACTGGCGATCGCCGAGATGAGCGGCGCGACCTTCACCATCACCAACGGCGGCGTCTTCGGCAGCCTGCTCAGCACGCCGATCCTCACGCCGCCGCAGAGCGGGATTCTGGGGATGCACACGATCCAGCAGCGGCCGGTGGCAATCGACGGAAAGGTCGAGATCCGGCCGATGATGTACGTCGCCCTCAGCTACGACCACCGCCTCGTGGACGGCAAGGAGAGCGTGAGCTTCCTCGTCCGCCTGAAGGACCTGCTGGAAGACCCCTCGCGGCTGATGCTGGGCGTGTGAGGCGGGGGAAAGCCCCACGGGAAAGCCCCGCGCGGCATCATTTATCCAACCGCCTCGATCTTGATCGTGTGCCGCACCGGCTCCACCGCGTCGGCGGCGGCCTGGCGGAGCAGGCGGTCGATCTTGATCCCCGCCTCCGCCGCCTGCTCCCACGCCTTGTTCAACTCCGGCGAGACGGTCTCGCGCTGCGGCTCGTCGTGCAGCCACTGCTTGGTCAGCGGCGTCTCGAAGTTCTGCTGCTGGCGGACCGCCCGGTCGACCTTCTCGAACGGGGCGCGGAACGGGCTGTCGCCCATGAACTCGGCGGCGAGGTTGATGCCCTTGGCGAGGTCGGCGGCGTCGAACTCCCTGCTCTCGCGGCCCCACGTCACGCGCAGCCGCTTCGACGGGGCGTTGGTGACAACGAGCGTGTAGCGGTTGAGGTCGGCGTTGAAGGGCACCGCGTCGAGGCCCGCCTGCTGGCCGAGCGTGTCGCCCGGGCCGTTGGCGAAGATGAAGGGGTAGCGGGTGCTCTCGACCTCCACCGCCCCGCCCTTCATCGACAGCACCTTGTGGCCCCCCTTGGCGGTGGCGGTGTTGGCCTTGAGGTCGACGGTGACGGAGCCGAGGTTGCCGTCGCAGCCGAGGGCCTTGAGGATCGCGTAGGCCATGACGAGGTGGCCGTTGTTGTCCGGGTGGACGCCGTCGCCGCCGGCGAGGGTGGTGCCGGGGTGCTTCTGCTTGAACCGCACCATCGCGTCGGACATCACGGTGTGCAGGTCGGCGAAGGCCAGCCCCTGCTCCTTGGCGATCCGGCCGGCGGCGGCGTTGAGGGCGCCGAGGGTTTGGTTGTAGACCTTCGCCCCCTCGCGGTCGCCGCCGTGGTAGGCGTCGGTGTCCACCGGGCTCGGGCCGGTCAGCACGATCAGCCGCACGCCGCCGGACTTGAGCTTTTGCACGATTTCCTTCGTGCTTTCGACGTAATCCTTCAGCCGGTTCGGGTCGAGCTTCTGGTAGCCGCCGTCGTTCATGCCGTAGCAGACGGTGGCGACGGTGGGCTTGAACCAGAGCACGTCCTGCTTGATGCGGCCCTTGAAGCCCCAGGTGGTCTCGCCGCTCCAGCCGAACTGGGCGGTCTGCACGTCGGCCACGGGCTTGCACATCAGCAGGTATTCCTCGAGCACGACGGAGTAATTCTTCTGCTCCGTGATCGAGTCGCCGAGGACCGCCACGCGGTCGCCCTTCTCCAGGTGGCCGGCGACGATCGGGTCGGCGGACGCGGGGGCGGCGGGCGCGGCGAGGGCGGCGGCGAGCAGCAGGGCAAGGGCGGCGAGCGGGCGGCGCGGGATCGTCGACATCGGGGGGCTCCGTTTTCAGTGAAGGGTCATCTGGCTGCACCATTATTTACGAACCGGCCGGGGCAGTAAAGCCCCCGAATCTCACCGGCCGGACGCCTACCATTGCGGTCCCATGCCAGACCCCATGCCAGACAACGACTTCGACGTGATCCTCATCGGCGCCGGCCCCGGCGGCTACGTCGCCGCCATCCGCTGTGCGCAACTCGGCCTCAAGACCGCCTGCGTCGAGCGGGAATACCTCGGCGGCACCTGCCTGAACGTCGGCTGCATCCCCTCCAAGGCGCTGCTCGATTCGTCCGAACGCTACTACGCGGCCAAGAACGACTTCAAGAAGCACGGCATCGGCGTCGAGGGCCTCAGCATCGACCTTGGGCAGATGATGAAGCGCAAGCAGGAAGTCGTCAACGCCCTGACCGGTGGCGTGGGGTTCCTCTTCAAGAAGAACAAGATCGCCCACCTCAAGGGCCACGGCCGGCTGGTCGGCGGCGGGAGGGTGGAGGTCGAGGCGGCCGACGGAGCCAAGCAGACTTACGGCGCGAAGAACATCCTCCTCGCCCCCGGCAGCTCGCCGATCGAGATTCCCGGCCTGCCGTTCGACGGCACGCACGTCCTCTCCAGCACCGACGCGCTCGACCTGAAGGAGGTGCCCAAGGATTTAATCCTCGTCGGCGGCGGCTACATCGGCGTGGAGATTGGTAGCGTCTGGAACCGCCTCGGGGCGAACGTGACCGTGCTGGAGTTCATGGACCGCATCCTGCCGGCGAGCGACGCGGAGATGGCCGGGGCGCTGCAGAAGTTGCTGACCAAGCAGGGCATCACGTTCAAGTTCGGCGTCGCTGCCCAGAAGGCCGAGGCCGACGGCGGGCGGGTGAAGGTGACGTACAAGGAGGGGGACAAGGTCGAAACCATCGTCGGCGACAAGGTGATGGTCGCCGTCGGCCGCAAGCCCGCCACGGCCGACGTGGGGCTGGCGGCGGTCGGCATCGAGGCGAACAAAAAGGGCTTCATCCCGGTCGACGACAACTTCCGCACGACGGCTGACGGCGTGTACGCGATCGGCGACGCGATCGGGCGGATCATGCTCGCCCACAACGCCGAGGAGGAGGGCGTGGCCGCCGCCGAAATCATCGCCGGCGGCCACGGCCACGTGAACTACAAGGCCTGCCCCAGCGTCGTCTACACCCACCCGGAGCTCGCCCAGGTCGGCGTGACCGAAGAGGAGGCGAAGCGGCTCGCCGGCGACCACGGCATCAAGGTCGGCAAGTTCCCCCTCTCCGCCAACGGCCGGGCCAAGGGCATGGGCGAGACCGAGGGCTCGGTGAAGGTCATCGGCGACGCGAAGACCGACCGCATCCTGGGCATCCACATCCTCGCCGCCCACGCCAGCGACATGATCGCCGAATGCACCGTGGCAATGGAGTTCGCCAGCAGCGTGGAGGATTTGGCGCGGAGTTTCCACGCCCACCCGACCCTGCCGGAGGCGATTAAGGAGGCCGCCCTGGCGGCGGACAAGCGGGCGATTCACGCCTGAGCATCGGCGTATTTGGCGGCGTCGCGCCAAGCCGTCAGCCGGCGGTGCAGGGCGTCGGCTTGGGCGGGGGTGGCGTCGAACGCGAAGTGCAGTTTGCCGCGCGACGGATCGAACTGATAGGACTGTTCGTCAATCAGCCCGCCGTACTTCCACCAAGCGACGTCCCGCGGCGATTCAAGCTCCTTTGGCGGCCGCAGGCTCAAGCGATGCCGCCGAACCGGATTTACCGTCTGACCCAGCGCCCGCGCCAGCGACATCGGGGCATATAGGTCGATTCGAGTTTTGCCACCCCACGTCCGTAGTTTCACCGGCAGTTTACCATCACCCATGCCAAATCCGTCGGGGCCAAGCTGCGCCCGCGAGGGAGGGACGGTGGCGCAATTCTTAAACTGACGCCAAAAGAAAAAACAGATGGCGGTCAATCCAAATGCCATTGTGGCGATCAGGTATGACTTGTGGTCTGACGGATTCCTCATGATAGTTAATAATGCGAGACAGCCATACAACAGGCTGTAGGCGCAGGCCCAGAAGATTCTGGGCTTGTCCGGCCCCCACCCCCGCCGCCAACCGAACAGCACGACCCGCCCGCCCGTGAAGTCGAAGTCCGCCCCGCACTCCGGGCACCGCCCCGCCGCCGGCAGGCCGTCGAGGGCGTAGCCGCACGCGGCGCAGCGCCGGGGGAGGTCGGCCGCGTCAGGCTTCGGTTCGTTGAAATTCATCGCTCCCTCGTGGCACGGGTGCCCCGCCCGTGCTGCTCCAGATAGATTGTCTGCGCTGGCGGGACGCGCGTGCCACGGCTCACCCCGCCTCCGCCGCCCGGACCGTGTTCCTTAGGAGCATCGCCACGGTCATCGGCCCCACGCCGCCGGGGACGGGGGTGAGGTGGCCGGCCTTGAGCCGCACGGCATCGAAATCGACGTCGCCCACCGTGACTTTCTTGCCGCTGAAGGTCGTCACGCGGTTGATGCCGACGTCGATCACGCACGCGCCGGCCTTCACCTGCTCGGCGCGGATCAGGTTCGGCCGGCCCACCGCCACCACCAGCACGTCGGCGCGCCGCGTGTGCTCGTCGAGGTGCCGGGTCTCCTTCTGGCAGAGCGTGACGGTCGCCCGCCGCTGGGTCAGCAGCAGCGCGGCGGGCTTGCCGGCGATCTCGCTGGCGCCGACGACCACCGCCTCGGCACCCGCGAGGTCGATGCCGGTGGAGTCGATCAACTCCATGCACGCCGCCGCGGTGCAGGGGGCGATGCGGGTCTGGCCGTAGACGACGTAGCCGATGTTCGCGGGGTTCACGCCCTCGACGTCTTTTTTCCGGTCGATCAGGTACTGCACGGCGATCGGGTCAACCCCCGCCGGCAGCGGCTGGTGGGCCATGATGCCGGTGACGTGCGGCGAAGCGTTCAACTCGCGCACCAGGTCGCTGATCCGCAAGAACGGCGCGTCGGCCGGCAGGGCGTGCAGGTCGTAATCGATGCCGACGGCCCGGCAACTCTCCGCCTGCTTGTCGGCGTAGAGGCGGCCCGCGGGCGAGTCGCCGGTAAGGATCGCCGCCAGCCGCACCGGCCGGCCGCCGGCCTTCACCGCCGCGGCGCGGACCCGCACGTCGGCCTTCACGACGTCGGACAGGGCGAGGCCGTCGATGAGGGTGGCAGGCATGGGGGTTATGGTGCGTGGTGCGTGGTGCGTGGTGCGTGGTGCGTGAAGAGGGTTGAGCGGGTGAGTTGGTGAGCGGGTGAGCGGGTGAGCGGGTCGGGACATGTCGGTGTTTGAGCCGAAGGCGGAGGCCCGGATTCTTTGGAGCGGTGACGGATTGCGTTTCTTTGCGAAGCCGCAAGCGGCGAAGAATCCGGGCCATCGCCTTCGGCTTATGTATCCGTCTGCAAACTCACCCGCTCACCCGCTCACCCGCTCACCCGCTCACCCGCTCACCCGCTCGCCCGCTCGCCCGCTCGCCCGCTCACCCCTCTTCACGCACCACGCGCCCGCCTCAGCTCGGCCCGGTGCCGCGGAGGAGTTCCAGCGAGTCGATTTTCTCCGTCGAGTCGAACAGATCGACGATCGCCCGGTCGCGTCCGCCGCCGCCTCCGTGGACGCGGTCGGTGCCGGGCTGGGGGCGGTTCACGCCGACGCTGAAGTAGCCGGGGCTGTTGTTGTCGAAGGCGTAGAGGACGTCGCTGCCCGCCCCGCCGTAGAGGGCGTCGAGGCCCTGGCCGCCCCAGATCGAATCGTCGCCCGCGCCGCCGACGAGCACGTTGTCCGAGTCGTTGCCGTAGATCAGGTCCGACCCCGCGCCGCCGATGGCGTTCTCCACGTCGGCGGCGATGGCGTCGTCATCGACGCCGCCGTCCCGCCCGTTGGGCGCGAGCGGATAGGTCAGCACCGCCCGGCCCGAGAGGCCGACGCCGGGCACGGCGATGAACTCGGGCACGGTTCCGCCGCCGGTGCGGTCCACCCGGCCGAGGTCGATGATGACCGCGTCGGTCGCGTAGCCGTAGTCCGCCGTGTCGGTGCCGGTGCCGCCGGAGACCCGATCGCCGCTTGCGCCGGGGCTGAGGCCGTCATTGCCCGATCCGCCCTCGAGCGTGTCGTTCCCCTCGTTGCCGTAGAGTTTGTCGCGCCCCGCCCCGCCGCTGACGAGGTCCGACCCCTTGCCGCCGATCAGCACATCATCGCCCGCCCCGCCGACGAGCACGTCCGCCCCGCCGCCGCCGTAGAGGGTGTCATTCCCGGCCCCGCCCTCGACGGTGGAGGGGAGTTTCAGCCCGCCGAGGAGGGTGGCCTGCTCGAACCGCGTGTCCGCGTGAAGGGTGCCGGGCGTGAGCTTGTCGAGGGCGACCGCATCGCTGCCGCCGAGTGCGTTGACCTTCAGGCCCTTCACGAGCGCGTAGTCGAAGTCGCCGAGGAATTCGCCGTTCACGCCGACGCGGACGAAGTCGGACGGGGCGTCCGCCCCCGCGCTGCCCCCGCCCGCGGCCCGGTCGAAGATGGTGTAAAGCGGCTGCTTCTGAATTTGGTACAGCTCGATCACGTCCCGCCCCTCGGTGCCGGTGACGGTCAGCACCCCGTCGGCCAACACCGCCGACGCGGCGAGCAGGCGGCGCGACTCCAACGACTCGAACTGTGCGGCAGGCATGACTTCTCCTTCGCTAGCGGCCAATTACGCTCCACCCCTCAATCCCACCAGAAGTGCCACCGCTCCGCCCCCATCAGGTGGGCGGCGAGTTCGGCCACGGTGCCGTGGGTCTCCAGCAGATCGGTGCAGTACAGGTACTGCTCCCACGCGAGGTTCATCGCCTCGTCGCGGTCGGCCGGGGGGCGGGTGATCTTCAGTTCCAGCGTGTCGACGTGCAGGAAAACCGGCTGGGCACCGTAGCGTTCCTGCCACCGCTTCAGCACGGCCGACTGTTCGGCGGGCTCGGGGCAGTCGTTGAACCCGCCGAAGCCCAGCATCGCCGGCACGTCGTAGCCGCTGCGGCTGGGGACCAGCGCGAGGGCGGCGGTTTTGCCCAGCTTCGCCAGCTCCTTCGGAAAGGCGAACGGTGGCGGGGCCTTTTTGGCGGCCTTGGGGTCCCAGTCGCCGGGGTTGTCGCGGGTCGGCAGGACGAGCTCCGCCTCCTCGGCCTCGGCCTCCTGGTCGGCGCGGCGCTCGGCCAGCCACTGGTCCACGTCCAGCAGCGCGCCCTGGGCGAGGTCGGCGTCGGCGTCGGCGGGCGTCTGGCCGTCGAACTCCGGCTCGTCGCCGAAGTCGTCGGCCCCCAGCACGCACGGGAAGTAGCCGCTGCGCGCCGTGAACCGCCGCAGCCGCTCCCACGCCTCCACCGCGTCCTTCACCGGCACGCTGACGAGGTAGGCGATCCGGCCCCGGCCCAAATCCACCAGCGGGCGGAGGGTCGCGGGGTCCACGTCGGCGTCGGCGAGCCACTGTTCGGGGGAGTCCATGGTCATTTGCTCGGTAAGGCGGCGGGTGCCCGGCCATTATGACCGACGGCGGCGACTTTGCCAAAGAACCCGCCGGCGGCGCGCCAGCGGCCTGCCAACCTCCCGACGGCCACCGGCCGCCGGAGCCACAAACGCGAGCGGGCGACCCCACCGGGTCGCCCGCCAGCCCGCCCCCGTATTGCCCGAGACTGGATTCGAACCAGCACGCCTTGTGGGCGCTACCACCTCAAGGTAGTGCGTCTGCCAATTCCGCCACCCGGGCGAGTGGACGGCATTATAGCGGCTTGTGGCGTGTTGTCGATAGGTGGGTCAGGGGGGAGCGGGTGAGGGATTAGCGGGTGAGGAGGATTGACGTTCTTCTACCTCACCCGCTCATCCCTCGTCGCTCACCCGCTTCTTAACGATCAACACCCCTGCGGATACGGCGCCGCCCGCCCCGGCCCCTTCTCGCGGCGGCCCCAGGCGATCCAGCCGGGGCGATTCTGGCTCTGGCCGGAGAGTTGCGCGTTGTCCGGGTGCTTGTAGCCGACGCGCACCAGCCGGCGGGCGCGGTCGGTGGTGTTCATGTGGCTGCCGTGGACGGTCAGAATGTTGAACACCACCACGTCGCCCGCCTCGGCCGGCACCGGCACGGTGTCCGACAGGCGATAATCCTCCGGCGGCAGGTGGGGCGTGCAGCCGTTGCCCCGCTCGTCGCGCGTGACGTGCTCCAGCCGGCCGAGCTTGTGGCTGCCCTCCAAAAATCGGATCTCGCCGTTGGCGTGGCAGGTGTCGTCGAGGTGGACCAGCACGTCGACATACCGATCATCGGCGTGGTCGTAAAAGGCGAGGTCCTGGTGCATCGGGAAGGGGTGGCCGGCCTCGGGCGGCTTGACGTGCAGCGTGCTGTGGTGCAGCTCGACGGCCGGCGTGGGGGCGAGCAGGTCCGCCATCGCCCCCGCCAGCCGGCGGTTCAGCACCGCCCGCGCCCAGGCGTCGGAGTAGTAGTGCAGGTCGTGCAGCGCGATGAGCTGGCTCTTCCTCTCCGTCGCGGCGTCCATGTACTGCTTCCGCCACGGGCCGGACCAGCCGGCGTCGCGGATCGCCCAGTGCCCGATCACCCAGTCGAGGTGCTCGGCCAGCTCGGCGGTCTCGACGGGGGTGAAGACGCGGGGGATGCGCAAGTAGCCCCTCTCGCGGTAATCGGCCACCTGCTCGGGGGTAAGGACGTTAAGGGCTTGATCGGCCTGCCTGGGGACGTCGGCCAAGATCATCGGGGTGCTCCTGTTCGAGAAGTCCCGAGTATACCAACTTGTGCGGGCCGCGCGGAGCGATGCGTATTTCGTGGTGTTCGCTAGGAAAAGCACTCGCGGCTAACGGTCCTTTTTCACGCGCGGAAGTTCGGGTTGCGTTCGGGCCTGCATCCTCACTAGAATGCGTCGATGGCAAAGGTCCGTACCCAGTTCCTCTGCAACCACTGCGGCAGCGTTCACCCCAAGTGGATGGGCAAGTGCCCCGACTGCGGCACCTGGGATGCCCTCCAGGAATATAAGGAACCCACCCCAGACGC
The DNA here is from genome assembly GCA_965260985.1 of Tepidisphaeraceae bacterium. GTDB lineage: Bacteria > Planctomycetota > Phycisphaerae > Tepidisphaerales > Tepidisphaeraceae > CBDHCE01. The sequence goes on along the minus strand of CBDHCE010000007.1, from coordinate 175,131 downwards.
CCGAAAGCCCCGACCTGCAGGTCTGGAGTCAAGCCCCAAATCGGGCGTCGGCTCCTTCGCCCACGGTGCGGAGGCGCTGCCCGTCAATTCGATCGAGTCGGACGACATGCCGCGCGTCGCCACGGGCATCGGCGAGTTCGACCGCGTGCTGGGGGGCGGGCTGGTGCCGGGCAGCGCGACGCTCGTTGGGGGCGAGCCGGGGATCGGGAAATCGACGCTGCTGCTTCAGGTCGCTCATGCGTTGGGCGCGACGGGCAACGATTCTTTGCGAAGCGGCAAGCCGCCGCGGCCGGCGATGAAGGTGCTGTACGTCACCAGCGAGGAATCGGCCCGGCAGACCAAGCTTCGCGCCGAGCGGCTGGAGCTCGCCGGCAAGCCGACGGACCTGCTCGTGCTGGCCGAGACGAACGTCGAGCGGATCGTCCACCAGATCGACAAAACCGCCGCCGACGTGGTGGTGATCGACTCGATCCAGATGATCTACAAGCCCGACTTGCCCGCCGCCCCAGGCAGCGTCACGCAGTTGCGGGACTGCTGCATGGACCTCGTTTACCTCGCCAAGAGCCGGGGCGTGAGCGTGATCTTCGTCGGCCACGTCACCAAGGCCGGCACGCTGGCGGGGCCGAAGATCATCGAGCACATCGTCGACACCGTCGTCTACTTCGAGGGCGACCGCTTCCACGCGCACCGGGTGGTCCGCTGCGTCAAAAACCGCTTCGGCAGCACCAGCGAGATCGGCCTCTTCGAGATGACCGGCGGCGGGATGAAGGAGGTCCGCGACCCTGGCAAACTCTTCGTCCAAGCCTACGGATTGGGCGGAAAGGAGGGCGGCAACCCGCCCAGCGGCACCGTCCTGACCGCCGCCGTGCAGGGCAGCCGCGTGCTGCTCGTCGAGGTCCAGGCGCTGACGGCCGGCAGCGTGATCGGGGCGGCGAAGCGGCGGGTCTCCGGCGTCTCGTCCGACCGCGTGGCAATGCTCATCGCCGTGCTGGAGAAGCGGGCCGATTTGCGGCTGGCGGCGGAGGACGTTTTCGTCAACGTCGTGGGCGGCGTGAAGGTGGTCGAGCCGGCAATTGATCTGGCCGTCGCGCTCGCCATCGCCTCGGCCCACACGAATCGGCCGATGCCGCAGGGCACCGTCGCGCTCGGCGAGATCGGCCTCGGCGGCGAGGTCCGGCCGGTGCCGCAGTTGGAGATGCGCCTCCGCGAGGCCGCCCGCCTCGGCGCGGGCCACGCGGTGGTGCCGCACATGGCGTCGGCGATCCCCAAACTCGGCGGCATGGCCGTCCACGAGGTCAGACGCCTCCAGCAGGCGATGGCGGAGTTGTGAGTCTGGTGCGTGGTGCGTGGTGCGTGGTGCGTGGTGCGTGAGGATTTGAGGTGTCTCGATGGGCCGGAACAAGCCGGCGTCTGAGCCGAAGGCGAAGACCCGGATGCGTTCGGAGTTCGAGAACCGTCCGAAACCGAAACGTATCCGGTTCTTCGCCTTCGGCTCAGACACCGGCTTGTCTTATCTTTCCACGCACCACGCACCACGCCTCACCCCCCGCTCGCCTTGTCCACCGCCGCCACCACCGCCTCCTGGGCCCACTTCGCCCGGCCCACGTCCGTCACGTCGTTCATCAGCACCGAGAAGGCGTACCACCGCCCGTCGCGGCCGTGCAGGTAGCCGCTCAGCGTCGAGACGTTATTGATGTACCCGCTCTTGCCGAACACCCGCCCGCGCAGCGCCGCGTGGCCGGCGGCGCCGAAGCGGTTGCGCAGCGTCCCGTCGGTCCCGGCCACGCTCAAACTGTTGAAGAACAGGTCCGCGTGCGGCCCGTGATAGGCATCCGCCAGCACCGCCGCCAGGGCCGAGGCGCTGACGCGATTTTCGCGGCTCAGGCCCGACCCGCCGTCGAAGCTGAACTCCGCCGCCGGCACGCCGATCGACCGCAGGAACGCCCCCATCGCCGCCGTGCCGCTCGCCCACGACCCCGGCTTGCCGGTCGATGCCGCGCCGATCCGCTTGCACAACGCCTCGGCGTACAGGTTCATGCTGTCCTTGTTCAGCCGGCCCAGCACCGTGCCCAGCGGCGTCTCCAAAACCGCCACGACCTTCCATCCGCCCTTGCCGCTCTTGATCGCGTCGCGCACCGTCCGGTCGCGGCTCACCGGCCCCGCGACGTCCACCCCCCGCCGCCGCAGCGTTTCGGCCAGCACCGTGCCGGCGTACAGCGGCGGGTCGTCCACCGTCACCTGCAGCGCCGACGTCTCGCGCGCGTTCGTCTCGCCCCCCAGCACGATCCGGTTCGTCCCCAGCGTCCGGCCCAGCACCACCGCGTTCCGATCGCCGTAGACGCAACTGTTCGCCACCGTCGCGTACTCCGTCGGTGGCTCGGTACGGTAATCCACCACCTCGCCGGGGCCGTTGGCCGACAGGTAAAAGTCCAGCACGTTCGCGTTCAGATTGATGCCCGCCACCTGCGGCACATAGCTCTTGCTCGCCTGGTTCACCGGCCAGTTCGGGTGGAATAGCACGCCGTCGAAGATCGAGTCGTCCACCCGCACCGCCGACACCGAGGTGATGCCGCGCTCGCGCAGCGTGTCGGCCCAGCGGGCGAAGACCGTCTGCGCATCCCAGCCGAGGGGTTTCAATAATTCCGCGTCGCCCAGCGTCGGGTCGCCGTCGCCGATCAGCGCGACGTCCTTGTCGCGGACGGCGAGGGCGGTGCGGAAGGTGAAGTCGGCCCCGAGGCGCTTGATGGCGGTGCCGGTCGTGACCAATTTCAGGTTGCTGGCGGGCACGAGGGGCTTGGTCGCCTGCCGCGAAACGATGGTTTTGTCCGCCGCCGGCGAGTCGCCCAGCGCGATGACCGCCACGCCCACGTCCGCCGACGCCACCGCCGCCGGCGCGAGGGCCGCGTCCACGTCGGCCGCCAAATCCGCCCGCGCCAGGGCGGGCAGCAGCAGGACCAGCAGGAGCGAAAATCGGGCGAACGTCGGGCGCGGCATGGCCGACATCCTACCGATGCGACCGGCCCCCGCCAGCGGCTTACACTGCGGCATGAATCGCAGTCCCAACGACCCAACCCATATCGACGAGGAGTTGACCACCGTCGAGCAGGACAGCCGGGAGACCGCCGAGGCCGCCGGCCTGCGCTACGTTTCGGACGACTCGCCGGGCATCACCCGCAAGGGCGCGGGGAAGGGCTTCTTCTACCGCGACCCGGCCGGCCGGAAAATCGCCGACAAGGCCCAGATCAAACGCCTCAACGCCCTCGCCGTCCCGCCGGCCTACAAGAAGGTCTGGATTTGCCCCGACCCCCTCGGCCACCTCCAGGCCACCGGCCGCGACGACCGCGGCCGCAAGCAGTACCGCTACCACGAAACCTACCGCGCCGCCCGCGACGTCGAGAAGTACGAGCACGTCATCGACTTCGCCCAAGCCCTGCCCGGTTTGCGGAAAACCGTCGGGCAGCACCTCCGCAAGCGCGGCCTGCCGCGCGAGAAAGTCCTCGCCGCCGTGGTCGCCGTCATGGAGAAGACCCTCATCCGCGTCGGCAACGAGGAGTACGCCGAGCAGAACGGCTCCTACGGCCTGACCACCCTCCGCAACCGCCACGCCGAGGTCACCGGCAGCCGCGTCCGCTTCGAGTTCAAGGGCAAATCCGGCGTCGAGCACGAGATCGATTTGACCGACGCCAAGCTCGCCAAAATCGTCGCCGCCTGCGAGGACCTGCCCGGCCAGCACCTTTTCTCCTACCTCGACGAAGACGGCGCCGTCGTGGAGGTCGACAGCGAGGCGGTGAACGATTACCTGCAGGAAGTGACCGGCCAACACTTTACCGCCAAGGACTTCCGCACCTGGGCCGGCACCGTGCTGGCCGCCACCGCGCTGCGGGAGTTCGAGACGTTCGACACCGAGGCACAGGCGAAAAAGAACGTCCTGGCCGCCGTCGAGCGCGTCGCCGAACGACTCGGCAACACGACCGCCGTCTGCCGCAAGAGCTACATCCACCCGGCGGTGATCGACAGCTACCTCGACGGCCAACTCGCCGAGCGGCTGGCGAAAAAGGCGGGCGAGGAGTTGGCCGACCACCTGTCCGACCTCCCCCCGGAGGAGGCGGCCGTGCTGGTGATGCTGCGCGACCGGCTGGAGTGAGCGAACGCGGGTCGGCGAGCGGCCGGGAGCAGGAACCTCCGGTAACGTGAGCCGCAGCGATGTTCGTCCCGTTAGCGTTGTAGACCACGAGCCAATCCTCGACCCCGAATGTTTGATTCGTCAGCTTCCCCTGATAATCAATCCACTGCTCGGCCGACGACTCGCGGGCGCTGTTCGGCCGGTTCGCCCGCCAGACCTCCTCCGCCTCGCTCATCCACGTCCCCATCGACCGCCACCCCTCCTGCCGCAGGGCGTGGGCGTCCACCACCTTCGCCGACTGCGCCCCGCGCACCAGCGGCAGCACCGTCGGCGGCGGGGGCAGCAGCAGGAACGGCAGCAAGTGCTTCGCCAGCGGCACGGCGTACAGGAACCGGCCCTCCACGCGCCCCTCCATCCGCACCTCCCGCCACGGCGCCTTCGACGTGCGCGCCTGCTCCTCGTCGGTGAACGCGCGGTACAGCCGGTCGGGGCTCGGCCGGCCGGTCAAATCGGGCACCTCGACGAAGTAAAGGTTGCGGGGGTAGATCGTCGCGCCATTGGCGAAGCGGCTGAGGTAGGGGCTGGGCTTGGCCGGGGCGGCCGGGCCGGGGCGGGTCGACAGGGCGTTGCGGCCGCCGAGGTGGACCAGCCGGCCGGTCGCGGCGCGGCGCGTCAGCCTCGCCTCGGCGACGGCCCACGGCACGTTGCGGCCCGGCAGCGTGCCCGACCACTCCGCCGCCGGCAGCCGGTACCCGCCCGCCGTCCACTTCCCCCGCCCGCGGTGGGCGAACAGCACGCACGCCGGCACGTTGAACAGAGGCCGCACGCCCATCAGGTCCCAGAACCCGTCGAGCACAATCGGGGCGGCGGCGGTGTAGGTCCGCTGGCGAAGGGCGGCGTGCTGGTCGGCGGTCAGCACCGCGCGGGGCATCACGAACGCCAGCTTCGCCCCCTCGGCCCCGAACGACGCCAGCGCGTGGGCCAGGAAGACCGTCGCCAACTCCATCTGCGTGAACAGCGCCCGCTTGCCGGCCGGCAGCAGGCCGTACTGCACCAGCGAGCGGTAGCGGACCTCGTCCTGGTACGCCGGGTCGGCGACGTAGCGGTAGCTCAGCCACGGGGGGTTGCCGACGATGAACTCGAAGTGCCCGCGCAGCATCGCCGGCCGGTAGGCGTTGCGGACCACGAACGCCCAGATGCTGTCCTCCTCGCGGCGGATCAGGTCGGCGAGGTTTTCGGTGAACTGCCACAGCGCGCCGGTCATCGCCTTGGCCTCGGGGTGGTTCAGCACGTCCGGCACGACGCGGGCGAGGTAGCGGTTGAACGACCGCGCATCGTCCCCGGAGCCCGCGGCGACCTCGCGCGCCACGGCGGCGGCGGCGGCCACGGCGGGGTCGAACCACTGCGGCGCCTCCACCAGCGCCTTCGGCACCGCCACCACCCGCGACCCGCCGGGGTCGCGCCCGCGCGCCGCGGCCTTCCTCCCGCCGGCCGGCTTCGCCTTGGCGGTTTGAGCGCCGGTCGCGGGCGGCGACTCGGGGCCGCGCGGGCCGAAGCGGATCTCGTACCCCTCGGTCACGCCGTCGAACAGGTTGCTCTGGGTGACCTCGGTCGGGAGGAACAGGGCGTCGGCGAGGTAGACGGGGATCTGCAAGTCGCCGTGGACCTCCGGCAGCAGGTCGCGCAGCGCCAGCAGGTAGGTGACGCGGGCGACGGTGACGGCCAGCGGGTGGACGTCGATCCCCGCCACCGCCGCGACGATCGCCGCCGCCGCGTCGGCCGGGCCGTCGAACTTGACGTGGCGGCGGTAGTGGTCGATGCAGGCCCGCAGGAACCCGCCCGACCCGCACGACGGGTCGAGCACCGGGGCGGCGCGGTCGGTCGGCAGCACCTCCGCCACGACGCGCTCGCACAGCCAGTCGGGCGTGTAATACTCCCCCAGCCCGTGCCGCTCCTCGGGGTTGACCAGTTGCTCGTACACGTCCTTGAGCACGTCCTGGCCGATCCGCGAGAGGTCGTAGCCGCGGAGGGTGGCGAGGGTCTGCTCCCACAGCGGGGAGAGCTCGACCACGGCGGCGCCGTCGCGGTAGACCCAGCCGAAAAAGTCCTCGTCGACGACGTTCGGCAACCCCCGCTCGCGGAACCAGCGGCCCGAGAGGATCGCGGTGGCCGCCTCGTGGCCGGTCATGTCGCGCCCGCCCGCCTTGCCCTCGGACAGCGACGCCCACGCCAGCAGCCGCGCGACGCTGGCGAGGTAGGTGTGGCGCAGGAACAGGTCCGCCAGCCCCGCCTCCCCGCCGGCGAGGGCGTAGGTGTAGCGCAGGTACCGCCGCCAGGCGTCGAACGCGGTGTGGGCCAGCGGGTTCGCCGACGCCCGCGCCCACGCGGCGGAGAGGCGGCGGTGGGCCTCGGCGTAGAGCACGCCGTCGGTGCCGAAGTCGAAGGCGAACAAATCGGCCGTCGGCACCGTTTGCTGCGGGCGGAACAGCAGGTGCTGCAGCCAGAAGTAGAAGTCGCCCAGCGGGTCGCCCTTGCCGCCGGCCCGCACCTCCAGCCGCCGCACCGGCTCGCCGAGGGTCACGTCGCCCACCGCCGGCGTCGGCTTGTCCGGGTCGGCCAGCGTGGGGCGGAAGACCTGCCACCGCACGCCGTCGGTCGCAATGGCGACCAGCGGCCGGTGCGGCATCGGCTCCGCCGCCCACACGCCCGCGACATATTCCCTGAGCTGCCCGAGGGCGGTCTTCTCACTCGCCCGCAGATCGTTCTCAAACTCAATGACTGCGTTGCCGTAGAAGGTGTCGATCGCGCCGCGCTTGGTCCGCCCGCCGAGGTCGATGCGGACCGAATGCTCGGCCCCGGCCGCGACCTTGCCGACGTCCTCGCCCGGAAACAGCCGGCCCAGGAGAATGACGAACGCCTCGCGGCGGCCGGTTTCGCTGTGGCACGCCTTGAGGTCCGCCAGAAACCGCGTCAGGTGCCCGCGGGTTTCGTCGGTGAGTCGCGTCATGTCGGCTGGCGGCGGTGGCCGAGCGGGTGCGGCCACGTTCGTCGAGACGCGGGGTCCACCGGCACATTGTGCGGAAAAGCGGGCGATGGGATTCGAACCCACGACGTCCAGCTTGGGAAGCTGGCATTCTACCACTGAATTACGCCCGCGCAGTTTTGCCGCTGTCGTGCCGGTTGTGACGATCCATCAACCGCGTCGGCAGTATAACGCCCAGCACCGGCCGGGGGCAAGGGGGTTGGGGATTGAACTTTTAATCGCGCCGTGGCATACTACCTGCTGTGGCATCTTACCGCATCGACCACATCGCCTCCCTCGCCCGCCAGCTGGCCTTCACGCCGGCGGGCGAGCGGGCGCGGCAGGTCGGGCGGGCGGAGGAATTGCTGGCGGGCATCGACCCGCAGCGGGCGTATCCGCTGGCGTTCGTCGTCTACCGCATCACCGGCTTCCGGGCGGGGCAGAAGCCGCTGCACAAGGGCGATCCGGTCGGCCTGCTCGGGGCGGAGGTGGCCGAGGAACTCCTCACCGGCATCGGCCTCCAGCACGACCTGGGCGTGCTGGTCGAAACCGTCAGCGACGGGCTGAACCTCCGCGCGGCCGACTTCCCCGAGCCGGTCTTGGGGATCGAGGACGTCGCCGACCGCTTCGGCGTCACGGGCAAGACGATCCAGCGCTGGCGCCGCAAGGGGCTGGCGGCCCGGCGGTTCATCTTCCCCGACGGCAAGAAGCGGGTCGGCTTCCGCCTCGCCTGCGTCGAGGCCTACATGGCCGCCCAGGGGGAGGCGGTGCCGCCGACGGCTTCGGTGGATGCCTTCGACCCCGAGCGGTCGGCGGAGATCGTCCGCCGCGCCCGGCGGCTGGCGGCGGCGGGGCTGGACGAGGAGGAGGTCGCCCGCCGCGTCGCCAAGCGGACCAGCCGGACGCCGCTGGCGGTGAAGCACGTCGTGCGGAAGTTCGACGCGGGACTGCCGGCGTCGCGGCAGGGCGAGGCGGTGGGGCCGCTCTATGCCGCCGCGCCGACCGAGGCCGAGCGGGCGGCGATGGCCGAGGCCGTCGCGGCGGGCGCCACCCTGGCGGCGGCGGCGAGGGGGCTCAATCGGCCCCGCGCCGCGGCACTGCGGCTGCTGCTCGAAAATCGCGTCGAGCGGCTGGCGGGCCGGCGGGCGACGTTCATCGACGACCCCCTTTACCACCAGCCGACCCGCGCCGAGGCCGAGGCCGTCATCGACGAGTTGCTGCGCGCCGACCCGCTGGCGTTGGCCGACGGCGGCGCGGCGGAGGACTCCCACTCGGCCCGGCCGCCGCGCGACCTGCCGCCCTACCTGGCGGCCCTGTACCGCACGCCGCTGCTGACGCCGGGGCGCGAGCGGGCGTTGTTCCTGGCGTTCAACTTCCACAAGTACCAGTTCGCCGCCGCCCGCCGCCGGCTCGAGCCGCGGTTTGCCCGCGCCCGCGATCTGGCGGAGTTGGAATTGCTCTGGGGCCGGGCGGTGGCCGTGAAGAACCGGATCGTGCAGGCGAACCTGCGGCTGGTGGTCAGCGTCGCGCGCAAGCACCTGCGGCCTGGGCTGAACCTGATGGAGCTCGTCAGCGACGGCAACCTCGTGCTGATGCGGGCGGCGGAGGGGTTCGACGTCCACCGCGGCAACCGGTTCAGCACCTACGCCACGCTGGCGCTGATGAAGGGCTTCGCCCGCAGCGTGCCGGCGATGCAGGCCGCCACGGCGTCGGGCGGCGTGCCGACCGGGGCGCGGCGCGAGCGCGGCGGGGCGTCCGGCGGCATCGGCGGGGCGTCGGACATCGCCGACCCCTGCCCGACCGCCGGCCGGCTGGCCGAGTCGCGGGATGAGGTGCGGAGGCTTCTGGCCTCGCTGACGCCCGACGAGTGCCGGGCCGTGTGCGCCGCCTTCGGCGTCGACGGTTTGTCGGACGAAGTGGACCCCCCGACCGCTGGCGACCGCCTCCGCCAGATCGAGCGGGCGGCGCTGGCGAAACTGCGACAGGTGGTGGGGGTGGGGTGAGGCGTGGTGCGTGGTGCGTGAAGAGGTTTTGGACACATCCGAATGGCGGAACAAGCCGGCGTCTGAGCCGAAGGCGAAGACCCGGATTTGTCCGGCTTTCGGGAGCGTCTCGAACTCCGAACGGGATCCGGGTCTTCGCCTTCGGCTCAGACACCGGCTTGTTCCGCACTATGGAAGGTTATCAAATCCGCACCACGCACCACGCACCACGCACCACGCACCACGCATCACGCATCACGCACCACTCACCCGTTCGCCACGCCGCGGTCGCCGCGGAGTTGTTCCATGAGGTCGGCGAAGGCCTTGTCGATGGCCGCGCAGATCGCCTCGGCGTCCAGGCCCTCCACCTCCAGCCGCGGGCCGACGAGCATTTTGATCGGGTGGGGGCGGAAGAGTGTCGCGCCGCGCGGCCAGGCGCGGTAGGTGCGGTCGACCACCACCGGGATCACCGGCACCGACGTTTTGCGGATCACCAGCGCCGCCCCCGGCAGCGAGGGCAGGAGTCGGCCGTCGCGCGACCGCTCGCCCTCGGGGAAGATGTTGAGCATCCGCCCCTCGTTCAGCAGGCGGATCGACTCCTTGAGCGGCCCCGCCCCGCGGCCGCCGGGCTTCACCGGAAAGGCGTAGAGGCGGGTGATGAACGCGCCGAAGAAGCGGTTGTGGAACAGCTCCTCCTTCGCCAGGTAGCTGATCGGGCGGTAGAGTTGCACGCCCAGCAGCACCGGGTCGAGGTTGCTCTGGTGGTTGGTGACCAGCAGCACGCCGCCGGTGCGGGGCACGTTTTCGCGGCCGTAGACCTTCAGGTCGAACAGCAGCGTGGTGCCGATGCGCAGCAGCATCTGCATCGTTTTCCAGAGCAGCCGGGGCCGCTCGGTTCGTGACGGACCTTGGATGACGGCATCTTTGACGAGCATGGGGAGCGGGAGGGTAGCGGGAATCGGCGTCGGCGGCTACTTGTGGGCATCCGTCGGCGACGCCAGTTGCACCCGCGACACGATTTGCTCGACGACCTGCGCCTCGGTCAGGCCGCCGGTGTCGATCACCGTGGCGTCGGCCGGCACCGCCAGCGGGCCGACCCGGCGGCCGGCGTCGCGCTTGTCCCTCGCCACGATTTCGTCGTGGATTTCCTGCACCACCACGATCTCGCCGCGGGCGCGGAGCTGGTTCGCCCGCCGCTTGGCGCGCTCCATCGGGTCGGCGTCGAGGTAGAACTTCGCGTCGGCGTCGGGGAAAACGATGCTCCCTTGGTCGCGCCCCTCGGTGACGAGGCTGACGCGCTCGCGGCCGATCCGCCGCTGCTCGCCGACGAGCAACTCCCGGATCGCCGGCACCACCGCCACGAAGCTCGCCGCCCGCGTCGCCTCGGCACTCCGCAGCAGCGGCCCGACCGGCTCGCCATTGAGCAGCACGCCCGGCGGGGTGGCGGCCCAGTCGAAGTCGATGTGGCAGCGCTTGGCAAGGAACGCGAGCTCGCGGGCGTCGTTCAGGTCCGCCTCCCGCCGCACCGCCGCCAGGCCGATGGCGCGGTACATCGCCCCGGTGTCGAGGAAGTCGAGCCCCAGCCGGGCCGCGACCTTGAGGGCGACCGTCGATTTCCCGGTTCCCGCCGGCCCGTCAATGGTAATCAGCATGGGAAGTAGTGGGCAGTGGGCAATGGGCAGTGGGCAGTGAAGAGAATCAAAGCAGCGGCTCGAGCTTTCGGGTCGCGCGCTTGACGCCCTCGACGCAGTCGCCGCCGCCCTCGTATTCGATGCCGAGGGGGCCGTCGTAGCCGGCGGTTTGGGCGATCTTCACGCAGCGGGCGAGGTCGTAGGCGGGGTGGTTCAGGTCGGCGTCGAGCGCCATCGCTTTGGCGTGGACGGCCCCGGCGTAGGGCATCACGGCCTCGACGGCGGCGTAGCGGTCGGTCTCGGGGTGCCAGTTGCCGAAGTCCGGCAGCGTGCCGATGGCGTCGGGGCCGTGGCTGTCGCGGACGGCCTCGACGAGGCGGACGATCAGGGCCGGGTCGTCGCTGAGGCCCCAGTGGTTTTCGACCAGAATCTTGACGCCCCGCCGCTTCCCCTCGTCGCAGATCGCTTGGAACGACTCGACGCACCGGCCCAGCGCCGCCCCGCGGTCGGCCGCCTGCTTGCCGCCGGTGTTGCACCGCATAGCGGCGATGCCCAAACGCTCCGCGACGGCCACCCACGCGACGTTGGCCGCCATGCCCTTCTCCCGCTCCGAGGGGGCGTCGGCGGACAGGTCGCCGGGGGCGTCGACGGCGAGGTTGAGTAGAGCAATGCCCGCGGCGTCGGCGCCGGCCTTGAGGTCATCGAGGTACGCCGGCTCGGTCGACTTGAAGAAGCCCGAGACCGGCTCGAGCGCGGTCAGGCCGAAGGTGTCGCGCGTGAACGCGGGCAAATCGAGCAGCGCGAGCGGCCGCTGCCTGTCGAACAGCAGCGGGTGAACGCTCCAGGCGGCGAGGGATAGGTACATGGAAGAATCCCGTCTTGTAGCACGGGTTTTCAGCCCGTGTTTCTTCATGTCAGGTTGCGGATTTCTTTGCGAAGCCGCAAGCGGCAGAACACGGGTTGCAAACCCGTGCTACCGCGCCGCCCACAGGAAGCCGCGACGCATCAAGGTCAGATTCGGCTCGCTCTCGACGACGTCCGCGTGGTGCCCCAGGGCGTTGTAGAACACCCGCCCCTCGCCCCAATACTTCGTCCACACCTGCGGCATCGCCACCGGCCCGTTCCGCTCGTGCGGGCCGTGCGCGACGGGGAAGCGGGTGGTCGCCAGCACCTTTACCGCCGGGTCGACGTGCAGGTAGTACTGCTCGCTCGACACCTCGAAATCCGCAATGCCGGCCGTGATTTCGCTCTGCTCCGGCCCGATCTTCACGGCGTATTTGACCCCATCATTGCCGGGGTGGGCGACCCACTGGCCGCCGGTCATCCACTGCCAGTCGGTGTGCTGGCGGAAGGCGTCGCACATCCCGCCGTGGCAGCCGGCGAGGCCGACGCCCGACTCCACCGCCCGCAACACCGGCTTCGCCTGCGCATCGGTAATGGTGCCCATCGTCCAGACCGGCACGATCAGGCTCAGGTCCATCAACTTCGCCTTGTCGAGAAAGACGTCGAGCGTGGCCGACACCTCCACGTCGAACACCTCCTCGGCCAGCACGCGGCGGAAAACCTCCGCCACCTGCGCCGGCTCGTGGCCGTCCCAGCCGCCCTGAACGATCAATGCCTTCTTCAATGCCGCCACCGCGCCTCCTTGCGAACCCGCTTCCAGACCGGCAGGATACCCGCCGGCGGGGAAGGTGCAACCTCGGCGGGCAGGCCTGGCCTGCGGGCCTACCTCGCGGCGGGTTGACCCCCATCGGCGGCCGGCCCCTCCAGCCGCGCCCGCAGGTGGCGCGGCACGCCGGCGAAGGCCGAGGCGTAGGTGGCCGCCAGCGGCACGTTGACGTACCGCTCCGGCGAGAAGAATAGCGGCAGCTCGACCAACTCGCGGCCGACGGCGGTGGGCTCGACGTAGGCCGTGATGCCGTCGGCGGCGCGGTAGGCGGCCAGGGTGAGCGGCCGGTCGGCGGGGGGCGTGAAGCCGCCGCCGCCCAAGTCCCGCCACAGCCGGTCGTGCAGCCCGCGAGGGTTCCCGCGCGGGTTGCTCGGGCCGGGCGGGAGCAGGTCGATCACCACCAGGTGATATCCCGACTGGAGGGCGGCCACCGACTTGTTCAGCAGGGCTCGCATCGGCCCCTGGCCCTCCTTATTGCCTGGCGAGACGATCTCCAGCAACGCCACGATCCGATCGTCGCTCGCGTGTCGAATCGCGATCCGCCGGCGCTTGAGCGTGAGCAGGGCCGCCTCGGAAAGCTGCTCAACGACGCTCACCTTCGGCGGAGCGGACCGCACCGCCACGCTGCCCCCCTGCGGGTCACCCTTGGGATCGGCGGGGCCGTCATCGGGTGAAGTGGCGTGTGCCGGCGGGTCGAGGTCGAACCCTTGGTCCGACAGGGGACCGGCGATGTTTTCGTGGGTCAGCACGTCGGGGATGGTCCGGCCGGCCACCTGCTCGGCCATCGCGTAGTAGTCGGCAGGCAACAGGCCGCCGTTCAGCGAATCGCTGAGCCGCGTGATCCACCCCTGGTGGAAGTGGTGGAACGTGCCGGCCGAGACGCGCGTCCAATCGTGAATGGGCATGTCGAGAGTCTACAGGAGCGCGGCGTGCACCTCCCTACCCTGGCGTGGCTTTGGGCCTACTCCGCAGCCGCCGCTTCCAGCCGCGCCCGCAGGTGGCGCGGCACGCCGGCGAAGGCCGAGGCGTAGGTGGCCGCCAGCGGCACGTTGACGTACCGCTCCGGCGAGAAGAATAGCGGCAAGTCGGGCAGCTCGCGGCCGACGGCGGTCGGCTCGACGTAGCAGGTCGCGCCGTCGGCGGCGCGGTAGGCCGCCAGCGTCAGCAGCCGGTCCGCCGGCGGAGCGTAGGGGGTGCCGCCGAGCTCGTCCCAGATCGCCCCGTGCAGCCCGCCGGGGTTCTGCGGGCCGGGCGGGAAGAGGTCGATGAGGCTCAGGTGGTGGCCGCCCATGACCGCGCCGGCGGCCTTCTCCACGAACTGCCGGGCGGCGGCGCGGCTGTCGGTGTTGCCGGGCGAAGCGATCTCCAGCAGCGCCACGATGCGGTCGCCGCTGACGTGGCGGACCACCAGCCGCCGCTGCTTGCGGGCGGAAAAGGCAACCTCCGCGACCGTCTCCTCGACCTGAAACCGCGGCGGCCTCTCCGCGACCGCCACGCCCCCCTGGCCGTTATCCGCCTCGGGCGACCAAGGCAAGGGCGGGTCAAACTCCCCCGCTTCCCCCTGATCCCCCGCCCGCTCAAGGGTCAGCACGTCCGCCTCGGCACCGCCCGTGCGGGCCTCGGCCAGCGCGTAGAGGTCGTCGGGGAGCACGCCGCCGTTGAGCGCATTGCGGATCGCGGCGATCCACGCCAAGTGGAAGTCGTGGAAGATGCCGGCCGGAACCCGCGTCCAATCGTGGATAGGCATGGATGAAGTATAACCGTCATTGGCCCTTCACGCGACGGCCGGGCAGCAAAAAAACGCCCGCCCCGGCGCTTGTGGCGACGGGGCGGGCGTGTTGCAAGCTGACGATGACACCCGTCCCGCGCCTCGCGCGGGAGGAGGGTCAAGGAACCATTTAGGCCGTCCGGCGGCGGCGGGAGAGGAGGCCGAGGCCGCCGAGGCCGAGCAGGGCCAGGGAGGTCGGCTCGGGGACGCCGACGACCGGGCCGGCTTGGAAGTCGGCCAGAATCTGGCCGGCCGACCGCGCCTCATTGTAGACACTGAACTGGTCGATGGTGCCGGTGAAGGCGGAGTCGCCGAACGGCGAGATGCCCAAGCCACCCTCGGTCAGGCCGAGGGTCGAGAGGTCATTGCCCGCCGGGAGCGGCTTGGTCGACGCGAGCACGCCGTTGACGTAGAACGAGAGCGTCTTGGCGGCACCGTCGATCACGACTGCGTTGGTGTACGTCACCGCAGGGATGTTGTCCTCGAAGGGGCCGCCGCCGGCCACCGCCTCGCCGCCGGTGGAGCCTTTGAAGGTGGCGAGAGAGCCGCCGGGGTTGATGGCGTTCGGGTCGGGATTCGGGTTGTCGGCGGGGCCGGGGCCGGGCCGTTGGGGAGCCGAGATCGCGTTGATGAGGTAGCTCGAGCCGGGCTGGGGCGGCCCCACGACGTTGTCGAATGAGAACGCTGCGGTGAAGAAGGTCTGCCGCCGCGGCGTGAGGGTGATCTCGAAGGTCGCGCTGCTGGTCGCGCCTGTCGGCACGACGCTGGCGGGAATCGCCACATACGCGACGGCCGGATTGACGCCTGCAACGGTCGGCGGGGTTGCGTTGGGGTTCGTGCCCACCTGGCTCGGCTTGTTCTGCCCGCCGCCGGCGGCGGCGTCCGGGGAGCCGTTATCCAGCGTCACCATGCCGCCGGAGATGCCCGTGGTGAGCGGGTTGGTAGTGTCGGTCCCGACAATCAGGGTGCCGTTGGCCCCGCCGACCGAGTCATTGGCGGTGCCGTCGTTGAAGGTGTACAGGTGCGTCAGCGCAGCGTGCGAGGCCGAGGTGGCGGCGAAAACGGTGCCGGCCGCGAGGGCGACGGCGGCGAGAGTCATTCCAAACCTCCAATGGGCCTGCCGTGCAGGCCGGGGACCGAGATGAACCACCGAACATCTCCTCCGCGAACGCGGAGGGCGGGTTCAAGCGATGGCGGGAGTATGCCACGCCCGCCGCGCGGTGTCAAGGCAAATCTTCGGGAGAAAATCCAGGACGCCCAAAATTCTTGCGTGCGGTTCGGCCGCACCTGATTTCTTCGGCAGCCCCTGTGCCCAAGAGGCTGTTTCACGACCCCGTTGAGCGGCGAGCGCTTTCGCTTTGCCTGCACCGAACGCTCGCAGCGCTCGCGGCTCAAAGGGGTCGTGAAATGGTCGCTAAACAATCATCCGGCGGGGCAAAGCAAAGCCCCCGGCAGGGGCCGGGGGCTTTTCGTGGTCAGGATGCGTGAAGGGTTGGACGCCTCAGGCCGTCCGGCGGCGGCGGGCGAGCAGGCCCAGGCCGGCGAGGCCCAGCAGGCCGAGGCTGGTCGGCTCCGGGACGGCCGCGCCCAGGAATTGCGACGGGGCCAGGGCGGTGTCGCTGATCCGCACGTTGTCGATCAGCCCGTTGAAGTTGTCGGACCCATTGCCGTTGAAGAAGCCGCGGCCGATGGCGTAGTTGGCCGTGCCGCCGCTGGCGATGTTCGGCGCGTCGGCCGAGCCCTGCAGCACGTACGGGCCGCCGTCGGTCGAGGCCTTGGCGTACAGCTTGAGTTGGCCCGAGGGGAGGCTGGGGTCGTAGGTGGCGGCCAGGTCGTAGAAGGTGTTGACCGCCGGCGTGAAGGTGGTGAGCACCGAGTGGCCGGTGCCGGCCTGGTCGACGATCTCGACCTGGAACGGGTTGAGAACGCCGCCGAACGTGTCGCCGCGGAGCTTGAGTTGCAGCGGCGCGAGGGAGCTGGCGGTCGGCTTGCCGTCCTTGCCGACGACGTTGCCGAAGCCGCCGAGGGCGTTGGTGCGGGCGCTGGCCTCGACGGTGAAGCCGCCGTTGAGGTTGTAGGCGTTGAGGGTGGGGGCGCCGCCGGAGTAGATGTCGCCGCCGAAGCCGGCGTTGATTTGCTGGGCCGAGCTGAGGCTGAACCGGTTGGCCGCCCCGGTCCGGGGGACGACGGCGGTGGGGACGACGGTCGAGTAGGCGCCGGAGAAGTTTTGGTCGAACCCCCGGAAGTTGTTGCCGTTGCCCGAGACGTCCGAGGTGTACATGGCGGGGGTGGTGCCGCCGCCGGCGTTGGGGTGGGCGGCGTTGGCGGACACGACCGTGCCGCCGGCGGGGTTGGGGCTGTCCTCGAACGGCAGGTAGGCGAGCGTGGCGGCGCGGGCCGAAGCCCCGAGCACCACGGTGCCGATCGCGGCGAGAATCACGGAATCACGAAGGCGGGTCATACAGTCCTCCTAAAAGAAATGGGTCATTCCTCCGAATGAAACAGAACGTTGGACGTAAAATAACCTGAAGCGGCGGCTTGTCAAGACCTTTTTTGCCGCCTATGACGCTCGAATCCGCCGGCACAGGTCTTCCGCCGCGGCGGGCCAGGCGGGGAACTCGAAGGTGAACCCGTCGTCCAGCAGCCGCCCCGGCACGACCCGGCGGCTCTTGAGCACCAGCTCGCTCTCGGTCCGCATGAAAAAGGCGGCGACTTCCAGCATCCACGCCGTCGCCGGCAGGCCGATCTTCGACAAACCGGTGCCCCACGCCGACCGCAGCCCGCCCATGAAGTCCTTGTACGGCAGCGGGTTAGGCGCGGCGATGTTGACCGGCCCGGACAGGTCGGTCCGGTCGATCAGGAACCGCACCGCCCGCGTGAAGTCCGTCCCGTGGACCCACGAGACGTACTGCCGGCCGCCGGCGACCGACCCGCCGAGGCCGCGGCGGACCAGGGCGAGCAGCGTGTCGAACACGCCGCCGGCGTCGGGCGTCATCACCATCGCGGCTCGGAGCAGGACGAGGCGCGTCGCGGGCAAGTCGAAGGCGGTGGCGGCGGCCTCCCAGCTTTTGGCGACGTCGATGCTGAAGGCCCGGGTGTCGGGCGCGTTCGGCTCATCGCCGCCGATGATGCCGGTGGCTTCATCGTTCGGCGCGTCGTAGCGGTGGGCGTAAATGGTGGCGGTGGACATCTGCAGCCAGACCGGCGGCGGGGTTTTCGCCCGCAGGATCGCCTCGCCGACGGCCTCGGTCGAGCGCAGGCGCGACTGCTTGATCTGCCGGCGGTTCTCGGGCGTGTACCGGCAGTTGACGCTGCGGCCGGCGAGGTTGATGACGGCGTCGGCGCCGTCGAGTTCCGCCGCCCAATCGCCGACGGTTTCGCCGTCCCACTGCACGGTTCGCCACGGGTTGCCGGCCGAGGGCGTGCGGCTGAGGACGATGACCTCGTGGCCGTCGGCCGAGAAGGCGCGGGCCAGAAGCGTGCCGACCTGACCGCTGCCGCCGGGGAGGATGAGTTTCATAATGAACCGTGGCACGGGCGTCCCGCCCGCGTCTTGCTTGAACCCGCGTCTTGATTGAACCGGACACGCAGAAACGCGGGCGGGACGCCCGTGCCACGATGCTACCATACGCCGCCCCACCACTCGCCGTGAAACGCACGAAAGCCCAGTGGCTCGCCCTGATCCTCCGCCGGCTGGAGAAGCAGCACGGCCCCCGCCCGTTCGCGCCGCTTGGCCGGCCGCTGGACGTTTTCGTGCGGCAGATGCTGGCGCAGAACACGAGCAGTCACAACAGCGCCGAAGGGTTTAGGCGGCTGAAGCGCGACTTGCCGACGTGGCAGAAGGTGCTGGATGCGCCGGTGGGGGAGGTCGAGCGCGCCATCGGCGTCTGCGGGTTGGGCCGGCAGCGGTCGCAGCGGCTTCAGGCGATTCTTCGACAGATCAAGGCCGAGCGCGGCCGGCTGACGCTCGCGCCCGTCGGCCGGATGGACCGCGACGCGGCCTTCACTTACCTGACGGCCTTCACCGGCGTTGGCCCCAAAACCGCCGCCTGCACGCTGCTGTTCGCCTTCGGCTTCCCGATCTTCCCGGTCGACAAGGGCATCGCAAGAGTCGTCCGCCGCCTGCGCCTCGTCGGCCAACGGGCGGCGGAGGCGAAGGTCGTCCAAACCGTCGAGCGCGGCACCGCCGACCACCCCGAGCGGCGGTATCCGCTGCACGTGCTGCTCTACCGCCACGCGAAGGAGGTGTGCAAGGCAAAGACCCCGCTGTGCGAGGAGTGCCGCCTGCTGGATTTATGCCCGACCGGACAGCGAAAAATCCGCCACGCCCCCGCCGCCGGCGACGTGCCGCGAAAGCGGCCGATCCCGCTGGCCCGGCGGATCAGCGCGGGCGTGCGGCGCGGGGAGGCGGAGGATTAAACACGCCGGTCTGCCTCGGGTATAGTTGTGTCATGGAACCGCCAGTCGCCAAGCCGTTTGTGAGCGTCCAGTCTTACCTCGTTTGCGAACATGCCGCCCTCGACCGGCACGAGTACGTCAGGGGTCGGGTTATTGTCAAACCGCCCGATTCGCACGAACACGACCAAATCCTCGGCAACCTCCTCTTCAACCTACACGGGGCGTTGGAGGGTTCGCCCTGCGCCGTAAAATCCAGCAACATGCGATTGTGCGTGGAGCCCGCCGCCGTCTACGCTTACCCGGACCTTAGCGTGGTCTGCGGGCCGCCGCACTTTGACCCGGTCGACGAGCCGCGGTCTACGCTTCTCAACCCGCGGGTGGTGCTCGAAATCGCATCAGAGCTTACCGCAGCAGATGACTACGGCAAGCGGTTCCACCGTTACATGAGTTTGGCGTCGATGGAAGAGTATGTGGTCGTCGATGAATCTGAAGCGGCCGCCCGGTCTTACTTGCGGCAGCCTAACGGAAGCTGGTCCGTGACCTTCTTCGATGACATGCAGGCGACCTTGCGCCTCCGCTGCATCGGCGTTGAATTGCCGCTGGCGGAGGTCTACGCCGGCGTCACGTTCAGGCCGGAAGAGGGCGATCCACGAATGGACACGAAGAAGCACGAATCAGAAGACGAGGGATGATCTTTTCTTTGATTGGTGCTTCTTCGTGCCCATTCGTGGACCCCCTCTTCAACACTTCACGAACGTCGCCTCCAACTCAATCGGCACCGCCTTCAGTGCCTTGCTGACGGGGCACCCTTCCTTCGCTTTGTTCGCGTGCTCCTTGAAACCGGCCTCGTCCAGGCCCGGCACTTCGCCCTCGAGTTGCAGCAGGATTTTCGTGATGCCGAAGCCGTCGCCGACCTTGTCGAAGGTGACGTTGGCGGTGGCGTGCAGCATCTTCGGCGGGTGGCCGGCGTCGGCGAGCATGTGGGCCAGGGCCATCGAGAAGCAGCCGGCGTGGGCGGCGCCGATCAGCTCCTCGGGGTTGGTGCCGGGGCCGTCGCCGGCGCGGCTCTTCCAGGCGTAATCGGTGTCGAGCTTGCCGCTCTGGGTCTTCAGGTGGCCCTCCCCCTCCATGAGCGAGCCGTGCCACTCGGCCTCTGCGGTTTTGACGGACATGGTGTCTCCTTCGTTCGAGTTACTGATGCGTGCCAACCCCATGATTGGCAGATTCCCACTTTACCCCGGTCGCGGGTAGAGTGGAACGCATGAACCGCCCCACCCGCCGCCCCGCCCTGTTCGCCGCCGCGGTCTGCCTGCTGCCCGTCGGGGGGGCCGGGGCGTTCGGGCAGGCGACGCGGCCGGTCCAGATGCCCCCGCCCTCGCCCGCCACGCGGCCGGTCGACGTGCGGGCCACCACCCGCCCCGCCGGCGAGCAGCGGCTGTCGTTCCAGACGTTCGACCCCTACAGCCCGCGCACGAACCTCAACGCCGACGTGGCGATGGTCTACGGCATCGACCCCACGCTGCCCGCCCGCATCAAAACCTGGCGCGACGCGGGCTACACCACGCAGGTGATGACCGGCGTCGCCTGGGGCGAGTATCAGGATTACTACTTCGGCCGCTGGGACGGCAAGCACCGCGAGGACGAGGCCCAGACCATGCAGAACGGCGAGGTCATCGGCCACGGCGGCGACGTCTACTACATCGCGCCGGGCGAAGACTACGGCCGCTATCTCACCGAGGGCGTCCAGCGGGCGATCGACGCCGGCGCGACCGCCATTTACCTCGAAGAGCCCGAGTTCTGGGTCCGCGCCGGCTGGTCGGGCAGCTTCAAGCGGCAGTGGCAGAACTACTACAACGAGCCGTGGCAAAGCCCGGTGTCGTCGCCCGAGGCGCAGTACCGCGCGTCGAAGCTGAAATACTACCTTTACAAGCGCGCCCTCTCCGACGTCTTCGCCTTCGTCAAAGACTATGGCAAGAAGAACGGCCGCGACATTCCCTGCTACGTCCCGACGCACTCGCTGATCAACTATGCAAGCTGGGGCATCGTCAGCCCAGAATCCTCATTGCTGGACGTCGGCTGCGACGGCTACATTGCCCAAGTCTGGACCGGCACCGCCCGCACGCCCAACTTTTATGAGGGCGTCGAGAAGGAGCGGACGTTCGAGACCGCCTTCCTCGAGTATGGCTCGATGCAAAACCTCGTCCGCGCCTCCGGCCGGCGGGTGTGGTACCTGAACGACCCGATCGAGGACAATCCGCGGCACTCGTGGTTCGACTACCGCACGAACTGGGAGAGCACGCTGGTCGCCTCGCTGCTGCAGCCGGAGGTGTACCACTACGAAATCATGCCGTGGCCGAAGCGGATTTACGAGCGCGACCTGCCCGCCACGCAGCCGGCGCGGGGCGAGGCGGGGCGCGACGTGAAAAAGGTTCCGATCCCGCCGGTGTACGAGACGGAACTGGCGCAGGTCATCACCGCGATGGGCGACCTGAAGCAGCCGCCGGCGTCGATCCAGTGGGAGCGCGCCGGCTCGCTCGGCGCGGGCGTTCTCGTCAGCGACACGATGATGTTCCAGCGCTTCGGCCCCGACGCCAGCGACCCGCAGCTCGGCAGCTTTTACGGCCTGGCCCTGCCGCTGCTGATGCGCGGCCTGCCGGTCGACCCGGTGCAGATCGAGACGGCCGACCTCTCGCCGTACAAGGTGCTGCTGCTGACGTATGAGGGCCAGAAGCCGCCGACCGAGGCGTTTCACGTCAAGCTCGCCGCGTGGGTGCGGGCCGGCGGCGGGCTGGTGGTGGTCGACAACGACCGCGACCCGTTCAACAAGGTTCGGGAGTGGTGGAATATGGGGGAGAAACACTATGCAACGCCGCGCGAGGATTTGTTCGAGAAGCTGGGGCTGAAGGCGGATCAGGCCGGCACCTTCAAGGTGGGCAAGGGGACGGTGGCGTTCGTCAAAAAGTCACCCGCCGCGTGGAGCCGTCAGAAGCAGGGGGCGGACCAGGTGCGGGCGCTGGTCAGGCCCACGGCCGAAGCGGTGGGCGTGGCGTGGAAAGAATCTGCGGCGCTGGTGCTGCGGCGGGGTCCGTACCTGGTCGCCGCCGGGCTGGACGATCCTGCTGGGAATCCGCCGCCGACGCTGACGGGGCGGTTCCTGCCGCTGTTCGACCCGACGCAGACGGTGGTGAGCAAATACAAGGTCTACCCCGGCCGGAGGGGCTTTTTGATCGACCTCGACGCGCTGCCGAGCGATCGCATCGGCGTGATCGCCGCGGCGTGCCGGGCGCGCGAGGAGGTCGTCACCGACGACTCCATCACCTTCCGCGCCGACGGCGTGGAGGACAGCCCCGCCGTCGTCACGCTCATGCTGCCGGCCGCCCCGAAGTCGGTGTCGGTGGACGGCAAGGAACTGCCCGCCGACGCCCACGACTTCGCGGGCGGCCTGCTCCGCGTGCGGTTCACCAACCGCGCCAAAGGCGTGGCGGTGGAGGTTCGGCGTTGAGCCTTTCCTAAGATAAGCCCGGCACTTGACGCCACCGCCTAGGCTTGAGCAAATGGCAACAAACTCCTTCCGATACGGCGAGCGCGCCACCGAGGACGGCGCGACGCCCGACGACCAGAATGCCTTCCCCACCCTCACCGACGATCAGATCGACCGCGCCAAACGCTTCGGCACGGTCGAAGATTTGCCCAAGGGCACGTCGGTTTTCGAGCGCGGCCAGCGCACCGTCGACTTCTTCATCGTCCTCAAAGGGTGCATCGAAATCTTCGACGACACCGCCTGCGACGCCGCGGGCGAGTTGCCCGAGCAGGTGATCACCGTCCACGGCGAGCGCAAGTTCACTGGCGAGCTCGACCTGTTCAGCGACCGCAAGATCCTCGTCTCCGGCCGGATGGGAGAAGATGGGACCGTGCTGCGGATCGGCCGGCCGGGCTTCCGCGAGATGCTGACGGCCGAGCCGGACGTCGGGCAGGTGGTGATGCGGGCGTTCATCCTGCGGCGCGTCGGGCTGATCGCCCACGGGCTGGGCGGGGCGTTGCTGGTGGGCCGGCGGGACTCGTCGGACGCGCTGCGGATCGAGCGGTTCCTGCGGCGCAACGGGCTGCCGCTGAAGACGCTGCACGTTGGGGCGGGCGAGGCGTCCGACGCCGAGGCCGCCGGGGTGCTGGCGCACCACGGGCTGTCGGCGGCCGACCTGCCGGTGGTCTTCTGCCCCGGCGGCGAGGTGCTCAAGCGGCCGGGCAACGTGGAGGTCGCCGACTGCCTGGGCCTGACCGAGACGCCCGATGAGCAGGCGGTGTACGACGTGGCGGTGGTCGGCGCGGGCCCGGCCGGGCTGGCGGCGGCGGTCTACGCGGCCAGCGAGGGGCTGAGCACCGTCATCGTCGAGACCGAGGCGCCCGGCGGCCAGGCGGGCACCAGCAGCCGCATCGAAAACTACTTGGGCTTCCCCAACGGCGTCAGCGGCGGCGAGTTGGCGGGCCGGGCGCAATTTCAGGCCCAGAAGTTCGGCGCGACCCTCACCCTGCCGCGCAACGCCACGCGGCTGGAGGTGGGCGACGACGGCTACCTGCTGCACCTCGACCGGGGGCCGGCGGTGCGGTGCCGGACGGTGGTGGTCGCCTGCGGGGCGCGGTGGCGGAAGCTGGGGCTGGAAAACGAGCCGAAGTTCGAGGGCGCGGGCCTGCACTACGCCGCCACCGCCATCGAGGCCGGTTTGTGCGACGAGCAGGAGGTCGCGGTGGTCGGCGGCGGCAACTCCGCGGGGCAGGCGGCGGTCTACCTCTCCAACCACGCCAAGCGCGTCCACGTCCTCGTCCGCGGCGAGGGGCTGAAGGCGAGCATGAGCGATTACCTGCTCCGCCGCATCGAGGCGTCGGACAAAATCGACGTCCACGCCCGCAGCGAGATCACCGCCATCGACGGCGACGCCTGGCTGCAGCGCGTCACCTGGACGGGTGGCGAGGGCGGCGCGGGCGGCACGAGGGAAATCGCCCACGTCTTCCTGATGATCGGCGCGGTGCCCAACAGCGACTGGCTCGCCGGCACGCTGCGGCAGGACGGCCGCGGCTTCATCCTCACCGGCACCGACGTGACCGGCGGCGACGACGCGGCCGACGCCGAATCGCCCAACGCCGGCTGCCGCCCGTGGCCGCTGGACCGCCCGCCGTTCCCGCTGGAATCGAGCCTGCCCGGCGTCTTCGCGGTGGGCGACGTGCGGGCCGACAGCGTGAAGCGCGTGGCGTCGGCGGTGGGCGAGGGGTCGGTCTGCGTCCAGCACCTGCACCGGGCGCTGGAGGAGCGGCGGGCCGTCGAATCGTCGACGGGCGCGGCGGTGTAACCGCGCGGCGGCCGGGGCCGTAGTGGGGGGCAGGAGATCACCATGATTCACCACCCCATCCTCCGTTACGCCGCCCTCGCCCTGCTCGCCCTCGGTGCCGCCGCGCCCGCCGTCGGCCGGGCGGCGGAGCCCGCGCCATTCGACCCCGCCGCCTTCACGCTGCGGCTGGGCGAGATGCTCAAAACCGAAAGCCAGCACAAGTGGCAGCAGATCGACTGGCGGACCGACCCCGCCGCCGCCCTGGCCGACGCGCAGAGGCGTGGCGTGCCGGTCCTGGCGTTCCTCTGGCGGTGCGACGGGCGGAACCCGCAGCAGGCGTGCCTCGGCGCGCGGGGCACGCGCGGCACGTCGCACTCGGACCCGCGCGTGATCCGCACCCTCAACGCCGAGTTCGTGCCGCTGGCGATCGACTGCACCGGCGGCGCGTTCCCGAAGGAGCTGCCCGGCCTGCGGATGGCCGAGGCGATCTACAAGGCGATGCCCGGCTCGGACCTCGGCTTCAGCATGAGCGTGGTGCTGACGCCCGACGGCACGCAGCCGCTGGCCTGCTCGGGCGACAGCCGGTACACGAATTACGCCGCGTCGGTCGCCTACGACCCGGCGAAGTACCTGCGAATGCTGGCCGAGGGCCGGTCGCGGGCGGCGGCGCGGGCCGAGGCCGCCGCCCTCCCCGCCGCCGGTTTGCGGCTGGCCGGCTTCGACCTGCAAACGCTCGGCCTGCTCGCCGACACCGACGCCCGCCACGCGAGGTGGGATGCAGATTGCACGGTCGAATCCGTGGCGGCCGACGGCTCGACCGTCACGATGCGGAGCGGCGCGACCTACGCCGTGGCCGGCTTCGCCGACCGCCGCGCTGCGGCCAAGTGGAAGCCCGGCCACCGCCTTTGGGCCGACCTGCCGCCGGGCGACTCGAAGGTCTCGCCCGCCGCCCGCGCCATCGCCGCCCGCGAGGCGATGGCGGAGGGGACGGCCGGCGCGGCGATCCGCTTCACCCCGCTCGACCCGGACGGCAAGGGTCCGTCAGTGAACGCGGTGCGGAGGTCCACGAATCGACACGAATAGGGCACGAATGAAGAGAAGGCGTTTGACTCGGCCCTCTTCTCTTCATTCGTGCCCTATTCGTGTCAATTCGTGGACCTCCCTCTTTCAGAACTCACTTCGGCTCCCCCATCGACGTGAAGACGCCGTGGAGGCTGCGGAGGCGGTCGGAGAAGCGGTCGGTGCCGTTGCGGGCGTCGAGGACCGCCGCGGCCGACGCGGCCTGCTCGCCGCACCACGCGGCGGCGGCGGCGGGCGGGGCGTAGCCGTCCTCACCCGTCGGCGGGAAGCCTCGTGGCAGGCGGACGCGGCCGACGCCCAGCATCGCCAGCCGGGCGAAGCAGGCCCACCCGGCGCGGTACGCCTCGAACCGCTTCTGCGTGTTGCCCGACTTTTCCGCCCGCGCCAGCGCGACCACCGCCGGCCGCACCGCCTCGGCCGGCCGGCCGGTGAGCGTCAGGTAGAGCGCGTGGTCCGCCAGGTGGCCGAACAGGCTCGGCTGCTTTCGCACCTGCCGGCGGACGAACCGCCGCATCTGCTCGGCCAGATCGCCGTCGCCCGACAGCGCCACGGCCAGCAGCAGGCGGCTGAAGGTGGTGGCCGGCACCTCGGCGCACGACTGCTCGCCGGCCAGCACCGGCCCGGCGGCGGCGAGCGCGTCGGGCACGCGGCCGACGTCCAGCAGGTACTGCACGCGGGCGTGGGTCTGGCATGCCGGGCAGTCGTCCGAGTCGTCGGCGCGGATCGACTCGCACCGCGCCGCGTGCCGGTCGGCCTCGTCGGCCCACCCCATCGCCGCCGCCGCCCCGCGCCGCAGCGCGTAGACCGGCCCCAGCCCCGCCCCCTCGGCCTCGTAGAAGGTTTGCATCTCCTCGAACATCCGCTCGATGGTGGCCGCCGGCACCTCGGCGAACTCCGGCAGCCGCTCCATGATCCACTTGAAGTACCACAGCACCGCCCGGCGCAACTCCGCGTCCGCCGGGTCGGCCCGGTACGCCCGCCGCAGCCCGTCGAACGCCTTCAACTCAACCTCGGTGGCGTCCAACTCGCTGGCGAGCCGCAGCAGATTCTCGCGGTACGCATTGGCCGCGTCGGCGTCACCGTGGGCCTCGCACAACGCGACGATCCCCTCCACCGCGCCGAGCAACGCCGCCCCGCGCAAATGCTCCAGCGCGGCGGCGCGGCGTTCGAGTTGCTTGTGGTAATCGGGCATGGCGGTCCCCTGTTGAAGTGCGTGTTCGTCTAGTCTAACCCGCCGGCGGGCGCGGCAACAAGTTTCCGCGCCGTTTAATGGAATTGCGCGCCCCTCACAGCCGGGAGCGGAAGCCCCGGTCCTCGCGGAGGAGCGTTATCGATGTGGCGAAGTCTGCGCGACGAAAACGGGGGCTTCCGCTCCCGGCTAGTAAATAATGCGTTCATCAGAAGCGCGCGTACGCTCATTCTAGTGTCCGTTAGCCGCGAGCGCAGCGAGCGCTTATTGCCAACCCAAGCGAAAAGCGCTCGCTGCGCTCGCGGCTAACGGACCACCCGTTCAGGCGTAGGCAATATTCCTGCAAGGTGCCTCACTCTTCCGCCTTCCCGCCGCCGATGAGGAGGGGGCCGAGGCGCAGCGATTGGGTCGGGTAGTCGAACACCCCAATTGTGCCGCGGGCGGGGTCCGGGTCGGGGACCAGGAGGATGTCTACCGCGTCCCCGACCGCCGGGCGATCCGACGGTGGAACGGCGGTGAGGTCTGCAGTTCCGGTATACCACTCGAGCCGGCCGCGGTGCAGGACGGTGACGCCGCAGTCCCACTTGCGGCCGGTGGCGCGGTCTTGAACAAAAACCGTTGCCGGCACGTTGGCCGGCAGCGGGTCGACCTCGAGCTTGATGTGCAGCCACGGGCCTTTCAATCCAGCGTCGCGCTTGAACGGGCCTTCCAAGTAGACGCGCCCGCGGGCGTTGGCGTCGAACGCCGCCGCCAGGGCGGGCGCGGCGACCGGCCGAACTTCCACCGCGTCGGCCGGCACCACCTCGACCGCAAGCTCCCACGTTTGACGCCACTGGACCACGATCACGCGGTCGTCTGGGCTACCGGGCCCCTGAACGGACATCGAGAACGTGGCCGCCGCCGACAGCGTTTGCCGGCCGACCGGCAGGCCGCCGGCGTCCCAACACAAAACCGGATCGTCCGGCGGCACGGCAGGGTCGCCTTCACATCCCGAATCTTCAATCCACCCACCATCGGGCGTCAGGGCGAGCAGGTCCGATGAGCCTATTCGCGCCGTTTCAATGTGGCTGTCGAAGTAAAAAGCGCCGCCCCCGCGCCGGTTGGTGGGGCCGAAGCCCCACGGCAGCGGGTAGCCGGCGAGGATCACCGGGCGGGCGTAAAGCCGCGGGTCGACCGACTGCCGGGCGTACCGCGCCCACGCCGCATCGCCGACCTCGCCCTGCTGCCGCGCCGCTTCGATCAGGTCGTCGAACGCCTGATCCCACGACCGGCTGCGGTCGCCGTGGCGGGCGATGAGCATCGCCGCGGCGCGACCCTGCTGGGGCCGAATTGCGGCGGGGTCGAACCCGCCGTACCCGCGCAACAAAATTGCGGCGGATCGCGCCGCACCTAGATCGCCGTCCAGAAGCGGCAACAAAGCGGCGGCGAACTCACTCTGCGCAGGCGGTCGCGCGTGCCCAAGATTATTGAGCAAGAACGAATGCAATTCCTCGTCTTTATTTTCCGCATTCCCCGCGAGTGCCAGCAACCGGCGGATCGTTGGCTCCGCGATTTCGGCGGGCAGGTCATGCGAACGATCCACCGCCTCACCGCCGTACCGCTGCCAAACGTCGGCCGTGTCAATTCGATCCGCCAACTCCCACATCGCCGCATCCCGCCGCGAAGGATACCCCAGCTCCGCCCGCAGCCACCAGTCGGGCTTGTGGGCGAACATCCCGGTCGACCGCGCCGCCTGCCCGCCCCAGCCGACGCACGCGGCCACCAGCACCGCCGCCAGCGCCGCCACCCACGGCCGCCGTCGCCGCTCGCCGACGACCACGGCACGGCGGCGCGACAGGTCGGCCCCGCACTCGCCGCAGCGCGGCGCGCCGGGGTTGCCGAAGAGGTCGAACCCGCACTTGCGGCAGTGCGGGTGATCGCCGACGCACCGGCCGCGCCACGCCCACGCCAGCAGGCACGCCGCCACCAGCGCCGCGCCGGTCGCGGGCAGCAGTGCAGGCCAGTCGTAGGAAAATGGTTCGGTCGGCAGCCCTTGCATGATTCTAAAGAGTGTGCCTTGCTAGCCGGGAGCGGAAGCCCCGATCTTTCGCGGCGGGCGTTTCCAATATAGCAAACTCTCCGCGGCGAAGACCGGGGCTTCCGCTCCCGGCTACTTCGGCAGGGCTTTATCTGCACCCGTACTTCATCAAATGCCGCACCTCCGCCGCCGTCACGTCGCGCGACGGGTGCATGATCCGCGTCAGGCGGACGAGGTTGCGGATCTGCCGGCCGTTCATCTCCTCCATTGCCAAGTCGTCAAACTCGCCGGCGCTCAATCTCAGGCCGGCGGCGGCGAACATGGCGCGCCAGATTTGCGTCCGGGCGGCGGCGTCCAAATCGGGGTACTCCAGCCGCAGCATCACCCGGCTGCGGATCGCGCCGTCGAGCACCTCCGGGCGGTTGGTGGTCAGGAACAGCAGGCCCTCGTAGTAGTCCAGCAGCCGCAGGAAGATGCCGACGATGGCCGACCGCTCCAAATCCTGGCCGCGGGTGGCGAGGAAAATCTCGCACTCGTCGAACTGCAGCACCGCCCGCCAGCGGACGACGCGGGCGAAGATGGTTTCGAGGTTCTTCTCGATCTCGTCGACGCGGGTGCCCATCTCGCCGAACTCCAGGACGTAGAGGGGCCGGCGCGTGACCTCGGCGTAAACCTCGGCGGTCATGGTTTTGCCGACGCCGGGGCGGCCGCTGGCGAGGATGACGATCCCGCCGTGCTTGCCGCGCAGGAGGTCGCCGAAGAGCTCGGTCTTGCTGGTGGTGAAGACCTGCCTCAGCACGCCGCGCATCTCGTCGGGCAGGCAGAGTTTGTCCAGCGCCGCCTCGTCGTAGTCGTACTCGCGGAGGTCGTCGACGTCGGCGTAGACGTAGCGTTTGAGGTCGAGCGAGAAGAGGCGGACCAGCGGCAGGCGGCTGACGGTCTCGGCGTAGCCGCTGAGGCGGCGGCCGGGGTAGTACTCGTTGTCGTCCTCGCCGTCGGCCAGCGTCGGCTCTACGACCGCGCGGCGGGGGAGCTCCTCGCTGCCCAGCGCCAACTGCCCGAGGCCGATGGAGAACCAAATCCGCTTGCGCTCCAGCACCGCGCCGGCCACCCGCACCTGCGTCCCGACCGCCGCCCCCTGCCGCTCGGCGGAGACCAGCCGCAGGTTGTGCGCCGCCGGCGACGTCTGCAGCCGGCGGAAGCCGAGCGCGTCGAGCACGTCCAGCACCGTCCGCGTGGCCGGCGATCCCGACTCGTCGAGGAAAATCGCCGGGTCGACGGCGCGTGTGTAGGTCATCGTCTGGTTGCCCAAACCGATCTGCACTTCGGCGCTGGCGTACTTGACGAGCTTGTCCTCCTGGTGGAAGTTCGCCAGCACGATGACCGGGTACCACCGGCCGTTCCAGAACATCTCGGCGTTGGGCTGCGTGCGGCTGGCGGCGGTCAGCAGCGAGGCGAACTCCACCGGATCGGCCGCGTCGGTGTCGTACAGGCCGTCGAGGTCGATCTGCCCCGCCGACATGCCGCGCACGCGCAAGGCGA
The DNA here is from genome assembly GCA_965260985.1 of Tepidisphaeraceae bacterium. Lineage (GTDB taxonomy): Bacteria > Planctomycetota > Phycisphaerae > Tepidisphaerales > Tepidisphaeraceae > CBDHCE01. Next base: position 145,389 of record CBDHCE010000007.1, on the reverse strand, counting down.
GGATCGCCCGCTCGTTCGGCGAGAGGTTGGTTTCTTCGAGCAGCGCGCGGGCGACCGGCTGCGGCAGCTCGCCGGCGTCGAACGCGAGCTCGCCGCGCTGCCCGTTGATCAGGCGGTTGACGTGCGCCGCGTCGGCCGCCGACAGGTCCGAGCGGTCGCGGGCGGACTCGAGGACTTTCTTGGAAATGCGGAGTCGCGGCATGGGCGGTCATCCTACCCCAGCCGCCGCGCGAACGCCGCGCCCCCCGCCGCTTGCGGCTTCGCAACGAAACGGTATTGAACACGGGTTTTCTTTGCGAAGCCGCAAGCGGCAAGACGCTACTCCCCCTGCCGCGGGCGAATTGCCCAGCCCGCCCACGCGGCACGGGCGGAACAATTTGACATCGGCTTTATTTAGCGTATTGTGGCGACGCATTGGGATAAAAACGCATTGTCCGAACCACCCCAGGAGGCCCGCCATGCCCGCCGTTGATGACACCTACTTCGCCGTGACCGGGAAAATCGTGGACGACGGCACCCCGCCCAGGCCCGTGCCGGGCGTGCTGGTCGAGGCGCGGGACGTCGACCCGCCGAACGACCCCGCCGGCCAGCTCCTCGGGCGGTTCGTCACCGGCGACGACGGGGCGTTCGAGATCGGCTTCACCGGCCACGCCACGCGCGGGCCGCTGACGCCCAACGGCGAGCTCAAGCCCGAGGTCCAGCTCAAGGTCTTCGTCAACAACGGCCAGGACGCGGTGAACATCGACGGCAGCTCGCCGCCGGTGCAGGTCGACGGCACGCCCGGCACCGTCCGCCACGACTTCGGGCCCGTCAAGGTGCTGTTCCAGAAGCTCGAGGAGTTCCAGCAGCACCACGGCCTGACCATGCACCGCGGCATGGACGTCGGCTGCTCGCGGTTCGCCAAGGAGGGGCGCTTCGGCCGGCTGTTCTACGGCCTGCCCTCGCACCAGCCCGCCGACGAGCTGCTCGAGCGCCTCGGCCTGCCCGGCGGCCCGATGGACGGCGGCGCGGCCGGCGGCGCCGACAGCCCCACCATCCCCGCCGGCTTCACCTTCTTCGGCCAGTTCATCGACCACGACATCACCCTCGACGTCACCAGCAGTCTCGAGCGCCAGAACGACCCCGCCGCCGTCGAGAACTTCCGCACCCCCCTCCTCGAGCTCGACAACGTCTACCGCAGCGGGCCGGACGTCGACCCCTACCTCTACGACTTCGTCAACGGCCGATTCACCGGCAAGCTCGTCTACGGCACCCCCGCCAACCCGAACGACCTGCAGCGCGCCAAGAACGGCCGGGCGATCATCGGCGACCCGCGGAACGACGAGAACGCGCTGATCTCGCAGCTCCAACTGACGTTCATCAAGTTCCACAACGCCGTCGTCGACGCCACCGCCTCGCCCGGTTTGCAGGGCAACTCGCTGTTCGAGGAGGCCCAGCGCATCGTGCGGTGGACGTACCAGTACATCATCGTCAAGGAGTTCCTGCCGCTGATCGTCGGCCAAGCGATGGTCGACAGCATCCTGAACGACGGCTGCATGTGCTACGAGTGGGACCGCCCGCACCCGCCGATCCCCGTCGAGTTCGCCGTCGCGGCCTACCGCTACGGCCACTCGCAGGTGCGGCAGACCTACAAGGTGAACGACGCCACCGCGCAGCCGCTCGACCTGTTCGGCTCGGCCCTGGGGATGGGCTTCCAGCCGATCGCGCCGCAGCACGTCGTGCAGTGGCGGCACTTCTTCAAGGTGCCGGGCAACGCGCAGGTGCCGCAGATGGGCAAGAAGATCGACACCGTGCTGGCACCCGGACTGCTGAACCTGCCGTTCGTGACCGACCCCCGCCCGGCGCGCAAGTCGCTGGCGTCGCGCAACCTCGTGCGGGCCAAGAGCTTCTCGCTCCCCAGCGGCGAGGCGGCGGCGAGGGCGATGAAGCTGCAGCCCCTCACCGCGGCGCAAAACCCCATCGGCGACATGGGCCTGCGCGAGACGCCGCTGTGGTTCTACCTCCTGAAGGAGGCGGCCGTCACCAGCGGCGCGGGGGCCGACCACCTCGGCCCCGTCGGCGGGCGGATCGTCGCCGAGGTGCTGCTGGGCCTGCTGCTGGGCGACCCGATGAGCTACCTCGTGGCCGAGCCGTCGTTCATCCCGCAGCACGCGAAGACCATGGGCGAGCTGGTGAAGTTCGCTGGCGCGGCGTGAGCCGTTCCCGTGAGGCGGGAGTCGCTACGTCGCCAGCCGCCCCACGAACGCCGCGTGCTCGGCGGTGGCGGTGCCGCGGTCGACGGCGGCGTACAGGCGCGGCAGATCGAGCACCACCAGTGCGGCGGGGTCGAGCCACAAACCGGGGAACTTGCCGCTCTTCAGCAGCCCGTCGGCGTCGGGCTCCTGCGGCTCGAATCGGCCGTCGCGGGAGATGAAAAAGTCCACCGCCGCGTCGTCGGTGCGCCAGACGAGATACTCCGCCACGCCGTTGCGGAGGTAGCTCTTCAGCTTGCCGTGCAAATCTATGGCGGCGCTGCTGGCTGAAATTTCGATGGCGAGGGTCGGGGCGGCGTCGAGGTAGCCGTCGGCGTCCAGTTCCGCGAGGCCGCCGAGCGATTTGGGGAGCCAGAGCATCAGGTCCGGCTGGGGCTCGTTGCCCAGATCGAGCAGGACCGTGCTGTCGAGCGAGGCGAACTCGTCGAGGCCGGGCGTGCGGTCGAGGTAACGGCTTAGCCAGCGCGTCGTCTTGAAGTGCGGCCTGCCGTGACGTTTCGTACTGACGGGCGAGCTCATGTAAACGATCCCTTCGATCAGTTCGGCGCGCACGTTTTCCGGCATCGCCTCGTACCGGCGGTGGAACTCGGCGCGGGTCAGCCGGTCGCCGTTCTCCAGCGGCGGAATGGAACTCGGCGGTTTTCGGCGCGTCGGCGAGCGGGTGGGGAGGGGCGCAAGGGTCATGTCCCAAATAATACCATGCCTTGCCGCTTGCGGCTTCGCAAAGAATAGCCGTTTCCACAAGTCTTTCTTTGCGAAGCCGCAAGCGGCCGGGCGCCCGCGCCGCGACACTTGTCGAAACCCCGCCGCGCAATTAACGTGACGCGACTCTCATCCGACCCGGAGCCCACATGAACCGCCTCCCCACTGCCGCCCTGCTGCTCGCCCTCGTGTTCGCCGCGTTGCCCGCCGTCGCCGATCCGGCCGGCTCCGCCGAGCCCCCCGCCGTCGGCGAGGTCGCGCCGGACTTCACGCTCGACGCCCTCGGCGGCGGGCCGGCCACGCTCTCGAAAATCGCCGACGCCGGCCCGGTCGTGCTCGTCGTGCTGCGCGGCTACCCCGGCTACCAGTGCCCGATCTGCACCAAGCAGGTCGCCGACTTCATGGCCGCCGCCGAGAAGTTCAAGGCCGCCGGCGCGACCGTCGTGTTCGTCTACCCCGGCCCCGCCGACCACCTCAAGGCCCGGGCCGCCGAGTTCGCCAAGGGCGACGTCTTCCCGCCCCACTTCCGCCTCCTGCTCGACCCCGGCTACGCCTTCACCAACGCCTACCACCTGCGCTGGGACGCCCCGAACGAGACGGCCTACCCCTCCACCTTCGTCCTCGACAAGTCGCGCACCATCCGCTTCGCCAAAACCAGCCACACCCACGGCGGCCGGGCGTCGGTCGACGAAACCTTGGCGGCGCTGAAGGGCAAGTGACCGCTCGCGCGGTGGCGCGGCCGCGGGCGAACGGCCGATGATCCGCTCATGCCCACGCCGCCGACCCTCGCTCCGATCGCCCGCGCCCTCTCCGTCCGCCAGCCGTGGGCGGAGTTGATCCTGCGCGGCGACAAGCCCGCCGAGTACCGCCGCCGCCCGACGCGGGTGGTCGGCGAGCGCTTCTACCTCTACGCCGCCAAACGCCCCGGCCCCGCCCAGGTGTTCGACGCGATGGAACTCGCGCCCGCCGACCTGCCGACGGGCCTGCTCGTCGGCACCGCGATCATCGCCGCCTGCCGCCCCGCCACCGCCGTCGAGTGGCCCGCCGGGTTGGGCGCGGGCGACGAACCCGGCTGGGCGTGGGTGCTCACCGACGTCCGCCGCCTGCCGGTCCCCATCCGCCCCGACCGCCACCCCCAGCCGACGTGGTTCCGCCCCTTCCATGCCGCCCGAGAAGTCCGCCGCGACAGGGCGGCCTGAAGCGTTGGGTCCACGAATGTTCACGAATAAGACACGAATGAAGAGAAGAACATTGGCTCGGCCCGCTTCCCTTCATTCGTGTCTTATTCGTGACCATTCGTGGACTTCCCCCTTCCTTCCGCCGATCAACCGAATCGGCATGAACTCCGCCGGGGCCGTGCGTTTCACGACCCCGGCACCATCGCCTCGGCGGGCGTGGGGTTTCGATAGTCGGCCCTGTTCAGGACCGCGGCGGGGCTGTTCTTCAGGCCGTGGAAGATCACCGGCCGGCCCCAGTAAGTCACCACGCCGACCGACCGTTCCGCCCCCGTGGCGCTGGGGCGCAGCAGCACGTCGACCGGCCCGACAATCGCGCCCTCGCACGGGCCCGAGGCGCTGGTGCCGTAGTGCTCCCCGGCCGTGGCGGTCACGCCCGACAGCGGCCATTCGCGGCCGGCGGCGTCGCGCAGCGACACGTCGAACGACAGGTCCATTGGCGGGGCTTCGAACGTCAAATTGACCAGGGTGTATCCCGGCCCCGACTCGTCGTACCGCACGCCTCGCAAGCGGATCGACGCCAGCACCGCCCCCTCCGCCGCCGGGTCGGCCGCCGGCGTGGCAGACGCCGCGCCGGCGGCCAGGACCGTGAAGTCGGCGCCCTCCTCGTCGGTCCACCCCGCCATGGTGGGGGCGTCGTCAGCGAATCCGTCGAGGACGCTCACCGCCACCCGAACCGCGATGTGGTGCGGGCCGGGCTCCATTGGCCGGCGCGGGTCGAACGGGACCTGAAGGTACTTTGTACGTAACATCATCGTCCCGAGCTGTGAACCGCCCCCACGCTCGGGCACATCGGTCCAGGGGCCGGCGTCGAGCCGCACCGCGCGCTGCACCGTGCGGAGCTCGAGCGGCGACTGCTGGCTGACGCGGGCGTGGCGCATTTCCAGCTCCGCCGGCAGGTGATCCGCATCGGCCGCGGTGCGGGTGCGGACGCGCAGCACCAGCGGCGGGGGCGCCTGCCCGGCGTACCGCCGCCACCGCGCGTCGGAGACGAGCCGCGCCGCCCGCGACGACTCCACCCACTCCCCCCACATCGGGTCCCACGTGCGGGCCGTATCGCCCTGAATCGTGAGCGCACGCTCGGTGACGAGGTCGACCGTCGCCGCCGGCAATCGGCCCGCGTCCCGCGCCGCCAGAACGAGGGTGCCCCACCGCGCGTCCCACGCCGCGGGCGACAGGTTTAACCGCCTGACGGCCAGCGCGACCAGCGCGTCGCGCTGCGACCGGCCCATCCCCCCGCCGGCCGAGCGGCGCGACAACTCCGCCAGCGCCGCGTCGGCATTGGCGGACTGCGGCCCGTCGGCCCGCCACATCAGGAGCCACGCCGGCTCGTAAGGCGTCGGGTCGATCTTGCTCGCCGTCCACCACGCGCCCGTCCCGCCCACCAGCAGCGCCGCCAGCCCGAGCGCGATCAGCCCGCGCCGGCGCTCGCGGTGGCCGACGACCACCGCCCCCGGCCCCGCCACGTCGGCCCCGCACTCCGGGCAGCGGCCGCCCCCGTCGGGCAGCCCGGTGAGGTCGAACCCGCACCGCCGGCACAGCGGGTGGTCATCAACCCGCCGCCCGCGCAGCCCCCGCCACAGCAGCGCCGCCGCCCCCACCGCGATGAGGAGCAGCCCGACCACCAGCGCCGCAGCCATCCAACTCGCGTGTGTGGTCATGATCGCACCGGGTCAGGGCCATGCGGGAGGCGAGGCCGCCGCCCACTTCACCGCCGCACCGTTGCAAGCTTGCGTTACCATCTCCCGTGCCGCAAGTCCGCCGTATCGGCGAGGCCGGCTCAGGCCGCCCGACGCCCATCCGCGGCGTCGGGGCGGTCGGGGAAGTTGGGCCGCGCGAGTTCGCCGTACAGCTCCCGCGCCGCCGCGTCGTAGGCCATCGCCGCGGCCGCCTCGTCGTCGAACGCGCCGAGCCGGTGGCCGATGCGGTCCTTCTGGATGTGCGCCCGCCACTTGCCCGCGCTCGCGTCCCAGCACACCCCCTTGTACCGCGACGTCGGCGGGCGGCCGAAGTGCGTCAGCTTCCGCTTGCGCTGGCCGTGGACCTGCTCGTCCCACGCCCGCACGACCAGGTTCGACCGCCGGTAGTCGAGCCGGTCGCCGTTGAGGTGCGTCCGGCACCACCGGTGCTTGTGCAGCCGCGCCTCGCCGGTGATCGCCCCGCGCAGCAGCACCGCCTCGCCCGACGCCGTCACGCCCGCCACGGCCCCCCACCCCTGCGAGTGCGGCGGCACCCAGTGCCACCGCACGCCCTCGACCCGCGGCAGGTCGGCCGCGTCGATCGTCGCCGCCATCGCTGACCCGTCGCCCGTCATCACCGGCACGCGCGCGACGATCGGGTCGGCCGGGTCGACGTGCGGCCGTCCGGTCGCGTCGAACGCCTCAACCCTCGCCCGCAGCGCCGCCACCGGGTACGCCCGCCGTCCCGACCCCCGCTCCCCGACCGGCGGCCGCGCCCACCGGCCGCAGGTGATCCACCCCTCGGTCTGCCACCGCACGAACGTCCGGCCGACCATCCCCAGCAGCGCCGCCGCCTCGACGCGCCCGACGTAGCCCGGTGGCACGTCCCACCCGCCCGCCCCGTCGGGCACGGCGAAGAAGTCGTGGTCCCGCCCCGCCTCGGCCACCACGCGATCGACGTCGTCGGCCCGGTACAGCTTGCACCGACCCCCGCCCAGCCGGAGCGGCTTGTTCACCCACTTGCCCCCGTCCGCCCGCCCGCCCTGCGTCCATTTCTTCCACACCCCGACCGACACGCCCGCCCGACGCGCCGCCTCGCCGATCTCCACCCACCCCGCCGGCGGGAAGTCGGCCGCCTCCGCCGCCAGCGACTCGACCAGCCGCTCGACGTCCTCCGTCAGGTACACCTTCGTCCGCGCGCTCGTGCCGGGGATCGGCACGGTGATTCCCTCCGGCAGCCGCCCGTCGCGCTCCCACTCGGTCAGGGTCGCCGCGCCCACGCCCAACTGCCGCGCCGCCTCGTGCAGTTCGACGAACCCCTCGGGCGCGGTCGGCCGGTTCGCCTCGGCCTCCATCGCCGCCCGCGCCGCCTCCAAATCGGCGACGGCGAAGACGTGGAACCGCGTGCCGTCCGACCGATTCCGCGATTCACCGCGCCCGAGCTTGCCCGCCTGCTGCCACCCGTTGATTGTGCCCGGCGCGACGCCGAAGAACGCCGCCGCCCCGTCGAAGTCGACGAACCCCTCGGGCACGCGGTCGCGCTCGGCGTCCGCCGCCGCCATCTCGACCTTCGCCCGCTCGAGCTCGGCGACGGCGTAGATGCGGCACGCGACCCCGTTGGGCCCCTCGACCAATTCCCCGTCATACGACAGCTTCCCCTGCCGCCGCCACAGGTCGGGGATGGCGATGCTGACCCCCAGCACCTCCGCCGCCCCGAACCGGTCGACGTGCCCCGCCGGCGGGAAGGGTGCCGCCCGCCGCGCGTCGCGCTCGGCCCGCCTCCGCCGAAGGTCGTCCGCCCGCCACAGCAGCGCCCGCGACCCGTTCGCGTGCCCCTCGACCCCCGCCGGCAGCGTGCCGTCGCGGAGGCGCTTGTGCCACGTCTGCTTCGCCACGCCGAGGACCGCCATCGCCTCCTCGGTCGCCACCCACGTCCCGTCGCCGACGGCCGGGCATCGGGCCGCCGCCGCCACGTCGGGGTGCCACAGCCGGCACTTCTGCCCCGTCGGCCGACGGCCCCACACGCCCTCGGGCACGCGCCCGGCCTTGGCCCACAGCTCCCACGTCTTGACCGCCACCCCGGCCGCCGCCGCCGCCTCCTTCACCGTGAGCCACCGGATTTTCCCGCCCGCGGGGCCGTTCGCGCCGGGCGAGTCGCCCGCGGTTCCGTTCCGCTCGCCGTCCGCGCGTCCGGGGTCGTGTGCCATGACGAACTTATCGGCCACCCCACCCTCCGCCCGCCCCTTTCACGCCGCCTCCGGCAGCGCCTTCTGCTGCCGCCGCTCGAACTGCAGCGCCGGCAGCTCCGCCTCCGCCGGCAACGACCGCCGCACGTCGTGGACCACCGGGGGGGCGAGGATCAACTCCGCCCGCTCCGCCCAGTGGTCGCGCAGGTTGCGCGCCAGCGCCGTCAGCCGCGGGTCGAGCGCCGCGGGCTTGGGCTTGACCTTCTTCGGCGCCGCCACCTCCTCGCCGGCGGCGTTGAAGTACGCCCACTCCTCGTAGTGTTCCGTCACGTCGATGAAATCGTCCGCGAACCACAATCCCCCCGGCATCCGCGGCCCGCGCAGCTTCTTCACCACCCGGCTCCTCGCCACCTTCTTCCGCCGAAGCTTCGCCGACACCTTCACCTCCGCCCCCACCTCCGCCGCCGCCAGCGCCGCCGCCGATTGCGCCGCCAACGCCTCGGGCGATTCCGCCTCCCCCTTCGGCAGCACCGCCGGCAGCACGTCGCGCCACCCCACGCCCGGCGGGATCGGGAAGACCAGCCGGTCCTCGCGCAGCTCCCCCCCGCCCGTCTGGCTCGGATACCACCACGGCGTGCTCACATCGCCGGCGCGAATCCGCTTCTGCCAGAACAGGTGAATCCGCGGCGTCCCCCCCTTCCCCTTCGTCCGGCTCCCCGTGCGGAACGCGATCGGCACGAACCCCATCGCCTCCCAGAACGCATTGGCCGCCAAATCCTGCGCGCACCAGCAGCAGTAGAGCTTGCACCCGTACGCGCTGCTGTCGAACTGCGCCTGCAGCAGCGCCCCCGCCACCAGCGACCGCCGATGTTCCGGCACGACGTTGACCTGCGTGACGTACCCCACCTCGTCCCGCTTGAAGTACCGGTCGGCGGCGATGAGGTAGCCGGCATCCGTGGTCCGTTGTCCGTGGTCCGTTGTCCGTTGCGGGGAAGCCGGCCCCTCCGATGCAACGGACGACGGACCACTGACCACGGACGCCACCAGCACCTGCCCCAGCTTCACCTTCCCCTCGAGCGCCATGCGCGGCAGGAAGCCCAGCTCCTTCGCGTGCGCCTTCTGCAGCCGGTCGATGAACGGCAGATCGTCCATCGTCCCGACCCGCACCACCACCGGCAGGCGGGGCACCAGTCCCCCCGATCCCCCCGATCCCTCCGATCCCCCCCGCCCCTGCGGCCCCCCGCCGCGCGGGCGCTCGATGACCTCCCCCGAGAAGACCGGCATGATGGCAGTGTCCATGCCCCTCCCTATCGGCCGGCCGCCCCGCCCCCTGCACCCCCGCCCCACGTCCGAGAAAACCGCCCCCCGCCGGCTGCAATCGACCCCGCCCCTCCGCCACGTCCGGATAATGCGATAGGGGACATGACGCCGAACTTCGGGCGCACGACGCCGAAGTCCGGGCGCGCTACGCCGAAGGTTGGGCGCGCTGCGCCGATGTCCGGGCGCACGACGCCGAAGTCCGGGCGCACGACTCCGAAGTTCGGGAGCACGACGCCGAAGGCCGGGCGCACGACGCCGAAGTCCAGGCGCACGCCCCCACGCGCCAAACCCCCACCGAGAAATTTACAACGCCCACCCCGCCCCCGCTTGGACGCGGGCCGAACACTCGGTTAATCTCCCCCGAACCCGACCCCCTGCCGAACCCTCCCACCCGGCTCGGCCGCGTCGGAGGAGGTGTCCCCCATGAGCCCCATCGAAATCGAGGACGCCGTCTCCCAACTCGCCGAGGCCCCGTTCGACGCCGACGCCTTCCCCTACCAGTTCCTCCAGGCCTTCGGCGCCAAGGACGCCGCCCTCGCCAAGCTCAGGGCCGGCCGCGACAACAAGTCCGACGTGCCCGGCGGCGTGCTGCAGCGGGGCAAGAACAACATCCACCTCAAAACCTGCCCGCCCGGCCAAGTCGCCGAAACCCTCGACGCGCTGCGCCGCAGCCCCGCCACGGCCAAGCTCAAGGCCAAGTTCATCCTCGCCACCGACGGGTTGGCGGTCGCCGCCGAGCGGTCCGAGGACGGCGAATTGCTCGCCTGCGATTTCGCCGACTTGCCCGACCGCTTCGGTTACTTCCTCTCGCTGGCCGGCATTTCGACGGTCAAGAAAATCGACGAGAACGCCTTCGACATCCGCGCCACCGGCCGGCTGAACAAGCTCTACGTCGAGCTGCTGAAGCACAACCCCGACTGGGACACCGACGCCCGCCGGCAGGACCTCAACCACTTCTTCGCCCGCCTGATCTTCTGCTTCTTCGCCGAGGACACGAACATCTTCTTCGGCGGCAGCCTCTTCACCGACACCGTGTCGCAGATGTCCGACCGCAGCGGGGCCGACGTCCACCTGGTGCTGGCCGAGCTGTTCCGCGCCATGGACGTCAAGCCCGCCGACCGCGCCAAGGCCGGCGTCCGCCCCTACGCCAACGGGTTCCCCTACGTCAACGGCAACCTGTTCACCGGCAACGCTGACACGCCCCGCTTCAGCCAGACCGCCCGCATCTACCTGCTCGCCATCGGCGGCCTCGACTGGACGAAGATCAACCCCGACATCTTCGGCAGCATGATCCAGGCCGTCGCCGACGACGAGGAACGCGGCGCCCTCGGCATGCACTACACCAGCGTGCCGAACATCCTCAAAGTCCTCAACCCGCTGTTCCTCGACGATTTGCGGGCGAAGTTGGAGGAGGCCCGCGACTCGCCGATCAAGCTGCTGAACCTGCGCAAGCGGCTCGCCCGCATCCGGGTGTTCGACCCCGCCTGCGGCAGCGGCAACTTCCTGGTCATCGCCTACAAGGAGATGCGCGCCATCGAGGCGGCGATCAACGCCCGCCGCGGCGAGGCCGACCGGCCCAGCGACGTCCCGCCGACCAACTTCCGCGGCATCGAGCTGCGCCACTTCCCGGCCGAGATCGCCCGGCTGGCGCTGATCATTGCCAAGTTCCAGTGCGACGTGCTGCACCGCGGCCCGCAACTGGCCCGCGCGTCGTTCCTGCCGCTGGAGGCCGCCAACTGGATCACCTGCGACAACGCCCTGCGGATCGACTGGCTGAGCGTCTGCCCGCCGACCGGCACGAACGTGAAGGGCAAGAGCGACGACTTGTTCGAGACGCCGCTGGATCAAGTAGAGATGGATTTCGAGAACGAGGGCGGGGAGACGTACATCTGTGGGAATCCGCCGTATTTGGGAAGCAAGTGGCAATCGAAAGAGCAGAAGACAGAACTTGGAAATATTTTCAACGGTCGCGTCAAGCGCTGGAAATCACTCGACTATATCAGCGGATGGCTGATGAAAGCCGCATTGTTTGGATCAGAAGTTGAAGCAGCTTCAGCGTTTGTTGCGACAAACTCAATCTGCCAGGGTGAACACGTTGCAATCTTGTGGCCGGCGGTCTTTAGCTTGGGACACAAAATAGATTTTGCGCATACTTCATTCAAGTGGGCAAATCTTGCCAGTCACAACGCGGGCGTGACCGTCATCATCGTCGGCATATCGAATCGTATTCGAAATGGCCGCCAGCTCATTGCCACGGACGACGACGGAAAAGCGGTCTCACGGGTTGTTGGCAACATCAACGCATATCTGATCTCGGGACCGAGCGTCGAAGTCGTGCCACGATCGGAACCTCTCTCCGAACGAGCTTCAATGCAATTTGGCAATCACCCCTACTACGGATCGGCACTAATCTTTTCCACCGATGAAGCACGCAGAATGATTGCCAACGATTCGCGCGTGCGTCCATTTATCCGCCCGCTTTATGGTTCAAAAGAGTTTATCAGTAGTTCGCCCCGCTCTTGCTTATGGATCACTGACGAGAAGGCGGAAGAAGCGAGGCAAATAACCGAAGTCAGACAGCGACTTGACGCCGTAGAAGCAGGCAGGCGTGATGTAGCAAACGATAAGACTGCGGAGAAGCTTGCGGCAAAGCCGCATCGTTTCCGTGACCAGTTCGTTGCACAACGCTACGTCATGGCGATGCCCAGAGTCAGTTCGGAAAGCAGACCTTATTTGCCCGTGGGGATTCTTGACGCACGATGCGTTTTACAAGACGCATCACTCGCCCTCTACGACGCCCCGCTTTGGAACATGGCGTTGATCGCCTCGCGGCTTCACCTCGTCTGGATCGCCACCGTCTGCGGCAAGCTCAAGACGGACTACCGCTACTCCAACACGCTGGGCTGGAACACCTTCCCGGTGCCGCCGCTGACGGCGGCGAACAAGGCGGACCTGACGCGGTGCGCCGAGGACATCCTGCTGGCCCGCGAGGCGCACTTCCCCGCGACGATCGCCGAGTTGTACGACCCGGCGGCGATGGACGCGAAGTACCCCGACCTGCGGGCGGCGCACGAGCGCAACGACGAGACGCTGGAGGGCATCTACGTCGGCCGGCGGTTCCGCAACGACACCGAGCGGCTGGAGACGCTGTTCAAGATGTACACCGAGATGACGTCGAACCCGGCGGTCAAGCGGGGCAAGCCCGGCCGGCCCAAGCGCACGTGAGTCCGCGACGGCGGCGTGGCGTGCCCGTCGGCCCGTCAGGTACTGGGCGGGCCGTTGGACTTGTTCTGCCGCCAGAACAGGTACGCCACGACGGCGGCGACCAGGCCGAGCACGGTGGCGGTGGTGGTCGTCAGCAGCGCGACCATCACGCCGTCGGATAGCTTGAAGAGCTCGACGTCGCTCGCCGGTCGCGTGGCGGCGGCCCCGCCGCTCTCGCCCTGGCGGAGGACAAGGTAGCCGACGAATGCGAGCCAGCAGATTGCGATGAGCAGGAGAACGGGTCCGAAGAGAATGCGGTAAAGCCAGTTCCACCAAGCGGTGAGGGCCGACGTTTTGGCCTCGTGCGCCTTGGATTCCAAGATTCCTAATTCCGCTTCGCCGCGTCGAAGTTCGGGATCCCTTGGCGGCTTGGACCGCCCCCGAAACAGACCCCCGATAAAACCCGGAGCGGGTTCGGCGTCGGGTGTTGCACTACCGGCGGACGTGGAAAATCCGGGTTCGGACGGCAACGGGGCGGCGTTCGATGGTGCCGACTCTTGTGGTGGCGGATCGGGCAGCGTCATCCAGTCAACGCCTCTCGCGTGGGTGTCGGAAGTGTCGGCGGCGAGCCGTTCTTCACCCACTCGCTGAAGTATTTGCTAATAAAGCTCTGCGGGATGTCCTGGTTCCGCGGTGGTGACCCGTCGAACGCGCCATTGTAAACGACGTCCCACGGCGAGCCGCGAAGGTGCGTGGCGTCGGAGAGCGCGAACGCCGTCTCGCCGCCCATGTCGTCGAAGATGTTGTCGAGCCACGCGGCCACCCGGCCCGGATTTAACGTGCGAAACTCCTCCTCGAGCGTCGGCGGCGGCCCCTGCGGAATGTCCCAGTCCGTCTCGACCAGCGGCCCTTTGATCGGGCCATTGCCGAACTTTTTGGCGGCGTGGTACAGGCTGGGGTAGACGGGGCCGAGCTTCCAGGCCTCGACGCGCTCGTCCGTCACGAGCGGCGCGTTGTGAATGCCGAGGAACCAGCCGTGGGCGTAGTAGACCAGCTTGAGCGACTTCATCGGCGTCATCGGCGGCAAACGCCGGCCCTGCCGCCGCGCATCGGCGTCGCGGTCGAGCAGGTAGTTGGCGATGGCGATGGCCTGTGACATATCCGGTGGCAGCGCCGTGGAAGCGGCTGCGTGATCGATTATCATAGCATGGTGGATAACCTGGCGCAAGGTGCCTCCGCATTTGATCGATCCTTCGGCTTGCCCCCTCACGCCGCTGTCGGATCGGAACGATGCGGACCTGGCGCGGGGTGCGGAGGGGATTCTGTTGGCTTGCGAAGCTACTTCGCGGCGCGGGAGGGAAGGTGGACAAGCCGGCGAAGAAGGCGTGTGGGCACAAGAAGAAAGGGGAATCAGCCGTGAGCGACCTGATCCTCTGCACCTCCGACGACGGCCGGACCCGCCTGAACCTGCGGGTCGAGGGGCAGACAATTTGGCTGACGCAGGCCGAGATCGCCGAGCTGTTTCAGACGACGCCGCAGAACATAACCCTCCACGTTCGATCGATTTACGACGAGGGCGAGCTGGCGGAGGCGGCAACTTGTAAGGATTCCTTACAAGTTCGTTCCGAGGGCGGCCGTGGGGTGGAGCGATCGCTGCGGGTTTATAACCTCGACCTGATCCTCGCCATCGGCTTCCGCGTCCGCTCGCCGCGCGGCACGCAGTTTCGCCTGTGGGCGACGGCCGGATGAAGACGCTGTTCGGGATGTACACGGAGATAACGAGCAAGGCGTGACCGTGAGGGAGCAGGGCCGCCTCAGGCGGTGTCGGCGGGACTCCCAGAGGTTGCGAAGGTGGGGAAATGTACGGTATAGTCGGGCCATGATCCCCAAGCCCCTCAACACCCTTACCCACGCCGACATCAGAGACTTGGCCGATCACGGCGTCCGCGAGGGCAAGACGATCGACTACAAGCTCACGCTGCCCGGCGGGAGCGACGGCGACAAGAAAGAGTTCCTCGCCGACGCCACGTCCTTCGCCAACGCGGGTGGGGGAGACCTGCTGTTCGGTGTCGAAGAGGCCGAGGGTCTGCCGACCGGCTTCCCCGGCTTGGCGGGCGCGGATGCCGATGCGGAGACGCTACGGTTGGAAGGGATGTTGCGGGATGCGGTTAAACCCCGCCTGCCAGGGGTCGAGACGCGGGCGGTCGACGGGTTCGAGAAGGGTCCGGTCATCGTGCTGCGCGTGCCCCGGAGTTGGGCGGGGCCGCACATGGTGACGTTCAAGGACGGCCAGCGCTTCTACACCCGCGCCAGCCACGGCAAGTACGCGATGGATGTGGGCGAGCTACGGGCGGCGTTCGCGGCGTCGGACGCGGTGGGCGAGAAAGTCACCCGCTTCCGCACCGAACGGTTGGGCCGGATCGTGGCCGGCGAGACGCCGGTGCCATTGGCGCCGGGGGCCGCGATGATCCTCCACCTGATGCCGTTCGCGTCGATCGACCCCGGCATACGGATCGACGCGGCAGTTGCGCGCCGGCTTTCAACGGAGTTACCCCCGCTTGGCGCGGGCGGGTGGGACTACCGACACAATCTCGATGGTTACGTCACGTTCTACCAGAGTCGTCGCACTCATGCCCATCCCGCGAGTGCGGCCTATTGCCAGTTCTTCCGTTCCGGTCGCGTCGAGGCGGTTCTGGCGGATCTGTTCGACGAGCATGATGGATTCGATAAGTGGATCTCCATTTCTTACTTCGAAAAGTGTTTGGTCGAAAACCTCCCCGGCTACCTCGATGCGTTGAAAGGTCTCGGCGTGCCGACCCCGGTAGCGGTCACGTTGAGCTTGGTCGGTGTCAAGGGGGCGCGAATGTATGTGGATCCGCGTACGGCTAGAGGCAGTGCGGCGGTGATCGACCGGGACGTCGCGTTGCTGCCGGATGTCATTGTCGAGGACTACGCCGAGGTGGACGGGGCGGAGTTCGGCGAGCGGGTTCGCAAGGCCGCATTGGTGATGCGACCGATCTTCGACGCTTTCTGGAACGCCGCCGGGTACGATCGGAGCTACAGCTACGACCTTGAAGGGCGTTGGTCGCCGCCGCGAAGGTGATCAACTTCCCTGTCTACGATCGCCGAGGCGTGAGAACATGCCGATGCCGTTCACCTCAATCCTTTGGGACCCCGACGACGACTCCGATGGGGATGAGCGGCACCGCGCCAGGCATGGCGTGACAAGGGAGGAGGTGGAGGTCGTGTTGTACGAGCCGACGGCGGCGTACCAGAACGTGGGCAAGTCCACGGGCGTCGAGCAACTGACGCCGGCGCGGGCGCTGGTCGCCGAGGCGATCCGGCGGTACGAGCAGATGGGGCTGGAGTGTTCGGTTCTTGAGGTGCAGAAGCTGGCCTGGGTGCTCACGCGGGTGATCGCCCGCCTCGGGCTGACGGACCCGCTGCGGCTGACGTTCGCCGCCAACCGGTACGGCCCCTACGCCGACGGGCTGCGGCACCTGCTCGACAACCTCGACGGGAGCTATCTGCACTGCGACCGGCGGCTGGCGGACGCGGGGCCGACGGACGTGCTGCACGTCGCGCCGGACCACGTCGCAAGCTTGGCCGCCTACTGGCGCACGGCCGAGGGGGCGGCGTTCGGCGAGGCGATCGAGGCGACGGACGCGCTGATCGACGGGTTCCAATCGCCGCTGGGGATGGAGGCGTTGGCGACGGTCGACTGGCTGCTGGAGCGCGAGGGGGCCGCCGCGTCGGTCGAGGGCATCCGCGAGGCGCTGGGGCGTTGGCCGACGCCGGGGGCGGCCGAGCGGAAGCAGCGGCTGTTCACCGACGACCTGCTCCGGGCCGCGATCGACCGTGTGACGCCGCCGGGCGAGTGAATGGTCGGGCGAGCAGCGCGTCGGAAACTCAATGAGCGTGCCGCTGCGTGCCGCTGTGTGTCGCAGCGTCGGCCGACGCTGTAAAGGTGATCGACCGGCACGTCTACCATCGCCGAGTCGCGAAATCATGCCGACGCCGTTCACCTCGATCCTTTGGGAGCTCGACGACGAACCCGACGGCAACGTGCAGCACTGGGCCGGGTATGGCGTGACACAAGAGGAGGTGGCGAAAATAAGTCGCGCCCGGCGAACGGGCGGAACCGTCCTCACCGGACCAGCCGCATCCTCACGCCCGCGTCCGCCCAGTCGGGCGAGGCCGCGTCAACGAGCATCGAGTCGAGCCACCGCCGGTTCACGAACAGCATGGCGGCGAGACGATCGCGGTCGTGGCCGGCGTCGAGGTGCGCCCGCAGCATCCGCTTGAAGGCCGTGGGTGACTCGGGCCGGATGTCGACGGGTTCGGTCTTGCGCCAGCCCTCGCCGGCCAACTGCTGGAACAGGGACCGGAACTGCCTGCCGTCGATCGCCCCGAGGCGGTGGGCCCGGTAGGCGATGGCCTGCATCGACACGCGCCACTTGCGCTTGAGGCCGGCGAGCTTGGCCAGGTCGAGCCGCGGGCCGAGGTCGCGGCGGAAATCGGCCGCGGGGAGCAGGAAGGCCGCCGCGAAGTCCTTCGCCTGCCGCTCGGCGAGCGCGGGGTCGACGTCGCGGTTGAAGTGCATCACGGTGTGGCCCAGCTCGTGCGCGAGGCTCAGCCGCATGCGGTCGGCCGACCTGCCGCCGTTGAGGAAGAACAGCTTGGGCAGCCCGTGGGTCCAGCGGCACAGCGCGTCGACGCCATCGATCTCCAGGTCGCGGTCGACGACGACGCCGCCGCACGACTCGATCACGGCGACGAGGTCGTCGACGGGGCCGACGGGCACCCCCATCCGCGCCCGCGCCCACCCGGCGATGCGCTCGACGTCGCCGGCGTGGTTGTCCGGGTCGATGTCGGGGATGCGGTCCTCCGGCGTCGGGCACAGCTCCAGCAGTCGCCCGACCTGCAACTCGGCGACGTTGCAGCGGGCGTGCGCCGCTCTCAGGTCGGACAGCTTGGCCTTGGCGAGCGCGCGGTGGAAGAACTCGGAAGCGCTCACCGACGGACCCGCGCCGGGGGTGAAGAAGACGCTCGGGTGGAAATCGAGCAGCGCGGCGAGCCGTTCGACCTGTTCCCGTGACGGCCGCTGCGCGTCGTGGCCCGGCACGGCGGGCGTCTCCCAGCCGGCGACGAGTGGCTGGCCCACGCCCATCTCGCGGGCCAGCGCCGACCGGGTCAGGTGCCTCGCCTCGCGGGCGGTGGACAGCATCGCCGGGTTGAACCCGGCGACGTTGGAGGCGTCCCCCACACTGCCGCGCGCGCCGCGCGGCGCGACCGGACCCGCGTCCGACTGCGGGAAGAGACTAGACGGGAAGTCTGCCATGTCAGGCGATCCTTGCCTGCCGGAGCACCTCGACCCGACCGGCGAGCGGGGCGGAAATTGCGGCGATCGCGTCGGCGTCGAGCACATCGAGCGGGCGCGACCACAACTGTTCGCTTCGGTTGTACAGGGCGATCCGGTGCCGTTGCAAACGGTCCTGCGTGAGGTCAAGGTCGAAGCCCGCGATCAGGCACAACCGGTCGGCGTCGTCGCCCGGCACCTGAACGTCGGGAACTCCGGTGACGCCCGCAACGTCGGCGAAGAGGTTCATCGACTGCCGCCAGACGAACCGACCGGGCGTCCGCTGGTCGAGCACACGCTGCGTGGGAATGTTCCTCGGGACGCCGTACTCCACGACCTCGAGGTCGATCAGGTCGTCGACCTCGGGGTGGTCGCCCGGCGAGAGTCGACTGACCGTGTCCCTCACGCGCTTCAGCTTCGCGTAGAGCAGGGCGCCCATGAAGAGCTCCAGCGCGACGTTATTGTCGGTCCAACGGGTCCGCAGGTGGGTTCCCTCGGGGTCGGCGGCGTCGACGAGTTCGACGAGCACCGGGTACATCCGGTTGACGAGCGTCCCCGCCAGGGTCGTGGGCGTGAAGTCGTTGTAGGCGTCAGGGTCGAGGCTGCGGCTGCGCCGGAACTTGTCGAAGCCGCTGTCCATCGCCTCGCGCAGGACGACCTGCACGAACGGGCCGCACTCGGCGAGAACCGCGTCGGGATCGTAGGGGTCGAGAGGCATGATTGATACCGTACACGGCGCGAACAGACGTGTCAACACCGGGTGCCGTCTAATTGCCGACGGTTCCGTCGCCCGGCGCTTGGATCTTGGATACGGTCCCGCCGGTGTTATGCTGCGCGCCGAGGTTAATCATGCTGCCCCTAGCCAACATTCCCTCAGTGAGCGTCAATTTCGCCGGCGACGGCAGCCCCACGCGGTCGAATGCGATGGGCATGCGGCCGATGCAGGAGAAGGTGTGGCAGCGGCGCGGCGAGCAGTACCTGCTGATCAAGAGCCCGCCGGCGTCGGGCAAGAGCCGGGCGCTGATGTTCGTCGCGCTGGACAAGCTGCGGAACCAGGGGCTGCGGCAGGTGATCGTGGCGGTGCCGGAGAACTCGATCGGGGCGAGCTTCAACGACGAGCCGCTGGCGCAGCACGGGTTCTTCGCCGACTGGCACGTCGAGCCGCGGTGGAACCTGAGCAACGCCCCCGGCGGCGACGGGGGCAGCAAGGTCGACGCCGTCGGGAAGTTCCTCGCGTCGGAGGATCGGGTGCTGGTTTGCGCGCACGCGACGTTCCGCTTCGCGGTCGAGAAATACGGCGTGGAGGCGTTCGACGACCGGCTGATCGCGGTCGACGAGTTCCACCACGTCTCCTCCAGCGAGGACAACCGGCTGGGCGAGTACGTCCGCCAGCTCATCGACCGTGGCAAGGCGCACCTCGTCGCCATGACCGGCAGCTACTTCCGCGGCGACGCCGAGGCCGTGCTGCACGCGGACGACGAGGAGAAGTTCAAGACCGTCACGTTCACCTACTACGAGCAGTTGAACGGGTACCAGTACCTGAAGACGCTCGACATCGGCTATTACCTGTATTCCGGATCGTACCTCGAGACGCGGGAGGGTAAGGCGAGTATCTTCGACGTGCTGCGACCGGACGAGAAGACCATCGTGCACATCCCGAACGTGAACTCGCGCGAGAGCACGGGCGACAAGCTCGGCGAGCTGAACGCGATCCTGAGCGGGCTGGGCGAGTGGCTGGGGGCGGACCCCGAGACGGGCTTCGACCTGGTGAAGACGCCCGGCGGCCGGGTGCTGCGGATCGCGGACCTGGTGGACGACGCCCCGGACCGGGCGACCAAGCGGGGCAAGGTCCTGGAGTCGCTGAAGGACCCGAAGCAGAAGAACAACCGCGACCACGTCGACATGATCATCGCGCTGGGCATGGCCAAGGAGGGGTTCGACTGGATCTGGTGCGAGCACGCGCTGACGGTCGGGTACCGGTCGAGTTTGACGGAGGTCGTGCAGATCATCGGGCGGGCGACGCGGGACGCGCCGGGCAAGGCGCGGGCGCGGTTCACCAACCTGATCGCCGAGCCGGACGCGAGCGAGGCGACCGTGACCGAGGCGGTGAACGACACGCTGAAGGCGATCGCGGCCAGCCTGCTGATGGAGCAGGTGCTGGCGCCGCGGCTGGAGTTCAAGCCCAAGTCGCTCGGCGAGGCGGGGGGCGGGCCCACGCCGGGGCTGGATTACGGGCCGGGCGGGTACAGGCCGGGCGAGACCAACGTCGGCGTTGACCCGGTCACGGGCGGCATCCAGATGGAGATCAACGGACTGGTTGTGCCCAAAAGCGAGGAGGCCAAGCGGATCGTCAAGGAGGATTTGATCGACCTGATCACGTCGTTCGTGCAGGACACCAGGACGGTGCAGGACGGGATGTTCAATCCGGAGGTGCCGCCGCAAGAACTCACGCAGATACGGATGGGCAAGATCGTCAAGGACCGGTACCCGGCGCTGACCGAGGAGGACCAGGAGGCCGTCCGCCAGCAGGCGGTGGCGGCGATGGCACTCGTGCAGAAGGGCGACCAACTCCTCCTCAACACCGCGCCGACGGGCGAGGACGAGCCACGGAAGAACACGGCGTTGATCGACGGGCTTCGCAAATTCGCGCTGTCGGTGCGGGACTTGACGATCGACCTGATCGACTCGATCAACCCGTTCGGTGAGGCGTACGCGATTCTCGCAAAGTCGTTGAGCGAGCCGAGGTTGCGTGCGATCGCGGACGTGATCGCGGCGAAGCGGGTGACGCTCTCGCCGGAGGAGGCGCTGGCCCTGGCGAAGCGGGCGCACCAGTTCAAGGCCGATCGCGGGCGGCCCCCGTCCCCGACGTCGCCGGACGCGTGGGAGAAGACAATGGCCGAGGGGGCGCGGGCGTTTCTCCGGTACAAAAACGAGGGTCGCTACCAGTGAGCCGCCATGAATGACTTGTCGATTGACGAGCTGGCCGAGGGGTTGTCGGAGTTCGAGGAGCCGAGGAAGCCCGAGGCGCGGTCGGCCGTGGAGCAGCGCGTGCTGGCGGGGTTTGAGGAGGTCGAGCGGTTCGTCGAGCGGCACGGCCGCGAACCTCAGGAGGGGGAGGGCCGCGACATCTTCGAGCGCCTTTACGCGGTGCGGCTAGGGCGGTTGCAGCGCTCGGTCGAGTGCCGCGCGATTCTGAGGGACGCCGACCCGCGCGGCCTGCTGGGGCCGGAACCTGCAGCGGCGGGCGCGGCGGCGGACGAGCCGAACCTGGACGAACTGTCCAAATCGTTGGCCGACCTCGCGGGGCCGGACGACGACGTGACGCGACTGGTGCACGTGCGGTCGCCGGAGGAAATCCGGGCGGCCGAGGAGGTCGCGCAGCGGACCAGGTGCGAGGATTTCGACGCGTTCCGGCCGCTGTTCGATCGGGCGCAGCAGGAGTTGACCGCCGAGGGGCGGCGGACGGTGCCGTTTAAGTACCGCGACAATCAGGCGATCGACGTGGGGGACTGGTTTGTCCTCGACGGTCAGAAGACGTATGTGGCCAGCGGCGAGAAACTGTTCAAGGCGGAGCACGGCGAGTGGGACCGGCGATTGCGCGTCGTCTACGACAACGGCACCGAGTCGAACCTCCTGATGCGCTCGCTCCGCCGGGCGTTGAACAAGGACGAACACAGCCGGCGCATCCAGCCGCCCGACGCGGACGCGGCCCCGTTGTTCGCCGGCGATATTGGGGCCAGCGACACGGAGTCGGGAACGATCTACGTGCTGCAAAGCAAGTCGGCGCACCCCTTCGTGGTGGCGAACCGGACGACGATCCACAAGATCGGCGTGACCGGCGGCGAAGTGAAGGCCCGGACCGCCAATGCGAAGAAGGACGCGACGTACCTGCTGGCCGACGTGGACGTAGTTGCGACCTATCGACTGGCCAACGTGAACCGCAAGGGGCTGGAGGCGTTGCTGCACCGCGTGTTCGCCGCGGCGCGATTGGACCTGACGCTGAAAGACCGCTTCGGGGCGGCCGTCGAGCCGCGGGAGTGGTTCCTCGTGCCACTGCCGGCGATCAACGAGTCGATCGACAGGCTGCGGGCGGGGACGCTGGGCGACTTCCGCTACGACCCGGAGCAGGCGCGGCTCGTTCCGGTTTGACGCCCGCACCACCGGCGGGCACAACCGGATTTAGGCTGCTGCGCGGGTGAACCGCATGCACGGCGTGAGGGGCAAGGCAGCACATTTCTTGCGGTCGGGTTAAGTCTTACCCGCCGCGTGCCGACACTTGGGGTGAGGCGAATCATCGGCCGCGCGGCCGGGTCGCCTGCGGGCCCTCTCACCACGGAGTGCGACCATGACACGACGGGAATTTTTGCCTCGCGCCGACACGGCGCTGCTGGCCTACACGGACAACTTCGGCCGGCTCATCAACGACTCGCCCAGCGACTACGGCCTGCTGCCCGCCGTCGCGGCGGATTACGTCGCCAAGCAGTCGACGTTCGGCGCGCGGCTCCAGACGTCGCTCGACCCGGAGACGCGGGGCGAGCGGACGGTCTTCCTGAAGAACCAGGCCAAAAACGCCCTAGTCGAGGCGACCCGGCAGATCGCCCGGCAGATCGGCAACACGATGACCGTCAGCAACGATCAGAGGCAGGCGCTGGGGCTGCCGGTGCGGACGGGGGGGCGGTCGCCGATCCCCGCGCCCAAGGGGGCGCCGATCCTCAAGTCGGCCCGCGTCGACGGGCGGACGGTGACGGTCGAGCTGCTGCAGGGGGCGAGCCGCCGGGGCAAGCCCGCGGGCGTGGCCGGGGCGATGGTCTTCACGTTCGTCGGGCCCGTTGCGCCGGCGGGGATGGACCAGTGGCAGTTCGCCGGCAACGTGACGCGGCCGACGGTGGACCTGCCGTTCGGCACCAGCGCGACCGGGGACACCGTTCACATCACCGCGTACTGGACGAACGCCAAGGGCGAGTCGGGCCCCGCCGCCCGCGTGCTGACGATCAACCTCCCCGCCGGCGGCGCGATGCCCGCCGCGGCCGCCGAGCCGAAGGGGCTGAAGCTCGCCGCGTGAGGGGGGGCGATTCGGCGAAAGAGCGGCGGCGGCGCGACTGTGGTCGCCGCCGCCGCCTTTGCGTTGGCGTCGGGACGGTTAGGGCAACATCGCTCACTTCCGACGTTCGGCGCGGCCCGACTCGTCCCCCACCCCGCGGATCACCCCGCCACCACGTCGCGCCAGCGGCGGGGGGTGGCCTGCCAGGCGGCGGCGTAGGTGGCGGCCAGGGGGATCGGGACGTGGCGGCCGGGGCGGAGGAAGATCGGCAAATCGGGCAGGGCGTCGCCGACGGCCAGGGGTTCGGCCCAGAGCGTCGGGGGGCGGTCGGCGTCGAACGCGCCGACCATCAGCGGCTTGCCGGCCGGCAGCGTGAGTTGCCCTAGCCCCGCGGCCTCGGCGGCGGCGGCGACCAGGCCGTGCGGGGCGTCGTGGGCGCCCGGCGGCAGCAGGTCGATGATCGAGACGTGAACGCCCCGCTCGATGGCGGCGGCGGCCTTGTCGGCGAAGGCGGCCACGCCCCGCGGGCGGTCCTTGTTCAACGGCGAAGCGAGCTCCAGCAGCGCCACTAAGCGGTCGCCCGACTCGTGGCGGACGGCGATGGTCCGCTGCCGCCCGGCCAGCAGCGCGTCGGGCGAGGCGATCCGCTGCACGCTCATCCGCGGCGGCGCGAGGGCGGTCGCCGTCCCGCCGCCCCCCGTTGCTCCGCCGTCGTCTTCCTCCTCGAGGTCGCCCATGATCTCGTCGCTCGCCTCCTGGAGGGTCAGGATGTCGGGGACGTAGGGCGGTGCGGGCTTTTCGGCTTCCGCGTAGTAACCGGCGGGGAGCGTGCCGGCGTTGAGCGCCCGCTTGATCTCCGCGATCCAACTGTAGTGGAAGCTGTGCCACGTCCCGGCGTCGACGCGCGTCCAGTCGTGAATGCCCATAACGCGGATTATAACCGCCGGCGGTCAGAGGATCGACTCGCTGGTCTTCACCCCCACGCCTAGCGTCACCAATTTTTGCTTGGCCGTCGCGTCGTCGACGTAGTCGCTGTGGCAGCTCGCCTTGCCGGTGGCGTCGGCGGGGACGAGCTTTTCCGTCGCCTCGGCGAGCTTGCCCTTGGCCTTGCTGGCGAGCTTGTGGATTTCTTCCGGCGAGAGGTGGCCGCGCTGGCGCAGGATCTCCTGCTGCTCGGGGGTCAGGGCGGCGGTCTTCCTGGGCTTGTCCCAGGCGTACTCGGCCTCGTTGCCGCTGAGGAAGTCGGTGATCTCCTTGCTGATGCGGACGCTGCACCAGTCGTGGCCGCACATGGCGCAGAAGTCGGTGTCGACGTCCAAATCCTCGTCGTGGTACGCGCGGGCGGTGTCGGGGTCGAAGGAGAGCTCGAAGTGCTTCTCCCAGTTCAGGGCGGCGCGGGCCTTGGTGAGTTCATCGTCGCGGTCGCGGGTGCCGGGGATGCCCAGGGCGACGTCGGCGGCGTGGGCGGCGATCTTGTAGGCGATGCAGCCCTGCTTCACATCATCCTTTTTGGGCAAACCGACGTGCTCCTTGGGGGTGACGTAGCAGAGCATGGCCGCGCCGTGATAGCCGGCGTTGGTGGCGCCGATGGCGCTGGTGATGTGGTCGTAGCCCGGGAAGATGTCGGTCGTCAGCGGGCCGAGGACGTAGAACGGGGCGCCGTGGCACAACGTCCGCTGCAGCTTCATGTTGTACTCGATCTGGTCGAGCGGGACGTGGCCGGGGCCCTCGACCATCACTTGCAAGCCCTTGCGCCAGGCGCGCTCGGTGAGCTCGCCGAGGGTGGCGAGCTCGGCGAGTTGGGCGGCGTCGGTGGCGTCGGCGAGGCCGCCGGGGCGCAGGCCGTCGCCGATGCTGAAGGTGACGTCGTTGTCGCGCATGACGTCGCAGATCTTCTCCCACGACTCGTACATGGGGTTCTGGGCGTTGTGGTGGAGCATCCACTTGGCGAGCAGCGAGCCACCGCGGCTGACGATGCCGATGAGGCGTCGGCGGACGAATTTGAGGTGCTCGTGGAGGACGCCGGCGTGGATGGTGAAGTAGTCCACGCCCTGGGCGGCCTGGTGGCGGAGGGTGTCGAGGATCATCTCCTCGTTCAAGTCCTCGATCTTGCGGCCGATGATCATCGAGTAGATCGGGACGGTGCCGATGGGGACGGTGCTGTGCTCGATGATGGCCTGGCGCGTGGCGTCGAGGTCGCCGCCGGTGGAGAGGTCCATCACGGTGTCGGCCCCCCAGCGCTCGGCCCAGCGGAGCTTTTCGACCTCCTCCTCGGTGCCGCTGCTGACGGGGGAGGCGCCCATGTTGGCGTTGACCTTGGTCTTGGACGCCCGGCCGATGGCCATCGGGTCTAGCTTGTGGGCGAGGTGGACCTTGTTGGCGGGGATGACCATCCGGCCGGCGGCGATCTCGTCGCGGATTTGCTCGGCGGTGAGGTGCGGCTCGCGCTCGGCGACGCGCTGCATCTGGGGGGTGATGGTGCCCAGCCGCGCGTGTTCGAGTTGGGTGGAGGGCTGGAAGTCGGCCGGGGGTTGCCACGCGGCGGGCCGCTCGTAGTTCTCGGTGTCGGTGCAGGTCCAATCCGACGGCATGAAGTCCCACGCGGTTTTGGTGGAGACCGGCGGCATGCCGGGCGTGTCGGGGCTGCTGAAGGTGAGGGCGCCACGGCTGCCGGGGAGGATCGCCGGGGCGTTGGCGAAGCTGCCGGGGGTGGTGCCCTGCTTTTGGGTGGAGGGGTTGCCGCCGACTTGCGGGAGGGTGTAGGACAAGTCGGATTCGGTGGCGGGCGAGTCGGAACGGATCATGGCGGCTCCTTCGGCGATCGGATTGGGTTGATCCGGCCGGCGCGGAAGGGCACGCGATCTTTCGCGGCTCGCTTCCCTACGCCGGGGTGAGCCGGATCAGGTTCGGAGGGTCTCTCTCAGGCCGGCCCTCGGTCGGGACGGCCACCCCTAGCGATGGGGCGAGTGTAGTGGGGTGCGAAGAGGGCGGCAAGGGAGATTCGTGGCACGGGCGTCCCGCCCGCGTCTTCTCTTCACCACTGAAGAAAAGCGCAGACGCGGGCGGGACGCCCGTGCCACGGGACTACGATCCGACGTGCCACAGAATGCCACAGATTCCGCCGGTCGGTACCGCTCGATGCTGCGGGCGATGCTCACGCACGCGGGGCGGCAGTTCGACGCGCGATACGGTGTGCTTACAGACTCGACCCCCGCGACGCCCCCGACCGTCTGGGCGGCGGGCGTGGCGCTGGGGCGGGTGTCGGCGGCGGAGGCGGCTTCGAGTATTGATCTGGAGGAGCCGTTCGCCGACGCGGGGGGAAGTCGGCGGGCGGCGTTTTTCGGGTTGGTCTTTTCGACGCTGGTTAAGGGAGCGGGTTCTGACAAGCTTACTCTTTCGCGGTTCGGTTTCTTTGCGAAGCGGCAAGCCGCGGGCGTGACGGGCGGGCTGACGGCGGCGAACGGATCGGCGGTGGTCGGGGCGGCGTGGGCGGCGGTCGGGTTGCTTCAGACCGACGCGGCCGACGCGGGGGCGGCGGTGTTTCGGCGGTTGGTTGAGGGGCAGCAACCGGCGGGGCATTTTCTGGCCGTCACGCCGGAGGATCAGTTGGAGCCGTGGTGGTATCACGAATTGGTGCTGCTCCAAGCCCTCGCGTCGGCGAGCCATCGGGTCCAGAATCAAGATTTCGCGGCAGAATTAAACGCGGCGGCGGGCCGGGCGGTTCGCCACCACCTCGCCGAGACGCAGCCGGACCACGCGACGAACCGGCCGTGGGGCGTCAACGCCTTCCTCGACGCGGCGGAGGAGAATCCCGACGCCCTGCCGTTCGTCGACTCGCTGCTGCACGCGGCGAGCTTTCCCACGGCGGATGGGGCGGCGGGGCTGGACGACGTGTCGGTCCTGATCGTCGCGGACGCGGTGGCGGGATTTTGAGTTGTCCGGCCGGCGGGCGCGTCTTACCGTTGGCGGCATGGACAAGCCCCCCGCCGCCGTTGACCCGCAACTGCTCGAGCTGCTCCGCTGCCCGCTGACCCACAGCCGGCTGCGGGTGGAGGGGGAGTTTCTGGTCGCCGAGGAGGGGGGGCTGCGGTATCCCGTGCGCGACGGCATCCCGGTGATGCTGATCGAGGAGGCGGAACTGCCGCCGGGGGTGGAGTCGCTGGAGGCGCTGAAGAAGTCGGTTGGTGCGTGATGCGTGGTGCGTGGTGCGTGAAGAGGGGTGAGCGGGTGAGCGGGTGAGCGGGTGAGCGGGTGAGCGGGTGAGCGGCTTTGATCTTCTCACGCACCACGCACCACGCACCACGCACCGATTGATCCTCGCGACGTTCGGCCTTAGGCTTCTAAGACCATGTCCACCGACCGCGCCCATCAGCAGTGCCTCAGCCCGTCGTGCGGCGGCACGTTCGCGGTGGACGAGGTCCACGTCACCTGCCCCGCGTGCGGGTCGCTGCTGGACGTGAAGTACGACTGGGACCGGCTGCCGGTGCCGAAATCGCTCGGGTATTTCGAGCACCGCTGGGCGACCAAGGGGACCGAGGTCGGCGGGCGGCTGGACTTTTCGGGCGTCTGGCGGTTCCGTGAACTCATGCCGTTCTACCGGCGCGAGGAGGACGTCGTCAGCATCGGCGAGGGGCGGACGATCCTGCAGCGGGCCGACCTGCTGGCGCGCGAGATGAACCACGATACCGGCAAGCTGCTGTTGCAATATGAGGGCTTAAACCCGTCGGGCAGCTTTAAGGACAACGGCATGACGGCCGCGTTCACGCACGCGAAAATGGTGGGGGCGAAGAAGGTGGCGTGCGCCTCGACCGGCAACACCTCGGCCAGTCTCGCCATGTTCGCCAGTCTCGCGGAGATGGCCGGCATCGTCTTCATCGGCAGCGGGAAAATCAGCTTCGGCAAGCTCAGCCAGGCGCTGGACTATGGGGCGCTGACGCTGCAGATCGACGGCGACTTCGACGCCTGCCTGCGGCGCGTCCGGCAGATCGCGGTGGACGTGCCGGAGCTCGGCATTTATTTGATGAACAGCGTGAACCCCTTCCGGCTGGAGGGACAGAAGTCGATCATGCTGCGGATTCTGGAGGCCAGCGATTGGAACCCGCCGGACTGGATCATCGTGCCCGGCGGCAACCTCGGGAATTGCTCGGCGTTCGGCAAGGCGTACATGGAGATGGTCGAGCTCGGCCTGGTGAAAAAGGTGCCGCGGCTGGCCGTCATCAACGCCGGCGGGGCCAACACGCTGCACACGCTCTACAACCAGCACGCCTACCGCTGGGTCGACGGGAAGTTCGACCCGACGGTGGCGCAGAAGCTCTACGCCGGCATGGATGAGGCGAACTGGCGCGCGAGCACCATCGCCAGCGCCATCGAGATCGGCCGGCCGGTGAACCTGCCTAAAGCGCTGCGCGCGCTGGACTTCATGGACGGCGTGGTCCGCGAGGTGAGCGACGACGAGATTTTGGAGCACCGCGCGATGGTCGCGCGCTACGGGTTCGGCTGCGAGCCGGCGTCGGCCGCCAGCGTCGCGGGGCTGCGGAAGCTGCGCGATGACGGCACGATCGGGCGGGACGAAACGGTCGTCTGCATCCTCACCGGCCACGAGTTGAAGGACCCCAACGCGACGGTGAAGTATCACACGGGGTTGGACTTGAAGGCCGCCCAGGACGACGCCCCGCGCCATGAGCCGCACGGCCGGCTGTCGAACCAGCCGGTGCGCGTGGCGGACGATCTGCCGTCGATCGTCCGCGCCCTCGGCGGCGACCCGGCGTTGATCGAAGGCATGGCGGCGAAGAAGGTGACTGCCAAGCACATCCCGGTCACGGAGTATTGACGTGGCACGGGCGTCCCGCCCGCGTCTGCGAATGAAAAGTCATGAAGAAAGACGCGGGCGGGACGCCCGTGCCACGGAAGAGCCATGACCACCCTCGCCATCACCGGCCCCACCGGCCGCGTCGGGATGCGGCTGATCGCGCTGTCGCACCAGTCCGACGACTTCCGGCCCGTTGCGGCCCTCGTCCGCGACGGCCACGCCGCGATCGGCCGCGACGCGGGCGACCTCGCCGGCGTCGGCCCCATCGGCCTGCCGATCACCGACGCCCTGCCGCCGGACGTTTCGCCCGACGTGTTGATCGACTTCACCGCCCCCGCCGGCCTGCGCCACTGGCTCGGCGTCTGCGTCGACCGCCGCATCCCGATCCTCACCGGCACCACTGGGTTGACGGACGAGGACTTCGCCGCGCTCGACGAGGCCACCAAAATCATCCCCGTCCTCCACGCCACCAACACCAGCCTCGGCGTCGCGGTACTCACCAAGATCGTCGGCGAAGTCACAAAACTGCTCGGCGACGCCTACGACGTCGAGATCGTCGAGAGCCACCACAGGCACAAGACCGACGCCCCCAGCGGCACCGCCCTCACCCTCGCCGACGAGATTCTCAAGGCGCGGAACCAGTCGCGCGACGCCCTCACCCCCGGCCGCTTCGGCCCCGGCACGCAACGCAAGCCCGGCGAGGTCGGCATCCACTCCCTCCGCGCCGGCGATGAGGTCGGCCGGCACACCGTCCACTTCGCCGCGCCCGGCGAGCGGATCGAGCTGACCCACGCCGCGACGAGCCGCGACACCTTCGCCCGCGGCGCGCTGACCGCCGCGGCGTGGCTGAAGGGCAAGCCTCCTGCACGCTACACGATTGCGGACGTGCTGGCGGTCTGAGTGGCTACTCCCGTGGCACGGGCGTCCCGCCCGCGTCTGCGCCTGCGCTCGGCCGCTCGCGGCTTCGCAAAGAAAGCGGTCTCTCAACGATGTTTTTGATGCGAAGCCTCAAGCTGCGATACGCGAGCGCAGACGCGGGCGGGACGCCCGTGCCACAGTTAGGGCCGCTTCATCTCCCGAACGCCGCCCGCGTCGGCGATCAGCACCGCGTCGGCGATGCCCAGGAACAGCCCCGTCTCCACCACCCCCGCCCGCCGCAGCAGCGTAGTATTCAACTCGGCCGGGTCGTCAATCCGCCCGAACCGGCAGTCGTAGATGTAATTGCCGTTGTCGGTCACGAACGGCGTCCCGTCGGCCGTGCGGCGCAGCGCCGGCTCGCAGCCGAGGCCCGCCAGGAAGCGGAACTGCGACTCGTGGCCGTACACCGCGACCTCCACCGGCAGCGGCCCCTTCTCGCCGAGCGCGTCGACCACCTTCGACCCGTCGGCGATGATGAGCAGCCGCCGGCTGTTCTGCGCCACCACCTTCTCGCGCAGCAGCGCGCCGCCGAGGCCCTTGATGAGGTCGAGGTTGGGGGCCACCTCGTCGGCGCCGTCCACCGTCAGGTCGCACCGCGGCTCGTCGGCGAAGGTGGCAATCGGGATGCCGGCCGCGACGGCGAGTTGTTCCGACTCGCGGCTCGTCGGGATGCCGCGAACGCCGGTGATCGCCCCGCCCGCGATCCGCCGGCCGAGCTCGGCGATGAACAGGGCGGCGGTCGACCCGCTGCCGATGCCGAGAACGGTGTTCGACTCCACCCGGTCCGCCGCCGCGCGCGCCGCGGCAAGCTTCCCGGCGTGCTGCGCGTCGGCGGTGGCGTCCATCGCCGTAGCGTAACGGGCGGTGGCGGAATGGGGAAGGGCTGCGTGGTGCGTGGTGCGTGGTGGGTGGTGCGTGGTGCGTGGTGCGTGGTGCGTGGTGCGTGAGGAACTTATGGCCTGTCCAATCTTCTCACGCATCACGCACCACGCACCACGCAGCCCCGAATAACTTCCCGCTTGCCCCCGCCCCGGCCGTGTGGCACAATCCCCTGCGGACCGCCGGACGACCCCATGCTGCTTCAGACCAACAGTTACATTGTCCCGAAGGAGAAGCGAGCCGAGCACGCGCGGCTGCTGCAGCGCTTCCGCCAGACGCTGCGGCGGCTGGGGTGCGAGCAGTTCGAGGTGTACGAGCAGGTCGGCCCCCACTGGTCGGGCGGGCAGACGAGCGGGCGGTTCGTGCAGATCATGCGGTTCACCGACCGCCGGCACCAGCAGGAGGTGCAGCACGCCGAGGAGGCCGACCCCGCCGCCCGGCAGCTCATCGGCGAGTTCTGCGATTTGATCAACTTCCCCTACCAGCAGCAGCAGGGCCTGTTCGCCAGCGGCTACTACCAGGGCGTGCTGAGCGGCCCCCGCGGGGAGACCGCCCCGCCGACCGGCACAGAGGAGCAGCCGGGCAAAGCCGCCGCCGAAGCCGCCGCGTCCAACGGCCACGCCGCGGCGGTCCAGCCCGCCTACCGCCCGCAGGAGGCCGTCCGCCCCGAGCCGCGCCGGGCCGTCGCGCCGCACGAGATGACGGAAGGTTCGCCCGCCCAAACTCCCGCCGCCGAGCCGTTGGCGGCCGACCCGGAGATCATCGAGCCGGATTGGGTCGAGCCCGCCTCCCTCGCCCAGGACATCGGTGCCCAGGACGCCGCCGCCGGCTTCGGCCACGCCGGCGACACCATCGACGAGGAGCCCGACGACGGCGTGGACGAGGAGATCGAGATGGAACTCTACCTCGACGACGAGCCGGAGGAGAACCGCGTCAACTGACCGGTCCCTACAATCGCTCCCATGAAAAACGCCTTCCGATTGTTCGTGCTTGCGCTGCTGCTGGGCGGCTGGACGCTGGCGGCCTGCGCGCTGCACGTCGTCCGCACGCCCGGCGGGTTCGTGGTGGTGCCGAAGAACCGGCTGGGCTTCGCCGACACTTACGTCGACGCCCGCGACTGGACGCTGGCCGACGTGCCGGCCCACGCCGGCGTGGTGCTGCGGGTGGTCGCGGCGGGGAAGGCGGGCCAGTTGAGCGAGCTCGTCCCGAAGCCCGCCACCCGCCCCGGCGAGGCCGCCCCGGCGGTCGACCCGGACGCCCTCCGCCGCACCCTGCTGGCGGCGGCGGAGCCGAAGTGAGGCCGCTTCCTTAATAGCCGGAGGCGGAAGCCCCGGTCGTCGCGGCGAAAGGTTCCCGCAGTAGGTAGATCGTTCTGCGCAGGAAACCGGGGCTTCCGCCTCCGGCTATTAAGCAAATAAACTCACCGCCGCATCACGCCCACGGCGTGCTTTAACTCCGGCAGAATTAGCCGGTCCATCGCCAGTTCCACCGCCTTGGGGCTGCCGGGCAGGCTGAAGAGGATCTTGCCCGCCGCCACGCCCGCCACGGCCCGGCTGAGCCACGCGGCGCTGCCGATCTGGTCCCAACTCAGCCGGCGGAAGGCCTCGCCGAAGCCGGCCAACTCTTTTTCGAGCAAGGCCTGCACCGCGTCGGCCGTCACGTCGCGGGGGCCGATGCCGGTGCCGCCGGTGGTGAGGATGGCGTCGAGGTCGGTTCGGGCCAGGAGCGAATCGAGTTCCGCCGCCAGCCGGTCGCGGTCGTCCGGCAGGATCGCGCGGTGCAGGACCGCGTGCCCCGCCGCCGCGAGTTTGTCGGCGATCATCGCGCCGCCCACGTCGTCGGCCGCCGTGCGCGAGTCGCTGGTGGTCAGCACCGCGCAGCGGACGACCCGATCCGCCGCCGCCCGCCGGTGCTGCTGCGGCACGGTTTCGCTCGCATCGCTCACGGCCGCTCCCGTCGCACGACTAGGCCCGAGGGCGTCCGCTCGGCGATCAGGCGGTTCTCGCCCGGCCGCAGCGGCACGTCGAAGCGGTACTTCCCGCCGGGGCTGACTGCCAGCACCTGGTGGTAATTCAGCGCCCCCTCGTAGACCCGCAGCACCGCGCCGGAGCCGGCGTCGAACTTGCCCTTTAGCGGCCCGGCCTCGAGCGTCCGGCCGGCCGGCACGGTCGGCGGCGTCGCCACGTCGGGGATCCGCGGCGCCTCGATCGCCAAATCCTCCGGAGCCGCCCAATTCGCCTCGAACGGCCCCCCCGCCTTCACCGGCCAGACCGTCAGCGGCACCGTCGTGTCGTTCTTCAGCAAAATCGAGTACGACCGCGACTCCGGCACGCACCCGGCGGCGAGGCCCAACAGCAGCAGCGCGGCGAGCGGTTTCAACTTCATCGAAACCATCCTACCCGCCCACGCCGACGGGTGCGACCCGAACCGCAAACTGCTCAATCCGCGCGTCCGCATACGCCTCCCGAAACGCCCCCACACTCCCGAAAGCCGTCGCCTTCAGTCGACGGTACGGGATCGACACCGCCACCTCCGCAACGAATGGAAACGGCGAAACCTCCACCCGCCCCGTCCCGGCAATGCGAATCGTCAACGGCGCCGGCCGCAGGTCCGGCCCGGCGTAGAGCGGCTTGACCGCCGCTGCCGGTGCCGCGCCCCGGCAGGCCGACAAGGCCACCGAGTCCATCGCCTGCAGCAGCCGCAGGGCGTGGACCAATTCGCGCTCGACGGGGTCGGACCGGGCGTCGGATTTCGGCTCGGCCAGGCCCAGGCGGAGCGGCCGGTCGTTGCGGAGGCCAAGGCGGTCGCGGAGGAGTTCCTGCCGCTCGAACTCGGCGTGCTGGAACTTGTTGAGGTCGAAGCGGGCGCGCGGGTCGTCGCGCTCGGCGGGCGTGGCGTCGGCGGCGAGGTGGGCCGAGCCCTGTAGGCCGCGGAGGCTGACGAGCAGGCCGGCGAAGTCCCCCGCCTCGCACGCCCGGTCGGCCGAGGCGGACCAAATCGCCAGCAGCACCGCCGGCGGCGCGTCGGCGACGTCCAGCGGCCGGCCGCGCGCGTCAAGCATCGGCTGCTGATCGTGCGGCGGCCACCCGGCGTTCTGTAGTGCGATGGCGTCGACCCACTCCTCGAACCGCCGTGGCCGGGCGTACGCGCCGCCGACGTGCCGCGCCAATTCGACCGCGACGGCGGCGTGGGTCGCGTGCTCAATAAGCCAGAACTCGCTGCTGACGGGGCGGCGGATCATTCCGTGGTGCGTGGTGCGTGGTCCGTGGTGCGTGAGGAGTTGAGGTGGGTCGATGGGCCGGAACAAGCCGGCGTCTGAGCCGAAGGCGAAGACCCGGGTTCTTCGCCGCGGCGGAGTTCGCGGCGGTCGGTTTCATTGCGAAGCCGCAAGCGGCCGAATTCTCCTCACGCACCACGCACCACGCACCACGCATTCCGCCCTCACCGCTTCCCGACGGCGCGGCGGCGGGAGTGGGCGGTGGCGCGGGCCAGCGTTTTCCGCTCCGCCCGCGTCAGGCTCGCCAAACCGGAGGCGCTGACCTTCGCCAGCACCCGGTCGACGTCGCGGCGTTCGGCGGCGTCGGCGGCGCGCTCCTTTTCGGCACGGCGCTCGGCCAGGCGCTCGCGCCAGCCGGGGCGGCGGTCCTCGTCGTCCTCGCCGTCGTCGGTTTTGTAGGCCGGCTTGTACGACCCGCCGCCGGATTTGCCGCCCGCCTTGCCGCCGCCTTTTTTGCCCGACGGCTTCGGGGTGCCGTAGCCGCCGGTCGCGCCGCCGTACAGGCTCGCGCCGTAGTCGGGCGAGTCCTCGTCGCTGAACGCCCACGGCCCCTCGGCCACCAGCATCCGCCGCATCTGCAGGCAGTTGATGAAGCAGCTCGCGCCGATGAAGATCAGCAGCAGCCCCACCCCGCCGACGCTGAACGTGGCGAGGCCCACCATCACCATCAGCACCGACCCGGCGAGCCCGACATTCATCGTGGCGAGCATCGACTTGAAGTACCCAAGCGGCCGCCAGAGCGCCGCCTGCAGCAGTTGGCCGCCGTCGAGCGGGAAGACCGGCAGCAGGTTGAACAGCAGCAGCGCGTAGCTGATGGCGTAGGTGAAGTAGGCCCAGGCGTAGAGTTCGGCGAAGCCGTCGCGGGCGGGGTAGGCCTTGCCGAACTGCCACGGCCCCAGCGGCAGCACGCCGCGGCCCTGCCAGACGATCAGGCCGCACAGCAGGCAGATCGCCACGTTCACCAGCGGCCCGCCGGCGACGGTGACGAACGTCGGCCACGGCCGCCGGCGGCTGGAGGCCATCGCCAAGCCGCCCAGCGGCGTCATCAGGATGTCCTGCGCCTCCCCGCCCGTCCACCGCGCCGCGAAGCAGTGCCCGAACTCGTGCAGCAGGATCACCCCGAACAGCACCGTCACGAACTGCACCCGCGCCGCCGCCCCGGTCCCCGCGCCCAAGCCGATGATCAGCACGTACCCCGCCAGCACCAGCAGGCTCGCGTGCGCCCGCACGCGGATGCCGAACACCGTGAACAGCGGCACCGACCCCGTCAGCAGCCACAGGAACGGGTTGCCCGACGAGGGCTCGCGGTCGCGGTAGTAGGGTCGGTCTTCCCAGCCCATGAGCGAGTCTCCAGTCGGCAGTCTCCAGTCGGCAGTCGGCAGTCTCCAGTCGGCAGTCTTACTGGAGACTGCCGACTGATGACTGCCAACTAATGACGCCCCCACCTTTCATGCCACAGCAGCGCCGTCACCGTCTTGCCGTCGACGATCTGGCCCTCGCGGATCATGCGGATCGCGTCGGCGAACTTCGTCGGCACCACCTCGATCTCCTCGCCCTCGTCAAGCGACTGCTCGGTCGGCTCCAGGTCGGTGGCGACGAAGGCGTACATCCGCTCGCTCAGCACGCCGGGCGAGGTGTAGAAATTGCCCAGCGGCGTCAGCCGGCCGGCGAGGTAGCCGGTCTCCTCCTGCAACTCGCGGCCCGCGCAATCCAGCGGCAGCTCGCCCTTCTCCAGCGTGCCGGCGGGCAGCTCTAAAAGCGTGCGGCCGACGGGGTAGCGGAAATTGCGGATCAGCAGCACCGTCTCGGCATCGAGCATCGGCAGGATCAGCACCGCGCCGGGGTGGACGACGACCTCGCGCTTGAACCGCCGGCCGGTCTCTTCGTCGGCGAGGTGGTGGACCTCAAGGCGCACCTTCTCACCGTCGTACAGCACCTGCTTGTCGAGGAGTTCGCTGCCCATAAGTCTCCCGGCGTTCCGTGGATCATACGCGCTTTCCGCGTCAATGCGACGGGATTTGCGGGATCGAAAAAGGGTGAAAGTCCGCCGTAAGCCGCGAGCGCAGCGAGCGCTTTTCGATCCCGTGGCGAAAAGCGCTCGCTGCGCTCGCGGCTTACGGGCCATGAAGGGGAGGCCACCCATTCCTACACTGCCCCATGCCCGACCCGTACCGCCTGATCGCCATCGACCTCGACGGCACCCTCCTCTCGCCCGGCGGCGCGGTCACTCCGCGGGCGCGGGCGGCGGTCCGGGGTTGCATCGACGCCGGCTACGTCGTTTGCTTCGCCACCGGGCGGAACCACACCGAGAGCCGGGCGGTGATCGAGGCGGTCGGCCACTTCGACGCGGCGGTGTTCGTCGGCGGCGCGATGGTCGTCGACACCCGCACCGGCACCACCCTGCACCGCACCGGCATGGCGGCCGACCTCGCCGCGGCCGTGGTCGAGGAGATCGAATCCGCCGGCCACGCCGCCCTCGCCCTACAGGACACCGAGCGCGCCGGCGTGGATTACTACATCAGCGGCGACCGCGACCCGCACCCCTCGCACGGCGTCTGGACGGCGGCGATGAACGTGCGGTGCGACGTGGTCGCCGGCCTCGCGTCGGCCGACCACCGGCACACCGTCCGCCTCGGCGCGGTCGTCCCCACCGATAGCGGCCCGGAGTTGGAGCGACTGCTGACCGCCCGCTTCGCCGAGCGCGTCTACCTGCACCGCATCCGCGTGCCGCGCACGGCCGTGGACGTGATCGAGGTGTTCGACCCGTCGGTGAACAAGTGGGCCGGCATCCTGAAGGTGGCCGCGTCGCGCGGCATCCCGCCGGAGGCGATCATTGCGATCGGCGACGACATGAACGATTTGCACATGGTCCGCGAAGCGGGCTTGGGCGTGGCGATGGGCAACGCCCGGCCGGAGATTAAGGCGGTTGCGAACCGAGTAATCGGCACCAACGCGGAAGAAGGATTGGCGGCGTTTTTGGAAGGATTGTGCGAATGAAGAAACCATTCCTTAGTAGCCGGAAGCGGAAGCTCCGGTTTCCTGCGCGGGAGTGTCTACAGAAGTCTTAACACTTTTCTCGTCCGCGAAACCGGAGCTTCCGCTTCCGGCTATTAAGGAACGGTTCTCGAAGTTTTACTTTGCCGAGTTCAGCACCACCCGCGCCATCAGGTCGGTCGCGGTGGCCGGGGTGTAGCCGACGATGCCGTCGTAGGGGTGGCCCATCAGGCCGACTGTCAGGTCCTCGGGGCTGAAGATCACCGCCAGGCGGCCGTTGACCTCCAGGCCGCGCAGGCGGGGGGCGTCGAGCGAGCCGAGGAGCTTCTCGCGGCTGTAGTTCGTGTAAGCCACCTTCACCGCATCGCGGCCGTCCAGCGCGTAGATCGCGTTGCCGGCCTCCAGGGGCTTGTCGAGGGACTTCTGCGCGCCCTCGCCGAAGATTTTGACCAGCTCCTTTTCGACCGACGACGCGAACTCCCCATCCCCCCCCGCGGCGTCGACCACCAGCGTGCCGCCGGCGTCGACGTAATCCTTGATCGCCTTCTCCCCCGCCGCGTCGATCAGGAACGTGCTCGTGCCGGTCAGGGCCGCCACCTTCGCCTTGCTCCCGCCGAGCTCCGCCAGCGGCACCGTGGTGACGTTCAGGTTCGCGTCGTAATCGTTGTGCATGACGGCGGCGAGGCGCGTCCAGGCGTAGGGCTCGGGGTTCCAGATGCCGTTGAACTTCACCCGCGCCACCTCGATGGTGCGGCCGGGCGACTTGCTCGGGTCGGGGCGGACCACGAAGGTCTCGCCCTTGCCGGTGAGGGTCTGCTTGTCAAGGCTGTAGAGGTAGGCGTTGACCATGAACTGGAACTCGGGCTCCTGCGAGAGGTCCTGCTTCTGGTAGGTGCGGCCGAGGTCGTCGCGCGGGACCAGCAGCATCAACTCTCGGGCGCCGTTGGAGAGGCCCAGCACGTCCACCTTTTTGCGCCACTTGCTGGCGTTGAACTGCTCGTTGACGAGGATCGGGCTGTTGTCCGGCAGCTTGCGGAACTCGTAGCCCCCCTCCTTGAACAGTTCCTGGCCGAGCTTCTGGAAGCTGCGGGTGAAGAGCGTCCGGCCGCAGTCGGCGTTGCCGACGATCAGGCCGCCCTCCTCGACGAAGGTGCGGAGCTTGGCCTTCTGCTCGTCGGTGAAGTCGAGCGTCTGGTCGCCGGCGAGGTAGAGGATCGGGGCGTCGTTCAGGTCCTCATCCTTGGCGACGTCGAGGTTGATGATCTGCCAGTTCAGGTCGCGCTCGGTCTGCTTGGCGACGTACTTGGTGGCGTTCGCCACGTCGCGCGGCCGCTGGTTCCAGCTCCCCTCCTGCTGCTTGCCGCGGGGGCTGATGGTGTACTGGAGCTTGTTCATCATCACCGGCGCGGCGCCGCGGCTGAGGAACAGGAGCGAGAAGCTCGTGGTCACGTCCGGCCCGTCGTCGCCGTTCCAGGCGCCCTGCGGGAACTGGGTGCGGAGCAGAAAGTCCGCGCCGGCCTGGAACCAGTTGACGTCGTTGAGGTACTTGTAGCCGCTGGCGACGCCGATGCGCTCGATGCCGTAGAGGGTGTAGTGCCGCGCCGGGATCAGCAGGGCCGGGTCGATGAGCTTGGGGAACTCGCCGGCGAGGTAGTTGATGCCCGCCTCGATGTTGCGGTTGGCGATGTTGCCGCGGCAGGTCAGTCCCTCGTCGGCGTGCAAAAACTCCTGCGTGATGAACAGCGACGCCACGCCGGCGGCGGTGATGGCGGGCGAGACCGGCCGGTCGTTGATCGCGTCGCCGAAGTAGCTCCACCCGCCGCTGGGCTGCTGGAGCTTAAGCCACGCCGTCTCGACCGCCTGCCAGAACGGCCGTGGCACCTCGACGGTGCTGCTGCAGGCCCACATCCCCAGCACGCCGTACTGGCTCACGCTCATGTCGAAGCGGAAGATGTTCTGGTCGACCGTGTAGGCCCAGGTGCCGGTGAACTTGCCCCGCTGCGTCACGCCCTTGGCGAGCAGCGAGGCGTCGCGCCGCACGGCGTTGCGGTTCTCGTCGCTGGGGGGCAGGAACGTCCAGACCTGAGCCCGGATGCCGATGGCGTAGTTTCCGACGATGTCGGCCTTGCGGAGCCAGTCGATCGCCTTGGCGAGCCGCGGGTCGCGCGGGTCCTGGCCGCTGGCGAGCAGGGCGTAGGTCGCCAGCGCGGTCCGACCGCCCCACTGCCCGCCGTTGACGGTGTGGCGGTTGGTCTCGTTGATCGGGTTCGCGGCGTCGACGTTCTCCCACTGCTTCCCGTCGGCGTCCTGGCGGCTGTAGAGGAACTCCACGCCCTTGGCGATCATGTCCCGCACCTCCTGCGGCGAGGCGGCACGGGCGGGCGCGGCCAGCGCCGGCGCGAGCAGGGCCGTGAGGGCGAGCAGGATCACAACGGCGGGCCGGGGCAGTCGCGGGAGGGTCGGGAGACGCATGGGGCGGGTTCCTCTCGGGGCGGGGGAAGTCGTGGAAGGCACTATAACACTTTCCCGGCCCGGCCGCAGGGTGCCCGGCCGGCCGAAACGCCTCACCCCGCGTGGCGGCAGGTGATCTTCCCCGCCGTCCCGCCGCGCACCGCGAAGTCGCCCACGACGGTCATCTGCCGCGGCCTCACGGCGTCCACCAAATCGTCGAGGATTTGGTTCGTGACCGCCTCGTAGAAAATCCCCTTCTGCCGGAACGAGTAGAAGTAAAGTTTCAGGCTCTTCATCTCCACGCACTTGCGGTCCGGCACGTAGGTGACGGTGATCGTCGCAAAGTCCGGCTGGCCCGTGACCGGGCAGACGCTGGTGAACTCCGGGAAGGTGAACTGCACCTCGAAGTCGCGGCCCGGCCGGGGGTTATCGAACGTTTCGAGGATCGTCCGCGGCCGCTCGATCTGGGCGTCGCTCAGGGCCGACCGCTTGCCCAACTCACGCAGAATTAACTCTGGCATTGGGCATTTTAGCACCGCAATTTCGCCCGTCCTCACGGTCCGTCGGCTTTGACGAAGCGGACGATGCGGTCGAGCTTGAAGGTCCGCTGCGCGCCGCGCAGGTGGCAGTGGGCGACCAGCGTGCCGACGCCGCCGGCGTGGCGGACGCGGATGGGGTCGATCAGCCGCTCGGTCCGCCGGTTGCCGGCGTCCAAATACTCCATCCGCACCGGCCGCCGCTCCTCCAGCGCCTCGGCCAACTCGAAGGGCAACTCGCCGTCGAACGGCAACCCGGCAGCCCGGCCGGCCCGCGCCGGCGAAGCGGCACCGACCGGGATCGGCCCCCCCTGCCGCTGAATGACGTCGAGCACGGTCAGCGCCCACCCGCCGAGCGGGGCGATCATCTTGTCAAACACGGCGAAAGTCGTTTCCGCGTCGGCCAGCGCGCGGTGGGCGGTGCTGGCCGGCACGCCGAGGCGCCGCGAGAGGGGCTGGAGCGAGTTCCCGCCGCGCCCGAACAGCGAGCGGGCGAGGCGCACCGTGTCGAACACCGGCGCCTTGCCGAGTTCGCCCGCGAGGTCGACGCCCGCCCGCCCGCACTCGGCGGCGAGGAAGCCGAGGTCGAACCGCACGTTGTGGCCGACCACCGCCGCGCCGCGGAGCAGGCCGAGCATGGGGCCGAGTTGGTCGCCAAAGGTCGGCTGGCCGCGGACCATCGCCTGGGTGATGCCGGTGAGGGCGATCACGCCGGGGCTGATGGGCCGCTGCGGATCGACGAGTTGCTGGTAGCGCGTGAAGGCACCTCCCGGCTCGACGCGGAGGATGCCGACCTCCGTCACCCGGTGCCCGGTGCCGGCCGACGCCCCGGTGGTCTCGACGTCCACGACCGCGATCGGCGTGCTGTGCAGCGGCGCGAGGAGGGAGGGGGGCATTCGGAATGGTAGCCGGCCGAAAGGTGCGGGATGCGTGGTGCGTGGTGCGTGGTGCGTGGTGCGTGGTGCGTGGTGCGTGGTGCGTGGTGCGTGGTGCGTGGTGCGTGGTGCGTGAGGAACTTATGGCCTGTTCAATCTTCTCACGCACCACGCACCACGCACCACGCACCCGCCTCACATCGCCGTGCCGTTAATCTTCGTCTGAAACACCAACTGTCCGTTGACCAGCCCCTGGACCTCGCAGGCGACGCGGCGGTGGCGGACGTACTCCTTTTGCAACAGGAGCAGCAGGCGCACGCCGGGCATGACGGGGGCGCGGAACTTGCACTCGGCCACGCCGCCGAAGCCGATGAAGCCGGAGAGGTCCTCGTACTTCAGGGTGTAGAAACTCGCCATCTGGGCGGCGGCCTCGATCATCAGCACGCCGGGGAACAGCGGCCGGCCGGGGATGTGGCCGGCGACCCAGAACTCGTCGGCGCCGATGTCCTTGTACCCCACCATCCGCCCGCTGGCCGGGTCGGCGTGCAGGATGCCGTCGAGTTGGCTCATGTCCCCGCGCTGCGGGTTCAGCTCGTCCACCGCCGCCTTGTCGAACAGCACGCGGTCGAGGTCGAGCGTGGAGATGTCAAAGAGCAGGCTGGGAGGCATGGGGAAGGGATGAGGAGCGAGGGAATGGGGGTGAGGGGCGGAATGACGAATGACCAAACCAGAATGACCAAAGGGGGAAGGACGCTCACCTGCCCTTTGGTCATTCTGGTTTGGTCATTCGGGCTTTCCGCAAGTCAGATGCGCGCCGCCGGGGCCTTGTCGGCGGGGGCGGAGTCGTCGCCGTCGGCGCGGCCCTCGAGCAGGGCTTTGCGGACCTCCTGGGCGGCGTTCTTGACCTCCTGCATCTTCTTGCGGGCGCGGGTGGTGGCGGCGCGGTTGCCGCCGTCGCCCTTGACCACGTCCTCCTCGGCGTCGGCCACCAGGCGCTTGAGTTCCTCGAATTGCTGCATCGCGTTCATGTTTTCCTCCGTCGTTCGGTCCTACATCGGTCGGGAGGGAAAGATAAGACTGCCGCCGCGGGGTGTCAAACGGATCACCGGGCGGGTCAGACGATCTCGCCGGCCACCCCGCCCCGCGCGTGGCGGTGGAACGCCGCGTGCAGCCGCCGCGTCAGCGGGCCGGGCTCCCCCGCGCCGATCACCCGGCCGTCGATCTTCGTCACCGGCATCACCTCCGCCGCCGTGCCGGTGATGAAGCACTCGTCGGCGACGTACAAGTCGTGCCGCTGCAACGTCTTCTCGATTGCCGGGATGCCCTCCGACCGGCACAGCCGCAGGATCACGTCGCGCGTCACGCCCTCCAGGATGCCGTCGGACGTCTGGGGCGTCTCCACCCGGCCGCGGCGGACGATGAACAGGTTGTCCGCCGTGCATTCGGCCACGTTCCCCTCGCCGTTGAGCATCACCGCCTCCGGCACGCCGGCATCGACCGCCTCCAACTTTGCCAGGATGTTGTTCAGGTAATTCAGGCTTTTGATCCGCGGCGACAGCGCGTTGGGGTGCGTGCGGATCACGCTGGCGGTGATGACCGAAAT
Source organism: Tepidisphaeraceae bacterium (assembly GCA_965260985.1). Lineage (GTDB taxonomy): Bacteria > Planctomycetota > Phycisphaerae > Tepidisphaerales > Tepidisphaeraceae > CBDHCE01. The sequence continues at coordinate 103,069 of CBDHCE010000007.1, read as the reverse complement.
CCCCGTGTCGTAAAACGCCTCGGGGTAGAGCTGGATCGTGTCGGCGATGATGACCACCGACGCCTTGGGGCACAGCGTCGGATTCAGTCCCAGCGTGCCCGCACCGCGCGTGATGATGAGCCGGATGTAGCAGTCGACGAACCCGTTGGCCGCCACCGTGCGCTCGACGGCGGCGAGCAGGTCATCACTGCCCAGCGGGATGGTGAGGCGGATGGACTTGGCCGATTGGTAGAGCCGCTCGAAGTGGCCTGCGGCCTCGAAGATCTTGCCGCCGTAGACGCGGATGCCCTCGAACACCCCGTCGCCGTAGAGCAGCCCGTGGTCGTAGACGGAAAGTTTCGCCTCCGCCTTGGGGTAGAGCGTTCCGTCGATGTAGATTTGCCGGTCCATCCCTCTCCTTGCTCAATGACGAATGACCAAACCAGAATGACCAAACAAATGCCAATGCTCAATGACCAACTTGGGGATTGGACATTGGACATTATTTGGTCATTCGGGCTTGGTCATTCGTCATTGCTCCGTCGTTCGTCATTCCTCCAACTTCCCCTCCACCAGCACCATCGACCGGTCCGCCGTCCTCGCCAGCGAGCGGTCGTGGGTGACCATGACGACGGTCTGGCCGTGGTCGCGGTGCAGGGCCTCCAGGACGGCCATGATTTCGCGGCCGGTCTCGAAGTCAAGGTTGCCCGTCGGCTCGTCGGCCAGCAGCACCGGGGGGTCGTTCATCAGCGCGCGGGCGATGGCGACGCGCTGCCGCTCGCCGCCGGAGAGTTGGTTCGGCCGGTGCCCCAGTCGGTGGCCGAGGCCCAGGCGGTCCAGCAAATCGGTCGCCCGGCCGCGCAGCTCGACGCGGTTCGAGCGGAACCCGAGCCACGAGTGCCGCACCATCGCCGCCAGCAGCGTGTTCTCCAGCACGCTCAGCTCCGGCAGCAGGTGGTAGAACTGGAAGACGAACCCGCACGCGGCGTTGCGCACCCGGCTGCGGTCGGCGGCGGACATCTTCATCAGGTCGCGCCCGCGAACCTCGATGGTGCCGGCGTCGGGCTCGTCCAGCGCCCCCAGCAGGTGCAGCAGCGTCGACTTGCCCGACCCGCTGCGCCCCTCGATCGCCAGGAACTCGCCGGGCCGCACGTCCAAATCGACGCCCTTGAGCACCTCCACCGACGCATCGCCCATGCGGAACGTCTTGCGGAGGCCCGACGCGCGGACGATGGGGCCTTTCGTCTCGCGCGTCTGGAAAGGTGTTTCGAGCGTTTGAGTCATGCGCGGGGACCATCGTAGCACGAGTTTCCAACCCGTGTGCGCCGCTTGCGGCTTCGCAAGGAAGAGGCGGTTTCGATTCCCGATTTCTTTGCGAAGCCGCGAGCGGCGGTCACTCGAACCGCAGCGCCTCGACCGGGTTCATCCGCGCCGCCCGCAGCGCGGGCAGCAGCGCGCCAATCACGCTCGACAGCACCGCCACCGCGCAGATGATCGCCACCTCGCGCGGGTTCATCGTGTTCGGGATCGTGTCGAAGGCGTACACCTCGGGGTTCCACATCTGGATGCCGAGGAACCGGCCCATCGCCGCGTGGATGTCATTGATGTAGTGGACGATCAGCCCCCCGCTGAGCAGCCCCATGCCCGCCCCGAGCAGCCCGATCGCCAGCCCGTAGCCGATGAAGATCGCCGCCACCCCGCCGCCGGTGGCGCCGACGCTTTTGATGATGCCGATGTCGCGCGTCTTCTCCATCACGATCATGTAGAAGATGCAGAAGATCAGGAACACCGCGACGATGCTGATGAGGGAGAAGAGGAACGTGACCAGCGCCTTCTCGTGCTCGACCGCGCTCAGGAAAGTCGCCTGCGTCTCCTCCCACGTCTGGACGTCGACGGGGAACTTGCCGTCCCAGTCGACGTCCGGGTGGGCGGCCTTCACCTCATTGACGACCTTCATCACCGCCAGCTTTCCGTCGGCGAGCGTGGTGCCGGGGGCGAGCTTTACTTCCAAATCGCGGGTGCGGGCGGGGTCGACGTAGACCTCGCCGGTGTCGAGGTCCTTGGTCTCGCGGCGGTCCATTTTGAGCATCGACTGTAGGCGGGCGAAGTCGACGTAGACCGAGCCCGAGTCCGCCTCGAACACGCCGGTGCGGCTGTCGTCGACCACGACGAACTGCACCTCGGCCTTGTTCTGCTCGACGTTGGCGTTGGCGTTGTTCGGGTCGACCGCCAGCACGGTGAGGAAGGCCCAGATGGGCCGGTCGTAAATCCCCACGCCGCGGTCGGCCACTAGGCCGTCGGCCCCCTTGCGGAGGTTGGCGACGCCCACGCCGACGATCATGCCCGGCTGGCGGTTGAGGTCGCGCACCCGCCCGCCGGCGACCGGCTCCTTGTAGAAGTCGGCGTACATCGGCTTGTCCAGCGTCGGCGCGGCCGGGGGCTTGGGGTGGGTTTTGAGGTAAAACTGGGCGATCATCGACTGCTTCGCCGCCGGGTCGGCGTAAATGTCGTGCTGGAGGTAAAGCGACTCGGGGAACTTGTTGACCTTCCCGATCTGGTCCATCGGGTACCCCTCAACGTTCACGCCGCGGCGGATCTTGTTCTGCAGGTTGATCAGCCCGAACGTCTGGATCGTCGGCACGGCGGCCTTCACCTGCGGCAGCTCGTCGAGCTTGTCGACCATCTCGCCGTAGTAGGGAAAGCCGGTGAGGCTGATGCCCTGCACGATGACGTCGCCGCTCATGCCCTGAAAGGAGGCGCGGAACATCCGCAGCCAGCCGCCCATGACGCTGATGACGACGATGACCATCGCGGTGCAGAGCATCACGGCGACCAGCGAGGCCCAGGCGATGCGGCGCTTGCGGAGGTACTTGAGGATGAGGAGGGTTTTGTACAAGGGGGGCGACGTTAAGCAACCGGCGGGAGCGAGTCGTGGAGGCACTTTTCGAGGTAGGTCGTCAGCGGCAGATTCCGCTTGCTCGCGCACTCCTTGACGCGGGCGAGTTCGTTTCCTTCAAGCGAAATCCGAATCAACTCAACCTGGTCATCCCGCACATGGACGGAGATGCTCGGCCCTTCCCGCGACCTCTCGAATTGCTCCCGTTCCTCGGCATTGAGGGGTCGGGTCGATCCGGGCGGCAGGGGCTTGTCGAACTCTTTGGTCTCCTCTTGTAACTCGTCCGCCGTCATCTGCGTCCACGGCTTCTGCGGCTTGCGGGTCGCCGGCTTCTTGGGGATCGGGGCTGCTTTCGTTTTCATGATCGGGTCCCTTTGCGGCGGCGGTACGGCCCCGCATTCTACCCCACCGGCCGCATCAGCGGGAAGGCGATCACGTCCCGGATGCTCTCGGCCCCCAGCAGCAGCATCACCAGCCGGTCAATCCCCAGCCCCATCCCCCCCGCCGGCGGCATGCCGTACTTCAGCGCGGCCAAAAAGTCCTCGTCCACCGCCTGCCGCTCGGCCGCCTCCCCCACCTGCCGCCGGAACTGCTCGGCCTGCCGGTCCGGGTCGTTCAACTCCGTGTACCCCGGCGAAATCTCCTGCCCGTTGATCGCCAACTCGTACACGTCCGCGAAGTACGGATCGTCCGCGCACGGCTTGGCGAGCGGGATGATGACGCTCGGCACCCGAGTTACAAAGCTGGGGTCGATCAGGGTCGGCTCGATGAGTTTTTCGTAGACTTCAACGAGCTGTTCTGCGGGGGAAAGCTGACAGAAATCTTCTAGCCGTTTTATCACTTGACGATCTACAGAATCATCGTCCGGGTTTTGATCAGCGGCACGATATGCCTGAATCACCTGCTTCCTGAATAAGTTGTCCGCAATTCCGTCAATGAATTGGTTGTCCTCTCCCTTGTCGGCACGATTCCAACTCATTTCTTCTATCGACTGCTTATCAAACATCCACCCGGTTCGCTCCTCCACCAAATCAACCATGGAAACCCGCCTCCACGGCCGCTTCAGATTGATCACTCGCTCTTCCCCTCCGTGCTCTCCGTGCCCTCCGTGGTGAATCTCCAGCGTCCCCAGCACCTCCATCGCCACATGGCAAACCATCTCTTCTACAAGTGAAGCCATCGTCTCCCACGACCCGAACGCCTCATACGCCTCGATCATCGTGAACTCCGGGTTGTGCCGCGGCGAGATGCCCTCGTTGCGGAAGTTCCGGTTGATCTCAAAAACCTTCCCCATCCCGCCGACCAGCAATCGCTTCAGATAGAGCTCCGGCGCGATCCGCAGGTACAGCGGCAAATCGAGCGCGTTGTGGTGCGTCTCGAACGGCCGGGCGGCGGCGCCGCCGTGGATCGGCTGCAGCATCGGCGTCTCCACCTCGGTGAACCCCCGGCCGATGAGGAACTGCCGCATCGACTCGATGATCTGCGACCGCTTCTTCAGCACCGCCATCCCCTCGGGGTTGGCCCACAGATCGACGTACCGCTGGCGGTAGCGCAACTCCTTGTCCGACAAGCCCTCCCACTTCGCCGGCGGCGGCAGCAGCGCCTTGGCGGCCATCGTGACGGCCGTCGCCCACACCGTGATTTCGCCCTTGTTCGTGCTGCCCAGCGGCCCGGTGGCGACGATCTGGTCGCCCAGGTCGATCAGCCCGCGCACCTGCCACGAGAGGTCGTCCAGCCGCCGCTTGTCGAGGGCGATCTGCAAGTCGCCGGTCTCGTCGCGCAGCGTGAGGAACGACAGCTTGCCCATGTCGCGCTTGAGCATCACCCGCCCCGCGACCGTGACCACCGGCCCGCCGTCCTGGCCGAACTCGGGCTTTGCCTGTTCGCGCACGGCCGCCAGCGCCCGCACGCCCTCGGTGCGGCCGCCGAAGGGGTCGACGCCGAGCTCGCGCAGTTTCGCGGCCTTGTCGCGGCGCTCGCGCTCGTACTCGCTGGCGTCGGCGTGGGTCGGCGTGGCGGTGTCGTCTGGCATGGTCGGGCATGATACGCCCCCCCGTGGAACGGGCGTCCCGCCCGGATTTCTGCGCATTCGTTAAGAGAGAATCCGGGCGAAACGCCCGTGCCACTAAACTCCCACCATGCCCCTCGCCTACGTCGCCCTCGGCTCGAACCTCGGCGACCGCCGCGCCACGCTCGATGCCGCGATCCAATCGCTCCGCGACACCCCCGCCGTCACCGTCGAAGCCGTTTCAGCCTATCTTGACAACCCCGCCGCCGACTCTTATCCCGGCGCGCCGGACTTCCTCAACGCCGCCGCCCGCCTCCGCACCACGCTGCCGCCGCACGACCTGCTCGCCGCCCTCCAGCAGATCGAGCAAAACCTCGGCCGCCGCCGCGACCCCGCCGACCGCAACGCCCCGCGCACCCTCGACCTCGATTTGCTCCTCTACGGCGACCTTGCGCTCGACACCCCCGCCCTCACCATCCCCCACCCCCGGATGCTCCAACGCCCCTTCGTGATGAAGCCCCTCGCCCAAGTCCGTCCCAAACTGCCCGGCGCGGTACACTCCCCCGCAATGGACGTTACCGCCACCATCCGCGACGCCCGGCTCGCCCGCCAGCAGTTCGGCCGCCTCGCCCTCGTCCCCACGATGGGCGCCCTCCACGCCGGGCACCTCTCGCTGATCGACGAGGCCAGAAGGCGAGCCCCCGCCGTCGCCGTCAGCCTGTTCGTCAACCCCACGCAGTTCAACAACGCCGACGACCTCGCCCGCTACCCCCGCCCGGTCGAAAAAGACCTCGATTTGCTGAAGCGCCACGGCGTCGATTTCGTCTTCCACCCCGCCGCCGACGAAATCTACCCGCCCGACTTCCCCAAGCTGCTGCTCGACGTGCCGGACCTCACCGACACCCTCGAGGGCAAGTTCCGCCCCGGCCACTTCCGCGGCGTCTGCACCGTCGTCGCCAAGCTCCTCAACATCCTCACCCCCGACGTCGCCTGCTTCGGCCGAAAAGACTTCCAGCAGCTCCGCGTGATCGAGACCGTGGCCGCCGCCCTGGACTTCGGCACCGAGATCGTCGGCTGCCCCACCGTCCGCGACGCCGACGGCCTCGCCCTCTCCAGCCGCAACGCCCGCCTGACGCCCGACCAGCGAAAACGCGCCGCCAGCATCCCGCGCTCGCTGCAAGTCGCGGCCGACCTCGTGAAGTCCGGCGTCCGCCAGACCAACCGACTCGCCGCCGCCATGCGAAACACCCTCATGGACGTCGGCAACCTCGGCCACGTCCGCCTCAGCGTCGACTATGTGGCCGCCGTCGACCCCAGAACTCTCAAGCCCCACGACATGATGGACGGCCCCCTCCTCCTCGCCGTCGCCGCCCGGGTGGGCGAGACTCGCCTGATCGACAACGCCGTCGTGACGATGCGGGGCGAGCGCGTCTAACCCACCGTGGAACGGGCGTCCCGCCCGGATTTCTGCGCATTCAATTCAAGCGAATCCGGGCGGGACGCCCGTTCCACGGTGAAACCTCCTCGCCCGCCGAGTATTATCCCGAACAGATGCTCCAAGAACTCTTCCGCATCCCCGGCACCAACTGGCCCGTCTACGGCTACGGCCTGATGCTCGTCCTCGGCTTCCTCGCCGCCATCGAGGCCACCCGCTTCATGGCCCGACGCATCGGCCGCGACCCCGACTTCTTCTCCAACGCCGCCCTCCTCGCCCTGATCTTCGGCATCGCCGGCGCCCGCCTCAGCCACGTCCTCGAAAACCTCAACCTCTACACCGACCCCGCCCTCTCGTTCTGGCGCAATGTCTACAACGCCATCAACATCACCAGCGGCGGCCTGACCTTCTACGGCGGCTTCCTCCTCGCCACCCCCGCCCTGATGCTCTACGGCCGATGGGCGAAGTTCCCCATCCGCCGCGGCATGGACATCATCGCCGTCGGCCTGATGATCGGCCTGGGCTTCGGCCGCGTCGGCTGCTTCCTCAACGGCTGCTGCTTCGGCGGCGCGTGCGACCGCACCCAAGTCCCCTGGGCCGTCACCTTCCCCTACGACAGCATCCCCTACGAGACCCAGTACGCCAACGGCTTGGTCAAACCCCCCGAGGCCCTGCTCGACCGCACCCGCCGCGAGCCCGGCACCCGCTTCCCCGCCCTCGTCGACAAGAAGACCGCCGCCGCCGACCCGCGCCTCGCCCCCCTCGCCGCCGCCAACCGCTCGGCGTGGGTCCACCCCGCCCAACTCTACAGCGCGTTCAACGCCTTTTTCGTCGCCGCCGTCTGCTTCGCCTACTTCTGGCTCCCCCACGCCCCCGGCCGGGGCTTCGCCCTGATGCTGCTATTGCAGGGCCCGAGCCGCTTCACGCTGGAACTCCTGCGGACCGAACCGCCCGTCTGGGGCCCGATGAGCCTGAGCATGGTGATCGGCCTCTTCGTGACCCTCGCCGGCCTCGCCCTGTGGCTGATCTTCGGCCGCCTTGACCGCCCCGCCCGGCCTGCTACGATGACCGCAGACCGGGCGATTGGCGCAGTTGGCTAGCGCACTTGCATGACACGCAAGGGGTCACAGGTTCGAATCCTGTATCGCCCATACATGTAACCCCTTTCAGCACCGGGGTTTGGAACTTCAGCCGCCGTGACCTAAGGCCGATACCTATCCGGTAGTCTACCGGATCAGGAGGTCACGCCCATGCCAGACGCCCCTTCGCGGCCCCGCCGCCAGCCCTCTTATCGGCTCCACAAACCCACCGGAATGGCCGTCGTCACGCTGGACGGACGGGATTTTTACTTGGGAAGGCACGGCACGCCGGAGAGCCGTTCCCTCTACAACCGCAAACTGGCGGAGTGGAACGCCAACGGCTGCACGATCACTCCCCCGAAGCGGGCGGGCCTGTCTGTCGCGGAACTGATAGCGGCCCACTGGCGGCACGCCGAACGGTACTACCGGAAAGCGGACGGTAGTCCCGCCGAACACCTGCACGCCATTCGCAGCGCGATGCGTCCGCTGGCGTCCCTCTACGCCGACTCCCCCGCCGACGACTTCGGCCCGCTGGCCCTACAGGCGGTTCGGCGGACGTGGGTCGCTGGCGGCTTGAGCCGCAAGACGTGCAACCGCTACGCCGGCCTCATCGTCAAGTGCTTCCGATGGGGGGTCGCACAGGAACTGGTGGAGGCGGATACGCTTCGGAAGTTGGAGGCGGTGGGCGGACTGCGAAGGGGAAAGACCGACGCGGCGGAGCCGGAAGCCGTGCGGCCCGTGCCGCTGGGGTCTGTCAACGCCGTCAGGCCGTTCGTCAGCCGACAGGTGTGGGCACTGATTCAACTTCAACTCTTCACGGGTGCCCGCTCCGGGGAGTTGGTCAAACTCCGCCCCGTCGATATCGACACCGCCGACCCCGCGTGCTGGTTCGTCCGACCGGCCCACCACAAGACGGCACACCACGGCAAGACGCGGGCGATTCCGATTGGCCCACAGGGGCAGGCCGTCATCCGCCCCTTCCTCCCCGGCCGGGCCGTCGATGCCTATCTCTTCTCCCCGATAGAGGCAGAGGCGGAGCGGCGGGAAGCGTGCCATGCCGCCCGGCAGACGCCGATGAATCAGGGGAACAGGCCCGACTACAGCGGCCGGACGCGGGACGGAGGGGAGCGGCGAAACGCCCCGAAGGAACACTACACAACCAACAGTTACTGCCACGCGATCCAGCGGGCGTGCGAGCGGGCCTTCCCCTCCCCGGCGGGGGATGAACTGGAAGCCATTGCCGAACGCCACAGGGCGGAGGGGATGAAGGCGGAGAAGGCCCGGAAGCGGGCCGCGACCGACCGCCCCGACCTTGTGAGGGAGGCGGAGGCGTGGCGGAAGGCCCACAACTGGCACCCGCATCAACTCCGGCACAACCGGGCGACGGAGGTTCGGGCGGCGTTCGGCATCGACTTGGCGAAGGCGTCTTTGGGACACAGCACCGTATCCGCGACGGCAATCTACGCCGAAGCGGACGAAGCCAAAGCGCGGGAAGTGGCGGTGAAGATGGGATGATGAGGCGGGAAAGTGAGCGGAGGGGAAGTCGAAAAAAAGACGCCCGGCAGACCTTTGCGGGTCCGTCGCGGCGTCTTTGAGTTGGTCAAGCGGCGGCGGGCAGGATGCCGACGCTGGCAAGGAAGTCGTGGGCCGATGCTTGCGTGGTCGCGGCCTGCTTGGCCGTCCGCTTGCGGGGCTTGCGACCCCTCGCGGGGGCTTCGGCCCCGCCTTCGGCCTCCCCTTCGGGCGACTGGCACGCCTCCGCCAGCCGGGCCGCGAAGCGGTCAAGGGCTTCGATGCTGGTGAACAGGTCGCGGCCGAACCGCCGGCATTCGAGCTTCACGCCTTCCACGCCGTTGCGATACCAGTGGTAGACGGCTCCGTAGGACTTGCCGCCGGGGACGTGCTGCCCGGCTTCTTTCAGGGCAATGAGGGATTCGGTCTGTAGCATTTCGTCTCTCTTCTCTTTCGTGGTTCGTGTCTGTCTGTCTCTCTCCGCAACCGCTACCCCCAGCGGCCCGCGTCCGGCCCCGCCGCTTGGTCTGCCTTCCCGGCATCCGGCCCCGCCGGGTCTGGGTCAGGAGCGTCGATGGGGAGAAGCACGATGCGGAGTTCAAGGTCTTCGATCAGCCGTTCGGCCGTGTAGACCTGCATCCCGGCCGTCCGTCGCATGAACCGGGTGAGCCGGCCGGGGTCGTTCGACAGGTCGGCCATGCTCCGGCCGCTGTCGGCAATGGCTTGGCGGAGAAGGTCCGACAGGGCCGGCGGGGGACGCCAAAGCGGATGGCGTGGGGTTGGTTTGTGTCTCATTCACTTCCCCCCCCGTGGCGGTGAAAGACAGGTAGGCGACGGAAGAGGCGATGAGGCAGCAGAGCGGGATGATCTGGATCATGGGGGTTCTCCGGGGGGTCCAAAGGCGGAGGGGCAGGCCCGGCCGGTGAGGGTCGGACCCGCCCCGTGAGGGAGGCGAAGGGTTGTGGGGAGGGCGTGGAGGGCGTGGAGGGCGTCAGCGGGGCAGGGTCCGCGACGAAGACAGGCCCAACGCAAGGTAGTCACGGTGAACGGTGCCGTTGCCCGTCTGGATGCCCTGCTTCTTCAGCAGGTCCGTCGCCACCCGGATGGTCGGGACGTAGCCGAGGACGGCCAGCAACTTGCGGAGGATGCCCTGCCGGGCGGAGAGGCGGGCCGTCACCTTCGGGTGCTGGGGGCGGGGGAGGGTGGTCACGTCGATGGTGTCGGGCGTGGTGTCAAGCGTGGCGGTGTCGGCGGTGGTGGTGGTCTGGTCGGTCATGTGATTCTCTCTCTCTGGTTGGGGGGTTGGACTGGGTGGACTCTCTCCACAAGGGTCGAGTTGCCCGAAAACGCCCGGTCAGGGGACGCCTAAGGCGCGGGAAAGTCTTCGGGAGGGTCAGGGGTAGGGTCGGGGGTTTCACGCTCCCAACTCGCACGGCACCGGGGGCTTCTGGCCGGGCCGGAAAGGTTGGAGTTCGTGCCGTTGCGGAAGGGGTGGAGTTGGCAATCCGTGTGCTTGCAGTTGCAAACCTCCGCCTTGACGTAGCCGGAGCAATCGAGGCACGCCCGGTGAATCGCCGGCAGGACGGGGAGGATGACGCCGTGCTTCGACTCCGGGCCGTACTCCAACTTCTCCGCCTCCGTGGGGTTGCGGCCGAAGCGGTAGGGACGCAGCGGGGGCGGGCAGTCGCCGGGGGTGCCAAGACGCACCCACTCCCGGTTGCCGCCGTTCATTTCGAGGGCGAACTGCCGGATTGCCCGGAGGGGCTTGGCGGGCTTCGCGGGGGTCTTCGAGGGCTTCGAGGGGGCTTTGGATCGGGTCGCGGGCATGGGGTTCCTTTCCTCCGCCGGGGCGGCAGGGGTAGAGGGGCGGGACTGGGACCAGAAGACCCCCACCCATACAGACGCCTAACCCTTTGAGGGACTTTGCATCCTGCTTAAGGGGGGGGGTTGACGGGGTGGACAAGATCGTGTAGGTCCGCCGCCGGGGGCTTGACAAGGCCGACCGATTCGACTAAGCCGACGCGGGCCGTGGGGCTTGATGCTGGCGGCGGGATCGGGTAAGCCGCTGGATTGGCGAAGGGGGCCGTTGGCTTGACAGCGGCCTTCGGATCGTCTGGGGCGGCTTCGACACCCCTGCCCCTGCCTTGACTCCCGCCCTTCGACCCGCCTAGCGGATTCCTTCGACCCTGCTTCGCAAGCCCTGTCGAACCTTCACAACCCTCCCGATCCCCTTGCGGCCCGGCCGACAGTCGCGTTGTCAGCCGTCCGCGTCCGCGCTTGACCGGCCTTTAGGGGCGACGGCGGGCCGGCGGTGGGGTGGAGAGAGAGGGAGAGAGTCGATTGGATCGTGTTCGCGGGGGGTTTCAAGAGAAGGGCGAAGAGGGGTTACAGGCGTTCGCCGCCCGCTTCGCAGGGTAGACCATCCAGAGGGTGCGGGGCTTTGTAAGCCACTTCGCAAACCTGTTCGGGTCGGCTGTAGCGGGCTTGTCGGGAGTGGACCTGTCCGGCGTGGACCTGTCGATATACGACAGACTGTCGCCAATGGCTTGCCGGGTTTCGAGGAACCTCTTAGCGGCCCTCGCGCCCCTCACTAGGATCAGGTCGATCAGGTCGGCATCGACTTCGGGAGGCGGATCGGGTGGTTTGGTTGGTTCCATTCGTCCTTGTTCTTCATCCTTCCCCGCAGACGCTTTCCAGAGCATATCGAACGGCTCAATGGTCAGCATGTGGCGGGGTCTTGAAGTGTTCATTGACGGGGGTCGATAGGGTGTTGGGGAACCTTTGGGATGGGAGAGTAGAAGACGTAGTAGACGGATGCCCTTGTCCTGCCTTGTGTCTTCCTCTTATCCCTCTCTTCACCCAGACTCTTCAACGCCTCTCACGATCTTCAATGGTCAACCTTTAGGGGAGCCACGACCTGTTCATTGAGGTTGTGAGAACCTTCTAAGAGGAGGATTGAGGAGGAGGATTGAGGAGGAGTAGAAGGAGAACACCTATGTCCTACTTGTGTCTTCCTTTGATCCTCTTCCACCCTTCTCTATTATTACTCTTACAGCCCTCTTAGACCTTACCTATAACCTATACTGCCAGAGCCGTACCCCCCTTACCCCCCATTCACGGGTCCAATAACTATTGGACCAGCGAACGGACGTAGGAGGGACTCTGGGCTACTCCCTCTCCGTCCTCCACCTGTGGAGTCTGGATAGGGTCTACCGAGTCATTTGAGCGTTGGCCGTCTGCCGTCGCCGTACCGCGTGTTGATGAGGGAGTTGATTTCCGGTCGCCTAAGCGTCCGGCCCTTTCGCCTACTCCCGACCCAGCGTTACTGGGTCTACAGTGCGTCCCATACCTATTAGGTTGCCGCCGAACACCGACCGAACCGATTCCATCGGGGCTTTGCGGCCCCGTTGAGCCGGTCGATTCGACGCCTTATAAGTCAGGGGTGCAACGTAATGCAGAGCAAGCATAGGACGAATCCCCATTCCTAGCCCGTAATCGAGGACAGACCCCCGTTTCCAGCCCATAACCGCAGTCGCAAGTTTCCGCTATTCGGCGGGTCAGGATCGAGGGGCAACCCCGCCGCCCCGCCGGCTTCCCTACCGAACCCCCGGCCGCTCTGGCGAAGGCGTCGGCAGCCCGCGGCCCGGCCGCAGGGCGATTCCACGGGAGGCCGTGAGCGGGGCGTGGAGGGGGCTAGAAGCGCGTGGAGGATCGAAGCCGGGCGGTTGGCATTGCTAGCGACCTTCGGCCCCGTCCAGGTGCCCTTCCGCGCCCCCCGACAATTCGGACTTTGAAGGGCTTGGCGGGACTATGGAAGCGGTTGTGGGGGTCGCGGGGAAGGTGCGGGATCGGCGGGAGGTTCGGCGGGGCGAATGAGAACGGCACCGGAGCGGTCGAAGCCGTGGCCGTCCGCGTCCGTCTTCTACTCCCGAATCACTCCACCCGTGGCGTCTTGAACGGACGCCCGGCACGCCGTTCTACCCCCGGCGTTACAGGGTCGATGATCCGCACAACTGACGCAACCGGTCCTATGGAGGGTGAACGGAGCGGATGCGGAGAGAGTGCGAAGGAGTGATTATGGCGGGTGACTGGTGAGGTCGCAGCAGGATTAGGGTTTGGTTAGGTTGTGCCGGCGGTCGATCCTTCTCCGTTCCCTCTCCGCCCGCCCTGTCGGTTCCCTTCCACAAGCCCCGCCACGCTTGAAAAGCCCCGGTGAGCGTTCGACTTGGCGACGGGGAGAGTCGCGGGAGGGGTAGGGGCAGGGTCAACGCCCTCACGCGGCCAACCCGCACGGCACCGGCGGGGGCGTTCGCGGGGCTTGGCAGGGCTTGGCGGGCGATGGTCAACGCCCCGAAGAGGGCCGCAAACCCCGATGCTCCCCCTGCCGAAACGGTTTCCCCCCGACAATCAACCCCTTGCCGCCGTTCGGCTTATCCTTCCTCCCGCTAAACCCCGACCCCCTCGCGCCCGATCAACAGGGGTGCCGCCGCCCATGACGTTCACGGGTGGTGTGCAAGGTTCGGTGAAAGGATGACGTGATGGTGAATCGACTGATTGCCGTGGCGGCGGGCGTGGTGAATCGGGTCGGACCTGTGGCCGGGCGGTTCATCGGGGATGCTCACCTGTGGTTCGACGCCGTGAACCCGCCGCGTTGGGACTGTGGCGGGTGCCGGATCGGGTGGACCACAGCATATGCGTTCAAGCCGGGCGGTGGGAGTTGGTCTACAGTGGCCCGAAGGCGGTTCGGGCCTACAGCACCCCGCGTTCGGCGGCGTAGCGGGTAGGGCTTGGCGTGGGGAGGGGAAGGCCCGGCGGGTGATGATGCCCTTTGGGCCTTCTCCGTGCCCGCCTTCGCGGCCAGCCCGCACGGCGTGGAAGGTGGGTCGCAAGGGAGGGAGAAGGGTTCGCAAGGCGTGCCGGCGGAGGGTAGAAGGTGGACGCGGGGAGGGAGAAGGTGAACGGACCTTCGGCACCCTCTGGACTTCTCTTCCCCCGCCCTGCCCCGCCTTCACGGCCTGCCTCTACAACCCCCGGCCAACCTGCCGGCTTGGCGACGGAAGGGGCGGGAGAGGGTCTAGGGTCGGCCGGAGGGGTTGCGGTGCCGGGTGGGGAGTTTGGCCGTGCCTGTGGGAAGGCGTGCCGGGAGGGGCAAGGGCGGAGGAAGGCGGGTCGCAAGGGAGGCGGAAGGGTGGGCAAGGGAGGGAGAAGGTGGACGGACCTTCGGCACCCTCTAGCCCTCTCTGCGTCCTGCCCCTCCCCGCCTCTACGCCTCACGTCTGGAAGCCCTCACGCCGCTTCGGCCACCGCCTCCCCGCCGACCGCCCCGGCCTTCAACAGCCGACTGACCTGCATCTTGCTCCACGACAGGCCGCGAACGGTGGTTAGTCCCCTCCCGTTCAACTCATCCGCGATGCTCTGGTAACTCTCCCCCGCCTCCCGCATCGGACCCGCCACGGCAAGGGCCGGGCCGTAGACGGGCATCGCGTCGGCATCCCGCTTGGCCTTTGCCCGCCGGCTGCCCGCCGTCGCCCCCGCCTTGCGGGCTTCCTCACGGCCCTCCCAGTGGCCCGGCCGGGCCGACCCCAACAGCACGCCACGGGCCTTCGCGGCGGCAAGCGCGGCCTTCGTCCGCTGACTCACCCGATCCGCCTCATCCTCCGCCACGGCGGCAAGGATGTGGATCGTCAACTTGTTCGCGTGGGGGTTGTCGCACGCCACGAAGTCAACGCCCGACTTCACAAGCCCCGCGATGAAGTGAACGTCCCGCGACAGCCGGTCCAACTTGCCGATGACCAACCGGCCCTTGATCCGCCGGGCGTGGGCTTTGGCCTTGTCGAACTCCGGCCGATCATCCTTCCGCCCGCTCTCCACCTCTTGATATACCCGCATGACTTCCCCGCCGGTGGCGTCGGCGTAGAGGCGGATTGCTTCGGCCTGCCCCTCCAGACCCAGACCAGAGGCACCTTGCTTCTGCGTGGATACCCGGACGTAGCCGATGAGGCGTGCCTTTTCACTTCGTGTGTCTCTCATGCCCATGAAGTAATATCCCGTTGACGGACGGCAAGGGAGTGTGACGGGGGTTTTGAGGGGTTCGGAAGGCGGGCGGGCGGCACAGGCGGAGCGAACTTCTCCACCGTCACAGGACGGACGGGCGGAGCAGTCGGCACAGGCGAAGCAGTCGGCACAGGCGAAGCAGTCGGCACAGGCGGATCGAACGCCTCCCCCCGGTGGGCGAACTGATAGAGGGGGCGGCACGGGGGTAGTCACCATCGACAAAATGTAGATATGCCCCTTCATAAATTGGCGGCAAAACATCCTGGCCTGTGCTGCGTGCCGTGGCCATTAGATGACGGCGGAGAAGTGGTGCGGCGGGGTGCGAATTGGACTACCGGAACGGACCCGGTAGACTACCGGAAACCGGCTTGAATCCGGTAGTTTCGGGCCGTTTGGCTTGAGACGATGAATGATCTAAGGTGCTTTGTCCTAGTGCTTTAGCGTCACGAGCGGCATCCGAAGAGAAGAATGACACGCAAGGGGTCACAGGTTCGAATCCTGTATCGCCCATTCTCGAATCACCATGAATCACCTTGCTCGATGACTGCTCGCCGTGTTCGCAAGCTAGCGAGAGGATTCGGCGGCTACCGACCGTGCAATTCCGCCCCGGCCGCCCCGGCCGCCGCGGGTGGGTCTTGACCTGCAAACCGCCTTCCCCGTCGGATTTCGGGCGTTACGGCAGCAGGTGGCACAGGACCGCCCCCACAGACACGACCATCCCCTCCACCCCCACGATCGGGTAGGCCGGGAGGCTGGCCATGCCCGGTGCCCACCCGAGCAACGGCCCGCCGGTCATCGCGCCACCGATCGGCAGCGACGCCGGGCGGACCACCCCCGACGCCCGCACCACGCCCGCACCACGCCCGCACCACGCCCGCACCACGCCCGGCGGCATCCGGGCCGCCGGTGCCCGGCCGATACGCGCCTGCGCCGCCGCTTTGGGCCGCAAATCCATCGGGTAGGCACTCATGGCCGGCAACATCGCCGATGAGTAGGGATCGCGTGGGCTGTTCTGCATTAATCACGGGCGGGGCGCACTTGCTAAGTCGGGCACTTTCACCGCCCGCAGTGCCAGGAACATGGGAATCTCCCGCCGCGCCTCGTTCTCCGCCGCGGCGCGGGGGCCGGAATCGCTGTGCTTGTGGCTGGCCCACTCCTCCATCGCGTCGACCAGCAGCCCCGCCTGCCGCAGCGCCTTCACATAGGCCGAGATCGGCTTATGAAACGTCCACGTGAACGTGTTCTCCTCCTTGCCGGGGTGCGTGACGATCGGCTCCTTGCGCGGCGTCAGATACCGGTCGACCCGCCGGTACTGCACGGCATTCCCCTCCCACCCCCAACTGCTCGCCTTGGGCCCGCGGAAGGCCGGGTGCATCATCACCACCACCAGCCGCCCGCCCGCCTTGAGCGCCCGCGCCGCCCCCTCGAACACCGGCCGGACCGGGTGGACGTTCTGGATCGCCAGCACGCACGCCGCCGCGTCGAAGTGATTCTCCGGCAGAAACCCCAACTCCCGCGCGTCGCCCACGCGATACTCGATTTCCTCCGGCCCCCGCCGCCGCGCCGCGTCGATCAGGTCCGCCGCCGCGTCCACCCCCGTCGCCCGCACCCCGCCCCGGTCCAGCACGCGGCAGAGCACCCCCTGCCCGCACGCCACGTCCAGCACCGCATCGCCCGGCGACACCCCCAGCAGCCGCAGCGTGCCGGGCAGCACGACCTCGCGGTGGAACTCGCTGCCGCCGTCGCCGACGAGCGCGTCGTACCACCCCGCGACGGCCGACCAGTCGGTCGCCTGTCCCGCCCCGCCGACGTCCTTCGCTTTCCCGCGCCGTTTCGATTTCAATTTCACGCCCACACCATAGCCGCCCGCCGCTTGCGGCTTCGCAAAGCAACGGAGATTCCCCCACCGGTTTTTAGACCGTTTCACATCCCCGTTGAGCCGCGAGCGCAGCGAGCGCTTTGGCGCCCGGCGAAAGAAAAGCGCTCGCTGCGCTCGCGGCTCAACGGGGATGTGAAACGGTCTCGTGGGTGCCGGCTTATTTCGGGCTCCGCGCGATTCCTTCCTCAACTCTCCAAATACCGGTTCGACACCACCTTCAGCGCCACCCGACCCACCTCCTCGGACGCCCGCTCCGCCGCCGGCACGATCACCACGCCCTCGGCCAGATGATTCGCCCCCGGCACCCGGCTGTCGCCCTCGGCCAGCTCGAGAATCTTCGCCTCGTCGAACGGCCCGTGATACACCAGCGGCGCGACCGCCACCCCGTGTTCCGCGACGCTCGCGGCGAATTCCGCGTAGTCCAGCCACCGCCCGTGGTCGAGCGCCGCGAACGCGGCGAACCGCACCTCGCCGGGCGCGGTGCCGTACCGCAGGTGCTGCACGTTGCCGTAAACCTCGCCGTACAGCACCACATCCGGGTGCGCAGCGCACCACCGCCCGATTGAAGGGTCCGCATGAAACGCCCGCCACCAGAAGTTCCGCCCGTCGTCGGCCACCCAGTTCGTCCGGCTGCCGCAGTACTGCTCGAACTCCCCCGTCTCCGGGTTGACCGCCACGACGTAGCGGGCGTTGGCGCCGTGGATTTTCTCCGTGACGTACACCTCCTCCCCCGCCGCCAGCACGCCGGGGTAGCGCTGGTAATTCTCCACATCGAATTTCGGCAAACTCATGCCGACGGGGGTTTTGACGTAAACCCCCTCCCCCCACACCGCCGGCGGCTCGTACCGCTCGATGCCCAACTCGTCGATGACGTTCTCCCCCACCGCCCGATCCGCCAGCGCGTCGGGCACGGGGATCAGCAGTCCCTGGCTCCACTGCCCGCGGAACCGCCGCACGCTGATGCGCTCCCGCTCCCGCCCCTCCTTCTTCAGGAACGCGAACGAAGCCCGGTCCGTCGGCACCACGAAATCCGGCGGCACGTACACCGCCCGGTCGCCGGCGTGAAATTGCCCCTTGCCCACGCAGCACTGCCACCCCCAGACCCGCGTGATTTCCATCCGGTCCGCATTCGGGTGCGGCTCGACGGCTCCGACTTCGATGATCTCGATGGCGTGGGTGCTCATGGGTACACTTTTGACGGACCGGAGAATAGGCAACGCAATGTCGTTCAGCACTCACAAGCGAGACGCGCTCGACCCGTCGCGGCCGATGAACCACTGCATGTCGCACGTCCGGTCGTGCGCGATGCTCATGGGCCAGAAGTACCGCGTCCCCCGAAGTGCGATCATCGAGAGGGTGAAGCACCTGTGCGGCATCGACGTGCTGCAACTGGGCACGGACCTCGACGCGCGCCGCGCGGTCGCGGCGTTGGTGAACATCAAGAACTGCGGACTCGAGGTGCAGATGGAAATTCACGAGGCACGGCTCAAGGTTCAGTCGTTCGCCCCCACGGGAGACGAGGCCGCCGACTGCGAAACGCTCTACGCGCTCCTTGAAGACATCGGCGAGGCGCGGCGCGACCCGGACGTGCGCCGCGCCCTCATCGGCATCTTCGAGCGCCACCCCGCCGCCGACCTCGGCTCGCCCGGGCCCATCGTTCACGCCCTGGAGGAATCGCCGCTGGACGAGCAAGTCGCGCTGCTCGCCGACTCGCTGGACCGGAGCCCCACGCAGATGGTGATGTGGATGTCCGACCGCTGCTTCAGGTCGCCCAACATCACCGGCGCAATGCGCGACTCGCTGACGGCCGCGCTCACGCGCGTGCGGGACTCGGCGGAGGATCGCGCAATGGCAGACGCGGCCGCAGAGTCGCTTCGCAGCTACGGAACGTGAGGAACCCGCGTCACGCAACTTGTCGATTTGACGACCACTCACGCACAAATCCGTGTCCGTTGAGCCGCGAGCGCAGCGAGCGTTTTTCGGGTGCGGCGGCGAAAAGCGCTCGCTGCGCTCGCGGTTCAACACTGTTCGAGATCGGGTGCGGCTCGACGGGTTCGACCTCAAGGCAGGGCGCGCCGCCTTCCGCGATGCCGCCGCCCTTCCGCCGAACCTGCCCGGCCGGCTCGCCGACCGCTACGCCCGCGCCCGCGAGGACGCCAAGGCCGCCGCCGTCGCCAAGGCGCTGGCGGCCCTGCGCGCCGCCTCGCCCTTCGGCGGCGAGAACCTCCTGAACGCCGTCGACCTCGCGCCGACGTGATCTGCGGCCGCTGGGCCCGCAACGCCGATGGCGACCTGCAGTCCGACCCGGCGGACACCGCCGGCCTCCGCCCGCCGTTCAAGGTGAGCGGCGAGTACGACCTGCGCGTCCGCTTCACCCGCGTCGCGGGCGATCACGGAATCTACCTGCTGCTCGCCTTCGACGGCCACCAGTTCTCCTGGGCGATGAACAACTCCGCCGACCGCGGCCGGCAGTCCGCCTGCGGCTTCGAGCGCCTCGGCGGCCGCTCGTTCCTCGACCCCCAGAACCCCTCGACCGTCTACCTCGACGACCCCACCCCCGTCGGCCGCGCGAGCGTCGTGGTCGCCCGGGTCCGCAAGGCCGGCGTGATGATCCTCCTCGACGGCAACCAAATCTGCGCCATCAAGACGGACTACCGCGACCTCGAGCGATTCGGCGACTGCTACCCCGCCCCCGGATTCGGGCGGTCCTCCACCATCTCGACAGGGGCCATTTCGCTCAATGATTATGGAAAAATCGACCCGTAGTTTTTTTCCGCGATTCCTCTTGACACCACCGACGCTTCTTCGGTACAAGGCACACGGTTAACCCATTTCCCCACCCTTCCCACGCAGGAGGTTCGACATGAAGGTTACGCTCCACCCGCGGACGATTCTGGCCGCCCTTCGCTCTCTCACCCCCCCCCCTCCGTGCGTGAGGCCACGCCGGTTGCCGGCGGGTCGATGATGGAGCCATTGGAGTCGCGCCGCCTGCTGGCCGCCGTGCCGGCGGCGGTCAGTCCGCTGGACCAGCCGGGCGCGTGGCTGCTACCCAGCGGCGCCGTCGCCCTCCCCGCCACAACCCCGCAAGCCGCGACCACTGCCGCCGCGCCGCGCGGCGGTACTTCGGCCCCGATCCAATCCAATCCCGCCCCGACCGGCGCCCGCTTCGGCGCGGCGTCGACCAACAGTGCCTCTCCCCCCGTCCTGGCCGTCTCGTCCAGCCCCATCTATTCCGGCACCGAGCTGTACCAGCAGCAGGGCTGGATCCGGTTCGACCTGGACTACACCCTGTCCGGGAGCTACACCCCTCCCGCGGGCGGCACCTCCTTCTCGTACACCCTCCCTGCCGACGAGCCGAATCTGGCGACGCCGACCGACGACTACACGGGCCCGCTGCTCGCCCTGTCCGGCACCATCCCCTCCAACGCCTCAACGCTCTACCTCCCGTTCACGCCGGCAAAGGATTACCTCGTCGAGGGCACCGAGAAGGTGAAGGTCGTCCTGCAGCCCGGCGCGGGCTACACCATCAACTCTGGCGCGTCGACGACGTCGCTCGACCTGATCGACAACCCATACACGATCACGGTGGGGGAGAAGACATTGGCGGTCGGCGAGACCGACAAAATCCCCCTCAGCCTGCGGGACTCCGCCGGCAACCCCGGCGCGGGCGTCACGTTGGACGTTGTGAAAGTGAACACCTCGATCATCCTGCCGCAGGAGATGTCGGTCGTGACCGACGCGAGCGGAAACGCGCTGCTCGACGTGCTGGGCGTCGGGGCGGGCATCTCGCGGCTGGTGATGGAGGCGAACGCGACGCTGACGGGGTCGGGTGATCAGACGGTGCAACATGCTTCGCTCAACATCACCAGTGACCCGAGCGGCTTCTCGGGCCAACAGAAGACAGCCCGTGTGAAAGTCACCAACAAGGCCGGTGCTGGCCTGCCGAACGTGCGTGTCGAAGTGACCTCGAGCGATCCGGGCACCGCGTCGGTCCCGAGCAATGATCCCGCCCACCCGATCTTCACCGGGCCGGACGGGACCGTTGACGTGCCGGTGACCCTCGGCACGCCCACCGCGGCCGGCGCGCCCGCGACGCTAACCGTCACGACTCCCGCAGACCTAGGAGCGACCCCCGGCACCGCCCTGGTCACGGTCAAACCGGTGTTCCTGAGGACGACCAAGACGCTGACGCTTTCTGCGACCGGCGCAGGCGGCGTCACAAGTGCTGGCATCATCGCCACCGTGACGGATGCCGCAGTGAACGGAAACCCGGTCCCCAACGTCTTTCTCAACGCGAAGGTCAACCGGAATCCCGGAGACGCGCAACTCGCGGTTGATCCCACCGGCCCAAATGCCACTAGTATCACAAATCAAGCCGGGGAATTCAGATTCACGGCCACTGCATCCGATCGTGCCGTCGCAGGAGGGTCCAACCTGCTCAACATCGTGGTTGGCGTGCAGAACACACCAAACGTCAGGTCGACGCAGGTAACCGTTATCCCCTGAGTTGTCAGTGGACGAGGAGTTTCTTGAAAACTAACGGTGACGTGTGTTCAGACACAGCCCTTGGGGTGTTGAGGCGCAGGGTCGTCCAGTCCGCGCTAGTTGCGCTTTGGCTGACAACCTTAACGTTTGCAATTCAAGGGATTTTTTGCTTCGGGATTTTGGGCGTTACAGTTAATAATACTGAAGGTGCCCATAAGTTTTGGTTCGCACAATATCATTTTTACAGTTGGTCAGGGCAGTTGCTACTTGCAAGACACACGAGCATTAGCGACCAACGACTGTTCGGTGATATGTCGGATGGAATCAAATGGTATTTACAGACCTACCCGCGGAGCGGGCTGCCAACTAATACTCCGAAAGACATTCTCCGATGGGCTTCAATAGGCTTCGAGTACCATCACGAGGAAACACCTGCGGGCGGGGTGAAGGTTCCCACGGCCGTTTGGGACAAGTACTTCGGCCGCGTGACGATCCATGAAGTCATTGCCCAGAGGCTGAAATCGTTCAATGCCTCGGACTTCACCCGGCTGCGGGCGCCGATTTGGCCGTTCCTGCTGATGACGAGCATCTATCCCTGCGTGAAGTTCCGCCGTTATCTCTTGCGCCGGCACCGGCGGCGTGCCGGGCAGTGTTTGGCCTGCGGCTACGACCTCTCACACTCGCCCGGCAGGTGCCCGGAGTGCGGGACCGAGCGGGAGGCGAAGCGGCAACCCGGCGGAACGCCAACCCGAAACACCATCAACACCGTGAACCTCTCGTAAACGATGCTTTACCCGGAGGGGGAGGCAGGTCTGCAAATCAGGACGAGGGGAAACGCATGTACCGCTTTCTGTGCCGGGCGGCGGAGTGGGCAAACTTTGCCGTCTGGCTTCTCCTCGTGATTCTGACGGGCTCCGGCGTTTCACACGCAACACTGCTGGGGCTGAATACCAGAGAAACATTAGACTCCTTGCAACACCGATCGGTCCAATACTATCTTTACAGTTCGGCGAGCCAATTGCTCGTGTCGCGCAGCGAACTAGTGTTGGACGAACCGGAAATTCCTGATGCAGTCGACGGAGTCACCTGGACTTTTACGTCCAGAGGGACCCAGCAGTTCCCCGGCCCAGGGTTCTGGTCGAAGTTTCAGTGGTACGCGTGTGGATTCGGACATATTGATCAGCTAACGCAACTGCAGCACACGATTCACAACAATGGGACGCCGACCTTCACGCGATTCACCAACTACAGGTCCCCGCCTTGGCCGTTCCTGCTGGTGCTCGGCATCCCGCCGGCGGCGCGGGCGTGGCAGTTGATGGAGAAACGTCGCAGGAGGCGCAACGGCCTCTGCTACAGATGCGGCTACGACCTCTCCCACTCGCCCGGCAGGTGCCCCGAGTGCGGCAGCGGGCGGGAGGGGAAGTCCGGCCCCGGAGGCCCTGCGGCCTGAGCGCCGAACGGGTTCCGGCAGGACCTCACCCCGCCCGGAAGCCGTTGGCGCGCAGGAACGTCTTGCCGGTGGTGGAGAGGAACAGCCGGCCGCCGTCGGCGGCGTGGCCGATCCAGTCGTGGTCCGACAGGTGCTCGACCGCGCGGCTCAGGCGGGCGGCGTCGTCGCCGTCGTGGAACAGCGCCGCCAGCGGCAGCCCGTTCGCCGCCGGCAGCAAATCGGCGACCACCCCGGCGGCGCGGCGGATCACCGCGGCGTCCACGTCCCGCCGCTTGCCCCGCAGGCCCGCCCCCGCCAGCACCCACCGCGGCCCGGTCATCAGCAGCCCCGCCGCCGCGTCCCACGGCGCCCCCAGCGCGTGCGGCTCGACGGCGTCCAATTCTTCCTCTCCCCCCTCGCCCCCGATGCCGCGCTCGGCCGAGGTAAGGTACGGCCCGCCCAGCCGCCGCTCGGCCCAGAACAGCAGCGGCACCACCGTCAGGCACAGCAGCACGAACAGCGCGACCAGCCCCCCGCCGATCAGCGTGTGCAGGACGATCGCGAGCACCGCGCACGTCGCCAGCAGCACCCCCGCCCCGGCCAGCGCGGTGAACGCGAGCCGGCCGCGCGCCACCGGGTCGCCCTTGCGGACGAGCTCCACCAGCCGGGCCCGCTCGACCGCCGACATCCCGGACATGCCCGCCGGCCGGTCGGGCGATTCGGGTGCTTCGGGCGCTTCGGTTGATCGGACCTCCCGCGCCGCCGGTGCGGCGGGCTTGGGCGCGGGCCTGGCGGCGGGCTTCGGGGCGGGCGTTGGAGAGGGGCCGGCGGCGGGCTTCAGGTCGTAGTCGTCTTCGTCGGGCATGACCGAAGCGTATCACGCGGCGCGGCCGGCCGCACCGCCCGCGACGCGGAATTGGCCCGGCACCTCCGGCTGGCGAAAGTCGGGCGGCCGTGGCATCTTCTCCTCACGACCCGCCACCGCCGAGGTTCCCGCATGAACGCCGCCGTCGACCACACCTACCGCTACGGCTTCGCCAGCGGCCCCGGCCCCACCGCCGCCGGGCCCGGCCTGCGACTCGCCACCTGCTCGGCCGACCTGGAGCAACCCCACTTCTTCGAGGGCCGATTGCGACGCCCCGGCGAGGCCGGGCGGATGCTCCTCGCGCTGGCCGACGTAGTGGCGACGCACTTCTTCCTCCCGACCCCGCCGAACCTCGACCCGGTCGTCACCAGCAACGAGCAGATGCTCCGCTTCGAGGGCTTCAGCGGCTGCTGCGGCGTCTACGCCCGCGTCGACCTCCCGCCCGAGGCGTTCGACCGCGACCTCGCCGGCCGAGGCACCACCAACGTCGATTTCAATTCGCCGATGCGCGCCGCGCTGTCGCGCCTACGCGATGCCGACGACGACGCCCGGCTGGCGGTGGGGGCCGACGAGGTTGCCCTGAGCAAGGGCGGCGGGGCGGTGGTCGAGAAGAAGGTGAAGCTGCCGGTGCGGTGGATCAAAGGGTTTTGCGAGGTCGCCGCGTACCAGCCGCTGCTGGAGTTGAAGCTGGAGGTGGACGGGACGGAGGGGCGGCGGTTCATCAGAAGTTTGCCGGCCACGCCGCCGAAGCGGCCGGGCTTTGTGGTGAGGAGTGGTCGGTCGCTCCGGCTGAGCCAGCGCGAGGCGACCGGGGCGGTGCGGCTTGTCGGGACGCACCGGCTGCGGATCGTCGAGCCGCTGCTGGCGGGGGCGAAATCGCTGCGGGCGTGGCAGGACGACGCGAGCGGCACGACCGCGTGGGAGGTCGCCGGCGAGGCGGGGGCGATGTTCCTGCTGCTCAGCCCCGAGGTGTACCGCGGCTTCAGCGGCGAGGGGCAGGCGCTGTCGCGCCTGGCCGGCGGCCGGGGCGAGTCGGCCCTTCCCGCCGTGCGGGCGCAGTTGCAGTGGCAATCGCAAATCGCCCCGGCGGATTTGGCGGCGAAGGCGAACGCGACGGCCGACGAGGTGTCGGCCGCGTTGGCGGTGCTCGCCAGCCGCGGCCTCGCCGGCTACGACGCGGCGGCGGGCGCCTACTTCCACCGCGAATTGCCGTTCGACCTCTCGGCCGTCGAGTCGCTCCAGCCGCGCCTGGTGGCCGCCCGGAAGCTGCTGGCCGAGGGCAGGGCGGCCGTGCTGTCGCGCGAGGGCGAGGCGATTGACGTGGAGGTCGACGGCACCGGCGTCCGCCACCACGTCCGCCTGCGCCCCGACCGTGAAGGAGGCGACAAATGCACCTGTCCCTGGTTCAGCAAGTACCTCGGCGGCCGCGGGCCGTGCAAGCACGTTTTGGCGGCGCGGCTGCTGGCGGAGGGGGAGGCGACCACATGAGTGAGACCCGGCCGATCCTTCAACGAATGCGCCGTTTAGCCGCCCCGCTTGCGGGGCGCGGCACGGGCAAAACGCGCCCCGCAAGCGGAGGCGGCTAAACGGCGGGCTTTTCGGCGGCGCTGCACCTGCCCGGTTGAGCCGCAAGCGCAGCGAGCGCTTTTCCGTTCGGTGCAGGAACCGAGCATGTGGGCATCTCGATTGATAGGTTTGTGCATATGGTCACTCCGATAGAACTTGAAGACCTGATCATCGCTGGCAATGCGGCGAAGGTGGCCGACGCGGTCGCGCCGCTGACCGAGGCCGAGCGCCGCAAGCTGTCGGGGGCGGTGAACGCCCTCGCTGGCGGCTTGTGGGGATCGCTGCCGGGCTGGAAGGATGAGGACGGGCCGGGCAGTCCGGGCGATGCGATCCGACGCCTCATGGCCCACCGAAACGCGCACACGGGCGGACGCCACGACTACCTGATTCACACCCGCCAGAGCGGCGCCGCACGGGTCGCGGTGCTGGCCGTCTGCCCGCTGTCGGTGTGCCGGCGGCGCGCCGGCGGCCTCTTCCTCACGGTCGATCCTGCGGTTGACGAAGCGATGCTGCGCGTGCTCCGCGACCGCCGGCCGCCCTTCCTCGCCGAACTCGTCGACGCCTTCCTCGAGCCGCGCACGGGCGGGTTGAACTGGGCGTGCGTGTGGGGGCTGGTGCGCGAAGGATTGATCGAAAAGCCCGACTCGGACAATTTCATTGACTACTTCGCCCGGCAACGCCTCGGCACGATGGGCATCAAGGCGAACGAGACTTCCCTTCCCGACCGCCTCGCCGCCGAACCGGCCCTGCTTCCCGAGGTGTGGCGGCTGTTCGAGGTGGAGACCGATGCCTTTGCCTTCGGCTTCGAGCGATTCGATCACCTCTTCCAGTCTTGGCCGTCGGCAATCATCGAACTGTCAATGCGCGGCCTGATGGACCGCCCCCGGCTGCTGCGCGCCTCGGCGTCGGCGATGCTCAACCCGTGGAAAACGATGAGCTTGTCGACGCTCGGCAAGCTCCACGAAGCCCTCGCCCCCACCCCCGACGAGCTCGCCGCCCTCGCGCCCGTCTATGCCGACCTGCTCGCCAGCCCGACGCCGGCGGTGGCGGCGTTCGGGGTGAAGATGCTCGCCGCGGCGGACAAGGCCGGGCGGCTCGACGCGGGGCACCTGCCGGCGCTGGCGGGGGCGTTCTCGCTGCGGACCAAGGGGCCGGCCAAGGCGGCGATCAAGCTGCTCAAGCCGCGGGTCGCCGATAAGGGTGCGACGGCCGAGGGGCGCGACGCGGCGGCGGCGCTGCTGGCCGAGGCGCTGGGGCACGAGGCGGCCGATGTGCAAACCGCGGCGCTGGCGGCGCTCGGCCCGGCGGCGAAGCTCGCGGCGAGGGCGGGCGACGTGCCGCCGTGGGTCGAAACCGTCCGCGACCGCCTGCCCGACCTCGCCGCCACCGCCCGGCCGAAGGCAGAAGCGCTGTTGGAGCCCTTCGGCCCCGCGGCCGACAGGACGCCGGGGGGGTCTGAGGCCGCCGCCGAGCCGGCCGGTGAACCTCCCGCCGAGTCGGTGGCCGACGTGCTCGCCAAGGCCGCCGACGTGCCGGCGGCGTGGCGGGCGCTCGCCGGCCTAAACGCCGCCGATCTCGTCGCCGGCGACCGCTACCCCGCCCCGCCGCCGTTCGATCTGATGGACGCGGCGGTGCTCACCGGCGTCGATGCGGTCGCGCCGATCGCGTCGGTCGACGAGCTGATCGACGCGGTGGCGCACGCGGTGGAGACGGTCGATTCGCCGGAGGAGGTCGAGCGGATTCTCGACGGCATCAGCCGCCTGTGCGACCGGCGGCCGGCGGATTTCGCGGCGCGGACCGGGGCGCTGCTGAAGCGCGCGACGGACGTGCGTTACGGCCAGTCCTCTGACGGCCTGACTCGGCATTACTCATTCGCCGGGCGGGAGTTGGCGACGCTGGTGCTCCACTGGCTGATCGGGCCGACCAAGTCTCTTGCGCGGGTGGCGAACGTCGACGACGGGAGCGAGCAGTCGATCTTCAGTTTTGAGGAGTGGCGGATCGAGGAAATTCGCGCGCGAATGAAGCGCGGCGTCGCCGCGCCGCTGCTGTCGGCCCCGACGCACGCGCGGGGGTGGATCGACCCGGCCGCGGCGGTGAGACTTTGGAAATCGCTGGAGCGGGCCGGCCTGGCGCCGCCGCGGTCGGACGTGATCGCGGCGCTGCTGCGCCTCGCCCCCGACGCCCCCGACCGCCGCGCGGCGGCGCTTCATGCGGCGAAGGAACTCGCCTCGCCCGACGCCGCCGCCCTTCGCTACGCCTTGGGAAGTAGCGACCCCGCCGACGCGCCGGCGGCCTTCGCGTGGCACGGGCGTCCCGCCCGCGATTCGGAGGCGCGGCAAGTCGCAGAACACGGGCGGGACGCCCGTGCCACGGTTGGCGCGGCGGCAGGCGGCGCGGACGAGGAGGCTGTTGGCCTGTGGCTGGCCGCCGGGCGGTGCCGCACGCCGCGCGGGCGGCTGGACGACTTGGCCGACGCGGGCGTCGTCGTGCCGGGGCCGGACGGGACGATCCCGGCGGAGCACACCGCCAACGCCGGCCCGCTCGCCGAGACCGAGCCGCCCGAGCGGGACCGCCGGTTCCGCTACATGCCCGCCCCCCTGCGCGTCTACCGCGGCCCCGGCGAGATGCTGGGGTTGGGGGCCGAGTCCCCCACCCGCCTGCTGCACCGCGGGGGCGACCACTACACCGCCGGGGGCACCGACGTCGCGTGGGCGCGGCGGTGGGCGGGCACGGTCTGGCCGATGAACGCCGACCCGCTGCTGGCGACGGCGGCGCGGGCGATGGCACACCGCCTCGACGACGCCGGCTCGACGATGGAGCCCAACCACGCCTTCCTCGACCCGCTGTTCGACGCCGACCGGCCGTGGACGCCGGTCGCGTGCCTGGCCGCCGCCGTGGGGCTGGCGGGGCGCGATGCGGACGTGCGTGGCCTGTGCGTCGACGCGCTGATCGAGGCGGTCGCCGACGGCCGGTTCGACCCCCGGCCGCTGGCGGCGCAGCTCGGCCTGCTGGCGGGCGGCGGGCTGCTGAAGCTCAACCGCGTCGGCGGCGCGCTGGCGGAGGTGGCCCGCGTCTCGCCCCTGCACGCCTGGGCCGCCGCCGAGGTGCTGGCCGCGCTGGTCGGCTCGTTCGACGGCCCGCTGCCGCGGGACGCCCACCACCTGCTCGCCCCGCTGCTGGAACTGCTGTCGCAGCTCGCCCTGCCGCTGCCGGCCGAGGCGCGAGGCCCGCTGTCGGCGATCAAGGGGTCGTCGAAGGCGGCCAAGCTCGCCAAGTCGCTGCTGTCGCGGCCGGGATCGCCCGACGGCCGGCCGCTGCACGACGCACGGTCGATACTGGCCGAGGGCCGACTCGCCCGCGCGCGACGCTGGTCGCGGCGTGAGGGGATCGGGCAGGAATGACCCCGACGGGATTAGAACACCCGGCGGATTCCTTAGCAAACTCAACGAATCCGCAATGGGGCGACGCGAAAAGCGGCACCGATGGGCTGGCCGACCCGGACCTGCGGCTGCTCGTGGAGGCGTGGCCGACCCTGCCGGTGCCGCTGCGGTCGGCCGTGGTCGCGCTCGTCCGCTCGCACGGTGAAGGGGGCGACCGGTGAGCGATACCTTCTTTCCCGACGATCTCTTGGACGACGGGCCGCCGGACGACGGCGGCGCTGACGATGCCCGCCGCCTCGTCATCTCCCCGTGCCGGTGCCGGGTGCGGTGCTGCGTGGTTTGCGGCCGGCGCGACGGCTGGACGGCCCGCCAGCGGCTATACGAGCACGTTGCTGCGGGGCGGTTCTCGGCGCCGGACCTGCTGACGCTCACGGTGGACCGCTCGCGGTTCGCCACGCCGGAAGCTGCGCACAAGTTCGTCAACGCCGAAAAGTACGTCTCCCGGCTGATGCGGCTGCTCGGCGTCAAGTGGTGGGCGTGGGTGCTGGAGTTCCAGACCAAAACCGGGGACGGCTGGCCGCACTGGCACGTCCTGATCGACAAGTCGGCCTTGCCCGGCCGGTTCCTCGACCTCAAGCGGGCGTGGAAGTTCTGGCGGGACAAGTGGGGCGTCGGCGGCCTGCAACTCGCCGGCGATCGGAAGGGGATGACGCCGAAGCACGCGGTGAATTACATTACCAAGTACATGCTCAAGCCACCGGAGGGCGGCTACCCGTCTTGGGTGCTGCACTCGTCGCACCTGAAGTTCATCGGGTCGAGCATGGCCGTCGGTGCGCTCACGACGGACCCGAAAGACACCTCGCCCGACCCCGACGATGACCCCGAACCTCGCGGCCCGACCTCGCCGCTGATCGACCGCATGGCGGCCTGCGGGCAGTCGTCGGTCCTCTTCGCCGAGCGCGTCGACCCGGACACCGGGGAGGTGCGCCTCCAGCACGTCGGGCGGGTGCCGATGTCGCCGGAGGACCTCGCCAACCACTCCGCCGCCGGCATCCTGCCGGTGAGGGTGGTGGCCGAGCAGGTGGACGTGACGCGCGAGGGCGGAACCTTCAAGCGGACGCGCTACTACACCACCTTGTCGTTCGGCGGGTTGTGGTCGGCGCTGCGGGAGAACTACCGCGACCTCTACCAGCGACAGATCGACCGGATCGCGGAGAAGCGCCGCCGTCTGCTGGAGGACAATGCCTTTGCCCGACGCCGCGACGTGGCCGGTGCGGTGGGGGTGCAATGCACCCTGATGCCTGGCGGCGGTTCTGGAGCCGGGGTGTCTGACACCCCCGCCGCTGGTGGCAAGCTGGCGTCGGGCGGCGGGGCCGGCCCGCTCGTGCTGCCGGCGGTGGCAGACGGTACGGCTGCCCCGCCGGCGGCTCGGGCGGGTGGCCCGCCGGCCCCGGTATCGACCCTTCCCCTCTTCCAAAGGACGTTTCAACATGTTGAAAATACCTCGGCTATTGAGCCCTGCCGGTGGGAGGGAGGATGAGCCGGAGTCGGCCGGGGTGTCGGACGCCGCGGCCCTGCCCCCGCGGCCGAAGGTGTCGGACACCCCGCGTAGGTCGCCCCGCGTGCCGACGCCGAAGTACGCCAGCGTGAGCATCCACATGCCCGAGCGGTCGGCCGACGCGCTCAAGCGCCTCGCGGCCGACAGCGGCATCGCGTTCAAGCACCTGACGGCGGTGGCGGTGTCGATGGGCATCCGCCAGTTCGTGGACCAACTGGCGTCGCCGCCGGTGGCGGGGGTCGATCTCTTAAACTTGAAGAAAGAGACTGTAAGGTAATATTTAAGAAAGAGACTGTAAGGTAATATTTAAGAAAGAGACTGTAAGGTAATATTTAAGAAAGAGACTGTAAGGTAATATTTAAGAAAGAGACTGTAAGGTAATATTTTGATTGACGTGAGGTAAACCGTTGTTACCATGCCCGACATGAAGAACAAGCCTGAACAACCTGACCCGCCGCCGGACGCGACGGCCCGCACGGCCCAACTGAACTTCCGCACCACGCCCGACCTCGCGTCGTGGCTGACCGACGCCGCGACCTCGGCCGGGACGAACCGGACGGAGTTCATGGAGCGGTGGCTGCGGCTGGCAAAGGACGCGGTGGAGATGCAGCGGGAGGTGGAGCGCAAGGGGCACCCGGTCACGGCCGACGAACTGGGCGACTTCCTCGTGGGCCGGATGATCGGCCTCGGCCTCGCCGGCGGCTTGGCGGAGGAGATGTACCGGGTGCGGCGGGAGGAGCAGCGGGAGATGATCGAGCAGATGCGGCGGCAGCGGGCGGAGAAGCGCGGGAAGGGGGCGGATGATGCCGAGTGAACACAAGGACTTTTACGACAGCAGGGCCACGGCTGCGATGCTGGACATCAGCGTGCGGACGCTCTACTCGCTCGGGGTGAAGGGTTGGCTGGTGCCGGTCCACCCGACGGGCACCAGGGCGAAGCGGTATGCTCGGGCCGACATCGAGCGCTTCATCTCGGAAAGGAGGAGTCATGGCAAGCCTCGTTCCTGAACGAAAGTGTTGGCGGATCGACTTCAACTTGGACGGCAAGCGCTCGAAGCTGCGGCTCGGGAAGGTCAATGCCAAACAGGGGGAAGCGGTCAAGTCACGGGTCGAGCACATTCTGGCCGCACGGGTGAGCCGGCAGCCGCTGGACGCCGGCACGGCCGAGTGGGTCGGCGGTCTGGACGGCCCGGTTCGCCGGCGGATGGAGAACCTCGGGCTGGTCGAGCGCGTCGAGCGGAACCACACCACGCTCGGCCTGCTGGTCGAGGAGTTCTTCGCCGCCTCCACCATCAAGCCCGGCTCGGTCGTCACGCAGCGGCAGACGACGCGGTGCCTGCTGGCGTTCTTCGGCGAGTCGCGGCGCGTGCGGGACGTCGGGCCGCTGGACGCGGACAAGTGGCGGCAGGACCTCGTGGCCCAGAACCTCGCCGGGCCGACAGTCAGCAAGCGCGTGAAGACGGCCCGGCAGGTCTTCAAGTCGGCGGTGCGGTGGAAGATGGTGGACGCCAATCCATTCGCCGACGTGAAGGCCGGGAAGCAGACGAACCGGGAGCGAATGCGGTTCATCAGCCAGGACACCATCGAGAAGGTCATTGCCGCCTGCCCGGACGCGCAGTGGCGGCTGCTCGTGGGGCTGAGTTACTGGGGCGGCCTGCGGTGCCCCTCGGAGCATTTGGCGTTGAAGTGGTCAGACGTGATGTGGGACGCGAAGGGTGGCCGGCTGCGCGTGTGGTCTCGGAAGACCGAACACTACGACGGGGGCGAAAGCCGCATCATGCCGCTCTGGCCGGAACTGCGGCCGCTGCTGCGTGAAGTGCTCGACCAAGCGGAACCGGGCACCGAGCATGTCATCACGCGATACCGCAACACCAACGCCAACCTGCGGACCCAACTGCTGCGAATCATCGAACGGGCGGGAGTGAAGCCGTGGCCCCGCCTCTTCCACAACCTGCGGGCGACTCGGCAGACGGTGCTGGCGGCGCGGCGACCGGGCCACGTCGTGTGCGAGTGGCTTGGCAACTCGTTGCGCACTGCGGGCGAGCACTACTTGCTGACAACCGACGCCGATTTCGATGCCGAGTTAGTCGGCCCGACCCCGCAACCAACAGCGGCGCGAAAAGCGGCGCGGCATACAGCGGCAAGCAGTGGTGACGTGAAGCAACCGCCGGAACCGGACGTGCGAAAACCCCAGCAATTGCCGGGGTTTGCCGCTGGCTGCCACACGTCGCTTGCAATGGAAGTGACCCCGACGGGATTCGAACCCGTGTCGCCGCCTTGAAAGGGCAGTATCCTAACCACTAGATGACGGGGCCAGTCAGGTGACGGTAGGCGGCGGGTGGGGTAGGATCAAGGCCGACCCGAGGCCGACCCCGGACCCCGCCCATGCTCCACTTTGCCAAGTTTCGACAAGAGTTGTTTTCGCCGGCGACGGCGCGGGAGGTGTACGTTAAGCGCGCCGGCGGGCGGGGGTGGCCGGAGGAGTGCCCGCCGGTCCGGGCGGCCAATGCGTTCGGGTTCGATCTGCTGGCGAACTTCGACCTGGCGTTCGTGCGCGACGGGGAGGGGTGGCGGGTCGAGGACGACGTGGTGCTGGAGAGCGATTTCGATTGGTCGGCAGAGTCGGCAGAGTCGGCAGCGGAGGAGGCCGAGGGGTCGCCGCTGGTGCAGCAGTATGCGTGGTTCTGGGAGCGCGGGCAGGAGCTGCCGCACAAGATTACGGACGACGTGTGGGCGGAACTGCGGCGCCAGGTGAAGGTTTCATCGTTCCTCTACTTGAAAACCGACCCGAACGAGTTGCTCTACATGACCGAGGTGCCGAACTATGCAAGGCCGTGGCGGGCGGTGACGGCGCTGGTGGACACGGATTGGTATCCGGCGGGGTATCCGTGGCACGCGGTGATCGAGCTCGACCCGGCGGCGGAGCGGGTGGAGGTTTCGCGCGGCGAGCCGATCTGCCGGGTGGTGCCGGTGCGGCGCGACACCTATTTTGCGCAGGAGATGTCGCCGGCGGCGTTCGGGGAGTTTTTCGACCGGGGGCAGCGGTGGCTGGCGGCCCACGGCAAACTCGTCAGCGAGGGGCCGCACGAGGGGACGGTCGATTTGCGGCGGACGTATGTTAAGCAGCAGGTGAAGAGTCGGTTTGTTGTGATGACGTGATGCGTGGTGCGTGGTGCGTGGTGCGTGACCAAATTATGGAAGGTTTAATGATGTGGAAGATTTTGTTGGCAGTGATGCTGGTGTTAGTTCCTTCTGTAGCGTTCGGCGAGTCGTTCAAGGTGGAGCGGGTGTCGACGGCGGTGCCGTTCCCGCGGGGGTTGGTGTTGCTCGACGGGAAGCTCTACACGCTGGCGCGGGGGCGGGTGCGGAGCAACGGCGGGGTGTCGGCGGAGGTGGAGGACCGGGCGGGGTCGCTGTGGGTGGTCGACCCGTCGGTCGCGGGGCCGGCGGATGGCGAGCCGACCGAGGCGGTGAAGGCGAACGGGGCGGTGATGGCCGAGCCGACGTCGCCGCCGTTCAGGCTGTGGGACCGCGGCAGCGTGCCGGTGGAGAGCGATCATCAGACGGATCGGCCGTACTGCTGCATGCGGTACGACCCGGCGAGCAAGAGTTTCTTCATCGACGCCTTCAGCGGAATTGATCTGAAGGCGCAGCCGGGTAAGCCGGCGTTCGTCAAGAACTTCACCGACGCGGTGCTGCGGTACGACACGCGGAGCGGGCAGTGGAGCGAGGTCGAGCGGCACGACCCGGCGGCCGGCCCTCAATATCCGTCGAACGACCCGAAGTCGGACCCAGCGCCGCACGGGTGGCTGAAGGGGCCGGACAATCTGCTGGTGGTCGGCCGGTGGCTGTACGTCGGCGGGAAGGACAACTCGCGCGTGGTGCGGTACGACCTGAGCGGCTACGCGGCCGACCCGCACGCGCCGCCGCCGGGCGGGGTGGTGGCGTTCGATTCGACGATCGACACGGCCGGGGCGGGGCCGAAGGAGTACCTGGGGCCGTCGGCGTTCGCGGTGGACGGGGGGTATTTTTACGCCGCGTACCGCACGACGGGGGAGGTGATTCGGATGCCGCTGAATGATGACGGAACCTTGAAGAAGCCGCTGGTGGCGGAGCTGATCGCGCGGTTCACGCCGTTCGACCCGGCGACCAAAGCGACGGCGGACATCACGGACATCACGTTCGACGCCAAGGGGCGGCT
Source organism: Tepidisphaeraceae bacterium (assembly GCA_965260985.1). GTDB lineage: Bacteria > Planctomycetota > Phycisphaerae > Tepidisphaerales > Tepidisphaeraceae > CBDHCE01. The sequence goes on along the minus strand of CBDHCE010000007.1, from coordinate 68,744 downwards.
GTACGTCATCAACGCCGACCCGTGCGTGGTGCATCGGTTCACGCCCGACCCGGCGACCGTCTACGACGGACGCGACGGCGGCGAGACCCCCTGGCTCGACCTCGCCGGGCTGCTGGGCAAGCGGACGAAGGGGGAGAATATCCTGATCGAGCCGAATGGATCAGTCTTGCTGACGACGGCGAATGGGTACCCGTACCAGAAGGGGGCGGACGGGACGATTTACCGCGTGACGCCTCTGCCGTGAGCGTTCCGCCGTAGGATTGAAGTATGAGACTCATCGCCCTCGCCACCTTCGCCCTGCTGCTGGCCGCCCCGGTGTTCGCCGACGCCCCGTCGACCAAGCCCGCCGCGGGGGCGAACGCCAAGCCTTCGCCCGACCTTTCGCCGGCGGACGTGGTGAAGGTCGTGCTCGATGCCCTGAAGCACAACGACCGGCCGATGATCGACCAGGGGATCAAGGTCGCCTTCCGCTTCGCCTCGCCTGACAACAAGCGGGCGACCGGGCCGATCGACCGCTTCCTCGACTTGGTGAAGAACCCGCAGTACCGCCCGCTGATCGACCACAAGAGTTTCGAGGCCGGCGAGATGAAGATCGACGGCACCACCGCGATGCAGCCGGTGAAGGTCCGCGCCGCCGACGGCACCACCGCCACCTACCTCTTCCAACTCTCCAAGCAGCCCGACGGCGCGTTCAAGGGATGCTGGATGACCGACGGCGTGATCCGCCTCGACCCGCCCAACCCGCCGATGCCGGGCGGCATGGCGTAGGGGGCGGAAATGAAGAATGACCAAACCAGAATGACCAAAAGTCCGCCCCGACTCTTTTTGGTCATTCGGGCTTGGTCATTCGTCATTTCCCCACCGTTGATCTTCGGACGGCCGCGCCGGACAATCGCGGCATGCCCGACATTCCCGTGCACGACCCCGCCTCGCTCGACTCGATGCGGCAGAGCATCGACGCGCTCGACCAGAAGATCGTCGAACTGCTCAACCGCCGCGCGAACGTCGTGGTCGACGTCGGCCACCTGAAGAAGCGCGATGGCTTGGCGATCTACGCGCCCGACCGCGAGAAGGCGGTGCTGGACAAGGTCCGCCGCCTCAACGCCGGGCCGCTGCCCGACCGCTGCCTGGAGGCCGTCTACCGCGAGCTGATGAGCGGCAGCTTCGCGCTGGAGAAGCCGCTGCGCATCGGCTACCTCGGCCCCGCCGGCACGTTCAGCCACGCCGCGGCGCTGAAGAAGTTCGGCCACAGTGTCGAGTACGTGCCGCTGTCGGACATTCCCAGCGTCTTCGAGGAGGTCAGCCGCGGCCACATCGACTACGGCATGGTGCCGGTCGAAAACAGCAGCCACGGCGGGGTGGTGGACACGCTCGACGCCTTCCTGAACCGCTCGGACGCCTCGCCGCGGGTGTGCGCCGAGGTGCTGATCAACATCCACCACAACCTGCTGGCGACCGGCCCGTGGGAGCAAATTACGACGGTGCTGAGCAAGCCGGAGGTCTTCAGCCAGTGCCGCGGCTGGCTGGCGTCGGTGGCGAAGGACCGCGACGTGCAGCCGGTGGCGAGCACGAGCGTCGCGGCCGAGCGGGCGGCGAACGAGCCGGGGGTGGCCGCCATCGCCAGCATGATCGCGGCGGAGCTTTATGATTTGCGCGTGCTGTTCGAGAACATCGAGGACAACCCCGACAACGTGACGCGCTTCTTCGTGATCGGCGCCGAGGCCGCCAAACCGACGGGTGATGATAAGACGGCCGTCCTGTTCACCACCGCCAACCGCCCCGGCGCGCTGGCCGACGTGCTGGACGTCTTCAAGGCCAACGGCATCAATCTGACGGATATTGAAAAGCGGCCGAGCCGGAAGGTGAATTGGGAGTACGTCTTCTTCATTGATTTGCAGGGCCACGTCGACGAGGCGGCGCTGCGGGAGGGCATCGACAAGGCGAAGGGGCATTGCCTGCAGTTGAACCTGCTGGGGAGTTATCCGAGGGCGACGGAGGTGCTGTAGGTTGATCGCAGATGAACACTCTTCAAGAGGTGGACCTTGCTGACAGTTCACACGGAACTCGATTGGGATGACGCCAAGGCGGCGGAGAATCTGCGAAAGCACGGCGTCGACTTCGAGGAGGATGTGGCCCCTGCGTTGCTCTACCCGCTAGGGGAGCCGCTATACCTTGAGGATTTTGACCGCGACCATAGCGACTTCGAGGACCGCTAGATAACTACCGGCCCCCACTCGCTTCGGCAAAATCTGTTACTTAAAATCGTTTGGACGCAGCGCGTGCGTGAAGGCAAGGTCGTGACTCGCATCATCACCGCTCGCCCGGCCGATTCTAGGGAGAGGAGAAATTATGCCAAGCGACAACAACAGCGAATGCCCTGATGCCCCGCCCCCCGGCATCACCCGCGTCCGGGCCGAGGACTTGCCCAAGCCGGGACCGGCGAGTCCCGAGCGGATGGCGCGACTTGCACGGCTTGCGGCGATGGCCGATTCGGAGATCGACTATTCGGACCTTCCATCATGCGCCGGCATTGTACCCGAGGAAGAGCCGATCCGCTCGGCCCTCGCCCGCGCGATGGGCATGCGGCACATGGGCCGCGCCGCCCTGTGGGAGGCGGCCAAACCGCACCTCCCGGCGATCACGCAGGAGCAGGTGATCGACTACCTCACCGGCCGGGCGGAGGTGCCGGCCAGCGTCGTCCACGCCCTCGTGCTGGCCGCGGGGCTGCGCGTCACGGCCGTCGAGCCGGACGAGGCGGCCCTCGCCGCGAGCCGGCCCGACGCCCGCGTGGCGTGAGTTTCATTAGCCGACCGGAGGGCCGCCGTGGGAGCCGACGTTGACGCCTTTCTTGTTAGGCCTGACCGATTCATCTACGCCAGCGACGTGCCGGAACTGGTCGAGGTCTTTTCCGCCGTCGCCGAGGAAATCCGCCTGCGCCTTCGCAACGTCGACAGCGGTCTTTACGAGGGCGGATTACTTTGCTGCGCCTGGGTCTATTCCGACCGCTTCGGCAAGGCCGAGGTGCCGCACGGCATCTGGATGCCGCCCGACGTCAAGCGCCTCGCCGCCGCGGCCGTCTGGCCGGACGAGGCGGACCTCGACCCGGACGTGCGCTGGTATCACGCCTGCGCCCGACGCTTCCTCGACACCTGCGCGGCGCACAACCTGGGCATCTGGTGGTCCTGAAACAAACCCTCATCCTCCTGCTCCTCGCCGCCGCCGCCCTGCCGGCGGTGGCGGCCGGGGGCGAAATCGAGTGGGATCCCGCCACCCTCGTCCTCATCGCCCCCGGCGGCACCTACGGGCGGATCGTCCGACTCAAGAACGGCCGCCTGCTCGCCGGGTACTCGCGCCGCGGCGTCGTCGAGGTCCGCCCCAGCGCCGACGACGGCCGGACCTGGGGCGGGCCGGTCAAGGTCGCCGGCTTCCCCGCCGGTGCCGCCACCAACGCCGAACTCCTCCCTCTCGCCGACGGCCGCGTGATGGCGATGTGGAACGAGCGCGACCGCGCCGACCCCCGCCGCAACGGCATCGCCGTTGCCTTCAGCCGCGACGGCGGCAAAACTTGGACGGGCCGCCGCCGGCTGTTCACCGGCAAGTGCTGGGAGCCCGCCGCCGTCGAGGGGCCCACCCCCGTCGCGCCCGCCCGCCCGCGGATCGACCTCTACTTCGCCAACGAGCAGCCCTACCCGGCCACGAACGAGCAGGAAATTTCGGTGCTCCGCTCGACCGACGGCGGCCGGACGTGGGTCGGCCCGACCGCCGCCACCTTCCGCCGGGGCCACCGCGACGGCATGCCCGTGCCCGCCCGCCTCGCCGACGGCTCGGTCTGGCTGGCGATCGAGGACGACGGCCTCGCCCCCCGCTTCCGCCCGGCGGTGATTGACCTCACGCCGCCGAAAGGCCAGGCCACACTGCCGACCCCGCTGCCTGTCGCGGGCGATGACCCGCGCCGCCGGCCCGCCCTGCCCGCCCCCCTGCCGCCGGCCGCCTACGCCGGCGCCCCCTACCTCGCGGCCCTGCCCGCCGGCGGGGCCGCGCTGTCGTTCCAACTCGCCGACACCGGCGACGAGCGGGCGGTGCGAATGGCCGTCGCGCTCGGCACCCCCGCCGCCGGCTTCGGCCCCCTCACCTTCCCCTTCGGGACCACCGCCACGGCCCAATCCTGGAACAGCCTGTTCGTCAAAAATGCCCGCACCCTCACCGCCGTCACCGGCACCACCCTCCGCGGCCGCCCCGGCCTGTGGGCCATCGACGGCCACCTCCCCCCCTCGCCGGCCGCCGCGCCGTAGAGCGGGCGCAACCGCTGGAACTGCTCGTCAAACAGCGAACTGCGGGGCTGCCGCGGGAGTCGTCTCGCCTGTGGCAGCCGGGTCAGGCCAGCCGCGCGATCACCTTGTCCGCCAGCCGGTCGAGCGACCGCACGGACAGCTCAATATCCGCCTCCCTCGTGTCCTCGATCTTGTTGTGCGAGATGCCGCGCAGCGATTGGCTGAAGAGCATCACCGTCGGCACGCCGGCGCGGCAGACCTCGGCGGCGTCGTGCAGGGGGCCGCTGGGCAGGCGGTGGCTGGTGCCGCAGATTTCCCTCACCGATTCGTCGGCCAATTCAATCAGATCGGGGTCGAAGGGGAAGGGCTGAATCTGCCAGAGTTTCGACCACTCGACGCCGATGTTCTCCTCCGCCGCGATGGCGTCGGCGGCGTCGCGGACGTCCCGGTGCATCGCGGCCAAAGCGGCGGCGTCGAGGTGGCGCTGGTCGAGGGTCATCCGCGCCTCGGCGACCACGGCCGTGACGATGCCGGGGTCGGTTTCGACGCGGCCCACCGTCGCCACCCCGCCGCGGCTCACGGCCGATTCCCGCGCGGCGAGGTGGAGTTTGCTGACGCCGCCCAGTGCATCGCGTCGGCGGTCCATCGGGGTCGAGCCGCTGTGGGCCGCCTGGCCGGTGAAGGTGACGGCGTGCCGCTCGACGCCGAAGGTGCCCAGCACGACGCCGACCGGCAGGCCCAAGTCCTCCAGCACCGGCCCCTGCTCGATGTGCAGCTCGAGGTAGGCGGCGGCGTTCTTCAGTTCGGCGGTGGCGTCGGTCGCGCGGTCGAGGTCGATGCCGTACTCGCGCACCGCGTCCTCCAGCCGGACGCCCTGCTTGTCGGTGAGGTTCCGCACCTCGTCGGCCACCAGCGTGCCGCCGGCGGCGCTGGAGCCGAACAGGGACCGGCCGAAGCGGGCGCCCTCCTCGTCCGCCCAGTCCACCAGCCGCACGGTGACGGCGGGTTTGCCCTGCGACGCCAGCCGGCGGAGGATTTCCACGCCCGCCAGCGTGTTCATGCAGCCGTCGAGCCACCCGCCGTCGGGCACGCTGTCGATGTGGCCGCCGATGAGCAGTTCCCGGTCGCTCTCGCCCGCCATCGTGGCCCACAAATTGCCGGCCGCGTCCTGGTGGATTTCCACCGGCAGGGCCGCCAGCTTGTCGCGCAGCCACTGCCGGGCGGCGGCCCAGACGGGGGTGAACGCCACGCGCTGCGCCCCGTTTTCCGTGCCGGTGAGGGCGCGGAGCTCCTTCAGTTCCGCCACCGTGCGGGCGGGATTCAGCGCGGCGGATTCGGTCGGCATGGCGGTTTCTCCTTCGACCCTCTCGGCCGACGAGCATAACACATCGACAACGCTGCCGGGCCGTGGTAGGGTTACGCCAACCAACCGAGGAGACTGAATGAGACTGACCGCCCCGTGCCTTGCCCCGTGCCTTGCCCTGACGCTCGCCCTCTCCGTGCTCGCCCCGTCGCGGGCGGGGGCGTGGGAGATGAAAAAGGCCCCGCTGATGACGCGGTTCGCCGCCGACGTCGACCCCAAGGCCCCGCTGCCCGAGTACCCCCGCCCGCAGATGACCCGCCCGGACTGGCAGAACCTCAACGGCCTCTGGCAGTACCAGCCGGCCAAAGAGGGCGATCCCACGCCGACCGGCCAGACGCTTTCCAGCGAAATCCTGGTGCCCTTCCCCGTCGAGTCCGCCATCAGCGGCGTGATGGAGCACCACCCGCGAATCTGGTACCGCCGGCAGTTCACCGTGCCGGCCGCCTGGAGCGGGCGGCGGATCGTCCTGCACTTCGGCGCGGTCGATTACGAGTCCGAAGTCTTCGTCAACGGCCAGAGCCTCGGCGTCCACAAGGGGGGCTACGACCCGTTCAGCTACGACGTGACCGACCAACTCAACGGCACCGGCCCGCAGGAGCTGATCGTCCGCGTCTTCGACCCCACCGACAAGGGCGGCCAGCCGCGCGGCAAGCAGACGCTCACGCCCGGCGGCATCATGTACACCTGCACCACCGGCATCTGGCAGACCGTCTGGCTCGAGCCGATCGCCGCCGGCGGCATCGAAAATCTCAAGATCACGCCGGACGTGGACGCCGGCAACGTGAAAGTGACCGTCACGCCCCAAGGCACCGCCCCGGCCGACGCGGAGGTCACGGTCACGGTCATGGACGGCGGCTCGACCGTCGCCAGCAAGACCGGCAAGCCGGGCGAGGCGATCACCGTGCCGGTGGCGAACGCCAAGCTCTGGTCGCCCGACTCGCCGCACCTCTACGACCTACAGGTGGCGGTGAAATCCGGCGGCAAGACGCTCGACACCGTCGGCAGCTACTTCGGCATGCGCAAGATCGCCCTCGGCACCGTCGGCGGCGTGCCGAAGATCCTCCTCAACGGCAAGTTCACCTTCCAGATCGGACCCTTGGATCAGGGCTTCTGGCCCGACGGCCTCTACACCGCGCCGACCGACGCGGCCCTCAAGTCCGACATCGAGGTGACCAAGAAGCTCGGCTTCAACTTCATCCGCAAGCACATCAAGGTCGAGCCCGCCCGCTGGTACTACTGGGCCGACCACCTCGGCATGATGGTCTGGCAGGACATGCCCTCGGCCAACAGCTACACCGACCACCCCGCGGAGCTCGACAAGGGCGAGTACCGCAGCGAGCTCAAGCGGATGGTCACGCACCTACAGAGCGTGCCGTGCATCATCATGTGGGACCTGTTCAACGAGGGCCAGGGCCAGTTCGACACCGCCGGGCTGGAGAAGATGGTGCGGGGTATCGACCCGACCCGCCTGATCAACCAGGCCAGCGGCGGCGAGCACCACGGCGTGGGCGACGTGTTCGACATCCACAGCTACCCCCCGCCCGCCGCCGCCCTCCCCAAGGCCGGCACCCCCGCGGCCAAAATGGCCCGCGCCTGCGGCGAGTACGGCGGCATCGGCCTCAAGGTCGACGGCCACATGTGGAACGGCGACAAGAGCGGCAGCTACACCATGTCCCAGGTGCCCCAGGACGTCGTCGACACCTACGCCGAATACACCCAACTGCTCAAAAAGTTCCGCGACGAGAACGGCCTCAGCGCCGCGGTCTACACCGAGACCACCGACGTCGAGACCGAGATCAACGGCCTGATGACCTACGACCGCGTCCTGAAGGTCGACGCCGACCAGATCAGCAAGGCCAACCACTTCCAGCTCAAGGGCCCCACCTACACCCCCGTCGTCGCCACCAGCGAGGAGCAATCCCAGACGTGGCAGTACACCTTCTCCAAGCCCGCCGACGACTGGATGAAGCCCGGCTACAACGCCAATTCGTGGAAGAGCGGCAAGGGCGGCTTCGGCACCGAGGGGACGCCGGGCATCGGCAAGCTCGGGACGACGTGGTCGACCTCCGACATCTGGCTGCGCCGGACCTTCAAGGCCACGAACCTGTCGCCCGAGCAGGTCTCGAAGCTCCTGGTCCGCGACTACCACGACGAGGACGTGAAGGTTTACCTCAACGGCGTGCTCGCCTACGAGGCCGACGGCTTCAACGGCAACTATGAGAAGAAGCCCCTGACCGACGCCGCCCGCAAGGCCTTCAAGCCCGGCGCCGAAAACACCCTCGCCGCCCACTGCCAGCAATCGGTCGGCGGGCAGTACATCGACGTCGGCCTGACCCTCCGCGAGCCGCCAAAGCAGTGATGAACGTCACTACGGCAGCAGTTAAACCGGCGGCGGCGCGATCCAATCACGCCGCCGCCGGTTTTTTGCAGAATGAACTTATCCCGCCCCGCCCTCACTTGAAGTCGCGGAACGACTTCAGCAAGCCCTCGTAATTCTACAGCCCGGCCCGGTCCCTCGGACGAAGCCTGTTCCCATAAACGAAGTCGTAGGTCGTCGCGTCCTCGCAGCACTGCTTCAGCCGCAGCACATTCGGCCCCGCGCACACGTCCTGCCGCCGCTTGGTCTCCACGATCACCACCCGCCCGAAAGGGGCTCCACCACGAACGCGGGGTCCAGCACCGTCGTGTGCGTCACCTCCCCGTCGACCACCGCCTTGAACGCGATCTCCCGCTGCTGCTTGGTGAACGCTTGGTAGACGACCACTTGGCGGCGCAGCGCCGCCGCCAGCGTTGGCATCAGCTCGTGCATCGCCGTCTCGCGCAGCGACCCGTCCGCCGGAAACCACCGGATCGCCGGGTCGAGCGTCGCGTGCGGGTCGTCGGGAAAATCCTTGTGGAATGCCATGTGAACTTCTCCTCGATTCCCCGCCTGATTAGCCGCGATGCGCAGCGGAGCGCTATCTTCGGTCGAATACCGGTCCGCTGCGCGTCGCGGCTAACCCTGATACTTCCTCACGAACGACCTATTCTGCGCCTTCTTCCCCTCCTTCACCGGGTTGCCCTGCACGTACCGGATCGCGAGCGGGACGTCCTCCGGGTCGAGGTACACCTTCCACTCCCCATGCCCCCAGCACTTCGGCGGCCGCTCCCCCGACGCCCCGTGCCGCGCCAGCGGGTGAAGCCCCTCGCGCTCCAGTTGCCGCGTCGCCGCGCCCTTCACTGAATTATCAGTTGCTCGACCTTCATGCCCGGCCGACCGGTCGCCAAATGCACGTGGTCGGGCAGCACCGCGCAAGCCCAGATGGGCAGCCCCGACTGCCGGACGTATGCCCCAAACCCCCGCGCCACCGCCCGCGCCTGGAGCCCCGTGAAGACTACCGGCGGGTACTTCAAAGCCGTTTTAGCCGCCAACCGCCTCGCCCGGTCGTGCGGGTCGTGCGCCAGCGACCGTCGCTCGGCGGTCTTGGTCGCCGGGCCGAATCGGTACCGGTTCCACGAGCCGACGAAGTCCGACCAGCTCCCGCGCGGGTCGTTGGGGAGCCATAAGCCGTAGGTGCCGAAGATGAGGTGGTAGCCGACGATCATCTTTTCGCGCCCCTCGCGCTCCGCTGCGCGTCACGGCCAATCGGGTCGGGCACGTCGACCGGGTCGGGTGCCACGCGGAAGATCTTCCGCTTGCTCTCGCAGTCTAATCCCATGATGTCGATTTTCATGACGTGCTTCTTGCGGCACTCGACGATGGTCTCCTCCCTGAACGGCCGCGTCACCGGCAGGTTCACTGGCAGGTCCACCGGCCCGACCAGCACGAGCCGGCCGGCCTTCGAGCCCGCGAACGCCGGGAGCCCTTCGGTCGGCTCCGCCCGGCAGGCCCTTCGCCTGCCGCCCGCGCGGGTCGAAGAGCTTGAACTGGTCCGAGTCCCCACCCCGATTCCCCCGGTTGGCCGCGACGCGTAGCGGAGCGCGTAGCGGAGCGCGTAGCGGAGCGCGTAGCGGAGCGCGTAGCGGAGCGTATCCTTCCGCGCCGTCGGTCAGCTCGGGCATGGGCGCGGCCTGCGGTGAGCGTTTGAGGGTGGCGTCGGTGCCGACACGATACCGGCCGCGCCCACTGCTCAAAGGGTTCGGGCGGGGCCGTCACCCCGCCGCCTGCGGGTGGTCGGCCTTCACCATCTCCAGCGCCGCCGCCGCCGCGTTGCTCTCGACCTGCCCCACGCTCTTGCAGCCGGGGATCACACACGAGACGGCCGGGTGTTGCAGGCACCACGCCAGCGCCCACGTCGCCATGTCCGTGCCGGGCGGAACCTCCTCCTCCTTCATCCGTTGGACCTGCTCCAACTGCTCGCGGATCTGCCCGGCGTCCTTCGTGCTTCTATAGTCCTGCCCGCCGAATTGATCCTCATCGCCCGGCGCGTACTTCCCGCTCAAAAAGCCGCTCGCCAGCGGCACGCGCGCGAGGACGCCGAGGTTCTGCTCCAGGCACGCCGCGAACGCCCCCTTCTCCTCCGGCGTGCGGTCCAGCCGGTTGTAGATGATCTGCAACGTCTCGATGCCGCGATCCGCGATGCCCTCGATCTGCTTCAGGTTATCGTTCTTGCTCACGCTGTTGCCGATGTGCCGCACCTTCCCCGCCGCCTTCGCGTCGTGCAGCACGGCCAGCACGTCATCATTGTAAAACTCGTCGTTCCCCCACGAGTGATATTGGTACAAATCCACATAGTCCGTCTTGAGGGACTTCAGCGATTCCTCCAACTGGTGCGTCACGTCCCCCGGCGACCGCGGCTCGGTGCGGTTCATGAAGCTATGGAACTTGTGGCCGAACTTCGTGGCGATGATCCATTCGTCGCGGTTGGAACTCGTCGCGCCGCCGACGAGCCGCTCGGACAGGTGGTCGCCGTAGCACTCGGCCGTGTCGATGAGGTTGATGCCCAACTCGCCCGCCCGGCCGAGGATGGCGGTCGCCTCGTCCTGCGAAAAATCCTTGCCCCACTCGCCGCCGAACTGCCAGGTGCCGACGCCGATGACGGAGACGTTCATGCCGGTGCGGCCGAGGGTGCGGTATTTCATGCCGCGGATTGTACCGGGTCGCCCGACGCGAGGGCAGGCCGAATCGTCGCCAGCAGCGGCAGGGCCAGCAGCGACAGGCCGGCGGCGAGCGCGAAAGCCGTGCCGTAGCCGGCGCGGACGGCGATGAACCCCGCCAGCGCCGTCGCCCACGCCTCGCAGCCGTTGGTCGCGCCGGTGAAGGCGCTGAACTGGGTGCCGGCCAGGCGCGGGTCGGAGAGGTCCATGAACAGCGCGTAGGTCGCCGCCGTCAGCAGGCCGACGCCGGCGTACATCGCAAACAGCAGCGCGACGGCCGCGACGAGGGTGCCGCGCGACCACGGGGCGCGCGAGAGCAAATCGAGCGTCGCCAGCCCCGCGACCGCCGCCGCCGTCAGGACGACGAACGCCGCGAGCGTGCCGCGCCGGCCGAGCTTGTCCGCCGCCCAGCCGCCCAGCAGCGAGCCGGGCACCAGGCCGAGGATCGAGCAGGTGCCGATCAGCGCGACGGTCGATTTGTCAAACCCCCGCGCGACCAGGAACGGCCCGAGCATCCCGCCGACGGCCTCGAACCCCGCCCCCGCCACCAGCGCGATGCCCAGGCCCAGCCACGTCGCGCGGCGGCGGAAAATCGCCCTCAGCGAGCTGAGAAATTCGCCCCACCGCCCGCGGCCCCCGGCCACGCTGCGGTCGGTCTCCGCCGGCTCGCGGCAGAGCAGCAGCAGGCCCGCCGTCGACCACACCGCCGCCGCCAGCAGCGCCGTGGCGGCCGGCCGGCTGATCAGCGTCGACACCCCCAGCAGCCCCCAGCCGAACAGCCACATTCCCGTGCGATACCCCGCCTGCATCCACCCCGTCACGCGGCCGCGGTCCCCCTCGGGCACCGCGCGGATCGCCCACGCGTCGATCGCCACGTCCTGCGTCGCGCCCGCCAGCGCGTGCAGCATCACCAGAGAAAAGACGAGCGGAAAGTCGGTCCGCAAATCCAGAAACCCCACCGGCAGCACCGCCAGCCCCATCGCGAGCTGCGCCGACGCCGCCGTCGCGCGAAACCCCCACCACCGCCCGAAGACCCGCCCGCGCCCGAGGTCGACCAGCGGCGCCCACAGAAACTTGAACGTCCACGGCACCAGCAGCAGCGCGAGCAGGAACCCGATCCGGTCCGCCGCCACGCCCGACGCGGCCAGTTCCGTGGCGAGGTACCACCAGATGAACCCGATCGGCGCGCCCTCCGAAAAGTAGAGCGCCGCGAACACCGCCCGCCGCCCCCAAGGGGAGGCGGCGAGGTCGAGCGGCTTTCGCGTCGGCTGGATCATGCGGCACTCCCTCCCGCGGCACCGGCATCTTGCGGTTGCGCCGCGAGGGGGCAAGTCGCGCCCGCGCCGGCCCATGCGGTATGCTCGGCCGCCAGGCCACTCATGTTCGTCGACGACCTCGAAACCTTCGCCGCCGATTTGCCGCCGGGCCTTCATTTGCTCGGCGTGCTCGATGCCTACTGCCACGCGCTGCCGCCGACGGTGCGGGCGCGGGCGATCGCGCTGTACGACCTGCTGTGCGCGGTGCCGGACGAGTCGCTGAAGGCGCTCGGCGACGCCGTGGCGGCCGACCGGACGCACCCGCGGTCGATCGCCATCAACACGGCCTTCCTGCTCCTCGGCCGGCTGCACGACTTGGGCATCCCGCCATTCGACCACCGCGCGCTGGAGATCGAGCGCGACCCCGCACCGGACTGGTTTTCAGTGCCGGCGGGGCTGCAATTCCTGATTCCGGTCGCCGAGCGGTACTGGCCGCTGTTCGCCGAGTCGCAGGCCCACGACGCGGCCGCCGCGGTGCCCGACGCCGACGCCGCCAACTTGCTCGCGCTGGCGAACCGCGCGCAGTCGGCCCCGAGCCACGCGCTGTTCGACGCCTGGCGACGCCGCTTCGACCGCGCCCCGGCCGGCGAGCGCGAGGCCCTCAATCGACTGGAGAACGCCTCCTATTTCCTGTGGGTCTTCGGCACCGGCCGACCGGGATTTCACCCGGAATAGCGGGCCCGATTTCTTTGCGAAGCCGCAAGCGGCTGAATGCGGGTGCCGCTCGGTCAACCGACCGGCCAGTGCGTGATTCGGTCGCACCGCCAACGGCCGCCTAGCTCGCAGGATTGCCGGTACAGTCGGGCCGCGACGCGCCGGCCCGACTCGACCACCACCGCCCGCCAGCCGAAGCCCGCGACGATCACGCCGACGCCGAGCAGCGAGACGAAAACGCCGCCCGGCAGCCACGCCTCGCCCCACAGCAGCAGCGCGACGCCGACGTACAGCAGCCGCTGCGACATCGGCCGGTCGGGCCGGACCAAGCGGTAGGCCCGCGACTCGTGGCCGCCCCCGGCGTAGGTGGTCGGGTCGGCCGGGTCGAACGCGGTGCCGCACTCGGGGCAGCGGTTCTCCGGCAGGTCCCGCAGCGCGTAGCCGCACCGCACGCACGCGGCGGTGTCGGGGTCGAAGGTGTCAGTCGGACCGGAATCGGTCATTTCACTCCCGCGGCCGCACGACGATCTGCTCGACCACCGCGCGCGGTGGCAGGTCGATCGCCAGCAGCACGCAGGCGGCGACATCCTCGGGCCGAAGCATTTTCGCGCGGCGCTCCGGCGGCGGGACGGACGGGCGGCGCTCCAGCAGCGGCGTGTCGATGTCGCCGGGGTAGACGCCGGTCGCCCGCACGCCGTTCTGATTCTCCTCGGCGTTGACCGACTGCGCCAGCGCGGTGAGGCCGAACTTGCTCGCACTGTACGCCACGCCCGAGAGCGCGCTGGCCCGCAGCCCGGCCAGGCTGTTGACGTTCACGAGGGTGGAGTGGCCCGCGGCGCGCATCGCCGGCAGCAGGGCGGCGACGAGGTAGTACGGCCCGTCGAGGTTCGCCGCCATCACGCCGCGCCACGCCGCAGGGGTCATCTGGTCGAGCCGGCGGTCGGGCAGGTTGGTGCCGGCGGCATTGACCAGCGCGCCCAAGCGGCCCCCGAAGGCATCCACGATTTCGCCGGCCGTCGATTCGACCGCCGCGGCGTCGGCGACGTCGCAGGGGTGGACCGACGCGAGCGATGAGCCGCCGGCCGTCTCGCGCAGCGGCGCCTCGCGTCGACCGATCAGCGCGACGCGCCAGCCGCGGCCGAGCAACTCCAACGCCACCGCCCGCCCGACGCCGCTGCCCGCGCCGGTCACGACGGCCGTGGTCACTTGATCGCCCATAACGCCTCCCTTGCCGGCAGTGTAGCGGAAGCCGGCTTGGCGGCACACCGGCGGGGCGGTACGCTGCCGGCGTCCCGGTCTTTGCAGTCATGCCCGACGCCCCCTACGAAATCACCGACCGCCGGCCGCTGAAGTCGCGCGGGTGGGCGCTGTCGAACCGGGCGGCGCGTCGGCTGGCGGCGTGGGGGGCGTCGGCCAACGCCATCTCCGTCGGCGGGATGCTCGCGGCCTTCGCAGCCGGCGCGGCACTCGCCGGCACGGCTTTCACGACCGGCCCGGCGGCGCGGGCGCTGTGGCTGGCGGCGGCGGCACTCTGCCAACTCCGGCTGGCGGCGAACATGCTCGACGGCATGGTGGCGGTGGAGCGCGGCACGGCGTCGGCGGTCGGCGAGCTCTACAACGACCTGCCCGACCGCGCCGCCGACGCCGCCGTGTTCGTCGGCCTCGGCTGCGCCGCCGGCGGGGTGCCGTGGATCGGCTGGGCCGCGGCGCTGGGCGCGGTGATGACCGCCTACGTCCGCTGCCTCGGCAAAACGTGCGGCGCGCCCGCGGACTTCGGCGGCCCGATGGCGAAGCAGCACCGGATGCTCGCCGTCACGCTGCTCGGCCTGACCGGCGCGGCCGTGCCGACCGTCGTGCGCGAGTGGCACCTGGCGGCGTGGGTCGCGGGCGCGGTGGCGATCGGCACAATCGTCACCTGCCTCCTGCGGCTGCGGCGGACGGCGCGGGCCCTTCGCGCGGCGCATCACGGGGTGCGTCGCGGGGCGGGGGTGAACCGTGCGGGATGAAACCTTCCAGCGGCTGTTCGGCACGCGCCACGCCTTCGACTCGCCGGTGGTGCTGTGGGCGACCGTCGCCGTCGCGGGGCTGCTGGCGGTCGCGCCGCTGGTCACGCTCGGCCTGCGGCGGGCGGGCGCACTGGACGACGAGACGGCGGCCGACGTGATGCGGCGCTGGCGGTCGTGGCTGGTCATCGCGCCGCTGATGCTGGGGCCCGTGCTGCTCGGGGCGGCCTACGTCATCGGGGCGGTCTGCCTGCTGAGCATCCTGTGCTACCGCGAGTTCGCCCGCGCCACCGGCCTGTTCCGCGACCACCTCGTCAGCGGGGCGGTGGTGCTGAGCATCCTGCTGACGAACTTCGCCGCGCTGGACAACTGGTACGCCTTCTTCGTCGCGCTCTGGCCGCTGACGGTGGCGGTCATCTGTGTCGCCGGCGTGCTGCGCGACCGGCCGAAGGGGTATGTGCAGCGCGTCGGGCTGGGCGTGCTGGCGTACATGCTGCTCGGGGCGTGCCTGGGGCATTTGGCCTTTTTCGCCAACAGCCCGCTGTACCGGCCGATCCTGGTGTGGCTGGTGCTTTGCACGGAGGCGAACGACATTTTCGCCTACTGCAGCGGCAAGACGCTGGGCCGGATTCCGCCGTTCCGCGGGCGGAAGCTCGCGCCGAACACCAGCCCGAACAAGACGCTCGGCGGGGCGGTCGGCGCGACGGTGCTGACCACCGCCCTCGCCGGCACCTTGGCGTCGTACATCTTCCGCGGCACCGACTTGCACGGCGGGTGGCGCTACGCCCTGCTCGGCCTGACCATCGCCGTCGTCGGGCAGTTCGGCGACCTGCTCCTCTCGTCGATCAAGCGCGACGTGGGCGTGAAGGACATGGCGAACACCTTCCCCGGCCACGGCGGTTTGCTCGACCGCTTCGACAGCCTCCTGCTGGTCGCCCCGGCGATGTTCCACTTCGTCGGGTGGTACCTGGGCGTCGGGGCGCTGGGCGAAATTCATATATTCACGGGCAGGTAGGGTGGGCACTGCCCACCGCTTGCGGCCGATGGTTTCGATGGTGGCGGATGGTGGGCGGTGCCCACCCCACGAAAATGGATGACTGGACCTTAAAGCCCGCCGCCGATCACGAGTTGCCGCTGGCGGAGCGCGCGCGGAGCGTGCGGCGCGAGCCGGGGCTGATCGAGGCCGCCGCGCATTGGGCGTGGACGTCGGCGGCGTGGGTTTACCTGAGAATCGCGCACCGAATCACCGTGTCCGGGCGCGAGCACTTGCCGGCCGACGCGCCGTTCGTGTTGGCGTGCAACCACTGCAGCCACCTCGACGCCCTTGCGCTGGCGGGCGCGCTGCCGTGGCGGCTGCGGGCCGAGGCGTTCCCGGTGGCGGCGGGCGACACCTTCTTCACCACGCCCGCCGCGTCGCTGTTCGCCGCGGCGGCGGTCAACGCGCTGCCCGTCTCGCGCGACCGCGCCGGCCGGCACGCGCTGGCGAATCTCCGCGCCCGACTGGTCGACGGCGGCTGCGGGCTGATCCTCTTCCCCGAGGGCACGCGCAGCCGCACCGGCGAGATGCGGCCCTTCAAGGCGGGCATGGGGATACTGGTGGCCGGCACCGACGTGCCGGTGGTGCCGTGCCGATTGACCGGCACCTTCGCCGCCCTGCCGCCGGGGGCGCGACGGCCGCGGCTGGCGCGGGTCGGGCTGAAGATCGGCCCGCCGCTGTCGTTCGCCGATGCGTCGAACGACCGCGCCGGCTGGGACCGCGTCGCGTCGGAAACCGAGACGGCCGTGCGGGGGCTGTAGCGACCCCGGGTGCGAAAGAACCCGGGTCTTCGCCTTCGGCTCAGACGCCGGCTTGTTCCGTTCAATTACACGCACCCCCCGCCGCCTCAATGCCTTTTGACCAGCGGCCCCGCGCCCCACCCCGCGCGGATCGCGTTGGCGGCCGCCCAGGCGTGGGCGTCGGACGCCAGCAGCTTCAGCACCGCCGTGGTGGAGACGCCGAGGTTGATCGCCACGGCGGTGGGGTTGCCCTTGAGCGCGAGCATCAGGTCGAGGGCCAAGCCGACCAGCGGCGCGTAGAACGGGTGGCGGGCCGAGATTTCCAGCCGCCGCTCGCGCCGCACCGACAGCGCCCACGCCGGCGGGGCGAAAGTGAGCAGATCGACCGGCTCGCGCACCTCGACGGCGAGCTTGAGCCGCATCCGCCGCAGCGCGCGGGTCTTGTTCTCCAGCAGCGACCGCGACTCGCCGGCCGTGACGTGCAGGCCCGTCGGGCGGTGGGTGAGGCGGACGCAGTTGCTGGTCTTGTTCCGCTTCTGCCCGCCGGGCCCGGAGCCGCGCGTGAGGTCCGTCCGGCACTCGGCCAGCAGGCGGTCGTCGGGGAGGAAGCGGGGGGAGATGGCGGACGCTTGAAGCATGAATGGTGGTGCAAATCCCGCTTGACCCTCGTCTCGCCGTTTAGCCGCCCCGCTTGCGGGGCGCGGGATCGGCAGAACGCGCCCCGCAAGCGGGGCGGCTAAACGGCAGACTGTTCGAGAAAATGACCTTCACAAGACTCATCAGGCGTTTCCGACGATTCCCCGCCACTGCCGCAGCACGTCGTGCTGACGCGACGACTGCCCGAGCCGCACGTGCGCAGCGAGGGCGGCCATCGGCAGCGTGGGAATCAGCCCGCTGCCGTCGAACGATTCGTAGCCGGAGCGGTCGGGCCGGAGGCGTCGGACGGCCAGCGCGTCCGCCTCCCACCGCCACACCTCCGCCACGCCCAGCGCGGCCAGCACCGGCTCCTTGTCCACCGCGTGCTCCGACGGGTCGACCTCGAGAACCAAGTCCGGCGGGTTGTGAATCTCCAGATCAATCTCCCGCGTCCCGCGCGGCGGCGGGTCGGCGAGGACGTAATACGACTCGTCCGGCTCACACGCCACCGCCCGTGACTCCCGCGCTAACGTCAGCCCGCCGGTGGAGTCGAGCGGCACGTCGCGGGCGAAGCAGTAGGTCTCGAACAGCATGGCGAGCAGCTTCTTCGCCGACTCGTGGCCGAGCGTGGTGGTGCTGATGATCTCCATCCGCCCGCGGTCGAACGTGACCTGCGTGTGCGAGTCGATTGCCTGCCGCGTCTGGACGTAAAACGACCACGGCACGTCCGAGAATGCGGCACTGCGACCCTTCAGAAAGCGCGCGTTCATCGTGGCAATCTACCTCCCCTCCCCCAGCACGTTCAACTGCAATCGCCGCGAGTCGTCGCGCCCGTCGTCGGGGAAGCTGAAGACGGGCTCGATGCCCGGCGCGCGGCCGATGAACTCTTTATCGATCCGCTTCACGTCCCGAAGCGGCGGCGCGGGGTCGGGCACCAAATCCGGGCTGTCCGGCCCGTCGTGACGCTTCAAGACATTGTAATACTGGTCCCGCTGCGCCGGCACCCATCCCGCGTCTCTAATTAACCGACACAACTCGCGGACGGCCAACTTATACGTCGTGCCGGCGGCGCTGACGACGTTTTCCTCCATCATCGCCCCGCCCATGTCGTTCGCCCCGAACAGCAGCGCCGCCTGCCCGATCTTCGGCCCCATCGTCACCCAACTGCTCTGCAGGTTCGGCACGTTGTCAAAGAACAATCGGGCGATGGCGAGCATCCGCAGATACTCCGTCGGCCCCGCCGTCCGCACGACGCGACCGCGCGCGACGTCCTCATTCTCCAGTGAATCAAAGTCGCCGTGGACCGCCGGGTCGTACTCCTTCGCCCGCCCCAGCGGCACGTTCTCGCGCTGGAACGGCCAATGAATGAAGGCTTCGTAGCGGCCTTTGTCCGTCGTCAGTGGTCCGTTGTCAGTTGCTTCGGCATAGAGAGACTTCTCGAACACGCCGGGATGCTTCGCGCGGATCGCCTCCCTCTTTGCAACGGACGACGGACCACTGACTAAAAACAATGCATAATCCTGCATGTCCCGCAGCGCCCCCATATGGGCCATCCGCTCCTGAACCGTTTCGATATGCCCCATCATCATCGTGCAGGAAGTATTCAATCCCTCCTCATGCGCCACCCGCATCACGCGCAGCCAGTCGTCGCCGCTGCACTTGCTGGTGCCGATGCGCTGGCGGACGCGCGGGGCGAAAATCTCGCCGCCGCCGCCGGGGATGCTGTTCAATCCTGCCGCCTTGAACCGGCGGATGATCTCGCGCACGTCCAGGCCGAAGAACCGCTCGAACTCCACGAACTCCGGCGGGGAAAAGGCGTGGATGTGAATGCTCGGGTACTCACTCTTGATAAATTGCAGCAGGTTCTCATACCACTCGATCGGCAGCCGGTCGTTCATGCCCCCCTGCATCAGAATCTGCGTGCCGCCGATGGCAATCAGCTCCTCGATCTTTTTCCCGATCTGCTCGTGAGTGAGCACATAGCTGTCGGCATCCTCGTGGTCCCGCCGGAAGCCGCAGAAGGTGCATTTGGCCGTGCAGACGTTCGTGTAATTCACGTTCCTGTCGATGACGTAGGTGCGGTAATCCTCCGGGTGCATTCGCGCGGAAACCGCGAACGCCCAGTCGCCCAGATCGTGCAGCGGGGCGTGGGTGTGGAGCTCCAGCGCCTGCGCCTCGGTCAGCCGCGCGGTGCCGTCGATGACGGCGTCGATGTCGAAGGAGGGGGTGAACATGGCGGCGGATTCTAGGAAAACCGCCGCGCCCGGACGCGAATCTCACGAAGTTTCAGCACTCCCGAAAGGTGGGCGGAGTCTCGCGTCATTTGGCTCCGAGCGGCCGGATGAGCTTCCAGTAGTAGGACTCGCCGTCATCGGGGGCGATCTCCAGGGATGAGCCGCCGTACGTGGCCCACAGCTTTCCCGCGTTGATGTCGAAGCCGGCCTGATCCCCCTTGCTCAGGTAGACCACCAAATAAGGCTTCTCCTCTTTCGTCGAGAACAGCCCGTACTTCCCGGTCGCATCGACCGGCGCCAGATTCAACTCCATCGGCACCACCGCCCCTCCGCCGGCGGGCCGGGTGGCGGGCGCGGCGGCGGGGGCGTCGACAGGCACTGGGCCCGACAGGCCGGGGAGTTGCACGGACTCCCCCCGGTCGGGCATCAAGACCATGACTTGGCTGTTGAACGGCTGGACGACAAACGCTTCCCAATACGCATCGCCGATCCTCTGGGCCGCCTCATTCGGGGGCACGCCGACAACGGGCACCTCCCCGATTGAAGGCAGCGACACGGTGCCGCTGCTCCCGATGCGTAGGGTGTAGGCCGCCCACTTGTTCAGCTCGACGGTGGAGCAGATCACGACCGTCAGCCGCTCGCCGACAACGATGGCGTCGTCGTGCGTGAGCGTCCCGCCCGGCGCGGCGAGCGGCGGGCGGCGCGTGACCGTCAGCGCATACTTCGGATCGGACGCGAACGTCTCTTTGTGGTACGCGGCGTCCAATCGGGCCTTCACCTCCGCCGGCATCAGCCCGGCGACGCGCAGGGGCTTCAGCTGCGGCATCTTGATCTGCCCATTCAGAACGGTAACCGTGCGACGGGCCTCGACGCCTTGGTGTTCCAACCCGACGACGCCGATGTCCAACCGCTCCCCCTCCGCCACCGGCCGCGTCGCCGGCGCGGTGGCCGGCGGGTCGGCCCGGAGTGCGGGCGGCGTGGCAACAAGCAACAGTGCGGCGGCGGCAAGCAGCCACCGGCGGAGCCGGGCAGGACACATCATCACCGTGAACCTCCGTGGTGTATTAGAAAAGTGGAGGATACGCCAAACACGGCTGTCGCCACAATAGTCTTGCCGCGCCGCCCACATTTGCTACCTTACCCCGCGGAGGCCGCATGTCCACAATCCTGCGTGCCGACGGCGAGACCTTCGACGTCGACGCCTTCATCGCCGGCACCGATTGGCGGGTCGACCGCGTCTACCGCCGCGGCGAGCCCCGGCTGCCGTCCAAGCCCGGCCGGGGCACCTCCGAACGCTCCGGCCTCTCCGTCCTCGTCAGCGCCGCCGGTTTGGACCACTTCCCGGCCCAACTCCGCGACGCGGCCGCCTTCCTCGCAGCGCACGCCGGAGAAATTCGACGCCTGATCGCCTTCCCCGGCGTCGCGGGCGTCTCGCTCGACTTCGCGGTGGCGTGGCGCGACGTGACGGCGCAGTCCGACGGCTTCCCTCCCGAAGTAGTCCGCCTCGCCGGCGCGTGCGAGATCGGGCTGGAGCTGTCGCACTACCACGTCACCGACCCGCCGCCCGCGGCTTCACAAAGCGACGGACCGGGACAAGGCGCTGCATGATCCGTCACTCGGTCTTGAGCCGCCGCGACAGTTTCCACGAAAGCACCCCGTCCGGCGGGAGCGACGTTTTGGTCCCGGTGGGGCCGCCAACCGCGATCAGCTCGCCGGCCGCAATGCGGAAGCCGAGGTCATCGCCCTTGTTCAGGTAGACCGTGATGAGCACCGTGCCGTCGGCCGAGGCGAGAAGTTGGTACTCGCCGGCGTCCGGTGCGGGCGCGACCTTCACCACCAGCGGCGCGGCGGGGGGCACCGGGTCGGCGGCTTTAGGGGCGGCGGCGGGCAGCGGGCGGAAGCTCTCGCCGCGGTCCGGCAGAACCACGATTGCGTTGGACTCGGTGGATCGAATGACGTTCGCCAAGTCGTAAGCCGCCGCCACCTTCTCTGCGGCCTGCGCCTCGGTTAATCCGACCAGCTTCACCCCGTGAATCACGGGCAAATCCATCTCACCGCTCGGCCCGAGTCGCCGGACTAGGGTGGTCGGCTCGCCAACTTTGTAAAGACCCGTGACCGTGACCGACACCCGCTCGCCGGAGATGATCGGATCATCCGCCGTGAGCGCCGCGAACTCCTCGGCAGAGGGTGCAACCCGCTTCATCGAAATCTGCCCAGTGCCCTTTCGGATGATGCTTGCGGCATTGTAAGCGTCCGCCACGCGGTCCGAGGCCTCGTCGAGCGTCAGGCCTTCGACGCGCGTGGGTTCCAGCAGCGGCATCTGTATCCGGCCACCCTCGACCTTCAACCGCTTGCTCGAAAACTCATTTGCGGCCTCCAGACCCTTGATCCGAACCTCGAGCCGATCACCCTCTTTGATCCGCAACTCTTCCCGCGTCGCGGGCGTGCTCGTCGGAGCGGCGGCCCGAAGCGTCCCCGGCGCGGCACCGAGCCACGCGGCGGCGAGCAGCAGGATCAGCGGTCGGATCATTCGACGGCGCATCGCAAGCCTCCGGGAAGGCCGCAGTCTATCATCCGGGCGTTCGGGCCGGAAGACTGGATACGCAATCTGCGGCGCGGGCGAATTCGTCTTGCGAAGCCGCAAGGAGGAGTCGCCGTGCCGATCCGTCAAATCGTGTGGTCGCTTTACACCCTGCTGTCGGCGACCTTGATTCTCGCCGCGCCCGCCCGCGCCGCGGAGGGTGCCGACGCCGAGCCGGCCGCGTCGTACCTCTGGACCGACCGTGACGCGGGCCTGACGCTGCTGGAGGACGAGCTGGCGCAGTCGCCGCCGGGCGGCGTGGCGCGGTGGTCGCTGTACGTCCAGATGCTCGACGTGAACAATGACGACGACTTCGCCGACTGGGCCGGCCGCACCGCGCTGCGGCTGCACCCGGACGACCCGACCCTGCTCAAGCGGCGGATCATCCTGCTCCATTCCGCGCCCGCGCTGGACGTGGTCGCCCGCCTGGCGGACGTGCCGGGGCAGGCGGAGGAGGCCGGGCTGATTCGGGACATCGTGCGGCTCGGATTAACGATGCCCGGCAACCTGGACCTGACCGGCTACCAAGCATGGGTCGCGGAGCGGCTGCTGTACGCCGGCGAGCCGGACGCGGCGCTGCGGCGCGTCGAAGAGGGTCTGGCCGGGAAGGTGCCGGCGCGGACCACGCCCGAGGCGTACCGCGCCGGCCTGTTCGCCACGAAGGCGATGGCGCTGGCGATGCTCGGGCGGTTCGACGAGGCGATGGCGGCGCAGGCATTGGCAAACTTTCCGCAAATGGAAGTCGAGGGCCGGTGGCAGGGGCTGGGCGACCTGCTGATGGCGCGGGGCGAGACAAAGCGGGCGCTGTCGAGCTTCGGCGGCTCCGCCCCGGCGAGGTCGGCCATAATACCTGACGGCCGGTCGAACGAGCCGCTGCGCGTCTACGCGCTGGCCCTGGAGGCGGGCGGCGATGCCGCCGGCGCGCTGAAGCTGCTGGACGTGAAGGAGCCGGAGTTGTGGGACCGACTGCTGGCGTTGCAAATCCTGCTGCGCGCCGGCCGGCCGGAGGAGGCCGTGCGGCGGGGGCGGGAGTTCGTCGACCCGATGCCCGAGGGAGTCGCGGCGGGACTCTTCGACAGCGGCCCTCAATTGCAGGACGACTCGCGCGCCGCGTCGCTGCGCCCGGAGTACCGCGCCGCCGCCGGGTGGCTGCAGGACACCTTCCCGAGCAAGGCGCGGTCCATCGCGCACGAGATCGGCGGCCGGGACACCGTCGTGCGGCCCTACAACCCCTGGCCGATCACGCCGCTCCCGTCGTCAAAGCGGATCCCGAAACTGCGGGCGGATTTGGCCGCCGCGACGGACGCGGACGAGCGGCGAACCCTGCGGCAGTCGCTCGCCCGCGCGCTGTTCGACGCCGGCCGTTTCGCCGACGCGGCCGACGCGCTGGCGCCCTCCGCCCGCGTGCCGCGCGACAAGTACGGGCGGCTCAATACCGACGCGGTGTGGTGGAGCATCTACCGGCGGCAGGCGGAGTCCGAGGCCGCTTACATCAAGGATCCCGGCGCGCTCACCCCCGCCCGCCGGCTGCTCGCCACGCTCGGCGAGGGCCGACACGACCCGGCGACGAACCGGCGGGTCGGCGAGGCGCCGGGCGTCGCGGCCGAATTGGTGAAGCTCGGCCCGGCCGTCCTCGGGCCGGCGTTGCGGCGGCTCTGCCCCTATTCGCCGACGGTCGGCAATGGCACGCGCGCCGCCTACCTGCCGGTCGTCGACGCGCTCGGCGGCCCGCGGGACGCGCCGCCGCTGATCAGCCTGCTGCCGACCGACGCGCGCGACAACCCGTCGGTCCCGCCCGACACGCTGGACGCCGCCCTGCGACGCCTCACGGGTGAGACCGCCAGCCCCGCCGGCACCGACCCGGCCAAGCGCCTCGCCTTCTGGCTCGCCTGGTGGGACGCCCACGGCCCGGATCTGGTCGACGCCGCGACGGCCCGGCAGTAGCGGCCGGCGTGTCCGTCGGATATACCGTCCGGCGGCAATGGCCTCAAATTTAGGGACGGACATGGACCACATCGAAGGGCTGGAGCGGCGGGTTCACCTGGCAATCGGCGACCCCGGCACGGCGGGGGTCGACGCCGGCGGGCAGTTGCTCATCACCGGCACGGCGGGCAATGACGTGATCGCGCTCGACGCGGAACTCGCGCCGGGCACGGCGGACGTGGTGGCGTACGTCGCCACGATCAACGGCACGGCGACGCGGGTGCCGGCGGGCGAGGCGCGGGCGTTTCGGATCGAGGCGCTGGCCGGGGCGGACCGCGTGACGGTCGGGCCGTTCGTGCCGGGGGTTTACATTTCCGACGGGCCGAACGGCGACGACCGCGGCGGCATCACGGACTACGCCGACACGGTGATCGGCGGGACCGGGAATGACACGCTCGTTGGCGAGGGCGGGGCCGATCGGCTTTACGGCGGGCCGGGCAATGACCTGATCGACGACCGCACGGCGAACACCGGGTTCTTGTACGAGGCCAGCACGCTCGACGGCGGGCGCGGCGATGACCGGCTGTTCAGCGCGGACTCGGGCGACACCCTCTTCGGCGGGCAGGGGAATGACGTGCTCGACGGCGGAACCCAGAACGGCGGGGCCGGGTCGGACCTGCTGCGCGACGGCAACGTGGACTACTCCGACCGCACCAACGGGATCTCGGCGTACCTGGAGGACACGCGGGCGAACGACGGGGAGGCGGGCGAGTTCGACCGCATCCTCAACGCCGGCGGCGTCAGCGGCGGGGCGGGGAATGACGTGATCATCGGGAGCGACGGGGCGCGGGGCAACGGCGGCAATGATTTTCTGCAAGCCAACTCGCGGCCGGGGTATGTCGATCCGGTGGGCAGTTCATCGGGCGGTTATGTGGCGGCCCTCAATGGCGGCGCGGGAGATGACACGCTGATCGGCGGGCCCGCCGACGATCTGCTCGAGGGCGGGCCGGGCGCTGATGTTTTGCGCGGGGGGGCGGGCGATGCCGACCAAGTCTCCTACGCCGACCGAACCGCCGACCTGCGCCTCACCGAGGACGGCGTGGCGGACGATGGGGAGGCGGGCGAGGGGGATGACCTCGGGTCGGACATCGAGGTCATCTACGGCGGGCGCGGCAATGATTACATCATCGGCGGGCCGGGCGACAGCGTCATCGAGGGCTACGAAGGCAACGATTCGATATTCGGGGCGAACGGGAACGATTCCCTGGACGGGGGCAATGGGGACGACCTGCTCGGCGGCGGCAATGGCGATGACACCCTCGTCGGCGGCCTCGGCGCCGACGTGCTGGCCGGCAACGGCGGCCGCGACCTCGCCCGCTACTCCGACCGCGGCACCGCCCCGCTATTTCTCTCGCTCGACCAGGTGGCGAACGACGGCGAGGCCGGCGAGGGGGATTACCTCGCCGACAACGTCGAAGACCTCGAGGGCGGCCTCGGGGCGGACCTGATCGTCGGCAACGCCTTCGACAACCGGCTCTACGGCCTCAACAGCCGCGACACCATCTACGGCAACGGCGGGAATGACACCCTCGACGGCGGGCGGAACCCCGACCTGCTCTTCGGCGGCCCCGGCCGCGACACGCTGCTCGCGCTCGACGGCTTCACCGACTATGTCGACGGCGGCCCGGACGCCGACACGGCCGAGACGGACTCGCTGGATCAGGTCGTTTCGGTTCCGTGACGTCGGACCCGCCGGGTGCTGACGCCGATCTCCGACCCAGTGTGAAACTTCCGGCCGCCGCTTGGGTTTATACACGGTCGGGGTATGCTTCCCGCGAGTCGCCGACCTCACCCGCGCCCCGACATGTTCACCTTCCGCGGCATCCTCGCCCTGCTCACCGCCGCCCTGTTCGGCGCGAACGTGGCGACGTGCGCCTGCGCGGCCGGCCTGACGCCCGCCGCGGCGGTGGCGGTGGCGGCGGATCAGGACGCGGGGCACGAGTGCTGCTCGGATCACGCAACGGATAAGACGGACAGGCACTCCCATCACCACCCCGCCGGCCCGTGCCAGCACTGCCAGCCGGCCGCGCCGTCGGCCGATGCGCCGTCCGTTGCGGGCAAGGTTGCGGCTGCCGCCGCGCCGCTGTTCGCGCCGGTCCTGCCGGCGGCGTTCGCGTCGGTAAGGTTGAACCCCACCCCCGCCTTCCCGCACGGCGATTCCCCGCCGTTGATCCGCTCCGGCGGTCCGCTGCTGCGCCTGCACTGCGCGCTGATCGTCTGACCCCACTCCGAATCGGACCGGCCGCAACCGTCAGTTAGACGCTGCGCCGGCGTGACGTTGCGCCCCCCCGCGCACCCCGTCCCGATCCCCCTTCGCCCAGGAGTTTTCTCGTGGTCCGACTGCCGTTGACGCTCCTCCCCTGCGCCCTGCTGCTCGCCGGCGGGTGTGCCGGGCCGCTGCCGACCGACCCGGCGACGGCCGGCAATCACCCGGCCAATCCGAATGCCCCCACCGCCCCGCTCGACCCGCCGTCGCAGACGCTGGCGATCCTCGACGCTCCGGGCGCGACCACGCTCCCCGCCGACCGCAGCGCGCACGTCGGCCCCGGCGGAAGCGACGCCCTCGCCCCGCTCCCCGGCGAGTCGGCCGACCAGATGGAAGGCATTAAGGGCATGGACATGGGTGGTGCCGCCCCGGCGACCCGGCCGCAGGGGGGTGCCGAGTGAACCCCTCCCGCAAACTCCTCGCCGCCGCCCTGCCGCTGGTCGGGCTGAGCGTCGGCGGCTGCACGAGCATCCCGCAGGACAGCGGCTTCGCGGACGTCAAAAAACTCGTCGGCGACCGAATGCCGCAGACCGTCGAGTGGAAACGCGGCACCGCCGACGACGACGCGGCCGACGCGAAGGTGGACGCCCTGCTCGCCGACGAGTTGACCGCCGACGCGGCGGTGCAGGTCGCGCTGCTTAACAACAGGGATTTGCAGGCGACTTACGAGTCGTTCGCCGTCGGGCAGGCCGACCTCGTCGAGGCGGGGCTGCTGCTGAACCCCGTGTTCGACGCGCAGATCCGCGTCGCCGAGGGCGCGGGCGGGGTGGGCGTGGACATCGGCGTGATCCAGGACTTTCTGGACGTCTTCCAGATCCCGCTGCGCAAGCGCGTGGCGGCGGCGAGCTTCGAGGGGGCCAAGGGCCAGGTCGCCGGCGCGGTGGTCGACCTCGCCGGCGTTCGCGCTGCCGATCCCGACCTTCAACAACGGCGGCACCGCCGTCTTCCGCGCCCGCGCGCTGGTGCGGCAGGCGAACCGCCGCTACCAGCAGGAGGCGGTGAACCTGCGCGCCGAGGCGGCCGCGGGCATGACCGGAGGGGGCGAGGCCGGCCACTGACGCCCTCGCAATCCCGCGTGTCGAAGGAGGTTCCGTGAGCGACCGCGGAGCTTTCCCGAACGCCCGCGGAACTCTTACGGACGCCCGCGGAGCTTTCCTGAACGGCCGAGGAGCTCCCCCCGCGCTTGAGGCACCACCACGATCAGTTGCCGCCCTGCACCATTCCCTCCCCCTTGCGGAGACTCCCATGAACCCGCTCAAGAGGAATCCCGATCAACTGACCCGCCGCGAGGCGCTGCGGGGCGGATCGGCGGCACTGGCGGCCGCGACGTTATTGGCAACCGGCCGCCGCGCGTTCGCCGCGGACGCCGATCAGGCGCCCGACGCCGGCACCGTCGCCCGGCAGATGCGCACCGGCGACGTGCCCCACCTGCCGCCGGGAGGGCCCGGCACCGACTATGGGCGACATGGGCATGGCGGTGCCCGCCAACAGCATCCCGATGGTCGGCGGGTACGGCCCGTTCGACTACATCACGATGGGCGGGATGTTCACGAGCCTCAAGGTGCGGGCGGACGTGAGCGACGAGGGGCTCGCCGCGACGGATGCGTTGCGGCGCGACGGGATCGACGTCAGCGCGCGCGGCCTGATGGCGTCGATGGTGCGCGGCGACGACCGCGGCCAGACGGCGGTGTTCAAGATGGACGACGACCCGCCGACCGCCGAGGACGTGGACGAGGCAAACGGCCGCGTCGGCCGGCCCGACAGCGCCGCGCGTACTGAGTAGACCGCGTCATCATCGAACCATCATCCGGCCCCAACCATCGCCCATGAACACCGCCACTCCCACCTCCCCCGCGCGCGGCGTGCTGATGGGCGCGCTCTCGGTTCGACCGCACTCGGGCGAGCCGCTGCTGAATGAGCTCGGCATGGACGTCGCCCTCGCCGCCATCGGCATGATCGCCGTGCAGTTCGTGCTGTCGTCGCGCTGGCACTGGGTCAGCCGGCCTTTCGGGCTCGACGCGGTGCTGCGCTTCCACCGCGCGATGGGCACCCTCGCCTTCCTCCTGCTCGCCGCCCACCCCGTCCTGTTCGCCGGCGAAGAGGACGTGGCGACGTGGTGGGCGAAGGCGCTGTGGGTCGCCCTGCCGGTGATCGCCGCGGGCATCTACGTCGAGGCCCGCTTCCTCCGCCCGGCGCGGCTGCGGAAGCGGGCGTACACCGTGACCAACGTCATCACCGAGGCGCCCGGCGTCTGGACCGTCAACCTCGCCCCGCCGGCGGGCACGGCGCGGTACGACTACCTGCCCGGCCAGTTCCAATTCCTCACCTTCCACCGCGGCCCGAATCTGCCGACCGAGGAGCACCACTGGACGATCTCGTCCAGCCCGACCGAGCCCGATTTCGTCTCCAGCACGATCAAGAACAGCGGCGACTTCACCTCGACCATCGGCGAAACCAAGGTCGGCGACACCGCGACCGTTCAAGCCCCGTTCGGCCGCTTCTCCTACCCGCTGCATGAGGGGCCGCGAGACCTCGTGTTCGCCATCGCCACCGCCGCCCTGTTCCGCTACGGCGAAGGCGACGACGCGGGCGACCACGCCGCGCCCTCGCACCAGCGCGATCACTGACCCAATACCATCCCCCGCCGGGCGAGCGTTCGCCCGGCCCCACGCCGCAGGGCTTGCGGCACGTTTCAGAACGAGGAGTTTCCCATGACCCGCATCACCACCCTGCTGAGCGGCACCCTGCTCGCCGCCGGCCTGACCGTCGGCCTCTCCGCCGTCCAGCCGACCTTCGCCCAGGCGCACGAGGGCCAGCACGCCGACGCCGCCGACGGCAAGACCGTCACCGTCACCGGCGAGCTGATCGACACCGCCTGCTTCGTCAGCAGCGACGGCGGCGCGAAGGGCGCCGGCCACGCCGCCTGCGCCACCAAGTGCCTCGCCAGCGGCATCCCCGCCGCCATCCTCCCCGAGGGCTCCGACGGCGGCGCCGACGCGGCGATCTACCTGCTGACCAACCCCGCCCCGCTCGCGGCGTTCGCCGCCAAGACCATCAAGGTCGAGGGCATCGAGCACAAGGCCGCCCACGCCATCGAGGTCAAGTCGATCTCGGTCAAGCAGTCCGACGGCTCGTTCAAGAAGGTCGAGCTCAACGACGCCCACCACGGCGAGGACGCGGGGAAGTAAATCCTTTCCGCGCCGCCGCGCCGCCTCCAGGCAGTGGCGGGGAGGAATGACGAATGACCAAACCAGAATGACCAAGGAAATCCCAACGTCCAAGTTCCAATTGGGGCTTGGGCATTGGTCATTCCTTGGTCATTCTGGTTTGGTCATTCGTCATTCCCTAAAGCGGCCACCGCCAGCCCGCCATCATTAACCTGTGTCGGCCTTCGGCATCGGCGCGGCCCTCGCGCAGCACGGCATCGGCGAGTCGGCCGTCAGCGTCGAAACCTTGCAGATGGACCTCTCCACCGGCAAGCTCGCCAAGGCAATGAGGGCGACCTACCGCCTGCGCGTCGACTGCCGCCCGGCCGCCCAAATCGCCGCCGCGCTGGGGTGCGTGGCCGGCCAGAAGACGATCGAACTCACCGCCGTCACCTGGCGATTCGACGACGCACCGAGCCTGCGCGACGAGCTGCTGCGGGCCTGCCTCACCGAAGTTTCCGCGCCACCGTGGCGGGCGCGGGCTGACGTCTGACGCCGCGCCGTCGCGCTTACAATTTCGCCGCCCGCAGCCGCAGGGCGTTGCCGATCACGCTCACGCTGCTCAGCGACATCGCGGCGGCGGCGAGCATCGGGCTGAGCAGGTGGCCGGTCAGCGGGTAGAGCGCGCCGGCGGCGATGGGGATGCCGATCGCGTTGTAGCCGAAGGCGAAAAAGAGGTTCTGGCGAATGTTCTTCATGGTCGCGTGGCTCAGCCGCCGCGCCTTGGCGACCCCGCGCAGATCGCCCCCGACCAGGGTCAGGCCGGCCGACTCGATCGCGACGTCGCTGCCGGTGCCCATGGCGATGCCGACGTCGGCGCGGGCGAGGGCGGGCGCGTCGTTCACCCCATCGCCCGCCATCGCCACGCGCCGGCCCTTCTCCTGCATCTCGCGGATCGTCCGCTCCTTGTCCTCCGGCAAGACTTCCGCGATCACCCGATCAATCCCCAACTTCAAGCCCACGGCTTCAGCCGTGGGCCGGCTATCCCCCGTCAACATGACCACCTCCACCCCCGCCTCGTGCAGCATCCGCAGCGCCTCGGCGGTGCTCTGCTTGATCGGATCCGCCACGCCGACGATGCCCGCGAACGCCCCGCCGACCGCGACGAACATTACCGTCTGCGCCTCGCGCCGCAATTCGTCGGCGCGCGCCGAGTCGACCGCCACGCCCTCCGCCTCCATCATCGCGGCGTTGCCGACCGCCACGCGCCGCCCGTTCACCTCGGCCGCGGCGCCCTTGCCGGTGGCGCTGTCGAAGCCGTCGGCGTCGCGCTTGTCGACGTTCTTCGCCTCCGCCCCGCGCACGATCGCCTCGGCCAGCGGGTGCTCGCTGCCGCGCTCCACCGCCGCCACGTCGGCGAGCAAATCGGATTCGTCAAACCCCTCCGCCGGCTCGACGGTGACGAGCTCCGGCCGGCCCTCGGTCAGCGTGCCGGTCTTGTCGACCACGAGCACGTCGATCTTCTCGAACGTCTCCAACGCCTCGGCCGACTTCACCAGCACGCCCTCACCCGCCCCGCGACCGACGGCGACCATGACGCTCATCGGCGTCGCCAGCCCCAGCGCGCACGGGCAGGCGATGATCAGCACGCTCACCCCCACGATCACCGCGTGCGCCAGCGCCGGCGCGGGGCCGACCAGCAGCCAGATCACGAACGCGAGGACCGCCGCGAGCACCACGCCCGGCACGAACCAGAGCGCGACCGAATCGGCCAGCCGCTGGATCGGCACGCGCGACCGCTGGGCGGCGCCGACCATCGCCACGATCTTCGAGAGTGTGGTGTCCGACCCGGTGGCGGCGACGGTCATCACGAAGGTGCCGGTGGTGTTGAGGGTGCCGCCGGTCACGCGGTCGCCGACGGACTTGGCGACGGGCGCGGGCTCGCCGGTGATCATCGACTCGTCCACGCGGCTCCGGCCGTCGACGAGCTCGCCGTCGAGCGGCACCTTCCCGCCGGGCCGGACGCGCACGCGGTCGCCGACGGTCAACTGTTCGACGGGCACCTCCTCCTCGTCGCCACCGTCGGAGATGCGCAGGGCGGTCGGCGGGGCGAGGTCGAGCAGCTCGCGGACGGCGCCGCTGGTGCGCGCCCGCGCCCGCAGCTCGAGCAGTTGCCCCAGCAGCACGAGGGCGACGATGACCGCCGCCGATTCGTAGTAGACGCCCACCGCCCCCGCCTCCCGGAAGCCGGCGGGGAACAGGCCGGGCGCGACCGTCGCCACCAGGCTGTACCCGAACGCGACGAGCACGCCGATGTTGATGAGGGTGAACATGTTCGGCCGCAGCCGCAGCGCTCCCTTGACCCCGCGGACGTAGAACGGCCACGCCGCCCACGCGACGATCGGCAGCGTCAGCCCGAGTTGCACCCACTGCGCGGCGCGCGGCGGCACCAGCCCGTGCCCCAACTTGCCGGGGATCAGGTCGAGCACCATCCAGACCAGCATCGGCAGCGCGAGGGCGGCCGCGACCCAGAAGCGCCGCCGCATGTCGCGGTACTCGCCGTCGTCGGCCTCGACCGCCGCGTCCTTGGGCTCAAGGGCCATGCCGCAGATCGGGCAGTCGCCGGGGCCGATTTGCTCGATCTCCGGGTGCATCGGGCAGGTGTAGACCGCGCCGGGATCGCCCGATTCGGCCTGCGGCGCGTCGGCGTCGGGCGGGTTCAGGTACTTTTCCGGGTCGGCCTCGAACTTCGCCCGGCAGCCGGCGGAGCAGAAGTGGTAGGTCTCGCCGCCACGCTCGACGCTGCCGGCCTTGGTCGGCGGGGTGACGGTCATGCCGCAGACGGGATCGGTGGCGGCGGCGGCGGTAGTCATACCCATAGATGGTATACGCTCCGGCGCGACGGTGGATCGGTCGGGAGGCGCGGGCAATTCAGATGAGCATCTTGGACATCGCTTGAAACGCCGGGTGCCACGGGTTGGGTACTCCCAACCCGTGTCTTTCCACATTCCGGCGGCCCGTTCGGCACGGGTTGGAGTGCCAACCCGCGGAGGATTTTGCATGAACGATCCGATCTTAGGAGGTAGTTGCCACGCGGCGCATCCTTTAGCCGCCTCCGCTTGCGGGGCGCGTCGGGCGAGTCGCGCCCCCAGACGCGCCCCGCAAGCGGAGGCGGCTAAATGGGGTGGTGCGTCCCCCATCCGCCCGCCCTGCGGACGTGAAAACAGCCGTTCACGCGAAATCCTCCGTGGCACCCGCGGAGAACGCCTCGACTGAGCGCGCTCCGCGGCGTGCCGTGCGGCGGCCGGGGCGTGCGGTGAGCGGCGGACGGCGTGCGCCACGCGCCGAACGGCACGCCATTCGGATCGTGCGGCACGCCGTCCGTCGCGCACCGCCGGCCGTTTCCCGCGCACGGCGTGGCGTCCGGGGCGCGGCGCACGCCCCGCGGGGCTCATGGCGTGCGGCGCGAATGCCGATACACAGCGGGCGGAGGGTCGCCCGTCCCTTGGCGGCGCGAGGGGGCGGCGGCGCGAGCGCCGCGCCCGCCGCCGCGAGGTCCACCGCGCCACTGACGGAGACGAAGCCCATGTCGCGCAACTACCTGCCCGAGACCGACGACGGCCTGACGATTTGGACGGACAACTTTCTCGACGCCACGGGCGCCGACCCGGCGCGGTACTTCCTGGGCCCGGCCGACGTGGCCCGCCTCGCGGCGACCCGGCGCGCGTTCGACGCGGCGGTCTCGCGCACGGTCGATCCGGCGACCGACACCCGCCTTGCCCGTGCCGACAAGCGCGACGCCAAGCGGCAACTCGTCGCGGTGTCGCGCGACCTGGCGATGCGCGTGACGCGCGCGCCGGGCGCGGACGACGTGTTGCGGCGCGAGCTGCGGCTGCACGTGCCGGACCCGGCGCGCTCCGCCCCGCCGGTGCCGGGCGAGGCGCCGCGCGTGACGATCCTCTCGGTCGGTGTCGGCGGGTTGATGGTGCGGGTCGGGAACGTGGCGAACATCCGCCGTCGCCCGGCGCACGCGGTCGGGGCCAACGTCTTCCGCTTCGCCGGCGACGTGCCGCCGGATTATCTGGAGGACTGGTCGTTCGTCGCCGGCACGACGCGGCGGGAGCTGCGCGTGCCGCTGCCCCGCGGGGCGACGCCCGGCACGCGCCTGTGGGTGACGGCGTTCTGGTTCAACTCGCGCTGCCAGCGCGGCCCCCTGGCGACCGCCGCCGGCACGAACGTCGGCCCCGTCGGCCCGTCCCTGCGCGACGCGGCGTAGCACGCGGGCAGGCCCCCAATCCTTTCATTTGTCGGAGCGATTGAGAGGGCCGACGTCGCGGCGACGTCGCGCGACCGCACCGGCCACGCCGTTGCGTGGACGCGCGGCGCGACTGAAGATGCCGCCGCCGACTCGCTCACGCGGGTGCTGCTGGTCGACCCGCTGACGGTGGACCGCGCGGTGCAGGTGGCGCTGCTGAACAACCGCACGCCGCAGGCGAACTTCGAGAACCTCGGCATCGCCCGCGGGCAGCTCATCAACGCGAGTCTGTTCGCCAACCCGGTGATCGACTTCGACGTCTGGGCCTACGGCGGCGGGACGACCATCGAGGCGCTGCTGAGCGAGGATCTGACCAGCATCCTCTACCAGCCGCCGCGGGTCGGTTTGCACGGCGGGGAGTTCGAGGCGACCAAGCGTCTGGTGACGGCGCGGGTCGTAACTTTGGTCGGCGACGTGCGGCTGCGGCCGCGGGTCGTGACGGCGGCGGAGATGCCCGCCACCCGACCGATGCCCGGCGTCGGCCCGCGCTCCACCACCGGCCCGCTGCCGACCAGCCGGCCGGGGCGGTTCGACAAGTACCTGCGCGACATGCGCAACATGGCGTGGCGCAAGAAGATGGTCCCCGGCAGCACGCTGGAGCGCATCTACGCGCAGATCGAGCGATTGAACCCGGACAACCCGCTGCCGCCGGGGTTGCCGGGGGTGGACTACAGGCCCGTCGTCACGCCGAACAACATCTCGATGCCGTTCGAGATTCGCGGCGGCGTGAAGGTCATGCACATGGTCGCCGAGGAGGTGAAGCACAAGTTCGCCGACGGCATCGAGTGCTACACCTGGGGCTACAACGGCCGCACGCACGGGCCGACGATCGAGGCGGTCGAGGGGGAGCGGCTGCGGATTTACGTCACGAACAAGCTCCCCGCGCCGACCACCGCCGTCGACGGCTGGCGGGTGCTGCCGGAGAATCAGGAGCCGGCCGTCACCGTCTTCATGCCCGTCGGGCGGACGCGGGATTTGGAGATCGTGGCGATGCTCGAAGGCCATGACCCCGGTTACTACTACGCCCCGAAGCGGACCATCGCCCTGCCGGCGACGCGCGAGGAACTGGCGCGGGACGGGATCATCGCGTGATGAACTTTCGGACTCGCGGCGCGTACCTATGATGCCGAACGACCGGCAATGATGCTTTGCACCGTCCCCTACATCCGCGTCCTACTGGCGATCCTGGTGGCCTGGCTGCCGGCCTCGCAGTGCTGCGCGGCGGGCGGAGGCGTTGCCGAGCCGGTGGCGGCGAAGTCGGCCCCGGCGGAGCCGTCGTGCTGTGCGGCGATGGACACGGCGGCGGGCAACCCCGCGCCGCACTGCCCGATGATGGCGGCGTCGCGCCGCGACAAGCCCGCACCGCCCGGGCAACACGCCGTCGACCGTGCCGCGTGCCACTGCCCGGCCAATGCCGTGCTGCCGGGCGAGACGGTTGCGGCGGCGCATTCCGATCACGCGCCACTTTGCCCGTTCAACCTCCCACCGCTCCTGGGCATTTCACCTGTGGTGATGCCGACGCTTGAGGTTCGGCGCGCTGAGGTGTTCTCACCCGCCGGCGCGAAATCCGCGCCCACGCTGCGCGCGCTCCGCGTGCTGCTCACGGTCTAGCTCCCCCTCCTCGATGACGTTCGGCGTCGGACTTCGCGTCCGCCGCCGACCGCCCCGCTGCGCCGATCGTTCGGTCGTCAAGGATGAGGAGTTTTGTGAGCCGACTTGTGCCGACATGCTGGGTCCGCCTGACGCCGTTGGCCGCGCTGCTCGTCGTCGGGTGCGCGGGGTCGTTCGACCGCGAGCCATTCGGCGCGTGGGTCGGCCGCGACCCGCCGGCGTGGCGGGCCGGGGCCGACGCCGCCGAGCACCGGCTCGATGCGCTGCCGACGTCTCGACCGGCCGATTCCGTCGTGCCCGAGGGGGCGGGGCCGGACGATTACGCTCGGCTCGCGCTGGAGCGGAATCCCGAACTGCTGGCCGCGTCGTACAAGGTGCGGCGGCTGGCCGAGCGGGTGCCGCAGGTGACGAGTCTGGACGACCCGATGCTGACGGTCACGCCGCTGGGCGAGATGGCCGAGACCGCCGCCGGGCAGGTCGGCACCATGACGAACTTGAGCCAGCGGCTGCCGCTGCCGCAGAAGTTGAACGCCCGCGGCAACATCGCACGCGCCGACGTGGCGGTGGCGGAGAAGGATCTGGAGGCGGCCCGGCTGCGCGTCGAGGCCGACGCGCGCAAGGCGTACTGGGCGTACTACTTCGCCGTTCAGTCGATCGACGTGACGCAGCAAAGCCGCGCCCTGCTCGACAGTTTTCGGCAGATCGCGTTGAGCAAGTTTCGCACCGGCACCGCGACGCAGGCCGACGTGCTGCGGGCGAGCACGGAGCTGAGCAACGTCGACAACGACCTGCTGACGTTCGCGCAGCAGCGCGACACGGCCCGCGCGATGTTGAACTCGCTGATTGATCGCGCGGTGGATGCGCCGTTGCCCGCTCCTTTCTTTGCGAAGCCGCAAGCGGCGGCGGAGTCGGTCGACGCGCTGCTGGCGGAGGCGGGGGCGCGGAATCCGCAGCTCCGGCAGGTGCTGGACCAGATTCAACAGTCGCGCGAACGGCTGCGGCTGGCGCGGCTGAATTACGTGCCCGACCTGACGATCAACGCCGGATACAACTTTGTCGACTCAACCGGGCTGGCGGTGCGGGCGAACGGGAAGGACCAGTATTACGTCGGCTTCGGCATCAACCTGCCGATCTGGTACGGCCGGCTGCGGGCGGCGGAGCGCGAGGCGTTCCGCGGCGTGCAGGAGGGGGCGGCGAACCTCACCGCCGCGCAGAACCGCGTGGCGTTTCAAGTCCGCGACGCCTTCGCCACCGTCGACACGCAGCGGCGGCTGGTCGAGTTGTTCCGCGACCAGATCGTCCCGCAGGCCGAGCACACCGTCGAGGCGTCCGCCGCCGGCTACCGCGCCGGCACCGTCGACTTCCTGAACTACATCGACGCCTGGCGGCGGCTGCTGAGCTTCCGCCTCGCCCAGCAGCGCGCCGTGGCCGAACTCGGCAAGGCCGCCGCCGAGCTGCGCCGCGTCGTCGGCCGCACGAACGACGTCACGGAGATGAACCCATGAGCGAGCAACCCACGATCGCCGAGCCCGGCACCAACGGCAATGCGCCGCACGCGCCCGCCCCGAGCGCCGCGCCGCCGAAGTCCGCCGGCTACCGCGCGATTGCGACCTTCATGACCGTCGCGCTGGCCGCGCTGGTCCTGGGCGTCGCGTTCGCCAAGCCCCTCTCCAGCGGCGCACAGACCCTCCTGAAAGTCACCGGCTTCAGCCGGTCGGCCGCTTCCACCCACACCGAAGAGTCCGCCGGCTACTACACCTGCTCCATGCACCCCTGGGTCCTCGAAACCCACCCCGGCGACTGCCCCGTCTGCGCGATGACGCTGGTCCCCATCGACCCCGCCAAGTTCAGCGGCTCGCTCACCATCGACCCGACCGTCGTGCAGAACATCGGCGTCCGCACGCAGCCGGTCGTCCGCGGGCCGCTGGTGATGACCGTCCGCACCGTCGGCGACGTCACCTATGACGAGACGAAGCTGTTCGACGTCAACACGAAGTTCGGCGGGTGGATCGAGTCGCTGAAGGTCGATTCGCTCGGGCAGAAGGTCGCCAAGGACGAGGTGCTGTTCGACGTCTACTCGCCGCAAATCTACGCCGCCCAGGAGGAGTACCTGCTGGCCCTCAAAAATGAGGGGGCGGGGGCCGTGGCCGACACGAACCGGCAACTGCTCGACTCCGCCAAAACGCGGCTCGACTACTTCGACCTCGGCGACGCGCAGATCGACGCCCTCGCCCGGCGCGGCACGCCCGCCAAAACCGTCGCCGTCCGCAGCCCCTTCGCCGGCGTCGTGGTCGACAAGATGGCGACCGACGGCATGAAGATCGACCCCGGCATGAGGGTCTACCGCCTCGCCGACCTCTCCACCGTCTGGGTGCAGGCGACGGTCTACGAGGACCAACTGCCCTATGTGCGGCAGGGCCAGAGCGCGACGATGACCCTCGCCTACCTGCCGGGCAATTCGTTCGCGGGGAAGGTCGCCTACGTCTACCCGTACCTGAACGAGAAGACCCGTCAGGCGAAGGTGCGGCTGGAGTTTGCGAACCCCGACGGCCTGCTGAAGCCGGGCATGTTCGCGCAGGTCGAATTGAAGAACGTGCTGGAGCAGACCGCCACGCTCGCGCCGCAGTCGGCGGTGATCGACACGGGCACGCGCAAGGTCGCCTTCGTCAGCCGCGGGGGCGGGAAGTTCGAGCCGCGCGACGTGACGACCGGGGCGGAGTTGGCCGACGGCACCGTGCAGATCCTGAGTGGCCTGAAGCCGGGCGAGCTCGTCGTGACCAGCGGGCAGTTCCTGCTCGACAGCGAGGCGCGGACGCGCGAGGCGCTGGCAAAGCTCGTCAAGGGCACGCCCGCCGCAACCGAGGAGAAGGCCGCGCCGGCGGAGCCCGCCACGTCCGGCGCGATGGCCGCCGACCGCGCCGCGGCGGTGGACGATCTGCTCTCGGCCTACCTGAGCATCACCGCAGCGTTAGGGAAGGATTCGACCGAAGGCGTTTCGCCGGCGGCGCAGAAGGTCGCGGCGGCGTCGGGTCGGATCGACGGGGCGGCGGGCGTGCAATCCGCCGCCGACGCGCTCGCCGCGGCCGGGGGCGACCTGAAGTCGGCCCGCGCCGCGCTCGCCACGCTGTCGGCCGAGGTCGTGCCGCTCGTCGAGTCGACCGGCGTGCCGGCGACGTTCGCCGGCGGGCCGGTCGAGCGGCTGCACTGCCCGATGTACCGCCACGAAGCCGACGCCGGCGCGGCGTGGATGCAGCCGGCCGGCGAGGTCCGCAACCCCTACATGGGCGGCGTGATGCCCGGCTGTCAGGACGGCCGCCAGACCCTGCCGACGGCGGCCGTGAAGTGAATCAATCGCAGCGGGCCGGGCCGCGTGGTCCGGCGTCCATTTCCACTCCTTTCCGAATGAAATCCCATGAACCGCACCCTTGCCATCGTCCTCCTCTCCGCGTCCGCACTCGTCGGCGCCGCGCCAACCTACGCCGCCACGCCGACCGCTTCGGCGGCGGGGTCTCCGCACGTGACGGCCGACCAGCAGTCGAAAATCGACGCGCTGACGACCGCCTACCTGTCGATCAAGAAGCGCTTGGCCGCCGACTCGTTCGACGGCGTGGCCGACGGGTTCAAGGCCGTCCACGAAGCCGCCGACGATTTGTCCGGCGCGGCGGACCTGAAGGCGGCGGCGGAGAAGTTCGCCGCCGCAGCCCACGCCGCGCCGGCCGACCTCGCCGCGGCGCGCGAGCAGCTTAAGGCGCTCTCCGCCGCCGTCATTGTACTGACTACCCTCGCCCCGCCGACCGACGCGGCGGCGAAGGCGCTGTATGTCGTCCACTGCCCGATGGCCGAGGCGTCGTGGCTGCAGACGACCAAGAAGGTCGCCAACCCGTACATGGGCACCGCCATGTCCGGCTGCGGGTCGGTGAAGCAGACCGTGAAGGCGGCGGAGTAGCTCCTTAATAGCCGGAGGCGGAAGCCCCGGTTCTTCGAGCGCGGGTTGAGCGATGAAGAACCGGGGCTTCCGCCTCCGGCTATTAAGGAATCATCCTTTTTGAGACACCCATGATCGCCTCCCTCATCGCCCTCTGCGTGCGCAACCGCGCGCTCGTGCTGCTGCTCACCGCCGGCGTCGTGGTCGGCGGGGCGTACGCGGCGCGGCACATCACGGTCGACGCGATCCCCGACCTGTCGGACGTGCAGGTCGTGGTGCGCACCGAGTACGCCGGGCAGGCGCCGCAGATCGTGCAGGACCAGGTGACGTACCCGCTGACCACCGCCATGCTCGCGGTGCCGAAGGCGAAGACGGTGCGCGGCTACAGCATGTTCGGCACGAGCTTCGTCTACGTCATCTTTGAGGACGGGACCGACCTCTACTGGGCCCGCAGCCGCGTGCTCGAGCAGTTGAGCGCCGCCGCCAACCGGCTGCCGGCGGGCGCGACGCCGCAGCTCGGGCCGGACGCGACGGGCGTGGGGTGGGTCTACGAGTACGCGCTGGTGACGGGCAAATACTGCCCCGACCACCCGAACGGGCTGTGGCACGACCCGGCGACCAATAAGTGGTACGCCTCGGCCGACGAGGTGAAGGACGCGGCCGTGCGAAAGCGGCTGGTCCACCACCGCATCTTCTCGAACGCGCCGGTCGGCATGGACCCCGGCATGAACCTCGACAAGTGCCCGCTGACGGGCAAGCCGCTGGTGGACGCGAAGGTCGACCTCTCCGACCTGCGCGGTTTGCAGGATTGGTACCTCCGCTACGAGCTGACGGCCGTCGAGGGCGTCAGCGAGGTCGCCCCCGTCGGCGGGTTCGTCAAGCAATATCAAGTCACGGTCGACCCGGTGAAGCTGCTGGCCTACGGCCTCCCGCTGTCGAAGGTGAAGGCGGCGGTGAAGGCCAGCAACCTCGACGCCGGCGGCCGGCTCGTGGAGCGCGGCGAGACCGAGTACATGGTCCGCGGCATCGGCTACCTCGGCTCCATCACCGCCGCCGACGCGAAGGCGGCGCGCGAGAGTGGCGAGCTCATCGAGAACGTCCGCACGGAGAAGGTGCTGGCGGACCTGAAGAAGGTCGCCCTCGGCGCGTCGCCGGGCGGCGCGCCGGTTTATCTCGCGGACGTGGCGGACGTGCGCACCGGCCCGGAGATCCGCCGCGGCATCGCCGAGTGGAACGGCGCCGGCGAGACGGCCGGCGGCATCGTCGTCATGCGCTTCGGCGAAAACGCGCTCGACACCATCGCCCGCGTGAAGGCGCGCCTGGCCGACCTCGAAACCGGCCTGCCGCCGGGCGTCGCGGTTCGCACCGGCTACGACCGCTCGGACCTCATCGGCCGCGCCGTCGACACCCTCCGCCACACGCTGATCGAGGAGGTGGCGGTCGTCTCGCTCGTGATCCTGCTGTTCCTGCTGCACGCCCGCAGCGCGCTGGTCGCGGCCTTCGTCCTGCCGACGGGCGTGCTGGCGGCGCTGGGGATCATGTACCTCGCGGGCATCAACGCGAACATCATGAGTTTGGGCGGCATCGCCATCAGCATCGGCGTGATGGTCGACTCGGCCATCATCATGGTCGAGAACGCGCACAAGCACTTGGAGCACGAGGGTTCGCGCAGAAGCCGGGCCGACATCATCACCGCCGCCGCGGCGGAGGTGGGGCCGACCCTTTTCTTCTCGCTGCTGATCATCACCGTCAGCTTCCTGCCGATCTTCGTGCTAGGCGGGCAGAGCGGCCGGCTGTTCAAGCCGCTGGCGTTCACCAAAACCTTCGCCATCGGCGCGGGGGCGGTGCTGGCCGTCACGATCGTGCCGGTGCTGATGTACTACTTCATCGGTGAGCGCGTCGTGCCGCGCGCGGTGGCGACCTGGAAGCGGCTGGCGTTCTACGCGCTGGTGATCGGCGCGCCCGCCGTCGCGTTCGCGCTGCTCGACTTCTCGCCGTGGCTCGTCGGCGGCTGGGCGATCCTCGCGGCGTTGATCGTGCTGCCGCAGAAGATCATCTCGGAGGAGCGGAACCCTATTAGCCGCTTCCTGCAGTGGGCCTACAACCCGTTCTTCAACTTCGTCATGCAGCACCGCATTCTGACGCTCGCGGTCGCGGGCCTGCTGCTGGCGAGCGCGATTTATCCCTACTCCAAGCTCGGCGACGAGTTCATGCCCCCGCTGGCCGAGGGCGATCTTCTCTACATGCCGACGACCGACCCCGGCCTCAGCGGCACCAAGGCGAAGGAGCTGCTGCAGCAGACCGACAAGCTCCTCGCCAAGTTCCCCGAGGTGAAAAGCGTCTTCGGCAAGATCGGCCGCAGCGAGACGGCCACCGACCCCGCGCCGCTGAGCATGGTCGAGACGATCATCACCCTCAACCGCGACAAGTCGCAGTGGCGGCAGGTGCCGCTGTACCGCTTCTACTCGAGTTGGCCGAACTGGCTCGCGTGGGGGCCGCGAAAACTCTTCCGCGACCACCGGCCGATCACCACCAATGAGCTGATCTACGGTTACGAGCTCCCCGTCGCCGGCGGCAAGCCGATCGAGGTGCCCGGCATGAACGAGGCGCTGCAGCTCCCCGGCGTCACCAACGCCTGGACGATGCCGATCCGCACCCGCATCGACATGCTCTCCACCGGCATCAAAACCCCCGTCGGCGTGAAGGTCCTGGGGCCGGACCTCGCCACCCTCTCCGACCTCGCGCAGCAGGTCTCCCAAGCGCTCAAGACCGGCGACGGCACCGGCCCCTACACCGTCAGCGCCTACGCCGAGAAGAGCGTCGGCGGGAACTACCTCAACATCGACATCGACCGCGACGCCATCGCCCGCTTCGGCCTCTCGGTCGAGGCCGTGCAGGACGTGCTGATGAGCGCCATCGGCGGCATGAACGTCACCACCACCGTCGAGGGGCTGCAGCGCTACCCCGTCAACGTCCGCTACCCCGCGGAGCTGCGCGACAACCTGCCCGCCCTGAAGCAAACTTTGGTCGCCACGCCCGGCGGCGCGCAGGTGCCGCTGGGCCAACTCGCGGCGCTGTCGATCGCCAAGGGTCCGCCGATGATCAAGAGCGAGAACGCCCGGCTGACGAGCTGGGTCTACGTCGACATCGCCGGGCTGGACGTCGGCACCTACGTCGAGAACGCCCAGCGCGTGGTGGCCGACAAGGTGACGCTGCCGCCGGGCTACTCCATCGCGTGGTCTGGGCAGTACGAGTATTTGCAGGCCGCCCGCGCGCGGCTGAGCATCGCGGTGCCGCTGGCGCTGGGGCTGATCGTGCTGCTGCTGTACGTTGCGACGAAGAGTTGGCTGCGCGTCGGCATCGTGCTGCTGGCGGTGCCGTTCTCGCTGGTCGGGGCGTTCTGGCTGCTGTTCGCGCTGGGGTACAACCTGTCGCTGGCGGTGTGGGTGGGCGTGATCGCGCTGGCGGGGCTGGATGCCGAGACGGGGCTGGTGATGCTCCTCTACCTCGACAACAGCTTCGAGCGCTTCCGCCGCGAGGGCCGGATGCGCAACGCGGCCGATCTGTGGCACGCCGTCCACGACGGCGCGGTGCAGCGGATTCGCCCCAAGACGATGACCGTGCTGGTCGCCGGCACCGGCCTGCTGCCGCTGCTGTGGGCGACCGGCGCCGGGGCCGACACGATGCGCCGCCTCGCCGTGCCGCTGGTCGGCGGGCTGGCGATCAGCTTCCTCATGGAACTGTTGGTCTACCCGGTGCTGTTCTTCATGGCGAAGAAACTGACGCTGCCGAAGCGAACCCAATCCCCCGCCGCCGTCCGACTGGCCGCGTACGCGGCGTGAGCGGGCCGCCGCCCGATGATCGCCCTACCGCTTCGACTGGAGTTGCGGCCAGATCGACGGCGGCGGGGCCTCGCCCTCCTTGCGATAGGCCGGAAGCCGGATGTAAACCGTGCTGCCGTGGTTGAGCCGCCGAAACGCCGGCGAGCCAAAGGGCACCTCGCGGTCCTCCAAGAAAACACGCCCGGACGGAAATTGCTTCAGGAATTGCCGTTCCGCCGCCACCTGCTTCCCGGCCCGCCCGAGCACGTCGGCCGCGGTCGCCACGAGCTCGAAATCAGATGTGTACACCTCGGCCACCGGGGCGTCGAGGAAGAACAGCGCGTGGCAGTGCTCGAACCGGGCAACCACATACTTTCCGTCGATCTCGGGAAAATGATCCTTGGCTATAGCCGCGAAGATCAAGGCCGCCCGCCCCTTCGCCTTTGCATCGGCGAGTCCGAACGGGTCGGACACCTTGTAGGAGAAGTCGTAAATCGTAATCGTATCCCCCGCCTCCGCCGGCCCCTTAACGACGCGGGTGAGCCGGTAGCGGACCTTGGAAAACCAGACCTCGCCCGGCCCCTTCACGTCCTCGACGCGCTCCGGCGTGGCGACGGCGATCAGGTCGGCCGCGTGCGCGAGCCACTCGACCGTCGGCCCGACGGCAATCTCCGCCCGCCCCGCCGACGCCGGCAGCAGGGCCAGCGCGAAGGCCAAAATCAGGAGCGGAGGCGGAGCGGGGGGCAGTCGCATCGCCCGATCCTAACGCGATGCCCGGCCTCCGTCACAGCAACCCCGTCGCCGCTAGCCATTGGCGGGCGAGCAGTGCGTGGCCCGCGGGGGAGGGGTGGACGCCGTCGGGCGCCCACGCCACGTCCGGCCGGGCATTTTCGGCGGCGCGGAACGGCTCGTGCAGCGGAACGAGCGTCGCGTCGAACCGGGTGGCGAGGTCGCGGACGGCCTGCACATACGGCAGCAGCAGCCCGTTCCCGTCGCCCGGCACGGGCGGGCCGATCACCGTCGGCTCGCACAGCACCAGCCGGCACTCCGGCAGCGCGCGGCGGGTTTGCTCCAGCAGCCGGCGGTAGGTGTCGGCGAACGGGCCGATCAGCACGCCCGGGGCGAGGCCGTCGAGCTGCCGCCAGACGTCGTTGATGCCGATCATCACGCTCAGCACGTCCGGCCGCTCGGCGATCACGTCGCGGTCCCAGCGGCTTTCGAGGTCGAGCACCGTGTTGCCGCCGACGCCGCGGTTGAGAACCGTCGGCGCCGCGGCGGGGTCGCGGGCGAGCAGCCAGTCGCGGGCGGTGCGGACGTAGCCCGCGCCGAGGTGGTCGGGCGCGTCCTCCCGCCGGCCGCAGTCGGTGATGGAGTCGCCGAGGAACAGGAGTCGGGTGTCGCGCGTGAGGGTCATCGTGGGCTCGTTTCGGGGTTGGCGGCGGACTATAGCAAAGGCGGCCGGCCGGCGAAAGTTGCCGCGGCGCGTCGGCCGGCTATACTCCCCGACCTAGTTTTCACGACCGATTCCGACCCGACTGACTTTCGACCGCGAGCATCATCATGGCCCTCGACCTTCAGCCCGGCGGCGACGTGCGGGTGACGATTTCCAAGCGCATCACCCGCGACGCCGCCCGCAAGACCATCGAGCGGCTGTTCATGACGGACAAGGCTATCCACGGCCCGATCCGCGCCCGCGAGAAGAACTTCATCCCCATCCCCGGCCGACGCGGCGGCCGCGTCTGGACCAAGTGGCCCAACAAGGTCCACCCCAAACTCGAAAAGGGCGTCGCCGCCACCGTCGAGGCCACCCCCCAGCACGTCCGCGACCTCCAGAGCGTCGAGCGCTTCGTGGACGTCGCAAAGGCGTAGGCCAGGTGGCACGGGCGTCCCGCCCGGATTCTCTTCCTCTTCAAGAAAAAGAAGAA
The DNA here is from genome assembly GCA_965260985.1 of Tepidisphaeraceae bacterium. Taxonomy (GTDB): domain Bacteria; phylum Planctomycetota; class Phycisphaerae; order Tepidisphaerales; family Tepidisphaeraceae; genus CBDHCE01. The sequence continues at coordinate 23,842 of CBDHCE010000007.1, read as the reverse complement.
TCCGGGCGGGACGCCCGTTCCACGTCAGGCCGGCTCCGACGTCTGGTCCATCGGCCGCCACGCGCCGTCGCTGCCCAGCACCTCGCACGGCTTGAAGTTGGCCTTGTACGCCATCGCCCCGCAGTCGCGGACCCAGTAGCCGAAGTAGTAGAACGGCACCCCCGCCCGCCGGCAATAATCCATCTCCCACAGCACCGCGAACGTGCCCAAACTCCGCACCCGCGCGGCCGGATCGAAGTAGAAGTAGACGCTGCTGAACGACCGCCCGCAGACGTCCGCCAGCCCCGCCGCCAGAAGTCGGCCCGAGGCGTCGCGGTACTCGAACTCCCGCGTCCGCACTGGCGAGTCGTACAAAAACCGCTCGAACCCCTCGCGGTCGCTCTCCATCGTGCCGGCGTGCCACTGCGTGACGTAAGTCTGATAAACGGCGTACTTCTCGTCCGTCGGCGTCGGGTCGACCTCCGTCACGGTCAAACCCGCATTCCGCGACACGCACCGCCGCTGGCTCTTGTTCGGCCTGAACGTCCCAATCGGCACGCGCAGCGGCAGGCACTGCCGGCAGGTGCGGCACGTCGGCTGGTAGAACAGCCGGCCGCTGCGGCGAAAGCCGGCGTCCATGAAATTGTGGTAAATGTCCGGGTCCACCTCCTCGGCCATGAACGCCCGGCTGCGCGCCGACAGGCCCGGCAGGTACGGGCACGGGTGCTCCGGCAGCGTCGTCAACCGCAGCGGCACCGGCGTGGGGTGGGCGGGATATGTGCAGCGGGTGAGTGGAGGCATGGAGCCCTGCCGCTTGCGGCTTCGCAAAGAAGTGCCGATTCACATCCCCCAGATTTTTCAATTTGCGAAGCCGCAAGCGGCATCAGTGCGGCAGCGGGAAGCTCTCGGTGAACTCGCCGACCTCCGCGCGGATCGCCGACAGGGCCGACTCGTCCTTGCGGGCGTCGATCGCGCGGTCGATGAAATCGGCGACGGCCGGCATCTCCGCCGCCTTCAGGCCGCGGGTGGTGACGGCGGGCGTGCCGAGGCGAACGCCGCTGGTCTGCTTCGGCGGCCGCGGGTCGTTGGGGATGCCGTTCTTGTTCGTGATGATGCCGGCCCTCTCCAGCGCAACCTCCACGTCGGCCCCGGTCAGTTCGGCATTGCGGGGCCGCAGGTCGACGAGGATCAGGTGGTTGTCCGTCCCGCCGCCGACGAGGCGATAGCCGTGGGCCTTCATCCCGTCGGCCAGCGCGGCGGCGTTGGTGACGACCTGCCTGGCGTACCGCTTGAACTCCGGCCGCAGCGCCTCGCCGAACGCCACCGCCTTGCCCGCCACGACGTGCATCAGCGGCCCGCCCTGGGTGCCGGGGAAAATCGCGCGGTTGATCTTTTTCGACATCTCCTCGTCGTCGCACAAAATCAGTCCGCCCCGCGGCCCGCGCAGCGTCTTGTGCGTCGTGGTGGTGACGACGTGGGCGTGGGGGAAGGGCGAGGGGTGGGCGCCGCCGGCGATCAGGCCGGCGATGTGCGCCACGTCCGCCATCAGCAGCGCGCCGACCTCGTCGGCGATGGCCCGGAAGCGGGCGAAGTCGATCGTCCGCGGGTAGGCCGAGTAGCCGCAGAGGATCATCTTCGGCCGCAGCGCCTTCGCCTTCTTCTCCACGTCGTCGAAGTCGATCCGCTCGTCCGGGCCGAGCTCGTAGTGGTGCGGCTCCCAGAACTTGGCCGAGGCGTTGAGCTTCATGCCGTGCGACAGGTGGCCTCCGCTGGCGAGGTTGAGGCTGAGGAAGCGGTCGCCCGGCTCCATCATCGCCATGAACGCCGCCAGGTTCGCGCTCGCCCCGCAGTGCGGCTGGACGTTGGCGAAGCCGCAGCCGAACAGCGCCTTGGCGCGGTCGATGGCGAGGTTCTCGATCGCGTCGTAGTACCCGCACCCGCCGTAGTAGCGCGCGCCGGGGTAGCCCTCGGCGTACTTGTTCGTCAGGACCGACCCGACCGCCTCCAGCACCGCCGGCGAGACGTGGTTTTCGCTGGCGATGAGCTCCAGCGTGCGGTCCTGCCGCCGGGCCTCGGCCCGAATCAGTTCGGCCACGCGCGGGTCCTGCTCGCCCAGCGGCGATTCGGGCGGGGCGCCCTCGATCAGGTCAATCGTCGCGGCGTCGTAGGCGTCGGTCATCGCGTCGGTCATCGGGTCGGTCATCGGGTCGGCGGCGAGGGTCATGGGCGGTCCTCCGTTTCGGGTTCGGCTCGGCGACAAGCGTGCCGGGTAGTATATCCGACCCCCGCCGGATTTGCCGCGAAACAAACTGCCGGCACCGGCGTTGATCGGGCGTGATGAAGATCAAGAGGATCAACCTGATGACCCGCCCGACCCGAACGCCCCGCCCCGCCGCCGGCTTCTCGCTCGTCGAGTTGCTGGTGGTGATCGGCATCATCGCCCTGCTGATCGGCCTGCTGCTGCCGACGCTCACCCGCGCCCGCGAGCAGGCCAGCAGCGTGGCGTGCAAGGCGCAGCTCAAGGACATCGGCAACATGTTCATGATGTACCTGCAGGAGAACCAGGACTTCCTGCCGAACGTCAACCCCCTGCCCTTCCAGCCCGACGTCCTTGCCGACCCCACCGCCACCCCGCCCATCCTGCCGCGGCCGAGCATCGTCGAGGCGTTCGACCGCATCACGCGCGGGGCGAACAAGGTCTGGAAGTGCCCGTCGGACCACTTCTACAAAACCACCGTCCTGCCCGGCATGCAGCCGGCCCTGGCGGCGGGCGGCACCACGTTCTTCGACATCTTCGGCACCAGTTACCAGTACAACCCGTGGATGAACGCCCTGAACCAGAACGACAAGTTTCTGGACGTGGTGAACAAATACAACAAACGATCCTTCGGCCGGCGGTTCGGAACCCTTTACCTGTTCGCCGATTACGTCGAGTTCCACGGCCCCGAGGGGCAGCCGCAGAGCACGAACTTCCTGTTCGCCGACTGGCACGCCGGCCCGCGCGAGGCGAACGAGCGCCAAACCGTGGAGAACTCCAAGTGACCACCGCAACCCGATCAACGTGGCAGCCGACGCCGAAGAAAAAGAGGGGGCCCTGGCCCTGGGCGGCCGCCGCCGTGGGGGCGCTAATGGTCGCCCTGCTGCTGTGGCTGACGCTGCGCGGCGGCGTGCCGAAGCCGACCGGCAACCCGGTCGCCGTGGCGAAATACGTCGGCTCCGACGCCTTCGAGAAGCTGCCGCCGGACAAGCAGCAGCCGTACCGCGAGGCGATGATGGCGACCATGAAGCAGGGCAACGACGCGCTGGCGGGCCTGAGCGACGACGACCGCCGCGCCGCCATGCGCAACCTCTGGCGCGCCCAGGGCCGCGAGCGGATGGCGGCCTTCTTCGACCTGAAGACCAAGGCCGAGCGCGACGCCTACCTCGACGACATGATGAAAAATCGCGGCAACCGCAGCGGGGGCGGCGGGGGCGGCGGTCGGGGCAACCGACCGCCCGGCGGCCAGAACGGCCAAGGCAGCACCTCCGCCGCCAAGCCCGCCGCCGGCGCGGCCAAGCCCGCCGGCGGCACCCAGCAGCCCGACCGCCCCGCCCGCAACATCTTCCAGCGTCCCGACCCCGTCGAGATGGCCCAGCACGCCGAAATGATCGGCGCGATGCGCCGCCGCATGGAGGAGACCGGCCAGTCGAATCCGTGGTCGCGGTGAGCCAGGGGTGCCGCGCGAGCATCTGGAGTGCTTTGACGGCCCGGCTCGTAGTATCTTCCAATTGACAACAGACAACAGACAACAGACAACGGACCCCGCACCACGCACCATGAGCCTCGCCCTCAACCTCCTGACCGTCGCCGCGCTGCTCTTCGGGCTGTTCTTCATGCTCGTGGGGGCGGCGGGGCTGTGGCGGCTGCCGGACTTTTACTCGCGCATGCACGCGGGGAGCAAGTGCCTGACGCTGGGGCTGAGCGGGATGATGCTGGCGGCGGTGTTCCACCTCGCCAACCCCGCCGCCCCGGCCGAGTCGGCGGGCGGGGGGGAGGGCGTCGCCTCCGCCGTCGCCGCCACCACGGCCCACCGCGACGTGATCGTCGGGGTGATCACCAAGTCGATCCTGGTGATCCTCTTCCAGTTCGTCGCCGCCCCGGTCGGCGCGCACATGCTCAGCCGCGGCGCCCACCTCGACGGCGCGTACCAGTGGAAGTGCGAGGGCCGCGACGAGCTCGAGGACGACCGCAAGACCTGGGATTAGCGGCCGGGCATTTTCACCGCCGGGCGGTGCCGCTATAGTGGGCGCGACATGCTGAACCCGACCCTTTTCGTCCCCCCGCTCGCCCAGTCCGAGGGCTTCTCCGTCCTGCCGCGCTTCAACAGCAGCACGGTGGAGGTGATGTTCTACATCCTCTGCGGCGTGGCGGCCCTGCTGCTGCTGTACGTCGGCTGGCGGCTGGGCAAGTGGGCCGGCGCCGCGGGCAGCCGCAAACTCATGGGGGAAAAGGAGAAGGAGCTGTTCACCGCCCAGCGCGGCTTCAAGCAGGTTTACGAGACCGAGATGGCCGACCTGAAGACCGAGAACGCCGACATGAAGGAGAAGCTCTCCCTGCTGGGCGACCGCCTGGAGGAGTACCGCAAAAAGGCGGCCGGCTACGGCGGGCTGTTCAACGGCGGCGGCAAGCGCGCCGACGCGATGTACGCCCTGCTGCTCGAGAACGAGTCGCTGGAGGAGGCGCTGCACCGCCAGAACGAGAAGCTCAAGAGCGAGCGCGACGACACGGTGAAGGAGTCGATGCGCTCCGCCGGCTACCGCCGGGTGCTGATGAGCCAGTTGATGAACGACGAGCGGATCAAGGAATACGTCGCCGAAGTGCTGGCCGACGACAAGCGGCTGCCGCCGGCGAAGGGCGGATCGGGTGGCGCCGTCGAGCCCGGCCGGCGCGCCCTGCCGTCGGCGGTCGAGGAGGGCGAGACGGTGGACGCGGAGTCGCACTGACCGCCCCGCCGCTCGCGGCTTCGCAAAGAAACGATCGTCCCAATGGCCCCCACTATGCGAAACAATACGACCTACGCCGTGCTCTTCCTCTCGCTGCTCACGCTCGCCGCGGCCCCGGCGACCAAGCCGGCGGACGCCCCGGCGCGGATCGACCCGCTGCCTGCCGGCTGGCGCGACCGGGTCCCGGCGAAGGGTAGCTTTCATCAAGAGGCGGTACATACCGGCCCGATGATTTTCGTCGGTCTGGCGGCCGCCCCAACTTCGGATTACGTCGATCTGACGGCTTACGCGGGGTTCGCCAAAGCGAATGCCGCCCTCGCGAAGCTGGAGAAGAATCTGCACTTCACAAACCCGAAACCCGGCACCCTCGCGGGGCACGAGACGCTGGAGTACGAGACGACGGGCGAGACCCTCTCGGGCCTCAAGCTTCATGGCCGAACCGTTGTGTTCCGCATGGGTGACTGGTTTTACAAGATTGTCGTCAGCACCACTCCCAGCCATTACCAGGCCGCTCAGCCCGAGGTTGAGAAGCTGGTGGCGAACCTGAAGTGAGCGTCGGCCGATCATTGCCGCCCCGCCGCTTGCGGCTTCGCAAAGAAATCCTGCTTTCGTTGACGTCTCGGCACTCCCCTTTCTTTGCGAAGCCGCAAGCGGCGAACATTCGCCCGTTTCCGCTACACGCCCGCCCATGCCCACGGGCCGACTGGACGCATTCACCGACGACGTGCTGGCGAACCTCAAGTGATCGTCGGCCGACACCACTGGGGCCATGTGGACAACCGACGGCCGCCGCTTCCTCTCCGCCGCGCCGTCCACTCTACCCCCGCCCGCTCGTCCCGCACCCGCTCCTCCCGCATCATCGGTCCGCCGCCCCGCCGGCCGCAGGGGGTCCGCCCCAATCCGCCACGCCCGATAGTGTCCCGCGTCTGAGGGTAGCCCGCCCACAACCGCGTCAAAATGTCCGTTTTTTCCCTCGGTAAACGAGCCGTTTACCGCGGTAAACGCCTCGTTTACCGAGGGAAACCGCGCGTTTACCGCGGTCAACCGCGCGTTTACCGAAGGCAACGGCTCGTTTACCGACGTCAACGACTCGTTTACCGATAGCAGCGGCGCGTTTACCGACGTCAACGGCACGCTGACCGAGGGAAAACGCGCGTTGACCGAGATCAACGGCTCCTTCACCGACGCTGGAGCGGTGCGCGTTTCGTCCTAGCGGGTTCAATCTGGGTGCACGGGTTGGGTACGCCCAACCCGTGCCGGGCGGCTTTGACCTACGGAAGACACGGGTTGACCAGTACGTCAACCCGTGGCACCCCGCCATAAGCACTTACGCACCGCTCCAACTCCGGCGTCGCGCCGGGAATCTGCGGCGCAGCGCCCGGCGCAGCGGTCGGGGGGAGGGGATTGCGGCGCGCGGGCGGGACGCCCGTGCCACGGCATTTCCGCTACACTCCCGCCCATGCCCACGGGCCGACCCGAAGCGTTCACCGACGGCGTGCTGGCGATCCTCATCACCATCATGGTGCTGGAGCTCCGCCCGCCGCATGAGCCGGGACTGGCCGGGCTTCGGCCGCTTGTGCCGGTGCTGCTCTCCTACCTGCTGAGCTTCGTCTTCATCGGCATCTACTGGAACAACCACCACCACCTGCTACAGGCGTCGCGGCGGGTGGGCGGGGCGGTGCTGTGGGCGAACCTCCACCTGCTCTTCTGGCTCTCGCTGGTCCCCTTCACCACCGCCTGGGTCGGCGACACGCGCTTCGCCCCAACGCCGGTGGCCGCCTACGGCGCGGTCCTGCTGATGGCGTCGCTCGCCTACTACCTGCTGCAGCGGCTGCTGATCCGGCGAAACGGCGTCGGGTCCGCCCTCGCCATGGCACTCGCGGTCGACTGGAAGGGCAAGGTCTCGCCGCTCCTTTACGTCGCGGCGATCCCGCTGGCGTTCGCCTCGCGCTGGGTCGCGTGCGGGCTGTACGTCGCGGTCGCGCTGATGTGGCTCATCCCCGACCCGCGCATCGAGCGCGCGCTCGCCGCGCCGGGAAGGGCCGACCCGTGACGACCCTTGCCCTCGCCCCGCCGCGAACCGATCACCCCACCCCAAAAGCCCCGCCCTTCAGGGCGGCGGCCCGAAAGACCCTCGCCCGACTCACCGTCCTCACCCTAGCGATCCTCCTCTCCCTCTACGCCTTCCGCCTCGGCACCGACCTGCGCGCCTGGGTCTGGACCTACACCGCCCCCATCCGCTTCACCGGCGACGTGACCAACGGCTGGAACTGGGGCAAGCGCGTCCGCCGCGAGGCGCTGCAAATCGAGCGCGCCCACGGCAACAAGGCGGCCGTTCCCACGCTCTCGGCAATGCTGGCGGGGTGGCAGGCGGTCATCGACTTGCAGGCCGATTCGCCCGGCGACCGGCTGGACTACCCGCCGCTGCGCCTGCTGGCGGTGTCGATGTGGGTCCGCGCCGTTCGCGCCGACGCGCCCGACCAACGCAGGTGGCAGGACGACGTGACCGGGCCGATGCTGGAGGGCAATGCGTTCGCCGCCGCCCTGGCCGCGCTGGCGGCGTTCCTGCTCGTCCACCACTGGGTCCGGCGGAGCGGCTCGCGCGGGGCGGTGGAGGTCGACCCGCTCGCCCCCCGGCCGGTCTTCGCCGGACTCGCCGCCGCGGCGCTGCTGTGGTTCAACCCCGCCGTGCTGATCGACGCCCACGCCTGGCCGCAGTGGGACACCTGGATCATCCCCGCCTACCTCTGGGCGGCGTACCTCGTCAGCACCGACCGCGCGACCCTCGCCGGCGCGGCGATTGGGGTCGGAGCGATGCTGAAGGGGCAGGTCCTGCTGGCGGCGCCGATCTTCCTCCTCTGGCCGATCTTCGAGGGGCGGTGGTCGACCGCCCTGCGCGTCGCGGCGGGGTTCGTGCTGGCGGCGGGGCTGATCGTCTGGCCGTTCCTCATCCGCACCGGTTTGGCCGAGACGGCGGTGGTGACGGCCGTGCTGGCGGGCCTGCTGATCCTGCCCGCCCGCCGGCTGCGGCTGATCCCCAAGCGGCTGGCGGTCCTCGCCACCATCGTGCTGGCGGGGCTGGTCGCGTGGCCGTACCTGGGCGACTTTTCCCGCATCGGCACCGCCCTGCTGCTGGCCGGCGGCGTGGCGGCGGCGGCGTGGCTGCTGCCGACCCGCCGGACCCGCCTCGCCGCCGCCCTGCTGCTGGTCGGGCTGACGATCTTCCTCGGCGGCACCCGCTTCGGCGGCAGTTGGTCGTGGTACACCGTCGGCTTCGCGCGGGGGACCGAGCAGTACCCCGACATGACCCGCGGCGTCGGCAACCTGCCCGCCCTGCTGGCGGCGCGGTGGGGGTGGCAGATCGACACGCCGGTGCATTTCGACTGGGGGCCGCCCGGCGCGTGGTGGTCGGTTCACTCGGCATACGACTGCCGGTCGGTCCTTCGCGTCGCCTACTTTCTGACGCTCGGTTTGTGCGCGTGGGCGGCCGCCCGGCAGTCGCGGCGCGGCGACGCGCGGGTGCTGATCGCGCTGGCGGCGCCGTGGGTGCTGCTGGTCGCGCTGGTGCCGCAGATGCACGAGCGCTACCTGGTGTGGGGGGCGGCCGCCACCGCGCTGTTCGCCGGCGTCGGCGTCGGATTCACGCTGCTGCACCTGGCGATCACGGCCGTCGCGGCCTCCTTCATGCTGGCGTCGATGACCAACTCGAACCCCGATTGGTGGCCGGAACTCACGCGGCTGACCCACGGTTTGCAGCCCGACATCGGCTGGGCGGTGGTGCTGGCGGCGGGGGTCTGCCTGGCGGCGGCGTTCGGGCGGTCGGTCCGATATTATTTCTAACCTTCGAGCTGCCGGCGTGTCTTGTGGGGTAGGACCGACCGCCGAAGCGGCCGGCGTTTGCAGCATTAGGAGAAAGTTTAGGACGAACATGAAGATGGCGAAGCGCGTGATGGTTGGGGCTGCGGCACTGTCGATTCTGGCGTGCGCCGCGGCGCAGGCGGGGCCGACGTATTTGACGCAGATGCGGTACGTCGAGGCGAGCGTGGACATCGGCAACGGCGCGCCGGACATGGAGCGGCGGGTGTCGATGGACTTCGGCGGGTTCGACCGCACCGCCAGCGCGTCGATGCGCATTCCCGCGAAGGTGGCCGGGGCGGGCGCGGGGTCGGCGGGCGCGAGCATCACGCAGACCTCGATGCTGGACGCCGACGGCATCCGCGCGACGTTCTCGGGCAATCTCGTGGTCGGTGCCGACCTCGCCCTGCGGCCGGTGACGTCGTTCAAGACGGTGATCGACACCACGTTCGTGCTGGACGGCCCGCAGCGGTACACCTTCGACCCCTCGAACGGAACGGCCAACGGGTTCGGTTTGGCGACCCTCACCGGCGACGCGGCCTTCGGCGGCCCGGACGTGGACCTCACCCTCGCCGCCTTCCGCGGCTTCGATGCCAGCGGCCAGTCCGTCAGCGGCGAGCTGGCCGGCGGCACCTACCGCTTCACCTACACCCTGCAAAGCTCGGCCGACGACGAGGCGGGCCTGGAGTTCGCGCCGTTCACCACGAGCCTGCTGTTCACCCCGCTCGACGCCGGCGGGGGCACTGGCGGGACGACGCCGGCCGTCGTGCCGCTGCCGTCGGCCGCCCTGGCGGGTTTCGGAACGCTCGGTGCCCTCGCCCTCGCCGGCGCGTTCCACCGACGCGGGATCGCCCCGCGCTAGCGCGAATGACCCGTGGCAGATCGATTCGATACGGGTGCCACGGAGGATTTCGCACGAAGGATTAGGACGGGCCCGCGCCGGGCGGTTTGGCGTGGCATGGGCGTCCCGCCCATGGTCCGTCACAGGGGCATCTTGCCCCTGGCCCGTCCGGCGCGGTTTCGGCAAGGGCTGGACGCCCTTGGGACGGACCATGGGCGGGACGCCCATGCCACGTTGCGCGGCTGCGGCCCACATGGAAAAAAGTGGCTCAAACGTCTGTCCGGCGGACAGTTATGATCACAAAAAGAACCCTTCATGCGAAATCCTCCACGGATTGGCGTGCTCGCCTACCCGTGCCTCGCGGTCTTCGGACGCCGTCCGGCACGGGTTGGGGAGTACCTCAACCCGTGGCACCTACAGGCGCGCAGCTATGTGTGCAAGGGCTCCCCGGCACCCGCTGCTTTTTCGGGCGTCGCAACCTAAAGTCAGCCATGGCCGGGCCGCACGGGCCGGCGTCGCTTCCTCACGTTTGCGGGAGACTAGGGCCATGACTTCTACATCTTTCGACGGCACGTTCCGCCTCGGCGGCCGCGTCGTGAATCGCATGGGCTACGGCGCGATGCAACTTGCCGGCAAGGGCGTGTTCGGCCCGCCGAAGGACCTCGACGCCGCGGTGAAGGTGTTGCGCGACGCCGTGGCCGCCGGCGTGAATCACATCGACACCAGCGACTTCTACGGCCCGCACGTCACCAACGAAATCATCCGCGAGGCGCTGCACCCCTACCCCGACGACCTCGCCATCGTCACGAAGGTCGGCGCCGCCCGCGGGGCGGACGGCTCGTGGAACCCGGCCATGTCGGCCGACGCGCTCAAGGCCGCCGTCCACGACAACCTCCGCAACCTCGGCCTCGACGCGATGGAAGTGGTGAACATGCGGATGATGGGCGGCGGCGCGGGCCACGGCCCGGCCGAGGGGTCCGTCGAGCCGCAACTGACCGCCCTGGCCGAACTTCAGCGGCAGGGGTTGATCCGGCACATCGGCCTGAGCAACGTGACGCCGACGCAGGTCGAGCAGGGCCGCGGCCTCGTGGATGTTGTGTGCGTGCAGAACCAATACAACCTCGCCCACCGCGAGGATGATGCCATGATCGACGCGCTGGCGGCCGCGGGCATCGCGTATGTGCCGTTCTTCCCGCTGGGCGGGTTCACGCCGTTGCAGTCATCTACGCTGTCGGACGTGGCGGCGCGGCTGGACGCGACGCCGATGCAGGTCGCGCTCGCGTGGCTGCTGCGGCGCTCGCCGAACCTTCTGCTGATCCCCGGCACGTCCTCGCCGGAGCACCTGCGGGAGAACCTTGCGGCGGCGGAGCTTTCGCTGCCGGCCGACGCGCTGGCCGACCTCGACGGGATCGGCAAGTCCGACCACTGAACGGCCCGGCGAGATGGTTCGTCAGGGCGACGTCGGCGCTGGCGAGCTCTGGTAGGTGTCGTACAGGCTTCGGGCGTGGAGGGCCGACTTCACGGCATTCAGGTCCATCGGCTTGCTCGGCGTCAGGCGGATCGTGGCGGGGGCGGCGGGGTCGAGGTCGATGAAGTTGTCCGAGAGCGCCGCGGCCGGGTCGCCGTCGAGGGTGAGCCACGCCCACAGGGCCGGGTGCTGGGCGGTGAGGGTCACGTCGAAGCCGTCGCCGGCTGTTTTCACGTCCATCGACAGGCCGGGGTTGGGCAGGTTTAATTCCTTCGGCCGGGCGAGGAAGACGACGTGCTGGGCCTCGAGTCCGCCATCGGTTTTCGCATCCAGCCACAGCAGTGTTGATGCGGGCCCGCCGGCCTGCTTCAGCGGTTCGGACAGGTCGATCTTCGGAACGGCCGCGCTCGCGGTGCCGGCCTTCGCCGCGACGGTCGCCTTGCCCTGCTTGATCGTCTTGCCCGCCAAATCCGTCATTTTCCACGCCACGGCGACCTGCTGCGGCGCGTCGAACTCGCTGACGACGTCGACCGCCACCGTGCCGCTTTGCGGGTCGAACACGCCCGTCACCATCAGCGGCGCGTAGGCGTGGCGGAGGCGGTAGAGCACCGCCTTGGGCCGGCCGAAGTAGTCGACGCACGCCCACGTCGGCCCCGGCCAGCAGTCGTCGTATTGCCAGACGTAGGAGCCGCTGGACCGGGGCCAATCGCTGCACCAGTGCTCGACGCCGATGCACATGCCGTAGGCTTGGTTGATCTGGCTGAGCCACAACGTCGCGTCGAAATCCTTGGCCGGGCGGAAATACTTCGCCATCTGGCCCAAGATGATGTCGTTTCCATTCTTGTTGTTCTGGTGGAACAGCATCACGTCCGACTTCACCGAGTTGCGGTCGGCGGGGGTCGTGTAGGTGTCGACGGTGGCGGGCTCGGGAAAGGACTGGAAGCCGAACTCGGTCATCCAGCCGTGGCTCTCGCGGTACTTCTCGAAGTCCGCGCCGATGTGCCAGACCCACCAGTTGTGCTCATCCCCCGCCTCGGGGCTGCCGCCGACGTACTGGGCGGCGGGGTACTCGGCCTTGACGGTTTCGCCGATCAGGCCGTGGAAGAGTTTGTCGTAATCGGCCTGGCCCATCACGCCGTAGTTCTTCACGATCGCCTCGACCTCATTGTTGCCGCACCAGACGGCCATCGACGGGTGGTGCCGCAGCCGGCGGACGACGCCGACGGTCTCCTCCTTCACGTTCTGGGCCCACGCCGGGTTGCCGATGGGGTAGGCTTTGCAGGCGTAGGCGAAGTCCATCCAGATCAGCAGGCCGAGCTCGTCGGCGGCGTCGAAAAAGTCGTCGCCGGGGTAGTACCCGCCGCCCCAGACGCGCAGCGAATTGAAGTTCGCGCCCGCCGCCTGTTCGAGCAACTTGCGGACGTGCTCGGGCGTGGCGCGCGGCGCGAACATGTCCGGCGGAATCCAGTTCGCCCCCTTGGCGAAAATCTCGCGCCCGTTGACGCGCAGCCGCAGCGGGCGGTCGCCGGTCTTGGGCAGCAGCTCGACGCGGCGGAGGCCGATGCGCTGCGCGTGGCGGTCGACCACCGCGCCGCCGGCGTCCTTCACCTCCACCGCGATTTCGTACAGCGGATGTTTGCCGAGGCCCGCCGGGAACCATAGTTTCGGCTGTTCGATATTGAGCGCGAGCGGCGTGGCTTCGCCGGAGACGGGGCCGGACGCCTGGGTGACCCGCTTGCCGTCGAGCGAAACGGTCGCGGTGGCGGTGAGGTTGTTCGCCGCCGCGTCCACGTCCGCGTGGGCGGTGATCGACAGGTCCGCGCTCGTCGCCTTGCCGGCTGCGAGGTCGCCGTGGAGGGTTTGATCGACGGTGACGTAGGTGAGTCGCGCCGCGTCCCAGGCGACGAGCTTGATCGGCTTCCAGATGCCGGCGGTGAAGAACCGCGGGCCGAAGTCCCACCCCTCGGAGTAGACGGGCTTGCGGACCATCGGCATCCCGTCGAACCACGTCGCGGGGCCGGTCAGGTTCTTCTTCGCCGATTCGATCTGCGCGTCAATGTACGGCCGGATCGGCGAGAAGGTGATCGCAATCGTGTTGCCCCCCGCCTTCAGCAGCGGCCTCACGTCGAACTCGTAGGCGCGGAACATGTTGTCCGTCTCGCCCACCTCCCGCCCGTTCAGCGTGATGGACGCCACCGTGTCCATCCCCTCGCAGCGGAGCAGGAGGTGCGACCTTTTCAGCAAGTCGGCCGGCACGTCGAACGAGCGCGAGTAGGTCCACGCCGCTTCGCCGATCCACTGAAGCGTCTCCTCGTTCTTGCCGTCGAACGGGTCGGGAATCCTGCCGGCCGCGAGCAGGTCGGTGTGGACGACGCCCGGGACGGTGGCGCGGATCTGCTCGGCCTTGCCCTGCTGCCGCAGCGCCCACACGCCGTCGAGGTCGAGGGTCTGCACGCCCGCGCTCGCTGCGGCGCAGAGGAACAGGGTGAGCACTGCGGGGAGGTGGATCAGCTTCATAAGGTCCGGGGTTCGAGAGTTCACTCCGCCGGCGACGGCTTCGCATCGCTCAGGCCCGGCGGCGGGTCGGGCAGCTTCATCCGCGGGTCGGCCAAATCGATGCGGTACATCACGTTGTTGTAATCATAAAGCGGCACCGGGGTTTTCGTGCCGCTGAAGGTGTTCACGAACGTGCCCTCGAAGTAGACGTACCGCCCGCCGCCGCGCGACAGTTCCGGGTGCTGCATCGGGTTGTAAAAGTCCATGTTCTGGTCCTTCATCGCGTGCGTTGCCACCTTCACCGCGTCGCGCCACGGCCCCTCGGGGGCGTCGGCGACGGCGAACCAGATTTCGCCCACCACGCTGTCGCCGAGCTTTTGGCCGAAGAGGAACGTCCACTTCTTCAGGTACGGGTTCCACGCCACCGACCCGCCGGCCACCGCGATGGGCTTGCCGCCGGCGTCGCGCAGTTGCACGGGCGCCTCGCCGGGCTTCATCTTGCCGGCCTTGATCAGTTGCTCGACGTCGCCGCCGTCCAGCGGCTCGACGCCGCGCCGCCACGCCCACTTGGGGGTGCCCGAGGCGTCGCGGTCGACTTCCGCCCGGTCCGGGTCGGTCGGCGAATCGGGCTTGAGGCAGGTGAAGCCCTCATACGCCGTCGGGTCGCGGGCGCTCTCGAAATCGGCCTTCACCCGCACGCCCGCGTCCGGCCCCGAGACGTAGTAGTAATCGACCCCGCCGTCGCGCGCCCGGAACGGGTGGCCGCCGGGGTAGAGTTTGGTCGACTTGAAATTCTCGATCCGCTTGAGTTCCTTGAAGACGTCGGCCGCGTCGTCGTAGATCAGCAGGCCGACCTGCGACACGCTGAAGTCCGCGTTCGCCGCCGCGTAGTGCCCCAGCAATCGCTCCTTGCCGGCGGCATCTTTGACGACCATCAGCCCGTCCGCCCAGACCGGCCGCGACGCGCCGCCCTGGTCCACCTCCGCCATCTTCTTGGCGAACCCGCCGGGCTGTTCGGTGAAGTAGTCGAAGGCGATGCCTTGGTCCGGGTCAAGTTTCGCGGGCAGGGCCGAGGTGGCGCCAGTCATGCTGAAGTTGCCGAGGGGGAAGGAGAACCGGTCGGTGTCCTGCCAGAACCACCGCATTTTTCCCTTGTAAACCGCCGTCTGCACCGTGTCCGACCCCGCGACTTGGCCGTTGATGACCGGTTCGGGAATTGGCGCCCGCTTGCCCAGCAGCACCGTGTCGCGGTAAATGCCGTAGCCGGTTTGGCGGTAAAGTCGCTCGGCGATGTTCACGCGCTTCAGTTTCACCGTCTCAAATTTGCCCGGCCGAATCTTCAGCGACTTGCCGCTGGTGCCGAACGGCCCGGCAATCTCCTCGTAGCCCCAGGTCGAGATCGTGAACCAGATTGCCTTGCCCGCCAGCCCCGGCTCGTCGAACGCGACGTAGCCGTTGCTGTCGGTGTAGTAGCGTTGCTTGTAGGTCGTCCGCAGCTCGACCAGCGGCACGCCCCGGCCGGTGTCGGCGTCGACGACGCGGATGCCGAAGTAATCCGCCGGCGCCGCCGACGCGGGGGCGGCCGTTAGCAAGGCCGCGAGCAAGGCTGCGAACCCGGCGAGCGCGAGGAGCGGTGTGGGTTTCATAGTTCCCTCTGGATTGCTAGAGTCGACCGCCTGCCGATCTTCCGGCGGCCGACGCGGCAACACAACAGTATCCTCCCGCCGTCGGAATCGAAAGTCGCCCTCCGCGGGGCTTGCCACGTTTCCGCCCGGCCGATACCTTGGGTGGTCGCCCGCGGGAAGGAACGACGATGCAGAGACCAACTCCCCGCCCCGCCGCCGACGGCGCGACGCTGCTGGGCACCTTCGCCCGCCCGCCCGAGGCCCGGCCGGTGCTGGGGCCGGGGCATCACGCCTTCGCCGACCCGCTCGCGGGGCGGACCGTCGGCTGGGACAAGCTCCATGCCTTCAACCCCGCCGCCGCCACGAGGGAGGGGAAGGTCGCCCTGCTGTTCCGCGCCGAGGACGATTCGGGCGAGATGCAGATCGGCCGGCACACCAGCCGGATCGGCTACGCCGACAGCGCCGACGGCCTGAGCTTCGCCGTCCGCGACCGCCCCGTGCTCTTCCCGGCCGACGACGATCAGAAGGCGAACGAGTGGCCCGGCGGGTGCGAGGACCCGCGCGTCTGCGCCCTGCCCGACGGCCGCGGCTGGGTGATGACTTACACGCAGTGGAACCGCCGCCGGGCGCAGCTCGCGGTCGCCACGTCGGCCGACCTGCTGCACTGGGACAAGCACGGCCCGGCCTTCGCCGAATACCGCGACGGCGGCCCGCACAGCAAGAGCGGCGCGATCGTCTGCCGGCTCGTCGGCGACGAATTGGTCGCCGCGAAGATCAACGGCCGCTACTGGATGTACTGGGGCGAGGGCGACGTGATGCTCGCGTCGAGCGCGGATTTGATCGACTGGACCGTCGTGAAGGACGCCGGCGGAGAGCCGCTGGAGGTGCTGCCGCGTCGGCCGGGGAAGTTCGACAGCGCCCTGGCCGAGGGCGGCCCGCCGGCGGTGGTGGTGGGCGATAAAATCGTGGTCCTCTACAACGGCAAGAACGCCACCGATAGCACCGCCGACCCGTCGCTCGGCCGCGGGGCCTACTCCGGCGGCCAAGCCCTGTTCGACGCCGCCGACCCGGCAAAGTTGATCGACCGGGCCGACGCGCCGTTCCTCTCGCCCGAACTGGAGTGGGAGCGCGCCGGCCAATATGCCGCCGGCACGACGTTCATCGAGGGCCTCGCCCACCACGGCGGGCGGTGGTTTTTGTATTATGGCTGCGCCGACAGTCACGTCGGCGTGGCGATGACGCCGGCGGAGTGAGGTGCGGGGGAGGCGATCCTTCAGCCGACAGGGCCGGCGTGACTTTTCGCCCAGAGGATTTGTGATGAACTTAAATACTAAAATTGGTTCCATTGGGCTTTTAGCGCCAGCCGACGCTGCGCGTGTGCGTGAGGTAGAAAAAATCATCGGATTCTCGCTACCGAATGACTTTCGGAATTTCTTATTACAGTTTGATGGAGGATTTCTGAAGGGCCGGAAGTTCATTGTTTACTCAACCGGCTCTGGAATTCATCCGTACGAGACGTTGGTTCACGCAAATACCAATCGAGATGCAGACTTTCCTCTTGTGTTGGCGGGAAGAGATGGAAGCGAGGACTTTGGGTTCAGGAAAGCCGATCTTCCTTGTGACCACTGTGCCGTCTTCTTCCTAGCCCATGAAACCGGAGAATTGACCAAAGTAGCGCAATCATTCGGAGACTTTTTAGAACGTGTTCATGTCCTTGGCGAAAAAGAATCCATGACTGCCATCTAAGCGCTATCTCCTATTCAAGGGCGGGACACCCTTGGGACTACATACGGGCGGGACGCCCGTGCCACGGGGGTTTTGGCAATGGCCAGGCCGCGTTGCGGGTTGACGGCCTGCTCGCATTAGTGGCGTTCTTCGTCATCTTCGGCGCGATCGGCATCTTCCGGTGGGTGAGTTCCCTCCTCTTCCCAAGCGCGGCAGAGTCCTCCAATGACGGAACGCCCGCTTCATGGTCGCGCCGCCGGCGACGAAGGCCGTAGACTTTCGCGGGATCACCTGATGAAACATTGCTGCGACATGATGCGGGCGAACGTCGAAAAGGCGTGCGACCAGCATCCCGATCCGTTCGAATGCACGGACCACCTCGTCCATTTCTGGCCGAAGTCTGGCGACTATGGGCTGATCATCCACGACGGCGGGCGGTCGTGCGTGACCATCAACTTCTGCCCGTGGTGCGGTGCCGAACTGCCCGTTGGCGAAGGCTAGGTAGCTCGGGGCATTGCGGCGATTGGGCGGGCGGTGTTCTGGGGCGCGGAAGAAGGGCGACGTCAATCGACCGTTCCAATCGTTTGCATGCCCATGTTCACCCCGTGGGCCAGCGTCATAGCTCGCCGGGATAGTCGAACTCCTCCGGCGACGCCGGGTCGAACGCCTGCGGGCCGGCGGTGCCGTGTTCGCGCTTTCTGGCGCGGTGGGGCGGGTAGTTCTCCGCGTCGCCCAGCGTGCCGATGATCGCGTTGAGGCTGATGCTGATGCGGTCGCCCGTGCCGCTGCGCATGGGGATGACCGAGTGCTTCAGCCACGACGGGAACAGGACCATCATGCCCTCCTGCGGGGGGAGTTGAACCGGCGGGCCGCCGGCGAAGGTCTCGCGCGGGTCGAAGAAGACCAGGTTCCCCTCCGGCGCCTGCAGGGATGGAACCTTGGGGTAGTAGACGGCACTGTAGTGGTACGGCAGGTGGTGGTGCGGCGTGTCGAGCGAGGCGTCGCCCGGCCGGCCCAGCACCGACCAAGCGACCATCTGCAGCACGGTGGGGACGCCCAACTGCGCGATCATCTCGGCGAAGGCGGCGGCGAGTTGGCGGACGGGCTCGCGGTCGATTTTCAGCAGGTTCCCCTGCGTCTGCAGCCCGCCGACCCCGTGGCCGCCGTGGAGGAGGCCGGCGTCGCGCAGGCGGTAGACGATGTCCGCAAGCGCCTTGTTGTCGACGTGCGGCAGCAGGGTCACGACCAGCGGCGTGTGGAAGACCGGCAACACCTTGAGCTCGAGCGGCATGGGAAACTCCGGCGAAGGCGGTCGGAGCCAAGTATAGCGGGCAGTCGCAAGCGCCGAAACGCCGGCCGCGTGGAACGCCCGGCCCGCGCCCGCTACCGTTCGCCGTGCCGAACCCCCCCGCCGCCGATCCAGAACTCTGGGATGCCGAGAAGCTGAAGAACCCCCACGCCGCGTCGGACAAGGCGCGGCGGGTGCGCGACATGTTCGCCGCCATCGCGCCGAGCTACGACCTGAACAACCGGCTGTTCTCGTTGGGCATCGACCGGCGGTGGCGGAAAAGAGCGGTGAAGCTGTCGGCGGTGAAGGCGGATGAGGTCGTGGTGGACGTGGCGTGCGGGACGGGGGATTCGAGTCTGACATACGCCCGCCGACTCGCAAAGTTGAATAAGTCGTGGGTGCGTGGCAAGCACGTCATCGGCATTGATTTTACCTATGAAATGTTGCCGCTGGCGGTCGGCAAGACTGGCAAGCCGTATTTTCCTCCTGATGCTAAATATGACCCCCCGCCCAAGTATTGTTCATTCGTCTCCTACCTCGCCGGTGACGCCCTCGCCCTGCCGCTGCCGGACGGGTGCTGCGACGTGGTGAGCATCGCCTTCGGCATCCGCAACGTGGCGGACCCGGCGGCGGCGCTGGCGGAGTTCCGCCGGGTGCTGCGGCCGGGCGGCCGGGTGGTGGTGCTGGAGTTCTCGCTGCCGACGAACCCGCTGATTGGCGCGGCCTACAACTTCTACTTCAACCAGGTGCTGACGCGGGCGGCCACGCTGGTCAGCGGCGACAAGACCGGGGCGTACCACTACCTCTCGGCGAGCGTGAACACCTTCATCGGCCGGGGGGAAATGGTGGAGCTGATGCGGGCGGCGGGGTTCGAGGCGGTCGAGCAGCACCCGCTGACGTTCGGGGTGGCGGTGTGCTACGTGGGGCGGGTGGCGGGCGAAACACGGGGCGTTAACCGGGATTAATGAAGATTTCGTCCGACGGCAGGTGCCGCCAGCGGAGGCCGGGGTAGTTGGCGAAGCCGTGGTCGTTTGTGACCCACTCGACACTGTGCTCGATGGCGGTTGCCGCGTGCGAGGCGTCGGAGATGCCCTTTCCGGTGTTGCTGATCTTCCGGCACAATTCGCCGAAAATCCGCCAGTGCGCGCCGCCGGGCTGGATCAGCCGGCAGCGGAGTGAGGCGGTGAAGCGGTCGCAGAACTCCAGCGCCTCGGCTTTGGGCGTGGCGCCGCTGGGAAACTTCACGCCGGTCACAACCCGGACGAATCCGCAAAGGACTGCCCCCGACATGCCGAACTCCCTGCCGGAGTTGACGTGCCGGTCCAGCCAGTCGGCGTAGATCTCGCTGTCCTCCACGTCGGGACGGTGGGCGTAGACCAGAACATTCACGTCTGGAACCCGAAGCACTGCATCGTACATGCTCATTCGTCCTTGCTTGATTCGGTGGGGGGAAGCGGTTCGCGGAACCCCGGACGCTGATAGCCCATGATGATCGCGGTCTGGTGGAAATCGTCCTCATCGTTCGCGTTGTCGATGATCCACTGCACCTCATCCGCGCCCACCGGCCGCGAGCCGTGGTGGCGGAGGATTTCGATCCGCTCACGCTTCGGTTCCGGCCGCTCGGAGAGGAAGTAGCGGAGCGACTCCTCCACCAACTGCGTGAAACTTCGGCCCGTACTGCCGGCGAAGGATTTCGCCTCGGCGGCGAGTGCCTCGTTCATCCGAATCGTGGTTCGCATGGACTCAGCGTAGACGGCGAGACATACCCGTGTCAATCGCCCTTCCCCGGCCGCCAGTTCCACACCGTCGGGTTGCCGCTGAGCTCGGTTAAATAGACCCCGTCGACCTTCTCCGGCCGGACGTACTTGCCGAGGAAGTCGACCGCGCCGCGGCGCTCGACGCGCCAGACGGCGCCCTCCACCGGGTCGAGCGCGCCGTGGCGGCCGCGGGGGCCGAGGTCGGCCATCGCGGCGGCGATCGACACCGGCGGGCCGACGCTGATGACGTGCGGGCGGACCAACCCCGCCGCGTCCAGCCGGGCGGCGGCTTGCTCGAACGGCAGGCGGGTCGGGCCGGCGAACAGGTCGAACGCGACGAACGGCTCGTGGGTCAGGGCGTACCGCGTGCCGTGCGCCTGCGCCAGCCACTCGCCGCTGACGCGCTCGCCGTCGGCCAGAAAGTCGAACCGCGGGGCGTTGCGGCGGACCCAGTCGGCGAACAGGTGGTGCTGCTCGTAGGGCGAGGTCGTGGCGACGTAGCCGGCGCGCGTGAGCGGCAGGATTCTCCCGCCGACGTTGGCGATCGCGACGTTCGAGCCGTCGAGCTTTTCCTGCACGATGATGACGTCGTGGCGGTCGCGGGCCCTTTCGGTGAGGATTTTCGCCTGGCCGGCGTTGAGTTTGTGGTCGCCGGGGCCGAGACGGCTGCCGGGGAGGTGGCAGATGCTGCCGTAGGCCTTGGTGCCGAGGGGTTTGACGGTCCGCTCCATCCGCCGGCTCCTTCCGCCGTTGCAGGGTTCTGCGACTTCTGAAACCTCCCGCGTCGCCGGCGGGTAAGATGCGGTCGATGCGAATCGTCACCGCCATCACCGGGGCCAGCGGGGCACTTTACGCGGCGCGGTTCGTCCAGGGCCTCGTGGCGGCGGGGGTGGAGGTCCACCTCGTCGTCAGCCCCCTCGGCCGGCGGCTGCTGAGCGATGAGCTCGGGCTGAAGACGGTCGACGTCGATGCCCTCGCCGGCACCGCCGACCACCGCGTCACGCTGCACAACTATAACGACACCGGCGACGTCCTCGCCAGCGGCAGTTTCCTGCACGACGGCATGGTGATCGTGCCGTGCAGCAGCAACACGCTGGCGGAGGTGGCGGCGGGGCTGGGGGGCAACCTGATCTCCCGCGCCGCCGCCGTCACGCTGAAGGAGCGGCGGCGGCTGGTCGTCTGCCACCGCGAGATGCCGCTGAGCCCGCTGGACGTGAACAACTATAAGGTTCTGAACGACGCCGGGGCGATCCTCTGCCCGGCCAATCCGGGGTTTTACCTGAACCCGCAGGGCGTCCTGGAGCTCGCCGACTTCGTCGCGGGCAAGCTGCTCGACCTCGTGGGCGTGCGGCACGCGCTGCAGACGCGGTGGGACCCCGCCGCCCCGCGGCCGCCGCTGGACCCGGTGACGGGGCGGGTCCGCCGCCCCTAGAATCGGCCGTTTCCCAAGGAGCTGAACCCGAATGCACCTACTGCAACTGGCGGCGAACGAGACGGCGGTCGTGACCGAGGAGCAGGACGTGCGCGTCCGGGTAGCGGCCAGCGGGCAGGCCGACGGCGCGTCGGCGATGCTCCGCGTCCGCAGCCCCGACGGGTCGGCCGAGCAGGGCCAGACGCTGAAGGTCGGCGAGACGCTGGTGGTGGCCTTCCAGGGCTTGAACAAGCCCGCCGGCGAGCCGGAGGACTCGTTCACCCCCTACAGCGACTGGACGCCCGAGGCGGACGATGACGACGACGACGAGGGCGACGTGGCGGAGTTGAAGGATCAGGTCCACGTCACGCTGGTCCACGTTTATGGCGGCGAGGCGGTGCTGCGGTTCGCGGTGCCCGACGAGTGGGAGGTGGCCGTGGCGATCGAGGAGCCGGCGGCGAAGTCTTAACGGCGAAGTCTTAACGTTCCGTGACCACCGCACCCGCTCAACCCGCCCCCCCGATTCCGCCGCGACTCGCCGCTAGGTTTCACGCCTTTGCCGGCGACATCAAATTGGCGCACACGGTCTTCGCGCTGCCCTTCGCGCTGCTGGCGATGGTGCTGGCGGGCCAAACAGTGCCGGGCGGCGTGCGGGGCGGGCAGATCGGGCTGATCCTGCTGTGCATGGTCTTCGCCCGCACGTTTGCGATGGGGGCGAACCGACTGCTGGACGCCGACATGGACGCGGAGAACCCCCGGACGGCCCGGCGGGCGATCCCGGCGGGCCGGACGACCAAGGGCTTCACGGCGGCGGTGCTGGCGGCGTGCGCGGCGGGGTTCATCCTCGCCGCCAGCGGCTTCGGCCTCTTTTACGGCAACTGGCTGCCGGCCCTTCTGGGCGTGCCGGTGCTGGCCTTCCTCGGCCTCTACCCGCTGCTGAAGCGGTTCACCGCGCTGTGCCACTACTACCTCGGCCTCGCCCTCGCCCTCGCCCCGGTCTGCGCGTGGATCGCGGTGGCCGGCGGCGCGTCGGCGACGGTGCTGCTGATGGCGGCGGGGGTGCTCTGCTGGACGGCGGGGTTCGACATCATCTACGGCTGCCAGGACCTCGACTTCGACCGCGCCGCCGGCGTCCACAGCGTCCCGGCGATGCTCGGCGTCCGGCGGGCGCTGTGGGTGAGCCGGGCGACGCACCTGCTGTCGGTCGGCTTCCTGATCGGCGTCGGGTTTGCGTCGCCGCACCTCGGCGTGGTTTATTTCGTCGGCGTCGCGGTCGCGGCGGGGCTGCTGCTGGTTGAGCACGCGCTGGTGTGGGGCGGCGATCTGCGGCGGGTCGGCATGGCGTTCTTCACGATGAACGGGCTGGTGAGTCTGGTGCTGGGGACGCTGGGGATTGTGGACGCGCTGCTTTAAGTAGCCGGAGAGCGGAAGCCCCGGTTTTCCGACGTGGGATGTGCGACTATCGAAGAACCGGGTCTTCCGCCTCCCGGCTACTTTGGAAGTCTTTCTTCCGAATCGACTGAAAGATCAACTCCGCCCGTTCGCCCGCGTACTAATGAGTGCCATGACCGACACCCTCCGCGTCACCGACCCCGCCCTTCGCCCGATTGCAGACAAGGTCGCCGGTCGGCGAGTGGCTCTCCGCCGCCGACGGCCTCGCGCTGTTCGAGACGCGCGACCTCCACGGCGTCGGCCGACTGGCGAACTCACGTCCGCGAGAGCCTCCACGGCGACCGCACGTTCTACAACCGCAACCGCCACATCAACTACACCAACGTCTGCGCCCTCTCCTGCAAGTTCTGCAGCTTCTACCGCAAGCGCGGCGAGGAGGGCGCCTACGAAATGCCCGTCGAGCAGGTGGTGGCGACCGCGGTCAAGGCGGCCGAGGCGGGGGCGACCGAGGTCCACGTCGTCGGCGGGCTGCACCCGTGGATGAAGTTCGAGTACTACACCGACATGATGAGCGGCATCCGCGCCGCCTGCCCGCAACTGCACATTAAGGCCTTCACCGCCATCGAGATCGTCCACCTTGCCCGCATCGGCCGGCGGACGGTGCGCGAGGTGCTTGAGCGAGTTGAAGGAGCCGCCGGCCTCGGCAGCCTGCCCGGCGGCGGCGCCGAAATCTTCGACGACCGCGTCCACGACGAGGCCTTCAAGGGAAAGGTCCGGGCCGACAAGTGGTTCGACGTCCACCGCACCGCCCACGACCTCGGCCTCTACACGAACGCGACCATGCTCTACGGCCACGTCGAGACGCCGGCGGAGCGGGTGGGGCATTTGATCAAATTGCGCGAGGCGCAGGAAGATTCCCTGCAAAATCGACAATGCCTCCTTCAATTGCATCATTCCCCTCTCCTTCATCCCGCAGCAGAGCGAGCTCGGCGCGCTGCCGGGGCCGACGGGGTTGACGGACC
>CBDHCE010000006.1:0-133981 GCA_965260985.1 Tepidisphaeraceae bacterium | reverse complement strand
GCAGGCGGTCGCGTGGGACGTCAAACCCCACGCCTCGCCGTCGGGCACGGCGCAGGCGGCGTCGGCCCACGCGCCGCTCCCGAACGCCACCGTCGACGGCCACTTCGGCGCCGGCGCCCACTCCGGCGGCAACACGTCCGGGCCGCCGTGCGCCGGCAGCACGGCGGCGGCGGCGGGGCACGTCGCGTTCTCCCTCGGCTCCGGCCCCTGCGGCACCCCGCCGAACGGCGGCCGGGTCGTGACCGTCAGCTACGCGGTCATCGTCGACAGGCCCGGCGTCTACACCCTCCGCCGCAGCGGCGGCGATTTGGGCAAGCCGCTGCCGATCAGCTTCGCCATGTCCGGCACCGCCGATGGTTACGACATCAAGGGGCCGACGTCGTTCGCGGCCAACCAGACGGTGGTCCAGAAGATTTTCGAGCCGACCGTTGACGGCAAGTTGGAGGACGAGCAAAAGGCGGTTATGACGATTTTGGAGACGATCAACCACCACGCGGGGGTGCCGAATGCCGCTCCAATCGAAGTGCTGGCCGACGGATACTTTACAATCGACCCGGCCGCCATTTCGATCACTTTCGGCCGGCCCCGACGTGCCGCCGAAGATTATTACGGTTACTACCTTCTAGGTAGTACCGACATTCAGGCGCAGCGCGATCGCGGCTTTTGCCGCAGGATGGCGGCATGAGAAGACGCCACGAGTTGACCGACGCCCAGTGGGGGCGGATCGAGGGCCTGCTGCCGGGCAAGGCCGCCGACCCCGGACGCACCGCCGCCGACAACCGCCCGTTCGTCGACGCGGTGCTGTTCGTGCTCAAGACCGGCATTCCCTGGGCCGACCTGCCCTGGCGGTTCGGCAGGCCCAACAGCGTGTGGAAGCGCCACGACCGCTGGCGCGCGGCGGGCGTGTGGGAGCGGGTCGGCCGGGCGCTGGGCGAGGGCCCCGCCCGGCCCGAGGGTCCCGAGGGGGCCGAGGGGCCGGCGAGGTGCAGCTCGACTCCACCAGCGTCAAGGCCCACCCCACGGCCTCCACCGGCCGCCGCCTGCCGGCGGAAAAAAAGAAGACGCCGACGCGCGGCGGTGCCTCGGGAGGAGCCGCGGCGGGCTGACGGGCAAGCTCCACGCGGCGGTGGACGGGGCCGGCCGGCTGCTGCGGCTGGTCGTCACGCCGGGCCAGCGGGGCGACGCCCCGCTGGCGGGAGTGCTGCTCGACGGGCTGCGGCCGCGGCACGTGATCGCCGACGCGGCGTACGACGGCGACGCGATCCGCCGGGCCGTGCGGCGGGTGGGGGCGAGGGCCCGCATCCGCCCGAACCCGACCCGCAAGCGCAAGAAGCGCTACGACCGCCGACGCTACCGCCACCGCAACGTGATCGGGCGGTTCTTCCGGCGGGTCAAGCAGTGCCGGCGCCTGGCGACGCGCTACGAGAAGAAGGCGGCGAACTTCGCCGGCTTCGTCTGACTCGCCGCGTTCGTGACGGGGGGGATCTGAATGTCCACGCTCCCTAAAGCTACTTTTGGGCTGGCGGTTCTGGGTGCGGAGGGCCATCCGCATGCTACTTTTGGTTCTGTCCGCCGCATCGGTGGTCGCGTTTCTCGACTCGTTGACCTACAGCACCGAAGTCGGTTACGCGCGCGTCTCGCCCGTCATTCACGTCAATACTGTGGGTCATGACTAGCTGAGCGGCCGGCGGCGGCGGTAACCTACGGTGCCGCCATGACTAACCGCTACCTCCGCCGCGCAAGAGTTTCGGAGCACGTTTCCCGGCGGTTCCTGCGCCACGTCGCGGCCGACCTGACGGCCGTCCAGATCGCCGCGCTGACAGGCCTGAACCGCAACGCCGTCAACCGCCTCTTGGCCCTGCTGCGGCTGCGCATGGCCGAGGCGTGCGAGGCGGCCAGCCCCTTCGCCGGCGAGGTCGAGGTCGACGAGAGCTACCTCGGCCCCAGGCGGGCGAAGGGCAAGCGTGGCCGGGGCGCCGGCCGCAAGACCATCGTCTTCGGCACCTTCAAGCGGGGCGGCAAGGTCTACGCCGAACTGGTGCCCGACTGCTCGAAAGCCACGCTTTGCAGGGCGATTCGCGGCAAAGTCTCCCTCGACACGGTGGTCCATTCCGACGGCTGGCGCGGCTGCGACGGCCCGGTCGACCTCGGCTACGCCAGGCACCTGCGGGTCAACCACGACGCCAACGAGTTCGCGGACGCGGCCGACCGGGGCAACCACATCAACGGGATCGAGAGCTTCTGGGGCTACGCCAAAACCCGTCTGGCGCGGTGTCGGGGGATGCACCCCCACACCTTCCTCTTCCACCTCAAGGAGTGCGAGTTCCGGTTCAACCATCGGGGTGATAACCTGTACCGTGTCCTGCTCGACCTCTGCCGCCGCCGGCCGCTCAGCTAGTCATGACCCTCTACTGTTTTCCCACGGTAGCGCGTCATTCGGTTACTTGGTCCCTGGGGCTGAGATGAAGGCCAGCCCTGCCTTCTACGTCAAGTACCTGCTAAATCCGACTGATCGGCAGTTTTACCTGTCTCGCCAGCCAGAAGCATGGATAAATTACGTTAACCCTTCGTATAAGTGGTGGACCTATTTACGCTTCGGCACCTCCAAATGGGAAAATGTGTTTGGCTTAGGGGCAACCCGTTACTATGTTGGTGTGCCGCTGCTGTTCGTGAGTCTGGCATCACTCGTGGGGGCTTGGTCTTTGGGTCCGAAGCGGTCAAAGCCGGGTGTGTGTGGCGTGCGGTTACGACCTCCGCGCCACCCCGGACCGGTGCCCGGAATGCGGGCGGCAGCCAACCGGAGTGGAACCTCATCTGCCGGACACCACGCTCAATTCGTAGCGCGACACCCGGCCAATGCGGAAGGTGATCCCCCTGTGCCCGCCCCCGCCGACATTCCCGGCCCGGCCCTCCGCGCCGCCTTGGCCGAGCAGCGGGTGGGGGCGGCGGCGGTGCGGCGGCAGGGCCGCTAGGGCCACGGGGATTTTGGGGCGGAAGGCACGGGTTGAAGAGCACGTCAAGCCGTGGCACCCAACGGATGGGATGGTTCCGCGCCGCTACTTCTTGGCCCCCAGCGACGCCCCCAGCGACGCCCCCAGCGACGCCCGCAGGGCGTCCAGGCGGGGGCGGAGGCTTTCGTCACGCAACCCGTCGCGGGCGATCAGGCGGTCGGCGGATTGCAGCGACGCCCGCGCGTCGGACGGGCGGTCGGCGGCGGACTGGGCCTCGGCGAGGTGGACCCACCACTGCGGGGTCTTCGGGTCCAGCCGGGTGGCGCGGTCCAAACTCTCGGCCGCGGCGCCGGGGCGGTGCTGGGCGAGCTGCACCTCGGCGAGGGTGTCGAGGAACGACGCGCGGTTGGGCGAGTCGACATCGGCGGCGGAGCGGGCGAGGCGCTCGGCCTCGGCCTTGTCGCCGCCGGTGCGCAGCAGGTCCATCGCCAGGTTGTTCGCGGCGATCGGCCGCTTGGGGTCGAGGGCGAGGGCGCGGCGGTAGGCGTCGGCGGGCGGCAGGCCGGCGGTTTCGCGGAGCATGCCGTACTGCTCCCACTGCTCGGCGGTCGCCTTGGGGCTTGCTTCGGCGCCGTCCGGCCCGTCGAGCCGCGCCGCCACGGCCGCCAGCGCGTCGGCCGCCTCGGTCGGCGCGGTTTTCGCCAGCGGATTCCACGCGGCGGCGAGGGCCATCTGCTCGTCCAGCGATCCGCCGGCGACGGCGGGGCCGGCCTCCTTCAGCATCGCCGCGGCGGTGTCGGGGGCCGCCTGCCCCGCGGCCACGATCCACAGCCGCCGGGCCGCGGATGACCCGGTGAGAAGCGGGCGCAGGAACTCGGCCGCCCGCGGCCCCTCGCCGGCCGCCACCTCCGCCTGGGCGTACAGAAAAGACGTCGCCAACTCGGCCTTGGGGTCGGCGCGCGCCGCGTCGAGGTAGGGCCGGAGCTGCGCCGCGGCGGCCGCGGCGAAGCCCAGCCGCAGGCGGGCCGTCGCCAGGGCGAGGTCGGCGGGCTTGAGGGGCCGGCCGGCCGCCTCCGACCGCTTGCGCCACCCCTCGGCGTCGTCGGCGAGCGCGGCCCAATCGCCCGCCGACGCCGACGCCCGCGCCGCCAGCGCCAGCGGCTCGACCGCCGTCGGGTACCGGCCCGCCAGCGACAGGGCCGTGGCGCGGGCGGGGGCGAACCGGCCGGCGTCGAGGTCGAGCTTCGCCGACAGCGCCGCCAGCGGGAAAAGGCCCGGCGCGCGTGCGGCGATCGCCCGGATTTTGTCGGCCGAGTCGGCCAGCGGCTTGTCGGAAGGAACCGCCGCCGCCAGCACGTCCAAGGCGTCGGCCGCGGCGTCGGCGTCGGCGGGCGACTCGGCGGGGTCGAGCAGCGCGGCGACCAGGGCGGCGGCGTCGGGCACCTTGGCCGCGAGATTGTCGGCGTCCGGCCCCAACTGTTTCAGCGCGGCCTCGGCGCGGGACAGGCCCGGATCGCCCGGCACCTTTTCCACGGCGAGCTTCAGCGACGCGGCGGCGGCGGCCATCTGCCGGGCGGCCAACTGCTCGCCCGCCAGCCGACGCCAGGCGTTGGCGTTCTGCGGCGCGGCGTCGGCGGCGGCGCGGAAGTGCCCGACCGCCTCGGCCGACCGCCCGAGCGTCGCGGCGTACTCCCCCCGCGCGAACTCGGCGGCCCCCGGCGCCAGGTTCAGGCCCGCGAGTTTGTCGAGCGCCGCCTTCGCCCGGTCGGGCCGGTTGGTGGCGGCGTAGGTTTCGGCGGCGAAGCGGAGGGCGGCGGGGTCGCGGCCGGCGGCGAAGGTGGCGAGGGCCGCATCGTCCAGCCGGCCGGCGGCGCGGTCGAGCCGGGCGATCGCCAGCGCGTCGGCGGGCGAGGCGGTCGACCTCCCGGCGGTCAGCACGGACCGGGCGGCGTCGCGGTCGCCCCGCCGCTCCAGCAGGCCGGCGAGGAGGCGGCGGCGTTGGTCGTCCAGGGGGAGGGCGGCGGCGCGGTCGAGGTAGGGCTTGGCGCGGGCGAAGTCGCCGTCGGACTGGAGGCGTTCGGCCGCGGCCAGCAACACCTCGGGCGGGGCGGCGGGCCGGTCGGCGGCGGCGGCGAGGGCGGCGGTCGCCTCCTTGCGGCTGCCCAGGCGGTCGAGCACGTGGGCGAGCATCGCGCGGGCGGCGAACTGCTCGGGGTAGCGGCGGACGACGGCGGCGAGGTCGGTGGCGGCGGTCACGAGGGCCGGGTCGTCCTGCGCAGACGGCTTGGACGTCGGCCCGTCGGAACCGGTGCCGAGGGCCAGCGCCGCGCCGGCGATGCGCCAGGTGATGCCGTCGTCGGCGGCCACTTTCGCCAGGCGGACTGTGGCGCGGCGGAGGAAGTCGGCGTCGCCCTGCACGCTGCGGGCGGCGGCGGCGCGGCGCTGGAGGGCGGCGTCGGCCGGCAGGGCGTCGGCGAGGGTTTCCCACCGCCGCTTCGCCGCGTCGCCGGGGTCGGTGCGGTCGGCGAACTCGGCGGCGGCGGCGCGCCAGAGGCCGGCGGGGTCGGGGCCGGCGGTCTGGACGGCGGCGGCGAGGGCGGCGCGGCCGGCGGCAGAATCCTTGGCGGGGTCTTTCCCATTCGCCACGATCAGCGCGCGGGCGAGGGCGACGGCGGGCGTGGGGCCGATTAGGCGGTCGGCGGCGTCGAGGAGTTTTGCGGTCAGGCCCCAGTTTTGGTTTTCGCTGAGTGAGGCGAGGCGGAGGAACCCGGCCGGGTCGGGCGCGTCGGCGGCGGCCGGGCGGGTGGCGGGGGCGGCGGAATGGAGGAAGGATTCGACCGCGGCGCGGGCGGCGTCGGGCTGGTCGGTCAGCACAAGGGCGGCGGCGCGGGCGGCGAGGGCGCGGGCGTCGGCGGGGTTTTGGGCGAGGGCGGCGGCGGCGAGGCGGTCGATTTCGGCGGCCAAATCGGGCCGGCTTTTTTTGGCGACGGCGAGTCGCGCGGCGAGGGCGTCGGCGGCGGCGTCGAGCACGGCGTGGTCGACTGGGGTCGCGGGCCGGGTGGACGGCCGGGTGGACGCGCCGGGTTCGTAACCCGTGCGGCGGAGGGCGTCGCGGGCGGCGGCTTCGGCCAGGGGCTGGCCGGGCGGGGCGATTTTGAGCAGGCCCAGCAGCGGGTCGGGCCAGGCGGGGGCGAGCCGGGCGGCGGCCTCGTACTGCGCGCGGGCGGCGTCGGGTTCGGCGGCGGCGGCGTAGGCGTCGGCGAGGGCGAGGCGGAAGGCCGCGCGGTCGGCCGACTGCGCCGCCGTCCGCGCCGCGGCGGCCACGGCGGCGGTGTCGAGTTCGGGCTGGTCGGCCGACGTGGCGGCGAGGAAGCCGGCCCACGCCTCGGCCACCGGGTCGTCCTTCCGGTCGGCGAGGGCCGCGACAATTGTCGCCGCGTCGGCCGGGCGGTTCAGGGCGCGCAGGGAGGCGGCGCGGAGGCCGAGGGAGTCGGCGTCGGCGTCGCGGTCGGCGGGGTCGAGTTTGTCCGTCCGCGCCAGCACGTCGGCGAACCGGCCGGCCTGCCAGAGGCGGTCGACGGCCCGGCGGCGGAAGTCGGACCCGGCCACGCCGGTCGCGGCGTCGGCGGCGCGGGTGAGGGCGTCCAGCGACTCGGCGAACTTCCCGGCCCGGTCGAACTGCGCGGCCAGCAGGTTCACGAACGACGGGTCCGACGCGGCGGGCGACCCTTCGGGCGTGCCGGCGGCGCGGCGGGTCCAGTCGAGCGACTCGGCCGATTTGCCGACCACGGCGTACGCCGCGGCCTGTAGCAGGTCGAACCGCGGGTCGCCGGCGTGGGCGGCGCGGAGCGACTCGGCCCGGCCCAGGATGTCCGCGTCGGGCCGCTTGAGTTGCTTTAACAGTTGCAGCGTGAGCGTCTGATATTCCAGGTCGTCGGGCTTGAGGGCGTTGTACTGCTGGGCGAGCTTGAGCGCCTCGTCCGGCTTGGCGGTGCGGGCGAGGGCGACGGCGCGGGCGGCGATGACCTCCGGCTCCTGCGCGAGGCCGCGGGCGGCGAGTTGGTCGGCCAGGTCCAGCGCCTCCTTCGGCAGGCCCGCGCGGGTGTAGAGGTCGAGCAGATCGCGCCGGGCGTCGGCCCGCTTGGGGTTGAGGTCGAGCACGCGGCGGAGGCGGGCGATGGCGTCGTTCAGGTGGGCGTTGCGCGGCAGGGGCACCTCGCGGCGGGCGCGGGCGTATTGGTAGATCGCCTCGGGGTCGTCGGGGTGCAGGTTGAGGTAGGGGCCGATCTTGTGGAGGGCGGCCCCGTAGCGGCCCTCGGCGAGCAGGGCGTAGCCGGCGTCGCGGTCGGCGGCGATCTGGCGGCGGACGGCGATCTTTCGGTAGGCGACCGCGCCGACCACGCCCGCGCCGACGACCAGCAGGGCCACGGCGGCGAGGATCAGGCGCTTGCGTTTGCTGGGCGGGGGGGTCGCGGCGGGCGGCGTGGCGGGCATGGGAAGGCTCTTCGTCGGGGGCCGGCAGAGTGTGACGTGGGCCGGTAGGATCGCCCCAAACCGGCCGGCGGTCAAGACTCCTCGGCGAAGGTCGGGAAGGCGCGTCGGCCGGCCTGGGGGTGGGGCGTTTGGGCGGAGGTGGAACCGGCGGCGGAACCGGCGGCGGGGTCGGCGAAGGGGCCGGTGAGGGGCCGGTCGTGGCGGATGCCGCCGCGCCGGCCGTTGAAGGCGAGCCACTCGCCGCGGACGATGCCGCCGAGGCGGGCGCGGAACTTGCCTGCGCCGAATCCCTCGGCGTGGCGGCGGATGGCGGCGGCGTCCCAGCCGCCGGGGTGGCGCTCGAACCGCTCGACGGCGTCGCGGACGGCGTCGGCGGTTTGGGCGGGGAAGGTCAGGCCGGTCACGTCCTCGACGACGCTCTCGGTAACGCCGCCGCGGCCGAAGGCGATCACCGGCGTGCCGCACGCCATCGCCTCGACCGGCACGATGCCGAAGTCCTCCTCGGCGGCGAACACGAACGCCCTCGCCCGCTGCATGTAGCTCCGCAGCGCCTCGCCCGACTGGTGGCCCAGGATCGTAATGTTCGGGCCGGCGAGCCTGGCGATCCTCTCGGCCTCGGGCCCCTCGCCGATCACCACCAGCCGCCGCCCGGGCATGGCGGAGAACGCCTCGACGATCAGGTCGATCCGCTTGTACGGCACCATCCGGCTGGCGGTGAGGTAAAAGTCCTGCTTCTCGGTTTGCAGCCCGAAGTGCGAGACGTCCACCGGCGGGTAGACCGTGGTGCTGCGGCGGCGGTAGACCTTGTCGATCCGCCGGCCGACGAAGTCGCTGTTCGCCAGGAACACGTCCACGCCGTTGGCGGTGCGGGCGTCCCACTGGCGGATGTAGTGCAGCACGCCCCGCGCGACCAGGCCCTTGATGCCCCGCAGCGCCCCGTGGCCTCCGGCGAGCTTGCTCTCGGACAGGTACTGGTGCTGCAGGTCCCAGGCGAAGCGGACCGGCGAGTGGCAGTAGCAGACGTGGAGTTGGTCGGGCCGGGTGATGACGCCCTTGGCCGCCAGGTAGCTGCTGCTGATGACCACGTCGTAGCCGCTGACGTCGAGTTGCTCGATGGCGAGGGGCATCAGCGGCAGGTAGCCGCGGTGCTTGGTGCGGGCCTTGGGCAGCCGCTGGATGAAGCTGGTGGTGACGGGCTTGTTGCGGATGAAGTGCCGCTGGTCGTCGGGCAGAAAGTCGAAGAGGCTGAAGAGGTCGGCGCGGGGGAAGACCTCGAGGATCTGCTCCAGCACCTTCTCGGCGCCGGCGTAGGTGTAGAGGAAGTCGTGGACGATGGCGACGCGCGGCTCGCCGGCGGGGGTGGTGTCGGCACCCATCAGGTCGACCCCGGCGCGCGGGGCGGCGGCGGGGGCGGGCCTTTTCGTGGGGATCGGCTTCTCGCCGGCGGGGGCGGGCCGGCGGCGGCGGGGGGAGCCGGTCAAATCGCGCGGCGGGTGCTCGTGCATCAGTCGGGTGAACAGCGCCAAGCGCCGGCCGGCCGACTCGAGGTCGCCGCCGGGGCAGGCGTCGACCGAGCCGTCGGACGAGCCGTTGGACGAGCCGTTGGACGAGCCGTTCGGCGACTTGCCCCCCCCGTCGCCGGCGGCGAACTCGACCTCGAGCTTCAGCGGCTCGCCCACCCGCCGCTGGGGCACCGGCACGGTCGCCTCCAGCGTCTGGAATGCGGCGGACTGGGGCTTGACGTCGGCATTCGACCACCGCAGCAGGTCGCCGGTGCCGTCGCGCCGCGTGACGGGCAGGGCCAGCCGCACGGCGTCGAACGCGGCGGCGGCGCGGCAGGTTTCGGCCCACCAGCCGGCGAAGTCGGTGGCGTTGCCGAACCGCAGTTGCGCGTCCTCGAACGCCTTGCGGTACCGCCCCGCCAGCCGCGAGCGGCCGCGGTTGCGCCGGGCGGCGCGGACCGTCTCGCGCAGCCGGGTCGAGCCGGCGGCGTTGAACAGGCCGACCAGCAGCGGCACGAGCAGCGCCAGGCCGCCGACGGTCGCCCAGCCGCTGGCGAACGTCGCCACCACGCCCACGCCTGCCGCGGCGAGGGTCACGCCGTAGAGCAGCAGCACGACGTGGCGGTGGTGCAGGCCGGCGTCCATCAGGCGGTGGTGGACGTGGCCGTCCTCGGCGCTGAACAGCGACCGCCGCTGCAGCACCGACCGCCGCACCATCGTCAGGGCGGTGTCGATGATCGGGATCGACAACGCCAGCGTCGGCAGCCCCAGCCCCGCCACTGACCCCACGCCCGGCCGCCCCGCCGCCATCACGCACAGGCCCGACAGCAGGAAGCCGACGAACATGCTCCCGCCGTCGCCCATGAAGACCTTCGCCGGGTTGAAGTTGTAGATCAGGAACCCCGTCAGCCCCCCGAGCAGCGCCAGCGCCAGGATGCCGATTTCGGTCTGCCCCGCGGCGATCACGCCCACCGCCAGCACGCCGGTGGCGATCGCCGCGATGCCCCCGGCCAAGCCGTCCAGGCCGTCGATGAAGTTGATGCTCACCGTCACGCCGGCGACGAAGAGCATCGTCAGCGGCCACGCCACCCACGCCGGCAACGCCCACCGCAGCCCGCCGCTGTCGAGCACGAGCTCGTCGATGCGGATGCCGCTGCCGCACAGGGCGGCGGCGGCGGCGAGCAGGGCGAGGAGCTTGAACTTGCCCGGCAGGTCCGCCACGTCGTCCAGCACGCCGACGGCCAGCATCGCGCCGGCCGCGACGAGCAGCGTGACGATTTCGCCGACCGCCGCCTGGTCGCCACGCCACGCCCCGGTGAGGGTCAGGGCGAGCAGCGCGGCCCCGACGGCGGCGGCGGCGAAGGCGAGGCCGCCGGTCCGCGGCGTCGGCCGGTCGTGCATCTTCCGCGTGCCGGGCAAATCGATCATGCCCCAGGCATTGGCAAAGCGGATCGCCAGCGGCGTCAGCCCCGCCGCCGCCGCGAGGGCGCCGAGGTAGGCCAGAAGGTAGACGGTCGGTTGGCTCATGGCATTCTTCCCTGGCGGCCCGTGCCGCCGGTTCTCCGGCCCCCTCACGATTCCCCTCGCGCTTCCATTCACGATTCCCCGCATCCCCCCGCTTGCTACGGGCCGCTCGGGGCCCCTACTCCACCGCCTCCAGAAAGCTCGGCTCCACCGCGATCGCCGCGCCGGTGCCCAGCACGCTCACCCGCAGCACCAGCCGCGTCACGTCGTCGCGGCTCACCACCGTGCCGACCACGCCCGCCATCGGCCCCCGCGCCACCCGGCACGTCTTGCCGACGGCCAGCTCGGGGTAGAGGTCCAACGCCTCGCCCGCCTCCAGCGCCAGCTCGATCGCCGCCAGCTCGTCCACCACCGCCGCCTGCTCCTTGACCGGGATCACGCCGCACAGCCGGTCGGTCGCCAGGGCCTGATACCGCGCCTCGGCGTCGCCGCTGAAGAAGACGTAGCCGGTGAACAGCGGCGTCATGCCGTGCCGCTTCCGCCCGCCGCTGAAGGTCGTCTTCGGCGCCATCGGGAGAAAGTGCGGGATGCCCTTGGCGATCAGGTCCCACGCGAACGCCTTTTCCGCCCGCGCCTTGGTGTGGCCGACCCACCACGGGTCGGCCGCGTCCCGAACGCTCGCCAGCGACTTCGGCCGGACGGGAGGATTATCTGACAGTTTCAGCATGACTCAAGACCACATCGCACGAATAGACAAATTATTTCGCTTCACTTTGGCGTCCCCGGCAAGTAGTACGGCCTGTTCCGCTGGGCCGATGCGGAAGTGACGCTATTAGATGAAACAAAATACCCCCGCCCCGACGCGGCAGATTGCCCCACCCCTGCTTCGCCGGCCCGGGCGTGATTACCCCGCCGCGGTCTGGCGGACGCTCAAATCCTCGATCAGCCGCACGGCCTGGTCCCAGCCGGGCCGCTGGCGGAGGCAGGTTTGGGCCTCGCGGATCGCCGCGTCGGTCTGCCCGTCGGCCGCCAGCAGTTCCGCCAGCCGCAGCCGCCAGCCGAGTTGGCCGTACTCCCGCGCCAACGCCCGGCGGACCAGGTCGATCGCCGCCGACCGCTGCCCCTCGGCGGCGCGGCGGTCGGCGAGCTCGACCATCGCGCCCGGCGCGGCATCGGGGCCGGCCGCCTCCCGCTCGAGCAGCGCGTCGGCCTCGGCCCGCGCCGACCCCGCCACGCCCCACCACCGGCCCTGCCGGCCCACCGCCTCGGCGAGCGCGACCGCCCCGGCCGGCGTGGCGGCCGGATCGCCGGCGAGGGCCACGGCCAACTCGGTCGGGTCCGACAGCGCCGCCGCCAACTGGTTCAGCGGCCCCCGGCGGCCGGCGGCGAAGGCCAGGGCGTCGGCCGGCCGGTCGGCGGCGAGGTACTCCGCCACCACCGCCGACGCCATCGACGAGTTCAGCGCCGCCGCCCGGCCGAACTTCGCCGCCGCCGCCTCACCCTCGCCCGACCGCAAATCGAGCCGGCCGGCGTTCAGGCAGGCGGCCGGGTCGTAGGGGGCCAGAGCATACGCCAGCCGCACGTCGGCCGCGCCGCGCGGGTCGTCCAGCGCGAACAGCTCGATCTGCCCCGCCATCGACGCCAGCCGCCCGTCGGTCGGGCACTGCCGGCGGGCGGCGTCGAACCGGCCCAGAATCTGCCGCGCGAACCCCTCCTCCGGCGACCCCGCCGCCGGCCGGCCGGTCGCCGGGTCGAAGTTCCGCTCGATCGCCTCCCACCGCGCCACGTTCAGGTCGAATGCCCGGTCCACATCCCCCGGCTGAAGCTCGGCGGCGTGGGCGGCGAGGGCGAGCAGGGCCGAGTAATCCCCGTTCGTGCCCGGCTCGCCGGTCCGCTTGACCTCCTCGGCGATCCGCGCCCCCACCCGGTCGGCCGCCACCGACGCCACCACCGACCGCCGCTGCAAATCGACCGAGTAGAGCGACCACCCGCCGGCGCACACGACCAGCAGCAGCAGCGCGAGCCGGCCGGCGAGGGCGAGTTGCCACCCCCCCGCCCGCGGCGCGGCCGGCGCGGCCGACTGCCGATCGCGGGCGGACCGCGCCGCGAGCGTGGCGACGCCGGCGGGGGCGGCGGCGCGGCGGGCGGCCTCGGCCTCGCTCGTCGGCGGGGGGGCCGACCCGTCCGACCCGTCCGAGCCGCCCTCCAGTTCGCCCGCCCCCCCGACTCCCCCGACTCCCCCGGCCGCCGCCGTCCGCCGGGCGTTGCGGGCCAGGCGGACCAGCAGGGCGAACATCGTGGCGGTCAAAAAGGCGTTCGCCGGGACGTGCTGGCCGAAGTCGCTGGTGCTGTGGATCAGGATCGCGGTCAGCCCGAAGCCCATGCCGAACGCCGCGTACTGCACCGGCCGCCGGCCGCCCGCCCGCGCCGCCAGCGTCGGCGACGTCGCCGACCACCACGCCGCCGCCGCGATCGCCAGGAACGCCAGGCAGGGCAGCACGCCGGCGAGGCCGGTTTCGGTCATCAGTTGGGCGTACTCGTTCTCGGCGTGGGTGGCGAGGTACGGGATGGTCGAGTGGTCGAACATCGGGAAGGTCTTCTCGAACGTGCCCAGGCCCAGGCCGACGGCGGGGTACTGCCGCCACGCCGCCGTCAGGTCGGCGAGGATCTGCGTGCGGCCGCCCTCGGCGGTGTCGACGTGGCGCAGGGTGGCGAGCCGGCCGTAAACGGCGTCGAACCCCGTCGCCAGCAGCACCGCCAGCGCGACCATGCCGAGCGCGAGGACCACCGCCCCGCCCCCCGACCCGCCGCCCGACCCTTGGCCGTCGCTCTCGCCCCCCCGCCGCCGGCCGCGGACGGCGAGTGCGGCGGCGGTGAGGCCGCCGGCGGTCAGCAGCGAGAGCATCCCCATCCGCGACATCGACAGAAAGACCGTGACGGCCCCGACCACCGCGAACGCCGCCAGCGCGCCGATCAGCCGCACCCGCCACTCGCCCCGCCGCCGCCAGAGGGTCGACGCGGGCGAGCCCGGTTCGAGGTCGACCGCCGCCCGCCTGCGGTCATGTCGGCCGCCGCGCCGCCGCACCGCCGGCCGGTCCGCCCCGCCGGTCCCCAGCACCTCGGCGGCCAGCACGAGCATCAGGCCGACCGCCGCGCCGATCGACAGGTTCATGAACTGCGAGAAGTGGCTGTAGTTCATGAACGGCCCGCTGTTGCGGTGCTGGGCGCGGACCGAGAGGGTCGATCCGGGCCGCAGGCCGTAGGCGTAGGGGCTGTGGGTGAGGTTCTGCCCGACCGCGATGGCCGCCACGACGGCCCCGGACGCCGCCGCCGCCAGCAGCAGGCCCTTCACCTGCTCGCCGCGGCGGTAGGTTTGCAGCACCACGGCGAACACCGCCACCACCGCCAGCAGCAGCCGCAACTGGGCCCACGTCGCCTGGGCGTAAAACGTCAGCGGCTGGGCGGACCCTTCCCCGCCGGCCCCCGCGTCGGCCCCCGGCACGCCCTTCAGCAGCGCGGCCTTGGTCGACAGCGTGTGCGGCGAGATCAGCCCCGCCCACCCCGCCGGCAGCGGTGCCAGTTGCAAACCGATCACCAGCACGAAAAAGCCGATCGGCAGGTAGGCCCACGTCCACGCCACCGCCGCCCCCGGCCGCAGCAGCAGGTCGCCGGCGACCAGCACCGCCATCGCGCCGATCAGCACCAGGCAGACCTGCTGCGACCACGCCTCGGTCGACCCGAACGCCAGCGGCGCGAACAGCAGCAGGACCGCCATCAGGCACTCCACCGCCGCCTCCACGGGCGTGCGCGGCACGCGGCCACGGAGCAGCGCCGGCAGTGGGGGGAGCGAGTCGAGCATCGAAACTTGCGGGGAGGTCGCGGGGAGGTCGCGGGGGAGTGGGATCAGGCGTCGGAGTGGGATCAGGCCTCGTCGGCCGGCAGCGCGGGTTGGGCGGGCTTCGGGGGGCGGCGGCGGGGCTTGGGCGACGGGGCGGCCGCGGACCCGCCGGGCGCGGCGTCGGCCCGGCCCTCGTCGTGGTAGCCGTGGGCGGCGTAGCCGTAGCCGCCGTAGCCGTACCCCTCGGAGTAGCCGCCGAACCGCCGCTTCTTGATCTCCACGTCGTTCACCGCCACCCCCAGCACCCGGCCGCCGACGCGGGCGAGGCTGTCGCGGGCGTGCTGGGCGGTCTTGCGGCTGCTCTTGTTCGCCCGCAGCACCAGCAGCGTGGCGTCGACCCGCGCCGAGAGGATCCGCGCGTCGGCCACCGGCAGCACCGGCGGGGCGTCGATCACGATCATGTCGTAGTCCCGCGCCAACTCGTCCAGCAAATCGGCGAACGCCCCGCTGTTGAGCATTTCCGACGGGTTGGACGGCACCGGCCCGCACGGCAGCAAATCGAGGTTCGGCGCGATCGAGGCGACCACCGCCACGGCCGGGTCGGCGTCGTCGGCGATCAGCGTCGAGAGGCCGACCTCGTCGGCGACCTCGAAGATCTTGTGGACGGTCGGCCGGCGGCAGTCGGCGTCGACCAGCAGCACGCGCCGGCCGCTCTGGGCCATGGCGACCGACAGGTTGGCGGCCATCGTCGTCTTGCCGTCGCCCGGCGTGGGGGAGGTGATCAGCAGCGTGCGGGCGCGGGCCCCGGCGGGCCGGCCCAATTCGCGGCTTTCGAGCTCGAGGTGCCCGTTGCCGTTGCCCCCGTTTCCCCCGTTGCCCCCGTTGCCCCCGTTCGCCGGGGCGGCGAGCGGGTCGGTCGGCAGCTCGAAGAAGACGACCGTGCGGACGTTGCGGTACGCCTCGGCCGCCTCGCCGCGGGGCTGGTGCTGCACCGTCAGGCCGCGGTCGGACGGGGACCGCTTGCCCTTCATCTTGGGGATCACCCCGACGACCGGCAGCTCCAGCAGCCGGCCGATCTCGTCGATGCCGCGGAGGCGGGGGTCGGCCACGTCCAGCAGCAGCGCCAGGCCGAGGCCAAGCATCAGCCCGCCGACCAGGCCGCCGCCCAGGTTCTTGTTCAGTTTCGGCGAGACCGGCACGCCCGCGACCCGCGCCGTCTCGATGGGGGTGACGCTGGGGCCGCCGGCGTCCTCGTTGACGTTGATCCGCTTGATCTGCTCGTTGATGCTCGCCAGGAAGCCCTCGTCGCCGCGGATGTCGGACTCGAGCTTGTCGAACTCCGCGCTGGTGGCGTTGACGTCCAGCGCCTGCTCGCGCTGGCCGTCGTAGGCCTTCTGCAGCTCGCCCTCCTTGAGCTGGGCGGCCTTGTAGCGGGTGCGGATCGCCGCCACCTGCGACTGCAAATCGCCGGCGTCCAGGTCCTTGATCTCGCCTTCGAGGAGCGGGATTTTTCGCTTGAGGTCGACCACGTCGGGGTAGTCCTCGCCGTACTTGAACTGCATCGTCCTCAGGTCGAGCTTGAGCTGGCGGACCTGCGACCAGAGGTCGGCGTTGCCCGACCCGCCGGCCGACCCGCCGGCCGGGCCGCCGTTGGGGCCATCGGACGCGGCGATCATCTGCAGCACCTGCCGCTGGGCGGCCTCGTCGGTGCCGGCGGCGTCGAGCATCTCGTTCCGCAGCTTCGCCTCGACCGTCTGGAGTTGGGCGGCGGTCAGGGCACCGGAGAGTTCGGCGAGCTTGGCCGTCACGATGTTGCCGCTGCGGCCGGTGCCGGTGTCGTAGACCAGCAGGCCGTGCTCGCGGCTGAAGGCGATCTTCTGGGCGTGCAGGTCCTCCAGCCGGCGGGTGGTGACGTCGCGGGCGGACTGCAGGGCGGCCAAAACCGTGTCGGCGGTCTTCTTCTTGCCGCTGCTGGTGAAGTCGGTGTAGGCCTCGACGATCGCGTTGGCGAGTTGGGCGGCGTCCTGGGCGTCGGGCGCGGTGACGCCGACGGACATGATGTCGTTGTTGTCGCCGAGGTCAACGGTGAGCATGGTCGAGAGCAGGCCCACCTTGTTGTCCACGCCGTCGAAGGTCTTGAGGGCGGAGATGCCGGGTCGGTTGACGGAGGCGTTGAGGACGGTGGTGGAGCGGATGAGTTCCG
Organism: Tepidisphaeraceae bacterium; assembly: GCA_965260985.1. GTDB lineage: Bacteria > Planctomycetota > Phycisphaerae > Tepidisphaerales > Tepidisphaeraceae > CBDHCE01. Next base: position 117,529 of record CBDHCE010000006.1, on the reverse strand, counting down.
CCTGGGTGTTGAGGTAGTTCGCGCTGCCGCCGGAGAGGCCGCTGTCGCCCATGACGCGGGGGCCGTTCTGCTGGACGTAGATTTGCGCGACGCTCTGGTAGAGGGGCGTGGCCCGCTGGTAGAGGAAGAAGCCGACGGCCAGGCCGATGAGCCCCGCGCCGAGAATGATCCACCGCCGCCGCCAGAGGACGGCCGGCACGTCCATCTGCGGCGCCTCGGGCTCGGCGGCCGGCCCGTAAGGCTGCCCGTAGGGCTGCCCATAAGGCTGCGCGTAGCCGGCCCGCGACCCGTCGATCGCCACCCGCCCGCCGTAGGGGCCGTCGTAGCCACCGGCGGCACCACCGGCGGCACCACCGATGGCACCACCGACGGCACCGTTGGCCGGGCTTGTCAGCCGCCCGCCGCCCGACGCGCCGTCCCCCGCGCGGGCCGGAAGCCGGTGGCCGGCCCCGTCGGGCGGCAGCGGATCGAAATCGGGACTCGTCTCGGACATGAACTGCTCCTGACCCACTTGACCTGGACCCTGACACCCGCCGACTGACCAACTGAAGGATCGGGCGAAGCCGAGCAGCCCTCGTGGAAAATCCGGTCGCGGCGGCGGGTGTGCCGCCATAACTACGGAACCAACATGCCACAAGTTTCGGTCCGAGTGGTCTTGGGCCGCGAAATTGTTGCAACTCCCGTCTATCCCGCCCGCGACTGCCGTGTGAAGGCGACGGGGCGGACTCCGGCCGAGCCACCTCAAAAACCCTTTGAGCCGGGAGGGCAGCAATTGCTTCCGCCCACCAAAGCGAATGGACTCGCCGCGTCCGCGGGTCGGCGAGTGGCGGAACGCGTTTCCAGTGGCAACCGGCGGGCGCGACAATGGTTCGGCAGACTCGGCAGATTCGTCGGCAGATTCGATGGTACCAACGAAACTCCGCCGCGACGCGGTCTCGAAAAACCGCGGCGCGACGGAGTAGGGCGGCCCTGTTTCAGGTTGGCCCTTCAGAAGAAGGCTTGATCGGGCCGATTAACGGAAGACCGAGCCCGTCGGCCGGGGCGGAGGCCCGAGGGTGCCGGGCGCGGGCCGGGTCGGAGCCGGGGCGGCGGCGACCGGCGGGCGGGCCGGGACGAGCGGGCTCCGCGGGGGCGGGGTCGTCGGGCGGACCACCGCAACCGCCGCCCGCGAGAACGCAGGGGCCGCGAAAGCCGGGGCCGCAAACGCCCGGGCCGCGAAAGCCGGGGCCGCCGGCGCGCGGAACAGTGCGGCCGCCGCCGGCCGGGCCGGTGCGGTTAAAGCGGTCAGCGTGAACGGGTTGAAGCTCGAGCGGAACGGGGAGGCCGCCGGCACCGGCCGAAAAACCTGGGCCCCCGCTAAGCCGGTCATCGCCACCGCGGCGAGGGAGGCAGTTACGATCAGTTTCTTGTTCATCATCATTCGTCACGACCTTTGCAGTTTCTAAAGTCCGGCCGGCGAAACTCTTGTGTGAGCATCAGGACCGAAGACATGCATCATACGACGATCTGCCGGCCCGCCGCAAGGGAAATCTTATTACCCGCTGCGGCCCCGGCCGAACGTGACCGGTCCCTCACCGCACAGCCCGCCGCCGGCGGGTGCAGGCGAGGCCGGCCAAGGCGATGAGGCCGAGGGACGCGGGCTCGGGGATGGCGGTGATTGAATAGTTGTCAAAGTAACCGCCGGCGGAAAACGTCTGGCCCGGCACGTTGTTGGCACCCACGAGGTCGGTGTTGCTGTAGGTGGTGGAGGGCGTGGCGAACGGCACCGGGGCGGGCAGGACGAACTTACCGTCCACCAGAATGTCGTAGTTCCCGGTGGTGTAGTTGAGCTGCAGAGTAAGGTTGTGGTACACGTCGAGCGCGTAAAACATGTTCGACGGCAGAAGTTGGGGCGTCCCGCCGACGCTGGTCTGGTAGCTGAGCTCGCCGGTGCCCGAGTCAAGGTAAGCCGCGCCGACGGTGTCGGGGTTGGTGCTGGTGCTGCCGCCGTTGGCCGAAGCGTTCAGCCCGAAAATCGGGGCGTTGGTGCCGGGGGTGGTGGTGTTGGCCGTTGCCTGCCGGACGAACAGGTCGGAACTCACGATCACGAAGGGGTTTACGGACGTGTCGACCGGCGCGACCACCGTCGTGAAGTTGTTCGTGTAGACCGGCTCACCTCCATCGACGATGGCGGTGCCGTACTCCACGTCTACTCCAAAGCTCCCACTCACGCCGAAGAGATTTCGCACGGCAACCTGCTGGGGGGTGGTGCCGACGCGCGACTGGAAGGTCAGCCGTGGCGTCCCACCGGTCTGGCCCTCCAGCGTAAAGCCGTCTTGGAACCCGGCGGACGACTCGAACCCTTGGCTGTCGTAGACGTTCACGGCGCGGGCGGCCGAGCCGCCGAGGAGGCCGGTGCCGGCCAAGACGGACAGGGCTAATGCGGCGCGGGCCGACGTTTGGGTGGACTTGATGAGTGCTTGCATGTGATTCTCCCTGACCTTATTGTGATCCCCTCGATGACCGCTACGGTGGCCGCCGGTGTTCGGATGCCGCGGCGGCCAATCCGGCCGCGCATCACCCAAAAACTTTCTCGGGACGGCCCTGCCGCATTACCCCGCCGGCGGCGGGAGTTCTCGGTCCGGGGTGAACCTACAAGCCGAACGCCCGGCGGTCAAGATTATTTTTCCGGCGCCCTCACTCCCACTCGCTCACTCCCACTCGCTCACTCCCACTCGATCGTCGCCGGCGGCTTGGACGAAATGTCGTACACCACCCGGTTGACCCCGCGCACCTCGTTGATGATCCGGTTGCTCATCGTCGCCAGCACGTCGAACGGCAATCTCGCCCAGTCGGCCGTCATGAAGTCGCTCGACTCCACCGCCCGGATCGCCACCACCGCGTCGTAAGAACGCTGGTCCCCCATCACGCCCACCGTGCCGATCGGCAGCAGCACGGCGAAGACCTGGGCGGTTTTGCGGTAGAGGTGGTTGGCGCGGAGCTCCTCCAGCACGATCTCGTCGGCGTCTCGCAGCACCGTCAGCCGCTCGGGCGTGACCGGGCCGAGGATGCGCACCGCCAACCCGGGGCCGGGGAAGGGGTGCCGCCAGACGATCTGCTCAGGCAGGCCGAGCACCTCGCCGACGCGGCGGACTTCGTCCTTGAACAGCTCGCGCAGTGGTTCGACGAGCTCGAAGCCGAGGTCGTCCGGCAGCCCGCCGACGTTGTGGTGCAGCTTGATGTTGGCGGCCGTGCCGGCGTAGCCGTGGCCGCTCTCGATCACGTCGGGGTAAAGCGTGCCCTGGGCCAGAAACGCCGCGTCCTCGATGCCGGCGGCCTCGCGGGCGAAGGCGGCGATGAACTCCCGGCCGATCTCCCGCCGCTTCTGCTGCGGGTCGGCCACGCCATCGAGCGCCTTCAGAAATGGCTCCGAGGCGTCGCTGACGCGCAAATCGACGTGGAAGTGGCCGCGGAAGGTGGTCTCGACCAGTTCGCGCTCGTGCTTGCGCAGCAGGCCGTTGTCGACGAAGATGCAGGTGAGCTGCTCCCCCACCGCCTTGTGCAGCAGGGCGGCGGTGACGGAGGAATCGACCCCGCCGCTGAGGCCGCAGATCACCCGCTTTGTGCCGATCTGCGCTCGCAGCCGCTCGACGCTCTCCTCGACGAATTGGCCCATCGACCAGTTGCCGGCGCAGCCGCAGATGTCGTACAAAAAGTTCTGGAAGATCTGCTCGCCGCGCGGCGTGTGGCTGACCTCGGGGTGGAACTGCACGCCGTAGAACGGCTGCTTGAGGTGCCGGGCGGCGGCGTAGGGGCAGGTGGGGGTGGCGGCGAGACTGACGAAATCGTCGGGCAAATCGAGCACTTGGTCGCCGTGGCTCATCCAGACGGTGGCGTCGCCGGGGATGCCCTTGAGGAAGGGGTCGGCCTCGCCGATCATGGTGAGCTTGGCCTGGCCGTACTCGCGGGCGGCGGCGGGCTCGATCTTCCCGCCGAGCAGTTGCACGCCGAGTTGCATCCCGTAGCAGATGCCCAGGACCGGCACGCCGAGGTCGAACAAATTCGGGTCGCAGCGCGGCGCGCCCTCTTCGTAGACGCTCGACGGCCCGCCGGAGAGGATCACGCCCTTGGGGTTCAGCTTGCGCAGGTCGGCCACGGACAGGTCCGGCCGGACGAGTTCGGAATAAACGCCCGCCTCGCGCACGCGCCGCGCGATGAGCTGGGCGTACTGGCTGCCGAAGTCGAGGATCGGGATGACCTCGTCGTGGCTCGTCTGCGGGATGTCGGTCGGGGCGTCGGGCATCTGCAATAGATAGCGGAAGGGGCGGGCGGAAGTAAAGCGCGGCCGGTCCTTCGGAATCCACGAATGGGCACGAATCGGCACGAATGATTGGCCTTCTTATTGGTGCCCATTCGTGCTCATTCGTGGATTTCCCTCTGCTCCGCCGAACAGTGGAAGCACCGCCGCCCCGCCAACTTCAGTTCCTCCACCGCCGCCCCGCACCGCCGGCAGGTGTCGCGGCGGTAGACCTGGAAGCGGTCCGCGCGGGTCGCCTCCGACAGCGGCTTGCCGAGCTCGTCGGCGTCGACGCACAGCATGTTGCCGTGCTTCACGCCGATCCGCAGCAGCGCCGCGGCGTCGGCCCAGAGGGCGTCGAACTCCTGGCGCGACAACGACTTGCCCGGCCGCAGCGGGTGCATCGCCTGGCGGTACAGCACCTCGGCCCGGTAGGCGTTGCCGATGCCGCACAGCACCGACTGGTCCATCAGCAGCGTGCCGATGGGGGCGCGGCTCCTGGAGATGCGGTCCCACGCGCGGCCGGCGTCGGCGTCGGGGTCGAGCAGGTCCGGGCCGATGCGGTCGCGGATGGATTGGGCCGCCGCGTCGGTCAGCACGTCGCAGGCGGTGGGGCCGCTGAGGTCGATGACGGTGCGCGGCGACTCGATCGGCAGCAGCCGCATCCGCACCTGGCCCATCGGCTCGGGCACGTTGCCGGCCTTGGGCACCCGGCGGTTGCGAAACTTGCCGTACATGCCGAGGTGGACGTGGACGATTGTCGGGCCGGCGAAGTGGTAGAACAAATGCTTGCCGAGGGTTTCGATGCGGTCGAGCGCGCGGCCGCTGACCGCCGCCGCGCCGTCGGCGAACCGGCCTTGGGGCGAGGAGACGTCCAACCGCTTGCCGACGATGGAGCGCCGCTGCTGCCTGGCGATTCGGGCGATGGAGTGGCCTTCGGGCATGGGGCGAATGGTATGCTCGACCCGCGATGCAGATGACCGACGCACACGAGCGCGAGGCCCGGCGGTGGGTGCCGCGCGTCGCCCGCGCCGGGTACGCGCTCAAGGGGCTGACCTACGAGCTCATTGCCGCGCTCGCCGGCCTGACCGCGCTCGGCTGGTCGGGCCGGCTGGGGCGGGACGTCGGCGTGATCCGGTCGGTGATGCAAAAACCCTTCGGCACGCCAATGGTGGCGGCGATCGGCGCGGGGCTGCTGCTGTTCGGTCTGTGGCAGACCTTCCGCGCCGCCGCCGACGCGGACCGGCTCGGCCGGTCGTGGAAGGCCATCGTTCGGCGGTTCGGCATGGCGTGCAGCGCGCTGGGGCACTTCGTGCTGGCCGGCTACTGTGCGGTGCTCGTCTTCGGCCTCTTCGGCTACCCCGCCGCCGCGGGCGAGGGCAACGGCGCCCGCACCATCAGCGCCCGCGCGATGACGATTCCGGTCGTCGGCCGGCTGGGGTTGATCGGCACCGGCGTCGGCGTGCTCATCTTCGGCGGCTTCCAACTCTACCGCGCCGCGCGGGCGAAGCTCGGCGACGAACTCGACCTCTCGCCGCTGTCGCCACCCCTCCGCCGGGCGGCGGTGCTGGTCAGCCGCATCGGTCTGGCCGGCCGGGGCATCGTGTTCGGGATGGTCGGCTGGTTCCTGCTGCGCGCCGGCTGGACGCGCGACGCCGACCACGCCGGCGGCATCGAGTCGGCCCTGAAAACCCTCGGCCGCCAATACTGGGGCGGCCCCCTCCTCGGCGGCGTCGCGGTCATGCTCGCGGCGTTCGGCGCCTACCTGCTGATCCTGGCCCGCTACCGGCGGATCGACGCCCGACCCCACTAGCCGAGCATGTGGTAGAGTCGCGCCCAACGAGGAGGCAAAATGAGACCATTCCGCGCCGCCTGCCTTGCCTTGATCCTGCTGCTGCCCACGCCCGCGTCGGCGCAAACCCGTGCGGCAGACACCTCGACGCTGGACGGGAAAATCCTCTGCGGCTACCAGGGGTGGTTCAACGCCCCCGGCGACGGGGCGGGGCGCGGGTGGGTGCATTGGACGAATCGCAGCGGGCCGATGGCGGAGGGCAACGCGGGCGTGGACCTGTGGCCGGACGTTTCGGAACTCGGCCCGGCGGAGCGGTTCGCCACTGGCTTCAAGCACCCCGACGGCTCGGCGGCGGAGGTCTTCAGCGCGTTCAACCAAGCCACCGTCCTGCGGCACTTCGAGTGGATGCGGACCTGCGGCATCGACGGCGCGTTCGTGCAGCGGTTCGCGTCGGAATTGGCCGACCCCGCCGCGCTGAATCACCGCGACGCGGTGCTTGAACACTGCCGCGACGGGGCGGTCCGCAGCGGGCGGACGTTCTGCGTGATGTACGACCTCAGCGGCCTGAAGACAGGCGAGACGCGGCGGGTCATCGACGACTGGCGGACGCTGCGCACGCGCATGAAAATCACCGAAAACGCCGCATACCAGAATCACCGCGGCCGGCCGCTGGTGGCGGTGTGGGGCGTGGGCTTTTCCGACAAGCGCGCGTACACGCTGGGCGAGTGCCGGAAGCTGGTCGAAGCGCTGAAGGCCGACGGCTGCGCGGTGATGCTCGGCGTGCCGACGTACTGGCGGACGCTCGACCGCGACGCGGTGGCCGACCCGGTTTTGCTCGAGATCATCAAGTCCGCCGACGTGGTGAGCCCGTGGACGGTCGGGCGCTACGGCTCGCCGGAGGCGGCGGCGAAGTACGCGACCGACGTGATGGCGGCCGACGTGGCGTGGTGCCGCGCGGCGACCGTCGATTACCTGCCGGTCGTTTTTCCCGGCTTCAGTTGGCACCACCTGAAGGGCGACGCGCCGCTGGGGCAGATCGCGCGGCGGAAGGGCCAATTTCTCTGGTCGCAGTTGCTGGGCGTCCGGGCCGCCGGCGCGCGGTCGGCGTATGTGGCGATGTTCGACGAGGTGGACGAGGGGACGGCGGTCTTCAAGTGCAGCGACTCGCCGCCGGCGGGGTTTCTTGATCTTGAAGGGTTGCCGAGCGATTTTTATCTGAAGCTCACCGGTGCCGGAGGGAAGCTGCTGCGCGGCGAGATTCCGACAACGGCGGGGGTGCCGGCGGAGGTCCACGAATGAACACGAATCAGGCACGAATGCAGCGGGAGGGAGCGGGCTTGCCGCTTGCGGCTTCGCAAAGAAATCCGTTTTCCGAAGCGTTTTTCTTTGCGAAGCCGCAAGCGGCGGGCGCGTGGATCGTTCTGATCGCGCTCCTCACATTCTGCGGCGCGGCGCAAGGCGCAACCCAATTCGATCAACCCTTCGCACCGTCCGACGGCATCGTCGCGGACGTGGAGAAACCGGCGCGGGACGAGCAATGCCTCAACGGCGCGTGGCAGTTCCAACCCGTGGCGGTGCCGGCGGATTTTCGGCGAGACGCCGGCGAACCGCCCACCCTGCCGGCCGCCGATGCGGAGCGCTGGGAGCCGACGCCGATCAGGATTCCCTCGCCGTGGAACGCCAACACCTGGGGCAACGGGCGCGACGTCGGCGCCGGAACGCCCCGCCCGTACTGGGCGGATTCGGTCTATTTCCCGAGCTACCCGCCGGCGTGGGACGGGGCGGAGATGGGGTGGCTGCGCCGCCGCTTCCGCGTGCCGGCGGGGTGGGCGGATCGGGGGGGCAAGCGGCTGATCCTGCGGTTCGAGGCCGTCGCGGGGGATTGCCGGGTGCTCGTCAACGGCAAGGCGGCGGGGTCGCACGGCCTCGACGCTTACACGCCGTTCGACCTCGACGTGACCGACCTGGTGCGCCGCGACGGCGAGAATGAATTGCTCGTCGGCGTCCGCTCGCGCCGGCTGTCGATTCAACTCAGTGAGCGTTTTCCGAAGTTCCGCGCGCCGTACCCGATCGGCTCGAACACCGACCAGCTCGTCGGCATCTGGCAGGATGTGTACCTGCTCGCCGTGCCGCCGGTCCGGGCGGCCGAAGTCTTCATCAAGCCGCTGGTGGATCGGGGCGTGCTGGAGGTCGAGGCGACGCTGCGGAACGACTCGGCCGACGCGCGAACCGTGAGCGTCGGCGGCGAGGTGCGGCCGTGGGTGAACCTCGCGCCGGCGGGCGATGCGGTCGAGTCGCCGGTGCCGAAGTGGCGGCTCGACGGTGCCGTGTTAGCCGTGCCGGCGCAGTCGGTCGCGCTGGCGGCGGGCGAGTCGAAGACCGTCACGCTTCGCGCTGCGGTGGCGGCGGGACAACTGAAATTCTGGTCGCCGCGGACGCCGAACTTGTACGGCCTGGTCCTTATGATCCAAGCCGCCGACGGCTCGACGCTCGACACGAAATACACCCGCTTCGGCTGGCGGCAGTTCACGATTCGCGGACCTGACTTGCTGCTGAACGGCGAGCCCATCAAACTCGTCGGCGACCTCTGCCACCCGTTCGGGCCGTTCATGATGTCGCGCCGCTTCGCCTGGGCGTGGTACGCGATGATCCGCGACATGGGCGGCAACGCCGTCCGGCCGCACGCGCAGCCGTACCCGCGGTGCTACCTCGAGTTGGCCGACGAAATGGGCCTGTGCGTGCTCGACGAATCGGCCCTGTTCGGCAGCTCGCTGCAACTGAACTTTGAGGCGCCGGCCGCGTGGGAACGCTTCGCCGACCACCTGGCCGCGCTGGTGCGGCGGGACCGCAATCACCCGTCGGTTTTCGGCTGGAGCGTCGGGAACGAGCTGTTCGCCATCTTCGACTACAACGACGTGCCGCCGGAGAAGGCCACCGAGTGGTACGGCAAGCTCGCCGACCTCGCGCGCGGGGTGGAGAAGCTCGACCCGACGCGGCCGTGGGTGTCGTGCGACGGCGACGGGGATTTGCGTGGCGCGCTGCCGGTGTGGAGCAAGCACTTCGGCCTCGGCCTGCCGCCGGCCGACGCGCTGCCCGCCGACCTCGCCAAGCCGCTGATGGTCGGCGAGTCCGGCGGGTCGTACTACGCGACGCCGGCGCAGCTCGCGGTCTTCAACGGTTCGCGCGCCTATGCGAACTATGCCGGCCGGAATGAGGCGCTGGCGATTGATGCGTATCAAAACATCGCGCAGCTCGCCCGGCCGCGGCTGGCGTATTTTTCGATCAGCGAGGTCGTCTGGTTCGGCCTGGAGCCGCTGCCGTTCGGCTACTCGGATTTTTCGCGCCTGCCGACGCGCGAGGACGGCGTGTTCTTCACCGCACCGTTTGCCGAGGGAAAGCCGGGGATGCAGATCGAGCGGCTGCCGCCCTACGTCGGCACGCTCAACCCCGGCTGGGATAAATCGCTGCCGCCCTACCGCCCTCTGGCGCTGTTCGACGCGGTGAAGGCGGCGACGTCCGGCGCGGCGTCGCCGTGGGACCACAAGCATCTCGATTCGCCCGCGACGAAACCCGCGACCCGGCCGACGCCGGTGCCGCTGCTCGCCTTCGCGGGGCGGCGCGACAGCGCGAGCTTCCACGCGCTGCAATCGCTCGGCGTGCCGCTCGCCAAGCCGGGCGATGATTCGCCGCTGCTGATCGTCGACGCGGGCCACCTGGCGGCGGCGGACGTGGAGGCGGCGAAGCAGCGCATCCACTCCGTCACCGACGCCGGCGGCACCGCGCTGGTGCTGCTCGACGGCCCGCCGCCGGACGGTTTGCTGCCCGCCGCCGTCACGCTCACCGACCGCGCCGCGACGATGCTGGATCGCAAGGCCCCCTCGCCGTGGACGGCCGGCCTCACCGCCGCCAATCTCTACTTCGCCGAAGATTCGGTCGACAAGCTCGTGCTCAAGCACGGCCTTGCCGGCCCACTGATGGATCGCGGCGAGGTGCTGCTGGCGGCATCGGACACGGATTGGTCGCTGTTCAACAATCAGCCCGAGGCCGCCAAATGCGGGGCCGTCGTGCTGTACGAACACCTGCAAAAGCCGTCGGGCGCTGCCTTGGTGCGCGTGCCGGCCGGGCGGGGGCAACTGCTGCTCAGTTCGATCGACCTCGACCTCGCCTCCTCCGCCCGCGTCACGCTGTGGCGGCGGCTGCTGACCAACGCCGGCGTGACGCTCGGCGAGCCGCCGAACGCCTGGCTCCTCCCCACCGCCGCCGCGTCGGCCGAGGGCGTGGAATGGCGCTACACCACCGCCCCGCCGCCGGCGAATTGGGCCGACGCCACCTTCGACGATTCGGCGTGGAAAGTTGGCCGTGGCGGCTTCGGCGGGAAGGTGCCGAATAGCCGCCCGCGCACCGATTGGGCGACCGACGACCTGTGGCTCCGCCGCACCGTCGCCCTGACCGCCGCCGACGTGAAGGCCGCGGCCGACCTCAAGCTCGTGCTGCACCACGACAAGGACGCGGAGGTTTACCTCAACGGCACCCAAATCCTCACGCGGCCCGGCTTCACCAAGAGGTACGAGGCGATCCCCCTGCCGCCCGCCGCGGCCAAGCTGCTGCGCGTCGGCGAGAACGTGCTGGCCGTTCACTGCCACCAAATTGAGGGCGGCCAATACCTCGACCTCGGCCTCGCCCGCAACGTCGTGCCGCCGGAGTCGCTGGAGCCCGACGGCCCCGCCCATAATTTGCTGCTGAACGGCCCGGCGGGCGGGGGGAAGTAGACGGGCGGCGTCCGATCACACCCGCCACTTCATCAAACAAGGTGCCGCACGCAAGTTGGATAGACCGGCGTCCGAGACGAAGGCGAAGCCCCGGATTCTGCCGCTTGCGGCTTCACAAAGAAACGGACGCGCGCGAACTTTTCAAACTGAAGAATCCGGGTCTTCGCCTGACGGCTCAGACGCCGGCTTGTTCCGAGGGATGAGGCTTTACTTATTCCGTGGCCGGTGGAAAAGGACCGCTGGTCGCGGCACTCCAAGACCCTTCACGCGAAGCCCACGCCGACGCGCACGAATCAAGTAGAGCCCGAATCACCCCCGTTTCGGGCCGCCGTTAAGAGACTGTTTTACGGCCCGGTAAGGCGCGAGCGAAGCGAGCATTTCTCCGCTTCGACAGATGAAAAGCGCTCGCTGCGCTCGCGGCTTACCGGGCTATAAAATGAATCCAAAGGGGTCGGTCAACTGACGTACAGGTGCCCGATCACCTCGCCCGCCGCGGCGTCGCCCTGGGCGTCGCGGACCTCGCCGGGGCGGAGGCGGAGGTCGTAGGTGCCGCGGTCGGCGGGGGTGAAGCGGCCGTTGGGCGGGGCGAACTTGTAGTAGGCGTAGAGCACGTTGGGGTCGTCCGCCGGCAGGACGCCGACGCGGCGGGCCTTGTAGGTTCGCCCGTCGGGGCCGACGATCTGGAGGTCGCGGTCGTCGACGGAGGCCGGGTCGATCGGCGCGTCGGCGCGGAAGGTGACGCGGAACTTGTACGGCTCCGTCGGCGCGATTCCGCCGAGGCGGATCGGCCGGGCCGTGACTTGGCCGACCGGGCCGTCGTCGGCCCAGAGGCGGGCGACGCGGAGGGCCGCGCCGGTGAAGGCGTCGGTCGGCTGGTCGTAAGTGGGCGCAAGCGTGTCGGCGAGGAGGATCGACCCGCCGGGGCCGAAGGCGAAGGTTTGGTCGGTGCTGCGGCTGGCGCCGTCGAGTTCGGCGATCCCGTCGCCGCCGCCGAAGGCGAGGTCCGGCGAGCCGTCGGACAGGAAGCGGCGAAGGTCTTTCGCGCGGATCGCCCCCTGGCTCGGCACTTCAACCTCCTTCTCGCTGACGACCAGCAGCTTGCCGTCGTCCTGCACGGCGATGCGCTCGATCACGCGGTTGTCCGCGAGGCGCGGGTCGGGCGTCTGGCCCGGCGGCGTGTTGGGGTCGATGAACAGCGTCACGATCGGCACGCCGTCCCGCCGCACGTTGGCGGCGGTGGCGGCATAGACCGCCCCGTCGGCACCCACCGCCAAGTCCGCCGGGCGATAATTCCTGTCCAGTTGGTCCCTGAGCTCCGTGACTTTGCCGGCGGCGTCGATGCGGTCCACACGCTCGGAGTCGGTGTAGGGCGGCGAGCCGCTGCCGCTGCTGTCGACATCCACGCTGCTGAAGACGACCGCGCCGCCGTCGGGGGCGAGCGCCAGCCGGCGGACGTTTCGCTGCCGGTCAGTTGTGATCAAAGTTTGACCATCATCGTAGGTGGATTGGTACGGCAGCGCCGGGTCGAGGTCGAGCATCCCGCCGTCGGCGAAGCTCGTGACCCGCCGGCCTTCGGCGTCGAGCAGGTAAACCCGGTCCTCAACCGCGAAGAAGATCCGCCCATCGGGCCGCAGCTTGACGGTCGGGGTATCGGTTCCAGAAAAGTCCGTCGGCTCGAACAGCGCCACGCCCCCCTTGCCGAAGGCGGCGTCGACGCGCCCGCGCGCATCGAGCTTCAGCAGCCGGGCGGAGGTTTTCGAGTTCCGCCCCGCGACCAGCATCGACCCGTCGGGCAGGACGGCGATGGAGGCGGCCTCGTTGAGGCCGCGCGGCGTGCCGGTGATCCGCCCGCCGGCACCAAAGGTGGCGTCGGGCGAGCCGTCGGCGGCGTAGCGGGCCAGCACGAGCGAGCCGTTGTCCGACCCGCCGACGGTGACACGCCCCGAAGCGTCCACCGCCACCCCGCCGGCGACGAGGGATTGGCTCTCGGTCGGCACCGCGACCGGCCCACTGCTGAAAAAGGCGTCGAACCCGCCGGCGGTCAGCAGGCAACGGGACTCCAGCGGCTCGATGAACGGCATGGGCGGCTCCTCGGGGTTGTTCGGCGGAGAACGCATGTATAACCGAGGCGCGTCGGGCAGGTCAAAATTACTTGACGGTCGACAGACTACTTCTCGTCTTGTTAAGCCGCGAGCGCAGCGAGCACTTTTCCGCCCAATAGGGAAAAGCGCTCGCTGGGAAAAGCCGCGTTCTTTGCGAAGCCGCGAGCGGCGGGCATCCGAACCTTCGCCCTCGGCTCGGGTGCCCGCTCGACGCGAGCTTAGTGGCCCGCCGGCGCCCCCACCCGCTGCGGCGCGACGCCCTCCTTGGTCATTACCACCGGCGCGATGGTGCCGTCGGGATTGAACTTCATCACGTCGATGGCCGTCTCGCGGTGGTTGCCGGCGGTCTCGCCGGCGGGGCGGCGGTGGTAGACGATGTACCAGTCGTCCGTGCCCGGCACGTGCAGCACCGAGTGGTGGCCGGCGCCGGTGGCGATGCTCGGGTCGGGCTGGATGACCGTGCCGATCCGCTTGAATGGGCCGGTCACGGAATCGCCGATGGCGTAGGCGACTTTATAGTCCGGCCCCGTCCAGCCGCCCTCGCTCCACATGAAGTAAACCTTGCCGCCCTTGAAGAACATCAGCGGCCCCTCTGTGTAGCCGTCGGGCGTGATCTCCTTAAAGGTGCTGCCGTCGGGCCACTTCTCCAGAGCGGTGAAGTCGGCCTTCAATTTTGCAAGGTTGCAGTGTCCCCAGCCGCCGTAGAGGATGTACCACTGGCCGTCGGGCGCCTTGAAGACACTTTGATCAATCGGCTGGGCACCGTGGACGATCTCGTTGATCAGCGGCTTGCCGAGCAGGTCCTTGTACGGCCCGCCGGGCCTGTCCGCCACGCCCACGCCGATGCCGCCGACCTCGCCCTCGTGTACGTCGTTCGCAGCGAAGAAGATGTAATACTTCCCGCCTTTCTCCACCGTGCAGGGTGCCCACATGGCACGCTTCGCCCACTTCACCTGGTCGGTGCTGATAATTTTGTGGTGCTTGGTCCAGTGGACCAGGTCGGTCGAGGAAAAGGCGTCGAGGAACGTCTGCTTGTCGTAATCGTCGGAGAAGGTGGGGAAGACCCAGTAGGTTTTGCCGTACACCGCCACCTCCGGGTCGGCGTACCACCCCTTGGCGATGGGGTTGGCCGCCTGCGCGGCGGCGGCGGTGAGGGCGAGGGCCAGCGCGGCGGCAAGGGCGTATGCGTTCATGCCCGCAGGATACCCGGACTCACGCGGCCGGGCCACCGCCGCGGTCCTCCACCACCTCGTCGATGGTCGTCCGCCGCAGCTTCACGCGCGGGTCGTGCGGGTGGGGCGACTCGTCGACGCGCTCGTGGCGGTAGACCGTCCGCTCCGCCGGCTTGCGGCGGACGGCGCCCACGACGTAGCCGACCTGCCGGCCCAGCCAGCCGAGCGAGCCTTTGCCGGGCTTTTCGGGCGTCTTTTCGGGCTTCTTCTCGGGCATGAGAGTCGGCCTCAGTGCGTTGAGGCGTCCCAATCGACCGTCGGGTCGGTGAACTCGCGCGGGTCCTCCGGCAGTTTGGCGATCAACCCGTCGATGCTTTCGGGCGTGACGTTCTCGAACAGCGCGTCGTTCACCATCACCACCGGGGCGGTGCCGCACGCGCCGAGGCACTCGAGCTCGACGAGGGTGTGGCGGCCGTCCTCGGTGGTCTCGCCGGGGTCGATGCCGAGCTTGGCCGAGAGGTGGTCGGTGACGTCGCGGCTGCCGCAGATTTCGCAGGCGAGGCTGCGGCAGACGCCGAAGAGGTACTTGCCCTTGGGGGCGAGCCAGTATTCCTCGTAAAAGCTGGCGGTGTCGAGCACCTCGCCGGGCCGGAGGTCGAGGAACTCGCCGATCTCGTCGAGGGCCTGGGGCGGGATCCAGCCGTAGGCGTGCTGGACGTGGTGCAGCGCCGGCAGCAGCACCGCCCGCTTGGTGGGGTACCGGGGGAAGTAGGTCTCCTCCAGGTACTGCTTCATCTCGCCGGTCAGGAAGGGCTCGGCCCGCTCCTTGACCTCCGTCCGCCGCACGTCTTCAACGATCCACGCCATGGTGGATCATCATAGCGACGGCGGCGGAAACGTCACGCGCCAGAAAGTGCGGTGCATCGTCGGCTACGCCCGCAGCCGCTTCTCGCGGAGCAGCGCGTCGGCCCAGTCGGCGTCGGGGCCGGCCAGCGGGTCGGTCGCGGGGGCGGCATAATCGAGGTCGGCGGCGTACTGGTTGCGGGCGTAGATGGCGTCGAGCGCCGCCTGCAGGTCCAGCGGCACCTCCCCGTCGGCCGGCCGGAGCGGCACCGCGACCACGGGCAGCCGCTGGCGGACCGTGATGGGCCAAAGTGACTGAATCCGCTCCTGCCGCGGCCCTTCCATCGGATCATCTATCGTCTTGCCGGTGTAGCGGTCGCTGTAAACCAAATAGTCGTGCGGCGGGATCTCGGCGGCAAACGGCGTCCGCTGGCCGGCGCGGAGCAAGTCGATCTCCAGCCAGTTCGTTTCGCTGGAGGTCACTTCATCCCGCTTCGACTCGAACTGCCGCCTGCCCGCCGATCCGCCGCGCTTGTTGGCGGGGCTGAGAAGCTCGACCACCGTCACGACCTCCCGGCTGGGCAAGTCTCGGATTTCCAGGTAGCGGTGCCGCGTGACGTGCTTTTTAGGGCGGACGATCTTCACCGGCTCGGCCACCGCAACCCCCCCGCCGCCGAAGCGCTGCGCGGCCGACGGCTCGTGCGGCGGGCGGGTGAGGCGGATGTCAGGAATGATGTAAAGGTCTTGGGCGGGATCATTGTCGTCGAACAGGTAGGTAACTTGCTCGACCCGCGCAACGTAGTGAGGACCTAGATTTGCATTAAGTTGAGCCTGTACATCGGCAATCAGATTCAGGTGAATGTCGGACCACAACCCTGGAATCTCCAAGTACGGGTCCATTCCGGGAAATGGGGACGGCATCAATCACCTCCTGCTGAGTTCTCGACTCATTCTACCCGCATCACCACCGGCCCGCTGACGGCGCGGCCCGCCCACTCGCCGCTGTCGGCCGGCGGGCGGTTCTCGTACAGGAACACGACCGACACCATGTCGCCCCCCTCCAACTTCAGCCCCAGCACCCGGCCGGCGTCTATCGTGGTCGAGCCGATCGCCGCAAACCCGGCGGACGGGTCGGCGGAGTAGGCGGCGGCGGAGGTCGGCGGCAACTCCAGTACGTCCGGCCGCGTGGTCGGGGCGGCATCGAGCGTGACCGGCAGCGTCACCACCCGCGTGCGGCTGCGGGGGCCGGCAATGGCCGTCACGATCAGCGCGCCTTGGCCGGGGTAGGCGATGCCCGCCGGCACCCGCGCGGGGGCGTCTGCGACGTTCCGCAAATCGTAGGTCAGCGTCATCGACGACGGATCCCCCCCGCCGCTCAGCCGCGCCTGCACGCCCTGCACCGGCTCGCCCCGCGCGCTGAACGGCAGGCCCGGCCCCCGCGTGCTAAAGCCCCGGCAGCCCGTCAGCAGCAGCGCGGCGAGGAGAAGAACCGGCAGCTTATTCGGTCGGGTAATCATCATGGGCCGAATCATACCGCCCCGCGTCACTTCCCGCCCTACTTGTCGCCCGCCGCCTTTTGCTTGCTCGCGGCGATGGTCCGGCGAAACTGCTCGAGCTCCGCCGGGTCGTAGGGGGTCAGGTCCGGGTGGTACAGGTCGTGCTGCCACACCGCCGGCGGGGGCGAGCCGGCGGGGCTGCCCCAGTGATAATTCGTCTGCGTCTTGCCGTTCACGAAGCCCCAGTGCATCGCCCCCACGTCCTCCCGCGCCAGCACCGGCAGCACCGCCGCCACCGTCGAACCCAGCGGCCGATTCAGCCACTCCGTGCAGATCAGCGGCCGGCCGTACTGCTTGAGGTCGGCGATGATCCGCTCCATGTCCGGCCCCTTTGCATACTGGTGAAACGTGATGACGTCGGACTCATCAATCGCGATCTGATTATAGTCCTTGTCGTCGTTCCAAATGTCCACCGTCAGCGGCTGCGACGGGTCCGACGCCCGCGCCCACTCGAAGGTCGCCTTCACCAGCGGCAGGCTCTTGTGGCCCATGCCGCCATTGGTCGGCTCGTTATACAGATCCCACGCCAGCACGCGGCCGTCGGCGCGGAAGGTGGAGGTCAGATCCTTCACATAGGCTTCGAGCTTCGGCCAATACTGCTTGTCCACCACGCGGTCCTGGCCGGGGCTGGAGGTGAAGCCGTTGGCGTACTCGCCGGGGATCACCGCCGGCTGCTCTCCGAGGTGCGGCTCGGGGCCCTGCCGGCCGAAATAGCAGTCGTCGAACAGCACGAACATTGTTTTGATGCCGTGGCGGTCGGCGATGGTCAGGAACTGATCCATCCGCTGCTTCAGGCCGTCGGGGTCGTCCTCCCACACCAGGTATTGAACCAGCACTCGGACGCAGTTGAAGCCCGTCTTCTGGGCCAACGCTAATTCTCGGTCCATCGTGGTCGGGTCGAACGTGCTGGCCTGCCACATCTCGGTCGAGTTGATGCTGGTGGCGGGAAAGTAATTAAATCCGCACGGCCACGGCTGCGTCGCCCACCAGTCATTCGCCTGTTGCTTGGTCCACCGCTCGCGCGGCGAAGTGTCAGTCGCCGGCCCCGCCGCGAATGCCGGGGCGGCAAGGGCGAGCAGGCACAGGGGCAGAATAAAGCTTGCAAGGTTAGTCATCAATTTCCTTCAATCACTCGTTGCAA
The DNA here is from genome assembly GCA_965260985.1 of Tepidisphaeraceae bacterium. Taxonomy (GTDB): domain Bacteria; phylum Planctomycetota; class Phycisphaerae; order Tepidisphaerales; family Tepidisphaeraceae; genus CBDHCE01. The sequence continues at coordinate 99,878 of CBDHCE010000006.1, read as the reverse complement.
TTTCCGTCCGAAGGCCGGAACAAGCCGGCGTCTGAGCCGAAGGCGAAGACCCGGGTTCTTCGGACTTATACTTTTCCAGCGGCAAACTTCGTTGCGCGTCCGCAAGCGGAGGTTAGCCCACGCGCCCGATTTCCCCAACCCCCTCCCGCCGCCCGCCGGTACTTCCGGCCGCAGCCGCGCGGCGGCGGATCAACTCGTGCAACACCTCCACCCGCGGCAGGTCGCGCAGTCGCAAGCCGCTGCCCACCTTATCCTCCGCCAAGCGGTGGCTGGGCGTGGAGAGGATGAGCGTCCCCAGCCCCCGCCGCGCCTGCGACCGCGTGCGGCGGACCTGCAACTCCTCCACCGGGCAGTAGAAGACCGTCTGCCGCAAATCGAATCCGTCCGGCCCCGCACCGCCGGCAGTAGCGGGCCTCGGCCGGCAGCACCGCCACGCACTGTCGGCACACGGTCATGGCGTTATCCTATCCGCCCCCGTGCCGGTTTGGCGGACGAGTTTTCCGTCCGCATCATAATAAGCCGTGGCGACCGCGACACCATCGACGTAGGCCAGCACCGCCCGCACCGAGCCATCATCCCGCAAATAGTAGCCGGTGCCGGTGCCGCCGCGCCAGTGGGTTTCGTCCACAATCGACCCGTCCGGCCGCCGCCAGACGCTGTAGCGCAAATCGCCGGCAACGAAGTGCTCCACCACCTTCGCCGCCCCGCCGGGGTAGCGAAAAGTCCGCCACCCGCTGCCGTGGGCCTCGCCGGTTTTGTCGAACCAGAGCGTGCCGGGCATGTGCCCGGAGGCGACCCACGCGAGCAGGCCGACGAGCAACACGAACGCCCCCACCGCCAGCGCGGCGGGCCGGGTCCAGGGCGTGCGGGTTCCATTCATGTCGGCCCCGCTACTGAGCCATGCTAACGGACGTTACCACCCGCGACGGAGCGTGTGACAGGCGGACGACCAGCGGCGTCCGGGCGGTCGGCGCGGGAGAACCGCCGAGGCACCCAAAGCCCACCCTCAGCGTGCCCGAGTCGTAAAGGCTCACGAAGTAAGTGCCCGATCCCTCCCGTCCCTGTAGTACCAGGCCGCGGACGAGGTAGATCGCCCCGCCGCCGGCCGGAAAGTCGTCGGGAATCAGCGGCGAGTCGGCCGGCAGTTCGACCCACTCGCGCTCGGCCAGCATAGAAACGGCCTCACCCCGCCCCGCCGCCGGCACGACCGCGAAATCCGCCGGCGGGACCGGCCGCGACGGGCCGGATTCATAGTCGACGCCGGCGGCCATCCACGGGTCATTGCTGGTGGTCACGCGGTGGTCGGCGCGGGGGCCGGCACAGCCGAGGAGCAGTAGCGAAAGGAGTGCCGAACAGAGTTTTATCATATCGTTCACGCCGCCACATTTGTCACAGTTGATTCAACAAGGCAAATTGCTTGTCTGCACACTCGATCTCAACTGCGTGAAGCTTAGAACATGCGAAGATGAGCAGATCTGCCGACGGGACGGTCAAGCCGCTCTTCCTTGCACGCGACGCATAATCACGCGCGACTTCCCACGTCCTGTCAACGATTGGGAGATTCGGCAGGACCGCCTCCATCTGCTCAAGCCGGTGCCGCTCTTGCTGCCCCATCACGCCTGCCCACACTTCGAGGCGGACCATGTTGCACCACACCGCTGACCCGTCGGCGAGGAGCCGCTGCACCCGTGATCGAAAGGTGGCATCGCCGGCGCGTCGCAACGCTTGGGTCCACGAAGAAGTGTCTAAGAGGATCATCGCCGCCATACCGTCCTACGGATTATTCCATGGACCGCATCTTGTCCAGCTCCTCCAGCGCCCGCACCACCGCCTCTTGTGGCGAGCGTGTCTCGGCCATGCGCATCGCCTCCTACAGCCCGCTATCGGGAAGGTCAAGTGTTGTTGTCATACTAAGTCCGGTTGTGGGTTTCGGAGGGGGCGTCTAGTGCGTTTAAAACCAATGATCGTGCCGAACTCTCACTGATTTTCTCGCCCCTCACCGGTCCAGCTCCGCGGCGATAACGTTCAGGCTGCCCAGCACCGCCACCACGTCACTCACCGTGTGGCCCTCCAGCAGCTTCGGGAACGCGCTGTAGTTCACGAAGCACGGCGGGCGGGTCCGCGCCCGCCACGGCACGTTGCCGCCGTCGCTCACGATGTAGTACCCCAACTCCCCCCCCGCCGTCTCGATGGCCGAGTAGCACTCGCCCTTGGGCGCGGTGAAGCCGCGGTTTGTCATCACCAGCTCGAAGTGCTGGATCAGCCCCTCGATGCTGCTGTAAACCTGCCCCTTCGGCGGCAGCACGTCCTTCCCCTCCGGGCTGACGTTCACGCTGCCGCCCGGAATAGTATCAATAAGTTGCCGGATGATGTGAACCGATTGCTTCATCTCCTCCAGGCGAACGTAGTACCGCGCGTAAACGTCGCCGGTGGTCATCACCGGCACCTTGAAGTCGACTGCGGTGGCCCCCCGCCCGTCCCAGTTGTCGGCGAAGCAGAGGTACGGCTCGTCCTTGCGGACGTCCCGCCGCACGCCGCTCGCCCGCGCCACCGGGCCGGTCATGCCCCACGCCACCGCATCGTCGCGGGTGATGGCGCCGATGTCCTGCGTCCGCTCGATGAAGATGCGGTTCTTGTTCAGCAGCGCCTCCACGTCCGCCAGCGCCCGCGGCAGCGAGTCGTTCACGAAGTCCTTCACCAGCTTCACGAACGTCGCCTCGTCCGGCAAATCCTGGCTCAGCCCCCCCACCCGCGTCCAACTGGTGTGGAAGCGCTGGCCGGACATGAGCTCGACGATGTCGTAGATGTGCTCGCGCTGGTTGAAGCCGTAGAGGAACGCGGTGAACGCCCCGAGGTCGAGCCCCGCCGCCCCAACGCAGAGCAGGTGACTCTGGATCCGGCCGAGCTCGCCGGCGATGGTCCGCAGCACCTTGCAGCGTGGGGTGAGGTCGATCCCCATGAGCTTCTCGACGCAGCCGTGCCAAGCGAGTTCGTTGTAGATCGGGGCGGAGTAGTCCATGCGGTCGACGACGGTCACGTACTGGTTGTAGTTCAGGTGCTCGCCGAGCTTCTCGAAGCCGCTGTGGAGGTAGCCGATGTGCGGGGTGCATTTGGCAACGCGCTCGCCGTCGAGCTCGAGGACGAGGCGGAGGGTGGTGTGGGTGGCCGGGTGCTGGGGGCCGAAGTTGAGGGTCCAGCGGTTGCCGGCGGAGGAGCCCTGATCGTCGGGCGGCAGGAGTTCGGGGGCGGCTTCGGTGAGGGTGTAGGCCATGTGGGGGCGTCCGTGGGGGGTTATCGGGCTTTGGGTCGCAGATATCTTACGCGAACGGCCGGCAGATGTCCCGCCTTGATTTGCCTAACAACGTGCGAACCACCGGATTTTTAGAAGCCGTGAATCGACACGCAGTCGCCCCGCCGGTATGGTCAGTTGCGAAATGTTCCACGTGGAACTTTTTTCCATCACGATGACGCGGGAGCGATATGTCCGACAAACGAACGCGGGGCCGGTTGGGGCGAGGTTTGAGCAGCCTGATCGACGTGCCGGAAGCGGAGGCGCACCCCCCCGCCGCCCCGGCGACGGTGCGCCGCGAGGTGCCGGCGGTCAGCCCCTCCTTATCCGACGATTCGCCCGACCTCGACGGCATCGTCGTGCAACTCGGCGTGAACGATGTCTCGGTCAATCCGCACCAGCCGCGGCGGGAGTTTGACGAGCAATCCATCGCCGAACTCGCCGCTAGCCTGAAGAGCACCGGGCTGATCCAGCCGATCGTCGTCCGGCGGGCGAACGATGGGTATGAGCTCATTGCCGGCGAACGCCGATTGCGGGCGGCGAAAGTTGCCGGGATCAAAACGGTCGCCGCCATCGTTAGGGAGGTCGATGCCTACCGCCAAGCCCAGATGGCCCTCGTCGAAAATGTCCAGCGGGAAGACCTGAACCCGATGGACCGGGCGGCAGCCTACCGGGCGATCCTCGACCAGCTCGGGCTGACCCAATCGGAATTGGCCGACCGGGTGGGGGAAGACCGGTCGGTGATCGCCAACCACCTCCGCCTGCTCGATTTGGCCCCGCCGGTGCAGTCGCACGTGCAGGAGGGGCGGTTGACCTTGGGGCACGCGAAGGTGCTGGCGGGAATCGAAGACGCGGCGGTGCAGACGGAGCTGGGCGACCGGGCGGCGGCGGAGGGGCTGTCGGTGCGGAATCTGGAGCGGATCGCCGCAAGCCCGGCCGCCGCCACCGCCCCGCCGACGCAGGCGCCGGAAAAGACGCTGCCGTCGGCCCACCTGGACCAGTTGCAGAGGCGGATGTCGCAGCATTTGGGTTCAAAGGTCGAGGTGGCGGCCGCAAAAAACGGGCGGGGGAAGATCGTGCTCCACTACCGCGATCTGGGGGAGTTCGAGCGATTGTCGATCCGGCTGGGGATCGACCCGGATGAGGAGTGATTGGATTGCGTGGCGTAATGTTCCACGTGGAACATTGCCTTTACGAACCCACCGCTGAAGCGGAGGACGTCGGGGTATAGAATCAGGGCGAAACCGACGCTGTCATATAGAAGGAACGAAAAATGACCCCCAGCGACCTTGCCGCCCGAATTGACCACACGATTCTCAAGCCCGAGGCGATGCCGGCGGATGTCGACCGCGTGGTGGCCGAGGCGCTGCAGCACAGGTTCGCCAGTGCGTGCGTGGCGGGGACCTTTATCCGCCGGGCGGCGGGGCGGATTCGGCCGAACAGCGAGGAGCCCGTCACCACCTCCGGCGGCAAAATCTTCGGCGGTCCGGTCCTCTGCGCCGTCGTCGGCTTCCCCAACGGCACCGAGAAGGCGACGGTCAAGGCGATCGAGGCCACCGCCGCCGTCAAGGACGGGGCGGCGGAGATCGACATGGTCCTCCACCTGCCGCTGCTCCTCGCCCGAGACGTGCCCGCGGCACGGGCGGAAGTGCAGGAGGTCGTCCGGGCCGCCCGCGCCACATTACCGGACGTGGTGGTGAAGGTGATCGTCGAGTCCGCCGCCCTGCTGAAGTTCGGCGAAGGGTCGGCCGAGGCGTTGATCGCCGACGCCTGCCAGGCCGTGCGCGAGGGTGGGGCGGACTACATCAAAACCAGCACCGGCTTCCACCCCGCCGGCGGGGCGAGCGTCGAGGCCGTCCGGCTGATGAAAAAGCACGCTGGCGGGTTGAAGGTCAAGGCCAGCGGCGGCATTCGGACCCTCGCCGCCGCGCTCGAGATGATCGACGCCGGGGCGGACCGGCTGGGGCTGAGCGTGTCGGTCGAAATCCTGACGGAAGCAAAGGGAGAAGCGGCGGCGAGCGGCGGGGGGGAGGGGTACTAGGGGACTTTCCTGATAGCCGGAGGCGGAAGCCCCGGTTGTCACACCTTCCGCGAGCGAACGATTACCGGGGCTTCCGCCTCCGGCTACTAAGGAAGTCTGCCGATCGAAAGCATTATTATGATACGACCGCTGCGTTGCTTCCTCCTCGCACTAGTTCTCGCCGTTCCCGGAGCTTCTGCGCAGCAGGCCCGACAGGCCAATCCGCAGGTGACCACCCGCACCGCCCCGGCCCGGCCGGGGGCGGCGGTCAAGCCGGCATTCCTCCTGCACATCCCCGGCATCGGCGGCACGCGCGGGATCGACCAGACCCTCGTCACCGGCCTGTTTGCCGGCGGGGCGGCCACGCGGGCGGTGCTGTTCGACTGGACCGAGAATGATCCCGGCATCGACGCCCTGGTCGCCCTCGACCGGAACCGGCGCGAGGCGCAGGAGGTCGCCGACCTGATCGTCCGCCAGCGCCGCCGCCAGCCGAAGGTGCCGATCCTGCTTACCAGCCACAGCGGCGGGGCGGGCATCATGGCGTGGGCGCTGGAGGATCTGCCCGCCGGCGTGACGGTGGAGACCGCCGTCTTCCTCGCGCCGGCGCTCTCGCCGGGCTACGACCTGAGCCGGGCGTTAAAGCACGTCACAGGAGAGGTTTATGTGTTCTGGAGCCCGCGCGACAGCGCCGTGCTGGGCACCGGTACGGAGATTTTCGGCACCATGGACCGCGTGAACACGGCGGCCGCGGGCAACGTCGACTTCCTGCGTCCGGGGGCTGATGGCACGGCCGTCGCCACGCCATCGACCCGGCCGGCGGGGCTGGCAGAGGGCCGGCCGATCCCGTCGCGCGTCGTGCGGTTCGCCGATCCGGGGCAGTACGCCAAGCTGATCAGCGTGCCGTATGACCCGGCATGGCGGCGGTTCTCGAACAACGGCAGCCACCTCGGGCCGATGAGGGTGCCGTTCGCGCAGAACGTTCTGGCGCCGCTGTTGACCGCGGGTAAACTGCCAGAAGTCAAGAAGTGACGTCGGGCGTCGCACGGGTGATGAGCCGTTTCGCTCGACTCAGGGCGACCGCCGAAACGCCGATCACGCCCTGCACCACGCTCGCGGCGGCGGGGGAGGGGAGGCGGTAGGGCACGTCCTGCCCCAACGCGGTCAGGCGGTAGGCGAGCGGCCGCTCGGTCCAGACGCCGAGGGGGGTGATCAGTCCGTTGGCGGCGAGCAGGGGGTGGAAGTCGGCGATCCGGCCGGCGGCGGGGAGGGTCGATCCCCAGACGGGCCAGGTCAGCCACGCGAGGCCTACGGCCGTGGCGAGGGCGGCGGCGCAGGTCGGGGGGATGTGAAGCCGGCGGGCGAGGGCGGTTAGTCCCCATTCGGCCGCGGCGAAGGTCGACAGCAGCAGGGCGAGGCCCGGCAAGGCGGCCGCTTCGCCCGATTCAACCGCGGCGACGGTGAACATCAGCAGCAGCATCCCGACCGCGCCGCCCACCGCGGCCGCTTGGCCGGCGAAGTTCGATCCGAGCAGCGACAGCGGCGGGATCAGGATTGTGGCGGCGAAGAAGCCCCAGGCGAACAGGCCGAGCGTCGGGCCGAGGGCGGCGTAGCCGACGCCGCCGGCGAGGCCCGCGGCGGCGGCGGCGAGGATCGCGTGCTTCGCGGCGTCGGGCACGGGTGGTCCTGGATAGCCGGAAGCGGAAGCTCCGGTTTTCGGCGCAGAATCGTCCCAAAGTTCGAGAACCTTCAGGGCGAAGACCGGGGCTTCCGCCTCCGGCTATTAAAAAAGTCGATCATTTCTCGGGGCGCGGGATGGTTAGATCCTGATACTGCCGGTTGAGGTCGTCGATCACCCGCTGGATGCGGTCGGCCTCGTCGATGAGTTTCTGCTGGCGGTCGCGGAGGTGGTTGATGACCGCGTAGTGGGTCTGGGCGGCCTTGCGGAGCGCGTCGCTTTGGGGCAGAACGGAGCGATCCCATTCGGCGCGGAGGGCGGCGAGGTCGGCATCGGGATCGGCCTCGGTGGTCGCCGCTGCCGGCATTGTGGCGGGGGCGGTGGCCGGGCGGGTGGCGGGCGGGTCGCCGACGGGCTCGAGGATCATCGTGACGGCGGTGCCGGGCGGGGGGGCGGCGTCGGGGTTGACCTCCCACTCCAGCGTCCCGTTCGAGCTGCTGGCGACCTGGGCGATGTCGATGGGGGTGAGCGCGAAGTTGACGAGGCTGACGACGTAGCCGGTGAGGTCGGCGGCGTAGCGGCCGGCGGCGTCGCCGTCGCTCAGGAACTTCGAGCCGGTGAAAACCCAGGTCGTCGGGGGCATCGGGCGCTTGGTCTTCACGTCGCGGATGAGCCGGACGGCCGGCACGCGGATGGGCTTGCCGCCCTTTTGATACTCCAGCTCGATCCGCAGCGGCGGGCCGGCGGGGGGGAGCCAGGTTTTGGTGGTTTCGGAGAAGCGGGCGGGGCCGCCGGGGGTGAGGCCGAGGATGAGCAGGGCGGTGTGCAGGTCGCTGGGTTTGGCGTCGGTGCGGAGGGCGCTCTCGTACTCGTTGCCGCCGCGGACGACGCAGAAGAACTCGAGCGGCATGGTGTCGTCGAGCATCTCGCACGCCACGCGGATTTGGCGGGCGTCGCGGTCGATGGTGACGGCGCGGAAGCCGGGCCGGGTGGCGGGCCGGGTGGCCGGTTGCGTCGCGGGGGCGGCGGCGAGGCAGAGGAGGCAGAGGAGGTAGAGCGGGCGGGGCATTCTCGCAAGTGTATCGCGCCGCGGTCGGGGCCGCACGGGGGCGTGGTGCGTGGTGCGTGGTGCGTGGTGCGTGGTGCGTGGTGCGTGGTGCGTGAAGAGGTTATGGACAGATCCGTATGGCGAAACAAGCCGGCGTCTGAGCCGAAGGCGAAGACCCGGATTCGCTCGGAGTTCGAGACGCTCCCGAAAGCCGAACGGATCCGGGTCTTCGCCTTCGGCTCAGACGCCGGCTTGTTCCGGCCCATTGCCACAACTCGAATTCTCACGCACCACGCACCACGCACCACGCACCACGCACCACGAATCACCCCATCCGCCCCTGCCGCTTGTTGAAGTGCAGGGCGCCCTCGTACCAGCCGTTCACCGCCTCGCGGCAGCGGAAGATCGTGACGCTCGCCCGCAGGGGGTCGCCGTCGGGGGCGGGCAGGTCGAGCCAGCCGGCGTAGCCGAGGGGGACCGGGTGGCGGGTGATGAAGCCGACGCCCTTGGGGTCGACGTCGCGGGTGAACAGCACCCACGGCGCGACGCCGGGCGCGTCGGCGAAGAGCCGCAGCTCGGCCCGCACGCGGTGGTCGAGGCGGCGCGTCCTGCGCCGCTCGGCCCCGGTCCGGGCGACCGGTTCGAGGGTGCCGACCAATCGCAGCGGGGCGGGGCGGGGCGACCGGGCGGCGTCCATGGCGGAGAGGATCAGCTCGACCTCCGGCCCGGTCGGCTCCAGGGCGGTCATCGGCTCGGGCGAAATGCGGGCGGCGGGCATGGCAACTCCGGGTGCGCGGCGCGGCGGCCGCAACTGCTGAACTCGTCACTGCTTGCGTCACTGCTTGCGTCGGCGATCCGTCGCCGGCGGGGCCAGAAAACGGCCCCTCAGGCCGCCCGCAGGCGCGGCATCTCGGCGGGGGCGTCGACGCTCTTCTCCACGGCCTTGCGCTGGGCGGCCTTGCGGATGCGGCGGGTCCGGCCGACCGTCTGCTGGTCCACCGTCGCCTTGCGGCGCGGGTGCAGGGCGGCGATCTCCACGGCCGAGGCGGCGTCGGCGGCATAGAGGTCGGCGCCGATCTCCTCCGCCAGCCCCTCCGCCCGCTTGTAAATCCCGCCGCAGCACATCACCTGCATCTGCGGGCAGCCGTTGACCTCCCGCAGGTAGTCGATGAGTTGGCGGACCGCCGGCACGCCGTTGGAGCGGGTGGCGAACATCACCAGCAGGTCCGGGCGGTGCTTGCCGATCATCGCCAGCACCTCGTCATTGGGCACCCCGCCGCCGGCGAACCGCACGTGCCAGCCGGCGGACTCGAAGAGGTCGGCGGCGATCTGGCCGCCCAGTTCCTCCGGCTCGGCGTCGCCGCAGAAGATCAGGGTCGAGCGGCCGTTGGACTCGCCGCGCGGCAGTTCGGTGCCGAGGCGGTCGACGGTGGAGCGGTTGAGGCGGGTCGCCATGTTCATGCTGGTGAGGCTGACCTCGTTCTCGCGGTAGAGGTGCTGGAGGGTCTCCATGGTGGGCCAGGCGAGTTGGGTGAGCAGGTCGAAGGCCGACATGCCGATCTCCAGGGCATCGTCGATGAGGGATCGGACGGCCGCGCGGTCGCCGGCGAGGAGGTGGCGGAGGTAGCTGTCGGCCATCGGGGTGCTGCGGACGGGGGCGGGGGTGAGGCTCATGATCGGTCTCCGGTAGGGGGTCGGTGTTAAACTGGGTAAGCGACGACACCCGTATCATCGGGGGCGGGCGGAAAATCTCTTTACCCAAATTAACATTTGGGGCGCAAAATCTGCCGCCGCTTGGCCGGGTTCGGCAAACCTGCACCAGCGTCAATTGACGACTGCTCCCGCGCGGCTTACTGTTGCGACAGCTTTTCCACAGGTGGGTTGCCTTATGGGATATCAGGCGATTGCCACCGCCAACTACTTTTTGGACAAAGCCCGCCGGGGGCGCGGTCCCCGTCATGACGTCTCGCCCATGAAGGTGCAGAAGCTCGTGTGGTATGCCCACGGCTGGCACTACGGACTGAAGGGCCGCCCCCTGGTGCGCGACGAGCAGGCGGAGGCGTGGGAGTGGGGTCCGGTCTTCCCGTCGCTGTACCGCGCCAGCAAAAGCTGGGGCAATCAGCCGATCCAAAAGCCGATGGCGGTGGGGGTCGGGCCGGCAGGGGGGGGCTGGACGCCGACGCTTCGCAGCGAGTTTGACGACCCCGGCGCGATCGTCCCGTTCTTGGACAGCGTGTGGGAAAAGTACGAGCATTACTCCGCCGTTCAACTCTCGAACTCAACGCACGACCCCGGCACGCCGTGGCACGAGGTGTACGTGGTCGACTACGGCCGCAACCCTCCGAGGGGCACCGACATCCCGCCAGACCTGATTAAATCATATTTTTCGCGGTGGGCGGCGGGCGAGCGGCCTGCACAAAATCGGGTCGAATCTGACGGGGTGCGCAGGTGAGCGAGGAGTCGGCCAAGCCCGAGGACCGTGTCCGCGAACTTTCCGAGCCGTCGGCCGAGCCGGACCAGCAGACGGCGCGTGAGGAGATCGAACTCGGCTTGGCGAGGGAGGAACTGCGCCTCCGCAAGTTGCAGAACAGGACCGCAGATTGGCTATTCGTCAACCGCAGGCGGTTCCTTCGGATTCTCTTCGGCACCGCCGCCTTGTGGCTGGTGATCCTGATCGTCTTTCTCATCTGGAGCGGCTGGAAAACGGGCGGCCCGTCCGACGCAGTGCTCATCGCGCTGATGACCGCCACTTCCGTCAACGTTATCGCTTGGTTCTACACCGCCGTTAAATTCCTCTTCCACGAGCAGGGTACTGATCGGCCGCCGACCAAGGAAGATGAGTCGTAGGGGGATGTGGGGCCGTACATTCAGCTTATGGACACTTTTTCCTCCCCGCTCGCCGGCGCGACCAGCGTCGTGGTCAAACTCGGCTCGCAACTGCTGACCGATGCCGGCGGGCGGTTGGATGCTTCTTATATGGCGTCGGTCGCGCGGCAGGTGGAGGCGCTCGGCAAAGCCGGCACGACCGTCACGATCGTCAGCAGCGGGGCGATTGCGGCGGGGGTGGCGGAATTAGGGTTGGCGGAGCGGCCGGCGGATTTGGCGGCGCTGCAGGCGGTGGCGGCGGTGGGGCAGCGGCGGCTGATGGACGCCTGGGCGGCCTCCTTCGCGCCGCTCGGCCGGCACGTCGCGCAACTCCTGCTCACGCGCGACGATCTGGACGACCGCCAGCGGTTCCTCAACCTCCGCAACACCGTCTCGGCCGTCCACGCCCTCGGGGCGGTGCCGGTCATCAATGAAAACGACACCGTCAGCACCGACGAGCTGGTGCGGATCAGCTTCGGCGACAACGACATTTTGGCGGCGGCGGTGGCGACGGCGATCCGGGCGGAAGTGCTTGTCCTGCTGAGCGTTACGGACGGGCTGCTGGACGCCGGCGGCGCGCCGCTGCGGCGGGTGGAGGCGGTGGCGGACGTGGAGTCGCTGGTCTGGAGGCACAAGTCGGCCCGCGGGAAGGGGGGGATGAACTCGAAGCTGGCCGCGGCACGGACGGTGACGGCGGCGGGGGAGTGCCTGGTCGTCGCCCACGGCCGGACCGAGCGGGTGCTGGAGCGGCTGCTGGCGGGCGAGGCGCTGGGGACGCTGTTCTGCCCGACGACGGCGGGCCGGCGGACGGGCCGGGGCCGGTGGATCGGCGCGGCGCGGCCGGCGGGGGCCATCCTGCTCGATGCCGGGGCGGCGCGGGCGGTGGCCGAGGAGCACCGCAGCCTGCTGCCGATCGGCGTGACGGGCGTGGAGGGGGAGTTCGGTCGCGGCGACGTGGTCGCCCTGCGCGGCCCGGACGGCCGGACGGTGGCGCGGGGCTTGACCAATTACGCCGCCGCCGACGTGCTGGCGGTGAGGGGCAAGCGGTCGGCCGAGGCGCGGGGGCTGCTGGGGGCCGGGGCGTATGACGAGGTGGTTCACCGGGACAACTTGGTGGTGCCGTAAGGCGGCCCAATTGTTATGAACGCCGTCGCACGCTTGCCGTAGTATTGTGGTGGGGGCAGAACTGGGAGATCGATTATGAAGAAGTTAAATTGGCTCGCCGCCGCCGTCGCGTCCGTGGCGTTTGCAGTGCCGACCTTCGCCGCCGGGCGGACGGGCGGGAGTGGCGGCGGGGGCATCCGCTCGGCCCCAACGGCACGGTTCGGGACGGCCGCGTCGGCCCCGCGTGGCGGGCGGGTGGGCGGCACTCGGTCGGTCGGCGCGGGGTCGGTCGGCGTGCGGCAGGCGGCGCCGGTGCGGGTCAACGTCGGGCGGCCGACGCGAGTTGCCGGGCCGCAGCAGAGTCCGCAGCAGGCGAGGCCGGCCGGGTCGGTGCGGTACGGCACCCCCGCCGCGACGCCGCGCGGGGCATATCCGGGCCAGGCGCAGGCCGACTTCTCGCGGGCCCGGACCGTCGGCGGCGTCTACCAGCCGGCGGGCGCGGCGAATCGCCCGGTGTCACAGAACTATGGCCGCGATGCCGGCACTTACCGCGAATATCGCTCCGACGCCAACCGCACCTCCGGCCACGGCTACAACAGCGATTACGCGGGCGATTATGACCACCCCTACCGCAGCCCCCGCACGCGGGCGGTGCTGGCGGTCGGCGTGGGCGTCGGCAGCGGGCTGGGGTACGGCGGCCTCGGCAACCGCTTCGGCTATGGCGGGCTCGGGTACGGCTATCCCGGCTACGGATACCGGGGCTACGGCTTCGGGTCGGGCTTCGGCCTGAGCATCGGCACCACCTTCGGCTTCGGCCGGGGCTACGGCGGCGGCTTCGGCGGGGTCGGCTTCGGCTACTCGTCAGGCTATTCCTCGGGCTATTCCACCGGCTACTCCGCCTACTCCCGCGGACCGGCCTACGGCTACGGCGGCGGGGCGTTCGGCGGCGGCCCCTACGTCGGCTACGGCGGGGTCTACGGCTACCCGACCTACGGCACCTTCTACCGGCCGATCTACACCCAAACCTACGCGCCGGTCTACGTCCCGCGCTACGCGCCGACCTACGCGCCGCTTTACTCGTCCCGTTACGCCCCGGCCTACGCGCCGGCGTATGGGAACCGCTTCTACTCGCCGGCCTACACCCACCGGCCGCGCGTCAACTACGAGCCGGCCTACACCCCGCCGACGGTGATCGACCGGCCCGCCTACCACCCCGCCTACGCCCCGTCTTACGGCACCGGCGGCTACCGCTACGGCGCCGGCCATCGGTAAGGATCGCCATGCCCCGCCTCCTCCGGCCCATCGCCCGCCCGCTGACCGCCCTTGCCCTCGCGGCGGGGGCGGCGATGGCCGGCGTCGGGTGCCAATCGGCCGAACCGGCCTATTCGCGGTCCGATTACGGCGGCGGTTATGGCGGCCGGGTCGCGCCGCCGAACGAGGCGCTGGACCAGATCAACGCCGCCTCGGACGCCCTGGCCGCCGGCGACGTGGCGTCGGCGCAGCAGGCCCTCACCGCCGCCGGGCAGTTGCTGGGCGAGGCCGACGCGCGGGCGCAACTCGACCCCTACGCGATCCGGCTCGACCCGCAGGCGATCTACGACGGCCCAGCCTACGACGGCCGGCCCTACTACGCCCCTTACAACGCCCCCGGCCCCTTCCTGCTCGGCGGCAGCTTCGGCTACGGCGGCGGCTACTACCGCGGCTACCGGGGCTACGGCCGCGAGCGGGAGAATCGGGGAAATCGCGGCGGCGACCGCACCGTCGGCCGCGGCCCCGACCGCCCGAGTTCGCCGCCCGGCCCCGTCGCCGGACCGATCCGACCGTCCGCGCCCGCGACGCCGCGCCCGACCCCTCAACCGACGCCCCGCCCGTCCGCCCCGGCGGTCCACACCGCCCGCACGCCCTCCGCCCACGCGGTCCGGTCGGCGCCGAGCAATCGGAACAGCCACTAACGCAGACTTCTCAGTCGGGTGCCACGGAGTGAGGTACCCCCTCAACCCGTGCCGGACGGCGTGAGAGCATCGGAAGACACGGGTTGGCGAGTGCGCCAATCCGTGGAGGATTTCGCATGAAGGGTCGGGTTAAGCAGCGTAACCAGCCTCGGGTCAGCGGGTTAGATCGCGGTGCTCCCGTTGCGAATTCGCCGCCGCGCCGGAACAAGCCGGCGTCTGAGCCGAAGGCGAAGACCCGGATCCTTGGCGCAGGGCCGCCCCGGAGTTCGGCGGGGTTCTGCGCCCGAAATCCGGGTCTTCGCCTTCGGCTCGGACGCCGGCTTGTTCCGGCGTTCCGGTCGCCTCGAGGTTCTTCATGCGGAATCCTCCGTGGCACCCAGGCATGGGCTTCTCCGCCCCCTCCGGCCGCTTGCGGCTTCGCAAAGAAACGATTTTCTTCGTGGGGTTTGTTTGCGAAGCCGCAAGCGGCGGAGGACTGCGGACGGTTGGTCCGCAGCTACCGGGTGGATTCGTCAGTGCCACCTTCGGGTAGGATTCGGGGCGTGACCGTTCTCCTCACGATCCTCGCCGCGAACGCCTTGCTGCTCGTAGGCGGGGGGTTGCTGGGCGTCGGGTGGCGCGGGCGGCGGATCGACGACCACCCGCTCTGCCGGCGGTGCGGGTTTGATCTCACGGGGCTGCCCGGCGGGTCGAACTGCCCGGAATGTGGGGCGGACGTGGCGGCGCCCAAGGCCGTTCGCGTCGGCCACCGGCGGCGTCGGACGGCGTTGATTCTGCTCGGCCTCGCGGTGATGCTCGTGCCGCTGGTCGGCGGCGGGCTGTTGCTGCGCGGCGTCGACCCGACGCCGTACAAGCCGGCGTGGTGGCTGATGCGGGAGGCGGATTCCAAAAACGCCGCCACCGCCACCGCCGCGCTCGACGAACTCGGCCGGCGGCAGGCGGCGGGCAAGTTGTCGGCGTCGGCCGTGGACGCGCTGGTGAGCCGCGCCCTGGCGGTTCAGGCGGACCCGGCCGCGCGGTGGGACGGGCGGTGGGGCGGGTTCGTCGAGGCCGCCCGCGCCGCCGGCACGCTGTCGGACGCGCGGTGGGGGCAGTACGCGCGGCAGGCGTTCGGGTTCGAGCTGATCGTGCGGCCGCGCGTGCTGCGGGGCGACCCGCTGCCGATCACGTTCTCGATTGACGAGCCGCGGTTGGGGCCGGCTGCGAAGTTCAAGGCGGTGTACGAGTGGAAGTCAATTACGCTCGCCACGTCCCGCCTCGGCCCGGCGGCATTGGAGGCGTCGGAGCCTTCCGCGCTTCAAGCCCGGTCTATAATTTGGGGCACTTTGAGCGGCAATACGGTCGTCAAGGGCACCATAACCGCCGACCTGCCGCCGGGCCCGACGGCGGTCGCGGCCACCATCGGCTACACCATCCGCGACTGGGACGGGAATTGGGATATGGACGCGCCCCAGCCGCCGCTGGTGCTGGCCTCCGGGGAGGTGAGCGCCGACGGCGTGACCACCGTCCTGCGGCGCGACGCTCCGGACGGGCTGGTGATCGACGCGCCGGACCTCGCGCCCGCCATGCGGGCGGCGGTGAGCGTTACGCTCCGCCGGACACCCGCATCGAACGGCAAGCCGGCGAGACTCTTTTACAACGTCGTGGTGCGAAAACCGCCGGCGGGATTGATGCACGAAGTGGACGTTCGGGTCAATGGGAAAAAAGTGCGGTTAGTCAAGGCCCTCAACGTCAAAGCCGGGTTTGGTGCGATGAACGCCGCGGGTTCGGTGAAGGGGCCCGACCCCGCCGGCGTGGCGACGGCCGACGTGATCCTGCGGCCGAACCTGGAGGCGATCCGCCGCGACCTCGACGGCGCCCACCCGTGGGGCGGCGAGATCGTGGTGAAGACCGTGCCGATCCTGCCGGCGGCGGAGTGAGTGGTGGATGGAGCGGGTGCCATCATGCGGTCGCACCGACAGGACGCCCCCAGCCGCTTGCGGCTTCGCAAAAAAAACCTCGCGGAGAGTAGCCTTTCTTTGCGAAGCCGCAAGCGGCGGGGGAACTGCGGACCGTTGGTCCGCAGCTACTGGGTCCACTCCTCAATCTTGATCTTGCGGCGGGCCCTCGTGGCCGCGCCCGGTGCTTCACAAGCCGGCGTCTGAGCCGTCAGGCGAAGACCCGGATTGATCCGGCTTCGGGGGCGACTTGAACGCCGAACGCATCCGGGTCTTCGTTTTCTGCTCAGACGCCGGCTTGTGGGGTTCTTCCCGATCCGCCTCCGTCACTTCCGTTGTGGCGGCCGGGTAGGATGCGCGCCGTGGCCCTTGCGCTGCTCGGCCGGGCCGGCGGCGCGGGGGAGGTGCCGACGATCATTCTGCCGCTGATCGCAGGGGTGGGTTCGTTGCGAAGCCGCGAGCGGCGGGGCGTAGGACTTTCCTTCGGCCCGAGCGGCGGCTTGAACCGCGGTCGGCGCGGGTATGATGGGGGATGCCCAAGACCATCGCCCTCGTCGGCCACTGCGGCCCGGACAGTTCGTTTCTGAAAATGGCCGTCCGCGCCGCCGCCCCCGGCTCGACGGTGGTGATGGCCGACGATGATGCCGAGTTGGCGAAGGTGGCGGCTGGCGAACCGGATTTGCTGCTGTTCAACCGCGTCATGGAGGTCGGCTTCGCCACCGAGAGCGGGGTGGAACTGATCCGCGCCCTCAAGTCCGAGCGGCCGGCGCTGAAGGTGATGCTGGTGAGCAATTACCCGGATGCCCAACAGGCGGCCGTGGAGGCCGGGGCGCTGCCGGGGTTCGGCAAGAACGACATTGGCCGCGAGAAGGCGAAGGCCGCGCTCAGGGAGGCGCTGGGAGAGTGAGCGGCGGCACGGCGCTGCCGCACTCGGGGCAGGTGCCGCTTTCGTTGCCGGTGAGGTCGTACCCACAGGCGGCGCAGCGGGCGGACGACTCGTCAATCCGGCCGCGCCGCGTGGCGTACATTGCAACAACGCTGATGGCCGCCATTGCGAGGCCGATGGGCAGCCGCGAGTAGTCCGAAGTTTGCTTCAACGGGCGAAATGCGTCCGTCAGGTAAAGGGCGATCCAAGAGGCGGCGAGCAGGAGCGACGCCTCGGCCAGCAGCCGGCGGTGCCGCGTCGGCAGCGCGACCATCAGTAGGGCGGCGAGCCAGGCGAGCGGGCCCAGGCCCCACGGCCACCTCGCCCAAGCCCACTGCCACGCCGCCATCCGCCGCGACGGGAGCGGGAACGGCCGGTAGCTGGGATGAATGTTTTCGGGGCCGTAGGCTCCATCGTCGTGGTAGCGAATGACCCAAGTGAAGCCGCGGGCGGCGTCGGGGTAGTGGGAGAAGTCGTTCCCGTCGGTCCAGACGTCCGGCAGGTGCCCGCCGAACAGGCCGGCCTCGATCTGCGCCTGCGTCGGAAGCTCCCGGCCGGACCGGTCGCCGGCGGGCAGCTTGAAAATGGCGTCGAAGCGGCCTTCCCGCATCGCCCGCTTCCCCGCATCGGCGCGGGCGACCGCCCGGCCCATCGCCGCCTGGTAGGTGTCATACTCAATGCGGTACCGCACCTCTTCGCACACGAACGGCGCGACGCCCAGCAGGCAGACCGCGATCATCACCGCCCGCCACCGATTACGGTTTCGGCGAATGTGCGCGATGTCGGTCATGGGGCGGGCCAGCCTACCACCCGACGCCGCAAGCATGAATAGACCGAGCGAGTTCTGCCGCTTGCGGCTTCGCAAAGAGATGGCGACTCGAAAAGCGTTTCTTTGCGAAGCCGCGAGCGGCGGGCGTCGAGTCCGTCCGTTGCGGAAAACGGGTTACAGCGTCGGCCGCTGCTTGAGGACGACCCACAGCACCAGGGCGATGATCGTCAGGATCAGCACGCCCGCGACCACCGGCCAGCGTTTGCGGCGGCCGGGGGCGGCGGTGCCGGCGGAGATCGGGCCGGTGCCGTGCAAGCCGGTCACGGGGTCGATCGAGGGTTGGCCGAGGTCTTCATCGGTTTCGTTCGGATCGTCGGTGGCGTCGTCTGTGGCGGTGCGGTCGTCGTAGTCGTCCATGCGGGGGAGGATACTCCATTTGACCCGCCGGGCGGAACGGCCGAATGATGGGCGGTGCCGGGCGTGCCCCCACTTTCCGACGACCTCTACGCCGCCGCGGCCGACCGGCTGCGGTCGGCGGCGGCCGTGCTGCCGCACACCGATGCCGACGGGCTGGCGGCCGGGGCCATCGCGCTGCGGGCGCTGGGCTGGCCGGCGGACCGCGCGACGCTGCTGCCGCGCGGCGTCAACCCGTTTCACTCCGGGCTGGATCTGCCGGCGGGCGTGATCGCGGTGCTGGACCAGGGCGTGCGGCCGTTCGCCGGGCGGCCGTCAATCTTCGTCGACCACCACGCGCCAGAGGTCGATTCAGAGGACGGGCTGCCGGCGGATCAACTGGTCGTCAGCGGTTATGGCGAGCCGGCGGGCGTCTCGACGAGCGTGCTGATGCGGCGGCTATTCCCCGACGTCCCGGCGTGGCTGGCGGCGGTCGGGGCGGCGGGGGATTACGCCGACGCGGGCCTGAAATTGCCGGAGTGCGGCGGGGTCGTGAAGTCGCACGTCAAGAAACTGGTGCCGCTGGTGAACGCCCCGCGGCGCGGACCGGGGCTGGCGGGGGTCTACACGGCGCTGGCGATCCTGCTGGAGTCCGACGGCCCCAAGGCCGCGCTGGCCGACCCGCGAATTGGCGAGTTGGAGGCGGCGAAATCGGCGGCCAAGGCGGCGTTCGACGCGGCGGTGAAGACGGCCCCGAACGTCGGCGAGGCGGTCGCGGTGATCCGCTTTTCGTCGCCGTACCAGGTCCACCCGCTGGTCGCCCAGACGTGGCAGCGGCGGCTGGCGCCCAAGGCGGTGCTGGCGGCGAACGACGGCTACCTGCCGGGCCGGGTCAACTTCGCGCTCCGCGGCGGGCCGGAGGGGGCGGATTTGCGGCGGCTGCTGCGCGACGCCCTGCCCGAGGCCGTGGCCGCCGGCGAGGAGTTTGCCCACGGCCACGACCGCGCGACCGGCGGGAGTTTGCGCGTCGAGGATTTCGAGCAACTCTTGAGGCGACTGGGATTCGGCGGCTAGCCCATGCCACGGCGTAAAATGAGCCATGCCCCCCCACGACCTCGCCGTGCCCGTCTCGGAGTCCGACCACTCGCGTGGGCCGGCCGACGCGCCGATCACGCTGGTGGAGTACGGCGATTACGAGTGCCCCTACTGCGGCCGGTCGGCACCGATGATCGAGCGGCTGCGGGCGGAGCTCGGCGACCGGCTGCGGGTGGTCTTCCGGCACTTCCCGCTGAACAGCGTCCACCCGCGGGCGGCGATCATGGCCCTGGCCGCCGAGGCGGCGGGGGCGCAGGGGAAGTTCTGGCAGATGCACGATCTGCTCTACTCACTGCAGGACGAGTTGGAAGACTGGGCGCCCGACCGGCTGGCGCTGCGGCTGGGGCTGGAGGTGTACCAGTTCGACGCGGACCTGAGCGGCGGGCGGTTCGCGGAAAAGGTCGAGTCCGACGCCGCCGGCGGCCGGCGGAGCGGCGTGACCGGCACGCCGACGTTCTTCGTCAACGGGGTGAGGGTGAAGGGGAAGTCGGAGGCGGATCTGATAGGTGAAATCCGAATGACCAAACCAGAATGACCAAATAAACCCCAATGCCGAAAGTCCAAGTCCGAAGTTGGGATTTGGACCTTGGTATTTCTTTGGTCATTCTGGTTTGGTCATTCGGATTTTTCCGCCCGCAGCACCGCCAGAATCTCCTCCTTCAGCCGCCCGTTCGTGGCGACGAAATCCTTGCCGTGGATCGTCTCCTCGCCCGCCCAGGTGCCGCACCAGCCGCCGGCCTCGCGGAGGATCGGCGGGAGGGGGGCACAGTCCCACGGGTTGATTTTCGGGTCGAGCATCACCTCGGCGCGGCCGGTGGCGACCAGGGCATAGCCGTAGCAGTCGCCCCAGCCGCGGTTGAGTTTCGCCCGGTCGGCCAGGGTGCGGAAGGCGTCCGAGCGGTCGATGGCGCGGGTGATGCTGCCGGCGAGGATCGTCGCGTCCTCGATTGTTGAGACGTCCGAGACGCGGCACGGCCGGCCGTTCCAAGTGCAGCCCAAACCGTCGGCGGCGGCGATGAGCTCGTCGGTGCCGGGCAGGTAGATCACGCCGACGCTGGGGCGGCCCTTCACCTCCACGCCGATGAGCACGCCGTAGAGGGGCACGCCGTGGATGAAGCTTTTGGTGCCGTCGATGGGGTCGATGATCCAGCGGTACGACGGGTCGCCGTGAACGTCCTCCCCCTCCTCGCCGAGGATGGAGTGGGTGGGGAAGTGCTTGGCGATGAGGTCGCGCACGACCTGCTCGGCCTCGCGGTCGGCCCGCGTGACGGGGGTGTCGTCCGCCTTGGTCTCGACCGCGACGCCGGCGTTGAAGTAGGCGAGCGTCCGCCGACCCGCGAGGTGGGCGGCGTCGGCGGCGACTTCCAAAAGCGTTTTGAGGGAGGGGTCCACGCGGGGAAGGTAGGGCGGATCGGCACGGAGGGGAAGTGGTCCGTATTAGCCGGAGGCGGAAGCCCCAGTCTTCGGGAGGGGGAGTTCTCGGATTTTGGGAAGGTTCCTGCGCGATGAACCGGGGCTTCCGCCTCCGGCTGTCAAGGAAAACGCTTCCGAGCTTCAATGCTTCTTGAACCACGCCGACAGCTTTTCCTTCGCCCTCTCCTTGCCGGTCGCCTTCAACGCTTGAACCCGCGGATCGGCGGCGGCCTCTTTGGCGAGGTCGGCGTAGGCACGGGCCTTCTCCCGCACGTCGGTCGACGAGTCGCGGACCTGCTCGGCCTTCTCTTTCAACCGCTCGACCGCGGGGACCACCGCCTCCGCCGGGGCGGCCTTGACCGCGGAGGCGGCGTAACCCTTCAGGGCGGCCTTCTTTTCGTGATAAGTCTCCGACACGGCCCGGCCGGCGCGATAGGTCTGGTAGGTGGCGAAGCCGAACAGCCCGACGCCGACCAGCAGCGTCGCGGCGATGGCCGCCAGCAGCGGCACCACCCACCGCGACCGACGGACGGGAGGAGGTGGGGGCGTCATGCGTGCAGTGTAAACTGGATTAGAGTTTGCGGCAAGGGGTTGGCAACCTCTGGTAGCCGGGAGCGGAAGCCCCGGTCTTCGGTCAGGAAGGTCTGCTGATTTCGAGGGTTTCCCGCGCGATCAACCGGGGCTTCCGCCTCCGGCTATTAAAGACGCTCACCACTCGCGAACGTCGGTGTCGTACTCCTCGTCGATTTCATCCTCCTCGTCCGGGCCCTCGTCCTCATCGTCCGCCAGCCGCAGGTGCGGGTGGGGCAGCGGGGCGTAGCAGCGGGGGCAGGCGCAGGGGTTGGCGATGAGCTCGTGGCCGCACTCCGGGCAGGTGAGGCCCGCCCGCTCGCGCCGCCGGTGGGCGTAGAGCCGCCACAGCCAGACGGCCACGACGACGGGGAGGAGGAGAACGAGGAGGTCCATAGCGGTTGGCAGGTCAGTTCCTGCGCGTGAAGCCGATGGGCGGCCGGTTCGGGTCGGGCTGCGGCGGGGCCATGAGTTGGCGGATCGCGTCGAAGACGGCGCGGAACTGGGCGTCGTATTTCTTCTCCAACTCGTCGAGCCGGCCGGCCAATTCGGCGTTGCCCGCCAGCATCCGCCGCAGGCGGACGAAGGTGCGCATGATCTCGACATTCACCTGGGCCGCCCGCTTGCTCTTGAGCACGCTGGAGAGCATGGCAACGCCCTGCTCGGTGAAGGCGTATGGCGGCGTCCGACGACCACCGCGCCGCTCGGAGCCGCCGGAGGGTTTTGATATCACATTTTGTGATAGCAAAGTTTCGTATTCTTCGGCGGTCAACTGGAACATGAAATCGCTGGGGAATCGCTCCCCGTTACGCTTGACCGCCTGATTCAGAGCCATGACTGTGACGCCATACAGCTCCGCCAAATCCATGTCGAACAGGATGTTCTGACCGCGAACCTGCGAGATGGCGCGCTCGATCTTCTGCAGAGGCATTGATGGAGGCGCAACTGTCGTGTCAGCCATATGTGACCTTATTCCGAGCGAACTGCGACAGGGTAGAGCAACTTGGGTTGCGGTCAAAGATTGGGAACCTGACCGGCCGTCACACCAGCTTCTCCGCGATCTGCACCGCGTTGGTCGCCGCCCCCTTGCGGATCTGGTCGCCGGCGAGGAACAGCTCGATGCCCCGGCCGTCGTCGCGGCTCTGGTCCTGGCGGATGCGGCCGACGAGCACCAAATCCTGGCCGCTCGCCTCGATCGGCATCGGGAACCGCAGGGCCGCCGCGTCGTCCACGATCTTTACGCCGGGCGCTTTTTCCAGAATCGCGTGGACCTCGGCCGGTGTGATCGGCTTGGTGAATTCCAGGTTCACCGCCTCGCAGTGCGCCCGCGGCACCGGCACGCGGACGCAGGTGGCGCTGATGCCGAGCTTCGGGTCGCCGAAGATTTTGCGGGTCTCGTTCGTCAGCTTGTTCTCCTCCTCGTTGTAGCCGTTGGGTCCGACGGGCGTGTTGTGGCAGAAGAGGTTGTTGACGATCGGGTGGGGGAAGAGCTTGGCGCTAACCGGCTCGCCGGCGGCATAGGCGCGGATCTGCCGCTCCAGCTCCGCCAGCCCGCTCGCCCCCGCGCCGCTGACGGCCTGGTAGGTGCTGACGACCATCCGCCGCACCCGGTTGCGCTGGTGCAGCGGCCAGACGGCGACGTTCATCAAAATTGTTGAGCAGTTCGGGTTGGCGATCAGGCCGCGGTGCTTGTGGATCTGCTCGGGGTTGACCTCCGGCACGACCAGCGGGATGCCCTCCTTCATGCGGAAGGCACTGGTGTTGTCGACCACCACCGCCCCGGCCTTGACGGCGGCGGGGGCGAACTCGCGGCTGACCGACCCGCCGGCGCTGAAGAAGGCGATCTCGATTCCCGAGAAGCTGTCGGCGGTCAACTCTTCAATTTTGATGGCCTCGCCCCCGAACGAGACCGTCTTGCCCGCGCTGCGGGCGGAGGCGAGCGGGCGGAGCGACCTCACGGGAAAGTCGCGCTCGGCAAGGACTGTGAGCAGTTCCTGGCCGACGGCCCCGGTGGCCCCGACGATGGCGATGGTGGCGGGCATGGCGTGTTCCAAAGGTGGCGTGCAGTGGCTCGGGCGTCCCGCCCGAGTCTGCGGTTTCATGTTGTTCCAAGACTCGGGCGGGACGCCCGAGCCACGATAGGGGGTTACGGCAGCAGCGACCGGACGGGGACGGCCAGCGGTTTGCCGCTGGCCGTCGGCAGGTGCAGCGTGCCGGCGCGGAGCGTGTTCAACGTGCCGTAGCGGCCGTCGCCCGGAAACGGATCGGTGTAAACCTCAATCGCCCGGTCAGGCAGGTTGACGATGACGTAAATCTTGATTCCCGCCTCGGCATACAGCCGCAGCTTTCGGGTTCGGTCCGTGTGAAGCGAACTGTCGGCGACCTCGATCACGCACAAAATGTCCGACGGCCCGGCCTTGCGCTTCAAATAGTCGTCCGCCGTCCCGATCAAGATGACCCCATCCGGCTGGGGCGAATCGCTGGCCGACAGCGTCACCGGGTCTTGGGTCTGCATGTGGCAGCCAAGCTTCTCAAGCTTGTGGTCGAGTTTATTGAGCTTCTTCACGCACCAGATGTGTTCGTCGCCAACGCTCATTGGGTCATCCCCCCGCTTGCTGCGGTCCCTCTCAACGATCAGGCCGTCGAGCAGTTCAACGTGGTCCTCGTCCGTCAGGATGCCGGCGTCGAACATGGCGACATACTGGTCCACCGTGAGCGGCTTGTAATCCAGCGCGAGGTCGACCTGCTCCTCGAGCCGGGTGAGTCGGGTTCCAATGCTCGCGCCCATAATGCCGCTCCGGGTGGACTGATCGCAACACTGCCGCCGCCTTACGGCGAGTTCCACAGGACCGTTCACGACCGCTTGCCCGGCGGCAGCAGCGACTTCACCGCCACCGCGAGCGGCTTGCCGGCCGCGGTCGGCAGGTGCAGCGTGCCGGCGTGAAGGGTCTGCACCGTGCGGTAAAGCCCCTCCTCGGGCAGGGGATCGGTGTAAACTTCGATCACGCGGTCCGGCAGGTTGAGGATGAGGTAGAGCTTGATGCCTTGCGTGGCGTAAATCTTGAGCTTCCGCGTCCGGTCTGTTCGGAGCGAACTGTCCGAAACCTCAATAATACAGAGAATATCTTCCGGCCGCGGGTGATGCTTTAAGTAGTCATCGTTCGTCCCGATGGCGATGACCACATCGGGCTCGGGCATGCTGTAAAGCGGGAGTTCGACCGGGCCCTGAAGGCGGATGTGGCATCCCCGCTTGCTGAGTCTGCCGTTCAGTCCGCCGCAACGGGTCACGCCCCAAAAGTGCTCGGTCCCCATCGTCATGATGTCCTCCCCCGCCTTGCTGCGATCCTTGCGGTAGATGATGCCGTCGAGCAATTCGCAGCGGTCGTCATCGGTGAGGATGCCCGACTCGTACATGCCGACGTACTCGTCGATCGTCAGCCGGCGGACGGGCGCGAGCGGCCCCTCGGGCCGGTCGAGGTTGATCGGTTCGTTCAGTAGCGTCATGCCGCACCTCCCATCACTGCCCGAGTTGAAATCCTACCGCCGCCGACGCCGGCGCGGAATCTTCGCCCCCAGGCCCAGACGCTTCTTCTGCACCGCCTGCTGCTCGGCCTTGCCGGGCGGCGGGGGGGCATCCTGCGCCGGCATCCCGCGGTTGCTGCCGCGCGGGCCGGACGGGCGCGACGGCTCCCAGTCGGCCGGCGGGGGGGTCGGCTCGAACTCCGCCACCTCCGCCTTCGGCACCTCCATGTTGATCAGGCTCTCGATCCGCGTCAGCTCCTCCCCCTGCTCCCGCGTGATGAACGTGAACGCCCGGCCCTTGCCCCCCATCCGCGCCGTCCGGCCGATGCGGTGGACGTACGCCTCGGGGTCCTCCGGCACGTCGTAATTGATGATGTGGCTGATGTCCTTCACGTCGATCCCCCGGCTGGCGAGGTCGGTGGCGACCAGCACGTCGAACTTCCCGCCGCGGAAGCCCTTCATAACCCGGTCGCGCTTCGCCTGGTTCAGGTTGCCGTGGATTTCCGTGCTGTTGAACCCGTCGGCGTGCAGCCGCTTGGCGACCTTCTCCGCGCCGTGCTTGGTCCGCATGAAGACGATCGCCAGCTCCGGCCCCTCCTGCTTCAGCAAAGCGTGTAGCGCCCGGTACTTATCCCACACCTGCACGGAAATGTAGAACTGCTCGACGTTCTCCACCGTCGGCTTCTGGTCCGACCCGACGGCCACCAGCTTCCGCACCGGCTCGCGCATGTAGGTGCGGGCGAGCTTCTCGATCTCGCCGTCGATGGTGGCCGAGACGAAAATCGTCTGCAGTTCCGCCGGCCCGCCGCCGCCCTCCCCGTCGCCGTTCGTTTGCTCGACGTGCGGGGGCATCTCGAACCCCTCGAACTCCGCCACGCGGCGCGGCGCGCGGCGGACGCGGTCGGGGTGCATCTGCCCGAGGATGCGCTTGATGTCGTCCCGGAAGCCGATGTCCAGCATCCGGTCCACCTCGTCGAGCACGGCGAAGCGGATGTTGGCGAAGTCGATGATCCGCCGCTCCAGCAGGTCCATCACCCGCCCCGGCGTGCCGACGACGATCTCCGGCCCGTGCCGCAGGTGCCGCATCTGCGCGATGATCTTCTGCCCCCCGTAGACCGCCACCGTCCGCAGCGGCGTGTGCTGGCCGAGCCGCTTCATCTCGACCTCGATCTGCAGCGCCAGCTCCCGCGTCGGCGCCAGAATCAGCGCCTGCGTCGGCGCGCCACGCGCGACCTTCTGCAGGATCGGCAGCCCGAACGCCGCCGTCTTGCCGGTGCCGGTGCGGGCCTGGCCGAGGCAGTCGAAGCCCTCCAGCGCGGGCGGGATCAGCAGCGCCTGGATTTCGCTCGGGTCGACGAACTCCATCTCCGCCAGCCCCCGCAGCAGGGACGGCCGGACGCCGAGCTTCTCGAAGGCGGCGGGCAGTGGGGGGTGGTCGGCTTGGTCGGTCACGGAATCCTGCGTCGCAAAGGGAGAATCAAGGGGGAAAATCGGACGCGGGAGTGTATGGAGCGCGGCGAAAGCGAACAAGCCGCGACCCGCCCGCCGCCGCTCAGCCGGCCCGCTTGGTCCAACAATCGGTCCGCTCGACCGACTTGAGTTGGTACGTCTGCCCGTCGGCCCCCGCGTAGGCGGTCATCACGTGCAGCCGGTCGGCGGCGAAGTGGTAGGTGCCGACCACCTTCCCGCCGACCACCACCTCCAGCGCGTGGCCGTCGGCGACGGTGCCGGCGTAGCGGACGGTCGCCTCCACCGGCTGAACCTCGGCCGGCTTGTTCGTCTTCTGGTCCGGCAGCAGCCGCAGGTGCTCGTCCACCTTCGAGATGAAGTTGAAGTTCCGCAAATACAGCGGCAGAGTATTCAATGCCACCACCGGCGCGTCGCCCCCGCCCGACACCTTCCCCTCCGCCCGCCCGGTGCCCGGCAGGTAGCAGAAGCCGAAGTACCCCCACGCCGGCGTGCCGCCGCCCAGACGGGCCGTCAACTCGTACTGCTTGAACGTCGCGCCGCAGAACTCCTGGCTGGCCGCGTCGAGCCGCGTCAGCAGCCACCGCCCGTCGGTCGTCAGGTGGCAGGTGACTTCGTACTTGTAATCATAGTTGGGCGTGGGGATAACCTCGATCTGATTAAACTTCCAAACCTCCACCCACGGCCCGCCCTTGCCGGGATACTTCGTGAGCGTCTTTGGGTCGTGCGCCTCCTTGTTGGTGAGGAAAACCGCCGTGTAGTGCCGGGGCTTACCATAGACGACGCGCGCCGCGTCGTAGGTGGCTTTTTCGACGAGGCCGTCGTGCCAGAGCGGATCAGTCGCCCACGCCCCGACCTTCACCGCCTCTTCCGCTTGCGGCTTCGCGGGGGAATCCGCCCTGGTGGCCCCAGCCGACGCCGCCACTAGAATTGCCACGAACGATGCCGCCGACACCCATTTCAGATTCGTCAAACCGACTCCTTGAGAAGGATGATAATAGTCCGCCCACACCCAATCCAACACTGACGCCGATCCACTCCACCCGCCGCCTCAAGCTCATCGTCGCCTACCGCGGGACCGCCTACCACGGGTGGCAGCAGCAGGGCGGGGCGGCCGACGATTCGCTGCCGACCGTGCAGCAGGTGCTGCGGAACGCGCTGGTGCGGGTCGTCCGCCACCCCGTCGCCCTCGTCGGCAGCAGCCGGACCGACGCGGGGGTTCACGCCAAGGGGCAGGTGGCGCACTTCGACACCGACCAGACGCAGATCCCCCCCGAGGGGCTGCGGCGGGCGGTGAACAGCCGGCTGCCGGCCGACGTGCTGGTGCGGTCGGTCGGGCCGGCGGCGGCGGGGTTCCACGCGATCCTGTCGACCGTCAGCAAGCGCTACCAGTACGCGATTTGGACCGCCGAGGACCGGCCGGTGTTCGCCGCCGATTTGGCGTGGCACCGCCCGCGGCCGCTGGACGTTGCGGCGATGGCTGAGGCGGCGGCGCAACTGGTGGGCGAGCACGACTTCACCACCTTCGCCCGCCCCGGCCACGGCCGCGCCACCGCCGTCCGCACCGTCCACGCCTGCACGGTCTCGCGCCGCGGCCCGCGGATCGTCATCGGCGTCGAGGGGAGCGGCTTTTTGTGGAACATGGTGCGCATCATCGCCGGCACCCTGACCGACGTCGGCCGCGGCCGATTCGCGCCGTCGGACATGCCCGCGCTGCTCGCCGCCAAAGACCGCGCCGCCGCCGGCGGCACCGCGCCCGCCCACGGGCTGTATCTGCAGTGGGTGCGGTCGACCGTTGCGCCCGCCGAACCGGCGGCAGCGCCCGATGAACCGGAACAAGCCGGCGTCTGAGCCGAAGGCGAAGACCCGGGTTTCGCCGCTTGCGGCTTCGCAATGAAACGAATGGGAATCGATCGCGCCCCGAAGCACCCGGGTCTTCGCCTGACGGCTCAGACGCCGGCTTGTTCCGTTCTATGGTGCGTGGCCCGCGCTGGTATGCTCGCCCCGATGCGACGGCTGCTGTGGCTGACCCTCCTGCTCCTGACCGCCCTGCCGTTCCTGGCAGCGGCGGGGCTGGCGGTGCGGTCGGGGTGGGTGATCGACGTCTGGGGCTTGCTCCACAGGACCGGAACGCCGGGGGATGACAGTGGCGACCCCACCGATGTTCAAGCATGGGCCATCATTAGCCACACCGGCAAACTGGGATTCCGCCGCGAACGTGCCACCGGCACGTTCACCGAGGGGGCCTTCATCGCTCCGGGGCGGACCGAATTTCACCACAGCGAGTCGCGCGTCGGCAAAGGGCAGAGGGGAATGTCACTGGAAAATGCACGGGCAATCGCAGCCTTTCCCGCATTCAGCGAACACATCAATTTGATCGGGCTGCAAGCATATTCCGAGTCCAGCAAGCGCATTTCACCGCCCGCGGCAGATGCGGGTTCATCTACGAGCTCATCGTTGGTCGTGCCCTTCTGGTGGTCCCTCCCCCTGCTCTCCCTCCCGCCGCTGCTGACCCTGCTGCTCTACCGCCGCTCCACCGGCCGCCGTCTGATCCGCGAGGGCCGGTGCGCCGGCTGCGGGTACGACCTGCGCGGCTCCCCCGGCCGCTGCCCGGAGTGCGGGCGGGCGGCGGGGGCGACTCACGCGACCATCGGGTAGCTGCGGACCAACGGTTCGCAGTCGGGTGCGCCTCCGAAATCGCGGACTGCGAACCGTTGGTTCGCAGCTACCGAATGATGACCGTCTCGACGCGCCGCGCCGCCCGTGGTTTCAGACTTTCCCCGCACGCGGACCCGACGCCCGCGCCGCGGTATCATCCGCCCACCCCATGCCACCCACCACCGCGCCGACCGCCGCGTCGATCAACGACCTTTACTACCAGCTCAACACCGTCTGGGTCGTCGTCGCGGCCCTGATGATCAACTTCATGCACGGCGGGTTCGGCTTCTACGAGGCCGGCTCCACCCGCCGGCGGTCGACCGTCGACACCCTCGCCAACAACCTGCTGGTGCTGGCCGTCACCACCATCGTCTTCTGGGCCGGCGGGTTCGCGCTGATGTTCGGCGACGGGCCGGCGGCGGTCGGGCTGCACGGGTTCTTCCCGTCGCTGATGCCCGGCACCGAGGGGCTGTTCCCCAGCGCCGCCAGCCGGCACGTGCCGCTGGTGGTCTTCTTCGCGTTCGTCGTGAGCTTCGCCGACACGCCCGCGACGATCGTGGCCGGCAGTGGGGCGGAGCGGCTGAAGTTCTTCGGCTTCGCGTTCTACGCCGCGGTCATCGGCGGCGTGCTCTTCCCGCTGGTCGGCCGGGCGGTCTGGGCGAACGGCTACCTGGCGACGATGAGCACGCCCTTCTACGACACCGGCTCGGGCGTCGTGCAGCTCACCGGCGGGTGGTGCGCGCTGGCGGCGATCTACTTCGCCGGCCCCCGCGCCCAACGCTTCAACGACGACGGCACGGCCAACAAAATGCCCTCCAGCTCGCTGCCGCTGGTCTTCCTGGGCATCTTCATCCTGTGGCTCGGCTTCCTAGCCTTCAACGCCGGGCTGGCGATGACCGCCTCGCGCTCCATCGGCCTGGTGGTGGTGAACACGGTGATCGCCAGCGGCTTCGGCGTGGCGGGGGCGCTGGCGGCCGTGATGATCCAGCGCCGCACCGCCAGCCTGCGCGCGATGAGCGTCGGCCTCCTTACCGCGACCGTCGCCATCACCAGCAGCAGCGGCGTCGCCCCGACCTGGGCCGCCGCGGTCATCGGCCTAATCGCCGGAGGGTTCGCGCCGCTGGCGATCAGTCTGTGGCCGAAGCTCAAGCTCGACGACGCGACGGAGTACCTGACGATCAACCTGATCGGCGGCGCGTGGGGCGTGCTGGCCGTCGGCCTGTTCGCCTCGCCGGCGGTCGTGACGCAGTTCGGCGCGGCCCCGGTGTGCAAGCCCGGCCTGTGCTTCGGCGGCGGGGCGCAACTGCTCAGCCAACTGATCGGCCTAACCGCCATCACCGGGTTGTGCTTGGTGGTGGCCGCGCCGGTGTGCGCCGCGATGTCGGCGATGGGTGCCCTGCGGGTGAGCCCCGAGGAGGAGGCGCAGGGGGCCGACCGCTTCACCCATGGCGAGTCGGCCTACGCCGGCTTCGCGTGGGACGATCATGAGGTCGAGTCGAATCACGACGAGACGCCGGGGGAGGACAAGACCGCGTGAGCGGCGGGGCGGCGTTGGAATGGCCCGAGGGCCATTCCTCCGGCCATTGTCTCTTGTAAATGGCCGTTGGAATGGCCCTCGGGCCATTCCGACGCCGCCCTTGCCCCTCAAGGCGGTTCGGCTGGTGAAGGCGCGTCCGGTGACGCGCACTCCCTCGGCCCTTAATTCCTCGGTGAGACGTTTCACTTGGCGTCGATCCAAATGAGTGATGCGACGAATGTCGCCATTTGCCAGCCCCGCCTGCCCTCGCTCGGCCCGTTGCTTGAGAACGCTTAGAACCCGAGTCTTGGCGGCTTCCCAGTCGAGGCGACGGTTCCGCTCGACATCGCCGGGTCGGCTGAGGCGCTCGTGAAGGTCGGGCCGAAGCGTCCAGTAGAGACCGCGGCCCGCCCCGCCCCGCTCGAGATAACCCCGGGCGACCTCCATCAGCGCCAGCGTTTCGCGGGTCTGCGCCTCGTCCCGCTGGCACAGGCGGGCGGCGGCGGTCAAATCAACTTCCATGTGTCGGAGCAGGTGTTGAACAATGAGCAACTGGTCGACGTCGACGTACCTGCCGGCCTCCTCCTCGCCGGCCACGAACTCGCGGAAGGCGGGCGACAGCGGCAAGGCTCGAAAGGTGACGCGAACGCCATCGCCAAGGTCCTCGAAGTGCGGCGGTTCCTTGCCTTCGATAAGCATTTCCCGGTACATCCGGGGCACCCCGATATTGCTGCGATTGACAAGGCGAAGCCGGATCAGTGCGTTCACGAGACGAGGATTCCTTGGCACGGGATGATGGTGAAGAATATTGTCGGGCCGGATGCCTCCGACGAACCCGCCCCCATTGCTTATCTCCAGCCGGTCGGGGTACTGCTTGACCAGCATCGGGCTGGTGGAGCGGTAATCCGCATGGGACAATGCGTTGAGCAGTGCTTCCCGCAAAGCGACCTCTGGGTAAGTGCGGTACTCAAAGTGGTAGAGGCCGACACGCCGCGTTTGGACCGGATTGTCCGCATTGACCCGCTCAGACAGGCGCTCCAGCGCGACTGGTAAAGCATCGTTGCCATCATCGCGATCGTGATAGTCGGTATCTCCCCGCATGCGGAGGTGGGTCCAGGCGAAATTGGGCAGGTGGCGTCGGAGGGCATTGCCCTTGCCGGCGATCAGAAGTCCCGCCTTCGTCAGACGCCCTTGCTCAACGAGGCCGAGCCGTTGCAGAAGGTCGAGGTCATCGGCGCGCAACAGTTCGTCGGGGCCTCCTGCGGAGCTGGCCCGTTCGCGGAGCGTCTCGAGCGCTGCCGCAGAAATGTGTTCTTCCACGGTGCCGGGGATCGTCTCGGCCGTCAGGTCGCCCTCACCGGTTTCGACCACGAGCTTGCGCCGCAGTGAGCCGACGAGTGGCTGGCAATCCTTGCCGATGCGAACTTTCGCGCCGCCGGATGAGTCCGTATACGGCGGCAGGCCGGAGTGAACGTGCATTAGCACCAAGCGACCAGAACCCTCGGGAACCCTCATCGCCTCAAAGGTGGGCGTGAGCTTCGGCTCGGTGCGGTTGTAAACGGCTTGGAGTAAAAGGTTGATCTCAACCTCAGGAGGAACCCCAAGCACCGCAGCGGCGCGTCCACGCACGCGGTCGGCCACGCCGAATACGACCGTCCCGCCTCCGCCGTTGGCCATGCAAATCGCCATCTCGACGACCGTGGAAATCGAATCCCCCATGCTCCGCTCGTTCCACTGCTTGAAGTCCAAATCCTGATCTTCCAAATCATCTGCGACGTGATGATCCAATTCGTCAAGCAGCAGATAGATGTCCGAGGCGGAACGCATGGCCTGCATGATACACGCGACTGCACTTGCCATCATTAATCGCCCGCCGCGTTCAGCCGCCTTCGCTCGGCCGGCGGAAGCCGCTCGATCGCGTCGATGCCCAGCTCGCCGAAGCGGTCCTGCAGGCGCGACAGCGGCTCGATTTCGGCCACCGTACACCACGGCAGCCAGACGCCGACGCCGCGGTAGGTTTGCAGGGCCAGCCGGCCGCCCTCCTCGACCAACCCGCGGCGGGCGTAGCCGAGGGCGCCGGACGAGTCGGTCGTCAGCTTCGTGTTCTTCTCCAGCAGCCGCGCGACGCGGAGGAAGTGCGAGTCGCCGGTGAACAGGTGCAGGCGGTAGAAGTCGAAGCAGCCGTAGGCCATGAACACGTCCGCCCCGCTGTGGCCGGTGGCGATCAAACTTTGGCCGACCGGGCCGTACTTGGCGATGCCGGGGTTGGAACTCTTCACCGGGAAGTTCCAGGCGTAGACCCACGTTTCGGCGAACTCCGCGGCGCGGGCGGCGGCGTCGAGCCACTTCCGCTCGCCCGTCGCGTCGCGCAGCGCGAGGTAGGCGTAAAGCGCCATCACCCCCGCCTCTTTGTCGATCGTGTTGTCATTGTCCGCCGTCCCGCCGACGTACATGAAGTCGGCCGTGACGTGCGTCAGGCACCACTCGCCGGCGCGGGTGGCGGCATCGAGGTACTTCCTCTCGCCCGTCGCGCGGGCCAGGCGGACCAGGAAGCGGATCGGGTTGGTCGTGTTGAACTTGCCCCGGTTCACGGGCTTGCCGTCGAAGTCGTAGGCGCGGAAGTACGAGCCGTCGGGATTCTGCACGGAAACCAGCCAGTCGCCGTAGCGGCGGCAGAAGGCGAGCCACGCGGGCCGGTCCCGGCCGGCGTCGCGCATCTCGCGCCACGCGGCCAGCGCGCCCTCCATGCCGTCGGAGGCGATGCGGAGGTACGTCGGGTAGTCGCGGAACGTCGGCGGGTCGACGTCGTACCACGTCCGCGGCACGCCGGCGTCGGTCATGCTGCGGGCGGCCCAGAAGTCGACCATCGCCGCCCCCTTCCGAACGCGGTCGGGCCGATTTTCCCGCAGGCCCGAGCGGATGAGTTGGTGCGCGGCGGGCAACTGCTGGCCGACGAAGCCCATCTGGTAGCTCACCGCGTCGACCTTCCCGCCGGGCAGATCGCACTTGAACGGCAGGCCCATCACGGGGTGATCGCCGCCGTACTCGCGCGCGCAAAAGTCGAGCAAATCGACGCCGGCGCGGAACACGGCGGCGGGGTCCACCTCGTCGGCCACCCTCGGGTCGAACCGCCGGAACACGGCCCGCCAGGCGTCGGTCATTGACGCCGCGAAATCGTCCGCCGCGCCCAGCCGCAGCAGCAGCGTGTAGCGGTGCGCCACGCCCGGCCGGACCGGGTGGCTGCGCCGCGCCCACGGCTGCTTGCGGCGGATGTAATTCACCTCCCCCTCGGAGCCGGGGAAGAGGAAGCCGACCGTCGGCGCCCCGTCCGGCCGCTTGTGGACGCCGAGCGAGCCGTACTGCAGCGCGTCGTCCACGAGCCACGCGCCGGTGTTTTCGTCGACGCCCGTGGTGGGCGTCGGGCCGAGGTGCGCGACGGTCAGCGCCGCGCCGGACCGCCGGTCGCGCAGCATCATCAGCGGCAGGGCGAGGCGGGTTTCGCGGAAGAAAAAGTCGGTCTTGGACAGGTCGGCGGCGAAGGCCCGCTTCACCACGCTCGCGTTCTGCCGGTACCACACGCCGGGCGCGAAACCGTCGGCATCTTTGAGGTCATCCAGCCCGTCGACGGCGAAGGCGAGGGAGGTGTTGAAGCCCTCATCCGCCGCGCCGGCCCGCAGCACGCGGACGGCGCGCGACACCTCGAACGCCGCCTCCCCGTCGGCCAGACCGGCGGCGGGGCGGTAGACGTCCTCAACCTCGAACGCGCTGCCGCGGTCCGTGGCGATCGTGCCGACGCAGCGCAGCGCCACGCCGTCGATCGCGGCCGAGCGGTAGCCGGCCTCGAACCGCACCGCCGCGTCGCCGCGCTTCACGAGTACCGCGAACGGCCTGGGCTGCCCGAACGCCGCGCGGCCGTCGGTGAGGCGGACGCCGAGCGAGCCGTCGGCGTTCGCCTCGATGCTCAACCTTCCCGGCCCCGCGCGGACCGACTGCGCCCCAACCGGCGCGGCGGCGAGCAGGACGATCAGGATTGCGAGCAATCTCTGCGGCATCAAAACGCTTCCAAAAGTAGCCGGGAGCGGAAGCCCCGGTCTTCATGGGTCAACCCGTGCGCGAAGACCGGGGCTTCCGCTCCCGGCTACTTTGAAAAGCGTTTCTTAATTCCGCCCCGCGCCGCGTCGGGCGGCGGCGAGGCGGGTTTGGGCGAGGTTCAGCGCGGCGGTGGCGCGGGCGACGGCGTTGCGGGCGGCGGCCACGGAGAGGTCGGCGGCCCGCCGGTTCGCGGCCGCCCGCTGCTCGGTCTGGGCCGCGGCGTTGCTCGCCCGCACCGCCGTCGCCACCTCGCGGCGCGACCCGGCGGCGTCGGCGGTGGCCCGCTTCACCGCCGTCTTGGCGTCGGCCAGCGAGGCCTTCGACTCGTCCAGCGCGGCCCGCGCCACGGGCGTTCGCGCCGACGCGGCGGCGGCGGATTTCGAGGCGTCCGCCACGGACGGGTCGGCGGGCAGTTCGGTCGACGCGAACGCCGCGTCGGCCGAGTCGACGGCGCCCGACGCCAGCGTCGCCTCCCGCGCCGCAGCTGACGCGGCGGGGTCGGCGGCGAAGGCGGCGGCTTTGGCTGTCTGGTACGCCGCCGTCGCGTCGATCCACCGGCGGCTGGCGGCGGCGAGCAACTCCGGCTGCGGCGGCCGAACGTCGCGCAGGCGATTAACTTCCGCCCCGGCCGACTCCGCGGCGCGGCGGGCGTCGGCGAACTCCGAATCGGTCTCCGTGCGCTTGCGAATCACGGCCGCCTCCGCCGCCGACTGCGCCGCCGCCGCCGCGTCGACCTTGGCCTTCAGCGACTGGTACGGCACGGCGGCGTGGAAGGCGGCGGTGCGGTCGGCCACCAGGTCGTCGTAAGCCTTTCGCGCCGATTCGTCCGCCGCCGTCGCGGCGCGCACGCCGTCGGCGGCGGTGCCGACGTTCGTGGCCGCCGCGTCGGCGGCGGCCGCGGCGGCCTTGGCGGCGGCGGACTTTTCGGCCGACTCGGTCTGCACCCGCGTCACCACCACGTCGGCATCCGCGTGGGCCTGCCGGGCGACCTCGGTTTGCGCCGCCGCGCCCTGCACGTTCGCCTCCGCCTGGTCCAGCGCGGCGCGGGCGTTGATCAGGTCGGTCTGCGCGTCGAGCACCGCCCGCTGCGCGTCGGCCACCGGGTCGGCCGGCACCGGCGCGGCCCGCGCGCGCAGCGGCGGGGCGGTCCAGTGAAGCACGGCGAGCGCGGCGAGCAGAACAACGGCGGCGGCACGGCGGGGCATCGGGCGGGGCATCGGTCCTCCTCGAACGGGTGCCGCCAGCATACCGCAATCGCCGAACATTTGCACCCGCTTTGCCCGACCCTTGCGGGCGCGTCGCGCGCCGGGCGCGCCGGGCGCGCGACGCGCAAAATGCCCCGCCCCCGCAATCCGCCCCGCCAAACCTTAGCGTTCGGGCCGATACCGAACAAAATGCGAACTCGTGTGCCGCGATCGGCGCGCCGCCGGCGCGACTGCACCGGCGGGGGTGAGGCCCACTTAAAGCCCTTCACAGGAGTTGACCCATGAGCACGCCCAACGATTTGCCGGCCGACGCCGCCGAGTTCCGCCGCCGCGCCGCGCGGCTGCTGGAGGTGGACGCCCCGGCGTACCGGCGGATGTGGGACTACTACCGCAACCCCGCCGCGCCCGCCGCCGACGCCGCCCCGGACGAGGCCGGCGCATCGGACCGGCCCTACCGCCAGGCGCAGGAGTGGGGCCTGCCCGCCCGCATCACCGGCCTCCGCGCCGGCCGCCGCGTGCCGGGCGTGGCGCGCAAGGAGGTCGTCGTCGAGAACGACATCGGCTGGCGCGTCGACACGCAGGTCGACTACCTCTTCGGCCGGCCCGTCGTGCTCGACTCCGCCGCGCCCGACCCCGCCCGCCGCCGCGAGATCGGCGAGCTGCTGCGCCTGATCCTCGCGGCCAACGGCGGGCTGCGGTTCCTCCAGCAACTCGCGCTGCTCGGCGGCGTCTACGGCTTCGTCGACGTGCTGGTGAAGCTCAACCCGCCGGCGGATCAGTCGGCCGACATGAACCGCGCCGCGAGCGTGTGCGACACGCAGTCGCTCGGCCAGCCGCCCCTGGGGTCGGCCCTTTCGCTGCCAATCGGCGGGGGCAAGACGCTGTTCCACCTCGCCTGCTTGGCCGGCCGGATTCGGCTGGAGGTGGTCGAGCCGCAGCGTGCCCTGCCGCTGCTGAATCCCGCCGATTCGTCGCGCGTCGACGCCTACGCGCAGGTGTACGAAATCGCCAAGTCGCCCGAGCCCCGCGACCCGCCGCCGTCGCTGCGCGTCGGCATTCTCAGCCGCCTGCTGCCGGCGAAAATCGCCGCGCCGGCCGCCGAGGACCGCACCGTGGTGGTCGATCTGCTGACGCCCACCGCGTGGCGGCGGTACGAGGGCGAGCGGCTGGTGGCCGAGGGCGAGAACGCGCTGGGCGTGCTCCCGCTGGTCCACATCCAGAACCTCGCGACGCCGTTCGACTATGCCGGCGTGGGGGATGTCGAGCCGCTCATGCCGCTGCAGGACGAGCTGAACACGCGGCTCAGCGACCGCGCCCACCGCCTGGCGCTGCAGAGTTTCAAGATGTATTTGGGCAAGGGCGTTGAGGATTTTCTGGACAACCCCGTCGCGCCCGGCCGGATGTGGACGACCGACAACCCCGACGCCCAACTCATCGAGTTCGGCGGCGACGCGAGCTGCCCGAGCGAGGAGGCGCACCTGGCCGATTTGCGCGAGGCGATGGACAAGGTCAGCGGCGTGAGCCCGATCGCCGCCGGCGCGATCAAGGGCCGCGTCGGCCGGCTCACGAGTGCCGCGGCCCTTCGCGTCACGATGCTCGCGCTGCTGGCGCGGACCGAGCGGAAGCGCAACACCTACGGCGGGGCGATCTCGCGGCTGTGCGAATTGTCGCTGGCGTGGCTCGACCGCGCGGGCCTGTTCGCCACCACGCCGGACGAGCGGCGCGTCGAGCTGCACTGGCCCGACCCGGTGCCGGCGAACGTGATGGAAAAGTTGGACGAGGCGCGGGCCAAGCGCGACCTGGGCGTGCCGCCGGAGGTCGTGCTGCGCGAGCTGGGATATTGAGCCGCGCCGCGTGAAGAACCGATTCCCGTTAGCCGCGAGCGCAGCGAGCGCTTTTTGCATCCGCGACGAAAAGCGCTCGCTGCGCTCGCGGCTAACCGAACCCGTTTTGAGAAAGGAGACCGAGATGTCAGACGAGACCGAGACCGAACCGACCGAAGCCGAGTCGCCCGAGTCCCCGGCCGAGTCCTCAACCGCGCCGTGCGGCGCCCGACTGCCCGCCGGAGGTGGTCGGGCCGCCGCCGTCGCAGCGGCCGCCGGGGGAGGGGCGGGGCGACCCGCTCGCCCGGCTCCGCGCCCTCGGCGAGAGCCTGTCGCACGCCGGCCCCGACCGCCGGCTGACCACCGAGTACCTCCGCCTCCGCCGCACCCTGCGGTAAGGCCCGAACTACCACCTACCACCTACCCCCCACCAAGGAGCACCAATGCCGTTCACCGGAAAAGCCACCTACAGCGCGGGCCCGACGATGCCCGAGACCGCCGAGGATGTCGCCGACCTCGTCGCCGTCAACAGCCCGCACGAGACGCCGCTGCTCGACGCCCTGGGCGACCCCGGCCGCAGCGCCCGCAGCACCGTCCACGAGTGGCTCGAGGACGCGCTGCTGCCCAACAGCGACCAACTCCTCGGCGAGCCCGACGCGGGGCACTTCGCCGTCGCCCACCCCGACCGCTTCCGCCCCGGCGACCAGGTGCGCGTCGACGGCAGCGGCGAACTCGTGCTGGTCGAGGGCGTCGACGCGCCGGCCGGCCGGCTCGCCGTCTCCCGCGGCTACGGCGGCACCGCCACCGACGCCGTCTCGCCCGGCACCACCCTCCGCCTGCTCGGCAACGCCGCCCTCGAGGGCGCCGACGCCGACGCCCCGCGCTTCACCGCCCGCACCCGCCGCGTCAACTTCACCCAGATCTTCTCCGCCACCGTCGAGGTCAGCGGCTCGGAACTCGCCGTCCGCCAGTACGGCGTGGAGGACGAGCTCGACTACCAGAAGGTCCAGCGCACCCGCGAGCTGCTCCGCGACTTGGAGAACAGCGTCATCAACGGCGCCGCCCGCAGCGCCGACCCCGCCGGCGGCACGAGCGTCCGCCGCACGATGGCGGGGCTGAACAACCTGGTGAAGACCCACCGCTTCTACCCCGGCGCCGACGGCTTCCCCGCCGACGCCACGCTCTCCGAGGAGCAGCTCAACCTCGCCCTGCGCGAGGTCTGGAAGCGCAGCAGCGGGCAGATCGATCTGATCGTCGTCGGCGGGCCGGAGAAGCGCGCGATCAACCGCTTCGTCGCCAGCAACCGCCGGTTCACGCCGACCAGCGACCGCTTCCGCGATTTGGTCAGCGCCTACGAGAGCGACTTCGGCGTCTGCCGCGTGGTGATGAGCCGGTGGGTGCCCGACGGCACCGTGCTGCTGCTGGACAGCAGCCGCATCGAGGTGATGCCGCTGGCCGGCCGCAGCTTCCAGTACCGCCCCCTCGCCCGCACCGGCGACCGCGACGCGGGCCAGGTGGTCGGCGAGTACACGCTGGAGGTGCGCAACGAGAACGCGCACGGGGTGATCGAGGGGCTTTCGTAAAAGCGTCCGTTGTCAGTGGTCCGTTGTCCGTTGCATCGGCAGGTGGGCACGCCCCGATTTCGAATGCAACTGACAACGGACCACGGGCGACGGACCCGCCAACCCAGAGAGGAGGCCGACCGATGACCGACCTGTTTCCGCTATCGCAGCTCGCCATCCCTTCCGCGCCGATCGACGCGGTGACGAGCTTGGGGACGGCGGGGCTGATGGGGGCGATGTGGCTGTGGGAGCGGCGGACCAGCCGCGCCCGCGAGCAGCAGCTCGACGACGCCCACGACCGCATCCTCGCCGACCGCGTGCAGCTCGACGCGCTGATGGCCCTCGTCGCCCGCGCCACCGAGACGATGGCCCGCCTCGGGGCCGTGCAGGAGCAGATCGTCCGCCGGCTGGAGGGGGGGAAATGAAGCGCACGATGTTCATCCCGCTCGTCCTGCTCGCCGGCTGCGCCAAGTGGGCGGCGGTGCAGGCGGACCTGATCGACCAGGCGTCGCGCGGCGTGGAGATCACCGGCCGGTCGATGGAGGGCAAGGGCACGCTGATCGAGAAGGAGTATCAGGACCGCCGCCGCCGGCTGGACCGCGCGTTCGACGCCGACGTGGCGGGCCGGCAGCAGTTGACCGACGAGTGGGTGATCGACGCCCGCCGCGCCTACGGCGCCGCCCTCGACGCGTTGAACGACGGCCGCGACATCGAGTTGGCGAACGACGCGATCGACCGGAAGAACCTGCAGGCCGTGCGCGACGCGCTGGCGAGCCTGCGGCGGCTGCAGCTCATCCAGTCGCAGTGGCTGCCGAAGGAGAATTGACTCACCCGAAATGGAGGAACCCATGCCCGCAATCGAATCCCCCGGCCCGCCGCCGCTGCTGCCGCTGGACGTGCAGCGCCGCGTGCGGTCGGCCGTCTCCGCCGAGTGGCCGACCTTCGCCCGCGACCACCCGGCCCTGGCCGAGGTCGTCGACGAGGATTTGCTGGTCCGGCAGGCGACCGAAAGCCTGGCCGACGACCCGCAGTTCCTCAAGGCCATGCGCGACGCCGACGCCGCCGGCACGATCTACGAAACCGCCGCCGCGCTGATCCGCACGGCGGTGGGCAAGTGGCTCAAGCGGCTGATCTGACGCGGCAACCCGCCGAGACAAGCCGGCGCCCGAGCCGAACGCGAAAACCCGGATTCTGCCGCTCGCGGCTTCGCAAAGAATCCGGGCCTTCGCCTCACGGCTCGGGCGCCGGCTTGTTTGTGCGCGGCGCGGATCATAAACTTCACCCACCCAATGCCCGCCCAACAAGCCACCTCCCCGCCCCGCTTGAACGAAGCGAAGGCGCCTCCATCTAACGGCCACGCCGCGCCCGCCGCTTCGGATTGGCCTGGGCTGGACGTCGACCTCGACCGCTTCCGCCGCGACCTGGGGCCCATGTGCGAGCGCGTGGCCGCGTGGGCGGCGGAGCGGCCGGACCGAGTGAAGGCGGTCTACGCCGAGGCGGTGCCGGTCACGGTCACGTTCTTCCTCGTGACCGACGAGGACATGCTCGACTCGGACCTGATCGACGAGTGGTTCGAGTTGGACCGCACGCTGGTTGACGACTTCCCCGTCGGCCACGTCGAGTTTCGGTTCGTCCGCCCTCGATTCTTGGACTCGACGATCAATGCCAAGCAGGCGCGGCGGGTTTATGGCGACGCTTGACGAGCACCTCGCCCAATGGCGGCACAACCGCGACCTGCTCCCCACGCTCGACCCGGCCTACCCCGACTGGATCGTCACCGTCACGTTCTATGCCGCCCTTCACGCCGTGAGCGGGCTGCTCCTGCACGACGGCGTGCCCGCAAGAACCCACGCGGCCGTCAACGCCACCGTCCGTGATGTTCGGCGGTATCAGCAGGTGCGCCGCTTCTACCTCCCGCTTTACGAAAAGTCGCAGGACGCACGGTACTCCGCCGACCCGGCGAAGTGGGTTGCCACCGACCAACTCCAGCGGCTGATCATCGAACGCCACCTCTACCCCCTCGAGCGCTCCGTCCAAAAGCTCCTCGCCCGCGACCTGCAACTCCCCGCCGTTACGCTGCAAAGCTAACTCACCGCGACCCCGCCACCGCGGCCGCCAGCACCATCGCCACCGCGAACTGCACCGCCCACAGCACGATGGCGAACACCACCGCCTGCCACACCTCCAGCTCGAACAGCCAGAGCATCAGCCCCAAAAACACGAAGAACGACAGCAGCCCGCCGAAGGGGATCAGCACGCCCACCGCCCCCGCGCACAGCACCACGCCGGCGAGCTTGAAGAAGGCCGTCGAGAGGTCGCCGAAGCTGGTGCCCGTCAGCATCGCCGTCAGGTAGGCCGCCCCGACCATCAGCAGCACCTGCACCAGCGCGAGAAGGCCGAGGCCCACCAGCAACTGCGCCAGCGGCGCGTCCGCCAGCGCGGCGGCCAGCACGTAGCCGGCGACCCCCACGCCGATCAGCACCCACGGCACCACGGTGTCGCGCGGGTTGTTATACGAAGCACTTGAGGTCGACAGGGCCATGAGGCCCCCTTTCGGGCTGGGCGGATTCGTGAAAAGAAGGCCGAAGTGTATAGAATCCCGCCCATGCCGCAAGCCGACCACGAGAATCCGACCCCCGCCAAATCCTGGCAGGCCCGCATCGCCGAGGCGACCGACGCCCTGGGGCAGGACTTCGTCGAGAGCGTCAGCTACGACTGGCGGCTCTACAGGCAGGACGTGGCCGGCAGCCTCGCCCACGCGACGATGCTGGCGAAGGTCGGCCTCATCACGGACGCCGACCGCGACGCCATCGTGGCGGGGCTGCGCGAGATCGAATCCGAGATCGACCGCGACGGCCCGGCGTGGGCGGGCTTCAAGCCGGAGCTGGAGGACATCCACATGTGCGTGGAGAGCGCCCTCACCGACCGCATCGGCGAGCCGGGCCGCAAGCTGCACACGGGGCGGAGCCGGAATGATCAGGTGGCGACGGATGTTATCGCCTGGGTCGATGATGCGGCAGAGGAGTTGCGCGGCTCGCTGATGGATTTGTGGCGGGCGTTTATCATGTGCGCGGAGCGGAACGCGGATGTGGTAATGCCCTCTTTCACCCATATGCAACGTGCCCAACCGATTTCAGCGAGCGCGGAATGCTTGGCATGGGCAAAGATGATCCTTGGAAATAATGTACGCCTCACTTGGTCACAGCTTTGTGAAACGAGCATTGATATTCCGCTCGGCAGCGGTGCGATTGCTGGGACATCATTACCGATCGATCCAACAATGACCGCGGGCGAACTTGGTTTTGGTGGCCCCCCGAGCAGCAGTATCGAGCGGACCGCTTCGCGCGACGTTCTATGCGATTTTTTGTACGCCTGCGCCATGATCGCCCAGCACCTCTCCCGCTGGGCCGAGCAGTGGGTCATCTACATGACCGCCGAGTTCGGCTTCATCAAGATTGCCGACCGCTACACGACCGGCAGCTCGATGATGCCGCAGAAGCGGAACCCGGACATGCTCGAGCTCATCCGCGGCCGGTGCGGCAACGTCTACGGGTCGCTCGTGTCGCTGCTAGTGATCTGCAAGGGCCTGCCCATCGGCTACAACCGCGATTTGCAGGAGGACAAGCGCCACGTCTTCGCCGCCTACGACACGGTGAGCAGTTGCCTGACGATGGCCGCGGCGGTGGTGAACTCGGCCGAGTACGTGAGCGACCGCTGCGCCGCCGCGTGCGAGGGCGGGTTCATGGACGCCACGTCGCTGGCGGAATACCTGGTCGTCAAGGGCGTGGCCTTCCGCACCGCCCACCAGATCGTCGGCGCCCTCGTCGCCCGCTGCGAGCGCGACGGCAAGCGGCGGCTGTCGGACCTATCGGTCGAGGAGTTCCGCGCCGCCGTGGCGGAGAAGGCGCCGGACGTTCCGATTGATGAAGACGTTTATGACGCGCTCGGCGCTGCCAATGTTGTGAAGCGTTACCAAAGCGCCGGGGCGGCGGGGGGGAAGCCGCTGGAAGCGCAGTTGAAGGCGTGGAAGGAGCGGCTCGGGGTGTGAGCGTGCTTCTGTTCAAGGCGCGTCGCCGACGCATCACGTCAGGGCGGATTGGCCCGCCGCTCGTCGCGCGGTAAGGTGCCCGCCATGACCCTGCCCTGTCTTCGCGGCGCAGAAGCCGCGCCGGTTTATGCGGAGCTCATCAACTCGCTCGACCACCAGCTCCGGGCCGAACTCGCGTGCTTTTACCCCCGCACGATCGACGCGGCGGGCGGCGGGTTCGCGGCGCACTTCGGCAACGACTGGGCCGCCGCGCCCGCCGAGGAGCAGAGCAAGCACGTCGTCTTTCAGGGCCGCCAGACGTGGACGGCGGCCGCCGTGGCGGTGCGTCGGCCGGAGTTCGCCGGCGAGTTTCTGCCAATCGCCCGGCACGGCGCGGCGTTTCTCACAAGCACGATGTGGGATGCCGAGCAAGGCGGCTTTCACTGGGATCTGGACCGCGACCTCACGCCGCGTGGGCACGCCGAAAAGCACGCCTACGGCCAAGCGTTCGCCCTCTACGGATTGGCCGCGGCGGGCGCGGCGACCGGCGACCCGATGATCCTCGACGCCGCCCACGCCGGCTTCGACTGGCTTGACGCCCACGCCCACGACTCCGCCCACGGCGGCTACTTCGAGCAGTACCGCCGCGACGGCACGCCCGTCATGGCCCCGCCGCAAAGTTCCCGGCCGGGCGCCGCCCGCGACTTCATGCACATCCCGCTCGGGCACAAGTCGATGAACGCCCACATCCACCTGATGGAGGCGTTCACCGAACTTTACCGCGCCCGACCGACGCCCCGGCTGCGCGACCGGCTGGCGGAGCTCGTCGCCGTCGTGCGCGACAGGATCGCCGTCGCGCCGGGGTGCCTGAACCTGATGTTCACGCCCGACTGGAAGGCGCTGCCGGGCCACGATTCGTTCGGCCACGACATCGAGACGGCGGTGCTGCTGCTGGAGGCGGCCGAGGCGGTGGGCGAGGGGGATGACCCGCACACGCGGGCGGTTGCCAAGTCGCTGGTCGATCACACGCTCGACGTCGGTTACGACCACGAGCGCGGCGGGGTCTACGAGGAGGGATTCGCGTTCGGCGAGCCGACGAACACGGGGAAAATCTGGTGGACCCAGGCCGAGGCGGTCCACGGCTTGGCGTTCGCCCTCGAGCACTTCGGCGACCCCGACGGCCGGTATCTGGCGGCGCTGAATCAGACGTGGCGGTTCATCCTCGACCACCAGATCGACCCCGAGCACGG
This sequence comes from Tepidisphaeraceae bacterium, assembly GCA_965260985.1. Classification (GTDB taxonomy): domain Bacteria; phylum Planctomycetota; class Phycisphaerae; order Tepidisphaerales; family Tepidisphaeraceae; genus CBDHCE01. The sequence continues at coordinate 55,701 of CBDHCE010000006.1, read as the reverse complement.
CGGCTGGCACCTGGGCACCTCCGCCGCCGGCGACGTCTGGGCGGGCGCGGACGGGCGGGGGCGAAGTCGTTCAACTGGAAGTCGAGCTACCACACGGCCCGCGCGATGATGAACGCCGCCGACGCCCTGCGCCGGGCGGGCGGGCGGGGGTGAGGGCAGGCGCCGGTCGGGGGGATGAGAAGCGGGGGGCAAGGTGGGGCGGGCAGTGGGGCCGAAAATATTTTGGGATTTTGCGTCTGCGTCCTACGGAAGATTCCGCCATGATATTTAAGTTCATTTCGGCGTCCTCTCGTCTCCCCACCGGACTGCCCAATGGCGAACCACTTCCACCCCCGCCTGATCCTTGCGTCGCTCCGCACCATGGCCCGCCACGGGGAGAGGCCGCTTCGTACATGCGCTACTCACCGGAGCGGCAGGCATTGGTCCGCAACGCCCCGTCTGAAACCGTCGGATTTTTCTCCACCACCGACGCGCCGAAGCCCGCGGGCGTGTCGTGGGCCGCCGCGTCCGCCGCCGAGACGGCCAGTTCGTCCGGCAGTGGCGGTTCGTCCAGCGGCGGCGGCTCGTCCAACGGCGGCTGGGTTTATGAGGGGCGCAAGCCCACCCTCATCATCTTGGGCGGTTCCATGCGCGAGGGGGAGACCGACCCGACCGATAACTACTTCAGATTCCGCTTCTGCCAGGGCTCGAGCACCGCGACCGGCATGACCGTCAGTTACACCCTCGGCGGCACCGCGACCAAAGGCTCCGACTACACCGGCCCCCTCACCGCCGGCAGCACGTTCGTGCCGTTCGGGCCGCTGGGCAAGAAGGTCTACTTCACGGCGACCGACGACAGCATCCGGGAGTGGACGGAGACCATCCTGCTGACGCCGACGCCGTCGGCGGCTTACGTCTACGCGGGCACGCCGCCGGTCGTTGGGTATGTGACGGACAATGATCGGGTGGATGCCGAGGCGGTCCGCAGGTCCGGGCCGGCTTGGGGCGAGGATGATGAAGAGAAGCCGGGCATCCTCGTGCCGCTCAACGCGGATGATGATGATAATAACGGGGTGCCGGACAAGGATGATGCCAACTCCGTTTTCGGGAGAGGATGATCTGGTAAAGGTCAACCTGCGTCCTCCCGTGGCAACGAAGAAGGGCGCCTCCGTGACCCTATCTCTTTCCGGCGACGCGAGGGGAAACCTGAAGGTGTGGTCCGGCCCCAGCCGTGGGAAGCTGACCGAGGTTCTGCTGGGGTGGAAACAGAACTACCTCAACGGCGGCACCCCGGTGCAGGAGTTTGTGCCCAGCATCGTCTACCCCGATGGCGCGGGAGTGCCCGCGAGCGTTTGGGTCGAGGGCATCGGAACGAGCGGTGCCAAAGGCGACCTCGCGCTCTCGCTCTCTGCAACGGATGCGCCACAGGGTCCGCAGAGCAGTTCGTCGGACGTTGTTAAGATCACGGTCCCGAGCATTACGATCACGCCGAAGCGATTGTTGCAGGACAGTCCGACGGACACAACATTCGGCTTTCTCACGCCGGAGCCGGACGGGAAGTTGGTGGTCTACGGCGGGTCCGAGCCAGGAACCTCCGACGATCTTACCTTGACCACCGTTGTGGGTCCTGCGGGACTTTTTCCGGTAAACTACAACTGGTCAGTCTCTGACCCGACAGTGGTCCAGAACGCACCTCCGGCAGGCGGCGTGTCCCCAACCTACAACGCGGGCAACGTGGCGGCCAAGCCCGGCGACGTCAAGTTCGAGGTAACGTTGGGGTTGGATGGCGACGAGTTCAAGGCCACTACAAACATTGAAGTCGGGGTGCGGACGGACGATGTCATCATCTCGAGTTGGATTAACCCAAGCGCGGTGCCCGCTCTAACGCTGACACCGGCGATCGGTGTGGACGTCTCTGCGGCATTCCCGACCACTGGGGCACCGACTTCGAGCGTTGATCTCGCAATCGCCGCTGATCTACTCTTCTGACTCGCCAATATACCCTATGATCTACCGCCAACCTTGGGCAGTCCCATGCCTCCACGACCAACTGACCTCCTCGGCCAGAGGTTGCTAAATGCAGCAGAACGCACTTATATTATCAACTGGCTGTTCACATACGGTGGTAGCGTAGACCCGACTAAGCTGCTTGCCGGGGGAAATTTCCGGGACGCTGCAAACACCGGAACGGATGTGAACAAGGTTGTCGCTTTCCTTGGCGCACCGACTAATTACAAGCTGTTCAACCGGCTTCAAATCCGTTACCGGAAGGGCGCGAATGGGTTTGTCGGGGCACCAGTAATCCTCAACGATGCCGTTGCTGTCGGAAGCACCGTGGATCCGTTCGGCTTCGCCCCATACATTCACCCAGGTCAATTCGGGCCTGCCGCGACGACAACCGGAGCTTTTGTCAACACCAACCGAGTCGCTGGCATCGTCGATGGAAGCCCAGATAGTGCCGGCATCAGGGTCATCAACACTCTCGCCGGCAAGGGTGTTGCATCCCCAGTGTTCTGGGAGAACATCGGAAACAAGATCACGTTCAGATACAAGGGCAACGCGAGCGGTTCCTATACGTCGCCGGACATCGTGGTGCAGCCTTATCCTACACATGATGTCTTTACAAATGGGATCCTGTCCAAGGTGTACGGGCAGGCATTGACCCCCCTTGCCAACTTCAATGCGAATCCTTACCCGTTTGGACCCGGCGGACGTGGAGGCGATGCCGCGTCTCCGGCAGTGCCTACGGCGCGGATTCCACTATATACCGTCCCATGAAGACACCTCCTTGCATAATCCTCTTCGGGCTCTTGCTCATGCCGGTGGCTCACGTCGCCTGCGGTCGCACCGGGGCGTCTTCCGCCGACGCGGTGCCACCGCCGAGCGAAATCAATGTCATGGGTGCTGACGGTACGACGCCGCTGATAAGGGCGGTTCGGGCTCGGAACCTGCCGCTTGTGAAAAAGCTGCTGTCGGCAGGGGCCGATCCCGAAGTTGCCGATGACGGCGGGCAGAGTGCCCTTATGCTCACTTGGATGGTCCCGGGGCAGGACGGCATCGAAATGACCAAAACGCTGTTGAATGCCGACAAGAACCTCGAGCAGGCGGACGTGCGGGGAATGACCGCACTTATAGTTTCCGTTGCCTCGGGGCGGCCGGACGTTGCCAAGGTTCTGCTGGGGGCCGGGGCGTCAGTCACCGCCAGAGACAAAAAGGGAGAGACTCCACTGTTCATCGCATCGTCCAACGGATACGACCCCGCGCTGGTCAAGCTGCTGCTTGATCGGGAGGCAGAGGTGCGGACGGCAGGGAAAACCGTTCCGCCCGCAGTCAATGACAATGGTGAAACAGCGCTTATGAAGGCGTCGGCGGGCGGCAATTTGGCCATTATCAGGGTGTTGATCGAGGGGGTCGCTGATTTGGAGGCGCGGAACCAGAACGGCGAGACGGCCCTCTTCTACGCCGTCGCCCTAGGCCACCCCGCCGCAGCCCAGGCGTTGATAGACGCGGGGGCGGAGGTGGACGCGGCCGAAGGCCAACTCGGCAATACCCCACTGTCCCTCTACGCCGCTTCCGTCGGCCGCGAAGACGTTCTGAAGGTGCTGCTGGACGCTGGGGCCGATCCCACGCGGAAGAACAAGTCTGGCGACTCCGCAATCGCCTTGGCAAAGATGCAAAACCAAACGGACAAGCTCGCCCTGCTGGAGAAGGCGGCTGCCACGCGGCCGGTCCACCGTGCCACGAAGCATTAAACCTCCGCCGCCCCGCCGCGCCCGCGCCTGGAGGTGGCGCGACACGGTGGCGATCGCGCTGGGCCTGGCGCTGCTGGGCGGTGTGGTGCTCGTCCGCCGCGCCTGGGTTCGATCCGAGCAGTGGGAGGACGGGGCATCAGTCGGCCTCGGCTGGCTGGGCGTGCGGGCCAGTTCCGGCGGCGGCGGCGCGGGAGTGTCGGCATACGACTACGCAAAGGACGAGCCGCTCACTTGGTCCTCCACCCCCGCCGGTGGTGGCGGGCCGCACGCGGTAGAGTTCTACCCGTGGGCGTTCAACGGCGCGGGCTTCTCCGTCGGCTTCAGCCGGGCCGACGGGTCGAAGTGGGGCTACGGCATCTCGCACGCGGCGGTGCTGCGGGTGCCGTATTGGTTCACCTTTTCGGCCGCGGTGGTGGCGGGGTCGGGCCTGCTGCTGACGGGCATCCGCCGGGCGCAGCGGCGGATCGCCCGCCTGCGCGGCGGGTTGTGCCTGGCCTGCGGCTACGACCTCCGCGCCTCGCCGGGCCGGTGCCCCGAGTGCGGGGCGGCACCGGCGGGGGTGGCCGCATGAAGCCGCCCCCCGATGCCATCCTCGGCCCCGCCCTGCGGGCGGCGGCGGAGGACCACCGCGGCGGGCGGCGGGTGGAGGCCGAGCGCGTCTACCGGCAGGTGATGGCCGACCCGTCAGCGCCGGCCGCTCGGCGGGCGCACGCGACGCACCTGTTGGGGTTGCTGGCACGCGACTGCGGCCACCTCGCCGCCGCGGCGGACCTGCTGGCGGGGTCGGCCGATGCCCTGCCCGACGGCGACCCGGCGGCGGTTGAGTTCCTCGCCAACGCCGCCGCGGCCCTCGGCGACCTGGGGCGGTGGGGCGAGGCAGTGACCCTGGCGGAGCGGGCGGCGACCGCGGGGCCGGACCATCCGCCCGCGCACCATAACCTGTCGGTTGCCCTCGACCACCTCGGAAGGGCACCGGAGGCCGTCGGGGCGTCGGACCGGGCGGTGGCGCTGGAACCCGGTTACGCCGAGGCCCACCTGCACCGGGCGGACGTGCTGCGGAAGGTCGGCCGGCCCGACGACGCCGAGGCGGCCTGCCGGGAGGCGGCGCGGCTGAGGCCCGCCGACGCCAACACCGTCCGGTCGCTGGCGAACCTGCTCGCCGACCGCCAGCGGCTGGACGAGTGCGTCGCCCTCCGCCGGCGGGTCGTCGAACTCGCGGCCCACTGGGCGTCGGCCGGCAGCGACCTGCTGTTCACCCTCCACTACCACCCCGGCCATGGGCCGCAGCAGCATTACGAGGAGGCGCGGGCGTGGGCCGGGCGGCACGCCGACCCGCACGCGCCGATTAATCCACGCTTCCCGAACGGCCGCGACCCCGGCCGGCGGCTGCGGGTGGGGTACGTCTCGTGCGACCTGCGCGACCACCCGGTCGGGCGGCTGATCGAGCCGGCGGTCGCGCTGCGCGACCGCAAGCGGTTCGAGGTCGTCTGCTACAGCGAGGTCGCCAAGCGCGACCACGTCAGCCGCCACGTCCGCGACTTGGCCGACGGGTGGGTCGACACGCCGGGCCTTTCCGACGAGCAAGTCGCGGCGAAAGTGCGGGAGGACCGGATCGACATCCTGGTCGACTGCGCCGGGCACTTCGGCAACCACCGCCTGGGCGTCTTCGCCCGCCGGCCCACGCCCGTGCAGGTGTCGGCCTTCGGTTACTGCGGCACCACGGGGCTGACCACCATCGACCACCGCCTGACCGACGCGGCATCGGACCCGCCGGGGGAGTCGGGGGAGTCGGGGGCGGAGGCGTTCCATTCCGACAAGTTGTGGCGGCTGCCGCGCGTGGCGTGGTGCTACCGACCGTTCGACGGCGCGCCGGACGTCGGGCCGCCGCCGGCGGTCGGGAACGGGTTCGTCACGTTCGGGTGCTTCAACAACCTGGTGAAGGTGACGGATCAGGTCGTGGCGGCGTGGTCGGCGGTGCTGGCGGCGGTGCCGGGGTCGCGGCTGGTGCTGCTGGGGCCGGCGGGGGAGGACCGCGCGGCCCGGCGGTTCGCCGCCCGCGGGATCGACCCCGGCCGGGTCGAGGTCGCCGGCCGGCGGCCGCGGAGGCGTACGTCGAGACGGCCGTTCGCTTGACGGCCGACCTGCCCGCGCTGGCCGACCTCCGGGACGGGCTGCGGGCGCGGGTCGAGGCCTCGCCGCTGGGCGACGCCCCGGCCTATGTGGCGGACCTGGAATCTGCGTACCGCTCGATGTGGCGGCGGTGGTGCGATTCCTGAGCCGCTCCAAGGGGAGGCATGAGCTCCGCCGGTGAATCCCGTGAACCTCCTCGCCCTCGAAACAGCCTGCAGGACCGGCTGATTAGACCGTGCATTTAGGCCGCGCGTTTAAGTTGTGCGGGGGCGGCGCATCATCAGGCCGAGGAGGGCGGTGCCGAGGAGCCCGGCGGAGAGGGGCTCGGGCACGGCCGTCGGGCCGGCGGCGAAGCTGGCCTGAACTATGGAGGCGGTCAGGGCAGTGTTGTAGACCCGGAACTCGTCGGTCGAGCCGTTGATGGAGGCGTCGTTGAAGATCGAATTGTTGGAATTGATGTAGCTCGCGGTGCCGGCGGCGAGCGTGACGTCAAACCCCGGGGCCGAGGCGGTGGTCGGGCTCGCCACGCCGTCGTAGTAGAGCGTGAGGGTGGAGGTGGAGGCGGCGTAGGTCAGCGCGACCGAGTGTGCTGGGCCGCGCCGAACGGGAAGGGGCCGCCGAAGCCCTTGGTGCCGGCATTGGCGTTGCCGCTGGCGAAGTTGCCGACGGTTTCCCCGGCCAAGGGGGAGCCCTGGAAGTTGGGGTCGAGCGTGAAGTTGGACCCGCCGCCGGCGCCGAAGGCGAAGAAGGAGGAGTAGTCCTTCACCAGCGTCGGGATGGTCACGAACTGCTCGATCGTGAAGTCCCCGCCCGGCGTCAGGCCGGTGCTGACGCTGCCGGGGAGGGCGGCGCCGGCCCCGGCGGTCCCGGTGGTGACCGTCCGCGTCCCGAGTAGGTTAACCCATCGGCAAAACACCTCTCAAGCAAAAATACTTAACATTATGGTGTTGGCGAATGCAATGGGATAGTTGTCCGCCTTGAAAAGGGGCTCCTCTCCCGCGCGCGCCGCGTGCAACTCGGCCGTTGCCCCGCCGCCGCTCGGTGGGATAAGGTGGCGGTTTCATCCACCCCCGCCGGGAGACCCCCATGAACGTCCTTGTCATCGGAGCGGCCGGCAAGACCGGCGAGCAGGTCGTGAGGCGCGCTGACCCAAGGCCACCAAGTGACGGCCTTCGTCCACGACGCCGACGCCTACGACCCGCCCTCGCCGCAGGTGCGGGTGGTCGGCGGCGACGCGACGGACGCCGCGACCGTCGCGGGCGCGATGGCCGGGCAGGGGGGCGTGATCGACACCGTGGGCGGCAAAACGCCCTTCCTCAACACCGAACTGGAGCGCAGCGTCGCCAAGGCGGTCGTCGCCGCGATGAAGCAACACGGCGTGCGACGGCTGGTCGCCGTCTCGGTGCTGGGCGCGGGCGACAGCCGCAAGCAAGCGGGGTGGTTTGTCAAGCACCTGCTGATCCCCATCTTCCTCCGCGGCGCGGTGAAGGACAAGAACGCGATGGAGCAAACCGTCGAAACCGGCGGCGTCGACTTCGTGATCGTCCGCCCGCCGGTGCTGGGCGACGGCCCCGCCACGGGCAAGATTCGCGTCGTCGGAACGGGCGAGACGGCCGACAAGATCACGCGCGCCGATCTGGCCGCCTTTCTCGTCGACCAACTTACCGATAACGCGCACCTCGGGCAGGCGGTCGTGATCGCCAACGGGTAGAGTCGATTTGTCCCCGTCAGGCCAGCCCCAGATCCTCGTAAATCGCCCCGTTCACCGCCGCGGCGCGGTGTTGGTGCTTCGCTTCGCCCGGCAGGCCGTTGGCGGCCCAGGCGACGGACAGGGCGTGGGCGGGGTCGGCGAAGGCGCTGCTGGACTGGTTGCCGCCGTGGCCGAAGGTGGCGGGCGAGGCGTGGGGGCCGTAGCCGTAGGGGTGCTCGCCGGTTTTTCCGCCGCCCGCCCGTTTGCTGTCGATGAGAAAGCCGTAGCCCCAGTCGATGACGCGCTTGAAGGTTTCGTCGAACATCCCGTCGCGGCGGCGTCCGGTGAAGAGCAGGGCGGCCCGGCGGGTCAGCAGCGGGGGGCGATTGGGGGGCGGGGGGAGGTCGCCGCGGCACCGCAGCAGTTCGTCGTAAAGGAGGGCGAGTTGGTTCACCGGCCCGCGCGCGTTGCCGCCGGGCCGGCACAGGACGCTGCCGGCCTCACCGTTGAAGAAGGCGAGGGGCGTCGGCACGTTTTTGGAGGTGTCGAACGTCAGGCCGATGCGGTCGCCATATTGCTCGTAAACGTCCGGCGGCATGCCGACCCAGCAGTCGGCCATGCCGAGCGGCTCGAAGACCTCCTGGCGGAGGAAAACGTCCGGCATCCGGCCGGCGGGGTCGGCGCGGCGGATCAACTCGCCCAGAATGTACCACCCGCTGGCGACGTGGTAGCCGGCCTTCTCGCCGGGCGTCCAGCCGGGCTCCAGCGGGGCGGCGTTGATTTTGTCGAGGACGGCGTCCCACGGCTCGGCGGAGGTGTTGGCGGCGGCGGGGCGGAAGCCGCCGGTGTGGGTCAGGACGTGGGCGACCGTCACGCCCCCCTTGCCGTTGGCGGCGAAGGCGGGCAGGTAGGTGGCGACGGGGGCGTCGGGGTCGATCAGCCCACGGTCGGCGAGCAGGGCGATGCCGACGGCGGTGGCGGGCTTGCCGGCCGAGAGCCACAAGGTCAGCGTGTCGGCCGTCATCGCCACGCCGGGCCGGGACTGGCCGAGGGCGAGGTCGGCGACCGGCTCGCCGTGGCGTCGGACGGCGAGTTGCGCGCCGAGGTGCAGGCCTGCGTCGATGCCGGCTTGCAAAATCTTCGCGGCGCGGGGGAGGGGGTCGGGCATGGCCGGGCGATGGTAGGCGGGGGGCGGGTTTTCCCATTTGCAAACATAATCCGGGCCGAATTGTTGGGCGGGCCGGCGGCGGCGGTGGGGTGGCGCGGCCTGTGTCGGGTGGCGCGGGGCTGGCGCGGAAAAATATGGTGCTTGACGGTCGCGGCGGTGTTAGGGTATTCCAACACTGCGCGCAAGGGAGCCGGCTTGAAGCCCGGCCGGCGCGCGGAGACTCTCGGAACCGCCCCGGTTGGGGCGGGGCAGTCATCTCGACCAGGGAACCCCTCGGGACCGCCGCGACGACCCCGGCCCCCGACACTTGAAGGAATCACGATGAACGCGACCCCCACCCCGTCCACCCCCGCCCCAACCCGCGGATGGCTCCGCACCCCGCGGTTCGCCACCGCCTGCCTCGCCTCGGCCGTCGCGCTGGTGGCCGTGGGCGGGCTGAGCGGCTGCGAGTCGGGCAGCGCCCGCGGCGGCAGCAGCCCCGCCGCCAAGCGCAGCGCCGACGACGGCGGCACCGACGTCAAAAAGCTCGACACCTACCCCGGCCGCACCGGCACCACCATGCCCATGAGCGGCAACGGGTCGATGAACGGCACGAACGGCATGAACAACATGAACGGCGCCAACGGTGCTAACCGCCCGACCGGCACCTCCAACTCCACCGGCCGCATGGGCGGGCGGACCGTGCCCACCAACGGCGGCGTGGAGACCACCCTCGCCTACCCGACCGGCAACGAGGAGACCAGCGTCCTGCTCCTCAAGGCCGAGACTCCCGCCCAGGTCCGCGTCGGCGAGAGCTTCGAGTACATCATCACCGTCACCAACCTGCTCGCCGACACCCCCGTCCACGGCGTGACCGTAATGGACTTCGGCAACGGCGCGACGGACACCGCCTCCGCCACCCCGCCCAAGCCCCTGCTCGAGCTCGGCACCCTCGCCCCAGGCCAGAGCGTCACGCGCAACGTGCCCGCGACCATCACCGAGGCGCCGGCCAACGGCACCGTCGCCAACTGCCTGTCGGTCACTTACGACCCGACGATGTGCGTGATGGTCACGGTCGTGAACCCGCAGATCCAGCTCGTCAAGAGCGGCCCGGCGGAGGTCAGCGTCTGCGACCCGATCACCTACACCTACGCCGTCACCAACACCGGCACCGGCGCGGCCCGCAACGTGGTCGTGACCGACGAGCTGCCGGCCGGCCTGACCCTCGCCGACGGCTCGACCAGCGTGAACCAAACCGTCGGCGACATCGGCCCCGGCGAGACCAAGACCGCCAGCGTCACCGTCCAGCCCGCCAAGGCCGGCACCTACGCCAGCGCCGCCACCGCCAAGAGCGCCTCCTCCACCGTCAACAGCGAGCCGGTCAGCACCCAGGTCAAGAGCGAGGAACTCTCGCTGGCGATCCAGGCCCCCGAGACCGAGTACGCCGGCCAGAACGTGAACTACAACCTGTTCGTCAAGAACACCGGCGAGGTGCCGGTGCAGAACGTGAAGATCGACATCAGCGTCGACGGCACCAACGAGCAGGCCACCCGCACCGTTGACGCCATCGCCGTCGGCGACACCGCCACCGTGCCCGTGAGCGTCAGCGCCGGCCAGGCCGCCGGCCAGCAGACCCTCAACGTCAAGGTCCAGAGCCCCTGCCCCGCCGTCAATGGCCCGGCGGCCGCCGCGACGGTGAACATCAAGTCCATCAGCGCCCTGCAGATCGAGGTCGTCGACAAGGCCGACCCGGTCCGCGTCGGCGACAACCCGGTCTACACCATCCGCGTCCTCAACCAGGGCTCGGCCGACGAGAAGGACGTCTCGCTCACCGCCACCCTCCCCGACCAGGAGGATTACGTCAGCGGCGAGGGCGCCAGCGCCGTGACCGCCGACGGCAAGACCGTCAACCTCGCCGCCGTCAACATCCCCGCCAAGCAGTCGGTCGAGTGGACCGTGACCACCAAGGCCACCGCCGCCGGCGACGTGCGATTCGACGTGAACCTCAAGGCCCCGACCCTCACCGCCCCCGTGCTCGAGCAGGAGCCGACCAAGCTCTACGACCCCAACGCCGGCGGCGTCCAGCGCGTCGAGGGCAAGCCCCAGCCCGCCCCGGCCCTCCCGCCGGCCCCCGGCAGCTCGACCGCCCCGGCCGACATGAACAAGTAAACCCCGGCGCACCCGTCGCCCTCACACCGACCCTTCATCAAGCGGCACCGCCTCCGGGCGGTGCCGCTTGCGTGGGTGAGCCGCCATGCCCAACCCTTCCCCCGCCACCGTCAAAAAACGCCGCGACCGCGTGGCCGCCATCCTGCCCGTGCTGCGGGCCGAGCACCCCGACGCCAAGTGCTCGCTCGACTTCACCACGCCGCTGGAACTGCTGGTCGCCACCATCCTGTCGGCCCAATGTACCGACGCGCGGGTGAACCTCGTCACCCCGCCGCTGTTCGCCAGATACCGCACCGCCGCCGACTACGCGGCCGCGCCTCAGGAGGAGATCGAGGGCTTCATCCAGTCCGCCGGCTTTTACCGGCAGAAGGCGAAGAGCATCCGGGCGATGGCGCAGTCGGTCGTGGACGACTTCGGCGGCGCGGTGCCCGGCACGATGGCCGAGCTCACCACCCTTCGGGGCGTCGGCCGCAAGACGGCGAACGTGGTCCTCGGCGACGCCTTCGGGGCCGCCGAGGGCATCGCGGTCGACACGCACGTCACGCGGCTGAGCAACCGCCTGGGCCTCACCCGCCACAAGGCCGACGCGGTGAAGATCGAGGCCGATTTGATGCCGATCGTCCCGCGCGAGGCGTGGACGCTGTTCAGCCACCTGCTGATCCACCACGGCCGCCGCGTCTGCACGGCGCGGAAGCCCAAGTGCGCGGGCTGCGCGGTGCTGAAGTGGTGCCCGACGGGGCCGAAGCTGATGAAGAGGGGGGTCCACGAATGGACACGAATAAGACACGAATGAAGAGAAGAGAATTGGCTTGGCCCTCTTCTCTTCATTCGTGTCTTATTCGTGTCCATTCGTGGATTTCCCTCTTTACGGCCGGTAATGCATGAAGGTCAGTTCCGCCCCGCAGGCGATGAGCAGCGAGAGCAGCACCACGTCCGGCAGCACACTCCGCCCCTCGACGCCTACGCGCCGGCCGACCTCGCGGCCGGCCACCACCGCCAGCACGGGCGTGTAGAACAGCCAGATCCGCTCGGTTTCGAGGAAGAACGACCCGCTGAAGGCCGCCAGCAGGATTGCCGCGCCCGCCGCCTTCGCCAGCACGTCGGTCAGGTCGCGCGAGCCGCGCCGCGCCGCCCGCCAGAGGGTCGCGCCGGCCAGCAGGCTGATCGGCGCGGCCGACAGCAGGTAGGCGAGTAAGTTTGCAAAAGACCGAATCACCCACCTCGGCGGCGCGTCGAAGCCGCCGTCCATCTGCTGGGCGTGGTGGAAGGCGAGGGCCTGGCGGAAGCAGGCGAGCGCGTCCCAGCCGGTGGCGGCGTAGAGCAGCAAAAAGCAGCCGAGGGCCGTCGCCCCTGCGATGCCGACGGCCACCAACGCCCGCCGCCACGGGATGATTCGCTCGTACACGCCGATCAGCACCGCCAGCCCCAGCAGCGTGCCGAAGACCGTCGCGGCGAAGGAGAACAGCACGAAAACCGCCCAGCCCGCCCCCAGCCCCACCGCCGCCCAGCAGCTCACCGCCCTGCCGCTTGCGGCTTCGCAAGGAAATCTCGCCGCCCGCGCCGCAAAGTACGCGCACGCCGCCGCCGGCAGCAGCACCACGCTCCCCGGATTCACCGTCCCGTACACGAGCACCCCCGTCGCCGTGGCGAACAGCAGCACCGCCGCATTCCGCCCCGCAACCGGCAGCCCCGCCTCCCGCGCCAACCCGCCGACGAACGGCGTGGCCGCCACGCACGAGAGGATCACCGCCCACAAACTCAGCGGCAGCCCCGACGCCGCGTCCATCCGCGTCAGCAGCAAAATGCCCGGCGGGTAGTGCTGGCTGAACCACCCCAGCGACGGCATTCGCTGCACATACGTCCGCATCAAGTCGCCGGCCGACGAGAACGTCGCGGCATCGTCGGCGAACATCGTGTAGCCCGGCGTCAGCCCGCTCATCCGCGACGCCGACTTCCCCTTGCCCAGCAACACCGACTCGCTCCGCGCGAACGCGACGATCAGCAGCAGTTGCAGCCCCAGCAGCAGCGCCCACTCCCACCGCCGCATCGGTTGGTCCGACGGCCGCCGCCAGACCCACGCCAGCCACCCGCCAGCGATCGCCAGCACCACGGCGGCGGACTTCCAACTCGCCAGTTGCCGCAGCCCGTACAGCGGCGCATAGTTCGACCGCATCGCCCGGCGGAAGACCTCGCGCTGGATGCTCTGCGTCTCCAGCAGCGTCCAGTACGCCTTGTTCCACGCCACCGCGCCGCCGACGACCAGGCCCGCCCCGAGCAGCAGCGTCGCCGCCAGCCCGCCGCGCCCGCCGAGCCATTTCGCGTCGAACATCCGGCCGTACAGCCCGACCGCGACGCTCGCCAGACACGCGAAGAGCAGCGGCGTCTGGGCCTCGAACGAGATGCTCAGCAGGAACGTCCCGAGCAGCGCGGGCACGACCACCAGCGGCAGCACGCGCGCGACGATTGCCGCCCCCCGTGGCACGGGCGTCCCGCCCGCGTCTGCGGACGCCAGGCAATCGCTGCCGACCGCAAGAACGTGCGGCTCTCGCCGGAATTGTCCGGCCACCGAGGATTTCATATTTAGGGGTTTCATTCGCTGACGCGGGCGGGACGCCCGTGCCACGGTTTAACGCCGGCGGGGCTTGGGGCTGATCCGGTAAATCGCGCCGTCCGACGTCAGGTTCAGCGGCGTGAGGGTGAACGACGCGCGCATGTCCTCGAAGCTCACCAGCCACGGGCGGTCGATCCGCTTGAACAGCACCAGCACCGCCCCCGGCTCGCCGGGCTTCACGAGCTTATCGGCCGCCGCCGCCTCGGCACCCATCTCGCGGAGGTGGTCCCACTTCTGGCGGTTGGCCTTCTGGCTGTCGCGGTAGTACCCGCGCGGCGGGTAGGAACTCACCCGGCCGGTGCGGGCGTAGATCACGTCCGGCCCGTCGGTCCAGATCCGCGTGCCCGGCGGCAGCGCCTCGACCGCCGCCAGCGTCGGCGAGTCGACCCACCGCGACGCGGCATAATCCAGCCCGTACTGGTTCGCCTCGCGCGACCAGCCCCACGCCTCGCCGACGTTCTGGACGCAGAGGAACCCCATCCCGACCGCCACCGCCGCCCACCCGCCGACGCGCCAGCCGCGCATCGAGTTCAGCGAATCCGCCGCTCGCCGGCTTCGCAAAATGGCTGAAACCGCGCCGAACGCCCACGCCACCGCCAGCGCCGTGACGGCCGGGTAGATCACGCCCAGCGTGCGGTAGTGGAACGCGATCGCCCCGTCCGCAAAAGCCCGCGCCGCCCAGATGAACGGCAGGTAAAGCGCCGCGTAGAGCCACAGGCAAAGCACCGCCGGGTTCGGCGTCGACCGGCCGACCCGGCGTCGGATGATCCACACCACCGGCGGCACGACCACGAACGCCGCCAGCAGCCCGACCGTCGGCCCGTAGAGCCACTCCGCGTCCGACCGGAACAGCCACGACCGCAGCGTCACCACCGCCAAGTCATACGCCTCGGCCGGCGGCGGGGTGAAGCTGTAGTGCCGGCTCGTCGCGGTGCCGGCGACGATCTGGTTGCGGATCATCCACGCGACCACCGGAAGGCAGGCGGCGGTGAGGAAGATGGCGGCGTCTCGGATGCTGCGACGCCGAAGCCCGGCCGTTCCGGCCGCCGCTAAACCGAGGATCAGCGCGCCGGTCGGCAAGAGGTAAAAGCCTGCGTAGCGCATCAGCACCGCCACACCCCAGCACGCGCCGGCGGAGATGAGAAGCAAAGCGTTTGACCGGCCGTCGCGCGCCCGCTCTACCGCGGCCGTCAGCAGCAGCATCCCGCCGGTCACGAGCAGCAGGTACGGCGGCTCGCTCATCATCCGTGAGAAGACCGCCAACAGCGGCAGCGTCGTGGCGACCAGCATCGCCGCAAGTCCCGCGAAGATCAGCGCGAACGGCGAGCTTGATCCGTCCGCCCGCCGCATCGCCCGCGCCGCCATCAGGCCCGTCAGCAGCACGACGCCGGCGAAGCAGAGCACGTCGACCCATCGCGCCCACGCCCGCACGTCGCCGCCGGCGAACGCCGCCGCCGACAGCAGGACGGGGTAGCCGGGCGGGAAGTGGTACAGCGGCTCGAACCCGCCGTCGGAGTTGAACCACCGCAGCCCCCGCCCCGCCGCGAGGTTCCGCGCCGCCGAGAGGTAGGCAACCGAATCGCCCTGAATCCCCGCCCCCAGCCGCGTGCCGTGGGCGATGAGGAACGCCCCGGCGACGGCGGCGAGGAGGAGGATCGCCCAGCCGATTACTCGGGAGACTTTTCGAGTCCGCCCGCCGACCTCGGGCGCGGGTTGGTCGAGTCGGGCGTAGGGGATGGTCAGCGTGCGGGTCATGGGAGGTGCGGCGGAAGCGGGATCATACGCGAAGGAGGCTTCCTTAATAGCCGGAGGCGGAAGCCCCGGTTCTTCGGGCGTTGACCGAGCGGCAGAAACCGGGGCTTCCGCCTCCGGCTATTAAGGAGCGTTCTTGAACACGACCTGGTAAATCCTCCCGTCCGACGGCTGCTTTCGCCGGGCGTCGACCAGCTCGAACCGCTGCCGCAAGTCCGCCTCGGTCATCAGAAAATCGTCGCGGTCGATGTGGTCGAACAGCACGATCCACCCGCCGGTTTCGCGCAGCCGGTCCGCCATCTCGGCCACCTCCGCGTCGTAGCGCGGGTTCGCCTCGCCGGCCGAGCGGTGGCCGGTTTTGGGGAGCTGCCGCACGCGCCGGCCGGTCAGCAGGTAGACCGCGTCGTACCCGTCGGTGTAGACGCAAAAGTCCGGCGGCAGGGCGGAGAGGGCGCGGACCGTCTGCGACCGCTCCCACCGCGGCCGGGCGTACCCGAGCCCGCGGTCGTGGGTGGCGGCGGACCAGCGCCACGCGCCGAGGAGGTTCAGCGTCAGCAGGCCGGCGACCAGCGCCGAGAGCACCGCCGCGCCCCCGTTTAGCCGCCCCGCTTGCGGGGTGCTTGGCCCGCCCATCCCGCGCCCCGCAAGCGGGGCGGCTAAACGGGGGGGGGCTTTCACCAAAGGTCCCAGCCGGAACCAGGATAATGCCAGCACCACCGCCCCCGGCGCGTAAAGCGGGCACAGAATCCGGTCGTTCAGCGGCACGTTGGCGTCGAAGCACGTCAGCGACGCCAGCAGGAACAGCGGGTAGCCGACGAGCCACGCGAGCAATACCACGCGCGTCGCGCCCGCCGGTTGCGGCGCGGCCAGCGGCTCGCCCGCTTCGCAAAGAAGGGATCGCCGGTGGTGCAGCGTCCGACCCAGAAGAACGATGAGTCCGACGAGCCCCGCAACCGCCGCCTCCGCCCACGAGTCGGGCGACACCCACCCCAGCACCGTCCACCCCCCGTCGGCCAGCCGGCCGAGCGTCGGCGGGTGGAACCGCAGCAGCCGCGACGTCGGCCGGCCCGCGACCGCCACGTTCCGCCCCGCCCACGCGACGGCCGGGAGGAGGGTTATCACCAGGAAAAGCCCGGCGGCGAGAAAACGCCGGGTGCCACGGGTTGGGTACGCCCAACCCGTGCCGCGCGATCCCCCGAGAGCGGAAGACACGGGTTGGGCGTACCCAACCCGTGGCACCCGGAGGGTTGCCAGTGCCGCCGCGCCCACGCCGATCACGGCGAATCCGGCGTACCGCACCAGGACTGCCGCCCCGGCCGCCAATCCTGCGGCGACCACCCACCGCCACCGCCCGCCGTCGATCGCCTTTGCCACCAGCAGCAGGGCGAGCAGGGAGATAAACAAAAACGCCGCCTCGGAATAGAGCCGGGCCGTCATCGACAGCACCGGCACCGCCGTCGCCACCAGCGCCGCGGCGAGCGCGGCGGCGGGGGCGGATCGCGTCGGCCGCCACGCGCCCCAGCCGGCCAGCAGCACCGTGCCGACCCCCAGCAGCCCGTTCAACGGCCGGGCCGCGCCAACCGGATCGAGCCGACTCACGAGTGCCGCCCCCGCCAGCAGCAGCGGGTAGCCGGGGGGGAATTGCGTCATCGGGTAGACCCCGCCCTGGCCGTCGAGCGTTTGCACGCCGCGCCCCGCGAGGACCGACCGGGCGGCGGCGACGTAGTCCACCGAGTCGCCGTAGAGGCCGACGCCCCGCGCCGTGGCGCGCCAATTCAGCCCGGCGGCGGCGAGGGCGGCCAGCGCCGTCAGCGTCGCGGCGAGGATGGCGGATCGGCGGTGGGGCACGTGCTGAATGGGCCGCGACCCCCGTGGCACGGGCGTCCCGCCCGCGTCTGCGCTTTGGGTCACGTACGGAGAGGAATCCGGGCGGGACGCCCGTTCCACAATGAATCCGGGCGGGACGCCCGCTCCACAATGAAACCGGGCGGGACGCCCGTTCCACGGGGCTAGGACGGCAAATCGTTCAGGTGGTCGATCAACTGCCGCAGCCGGCCATGGTCGCGGCGGTTGAAGGCGAAGATCAGGCGGTGCAACTCCTTCAGGGCCGGCTCGTTGCGCTCGACCTTCAGCGGGCCGCTGGCGCGGAACTCGCCCTCGGCGCAGATGTCGGCGAACTCCGTGTTGATCGTCGTGACTTGCTCGGGCGTCGGCTTGCGATGAAGGCGCATCACTAGCAAATTGCGCGTGTACCGCAGCGAGTGGTAATTGCTGTAAAAGTGCCGGCACTCGTGGATCGCCTCATCGACGTTATCAGTGATCTTGTAAAGCGCCAAATCGTCCGGCCCGATCAGGCGGCGCTCCAGCAACTGTTGCTCGACGTAATCCTGCCACTGCCGCCAATAGTCGCCGCCGGGCTGGTCGACGAAGACCAGGGGCATGGGGCTGGCCTTGCCGGTCTGGATGAGGGTGAGGACCTCGAAGCCTTCGTCCATGGTGCCGAAGCCGCCGGGGAAGAGGGCGATGGCGTGGCTGGAGCGCACGAACATCAGCTTGCGGGTGAAGAAGTATTTGAAGTTGATGAGTTTGGGGTCGCCGGTGATGTGCTCGTTGGCGGACTGCTCGAACGGCAGTGAAATGTTGAGGCCGAAGGAGGGTTCGGCGCCCGCGCCGCCGTGGCCGGCGGCCATGATGCCGCCGCCGGCGCCGGTGATGATCATCCACCCCGCCTGCGCCATGTGCCGGCCGAACTCGCTCGCCGCCCGGTAGTCGGCGTGGCTGGCGAGGGTGCGGGCGCTGCCGAAGATGCTCACCTTGCGCACGTCGCTGTAGGGGGCGAAGACGTTCATCGCGTACCGGAGTTCCTTGATGCCGGTGTTGATGAGTTTGAGGTCGCCGCGGTTCGTTTTATCGCGCAGGAGCTTGACGGCGGTGCCGACGATCTGGCCGACGAGGTCGCCGTGGCGGTGCTTGCTCAGCTCGTCGCGGAGGCTGTCGGCGAGGTCGAACACCTCGGCGAGTTCGCCGGTGCCGAGGGATTCGCGCGGCTCGGTCGATTCCTGGCTCTGCTCGAGGTGCTTGGTGTTGCGGCGGGCCTGCCGCTTCGACTGGCGGTAGGGCTTGGCCTCCGCCGCCCCCGACGGCTGATCGTTGGATTCCCTATCATTCATAAGCGGATATCTTAGGCGGTGCGGCGGCGGACCCAAATCCCATCGGGGGCGAGCGTGATTGCAGGCGATGAAGCGAGCGTGGTGCCAATCGACCCCAACACCGACGGGCCGTACTGCTGCGCGATGGAGGGGCACGCGGTGATCGTCGGCTTCGGGCTTCCCGGCCGGGCGGCGATCAACGCGCTGGAGGCGGCGGGCGTGCCGTGCTGCGTGGTGGAGCTCAACGCCGCGACGGTTCGCCGCTGCGCGCGGGCGGGCCTGCCGATCATTGAGGGCGACGCGGCCGAGGTGGAGACGCTGCACCGCGCGAACGTGCAGGCGGCGTCGCGGGTGGTCGTGACGCTGCCGGACGACGCGGTGACCCTGCGGGTGATCGCCGAGGTCCGCCGGCTGAACCCGACGGCCCATTTAATCGCGCGGATGAACTTCGTCTCCACCGGCATGCGGGCGACGGCCGCGGGCGCGACCGAGGTGGTGGTGGCCGAGCAGGTGGTCGCCGAGGCGGTGGGGCGGCTGTTGGGAGCGGAAGTGAATTCGCTTTAATAGCCGGAGGCGGAAGCCCCGGTTTCGGTCGTTCAACCAACCGCAGAAAGACCGGGGCTTCCGCCTCCGGCTATGAAGGAAGCGCATCCGTCGCGCGAGTTAGTCGGTCCCGCACCGCAGCCCATGCCGGGGCGTCCGGGGGCATTTCGATGTAGATCGTGTCGCCGAGAGTTTCGGCGGCGCGGAGCGATTGGTAGAGGATGGTTGCATAGTCGGCGGGGTCGTTCGGCATCGGGAGTTGAGTGATGTCGGCAAGATTTCTTTGCGAAGCCGCGAGCGGCAGGAGCACCGCGCGGGGGCGGATAACGGCCGCGACACGTTCCGCGTCGGACGCTTCGTATCGATACGCCGGGATGCTCGGCGCGTAGTGCCGCACCTGTCGGCCGGGGCTCGCCGCGACGCCCGCGTCCGACCCGCCGCGCAGGGCGACGGGGCCGATGACCGCCTCGATCTCGGCCCGGCTCACCCCGCCGGGGCGGAGGATCGTCGCCGCGGCGGCGGAGAGGTCGAGCACGGTCGATTCAATCCCCACCCGGCACGGCCCGCCGTCGAGGATCAGGTCGACCGCCGGCCCCAGTTCCGCCCGCACATGCTCGGCCGTGGTGGGGCTGACGTGGTTCGACCGGTTCGCCGACGGTGCCGCGACCGCCCCGGAGCCGACGTCTGCAAAGGCCCGCAGCAACTCCAGCGCGACCGGATGGTCCGGCACCCGCAGCCCGACGCTCGCCCCGCCGGCCGTCACGAGTTTGGAAATCGACGCGGCCGCCGGCAGCACCAGCGTCAGCGGCCCCGGCCAGAACGCCGCCGCCAGGTCGTCCGCCACCGCCGGCCACGCCGCGGCTTGCCGCTTCGCAAAGAAAACGTCCGGCACATGCACGATCAGCGGATTGGTCGACGGCCGCCCCTTGACCTCGAAAATCCGCGCGACGGCAGAATCCGAAGTCGCGTCCGCCCCGAGGCCGTAGACGGTTTCGGTCGGAAACGCCACCAGCCCGCCGCGTCGGAGGATGTCGGCGGCGCGGGGGGTCACGGCTCGATCTTCCCGGTCCAGGCGTTCGACCCGTCGACGCTCAGCCGGATGGCGCTCCGGTCGATTTCCCCCACCCAGCATTGCGCCTCGTCGGACCAACGGACGACGGCCTCCACCTCGCACTCGTCATCGTAAAGGGTCAGCCGATCCCCCTCTTGGAGGACCAGATTCAGCCGTTCCAAGTCGATGAAGGTGCCGACGCAGGTGAGGCTCAGCCGCCCCTGCGGATCGCCGCCGTTGAAGTCTGAATAGACACGCGGAAAATCCATAACCATCTCAAATCTTATGCCACGTTCGGCGGCCTCATCTCGAACTGTATTGGTAATAGGCACGCCCGGTGCTGGAGTCGTAGATGACTTGCCGGCTCGAGTCGTCCTCCTGCCAAAAATATTCCACCCCATTAGGGATCGTTGCAATCGACCAGTCAAACCGCCGCACCGACGTGCCGCCGACGATGGGCTTTAGCGGCCACCCATTCTTTGCCGCCCACGCCTTAAACATGGCGGGCGAGGTGTTGAATTCGTAAGCCGTCCACGGCCCCATCGGGGCCGGCACGTAGTACGAAATCTGCGTTGCATCGGCCGGCAGGCTGCGAACCGGGCACCCGGCGCGGGTGGCGGAGGTGCCGGTTTGCGACGCCATCATGCGGCTGCAAAAGAAGGGGCCGAGCAGCAGGATCAGCGCCGCGGCCGAGATGAAGACGGCGATGCGGGCCGCTCGCTTGCGGCGGGCGGAGGAGTCGCGGTCAATGCCGTAGTCGAGCGGCCTTGCGTTTTTTTGATATTCGGGCATCCGCCTCCCTCACCCCGCCGCCAGACCTATGTTCACCAGCCACGCCCGCGCCTTCCCCTCGTCCGTGCAGATCAGAAACACCTCCTGCACCGTCCCGGCGGCGTTGTATTGGCACTTCAGGCCGGCGGGGGTGGGGTACTGCACCTTCAGGCCGCGGTCGCCGTTGCCGCGGCGGACCTTGATCCGGCCCGGCACGATCCGGCTGACGTGCGGGCACTCGGCGACGATACGGTCGAGCACCGCGTCCAGCCCCTCGATCCGGCCGTGCTGTCGCTTGATCCGGCCGAACTTCATGGCGACATCCTACGCGACAGGGCTACCATGCCGCACAAGGAGCCAACATGCCAGAGCTGAACGTCGGCGACGCCGCCCCGGATTTCGAGTTGATGAACCAGGACAAGGAAAAGGTCAAACTCTCCGAGCTCAAGGGCCAGAAGGTCCTGCTGATCTTTTACCCGATGGATTTTTCGCCGACCTGCACCGACGAGCACAAGACGTTCGGCCCGGCCGTTGATGAGATCAAGGCCGCCGGCGGCGGGGCGGCGGTGTTCGGCGTCAACGCCGACAGCCCGTTCTGCCACGCGGCGTTCAAGAAGGCCCGCGACATCCCCTACCCGCTGCTCAGCGATCCGACCCGGCAGATGCTCAAGGACTACGGCATGTTCGCCGGCCTCGAGCCGTTCAACTGCTCGAAGCGCGGCCACGTCGCCATCGACGCCGACGGCAAAATCCTCAACGTGACCGAGGTGAAAATGGACGCCCAGCGGCCGGTGAGCGCGCTGACCGAAGCGCTGGCCTCGTAGGGTGGGCACCGCCCACCTCTTGATGGGGCCAACTCGGCGTTCGAAAGCGGTGGGCGGTGCCCACCCTACGAGGGCTTATACGTCACCAGCCACGCCCCGGCGAGGACCACGACGATGCCGGCCCAGTTCCAGACGCTGGGCTTCTCGCCGAGCACGAAGAACGCGAGCACGACGGCGAAGACCACGCTGAGCTTGTCGATGGGGTAACTCTTGGCGACGCCGGCGAGCTTGAGGGCCTCGTAGCCGAAGAACCACGACGCCCCCGCCGCCACGCCGCCGAGGAGGCTCATCGTCAGCGGGAAGGGCTCGGCCTTCCGCAGGGTCGCCCAGCCGCCCTCCCAGGTGATGATGGCGATGAAGACCACCACCGTGACCGACCCGCGGATGAGGTTGACCGCGCTGACGTCCATCCGGTCGACCGCGGGCTTGCTGACCAGTTGAACGATCGCCGCGAAAAGTGCCCCGGCCAGGGCGTACCAAATCCACTTCGTGCTGTCGGTCATGGGGTCATGGTAGGGCGGATGAAGAGCTTTCTTTGATAGCCGGAGGCGGAAGCCCCGGTCTTCGGTCGAAAAAATCTTCGAAGTTGTCAGACGCTCCCGGCGAAGAACCGGGGCTTCCGCCTCCGGCTATTAAGGAAGCGCTTACAATCCGCCCATGCCCTTCGACCCCCGACACCTCCCGCTGCCGCTGATGCAGGCGGGGCTCGCCGGCTACAGCGACCGGGCGATGCGCGTGGTGGCCCGGCGGCGCGGGTGCCCGTATGCCGTCACCGAGGCGCTGCTCGATACCATCCTCCTCAACGGCGGGCGGGGGCTGGCGCAGTCGATCGACGTCAACGACGAGGATCACCCCGTGGCGGGCCAGATCATCGGCGCCGAGCCGGCGGAAATGGCGGCGGCGGCGGTCATTCTGGCCGAGCGGTCGTATGACGTGATCGACCTGAACTTCGCCTGCCCGGTGAAGAAGATCAAGAGCAAAAGCCGCGGCGGCTCGCTGCTGGACGACGTGCCGCGGGCGGTGGAGGCGTTGAAAACCGTGCGCGACGCGGTGCCGGCGTCGGTCGCCACGAGCGTGTCGATGCGGCGGGGGTTCGACGAGTCGGCCGAGAGCCGCGAGAAGTTCTACGCCATCGCCGACGCCGCATGGGCCGCTGGATTCGTCTCAATCCGCGTCCACGGCCGGACGGTGGAGCAAAAGTACGCCGGCCGCTCGCGCCGGCCGTTTTTGGCCGAGGTGAAGCGGCACTACCCCGACCGCTTCGTCTGGGGCAGCGGCGACGTCTTCACCGCACAGGACGCGGTGGACACCCTCGCCACCGGCGTCGACGGCGTGTGGATCGCCCGCGGCGCGATCGGCAACCCGTGGGTCTTCGCCCAAACCGCGACTTTGCTAAGGATGAAGGAGGAAGGCAGAAGGATGAAGGATGATGCACCTTCCGACTCATCCCTCATCCCTCATCCCCCCTCCCTACTCCCACCGACCGTCTTTGAGCAGCGCGACGCGCTGGCCGAGCATTTTCAACAGGCGATGGAGATCCACGGCGAGCAACTCGCCGGCCGGCGGATGCGGAAGATGGGCATCAAGTACAGTCGCTTCCACCCGGCCCGCGAGGCGGTGAAGAAGAAGTTCATCAACGTCCGCTCGCTGCGCGACTGGTCGGCCGTGCTGGACGAGTTCTACGCCAACGAAGGCCCCGGCGTCTGGCCGGCCGAGGGGGCCGAGGACGAAGTGAACGACGGCGGGGCGACGAGCTGTGAGGCGGCATGAGCGAGCAACCGATCCATTCCTTGGACTACGAGCGGGTCCAGCCCGACCCGACGGACCCGCCGCGCGGGTGGTGGTATCTCCGGGACGTCCCTGAATTGACCTGCGTCGAGGTCTTCTGGCGGCTGGTGCTGCTGGGGATGATCGCTTTCCCGTTCGTGGTGTGGGGTGGCGTGCTGCTGTTCATTGGATTGGCCGCCTTGGGACTCCTCTACGGAGGCGAGTGATTGCGTCGTGACGCCAACCAGCCTCCGCTGGATTATGCCACCGGCCCCCGGCGCGACGCCGGCGGGGCGTGGACGGGGATCGTCTCGGTCGCCATCGGCACCTTCGGCCTGCTGTGGCTCGGCGGCGGGTGGGCGTACTACCTCCACGAGGCGGCCGTGCAGACCCAACGAATCGCGGCCGCCGTGGCGGCGGGGGGGCCGGTGGTGGACGGCACCTACGCCGCGAAGGTGGTGCTGGGCCTGCTGGTGAGCGCGACGCTGCCGGGCACGTTCGTGGGGCTGTTCCTGGCCGTCGCCACCCGCCAGCGCCGCCCGGCCTCGTCGCTCGGCTGGGTCGGGCTGGGGCTGAACACGCTCACGCTGCTGGCGGGCGTCGGGGCGATCGTGCTGATGGCGTTCGGGTGAGGCGTTCACCGTTCTGAAACGCCACGTTTAGCCGCCCCGCTTGCGGGGCGCGGGATCGGCGAGACGCGCCCCGCAAGCGGGGCGGCTAAACGGCGGACCGCCGGCGAATGGAATGCAGTACGGAAATCGCCCGCGTTCCACCTAAGTCCGCTCCCCCGCCGCGAAGACCGCCGCCACGTCGACCTCGAAGCCCGGCAGCAGGACTGACGTCGCAAGGTCGCCGGCGCGGAAGGTGCCGTGCTCAACGTAGGCCGGCCCGTCCAGCCGAAGCACGGTGATCGTCCGGTGCCGCGGGTCGATCAGCCAGTATTCGGGGATGGCGGCCTCGGCATAGTCCGACCTCTTCTCCGAGCAATCCCGCTCCCGCGACTTCCGGCCGGGGTTGACAATTTCGGCGACGAGCCTCGCCCCGCGTGGGTACTTACCGTCGTCCGTGATCTGGTCCGGCCCGAACACGATCAGGTCGGGCTCCCGCCATAGGCCCGCGCGGAGCCTCGTCGGCAGCGGGCCGAATAGAGCCTCTCCGACCCCGGCCGCGTCCACCACCGGGCGGAACAGGTCGAGCAAAAGCATCAGGATGCGCTGGTGAGCAATCGTCACGAACGGCAGCACCTCGATGCGGCCGTCGACGAACTCCATCGGGAACTCGCCCTCGAGCGCGAGGTATTCCTCCTCCGTCCACCGGCCCTGCCGCGCGGCCACGGCGGCGCGGCGCCAGGCCATGCCGCCCTCGGCCGGATCACTTCGTGTGGCGGCGTTCTTCATTCGACAACCTCGGCGGATGGATTCGCGCGGCGGCAAATCATACCCTCCCCCATGCACAGCAAGCACCCCCCGCGGAACCGCCTCGCCAAGGTGCTGCCCGAGGAGTGGCGGACCCACCTCGTCGGCCTCGGCCTGCCGAAGCGCAAGTACACCGCCGTCTGCCGGGCCACCCTCTCCGACGGCACCGTGATCGAGCAGATGGTCGTCGAGGAGGGGTGGGTCGTCTCGCCGGACAAAACCGGCCTCGCCGGCACGTTCGAGCGGCGGATCGAGTTCGACCCGCGGCTGATCGTCGCCCTCGACGTGCTGCAGGCGATCTAGCCGAAGATTCACTCGCCGGCGGCGAGCGTCTTGGTCACGTCCACCTCGAAGCCCGCGACCACCTGCGACGTCGCCACGTCACCGGGCAGGTAGGTGCCGACCTCTTGATACGCGCCGCCCCGCAGCGCCAGCAGCACCACGCGGCGCCGGATGGGATCGACGATCCAATACTCGCGGATGCCGGCGCCGGCGTATTCCTCGCGCTTCGCGACGTAATCGCGGTCCGGGTCGTCGGGGCTGACGATCTCAATGGCAAGGTCGGCCCCCCGCCAGCAATTCTCGAAGCACTTGCCATAGTTCTCGGCAAGCATCACGATGATGTCCGGCTCCCGCACGCTCCCGGCGGTGGTGACGAGCCTGAACGGGGCGAAAGTAAAAGTGCCTTGCCGCGTACGCTTCAAAGTATCGTGAAGAACCGTTAGCAAGAAGAACAGGACGTCCTGATGATGTTCATCAACGGAAGGAATGAACTCCAACCGCCCCTCGACCAGCTCCACCCGCATCAAATCGAGCTTCAGGAACGCCGCCTCCGTCCACCCCCCCTGCCGGGGAAAGAGCAGCTCCGCCAGCGGCCAGACCGGCTCGCCGACGGCGGGCGTGGCGGGGAAGGCGCGCCCGGTCGGCGGCGGCTGGAGGGTGGGCGGGTCGAGCGTTTGGGTCATGGCACCCAGATCATACCCCCGCCGCCGGGCGACCGCGTTTTGCGCTAATCGTTCGGCATTGCGCGCCTCATGAAGGCGTCGAACAGCGGGACGGTGAAGGCGGTGTCGCCGTGTGAAGGGCTGTAAATCATTCCCTTGTTGATCAGAGAGGAACGCACCGGCCCCGCGGACTGCACCTTCACCTGCAACTCGGCCGCGATGTCGCCCGAGCGGTGTGGGCCGGGCCCGAGCTTTGCCATCGCCCGCAGGTAGCGCTTCTCCGACGGGGTGAGTCGGTCGAGGCGGACTCGAAAGAAGCTGGCATCGAGATCGGCAACGGCCCGTGCCGCCGCCCTCTCCACATCCGACTCGCGTATCGGCGGTGCAGTGGCGACATCCCAACTGTGCTTGCCCCACTCCTGAAGAAAGTAGGGATACGCTTGGGTATCGGCAACGATTCTCTCCACGGCCGCATCGTCGTACCCCACGCCCAAGTTCGAGGCCGGCACGACGATCGCCTCGCGCGCCGCATCGGTGCTCAGCGGGCCGACCGTCGGGAAATCGAACAGGCGCTCGGCATAGCTCTTGGCGCGCCCAGTATTGCCTATCAACTGCGGCAGTCCCGCCCCCACCAGCGTCACGGGCAACTGCGCCTGTGAGCAACGGTGCAGCGCGGTGATGAGCGACGCCAACTGCATCTCGTCAACGTATTGCAGCTCGTCAATGAAGAGGGCGAGCGCGGTTCGACGCTCCCGTGCCGCCTCACCGACCGCCTGCAGGAGGTCGGCGAGATCGCTGTCGAGATCGCCGGTATCGGCCAAACCCGCCTCGCTGCCGAGGTCGAGCTTGAATTCGATATCGTTGTACTTGAGCCTGGCCGCTTTGACGAGGCCGCCGAGCGCCTTGAGGGCACGTTTCGCCTTGTCGCCTGCGTTCTGGCGCAGGTCCATCTTGAGCAGCGACGCCCGCAGCGGAGGCGCCAGCAGGGCGGGAAGCGACTTTCGCTCCGGTGCCTCCATCGTCACCGTGCTGATGCCGGCCGCTTCGGCGTCCAAACGCATCCTGTTGAGAAGAACGGTCTTCCCCACCCCGCGCAGCCCGACCATCAGGATGCTCTTCGCCGACAGGCCGTTTCGGATTCGGTCCAAGGCGATCGACGCACGCCCGATCAACTCGTCCCGGCCGGCCAACTCCGGCGGCGGCGTGCCGGCACCGGGCGAATAGGGGTTTGTTCTTGGGTCCATGTATAGGGAACTTATCCCGGTTTAGCCAAAACGTCTATAACCGTATAACTTCCTTATACATCCCCCGGCCCGCTCACAGCGTCTCCAGCCGCTGCTGCTTGTCCAACTCCAGCAGCGACGCGATCAACGGGTCCAGATCGCCCAGCAGCACCTGGTCCAGATTGAAGTTCTTCTCCCCGCCCCCCTCGCCGCCGAGGCGGTGGTCGGTGCAGCGGTTCTGCGGGAAGTTGTAGGTGCGGATCCGCTGGCTCCGGTCGCCGCTGCCCATCATGCTTCGGCGGCTGGCGGTCTGCTCGGCGTGCTGCTTGGCGCGCTCGGTTTCATACAAGGATGCGCGAAGCAACGCCCACGCCCGCTCCTTGTTCTGGGCCTGGCTCTTGTGCTCGGTCATCTTGAACTGCAGCCCGCTCGGCTTGTGCGTGATGCGCCAGCCGGTCTCGACCTTATTCACGTTCTGCCCGCCCGGCCCGCCGCCGCGGCAGCCCTGTTCTTCGACGTCCTTGGGGTTGATGTCGACCTTCACGTCCTCCAACTCCGGCAGCACCGCCACCGTCGCGGCGCTGGTGTGGATGCGCCCCTGCGTCTCGGTCTCGGGCACCCGCTGCACGCGGTGGCCGCCGGCCTCGAATTGCAATCTCCGGTAGACGCCGGCCCCCTTGATGTTCACCACCAGTTCCTTGAACCCCCCGCGCTCGCTCTCGGAAAAGTCGCTCACGACGAAACTGATGCGGTGCGTCTCGCAGTACCGCTCGTACATCTGATACAAATCCCGCGCGAACAGCGCCGCCTCCTCGCCGCCGGTGCCGGCCCGGATTTCCAGGAAAAAACTGTCGACCTTGCTCGCCTCATCCTCGGCGGCCACGAAGGCGTCCTTCAACTGCTCCAGCAGCCCCGCCGCCGCCGACTCGGCGTCGGGCAGCTCCGCCTCGGCGAGTTCGGCCATCTCCGGGTCGTCGCCACCGGCCATCTGCCGCAGGTTTTCCGACTCCTCCACCTTCGCCCGGTACTCGCGGTACAGCGACACCGTCGCCCCGAGCTGGCCCGACTCCTTGCTGATGGCGATCAGCCGCTGCGGGTCGCTCAGCACCGCCGGGTCGTTCATCGACTCCTGCAATTCGTCGTAGCGGGCGGCGGAGGCGTCGAGCCGGCGGATCAGCGGGTCGGCACTCTCTCGGGGCGGGGCGGCGGTCGTGGTCATCGGCGGATTATACGGCCCGGCTTACATGGACCGGCGGCCGTGCCGATGAATCCGCTATGCCCCGCGCCTTGACCGTCAGCCCGTCCAAGCCCGCGCCGCCGCGCGCGGCGTGGGTCGGGGCCGCGTGCGTGCTGCTGGCCGTCGTCGGCCGCGAGGCCTACCTGGCCGAGCCGTTCGCGGGCGACTCGGGCCTGTACGCCTACCTCGGCCGGACGGTGTGGCAGGGGGGCCGGCTCTACCGCGACGCCTTCGACACCAAACCGCCGGGCGTGGGCCTGCTGGCGGCGGGCGCGTGGGGCCTGTTCGGCGGGTGGTGGCCGGGGTGGATTTTGCTGCAACTGACGCTCAGCCTCGCCGCCGCGTGGGCACTCGGCCGGGCGGCGCGGCGGGCGGTCGGCGCCGACGCGGGCCTGGCGACCGGCGCGGCGGCGGCGGTGTTCCTCTCCTTCTCGCCGGTGGTCAAGGGCGGGTTCCAGATCGAAACCGCCCAAACCGCCCTCGCCTGCCTCGCCGCCGCGTTTGCGATTCGCGCCCTGACCGACGGCCGCGCCGCCCGCCGCGCCGCCCTCGTCGCCGGCGTTCTCGGCGGGTCGGCGATGATGCTCAAGCCGACCGGCGCGGCCGTGCTGGGCGCGCTCGCCGCCGCGCTGCTGCTCACGTCCGACCAGCGCGGCCGGCGCGACGCGGCGGTCGCCTGCCTGACCGCCGCCGGCGGGGCGATGGTTCCGATCGCGCTGGTCGCGCTCTGGGCGTGGCGGGGCGGCGTGATGCCCGAGCTGCCGGGCGTGGCGGTCGAGGTCTGGCGCTACGGCCGCGGCACGCCGGTGGCGGGGCTCGACTGGTACAAGCCGGCGGTGGTGCTGGCGGCGCTGGGGTTCCCGTCGGCGGTGCGGCTGGGCATTTTCCGCGGGCCGCGGTGGGCCGAGCCGGCCGGGCCGGTGGTGTACGAATCCTACCGCGT
The DNA here is from genome assembly GCA_965260985.1 of Tepidisphaeraceae bacterium. Lineage (GTDB taxonomy): Bacteria > Planctomycetota > Phycisphaerae > Tepidisphaerales > Tepidisphaeraceae > CBDHCE01. The sequence goes on along the minus strand of CBDHCE010000006.1, from coordinate 26,604 downwards.
CCGCCGCGACCCCACGCCCCGGCAGCGGCGGATCGACCCCGCCGGCCGGGTGCGGCGCGCGCTCTGGACCTTCGCCGTCGGCTGGCTGCTGCTGGAACTGCTGGGCGTGGTCGCGCAGCGGCGGATGTACGCCTACCACTTCCTGCCGCTGGCCGGGCCGGCGGCGCTGGTCTTTGGCCTGCTGCCGCGCCGGGCGGCGATGCGGCCGATGCTGGCGGGCCTGGGGCCGATCGCGCTGGCGTCGATTTTCTACGCCGCGCCGATGTGGCTCCGCGTGCCCGCCGCCCTCGCGGGACCCTCCGCCTGCGACCGCTACCTTGCCGAGCACGTCCGCCCCGGCGAGGGCGTCTTTGCCGACCACATCCCGGCGGCGGTGCTGCGCAACGGGCTGGCGTTCGGCAGCCGCTTCGGCACCACCTTCCACCTCGTCAACGACGACGACGCCCCGCGCCGCTACACCGATCTGCTGCTGGTCGACCTCGCCGCCCGCCGGCCGCTGTACGTCGAGCTCCCGGCCGATCTGGGGCGGTACGTCGACGCCCACGAGCGCGGGGTGCCGATGCTCGCGCTCAACCCCCGCCGCCGCGCCGCCTTCCGCCTCGCGTGGGAGCGCATCGCCGCCTACGTCGAGGCGCGCTACGCCCCGGAGGCGACCGTCGACGGGCAGGTGATGTGGCGGCGGAAGTGAAATCGCTCACTCGCGCACGAAGGCCCACCACGTCTGGGCGTCGCGCGGCGCACTGGCGACCAGCCGCCAGCCGGGCGGTTCCGGCGTCGGCTCGCCCGGCTCCTGGCGGACGACCCACACCACCGGCCGGCCGTCGCCGGGCACCGCCGCGGGGTTCGCCACGTTCCGCACGATGCGGTCGGCGTAGATCGCCAAGTCCGGCGGCGCGCGCTGGCCGGAGGATTCGACGTAGACCAGCCGCGCCGTCGGGTAGGCCGACCGCACCGCCTCGGCCAGCGGGCGCAGTTCGGCGCGGCCCTGCCGGCTGGAGCGGTAGCCCCAGATGAACGCCGCCGCCAGCCCCAGCGTCAGCATCGTCGTGCCCATCACCAGCCCGCCGGGCCAGTGGCGGTAGAGCCAGACCGACAGCCCCCACATCGCCGCGAAGCAGGCCGCCAGAACCAGCGCCGTCGCGGCCGGATACCACGCCGCGCCCCCCGGCGTGCGCAGCACCGTCGCGCCCGCCACCGGCAGCCCGAGCGCCGCGACCAGCAGCAGCCCGAAGTGCAGCGCCGCGACGATCCGGTCGGCCCGCGGCCACCGCCACCGCCGCCACGCCCGCAGGTGCGCCCGCAGCCCGACCGCCGCCACCACCGCCGCCGGGCCGACCATCGGCAGCAGGTACCGGTCGGGCCGGTCGCGGAACAGGCTCATCACCACCACCGGCCCGATCGCCAGCACCGCCGCCATCCCCGCCCGCCGCCACGGCCGCCGCCACAGGTCGATCCCCGCCAGCACCAGGCCGGCGACGAAGAAGACGACCCACGGCCCCATCAGCGGCACGCCGATCAGGTACGCCAGCGGGTTGCCGTAGCCCCGCCCGCGCGCCCCCTCGCGCGTCGCCTCGCTCGCCCACGTCCGCCACACGGCCGGCTCGCGCGACAGGATGTACGCGAACCACGGCACCGCCACCACCAGCATCAGCGCGGTGCCGACGAGCGCCGCCGCCGCGATCCGCCGCGTCGGCGGCACCTCGCCGGGGTCGACGAACCGCGGCCGGCCCGCCACCAGCGGCGCCGGCAGCCCCGCCGCCAATCCCGCCTCCACCGCCGCCGGCGGCGCGACCGGCTCGATCCCCCCCAGGTGCAGCGTCTTGGTCACGCGCCCGCCGCGCCACGCCCGCCACGCGATGTACGCCAGCACCGGCAGCGCCGTCTGCACCAGCGCGACCGGGCCCTTGGTCATCACCGCCAGCCCCGCCGCGATGCCGGCCGCGGCGCACCAGCCGACGACGCGGCGCGGGTCGAACAGCGCGCGGGCGAGCGCCGCGTTCGCCGCCAGCACCCAGAGCATCAGCCAGACGTCGGTGGTGGCCGACCGGCAGTAGCGCAGGAACAGCGGCGTGGAGGCGCACACCGCCAGGGCCGTCCACCCCAGCCGCGGCCCGCCCAGCGTGTGGCCCAAATCGTACACCAGCAGCAGCCCCACGCACGCGGCCAGCAGGGCGGTCCACCGCACCTCCCACCGCAGGGCGAAGTACCCCGCCGCCCGCTCGGCCGGGTCCTCGGAGCCGATGCGGTCGAGGGACGATTGCCCCGCGCCCGCCGCCGTCGCCCAGGCCGCCAGCGGGGGCTTTTGCGTCCGCGGCACGCCCATCAGCGTCGGCACCAGCGCCTCGCCGGAGCGGTTCATCTCCAGCACGGTCTCGACCACCAGATTTTCCGGCCCGCTGGAAAACTCCAGCCACAGCAGCGTCGGCGCGACGGCCGCGAACACCAGCGCCGCGAGCAGTGCCGCGTAGAGGACCGGGGATTGCGGGGCGTGGTTGACGCGCATCGGGACGCGGAGGATAGCCGAACCGCCCGCCGCTTGCGGCTTAACAAAGAAATCCTTCTTGAAATTCCCCCGCGCCCAAGAACCCGGGTCTTCGCCTTCGGCTCAGACGCCGGCTTGTTCCGTGCTATGGGTGCGTTGATAAATCGCTTCGAGCGTTCGCAAGTGCCGCTCGTACGCCAACGCCGGCCGCAGCGCCAGGCACGCCGCGCGGGCGGCAGCGTTCCGATCCGGCTCCAGGAACCCCGCCACCGCCGCCCGCAGCGCGGGGGCGTCCGCCGGGTCGTCCAGCACCGCGCCGTGGACGCCGTCGGCCATGATTTCCGACGCCCCGTTCTGCCGCGTCGTGACCACCGGCACGCCCATCGCCAGCGCCTCCAGCACCACCAGCGAGCACGGGTCGCGCCGCGTCGGCAGCACGAACAGATCGGCCGCGGCGTAGTAGGCGTATACGTCGTCCGTCGGCCCGGCGAACGTGATGCGGTCGGCATGCCCGCCCGCCCGCGCCAGCCGGCGGTACGGCCCCGCGTCCGGCCGGCCGACCACCACCAGCCGCGCCCCCGCAATCCCGCCAACCGCCGCCATCGCCTCGCGCACGCCCTTGCGCCCGAAGTCCTGCGCCACGATCAACGCCAGCGGCCCGTCGCCCAGCCCCAGCCGCCGCCGCACCTCGGCCCCGGCGTCGGGCCGGCGCGCCGGGTCGAACTTTTCCAAATCGACGGCGTTGAACAGCACCGCCAGCCGGTCGTCCGGCAAATCGAACCACGTCCGCACGTGCGACTTCATCCGCCCGCTCAGGCACAGCACCACCGGCGGCCGCGGCCCGGCGAGAAGGGCGGATTCGATTGTGGCGAATGCCTGCCGCCGCGGGTTGAACCGCCGCCGCAGCCGGTTCAGCGCCGACCCCTCGGTGACGGCCTCCGCCGCCAGCCCCGCGTGCGGGTGGTAAACGTCGCACCCCGGCACCGGCAGCATCGCGTGGACGATGTCGTACCGCTCCGCCGCGACGTGCCGCGACAGGCCGGCGAGGAACCGCCGATACCGCCGCACGCGCGTCGACCCACGCGCTGCAACCTCGACCCGCGCCGCCGCCGGCACCTCGGGCGCGAACGACGTGGCGAGCACCTTCACGCCGTGCCCCCGCGCCGCCAGCGCCGCCGACAGATCGACCGTGTACCGCTCCGCGCCGCCGCGCGACGGGTCGGCGTGGAGGATCACCAGCAGCACGCGAGTCGGCCTCATTCTTCGCCCCCCGCCACGCGCCAGATCGAGCCGTCGCGGCCGCGGTAGACCCGCACCAGTTTCGCCCGTGCCGCCAGCAGGTTCAGCAGCTTCTCCTCCGGCACGAGGTAGGTGCGGTGGGTGATGCGGCCGAACCAGACCAGCACGCCGTCGCTCTCGCGCAAACTCGCAATCATGCGATCGATTTGCGTCGGCACGTCCGCCGGATTGCCCTCGCGCTGCGGCGACAGCACCGCGCGCTGGCCGGCGAAGAACCGCACCGCGTCCGGGCCGTTGGTGTAAATCCGCGCGCCGTCCGGCAGGGCGCGCACGGCGTCGAGGATCGGCGACCCGACCCAACTCGGCGAGGCGTAGCCCAACCCGCGCTCGCGCGCCGCCGACACCTCCGCCCCGGCCGAGATGCCGTTCAGCACCAGCAAGCCCGCGACGGCGGCGGTGAGGGCGATTCCGCACGGCACGCGGGCGAACGTCGGCAGGCGATCAAACTGCGCCGCATAGCAGGCGCCGGCGACGATCAGGCAGACGGCCGCCGGCAGCAGCATCCGCCCGGTGAACGGCACGGCGGGGTCGAACGCGACCACGCTGAGGATCAGGAACGGCAGGTAGACGGCGGCGAAGAGGAGGAACACGCCCGCCGTCGCGGGGCCGCGATTCAGGCCGTAAATCGCCACCGGCCGGGCGGGCACCCGCCGGCGGTAAAGTGTCCACAGCACGGTCGCCGCCAGCGCGACCGCGCCGGCCAGCCACCGCGCCGCCGGATCGTCCGCCACGGGTTCGCGCCAGAACCAGCCGGCGGCGGTGTCGCGGAATTCGGCCCACTTCTCCGCCGGCACGCCGCCCCAGCCGATCTCGCGGCCCACCGCCTCCTGCGCCACCACGGCGTTGCGAACCACCCACGGCCCGATCACCGCCGCGGCGGCGAGGCCGAAAATCGCCGCCCGCTTCGCCGCCCCGACCCACCCGCGCCAGCCGCCGCCGGACCGCGTGAACAGCAGCAGCGCCAGGCACCCGGTGAGCACGATCGACACGCCCGCGTACCGCACCAAGTACGCCAGCCCCGCCGCCAGCCCGCCGCCGATCAGCACCGGCCACCGCGGCGTTTCGACGTCCTCCGCCACCGCCCACAGCGCCAGCAGCATCGCCGTCAGGAACGGCGGCTCGCTCCACAGCCGCAGGTGCGCGTGGACGAAATCCGCCGCCGTCAGCGCCAGCCCCGCCGCCGCGACGGCCGGCAGGATCGACCCGCGCGTGCCGCGCCAAGCGATCGCGCCGACCAGCGCGACGTTCGCCGCCATCGCCAGCGCGTTCACCCCGCGGTCGGCCGCCCAGGGGTCGGCCCCCAGCGCCGCCAGCACGGCGAGAATCGCCGGCAGCCCCGGCCCCCAGTGCGTGATCGGGTCGACCTTCCCCCGCGCCCCGTCGGACGAAAAGCCCCGCCCGGCCGCCAGGTTCCGCGCGCCGGCGAGGTAGTAGATCGAGTCGTTGCTCACGCCCGTGCCCCACCGCGTGCCGAGCACCACCGCCGCCGCGCCGGCCGCCGCCATCGCCGCGAGGCACAGCGCCAGCGCCCACCGGGGCGCCCCGTCGCGTCGCGGCGCGGGGTCATCGGCGGGGGCGTCGGCTGGCTCGGTCGCGGCGTCGGTCACGGGCGGATAAGCGTCCGCGGATTCGCCGCAAAAGCAAGGGGCCGCCCCGGCGAGTTCGGCCGGCCCCCTCCGAGATTCGCAAACCGCTTCCCGAGTTCGATTGGCGCGTTCCGAGATTCGATCGGCCCCTTCCGAGATTCGGAAGGCCCTTCGGCAATTCGATTGGCGCGTTCCGACATTCGGAAAACGTTCGCCCAGGAACCGGCGGCAGCGGCCGACCCTGGGAACGCGGATTTTATCGGCCGGCCAGCATTGGCGGCCACGCGGCGGGCTAGAAGTATTCGTTGCAGAATGGCGTCGGCCCCGCCGCCAGCGCGTCGAGCGTCGGCAGCACCGCCGGCGTCGCGCAGTCGAGCAGCCCCAGCCGCGCGGCGCGCGACGCGGGGAGGTCGCCGGTCGCAACCGCCGCCCACACCACGTCGGAGCACGCCACGTCCGGCGGCCGGTCGTCGGCCCGCGCGACCTGCACCCGGCCGCCGGCGGTCTCGAGGTAGAACTTGCTGACGTGCCCCTCGCTCTCGCGGACCGCCACCGTCGCCGCGCCGCGCAGCGGCTCGGGCACTCGCACGGCCGAGAGGTAGGCGGCGTGGTCGAGGATCCGCACCTGCATCCGCGTGATCGGCCGGCACGCCGCCGTCGCGTGGACGACCGGGCGGTGGGGCAACTGCCGCTCGCGCAGCAGCCAGTTCAGCGGCAAATCCGCCGGCAGCGTCAGCACCGCCGCCGCGTGCTGGTCGCGCAGCGAGGCGAGGAAGTGAAGGACGCGAAGCAGGTCGGCGGGCGCGTCGTAGGCGAGGCGCTCGACGACGAGCGTGCTGTCGGCCTGGGTGCCGTGCTCGGTGGCGAAGAGGTACGACCGCGCGGGGCCGGCGGGGTCGGGCCGGTCGATGAACGTCAGCCCGCCGCCGGCGGCGCGGAGGGCGTAGTCCCAGCCGGCGTCGGAGGTTTCGATGTCGCACTGGCCGGTTTCGCACGCCCGCTGGCGGAGCGCCTTGATGGCCGGCAGGTCGTCCGGCTCGGCGAAGCGGAGGCCGTCGAAGTCGCCGTGCGGCAGGGTGGTCAGGGGGAGGGTCCACTCGTTGCGGCGCTCGACCAAACCGTAGCCGAAGTGCTCGTAGTAGCTGGCGCGGAAGGGCATGAGGGCGGAGAGGACCTCGCCGCGGTCGCGGGCGGTTTTGAGCATCTCGTCCATCAGGAGCGACGCGACGCCGCGCTCGGTGGCGGAGCCGCGGCGGCGGGCGGTTTTGAGGGTGCCGACGTAGGCGACGCCCTGGCACTTCAGCGGCGCGACGCGGCACCACATGGTCATGCGCATCGCGGTGGCGGTGCCGACCGCCCGGCCGTCGCGCTCGGCGAGGAGGAAGTCGCCCACCGCCGCCCGGCCGTCGGCGCGGATGCCGGGCTGATACTTGCCCGCCAGCAACTCGTCGGCCCCGGCGTAGCACCGCAGCCGCGCCTGCGCGACGCGGTCGAGCTCATCTTCGCCGGCCCAGCGGAGGGTGAGGGGCATGGCCGAAGGTGTATCGGAACGGGGGCGGGAAGGGAAGGGATTGCGGGAAAGTGGGGCTTTCGGCGAGGGCCACGAGAGGTTATTTTCCCTCCTTAATAGCCGGAGGCGGAAGCCCCGGTCCTTCATTGCGGAGGTGCGCCGATGGCCGTCTACCACTTCACCTTCCACGCCTACCGCTCGTGGCCGTGCGACCACCCGAAGGGCTTCACGCTGAACGGCGAGGGGTTTCAACCGCCCGACCCGGACCGCGCCCGATCCTACGACCACCTGGCAACGTTCGAGCCGGTCGACTTCGACGACCTGACCCAACGCCTTCTGATCGTCGCCGCACACGACATCTGCGAGCGGCGCGCGTGGATGCTCTACGCCGTCGGCACCGACCCGACGCACCTTCACGTCGTGATGGGGTGGCGCGGGTTCATCGACTGCGAGCAGGTGTGGGCGAGGCTCAAGAACGTTCTGAGCCTACTGATGGGCAAGCTGCACCAGCAACCCGGCCGGCCGTGGTTCGTGCAGAATGCGGGCCGCAGCCGGGTGAAGGATCGGCCGCACTTCGATCACCTGCGCGGCGTCTACCTGCCGGGGCATCGGGGCGTCTTTTGGGAGCGGGGGATGGTGCTTCCGACGCTGCCGGAGGATGTGGTTCAACGATGCTTTCCCGAAGCCGGGGAGTGACCGGGGCTTCCGCCTCCGGCTATTAAGGAACTAGGTTTTCCAGCAAATCGCACGCCTCACCAATCCCGTCCGCGCCTGCCACCTTGCCCGCCACCGCGCGGCACCGTGCCGCGACCTTGGCCGACCCCAGCAGTCGCCCCAGCGCGGCGGCCACCGCGCGCGGCCGGTAGCGGCGGGGAGAGAGCGTTTCGGCGACGCCCAGCGCTCGCGCCCGCGCGGCGTTGTCGAACTGGTCGTGGGCCATCGGCATCACCAACTGCGGCACGCCGGCGGCGAGGGATTGGCTCGTCGTGCCGATGCCGCCGTGGTGGCTGATCGCGGCGCACCGCGGCAGCAGCGCGCTGAACGGGGCGTAGGGGACGTGCAGCACCGTCGGCGGCAGGGTCACGGGCACCTGGCCGTCGTGCCGCGTCAGCAGCAGCCCGCGGCGTCCGAGGCGCTGGCACGCGGCGGCGGCGGCGGCGAAGAACCGCCCGCCGTGCTGCATCGCGCTGCCGGGCGTGAAGGCGATCGGCGCGTCCCCGGCATCCAGGAAAGTTTCGAGCTCCGCCGGCAGCGGCGAGACGTCCGACTCGTCGTACAGCGGGAACCCCGTCAGCCGCGCCTGCGGCGGCCAGTCCGGCTGCGGCGGGGCGTACCACTCGGGCCATAAGCCGACGGCCAAATCCGGCGCGTTCCACCACGCGTGCATCACCCGCTCCACCGGCGGCAAGCCGAGCTCGGCCCGGAAGGCGTTGACGGCCGGCGCGAGGGCGGGGTCGATCACGTACTTGTCCGCCCCCTCGTAAAACCGCGTCAGCGCGAACGCCGGCAGCCGCCCGACGATCGCCGGCACGCCGGGCATCCGCGGCGGGGCGTGGACTGATCGGAAGACGATCGGCGCGAGGTGGACGGTCGCCATCGGGAAGCCCAACTCGTCGCGCGCCACCCGCGCCGCCAGCGCGAGGGTCGAGCCGACCACCACCGTCCGCGCGTCCAGCCGGCGGGTCAAGGCGTCGTACACCGGCCGCAGGGCGCCCGCCACCGCGCCGGCCACCACGAGCGCGCCGCGGCGCGGGTGCCACAGGTCCGGGTGGCGGGCGAGGGCGAGAAAGTCCGCCTCCTGCCCGACCGGCTCGAAGTCGAGGCCGGTCGCGTCGGCGAGCGGGCGGAAGTGCTCGTTGGTGGCAAGGGTGACGCGGTGGCCGCGGGCGAGCAGCGTTTTGCCGAGGCCGATGAAGGGGTGAACGTCGCCGTGCGAGCCGAGGGTGACGAGCAGGAAGTGGGCGGGTGGCAAAGCCGGCGATGGTAGCCCGCCGTGGCTGGGGCGTCCCGCCCGAGTCCGCGCTTTAGGATGAAGACTCGGGCGGGACGCCCCAGCCACGGGGCGGCTCGATCCACCCCCACACGATCAGCCGCGCCAGCGTCGGCCCCCAGGCGTAGTCGATCCACGCCAAATCGCCCATCGCCGGCACGCGCCACGCCGGCCAGCCGCTGCGGCGGAGTGACCACTCCATCCCGTCGCCGGCCGGGCCGTTGGAGGTGTGGACGATGACCGGGCACGTCGGCGGGCGGCGGCCGAGAAAGTCGCTCACCTGCCGGCCGGTGCCGAGGTCGTCGGGCCTGCCGCCGGCGTCGTGGCGGAGCGGCAAATCGTGGTCGAGGGAGATCAGCACCGCGTCCGCCTGCCGCTCGGCGACCCACACGATGGCCGCTGCGGCGCGGTCGAACACGAAGCACTCGGCCCCCGGCAGCAGCCGCTCGACCCAAGGCCGCATCCGGTCGACCCGCTCGGCATCGTCTTCGAGGATGAGCACGGCGTCGGGCATGGGCGGATCACTTGCCGGGCGGCGGGGGGATGAGAAGTTGCTGGCAAATGCCTCGCACCATGTGGGGGTCTATTTCCCGGTGTCGCGGGACCGGGGCCGACAGCCCGTTGGCCGGATTGGCCCACTACTCATGATTGCCGCCCTCGCGGGCGAGGTGGCAGCCGTGGGCCGTCAGGTGGCGAATAAGGTCACGTTTTTTCAAGCGGCTGCACCGGCTCGGGAAGCACCTTTCGGGCGGCGGGAGCGCTCCTGCGACAACTGGCGGCGGACGATCCGCAGCCCCTTGAGCGCGTCGCGGGCCATGAAAAATGATTCCTCAATCGTCTCCGCCTGAGTGATGAGCCCCGGCTCCATCACCCCGCTCACGCAGTACCCCCCTTGCTCGGCGGCGATCAATTCCAACACCATCCGGCCGTCGCTCACCAGATACCGCTGCCCCTCGGCATCGGGCAAGAACCCGTTCCACGATACCGCAGCGTGTTGCCGTAGATCGTAGGCCGGCCCTCCCAGAATCCGTAGGGCGTTGCGGGCGTTGGTGAACGCCTCCTCGACCGACGCCGCCCGCGTGCTAAGGGCCGGGTCCATCGTGGAGGTGACGGCGTAGCCGCCGCCATTCGCCGCCTCCAGCGTCAGCACCAGGGCGCCGTCACTGATTTCGTATTTCTTCGCCATGATCGACCATTCTACCACCTACTCCCCGTACTCGCACCACGTCTTGGGCGTCTCCCACACCGTCACCGACGCCAGCCGCACGCCCGACTCGGCCAGGCGCGGCTTCAGCCGGTCGTAAGCCGCTTTTGCAATGTTCTCCACGCTCGGGTTCACGTCCGCGAACTCCGGCACCTCGGCGTTCAAGTATTTGTGATCGAACGGCTTGATCACCGACTCGTCCACCGTTCGCTCCAGGGTTGCAACGTCCACCGGCGGGGCGGCGGGGTCGACGCTGACCGACACCTGCACTTCATAGTTGTGGCCGTGGCCGAGGGCGTTATTGCACTTGCCGTAAAGGGCGCGGTTTTCCTCTTCGCTTAATTGGGCATCGTGCAGCCGGTGGCTGGCGGCGAACTCGAAGGTTTGGTTCAGGCGGATCATCGGAAGCTCGCTTTCGATCAGCCGCAGCGACAGCGTCGGCGTCAGGGCCAGTTCCAACACTTCGAGCCGGAACGGCGGCCACGCATCACTAAGCGCATTGAACAGTTCGGCCAGCACCCCGCCGCCGCCGCCGAAGGTGCCGGCGGCGATGCGGGCGGCCACCCGCGGCACCGCCACGCCCCGCACGGCGGCGTCGACGTGCTTGATGTTCACCAGGTAGCCGCTGCGCGCCCCCGGCCCGCCCGAGAGCGTCACGCGCAGCGCGAAGTAAAACGCCAGCCCCGTGACCGCCGGCCGCCCGCCGTGGCCGTTCTTGCCGTCGACCGTGGGCAGCACCCCGTCGGGCGGGATGGAGAACCGAACCTCGCGGGTCAGGCGGAACATCGCTTCGACTCCCTACCCCCTAGCCGGCCGTGTCGCGGGAATCTTCTTCGCCGCGGCCTCGAACTTCGCCAACTGCTCGGCCATGAACTCGTCCGACGGGTCGATCCCCAGCGCCCGCCGCTCGAGTGCCGCGGCCTCGGCAAATGCGCCGCGGTGGAACTGCACCTCCGCCAGCGTGTCGATGTACCCCGCGCTCGCCGGCGACCGCCGCACCGCCTCGCCCGCCAACTTCAGCGCCTCGTCCAGCTTGCGGTTCGACCGCGCCAGCAGCCAGGCGAGCTGGTTCATCCGCTGCGGGTCGGTCGGCCGCTCGGCGAGCTCTTTTTTCATCTGCCGGTAGGCCGGGTCGAACACGGGGCCGATCTCCTTCTCGCGGCCCAGGTCGGCCAGGGCCAGCACCAGGTCGGGGGCGACGCCGGCGGCACCGGGGTCGAGTCGCAGCATGTGGTCGACCGCGTCGGCCATCGCCGGCTTGGCGTCGCGGGCCTTGGCGTCCAGAAACCGCAGCCGCCAGACCTCCGTCAGCACCGCCGCGGCGGGCCACTCCGTCCGCTTGCCCGACGCCTCGGTCCGCTGGAAGCCCTGCCCGCCGGTCAGGTCGTAGGAGGCCTGCAACTCGTCCGCCGCCGCCCCGAACCGCCGGGTGGCGACGCAGACGTTGAACAGCCGCAGCCGCGTGTTGGCCTTGAGTTGCGCCCCGACCGGCCCCGCCGCGTCCGCCAGCCGCAGCGCCACGCGGAGCTCCCGCTCGGCCGGGCCGTACCACCCCATCCGCGCCAGCAAATCGCCGGTGTCGAACCGCCCGCCGGCGTCGGCCCCGCCCGCGGCGAAGGCGGCCACCTCCAGCCCCATCGCCATCGCCGGCCGGTCCCACCGCGCCGCCAGGCGCGACGCGGCATACAGCGGGATCGCGCCGTTCGGCAGGTGGGCGGCGGCGGCGGCGAAATCCGCCGCCGCGCCCGGCAGCGGGCCGTGGTCCGCCTGAATCAGCAGCACCAGCCGCGCCGCCTCGGCCGCGGGATCCTCCGCCGACGCGGCGGGTTCCCCGTCGGGTTCGGCCTGTTGAGACCCGCCCGCGCCGGCCAGCAACGCCTGCCTGCGCGCGACCGCCAGGGCCGCCGGCCAATCCCGCCGCGCCTCGGCCTCGGCCAGCAGCCGGGCGGCGGCGTCGCGGACCTTCGCGTCATCGTCGAACGGCCCGGCCCGGCGAAAGCACTCGCGCAGCAGCGCGGTCGAAACCGGGTCAATTCCGGCGGCGGGCGGATCGTGGTCCGCCGCCAGGTCGACGGCTTCCGCCGCGGCGGCCAGGGCGGCGGGCGGCAGCGCGCGGCGGTCCTCGGCCGACGCCGCCCACCGCCGCAGCTCGTCGGCCGTCGCCGAGTCGAGGGCGTCGGTCAGCCGCCCCTCGGCCGCCCACGCGACGGTCGGAGAGGGGTCCTCGCGCATCAGCCGCAGCACCGCGGGCCTGCCGGTGAGGGCGGCGAGGTCCTCCAGTTGCCCGACCACCGCCGCCCGCGCCGCCGGGGCGAGAGTGCCGTAGTTTCGGAGCAGGTTTCGGACCGCCGGCGGGTCGTCGGGCCGGTCCCACGGCAGGTCGAGCAGCACGGCCCGCGCCGCGGCGGCGCGGACGGAGTCGGGTCCGTGAGAAGCGGCCAGCACCGTCGGCCGGGCGGCGCGGGCGAGGTCGATCAGCTCCCGCGCCGCCGCCGACCGCCGCGAGGGGTCCGGGGCGATCAGGCAGTCGACCAGCCCCGCCGGGTCGGCCGGCAGCGGCCCGGCCCCCCGCGCCGCGGCGGAGAGGGCGAGGGTCAGGCCCGCGACGGTCAGCAGCCGATAGAGGCGATGGCGGAACCGCATCGCGGCATCGTAGCCCAACCGGGGACAGAACGCTTGCGCCCCCGCCCGTCAAGGAGTCGTCAAGCCGCCGCCCCGGCCGCCGGGGGCCGATCTTTTCCGGCGGCGCGACGTAGTATTGGGGGCCGATTTGTGCGAAAATCGAGGCCCCGCCGCCGGCCGCGAATCCCCTCGCGGCGGCCGGCGACTTGGCGACCCAGGAGCGACCGAATGACCGACCCGACCGTGACCACCCCCATTGATACCCTGACCGCGACCCCGACCCTTCCCCCCTCCCGCCGGCTGGCCGACCCGGCGGATTACAACGAGGCGAACATCAAGGTGCTCGAGGGCGTCGAGCACGTCCGCAAGCGCCCGAACATGTACGTCGGCGACCAGGGCGCCCGCGGCCTGCACCACCTGATCAACGAGATCGTCGACAACAGCATCGACGAGGCCGGCGCGGGCTACTGCACCTCGATTCTGGTCAAGCTCAACGCCGACGGCGGCGTGACGGTGGCGGACGACGGCCGGGGCATCCCCGTCGGCATCCACCCGACCGAGGGCGTGCCGACCGTCGAGGTCGTCTTCAGCAAGCTCGGCGCGGGCGGGAAGTTCGAGAACGACGAGGGCGGGGCCTACAAGGTCTCCGGCGGCCTTCACGGCGTCGGGGCGAGCGTCGTCAACGCCCTCTCGGAGTTTCTGGAGGTCGAGGTCAGCCGCGAGGGCAAGGTCTGGCACATGGGCTTCGAGCGCGGCCACAAGACCGTCGACCTCAAGCAGGTCGGCGACCGCGAGAGCAAGAAGAACGGCACGAAAGTCACCTTCAAGCCCGACGCCAGCATTTTTAGCGTCACCTCGGAATTCTCCTACGACACCGTTGCCAAGCGGATGCGCGAGTTGGCGTTCCTAAACCAAGGACTGCACATCGTGATGGAGGATGAGCGTGAACGCGCGCCGGACGGCGGCATCAAGCGCGAGGAATTTCAATACGACGACGGCATCGTCGAGTTCGTGAAGTATGTGAATGATGGAAAGAACGCCGTCACGCCGGTCATCCACTTCAAGCACGAGGACGTGGTGAGCGGGCTCTCGGTCGAGATGGCGATGCAGTATGTCGACACCTATAGCGAGTCGATCACCGGCTACGTGAACAACATCAACACCCACGAGGGCGGCACGCACATCAGCGGGTTCAAGAGCTCGCTCACCGGCACCATCAATCGCTACGCCAAGTCGCAGGGCTTGGTCAAGAACGTCACGCCCAATGGGGATGATGTGCGCGAGGGGCTGACGGTCGTGATGAGCCTCAAGGTGCCCAACCCGCAGTTGGAGGGCCAGACCAAGACCAAACTCGGCAATAGCGAGGTCGAGGGCTTCGTTGCCAGCGCGGTGAATGAACAGCTAGGCCGGCACTTCGAGGAAAACCCCAAGCACGCAAAGATGATCTTCGAGAAGAGCGTCATGGCCGCCGAGGCGCGCGAGGCGGCGCGCAAGGCGCGCGACCTCAAGCGCAAGAGCGTGTTCGAGGGCAACTCGCTGCCGGGCAAACTCTCCGACTGCCGCAGCAAGAGCAACGAGTTGACCGAACTCTTCCTGGTCGAGGGCGACTCCGCCGGCGGCAGCGCGAAGCAGGGGCGGGATTCCAACCTTCAGGCGATTCTTGCCCTGCGTGGCAAACTCCTGAACGTCGAGAAGGCGACGCTGGTGAAGATGCTCGGGCACGAGGAAATTCGCACGATCATCGGCGCGATCGGCGCGGGCATTCGGGACGATTTCGATGTCGACAAGCGGCGGTACGGCAAGATCGTCATCATGACCGACGCCGACGTCGACGGCAGCCACATTCGCACGCTGCTGCTGACGTTCTTTTTCCGCCACATGGCCGAACTGATCAAGAGCGGGCGGGTGTACGTCGCCCAGCCGCCGCTGTACCAGGTGAAGCAGCGGCGGAAGGTGGAATACGTGTTGAACGACAGCCGGATGCGGCAGATCACCGAGACGCTCGGCCTCGACGGCACCGCGCTGCTGGTCCGCGAGACCGACGCCGACGGCGAGCCGGTCCTGCCGATGGAGGGCGAGGCCGACGGCGGCCGGCGGATCGACGGCGAGGCGCTGCGGCACGTCGTCGACGCGCTGGCGAAGGTGGAGGAGGCGTCGAAGATCATCGGCCGCCGCGGCATCGACTTCGCCGACTTCCTCGCCAAGCGGCGGGAGGCGAACGGCACCATCGAGCTGCCGAAGTTCTTGGCGACGGTGGACGGGGCGGAGCACTTTTTCTTCACCGAGGCCGAGCGCGACGCCTACCTCGCCGAGCACCGGCCGGTGGTGGAGGACGCGGTGATGCAGGAGGTCGACGCCAACAGCACCGAACCGGAGGCCGAACCCACCGGTGCCCCAACGCGGGCCGAGCGGTTGGAGAAGAATCAGGAGCTGCACGAGGTGAAGGATCTGGAGCGTGCCCTGACCGCCCTGGAGGCCGCCGGGCTGGCGGTCGAGGATTACTTCCTCACGCAGGAGCAGAGCGTCAGCGGCGAGCTGATGGCGACGAAGTACGCCCTCGTGCAGGAGGGCAAAACCCGCGAGGTCGCCGGCGTCGGCCACCTGCTGTCGTCCGTCCACGCGCTGGGCAAGCAGGGCGTGGAGATCAAGCGCTTCAAGGGCCTGGGTGAAATGAACGCCGAGGAACTGTGGGAAACCACGCTCGACCCGTCGAAGCGCATGCTGCTCCGCGTGACTTTGGAGGAAGCCGGCGAGGCAGAGCGACTGTTCAGCGTGCTGATGGGCGAGGACGTGGAGCGGCGGCGGCAATATATCGAAGATCATGCGCTAGAGGTGAAGAACCTGGACGTCTAAAAACCGCGTTCCAAAGTAGCCGGGAGCGGAAGCCCCAGTCTCCGTTCGGGTGATCCCCCGATGATGACCGGGGCTTCCGCTCCCGGCTACTTTGGAAGCTTCACTTCGTCAAGCACCGGTTCGCTCAACCCCGCGAGCGGTTTCCGCCCCTCCCCGAGCAGATCAAACACCACGACCTCATTCGACCCGATCTTGAGGAACGGCGCCGGGACGTACAGCGTCTGCTGCGGGCCGATGTGCCAGTAGCGGCCGAGGGGGTTGCCGTTGACCCAGGCGTGGCCTTTGCCGTAGTTTCGCAGGTCAAGGAAGGTGTCGCCCACCGCCGTCAAATCGAACGTGCCGCGGTGAAAGGCGGGGCCGGGTTGGTCGTCGGCTCCATACTTCAGCGACGCCAGGTAGGGGGCGTCCATCGGCAGCGGGTAGACCTGCCAATTCATAACGGTCATGTTGGCAAACTCGACCCGCTGCGTGATGCCCTTGCGGTCGATCATCTTCGGCCCGTAATTCACCCGGCCCATGCCGTCCACTAGGATATCGAGCGGCGCGGTTTTGCCGTAGCCGGCGTCGAGCTTCATTTCACTCTGCCGCAGCCGGCGGTCGAGGGTGCCGAGCGGCTCGCCGTTCAGCCACAGTTTTGCATAGTCGTGCAGTTCGACGAGCTTGAGCGTCGATTCGCCCATGTCGCGCAGGTCCGAGCGGTAGAGGATCAGCCCGCCACTATGGCCGTACATTTCCATCGGCCGCGGCTGGGCGGCCTGAGTCGGGTCGGGCAGGTTGTCGAACAGCGCGGCCGACTCGCTCAACTCGAACTCGGGAATGTCGATGATCCTCACCGGCGGCGGCAGGTCCGGCAGCGACTCGCCGACGGGCAACCGCTTCGCCAGCACGTCGCGGTAGGCGTGGAACTTCGCCGTCGGCCGGCCGGCCTCATCCAGCACGGCCCAGTAGTCGTAGCCGGTGACGGTCGGCGTGTAATCGTCGTACATGTTCGCCCCGGCCGTCAGCCCGAAGTTCGTGCCGCCGTGGAACATGTAGATGTTGAACGAGGCATTATGCTCGGCCATCCACGCCAGATCCGCGGCGCTGTCGGTCGACGGGCTGCCCTGCCGGTTGGTGCCCCAGTGGTCGAACCAGCCGCACCAGAACTCGCCGTTCATCAGCGGGCCGGTAGGCATCTCCTGCCGCAGCAGGCCGAGGTTCTTCTCCGCGCCGCTGCCGAAGTTGGCGGTGGCGAGGCAGCCGTCGATCCGCCCGGCGCGCAGCATCCGCCGCTCCGAGCCGTCGGAGGTGAACAGCGGCACGTCGTCAAAGCCGGCGTCGAGGGTCGCCTGCTTCATGGCGTTCAGGTAGGCCTTGTCGTTGCCGTAGGAGCCGTATTCGTTCTCCACCTGCACCATCAGGATCGGCCCGCCGCGCGTGATCGTCAGGCCGGCCAATTCCTCGCCGACCCGCTTGATGAACCGCGTGGCTGGGTCGAGGTACGCCGGCTCGTTGCAGCGCAGGCGGATGTCCGGGTTCGCCAGCAGCCACGGCGGCAGGCCGCCGAAGTCCCACTCGGCGCAGATGTACGGCCCCGGCCGCAGCAGCACGTGCAGGCCTTGTTTCTGCGCCTCGCGCACGAAAGCTGCGACGTCGAGCATGCCCGAGAAATCCCACGCCCCCGGCCGCGGCTCGTGCAGGTTCCACGCCATGTAGGTGCAGACCGCGTTCAGCCCCATCGCCCGCGCCTTGGCGAAGCGGTCGGGCCAGTATTCCGCCGGCGTGCGGAAGTAGTGCATCTCGCCGGAAAAGAGCTGGATTGGCTTGCCGTCGAGCAGGAAGTCGGCGTCGTCGTAGGTGAAGGTGCTGGGCATGGGTGGGGCAGCCTACCGCCGCGCCGCCGGCGTGGAAACCCCCGCCTTGCACGTTCGCCACATTTGCGACACACTCCGCATCCACCCACGGAGGACCGCCATGCCCGACGCAACCGACCCCTACGCCCCGACGAAAAAGCAGAAGTTCACCTTCGGCCTCTGGACCGTCGGCAATCCCGGCCGCGACCCCTTCGGCGGACCGACGCGCGAGCCGATGCAGCCGCACGAAATCGCCGACCTCCTCGGCTCCGTTGGAGGCGTCTACGGGATAAACTTTCACGACAATGATCTGATCCCCATCGACGCCACGGCGGAGCGGGCCGATCAGATCAAAAAGGATTTCAAGAAGTCCCTAAAGGACAATGGCCTGGTCGTGCCGATGGCGACCACCAACCTCTTCGGCGACCCTGTGTTCAAGGATGGGGCCTTCACGAGCAATAACGCGAAGATTCGCGCTTACGCCATTCAGAAAACGATGCGGGCGATGGACCTGGGCCACGAGTTCGGCGCGAAAACCTACGTCTTCTGGGGCGGCCGCGAGGGGGCTGAGTCGGACGCGACCAAGTCGCCGGTGGAGGCGATCAAGCGGTTCCGCGAGGCGATCGATTTTCTGTGCGATTACAGCATCGGCCAGAACTATGGCTACCGGTTCGCCTTCGAGGCCAAGCCGAACGAGCCGCGCGGCCACCTCTACTTCGCCGTCACCGGCAGTTACCTCGCCTTCATCCCAACCCTCAAACACCCCGAGATGTGCGGCGTGAACCCCGAGTTCGCCCACGAAAGCATGGCCGGCCTCAACTTCGTCCACCACGTCGCCCAGGCGATCGAGGCGAAAAAACTCTTCCACATCGACCTGAACGACCAGGAGTTCGGCCGGTACGACCAGGATTACCGCTTCGGCAGCGTGAGTTACAAAACTGCGTTCTTCCTCGTCAAACTGCTGGAGGATCACAAGTACGCCGGGCCGCTGCACTTCGATTCGCACGCCTACCGGCAGAGCAATGTGGAGGACGTGAAGGCGTTCGCCGCCGGGTCGATGCGGACGTACATGATCCTGAAGGAAAAGGCGCGGAAGTGGAATTCGGATGAGGAGATTCAAGGGTTGCTCAAAGAGATCAACGTCAAGGATGAGTCACTGGGCAAACTCACCAAAACCTTCTCGCCGGAGAACGCTACAAAATTGCTCGCCGCCGACCTCGACCGCGTGCAGCTCGCCGCCGCCCGACTGCCGTATGAGAAACTCGATCAGTTGACGGCTGAAGTGCTGATGGGCGTGCGGTGATCGAAGGATGAAATCGAGCCCGATTACATTGCAGGACATCGAGGCCGCCCGCGACCGGATCGCGGGGGGCGTGCTGGTCTCGCCGTGCCTGGAGTCGATCCCGCTGTCGGAACTGACGGGGTTGCGGGTGTTCTGCAAGCTCGACGCCTTCCAGCGCACCGGCAGCTTCAAGGAGCGCGGCGCGCTCAACGCGCTGCTGCTGCTCGACGGGCCGGCCCGGCGGCGGGGGGTGATCGCGGCGTCGGCGGGGAACCACGCGCTGGGGCTGGCGTTCCACGGCCGGCGGCTGGGGGTGCCGGTGGCGGTGGTGATGCCGACCTACGCGCCGCTGGTGAAGAGCTCGACGTGCCGGCACCTCGGGGCGGAGGTGCTCCTGCACGGCGGCAGTTTCGGCGAGGCGAAGGCGCGGGCGGAGGGGATCGCCGCCGAGCGGGGCCTGACGTACATCCACGGGTTCGACGACCCGGCGATCATCGCGGGGCAGGGGACGATGGGGCTTGAGATTCTCGAGCAGGTGCCGGGCGTGGAGGCCGTGGTGGTGCCGGCGGGAGGGTGCGGGCTGCTGGCGGGGATCGCCACGGCGGTGAAGGGGTTTCGGCCGGCGGTGCGGGTGGTGGCGGCCGAGGCGGAGCGGGCGCCGAACTACTCGTCCGCCCTGGCCGCCGGGGGGGTGGTCGACGTGCCGCCGCGGCCGACGCTGGCGGACGGGCTGGCGACGGGCCGGGTCGGCGCGGCCGCTTTTGCCGCGGCACTCGGCAAAGTTGACGCGGTGGTGGCGGTCGGGGAGGACGCGATCGCCCTGGCCGTGCTGCGGCTGCTGGAGGTGGAGAAGACGATCGTGGAGGGGGCCGCCGCGGTGTCGCTGGCGGCCTGCCTCGACGGCCGGCTGTCGCGCCCGGTGGCCGACGGCGGGGCGGGCATCGAGCCCGGCGCGACGGTCGCCCTCGCCCTGTGCGGCGGCAACATCGACCCGCGCACGCTCGGTCGGGTGATCGACAAGGGCTTGGCCGCCGACGGCCGGCTGGCCCGGTTCACCGCCACCATCAGCGACCTGCCCGGCGGGCTGGCCGCGCTGGCCGGGCTGATCGCAGGCGTCGGGGCGGGCATCAAGGATTTGTCGCACGACCGCGCCTTCAGCGGCCCGGACGTGGCGTCGGTGGACGTGCTTTGCACCGTCGAACTCGCCGGCCGGCCGCACCTGGAGGAACTCCACGCCGCGCTGCGGGCCAAGGGCGTGAGCTTCCGCCCGGCGTGAGTGCCGGAACTCGGATCAAGTAAACAAGCCGGCGTCTGAGCCGAAAGCGAAGGCCCGGAAGGTTCGGCGCGGGAGGGTAAGTCTCGCGGAAGAATCCGGGCCTTCGCCTGACGGTTCAGACGCCGGCTTGTATCGTGCCGTGACGCTTATCGGCCGTTGTTCATGTTGCCGCCGCCCGTGTTGCCGCCGGCGGGGGGCGGGGTGGTGGTCATGCCGCCGGTGGTGCCCGGCTGGCTCATGCCCGGCTGGCTCATGCCGGCGGGCTGGGCGCTGCTGTCCATGCCGCCCATCGAGCCGCTGCCGATGACGCTCTGCAGGTCACTCGCGCCGGCCATTGAGGTGGCGGCCTTGGCGATCATCTGCAGGTGCTTCTGCTGGGTCGGAATCTCCTTCTGGGCGTAACTCTTGACGGCCTGATCCTGGCAGTTGTTGGCGATCTGCATGTCGCCGAGGATGTCGCTGACGTGCCCGCCGACCTCGGCGTTGGCGTAGGCCATGTCGAACGTCTTGCCGCTCAGCTTCGACAGGCCGTCGTACTTCGCCTGGTCGTACTGCGACATCGAGTCCGGCACCGAAACGCCCGCCGCGTCGGCGGCCTTCTTCAGGTCCTGCTGCGCCTGGTCGTGCGCGTCAAGAATCGTCTGGCCGAACTGCTTGATCTGCTGGTTGTCCGACTGCTGCGCCAGCTTGCCGAGCTTCTGCTCCAGCATGTTCTGGCTCGCCTCATCCTCGATGTAGCTTTTGACCATCTTCTTCATGTCATCCTGGCTCATGCCGCTCGTGCCCGAGTTGCCCATGGTCGACAACCCCATCGACGACCCGCCGGCGGGAGTGCCTGGGGTCATCGGGGCCGAGGGCGGCGGCGTCGTGCCGCCGTTCATGTCGGACTGGGCGAGGGCGGTGCCGGCGAGCGTCAGCGAGGCGGCGGCGGCGAGTAGGGCGGTGCGGTTCAGTAGGGTCTTCATGATCTCAATCCTCTGCGGTTCGTGGCGTTCGGTCCGGGACGCTCCGCGCGCCCCGACCCCGCCAATCGGCGGGTGCCGGTAACTGATACAAACGCCGTGCCGCGGGGAGTGAAAATCGCGTTAAGGCGTAGCCTCCGTGCCCAGATCGGCCAGCAGTGCCGCGTCGGCGTACTGCCCGCCGCCGTCCTCGTGGACGTGGACGGCCAGCACGTTCTTGCCCGGCCGCATCGCTTTCTTGGCCGCGTCGGTCACGTCGATGATGTGAAAATCGTTGATCGGGCCGTTGTGGTCGTAGATTTTGACGCCGTTGAGGTAGGCCGTCGCGCCGTCATCGTGGCGGATGACCAGGGCGAGGCGCTTCACCTTCGCCGGGTCGAGGTCGACGGTGCGGCGGAGGTAGAGGTCGTCGCTCGTCCAGGGCGTGCGGGCGGTGGCCGGGTCGCCGTCGCCGAAGGGGCCGGGGGCGGATTTCCATGCCGAATCGTCGAAGTCGGCCTTCGCCCAGTCGTCGCCCGGCGTCTCGGTCGCGTACTTCCACGGCCCCTTGCCGGCGGTGTCGGGCAGCGCGCCGATCAGCACCGTCCAGTCCGACGCCCCGGCCGGCGGCTTCGGCGGCGGGGCCATCCCCTTGCCGCTCTCGTAGGCGGC
This sequence comes from Tepidisphaeraceae bacterium, assembly GCA_965260985.1. GTDB lineage: Bacteria > Planctomycetota > Phycisphaerae > Tepidisphaerales > Tepidisphaeraceae > CBDHCE01. Next base: position 5,055 of record CBDHCE010000006.1, on the reverse strand, counting down.
GGGGCGGGCGAGGGCAGCACGCAGCTTCGCGGGGTCGAACTTCGGGGTGCGGTCGAAGTAGTAGATGCCGTTCTTCTCCTCCTCCACGTCGGTCAGTTGTGTGTAGCAGAAGCCGAAGAAGTTGGGGTTGTCCATGAGCGCGCCGACCACGCCGGTGAACTCCTTGTAGAAGGCGTCGATCGACTTCGGCTCGGTCCCGTAGATCGGCCGCTTGTCGGTGCTCCAGCCGATGCCGCCGACCTCGCTGAGCCAGTAGGGCACTCCGCGGTCGATCAACACCTCGCCGCCCGACCCGTAGCGCACCGGCAGCAGCAGCCGGGGCTCGGGGCTGAAAAAGCGGTTCCACGTCGCGGCGAGTCGGCCGGCGTCGTGCTCGTAATCGTGGCGGTCGAGCACCAGCGGGTTCGGCACCGTGTGGCTCCAGCCGCTGCTGTCGATGGCGGGCCGCGACGGGTCGACCGCGCGGGTGATGTCGAAGATGACTTTCTGCAACTCCGCCGCCCGCTCGCCGGTCTCGTTGAACGGGCACCAGCCGATGATCGCCGGGTGGCTGCGGTCGCGCAGCAGCACCTCGGTCCACTCGCTGATGAAGGGCCCGGCGTCGACCAGTTTGTAACTGTGGCCCCAGTTTGGGTACTCGCCCCAGACGAGGTAGCCGAGCTTGTCGGCCCAGTAGAGGAAGCGCGGCTCGAAGACCTTCTGGTGCAGCCGGGCCCCGTTGAAGCCGACGGCCATCGACATCTCGATGTCGTGCTTGAGGGCCGCGTCGGACGGGGCCGTCCAGCCGCCGTCGGGGTAAAAGCCCTGGTCCAGCACGGTGCGCTGGAAGACGGGCTTGCCGTTGATCAGAATCTGCCGGCCGACGATGGAGACGGTGCGGAGGCCGAAGTAGCTGTTCAGCGTGTCCACGGCTTGGTCGCCGCGCTTGAGCGTGACCTTCAGGTCGTAGAGGAACGGCTCGCCCGGCTGCCAGAGGTGGACCTCATTCAGCTTCAGCACCACCGGCCCGCCGGCCGCCAACCCCTCGGCGGTGGCGGTGCCCATCGGCTTGCCGTCGGCGCTGGCCTCGTAGGTGATCGACAACTCGGGGTCGAGCCCGTCAATCGCGGCGGTGATGACCGCGGCACTCTGGGTGGGGTCGGCCCGCACGGTCAGATTTTCGACGTACTCCTGCCCGACGGCCTCCAGCCACACGGTCTGCCAGATGCCGGTGGTCCGCTTGTAGAAGATGCCCTGCACCTTCCCCGGCGCCTGCTTGCCGCCGGGCTGCTTGCCGGAGCGCACGTCGTCGAAGCAGTGGACGACGATTTCCAGCGGCTTGCCCGGCGTGAGGAACCGCGTGACCTCCACCGCGAACGGCGCGCTGCCGCCGACGTGCTCGCCGGCCAACTCGCCGTTGACGTAAACCCAGGTGCGGTAGTCCGCCGCCCCGATGTGCAGCAGCACGCGCTTGCCGCTCATCGCCGCCGGCACGTCGACCAGCCGGCGGTACCAGACGTCCTTGACGTACCGATCATTGCCGGCGTCGATGCCCGACAATTTACTCTCGAAGGTGAACGGCACGGTGATGGTGCCGTCAAGGGTTTTCCCGCCGGTCCAGCCGAGCTGCTCGCCCTCGCCCTTGGGATCCTCGGCGAACTGCCACTGGCCGTTGAGGGACAGCCAATTCTCCCGCATCAGGTCCGGCCGCGGGTGCTCGGGCCGCGGAAGGTCGGCGGCGCGGGCGGCGGCGGGCGGGAGCGCCAGCAGGGCGAGCGTCGCCAGCAGGGCGAGGGTGAGCGGTCGGGCAAACATGGGGTCCTCCGTTGCGAGATTCTCGGGCAACCGTGAATGCTAACGCATCCGGCGCGGTCGGGGAAGCCGGTCGAGGCGTCGGTCGAGATGAACTCGCGAATGGACTAATTGCCAAACCACCGTAACCCTGCGCAACAAGCCGGCGTCTGAGCCGAAGGCGAAGACCCGGGTGCTTCGGCGCGAAACCAGCTTCCGCGCCCCCAGTTTCTTTGCGAAGCCGCAAGCGGCAGAATAGCGTTCATGAAACCTTTGCCGCGGCGTTGGCGGCCGCTTCGGCCGGGGTCGCCACGGGCGTGGGCAAACCAGGCTGCACGGCGTTGCGCAGGCCCGGCGGGAGGAACTGGCCGTCGTAGTCCGTCCGCGGGTCCTTCGCCAAATCGATCACGCGGTGATACCCCACGCCGCGCGGCGGGAGGCCCGGCTTGTACGTCGCGGTCCCGCCGTCGTAGCAGCGCGCGATGCCCCACTTCCCGTTCGCCACCCGGCCCTCGTGATTGTGGCCGTAGAGCAGCGCGTCGACGTTCCGCCCGCGGACGATCTCGCCGAGGGTGGCCGAGTCCTTCAAGTGGTGGAACGGCCGGGCGTCGAACGGGTGGTGGTGGAGGTAGACGACCCGCCGCTCCGCCGCCGTCACGCGGGCGTCGCCCAGCAGCGCGTCGAGGCGTTTCAGTTGCGCGTCGCCGAGCTCGCCCTGCGCGAACAGGCGGTCGTGCCAGTTCAATTCCTCCGCCATCGAGTCGAGCCCGACGAACGCGACGCCGCCGATGACGTCCAGCTTCGGCCACTCCACCGGTTCGCCGAGGAAGGCGCGGGCGAAGGGTTCGACGTACCGCTTGCTGCCGAGGGTGCCGGTGCCGTAATCGTGGTTGCCGGGGCAGACGAGCACGGGAAAGCCCGCCCCGCGCAGGAGGTCGACGCAGCGGCGGGGCGGGTCGTAGGCGTCGAACGCGGTGGCGTCGTCGGTCAGGTCGCCGGTGACGAACACGACGTAATCCGCCGCCGGCTCCTTGAGGAAGATGAGGGTTTGGACCAGCTCGCGCAGCCGCGCCCCGAGGTCGACGCCGCGGTAGCCGACGTGAGGGTCGCTGAGGTGGATGAGCTTTTTCATCGGTGAAGAGTGTAACGGAGTGTGAGCGGCGGCGGCGGTCGAGTATGGTTCGCCGTCCACATGAAATACCTCAATTACCTCGGCTACGCCGCCATCCCCCTCGCCTTCCTCGTCCACTTCTACCTCGGCAAGGGGGCCGGGTGGGAGCCGACCGCCACCTTCTGCCTCGCGGGCCTGGGCGTGATCCCGCTGGCGCACCTGATGGGCGTGGCGACCGAACACCTCGCGGAAAAGACCGGCCCCACCCTCGGCGGGCTGCTGAACGCGACCTTCGGCAACGCCGCCGAACTCATCATCGCCGGCATCGCCCTCAGCAAGGGGCTGACCGAGATCGTCAAGGCGTCGCTGACCGGCTCGATCCTCGGCAACCTGCTGCTGGTCGCCGGCGCGTCGATGCTGGCCGGCGGGTGGAACCGGCAGAAGCAGACCTTCAACGCCCGCGCCGCCGAGGCCAACGCCGGCCTCCTCGCCGTCGGCGTGGCGGCCATGCTCGCGCCGGCGATCTTCCACCTCACCGCCGAGCGCCTGCACGACGTGAAGATCGCCCAGCACGAACTGAGCGTCTCGATGGCGACCAGCGTGATCCTGGTGATCGTGTACGGCCTGGCGCTGCTGTTCACGCTCAAGACCCACGCCCACGTCCTCAGCCGCGGCCCGTCGGAGAAAAAGCCCGAGGCGGAAAGTCACGGCGAGGGCGAATCGTGGTCCACCGGCCGCAGCGTCGGGATGCTGCTGCTGGCCGCCGCGGGCATCGGCCTGATCGCCGAACTCCTCGTCGGCTCGGCCGAGGTGATGGCCCACAGGCTCGGCTGGAACGAGGTCTTCGTCGGCGTGATCCTGCTGGCGATCATCGGCAACGCCGCCGAGCACTCGACGGCCGTCATGCTTGCCCTGCGCGACGACATGGACACGGCCATGACGATCACCTACCAGAGCAGTTTGCAGATCGCCCTCTTCGCCACGCCGCTGCTGGTGTTCGTCGCGGCGGGGATGGTCTGGCTGGGCGTCGGCGAGGCGCAATACCTGAACCTCATCTTCAGCCCGCTGGAGGTGGCGGCGGTGGTGCTGGCCGTCGCGCTGGTGGTGATCCTGGGCATCAACGGCGAGACGAACTGGTTCGAGGGCGCGCTGCTGCTGGCACTGTACGCGATCCTCGGCATCGCCTTCTTCTTCGTGCCGGCCGCGGAAGGCGTTGCGGCGGGCGTGGCGGCGGGGCACTGAATCCGGTTCGGCTAAACGTAGAATCGCCATATCCGACCGCCGACCGCCGACCGCCGCACTTCGCCCAGCAGGGAGAACCCGATGAACACTTCGATCTGGCTCTTTGCCGCACTCGCCACGGGCGTGGCGCTCGCCACGGCGGCGGCCGTCGCGTCCCGCGCGCGCCGGCGCGCGGCACGAGTTCGTCGGCCCGCCCCGCCCGGCCGACGCGCGGTCGCGTCCCGCGCGCGCCGGCGCGCGGCACCGCCCGCCGACAAATCGCCCGCCGTCGAAACGCCCGCCGTCGAAACGCCCGCCGACGAATCGCCCGTTGACCGCGCCCCTCCCGACCGGTCGGCGACCGATTCGCCCGATGAGGGCGTGCCGGAGTGGGCCGCCTTCATGCCCGCCCGCCGCTACCGCCGGTTCCGCGACCGCGTGGTCGACCACTTCGCCCGCCAAACGGCCGGCACCGGCGGGGCCGTCACCGTCACCGACGGCACGGTCGTCGTCCACGACGGCGTCGGCGGCGTCCGGGCGCAGTACGGCCTGCAAAATCTCGCCCAGGTCTACCACCGCCTTGACGATCAGGCCGACGGCCCGGCGGGCGCGGACCTCATCGACCGCCACTTCGCCACCGTCAGCGACTTGAGCAAGTCCAACGAGCGCGAGGTCGACCGCCTCGCCGCCGACTGGTCCGCCGCCCGGCCGCGCCTGCGCGTCCGCCTCGGGCCGGGCAATTACGCGCCGCAGGTGCGGGAGAAGATGATCTGGCGGACCGACCTGCCCGGCACGATCACCTACCTCGCGCTGGACCTGCCCGACTCCTTCACCAACGTCCGCCCCGACATGCCGGCCGCCTGGGGCCAGCCGCCCGACGCGGTGTGGGACGCGGCGATGCAGAACGTCCGCGCCGAGGTCCACCCCGATGCCGGCCCGATCGCCCTGACCGA
>CBDHCE010000005.1:0-389435 GCA_965260985.1 Tepidisphaeraceae bacterium | reverse complement strand
GGCCGGTCGATCTGTTCAACCTCCTCCGCACGCTCCGCCGGCTGGGGCGGGCGCGGACCAGCCCCCGCGCCCTGCGGTGGGAACTGACGCCCGGCGAGCCGGTGCGGGTCGTGCTGGAGCCGTGGGAACACGCCCTAACCTTCTCCCGCGACACGCCTTACGCCGGGCCGGTGCCGAAGACCGTCCGCACCTGGGCCGCGACCGGCTGCGGACGATCGAGCGCCTCGCGCCGCGGGCGCGGGGCGCGACGGTCTTCCTCGCCGGCACCGGGATGCCGAGTTTGTACGTCCTGGACCTCGGCGAAGGGGCGAGTTTCACCCTCGGCCTGAGCGGCTGGACCGACAACGACTGGACCGGCGGCGGAGGCGGGGCGGGCGGGGCGGCGGCGTCGACAAGTTCGCGCTCCTCAGCCGGCCCGCCGATTGCACGGCGGCCGAGCTGCTCTGGACCTACCAAACCTTCCAGCAGCGGCGGCGGCTGAACGAGTCGGAACTGTCGGCCGCCACCGGGTTGTCGCGCGACAAGGCGAGGTCTGCCGTGAGCGCCCTCTGCGCCGCGGGCCGGGCGACGGCCGACCTGGCGGCGTCGGTCACGTCCGGCGGGCCGATGGTGTATCGCCACCGCGACCTCTTCGCCGGCCCGTTCGACGCCAAGGCCGCGGCGCGGGCGGTCGGCGGCGGGGCATCGCCGGGCACGAAACTCGGCGGCGACGTGCAGAAAACGGCCGAGCGGATGGTGGCCGCCGGCGCGGTCCGGGTGATCGCCCGCCGGCCCGCGGCGCTGGGGGACACGGTGACGTGGAAGCTCAGCGGCAACGCCCGCGGCCCCGACGGCCAGCCGCGCCGCCCGCTGGTCCACCTCGGCCGCCGACGGCCGCGTGATCGAGGCGAGCTGCACCTGCCCGTTCTACGCCAAGCACCGCCTGACGATCGGCCCGTGCGAGCACGTGCTCGCGCTGCGGCAACTGTTTCTGGACCGGGCGAAGGAGGGCGGGATAGAAGTTTGACGTTGAACGACAACTTCCACGATTGCGGCGTCGGCGGGCGGGGTGCCCGGACGGCGGCGCGGCGGGCCGGGGCCGGCAGGCGAATCCCAATGATTCGTCGGCCGACCCCCGGGCCCGGCTTAGCCCCGGCGGCTTCGGCCGCCGGTCGTGACGAACGTCACGGGGCGCGGCGTTACGCCGCGCCGGACACCGCGCCGCGGTTCCTTCACCCACCCGATCGCCATCCGCGGAACTGGTCCACCGGCGCCCCGCGCTGGGTCGGGCCTGCGTCCCCGCGGGGCTGCCGGTGGACCAGTTCCGCTTCAGTTGACCGGGCGAGTCCCGGCTCGACGTAAGCACCGCCCGGACCGGCCGCGCCGGCCCCGGCCCACCCCGCCGCCGCCGGGCACACCGCCCGCCGACGCCGCAGTCGTTGCAAGTTGTCGATGGTTTTCCCGTGGCTGCCCCGCTGCCGCCGCCCGCTGCTACCGGCCGAGTCCCATGCCCGAAACCTCCGAGCAAAAAAAGGCCCGCCTCTTCCGCCGCTTTGTCGAGCGGGCGAGTTCGCTGGCGGACTACCTGATGCTGTCGCGGATGCGGCTGCGCGGGTATTGGCCGGCGACCGTCGACCCGCCGCCCGACCCGCCCGCCGAGGCGGCCGAGCGGCGGTCGCTGTCGGCCGAATTGCGCGAGTTGCGGAAGGAGGGGGCGGACAAGGGCAAGCTGCTGGAGGCCGAGCGGAAGCGGCGGTGGGCCGAGAGCAGGGCCCGCCGCGCCGCCCGCAAGGCCGAGCGCGCGGCCGAGGCGAAGGCGCGGCGCGAGGCGTGGGAGGCGACCCGCCGGGCCGGCACCCCCTTCCTCGGCGAGGGCGTCAGCGGCGGGCTGAGCGAGTCGCAATCAGATGCGGCCAAGCTCGAGGCCGCGGGCCTGCCCGTCTGGCAGACCGCGGCCGACGTGGCGGCGGACCTCAACCTGCCGCTGCCGCGACTCCGCTGGCTCACCTACCACCGCCGGGGCGCGGCCGTCATCCACTACCACCGGTACGATTTGCCCAAGCCCGGCGGCGGGGCGCGGTGCATCAGCGCGCCCAAGGCCGACCTCAAGGCCGCGCAGCACGCGGTCCTCGCGCTGGTCCTGAATCGCCTGCCGACGCACGGCGCGGCGCACGGCTTCGTCGCGGGGCGCGACATCTTCACCAACGCCGCCCCGCACGCCGGGCGGGCGGTGGTCGTGAACCTCGATTTGCGCGACTTTTTCGGCACGATCACTTTTCCGCGCGTGCGGGGCGTCTTCAAGTCCCTGGGCTACTCGCCACAGGTGGCGACGGTGCTGGCGCTGCTCTGCACCGAGCCGCCGCGCGTGCGGGTGGGGCTGCCGGACGGGCGGGTGGTGTTCGCGGCCGTAGGCGACCGGCGGCTGCCGCAGGGCGCGCCGACGAGCCCGGCGATCACCAACCGCCTGTGCCGCCGGCTCGACCGCCGCCTGGCCGGCCACGCGGCGGCGGAGGGATTCGCCTACACCCGGTACGCCGACGACCTGACCTTCAGCGCCGCATCCGCCGAGGTCAACGTCGGCCGCCTGCTGGGCGGGGTGCGGCGGATCCTCAAGGGCGAGTCGCTGGTGGAGCAGCCGAAAAAGACGCGAATCATGCGGCCCGGCGACCGGCAGGAGGTGACGGGCCTCACCGTCAACGCCGCCCCCGGCCGTCCCGCCGCCCGCATGGCCCGGTCCGACCGCCGCCGGCTCCGCGCGGTCCTGCACAACGCCGCGGCGGACGGGCTGGCGTCGCAGAACCGCTCGGACCGCCCCGACTTCGCCGCCCACCTCGCCGGCCGCGTCGAGCACGCCTGCCGGTGCGACCCGGAGCACGCCCCGGCGTGGCGCCGGCAACTCGCGGCGGCGGTGGGAGGTGATGGCGACTGGCCACCTGCGGCTTAGCAAATAGATTGTCGTACGACAGATCCCGAAGGCCCTACTTGCGAAGCCCCAAGCTGAACAGGCTTCATGAGCATAAGGACCGCTTCCGCCAGCCGCGACACCGTGAAGTTCCGTCGGCGTTATGCCCTTTCTTGCAGGGCGGTCAAAGTATAAAGCGGTTTGCGCGATCAGCGTTCGCCGTGGCCGCACGCCGCGGCAGGGTTCCGGCAGTGGTCGGCCTTCACCACTCCCGGCGGCGCGGCAACCGCAGTTGGGCATTCACCTGCGACCACACTCCCTGCTGATTCGTTGCAGCTGGATCGCCTGGTTCAGTTTGTGCAACTCGGTGCGGGCGTCGGCGGCCCGGCGGACAAGCCCCGCGACTCCGGCGGCATTTTCGCGGCGACGCCAGGCAAAGCGCAACCGGAAATGCGTCAACCGCTCACGAGAACTACTCGGGATCGGTGGGAGCGTTGGTCAGTCCCTGGCGTCTTCTCATGCAGGCATGGTGCGCCAATGGCCGCGACCTCGGCACGCCCGGATGTCGTTACTGCCTAAAGGGTGCCCCAATCATTTCTTGCTGTTTTCAGTAAAACTATGACGGCAAGCGTGCGCTTCCCATACGACGCGGGCGGCGATGAGCGGGCCATTGCCGCCCCTTGCCTGTCCCTGAAGACCGACCGCCGCCGCAGCGTCACCATGACCTGCGCGACCTGCCCCCGTGGCAGGCCGCCCAGCGGCAGGCCCGACGGCGGATGGTCGCCGGCCGCTTCGAGCGAACGGCGCACGACCAGCGGGCGCCGCTATGCCGCTACGGTCAAGTTAGCAGTGGGTAGTGAGCCGTCTGGACTGCGGCCCTCCTCTTTCCCCACTGCCCGCGGTCGCCGGTCTACCGCTCGCAGCGGCCCGCCCTGGCTCCGGGGCCGTAGCTCGAATGGGAGAGCGATACATTTGCAAGGAATTGGTTGCCGGATCAATCCCGGTCGGCTCCATCGAATGCAAATGACGCCGAACGCACGACTTAGCGTACCTCCCCGCGTCGGGGAGCGCTGCCCGACCCCCCCGACCCCCCCCGACCCACCCGGTAATCTACCGGACCGTCGGCCTGGACTCAGGAAACCGCCGTACCGTGGGCGGTGAGGGGGCGCGGGCGGGGCCGGTCTCGGACGGGGTCCGCTCGTGGCCGTGCCGGACGACGTCAACCTGCGCAGGCCACGGGTTGACGAGAACGTCAACCCGTGGCACCCGGCCGGGGATTAGGCGGAAATTTTCCTGTACCGGGCCGACGTTTTCCCGTGCCGGGCCGGAGTTATTTGATACCCGGCCGGAATTTTCCCGTACCCGGCCGGAGTTTTTCCCTAGCGGCCCGGAGTTTTCCCGTACCGGGCCGGAGTTCTTCCCTATCGGCTCGGAGTTTTCCCGTACCCGGCCGGAGTTTGTCCCTAGCGGGCCGGAGTTTCCCCCCGGCGGGTCCGAGTTTTCCCCCGGCGGGCCGCGTCAGTTGGAGGCGGGAAAGGGAGGGGGGCGGGAAAGGGGACATTCTACTTTTCCGTTGACTCCCTCCCGCCACTGGTGGTAAATCTTTGCCCATGCCCCGCACCGCCCGCGCCTCGGCCGCGAACGTGATCTACCACGTGCTCAACCGCGGCAACGCCCGCGCGACCGTCTTTCACCATGCCCCGGACAACGCCGCCTTCTGCCGCCTGATCGGCGAGGCGTGCGAGCGCCTCCCCCTGCGCGTGCTGGCGGCGTGCCTGATGCCCAACCACTTCCACCTGGTCCTCTGGCCGCACGGCGGCGGCGACCTCTCGCGCTGGATGCAGTGGCTGACGACCGCCCACGTCCGCCGCTACCACGCCTGCCACAAGGGCAGCGGCCACGTCTGGCAGGGGCGCTTCAAGGCGTTCCCCACGCAGGGCGACGAGCACCTCTACCACGTCCTGCGGTACGTCGAGCGCAACGCGCTGCGGGCGAACCTCGCCGGCCGGGCCGAGGACTGGCCGTGGGGCAGTCTGGCGTGGCGGGGCGCGGCGGCGGCCGGGCCGGTGCCGCTGTCGGCGTGGCCGGTCGGCCTGCCGGCGGACTGGGCCGATCTCGTCAACCGCCCGCAGTCGGCGGCGGAGCTGGCGGCCCTGCGGCACAGCGTCGCCCGCGGCACGCCATACGGCGCCCCGGCGTGGCGCCTTGCGACGGCCGACGCGCTGGGCTTAGAATCCACCCTCCGCCCGCGGGGGCGGCCGCCGAAGCGGGAGGAGGGGGAGGAAAAGTAGAATGTCCCCTTTTCTTTCCCGGCACAGCGTCGCCCGCGGCACGCCATACGGCGCCCCGGCGTGGCGCCTTGCGACGGCCGACGCGCTGGGCTTAGAATCCACCCTCCGCCCGCGGGGGCGGCCGCCGAAGCGGGAGGAGGGGGAGGAAAAGTAGAATGTCCCCTTTTCTTTCCCTCGACCGATGCCGACGGGAACACCACGCGGTACGCTTACAACCTGCTGCGCAGCGTGACCCAGGTAACGCAGGCCGACCCCGACGGCACCGGCCCGCTGGCGTCCCCGGTGTTCGCCTACCAGTACGAGGGCGGCACGCTCCTGACGGCCGCGACCGACGCGCGGAACCACACGACCACCTACGGGCACGACGCCTTCGCCCGCCTTGCCCTCGTGACCCAGCCCGACCCCGACGGCACCGGCCCCCTCGCCTCGCCGCAGGTCGATTACGCCTACGACGCCAAGGGCAACCTGACCTCGGCCACCGACCCGCTCGGCCACACCACCGCGTTCGAGTATGACGGCCTGGACCGCCGCGTGAAGCAGACGGACCCCGACCCGGATGCCGCCGGCCCCCAGACCTCGCCGGTCACGACCTTCGGCTACGACCTCGTCGGCAACCTCGTATCGCGGGTTGACCCCCTCGGCCACGCGACCACCTACGTCTACGACAACCTCGACCGCCCGACCGAAACCCACCAGCCCGACCCCGACGGCGCCGGGCCGCTGCCGGCCCCGGTCACGACCTTCGCCTACGACCCCGCCGGCAACCTGCTGTCGCTGACCGACGCGGCCGGCAACCTGACCACCTACGGCTACGACGGCCTCAACCGCCGGACCTCGGAAACCAACGCGCTGGGCCAAGCTCGCACCACCGCCTACGACGCGATGGGCAACGTGGTCGGCGCGACTGACCGCGACGGCCGGACCCGGAGTTGGGCCTACGACAACCTGAACCGCGCGACGGACGAGACCTGGGCCGACGCCGCCGGCACCGTCACGAATGTGATCCACTCGGCCTACGACGCCAAGGGCCGCCTGACCTCGGTGGCGGACGACCCCTCGGCCTACGCCTACACCTACGACAACGCCGACCGCCTGACCGGCATCGACAACCTCGGCACCCCCAACGCCCCCCGCATCACCCAGGCCTTCGGCTACGACAAGGCCTCCAACCGCGTCTTCTCCGAAACGCAGGTCGGCGGGGCAACGGACCACGCCGATCACTTCGCCTTCGACAACCTCAATCGTCTTATTGAGCAGGACCAGTCCGGCGCGGGCGTGGCCGAGAAGCGCGTCGACTACGCCTACGACGCCGCAGGGCGGATGACCGGCATGGCCCGCTACGGCGACCTGGCGGGCACGAGCCTGGTCGCCGGCACGTCAAACGCCTACGACGATGACAACCGCCTGACCGGCATCACCCACACGCCCTTCGGCGGCAGCCCCATCGCCTACGCGATGGCCTACGACGCGGCGAGCCGCTTGGTGAGCAAAACCGACGCCGACGGCACCACGAATTACGCCTACGACGCGGACGACCAGCTCCTCGGCGCGGCGGACCCGAACGCGCCGGCCGGTGATGAGGCGTACAGCTACGACGCCAACGGCAACCGCACGTCCGCCGGCTACGGCACCGGGGCCGATAACCGTTTGCTGAGCGATGATGCCTACGACTACGCCTACGACGCCGAGGGCAACCGCACCTCCCGCACCGACCGGGCCACCGGCGCGGCCGACCGCTACGCCTACGACGAGCGCAACCGCGTGACCGGGATCACCGCCGAGGACGCCGCCGGCGCCGTGACCGGCTCGGTCGCCTACGCCTACGACGCGCTGGACCGCCGCATCGCCAAGTCCGCCGACGCGAACGGCGACGGCGCGGCCGACTCGGCGGAGCGGTACAGTTGGGACGGGGCGAACCTGAACCTGGTGCTGGGCGGCGGCGCGTCGGGGGCAGTCACGCACCGAATGCTGTCCCGCCCCGGCACGCCGGGGGCGCTGGCGGACGAGGAGGCGGGCAAACCCGCGTCCGCGGCGGACCGGGTGGCGTGGGACCTGGCCGACCGCGAGGGGACCGTTCGGGACGTGGTGGGCAACGGCGGCGTCGCGCTGGACCACCTGCGGTACGACGGCTTCGGCAACGTGACCGGCCAGACAGATGCTAGCCACGCCCCGCGGCACCAGTTCGCCGGGCTGGAGTGGGACGCGGACGCCGGCCTCTACTACGCCTGGCACCGCTACTACGACGCGGGGTCGGGCCGCTTCGTCACGCAGGACCCGATCGGCTTCGGGGCGGGGGACGGGAACCTGTACCGCTACGCCGGCAACGACCCGGTGAACGGGATCGACCCGAGCGGCCTCGCCTACGAGGCCACCTCCGGCGGCGGCGGGGGCCGGCCGCCGATGCCCGGCGTGGAGTTGGCCCCCGGCGTGCGGGTCCGCCCCGACGGCACCTTGGAGGTGACCGGCGAGGGCTTGGACCTCACCGGCGGGGCCTTCTCCGGCGGGGCCGGCGAAGGCTTGTCCGAACACCTGCGCGATTCCGAGCCGGTGTCAGGCCGGTCGCATTCGATGTTCGATATAGAGGATGTGCTCAGCCCCCACATCGACCCGACCCCGCAGCCGTACGTCACTTGGCTCGGGGGCCCCAGCGACATGGAGGAGACGGCCAGATACATGTGGGACCAGCAGTTGGCCGAGCGGCACAACGCGGCGTTGGCGTCGTACGTCGAAGGGACGTAGAGCTGGAGTCAAACCGAGCGGAGCGGGTACCTCATCGGGGACCGCCTCGGCATGCCGGTGCTCCACCCGCTCTACGTCGGCAGCCGGCCGGTGGCGGACCCGAACGGCGTCGACGTGCTGACCGTGCTGGCAATTGGGGTCATTCCGCCCTTGGCCGGCGCGAGGGGATTAATGCTCGCTTCGGGCGCGGCCGGCTCCGTCGGGGCGGTGAGTGCCGGCCGTGCGGCCTATGGTGGGGCGGACGCGGAGGGCACGCTCAAGGCCGCCGCGGTCGCCGGCACCGCCACCTTCGGCGCGATCGCCCTGCGGCGTCCGCAGTTGGCGGTTGCCGGAATTGCAGGCACTCCGGCGGCGGGCGTCGCGGCCGCAGATGCAACAGTAGCAAGGTCGCCAATCAGTTTGCCTATTTTAAACCCAGGCATACCTGCGGAATTTAGCGTCCGTCAAGTCAGGGGCCTCATCACAGTAGATTATGGCAACCTTGGGACCATTTCTGGGAGGGGAACTGCCGCGTATGGGAAAATCTATAGTGTTGCAGTTCATCCGACATTCCAAGGAATGGGGCTTGGCACAGAGCTTTACGGCAGGCTGCTTCCGGAAATTGGAAACCCTTTAATCGTCGAAGGAGTTCCTGGAGGCGTGAATGAGGCAATTTTGGAAACGGCTGGAAAAACAATACTTGACACACCCCGCGCAAAGATACTTGGTAAGTTCGGGTATGACATTCATACATATAATCCCCGCACGGCACAGATGACTTCGTCCTGTAGCGGCGGATGAGACCAAGAGTACAAAATTCAAATTGTAGTAAATCCTTATGCGATATATACCGGATCTTGAGAAACGGCCTCAATTGTTAGTCTGGCAACTGCCAGTCGCATATGCAACAGATGGTGGATGCATGTACACATTGCGGGAGGTCGTCGATTCCAAACCCGCAATTAAATCTTTCATCAATTTAACCCCAGACGAGTGGCGCGATCTAATTTTAAACCAGATGAGAAGCGGGGCGGATGACGAAGAGAATGGCCGCACTATAGCAAGATTTCAGCTCGCGTGCCCTGAGGGTATGGTATTAAGTTCGCGACAGGCCATTGATGAAATTGAGGCGCGATCGGTATTGGGTGAACGAGTCATTGAAAGTGAGCGCGAATACCTTATTGCATTACTTGAGGAAGTTTATGAAAGGGAGGATGTCACTTGATAATGTCTTACTGCAGAAAATGTGGCAGCATCGCGTGGAATTCCCGCTATTGGCGATGTCTGGGGCGACATAGATGACATATCTCGTCAAGTGTCGTGACTAGCTGATCGGCCGGCGGCGAGCAGTCTTAGTAGCTGACCTTGAACGTCGGGCTCTTCTCCCCGCCGCCCCACCGCCGCACGTACAGCCGGGTGCTCCCCACGTCGGCGTGGCCCAGCCACCCCTGCACCTCCTCCAGCGCCGCCCCGTGGTCGATCGCGTTCGTCGCCGCCGTCGCCCGGCACGAGTGCGTCGTGAACGCCTCGGCCGGGATGCCCACGGCCGCACCCCACTTCCTGATGACTTGGCGGTAGACGCTGTTGGGGTTCAGCGCCCTCTCCGTCGTGCCGACCCGGTTCACCACCGGCCGGAACAGCGGCCCCCGCACCTGGTCCCCGTGGCCGGCGGCCTCCAGGTAGCGTTTGATCCGCCGGTCGGTCGCCGGGTGCAACTCGACGTGGCGGGTCTTGCGGCCCTTGCCCCGCACCCGCAGCACGCGGAAGTTCCCGCGCTCGTGGACGTCGCCACGCGCAGCTTGCACAGCTCCGCCCGCCGCAGGCCGTGGTAGAGCAGCGTCGAGAGGATCGCCCGGTCCCGCAGCCCCTTGAGGGTGTTCTCGGGCGGCGCGTCGAGCAGCTTCCGGGCGTTGCGGTCACTGAGGGCGGGCGTCTTCCCCTCGCCGGCGTGCTCGTTGGGCGGGCGCTTTACCCCGCCGCAGGGGTTGATGAGCACGGCGTTGGATTCCAGCAGGTGGTCGAACAGCGAGCTCAGGGCCGAGAGCTTGCGGCGGACGCTCGACCCCGCCAGCGGCTCGCCGCCGCGGTTCGTCCGCCGCATGGGGCCGGGGGCCCGGCGACTACCCACAGGCCCCGCCGGACGCTACACTGCCGGCATGGCTAAAGCACGCGCGATCCTCAAGCGCCGCAAGGCGGTGCGGAACATCAAGAAGATCACCAAGACCATGCAGATGATCGCCACGGCGAAGTTCCAGAAGTCGCTCAAGCGGGCGACCGGCACCAAGCCCTACACCGCCAAGGTGCGGGAGCTCGTCCGCGAGCTGGCCGAGAGCGTCGGGAACGTCGAGCACCCGCTGCTGCGCCGGCCGGCGGCCGACAGCGAGCCGCCGGCGAGCGGGAGGTCGGCGGTGGTGGTTATCACCAGCAACCGCGGGCTGGCCGGGGCGTACAACCCGAACGTGCTGAAGGTCGCCCAGACGTTCCTGAAGGACGAGGACGCGGCCGGCCGGGGCGTCGAGCTGCACGTCAACGGCAAGAAGGGGGTGAGCTTTTTCCGCTTCCAGAAGCGCGAGATGGCCGGCCGGCTGGACGTGAGCGACCAGCCGGCGTTCGCCGAGGTCGACCGGCTGGCCGAGGCGTTCATGGCCGACTTCGTGGCGGGCAAGATCGACGCGCTGCACGTGGCGTACATGAACTTCGTCAGCACCGGCACGCAGAGGGCGGAGGTGATCACGCTGCTGCCGCTGGCGGGCATCGCCGAGGCGACCGACCGGCAGGCGCTCGAGCAGGCCGAGACCGAATCGCAGGGCGCCGCCGGCGCGTTCAGCACCGCCCCGCGCGAGGCGGCGAAGGCGGACGAGCACGTCGCCGGCACGACCGATTACGAGTTTTCGCCCGACGCCGCGAGCCTGCTGGACGAGCTGCTGCCGCTGACGGTGAAGAGCGCGCTGTTCCAGTGCTTCCTGGACGCCACGACGAGCGAGCACGTGGCGCGGATGGTGTCGATGAAGAGCGCGACGGACAACGCCGACAAGATGGGCAAGGCGCTACAGTTGCAATACAACCGGGCGCGGCAGAGCCAGATCACGACGGAGCTGTCGGAGATCATGGGGGGCGTGGAGGCGATGAAGTGAGGGGTGGTGCGTGGTGCGTGGTGCGTGGTGCGTGGTGCGTGAGGATTTAAGTTGTTGAGATGGGCCGGAACAAGCCGGCGTCTGAGCCGAAGGCGAAGACCCGGGTTCTTCGGGGCGTCGACGGGTTCGGTTTCTTTGCGAAGCCGCAAGCGGCGAAGAACCCGGGTCTTCGCCTTCGGCTCAGACACCGGCTCAGAAACTCACCCGCTCACCCCTCCTCCCCATCCACGCACCACGGCTCACTTCGACGCGGCGGGCGCGATTTCATACGCATTTTGCCGCACCTCTTCGATGGCGGCGGCGAGGGTGGTGACGGCCTCGACGTGGCCGCCGGATTCCAGGCGGGTTTTGGCCTTTTTCATGTCGCCGGTGCTGGTCCAGAGGCCGGCGACCATTCTCAGGCCGGGGTGGGCGAGTTGCAGCCGCTTGGCGAGGTAGCGGGCGTGGACGAAGGCGGCGGGGGGGAGGGCGCTGAGGACGGTGATCGAGCCGGCGGGGTTCTCGACGGCCGCGACCATCTCGCTGGCGAGCTTGTCCTGGGTGAGGGCGCGGGGGCGGTAGCCGCGGTGGGCGAGGAGTTGGGAGAGCATCAGGCCCACCAGCTCGTCGGCCTCGTCGTGGGCGGGGAGGATCAGCACGTCGATGGCCTCGGCGACCGAGCGGTCGACGCGCGACGCGCCCGTCCGCTCGCCGGGGAGTTCGTCGACGCTGCCGCGGCGCTTGTTGCCGGGCACGGCCGCGGTGCCGTTGCCGCCGGATTTCAGGCCCGATTTGGCGTTGGCCTTGTTCGCCTTGGCGTGTTCCTTGGCCTGCTCCTTGAGGCGGCGGTCGGCGAGGCGCCGGGCCTTCTCCAATTCCGCCTCGGGGTCGTAATCCGCGCCCAAGTGCTGGACGATGCCCCGGATGGTGGTGCGGATGAAGTCCTGGCGGTCGTCGTCGAGCCGGCCCTCGTGGCGGTCGAGTTCGGCCAGGCCCAAGGCGGGCATGATGACCTCGTCGTACAAAGCTTCGAGCGGGCGGTCCTCGAGGAAGTCGTCGATGACCTCGGTGGCCTCCTCCTGATCCAGCGCCAGCAGCCGCTGGTAGAGCCGCTGCGGGGGGCTGAGCACGTCCTCGTCGCCGAGCATGATGTCGAGGAATTGCAGTTGGGGGATGTACTTGCCGAGGGTCACGACGCAGGCGGTGACGGGGGTGGCGATGATCAGCCCGACCGGCCCCCACAGCCAGGTCCAGAAGACGGCGGCGACCAGCACGGCGATGGGGCTCATGCCGGTGCTGCTGCCGTAAAGCCACGGCTCGAAGACGTTGGCGGCGAGGAGCTCGAGCAGCACGAACAGGCCCAGCACCGCCACCACGACCCAGAAGCTGGGGAAGGCGGCGAAGGCGACGGTGGCGGGGAAGGCCAGGCCGATCAGCGGGCCGATGTAGGGCACGAACCGCATCACGCCGCAGACGAGTCCCCAGAGTAGAAAGCTCGGGAACATCGCCCCGCCCCCGACGGTGTAGCCGATGACCAGCAGGCCGAGGGCCACCAGCGCGCCGTAGCTGCTGTTGATGGCGGCCTGGGCGACGAGGTAGTGGCTGATGCGGGTGGTGGCGTCGTCCAGCGCCTGGGTGGCGATGCCGAGTTGCCCGCCGCTGGCGAGGCGGATCAGCCGGTCGCGCAAGTCGTCGCGCTGCAGCAGCATGAAGATGACGAAGACGATGACGATGAAGCCGATCTCCAGCGGCCCCAGGACGTACTCGAGGTAGTGGAAGATTCGGCCCAACGGCGAGCCGTCCTCGCCGGTGACTTGCACGGGCAGGGGCTTGGCGTAGAGGCGGTCCACGGCCGACTGGACGGCGGCCTGGACGTTGAACATCGACGCCCCGGCGCCGACGGGCTGGGTCGTGGGGTCGCCGGGCTGGGTGGTGGCGAGGGACTTGCTGATGCCCTCCGCCGCGCCGCTGATGTTGCCGAACACGCCGGCGGAGTGCGGCAGCCTGCGGAGCTTGGCGGTGATGTTCTGCTGGTACTTCGGCAAATCCGCCGCCAGCCCGCGGGCACCGTCGTAGAGGACGTACCCCAGCCCCGCGAGGGCCGCCACCGCGAGCAGGACGCTGAAGATCACCGCCGCCGTGCGGGGCACCTTCAGCCGCTCCAGCCGGTTGCAGAGCGGGCTGAGCAGGAACGACAGCAGCACCGCCAGCGCCAGCGGCACCAGCACCTCCTGCGCCAGGTAGAGGCCGGCCACCACCACCGCCACCGAGGCGAGGATCAGGAAGCGGTTGGTCGTGCCCTGCCGGGCGGGGGAGATAGCCATGTGCGGTCGGCACTTTATGCGAACGCGGCCGGGCGTGCATCGGGGAAAGTTGGCGGGTAGCGGGTAGCGGGTAGCGGGGGAAGAGGGGATCGGCGGATCGTCCCGCCCTGCCTTCGCTTCCCCCGCTACCCGCTACCGACCGACCCGCTATCATGCCCGAATGCACCGATTCCCCCGACTCGACCTCCCGTTCCTGCTCGTGCTAATTCTTGCCGCCGCCCCGTCGTGGGGGTGGAGTTTCAAGGAGCACATCCAGTTCGCCCGCATCGCCGCCGAGCGGCTGGTGGCCGACCCGTCGACGCCGGCGGACATGAAGGCGTGGCTCACCGCCAACACGCCGGGCCTGGGCACGATGGCGCAGGAGAAGGAGTATTTCCTGCACACGAACATCGGCATCGTGCCCAAGGGCTTCACCGGCATCTGCTACTACGCCTACCGCCCGGACGTGGACGCGCAGGGGCTGCCGCGGGACTCGACCGTCGCCCCCTTCCCCGACCACGAGCGGATGATGCACTTCATCGACCTCGAAGTGCTGCTGCCCAAGGGGGAGGAGAACCAGTTCCGCGACGACCTCTCGGGCAAGCCGAAACTGGCCGACATTCCCCGCGACTGGCACGACCCGCGCTACCTGCAGGCCGGGATGCTGCCGTTCCGCGTCGAGCAGGTTTACGGCAACTTCGTGAAGGCGATCAAGGACAAGCGCATGGCCCCCGACCCGGCCAAAATGCAGGACGAGGACCACGCCGTGCGGTGGGCCGGCTACCTGGCCCACTACGCGGCGGACAACACCCAGCCGCAGCACGCGACCATTGATTACAAGAGCGCCACCTACTTCGCCAACAAGCGCAAGGCCCCCAACGTCCACGGCGAGGTGGAGTACCGGATGATCGACGACAAGGACGAGCCGTTCATGGACCTGCGGGAGGCGTTCTGGCCGCTGTTCGCCAAGGCGCTGGAGACCGTAAAGGATCCGTCGGACACGACCGATCCGTGGAAGTCGACGGCGGAGGTCTCGCTGTACAGTTACGACTGCCTGCCGCTGATCGGCCGGGCGGCGATGGACGCGGCGAAGCAGGGGGGCACGCCGGCCAAGCCCGAGGGGGCCGCCTCCGACTTCGACACCCGCGTCTTCTTCCGCCACGCCGGCGAGGTCGACGGACAGAAGATGACCGTGATGCAGATGAAGGCCCGGCAGACGGCGCTCGCCGTGATCCGCATCGAGAAACTCTGGCGCCAGGCGTGGAAGGAAGCGACGGGGGAGTGAGTCCTTAATAGCCGGAGGCGGAAGCCCCGGTTCTTCATCGGGGAAGCCCCACGAGAAGAACCGGGGCTTCCGCCTCCGGCTATTAAAGAAGGATTTTCGGTTGAAATATCCGGCGGCGGCAATAGGTTATACTGTCAACGCATGGGCAAGGCCGCCGTCCTCATCTTCGCCGACGCGGTAGAGCGCGACTTGTCGCGCCGGCGGTGGCCGTCGCAACTCGCGCCGCTGCTGGCGCTGCCGGACGTGGGCGGGGCGGGGGCGGACGTTCACGTGTTCACGCCCGACCGCCAGCGCGGCCGCACCTTCGGCCGGCGGCTGAGCAACGCCGTCGCAGACCTCGCCGCCGCCGGCTACGAGCGGATCGTGATCGTCGGCCGCGACTGCCCCGACGTGAATGCCACCGATGTGAAGGCGGCGCTGGCGGCGCTCGAAACCGGGGAGACCCGCCTCGCCCTCGGCCCCGACCACGCCGGCGGCTGCTGGCTGATCGGCCTGCGCGCCGCCGATCTCCACCTGCTCGACGGCGTGAAGTGGCGGCGCGGTACGGATCGCGCCGAGTTGACCCGCCGCGCCGGCGAGTCGGCCGTGGCGCTGCTCGACGAGAAAATCGACCTCGACGGCACCGCCGACCTGCGGGTCGTCCGTCGAACGCTTGAAGTCGTCCGAGCAATGGCGCTCCTCGGCTTCGCGCCGCCGCGCCGCCCGATCCACCACGCCGCCGACGCCCGCGCCGGTTTCGACCGGCACCGCTGGCAACTCCCGCCCCCCGCCCGCCGTGCCGCCTGACGGCCCGCCGCTTGCGGCTTCGCAAAGAAACGCGGGTTGAAACTCCCTTTCTTTGCGAAGCCGCAAGCGGCGGGCGGTCGTGCGTCACGCCACGCCATACCGAGCTTTACACAAGCCGGCGTCTGAGCCAAAGGCGAAGACCCGGATTCGTTCGGCTTCGGACAGCTCTTGAATTCCGAAAGAACCCGGGTCTTCGCCTTCGGCTCAGACACCGGCTTGTTCCGGCCCAACAACACTCCTCGAATCCTCACGCACCACGCACCACGCACCACGCATCACGCATCACGCACCCGCTCCTCTCTGAAGAAGGACTTGACATGTTCGAGACTGACACGACCACCGACTTTGCCCCCTACAACGTCGAGGCCGAGGTGAATACCCGCTACGCCGCCGGCGCCGAGGCGGCCGAGGCGGAGCTCTGCTGCCCGGTCGATTACGACCCGCAGTACCTGAAACTGCTGCCGCAGGAGATCATCGACCGCGACTACGGCTGCGGCGACCCCTCCAAGCACGTCGGCGTCGGCGAAACCGCCCTCGACCTCGGCAGCGGCGGCGGGAAAATCTGCTACATCCTCGCCCAAAAGGTCGGCCCCGCCGGCAGCGTCATCGGCGTCGATTTCAACGATGCCATGCTCGGCCTCGCCCGGCAGTACCAGCCGGAGATGGCGGAGAAGTTGGGCTACGACAACGTGAGCTTCCGCAAGGGCCGGATTCAGGACTTGCGGCTCGACCTCGCCGCCGCCCAGTCGCTGCTCGACGCCAAGCCCATCACCTCGATCGAAGACGCGGCGGAGTTCGAGGCCGCGACGGACAAGCTCCGCCACACCAAGCCCCTCGTGGCCGACGGCAGCGTCGACGTGGTGGTCTCCAACTGCGTACTGAACCTCGTGAAGTCGCAGGAGAAGGCCAAGCTGTTCGGCGAGATTTTCCGCGTCCTCAAGCGCGGCGGCCGGGCGGTCATCAGCGACATCGTCTGCGACGAGCCGCCGACGGACAAAATCATGAACGACCCGTCGCTGTGGAGCGGCTGCATCAGCGGCGCGTTCCAGGAACTGGAGTTTTTGCGGATGTTCGAGGAGGCCGGCTTCTACGGCGTCGAGGTGCTCGAGCGGCAGGAGACGCCGTGGCGGACGGTCGACGGCATCGAGTTTCGCTCGCTCACGGTGCGGGCGTACAAGGGCAAGCAGGGGCCGTGCATGGAGCGGAACCAGGCGGTGGTCTACGCCGGGCCGTGGAAGCAGGTGAAGGATGATGATAATCACACCTTCTTCCGCGGCCAGCGGATGGCGGTGTGCGACAAAACCTTCAAGCTGATGACCGACCCCAACGGCCCCTACGCCGGCCAAATGCTGCCGGTCGAGCCGCTGGCGGATATCCCGCTGGAGGCGTCCAAGGCGTTCGATTGCGCCCGCACCAGCATCCGCCACCCGCGCGAGACGAAAGGCTTGGAGTACCGCGCCACCACCGACGCCGCCGCCGACTGCTGCGGCCCGGACGGGTGCTGCTAACCCCCCGTGGCACGGGCGTCCCGCCCGCGTCTGCGCTTTCTGTTGACGGAAAAACGAAAGCGCGGACGCGGGCGGGACGCCCGTGCCACGAAAGGAGACCAATATGCAAGACGAACCCATCGGCGAACCGACCCTCACGCAGCAAGTGGTCGCCGAAATCCTCGGCACCTACGGCCTGATCTTCGCCGGCACCGGCGCGGTGATGGCGAACACGGTCAGCGGCGGGGCGATCACCCACGTCGGCGTCTCGCTGACCTTCGGCGCGGTCGTGGCGGCGATGATCTACGCCTTCGGCCACATCAGCGGCTCGCAGCTCAACCCCGCCGTCACCCTCGCCTTCTGGAGCAGCGGCGCGACCCCCGGCCGCAAGGTGCCCGCCTACCTCGCGGCGCAACTCGCCGGTGCGGTCCTCGCCTCCCTCACCCTCTACCTCGCCTTCGGCAACGTCAGCGACATGGGCGGCACCGTCCCGCGCGGCGGGCTGTGGATGCAATCCCTCGTGCTCGAAACCGTGCTGACGTTCTTCCTGATGATCGTGATCCTCGGCAGCGGCCTCGACCGCCGGTCGCCGGCGGGGTTCGCCGGCGTCGCCATCGGCTTGACCGTCGCGCTGGAGGCGATGTGCATGGGCCCCATCACCGGCGCGAGCATGAACCCCGCCCGCTCGTTCAGCCCGGCGGTCTTCAGCGGCGTCTGGACGTCGCAGTGGCTCTATTGGGTCGCGCCGATCGCCGGGGCACAGTTAGCCGTGGTCGCCTACCGGGTCATTGCGCCGGCGGCGTTCCCAAAGCGCGCGTCGCAACTCACCAACGCCGGCGCCGCCGACGTGCCGGGCGACCACCGCGACGAACTCCCCGCCGAGGCCGATCTGCACCCGCACGTCGCGCGGGAGGTCGTCCACCGCGAGGTCGAGCAGGAGGTGGCGGTGTAGCGACCGCTTCAAGTGGCACGGGCGTCCCGCCCGGATTTTCTGCGCTTGCGACTGCGGAGAATCCGGGCGGGACGCCCGTGCCACAGAAGAACAGCGCGGCAGCGTTTGCAGTAGGAGATATCATGACCCCCACCCTCACCCCCCTGCGCGTCCGCGAGGGCAACGGCTTCAACAAGGCCGTCAAAGACTCGACCGGCACCTTCCTCACCGCCGAGTCGGTGCGGACGGTGCAGGTGAACATCGGGTTGCGGTGCAACCTCGCCTGCCACCACTGCCACGTCGAATCCGGCCCGAAGCGGACCGAGGAGATGTCGTGGGAGACGATGCGCCAGGTGCTGGCCGCGGCCAAGGCGGCGGGGGCCGAGACAGTCGACATCACCGGCGGGGCGCCGGAGATGAACCCCCACTTCCGCCGCTTCGTCGCCGCCGCCCGACGGCAGGGTCATCAGGTCATCGTCCGCACGAACCTCACGATTCTGTTGAAGGACGGCTACACCGATTTGCCGCAGTGGTACGCCGATCAGGGCGTGAAATTGGTCGCCTCGCTGCCGTGCTACCTCGAAAATAATGTCGACAAGCAGCGCGGCCGGGGCGTCTACCACGACAGCATCGAGGTCGTCCGAACCTTGAACAGCGTCGGCTACGGCATAGAGAAACACCTGCCGCTGAGCTTGGTCTTCAATCCCGGCGGCCCGAGCCTGCCGCCCAAGCAGTCGGAATTGGAGGGCGATTACAAGCGCGAGCTCGGCGAGAAGTACGGAATCCGCTTCACGAACCTCATCACCATCACCAACGTCCCCATCGGCCGATTCCTGCACGATCTGGCGAGGCAGGGGCGGGATGAGCAATACATGGACGTCCTGAAGAACGCCTACAACCCCGCGACGGTGGAGGGCCTGATGTGCCGCCACCACCTGCACGTCGCCTACGACGGGCGGCTGTACGACTGCGATTTCAATTACGCCCTCGGAATGCCCGTGAGCAAGCAGACCTGCGGCCACGTCGCGGACTTCGACCCGGTGCGGTTCGTGCAGCGGCGCATCGCCACCGGCGTCCACTGCTTCGCCTGCACCGCCGGCAGCGGCAGCAGCTGCGGCGGGGCGGTGGTGTAGCGCGTCTCCCGGCGACGCGGCCGGCACCGTTTCCCCGCGACACCCGGTCGCAGCCCGTTCATTTTTCGCGCCGTGCGGCGGCCGCCTAATATCCCATGCACGCAGGGTTACAGCTTTTTGTCTTCCTCCCCCTCTCGTGAAAGATGCCCCCGCCAATCCGATCATTAGCCAAGCCTTGCGGTCCGCCGGGGCCGAGTTGGTGGGCACGTTCTTCCTCGCCGGCGGGGTGGGCGACGCTGCTCAGCGCCGTGGCGTTCAGCCTGTTGTCTTCCGTGATCCAGCACACCAAGCCCGCCGAGGTTGAAGACGACTCGAAACCGGCGTCCAAAGCGACGACTGTAACTTGAAGCAAGAGACGGTCGGCTGCCGCCCCGCGCTGTGAAGGCGAAGAACCCGGGCGGCGAAAAAGCAGTACGACAGTCGGAACGATATCACCAAGCTTTCACCACCCCCTCTCGGAGGGAATTCACCATGCTCCAGATCGATCACGACAAAACCGACACCACTTCGTTCAAGATGGAGGGCAAGTGCCCCTTCGGCGGCGACCGGATCGGCGGCGCGGTGGGTACGCCGCCGGCCCTGTCGGACTGGTACCCCGAGCGGCTGAAGGTGGAGTCGCTGCACCAGGACGGCCCGCAGGCCAACCCGCTCGGCGAAGACTTCGATTACGCGGCGGCGTTCAACGCCCTCGACCTCGCTGCGGTCAAGGAGGACATCAAATCCTTCCTGACCACGTCGGTGTCGTGGTGGCCGTCGGACTACAAGAACTACGGGCCGCAGATGGTCCGCATGGCCTGGCACTCCGCCGGCACCTACCGCATCGCCGACGGGCGGGGCGGCGCGGGCGAGGCGTTGCAGCGGTTCGCCCCCATCAACAGTTGGTGGGACAACGGCAACACCGACAAGTCGCGTCGGCTGCTGTGGCCGATCAAGCAGAAGTACGGCAGCGCCCTGTCGTGGGGTGATTTGTTGGTGCTGACCGGCAACTGCGCGCTGGAGATCATGGGCCTGCCCACCTACGGGTTCGCCGGCGGCCGCCGGGATGCGTGGGAGGCCGACGACAGCACCTACTGGGGGCCGGAGGTGTATAAAGACCTCAAGACCGCCGAGTCGTTCGACAAAATGGTAACGCGGGACGAGCGGTGGCGCGGGCAGAACGGCGACGCGGACTACGACCTGGAGAACCCGCTGGCCGCGTCGCACCAGTCGCTGATTTACGTCAACCCCGAAGGCCCGTATGCCAACGGCGACCCGATGGGGTCGGCGCGCGACATCCGCGTCACCTTCTCCCGCATGGCGATGAACAACGAGGAAACCGTGGCCCTGATCGCCGGCGGCCACGCCTTCGGCAAGAGCCACGGCATGGTGAAGTCGACCGAGATCGGCGCGCCGCCGGAGATCGCGCCGATGGAGGCGATGGGCCTCGGCTGGCACAACCCCAAGGGCTCGGGCAACGCCGAGTTCACGATGACCAACGGCATCGAGGGCAGTTGGACGCCCAGCCCGACGCAGTGGGACAACAATTACCTCACCAACCTGTTCAAGTACGAGTGGAAGCAGGTCAAGAGCCCGGCCGGCGCGCTGCAGTGGACGCCGACCGACCCGGACGCGCCCAAGACGCCCGACGCGCACATCCCCGGCCAGATGAACGCCCTGATGATGATGACGTCCGACATCGCCTTCAAGGTCGACCCGGAGTACCGGAAGGTTTGCGAGAAGTTCCTGAACGATTTCGATGCGTTCACGCAGGCTTTTTCCAAGGCGTGGTACAAGCTGACGCACCGCGACATGGGGCCGCGCGAGCGCTACCTCGGGCCGGAGAAGCGGAACCAGAGCGATCTGCTGTGGCAGGACCCGATCCCGCTGGCCGACTACGACGTGATCGACGCGGCGGACGTCGCGGCGCTGAAGCAGTCCATTATGGCGCTCGGCATCTCGCCCTCCGATTTGGTTTACGCCGCCTTCTCGGCCGCCGTCACGTTCCGCAGCAGCGACAAGCGCGGCGGGGCCAACGGCGGGCGGCTGGCGCTGTCCCCGCAGAAGGATTGGGCGGTCAACCGCCGCACGGTGCCGGTGGTCGCGGCGCTGCGGCAGACGATGGACGAGTTCAACGGCCGGCAGACGGGCGGGAAGAAGGTGTCGCTCGCCGACCTGATCGTGCTCGGCGGATGCGCCGCGCTCGAAAAGGCGGCGGCCGACGCGGGCGTCCCGACCGAGGTGCCCTTCACGCCCGGCCGCCGCGACACGACGCAGGAGATGACCGACGTCGAGATGTTCAACTGGCTGAAGCCCGTCGCCGACGGGTTCCGCAACTACCGCGACGAGGGGTTCCCGGACATCTCGCAGGGCGTGTCGCCGGAGGCGATGTTCCTCGACAAGGCGCAGCTGCTCTCGCTCGCCGCGCCGGAGTGGGTGGCGCTGGTGGGCGGTTTGCGGGCGATGAACGCCAACCACGACGGCTCCGCCCACGGCATCTTCACCGACCGCGTGGGCGTGCTGACCAACGATTTCTTCACCGTGCTCACGAGCATGGAGTTCGACTGGAAGAAGGCCGACGAGAGCGGCATGACCTTCACGCTCGCCGACCGCGAAACGGGCCGGGAACGCTTCACGGCGACGCGCTCGGACCTCGTCTTCGGCTCCAACACCCAGCTCCGCTCCATCGCGGAGGTTTATGCCGGCAGCGACGGCCAGGAGCGATTCGTGCGAGCGTTCGTGAAGGCGTGGAACAAGGTGATGATGCTCGACCGCTACGACGTGAAAATATAAGGCTGATGTCGGCCCAATCTCGACCCTCTGACTTGAGGGGCGGAAAAGGGCACGCGTGTGCTCTGCCCGGACCCTTTCAATGTTCGGCAGGGTTCGGACATAGCTGGTATAGCCCGTTCTCATGACTTCCGAGCCGGCTCTTACCCTGGCTGAAAAAGGGGCACACCGAAGCAGTCTTGTTGCTATTGCGTGTGGTCCTCTTTCCCCTATGGCATGGGCGGCACTCCCCCCGCCCCCCCTCACATCTTCACGCCCGCCACCAGTTCCTTGACGTGCTCCACGCTCGCCTGAAACGCCGCCTTCTCGGCGTCGTCCAACTCGACCTCGATCACCTTCTCCACGCCGTCCTTGCCGAGGATGCAAGGCACACCGACGAAGTAGCCCCCCACGCCGTACTCGGCCTCGCAGTAGGCGGCGCACGGCAGGATGCGCTTCTTGTCCTTGATGATCGACTCGGCCATCTGCACCGTGGCGGCGGCGGGGGCGTAGTAGGCGCTGCCGGTCTTCAGCAGCCCGACGATCTCCGCCCCGCCCTTGCGCGTGCGGTCAATAATTTCGTCCAACCGCTCGGGCGCGATGAGCTGCGTGACGGGAATGCCGCCGGCGAAGGTGTAGCGCTTCAGCGGCACCATGTCATCGCCGTGCCCGCCCAGCAGCAGCGCCTGAACGTCCTCGACGCTGCAGCCGATTTCCTCGGCCAAAAACGCGCGGTAGCGGGCGGTGTCGAGCACGCCCGCCTGCCCGACGACCTTGCTGGTCTTGAAGCCGCTGGCCTTGTGGGCGACCGACACCATCGCGTCGAGCGGGTTGCTGACGACGATCATGATGCCGTTGGGGCTGAACTTCGCCACGTTCTTCGCCACGTCCTTGACGATCTCGGTGTTCTTGGCGATCAAATCGTCGCGGCTCATGCCGGGCTTGCGGGCGAGGCCGGCCGTTACAATGACGACATCGCTGCCGCTGGTCGGCTCGTAATCGGTCGCGCCGGTAATTTTGACGTCGAACCCCTCGACCGGCGAGGCCTCGTACAGGTCCAGCGCCTTGCCCTGCGGCATCCCATCGACCTGCGGAATGTCGACCAGGACGATGTCGCCCAGTTCCTTGGCCGCCGCCCAGTGGGCGCAGGTCGCCCCGACATTGCCGGCCCCGATGATGCTGATCTTCGCGCGTCGCATGGTGTCCACCTTTTTCCGTCCACATTCCCTTGTCAGCCAACCCATCCGTTGCGGTCGGCGAGGGTGATACTATCGGGCCGCCACCCGCCGGTGCAACCGCCTAAGCGGGCGGAGTCGGCCGGGTCGCCCGGATCGAAGGAGGCCGACGGTGGAAGTCGCCAACGAAGCATCCGTCATCGCGTGGCTCGCCGCCAACGGCCGGACCCTCGTGCGGCCCGGCGGCTTCTCCTCGCCCGACGCGCCGGGGGAGGCGTATCGCCTTTCGTTCGACGTTCACGGCACGCCCGCGTCGGACGTCGCGGAGTTGGCCCTCAACGAGTTTCTTCCGACACGAGTGGACTCGGGCCTTTTCCGCGTGATCAGGATTTCTCACGCCGCATCCGCAGAACTCGCGGTATTCGACCAACTCGTGCGGCCGGCCGGCCCTGCGGGGAAGGTCGCGGGCGGCCCCGCACATCGGCTGGTGGTGGAAAACGAGTACGGCCTGCTGCTCGCTGCCATGAGTTGGGCAATGGTGTGCGGATGGCAGTTCGAGTTCGTCGCCACCGGCGGCAGTTATGGCATGTCCAGCCGCGAGGAGGGCGACCTGCGACTTGAGTGGGCGGCGGGGACGCCCCTGCACGGGCGCGTCACGGAACTGATCGCAAATCTCGAGCTCCAGCGCGAGCCGGACGACCATTGATGACCGCGTGCAACTTCCCGCCTTTGGCGCCGTGACAACCTCGGGTAGACTCTCCCGCAACCGCCGCCACCGCACCAGAAAGATTCCGACATGACCCTCCGCCGCCTGCTGCCGACCGTTGCCGTCCTCAACGCCGCGATCCTCGCGGTCGCCGTCAACGGCCAGACCTCTTCGCCCGCCGACTCGCCCTCCACCATGCCGGCGACGATGCCCGCCGCCGCGCCGGCGACGCTGCCGCCGATCAAGTACGACAAGGAGGTGCTGCCCAACGGGCTGACGGTCCTCTACGCCCCGCTGGACAACGCGCCGGTCATCCACGTGCGGGTGATGTACCACGTCGGCAGCCGCGACGAGACGCCCGACCGCCAGGGGTTCGCCCACATGTTCGAGCACATGATGTTCCGCGGCAGCGCGCACGTGCCGCCGGAACTGCACATGAAACTGATCAACGACGTCGGCGGCAGCTCGAACGCCTTCACGAGTTTTGATCAAACGACCTACGTCAACACGATCCCCAGCAACGCCCTGAAGATGGCCCTCTACCTGGAGGCCGACCGCATGGCGAGCTTCCACGTCACCGGGCCGATCTTCAAGACCGAGCGCAACGTCGTGGCCGAGGAGTGGCGGATGCGCACCGCCAACCCGCCCTACGGCACGTTCTTCCAGGACTTCCTGCGGACGGCCTACGACAAGAGCCACTACAAGTGGACGCCCATCGGCGACATGGCCGACCTCGCCGCCGCCAACGTCGACGAATTGCAAACCTTTCATAACACTTACTACGTCCCGAATAATGCAACACTGATCATCGCCGGCAAGTATGACGTGCCGGCGGCGAAGAAGCTGGTCCACGAGTACTTCGGCTGGATCCCCGAGGGCAAGCCGATCACCCGCCAGTCGCCCGCGGAGCCGGTTCAGGACGGCGAGCGGCAGTTGACGGTTTACAAGGTCGACGTCCCGATCGCCCGCGCGATCCTCGGCTTCAAGACGGCGGACTATAAAAGCGATGACCACTACGCGCTCGCCCTGCTCGGCTCGATCCTCGGCGACGGGGCGACCAGCCGGCTGTACGAGGCGATGGTCGGCAGCGAGAAGCCGATGGCCGTCGGCGTGTCGGCGGGGGACTTTCAGCTCGAGGACAAGGGGCTGTTCGTCGTCTCCGGCGCCGCCCTGCCGGGCAATGACGTCAAGGGCATCGAGGCGGAGATGCTCAAGGTCATCGACAAGCTGAAGGCCGGCGGCGTGACGGCGGCGGAGCTGGAGAAGGTCAAGACCCAGGCCCGCATCGCCCTCATCACCGGCCGCCAGACCGCCGAGCAGGTGGCGACGCAGTTGGGCGATGCGCAGGTGTTCGGAGGCAATGCGGAGATTGCCAACGAGGCGCTGTCGAAGATCGAGGCCGTCACGCCGGCGGACATTCAGGCCATCGCGCAGAAGTATCTGGTGAAGCGGAAGATGACCGAGCTCGCCTACCTCCCCGGCAAGCCGCCGGCGGGCAGCGAGGCGGAGAAGCTGCAGCAGGAGCAGGCGGCGGGGCTGAAGGCCGTCGGCGAGATCAACCAGGCCGCCGCCGCCGTGCCCGCCAGCGAGCAGCCGAAGACCGAGCCCGGCGAGGCCGGCGCCGCGGCGGGCACTACCGCGGGGGCGGCCCCGACGCCCCGCCCCGCGCCCGTCGCTACGCCGGCTAGCACCAAGCCCACCACGATGCCGGCCACCATGCCCGCGGCCTCTGCGGTCAAGTTCCCGGCCGACTTCCCCGACGCGCCGCCGGTGCCGACCAATGTCCTCACGGCGAACTTCGAGAAGGGCACCACCAGCAAGGTCGGCGAGTTGCAGGTCATCGTCCTGCCCGACAAGCGGCTGCCGATCGCCAGTTGGACCCTGGTGATGCGCGGCGGCGGCGACGCGGCACCGGCGGGCAAGGAGGGCGTGGCCGACCTCGCCGCCGCCATGCTCTCGCGCGGCGCGGGCGACCTGTCGTTCCAGCAGTTGAGTCAGGATCTGGAGGGCCGGGGCATCTCCCTCGACGCCTCCGACGGCGGCGACCACACGACCCTCAGCGGCTTCTCCACGATTGACGAACTCCCGCACCTGATGATGCGGGCCAAGCAGGTGCTGCTGCAGCCGACCTTCCCCGCCGGCGAGTTCGCCAAGCTCAAGGCCCAGACGCTCAGCGGCCTCGCGCAGTCGCTGAGCGACCCCGCCGGCGTCGCGGGGCGGGACTTGCAGAAGGCGCTGTACGGCGACTCCGCCCTCGGCCGCCAGGCCACGCCCGCCAGCGTCGCGTCGATCACCCTCGACGACGTGAAGGCGTGGTACCAAAAGGCCTACCGGCCCGACGGGGCATTCATGGTCGTCAGCGGCGACGTGACGCAGGCGCAGATGGACGCGATGGTCAAGCAACTCGCCGACGGCTGGTCCGCCGGCGACCCGCCCGCCGCCGCCTATGACCTGCCGCCGGCGCCGCGGAAGCAGCGGATCATTCTGATCGACAACCCCGCCGGCCAGCAGGCGAGCATCCGCATGGCCGCCCAGGCGTACAAGCTCACCAATGACGAGAAATACCCCGGCACCGTCGCCAGCCGCGTGCTGTCGGGCGGCATCGAGAGCCGGATGAACAAGTACCTCCGCGCCGAGCGCGGGCTGACCTACGGCGCGAGCGGCTACTTCAGCCCCGGCCGCCACGCCGGCACGTTCAACGTCTCGGTCGACACCAAGCCGACCACCGCCGGCGAGGCCGTCACCGGGGCGTTCACCGTCCTCGAGCGCATGGTCGACGCCGACATCGAGCCGGCGGAGCTGACCGAAACCCAGCGCCAGGTGGCCGGCAGCATGGTGCTGCAAACTCAAACCGTCGGCCAGCAGGCGGGCCGGCGCGTGGACATCGAGCTCAACGGCTACCCGACCGACTACTTCGACGTTTACCCCCAGAAGATCGCCGAAGTCACCGCCGACGGCGTGCGGCGGGTGATGGGCCAGTACGTCAAGCCGGAGGACTTCACCATCGTCGTGGTCGGCCCGGCGTCGATCATCAAGCCGCAGTTGGACGCCCTCGGCGACGTGCAGGTGCTGCCGATGCCCCTGCAGCGCGCCCCCGACCAGGTGCCCGGCGCCCCGACGACCAAGCCGGCGGCGTAGCCCGTGGCTCGGGCGTCCCGCCCGCAGTCTTCGGTTTTTCGCCACAAGACTGCGGGCAGTACGCCCGTGCCACGTTACACTTGCCGCATGACCCCCACCGCCCGACCGAAGTCCGACCGCCTGCTCGACCCGCAGTTCATGGCCCGGCTCGACCAGCTCGACGTCGTCTCGCGCAAGCTCCTGTCCGGCAAGATGAAGGGCGAGCGCCGCAGCAAGCGCCGCGGCCAGTCCGTCGAGTTCGCCGACTATCGGAATTACACCGAGGGCGACGACCTCCGCTTCATCGACTGGAACATCTACGCCCGGCTCGACAAGCTCTTCCTCAAACTCTTCCTCGAAGAGGAAGACTTGGCGCTCTACGTCCTGCTCGACGTAAGCAAGAGCACCGACTATGGCGAGCCGGGCAAGTCGAAGTATATCAAGCAGGTCGCCGCCGCCCTCGCCTACATCGGATTGGTGAATTACAACCGCGTGACGGTGGCGGCGATGAGCGACACGGTGGTGGCAGAAACCGGCGCCATGCGAGGCCGGCGGAACGTGCGGCGGATGATCGAGTTCGTCGAAACGTTGCAGCCCGCCGGCGGCAGCGACTTCGCCGCCTCGTGCAAGCGCTTCGCGCTGCAAAACCGCGGCAAGGGCGTGTGCGTCGTGCTGTCGGACTTCTTCGACAAGGGCGGCTTCGAGAACGGCCTACGCTACCTCGCCGGCGGCAAGTATGATTTGTTCTGCGTGCAAATCCTCAGCCCCCAGGAGATCGACCCGGACCTACAGGGCGATCTGAGGCTGAAGGACGTGGAGGACGCCGACGAGGCGGAGGTGAGCATCACCGGGCCGCTGCTGAAAAAGTATAAGTCGACCCTGAACGCCTACTGCCTGAGCCTGAAGAACTATGTCACGCGGCGCGGCGGGACGTACCTGTTCACCTCCACCGCCGTGCCGTTCGACACGCTGGTGCTGAACTACTTGCGGGAGCGGGGGCTGCTGGGGTAAAATCTCGAGCCGTTCATTGCTTTGGGAGGCCGGACCTATGCCGCAGACGGAGGTGTACGTTTACTCGGATGGAGATGACGCGCCGGTTCTGGACTGGATCGACCAGTTGCGCCGACGCGACCCAAACGCCGTCGCCAGGATAGCGACGGCCGTGGACAAGCTCAGGCAGTTCGGGAACGAGCTCCGCCGCCCGCACGCGGACTACCTCCGCGACGGCATTCTGGAACTGCGGGTGAAGGTTGGCCGGGTAAACTACCGCATCCTATACTTCTACCACGGCCGCAACGTGGCACTTCTCGCCCACGGGCTGACCAAGGAAAAGGAAGTTCCGAAGGTAGATATTGAACGGGCGATCCAGCGCCGGCAGATCTATCTGCAGAACCCGCCGGCGCACACCCGCAATCTGGAGATTTAGATGCCCACCACAACCTCCGACGCCGTGTTCATGATCCGCCACCAGTTCATCGGCGATGACCCCGAAATGCTCCGCCTGTACGCCGAAGCGCAAGTGACCGCCGACATTCAGCAGGCCGTCTACGACCTCCGCGAGCAGGCCGGCCTGACGCAGCAGCAGTTCGCCGAGCGCGTCGGCGTCGAGCCGTGCGTCATCGACGACCTCGAAGAGGGCGACTACGACGGCGACTCGATGGCGATGCTCCTAAAGATTGCTGTCGCCTTCGGCAAAAAGTGCGAACTCCGCCTCGTCGAGGACCGCTACAGCCCGAACGCCCCTAAAGCGACGGCCTGAACCGAGCCTCTACGCCCCTCCCCGCCCGTCGCAGCAAAGGTCTTCCCGCGCGTGCCACTCGTGGTCGATCCCGCGCATCAGCAGCGCGTGGTCGAACGCCACCGACCGCGGCGGGAACCGTTCCGCGTCGCCGAAGTAGCTCGACGCCACCGCCTCCACCGCCAGCGGCCGAACCGACCAATTTTCCACCCGCAACTCCAGCCCGTCAAACCGCCCCGCATCGCGCGTGGCGGAGTAGCCGAGCGACCCGGCCTTGAAAAAGCGTGACGCCGCCTCGACCGACTCGAACACCGATTCCGCCGGCAGCCCGTCCGCCACCCGCCCCGTGACGGACACCGCCGCCGTGCCGTCATCGCTTTGGAAGCCGACGCGCAGCCGGTCGGCCGACTCCTCCACGTCGAACCGCGCATGCCGGTGCTCGCCGGAAAACAGCCGTCCGCCGGCCAGCGCGGCCAGGCGCGAGTCGGTGTCGCGCCGCGGGACGTAAACGCCCTCGCCCCCCTCCCAATCGACCGCAAAGCGGTGCGCCGCATTCTCCGACCCCACGCCCACCGCCCCCGCCAGCCACCCCGGCACCCACGCCGGCCGGACGCGCGTCAGCCGGATCAGGCAGATGCCCGCCATCGCCCACCCCCCGACCAACTTCGGCCGGAACGGCGCCGGCAACTCCCTCGCCGCGACGGCCGGGTCAAGCCGGTAGTTGACGAGGATCCGCCGGTCGATCACGCCGCGCACGGTGGGCAGTCGCATGGGCACTCCGCGAGACTGTAGCGTCGACTCCGCCGCAAGCGGCGGCATCACCCCTCGCCCGTCAGCAGCCCGCCGAACGCCGGGTCGTCGGCCGACGCGCGGACACACCGGCACCAGTGGACCAGGTCGAGGTCGAACGCCCGCGCCAGGTCCGCCAGCGCCGCGGCGGACCGCGCGAAGGCCGGCGCGACGGCCGGCGTCAGGCCGTCCTGATCGACGCCCAGCACCGCCACGCGGCCGGAGTCAACGATGCCGTAGCACCGCAGCCCGTCGGCCGCCGCCAGCGAGAAGCCGCCCGCCGCCGGCGAGCCATAATCCGCCAGCGCCACGCCCCGCGCCGCCGCGCCCCCCAGTGCCCGCCGCACGTCCTCCAGCGCCAGCGGCCCGCTGATCGGCGGCTCGGACCGACGCCGGACGTGAATCTTCCGCCACCCCACCGCCGCCCGCTCTTCCGCGTGAATCCGCAGGATCGCGTCGATCTCCTCATCCGCCGCCGCCGCGAACTGCCGCGAGACGAACTCGAGCTGCCGCCAGTCATCCTCGGCCAGCGTCAGCTCGTCGCCCGCCAGCGGGTCGCCCGAAAGTGCCGGCAGCCGGTCGCAGATCGACGGCAGGCTGAACAGAATGTCCACCGGGTCCACGTCCGCCAGCCGCTCCACCCGCCGCAGCCGCAGGGTCAGGGTGCCCGACCGCGCGAACGCCGACCGCGTCGGCGGGTCGGCCGCCACCACCCGCCAGTCGTCGGTCCCCAGGTGCATCGTCGTCTGAACCGCGAACGTCTTGGGCAAATCGCCCGGCGGCATGGAAGCGCGGGCGAACGCCGCGCCGGTGGCGTCGTCGATGAAGGTGACGTTGACTTTTCGCGTGAACCCGAGCATCGCTCCGCCTCCCGCCTTGAGCATCTCTTTCGCCGACTGATACTAAACCGTTTAGCCGCACCGCTTGCGGGGCGCGGGGGCGGCAAGACGCGCCCCGCAAGCGGGGCGGCTAAACGGTGGCCTTGACTTGATGTGTCGGCGAACCGTGACAGTCGCATTTGCAACCCACGGTCACTTCCGCTGCCGTGCCGCGGCGCGGGCCGCACGCTCCTGCTCCACGGACACGCTGTAAGAGATCAGTTGGTCGAACGTCTGCACCAGGACGGCCCGCCGCTCCTGTTTATACGCCGCCTTCGGCGAGAGCCGGTCGATGTAAGCTTCCCACACCGCAAGGTATTTTTGCTTCCACTCCTCGACCGTCGCAGCCGCCGGGGGCGCCATGTCCAGGTGCCGGCAGAGCACCCACACCAACTCGACATTGCACATCATCAGCACGCCGCTCGAGCGGTCCGGTTCCATATTATCTTCGCTGGCGACGGTGGACTCGATCTGCTTGACCAAGCCACCCACCAGGTCGCAGGCATAGTCACACGCTTTGTCATTATCGAAATTGCCCGCCGCCCATGTGCCCATAACAACTCCTGTCGCCACACCATACCGTCGACTCGCCGGCGGCGGAAGTGCGCCCGCCAATCGAGCGCTTCGACATCTAGCCGCCCCACTCGCGGCGAAACGCGGGGTCAGTCGATCAGAAACGCCGCGTACACCGGCCCCTGCTTCATCGTCACGGTCCGCGCGCCGCCGGTCCGCAGGTCGTACACCGCCACCCGGCCGACGCCGGCGTCGGCCGGCAGGTCGGGGGGCAGCACGAGGCTGACGTAGTGGCCCGCCGCGTGCAGGGGGTGGCAGGGGGTTTTGGCGTTCGTCACCCTTCGGTCACCGCTCGACCGCAACCCCGCCGGGGCGGGCACCGGCTTCACGCAGATCGTCGGCCCCGCCGCCGCGTCGACCCCCCGGAACCCGCCCGCCGGCAGGACATACGCCGCCGCCGAGCCGTCGTGCGAGAACGCGGCCGCCCCCGTCCGCCCCGCCTGCAGGGTGTAGAGCACCTCGTGCGCCGGCGACAGGGCGTGCAGCGCCGAGGCATCGGTCTCGATCGCCACCTGCCCGCCGCCGTCGCTGACGGCCCGGATCGAGCAGCTCGCCAGCGGGCTGCCGGTCAGCCGCCGCACCTGTTTGCCGTCCAGGTCATAGATATAGACGTCGCCCGCCCCCGCCCGGTCGAGCGACGCGCCGACCAGCAGGCGCGGGGGCGGCCCGACATCCGCCACGGCCGCGGCAAGCATCGCGGGCAGGCACAGCAGCAGGGCGGTCCGTAGGATCGTCAGTCGCACGGGCACTCCGGGTGGGGGGTCGGAGTGATGTTGGACGCCGCCGGGGCGTGAAGGTTTCGCCCCGAGTCGCGCGGACGGCGGATCGGTGTTTACCGCTAGCGCTCGTCCTCGACCGCCTCGGCCGGCAGCGGCTCGAAGCCGCGGGTTTGCCTTGGGAAACTGTCGATCAGCTCCGTCCGGCGGAGAAGGAAACAGAGGGCGGCGGCGAAGAAGGATTGGTAGCCGAGAGAAACGGCCCGGCTGACGATCAACCAAATCGCCTGCCGCCAACTCCACGGTGGATTGTTGTAAACCAGCACGCCGACCAGGTCGCTCGAGACTTCCCCCACCAGCCCAACCACCCACAGGCCCGCATACGCAAACAGCAGAAGCCGTGCCCACGGTCGGCGGGACCAAAGCCCATACGCGCCGAACAGCAGGCAGGCCGGCCCGGCGAGGAGAAACAGCGAGGAGGCGCGGTAGAGTTGCGTCAACCACCATGAATCCTTGAAGGCATTAAACGGCAACCCATACAAGTAGTATTGAACGACCCAGTAGAGGATCGCCAGACCGCCGAGGACGTAGCCGCTGATGACTATTGCCCACCGGAGCGCGGCGGCGAGGGGGGCGTCGGGGGGCGCAGGATTTTCCATAGTTTTCGGTGAGGTAGATTTCGGGGTTCCGATTCGATCTTCACTCACATTACGCGACAGCCCGACCCGCAACAACGGCCCGGCCGCTCGCGGCTTCGCAAAGTATAGAGTCGCGGATTAATTTGCACTGTCACGGGTGGCAAAATCGGGGTTGGGGTGCCACAGATTGGCGTACTCGCCGACCCGTGTTCTGGGGTCTTGGGAGGCGTTCGGCTCGAGTTGAGGCGTACCTCAACCCGTGGAGGATTTCGCACGAACGTACCAAGGCGCCCCGAACGCCGGAACAAGCCGGTGTTTGAGCCGAAGGCGAAGACCCGGGTTTCGGGCGCAAAACCTCACCGAACTCCGGGGCCACCCTGCGCCGAGGATCCGGGTCTTCGCCTTCGGCTCAGACGCCGGCTTGTTCCGGCGCGGCGGCAAATTCGCAACGGGTGTACCGCGATCTAAGCCGTTCGCGCGGTGCGAGTTGCGCTGATTACCAAGACCCTTGATGCGAAATTTTCCGTGGCACCCGTTGGTCGCGTCGCTACACCTTAAGGACAATCTTCGGGCAAGGGCGGGACGCCATCGGGACGGTTCATGGGCGGGACGCCCATGCCACGGCGGGGCGGCCACCATCGCGGGTTGCGGGCACGTCGGCCCGCATTTGCGGTGCTAGCGGCCGTCACTCCATCGTCTCCCACCCCGGACCCGCGAGCGAGGCGGTCCACGACGCGCCGGCCCCTCGCCGGCGGCGGAGCTCGACCAGCGCGGCGGCGGCCTCCTGACACGCCGGCAGCACGATCAGCAGGCTGCACGCGGCGCTCACGAGGCAGAGCGTACACCACGCGCCGAACAGCGTCGGCTGCGCCACCACCAACCCCGCGCTGCCTAGCGCGCCGGCGAGGCTGATCGCCCCGAGCACCACCGGCAGCCACGGGCGGGTCCGCCAGCGGTCGGCCGACCCGACCAGCAGCAGGGCGAGGTCGGCCGCGTAGTAGAGCGCGCCGCAGATGGCGTCGGGGATGGGCAGGAACTTGCCGACGAACGAGTGCAGGATGCGGTCCGAGCCGTTCGGGTAGCCGTCGACGGGGCGGGTGAAGAACGGGTCCCAGGCCGATTGGAAGACGCCGAGCTGCACGAGGCCGAGGTAGAGGGCGACGCAGAACCCGACGGCCGCGAGGGCGGCGAGGGGCAGGCGGTGGGACATCGCGCTGGGGTTGGAGTTCCAGCCGGGCGGGGCGTCGGGATCGTCTGCCATCGTTGCCTTTCGTGGGTCGCCGATCAGTTCGCGTCAGTCGCGGCGGGAGAGCCACCAGCCGACGCCCGCCGCCCCTGCGAGGGCCGCGCCGGCGGCGGCGGCGAGGAGGTGGTGCTTCTCGGCGTAGA
Source organism: Tepidisphaeraceae bacterium (assembly GCA_965260985.1). Taxonomy (GTDB): domain Bacteria; phylum Planctomycetota; class Phycisphaerae; order Tepidisphaerales; family Tepidisphaeraceae; genus CBDHCE01. Next base: position 356,043 of record CBDHCE010000005.1, on the reverse strand, counting down.
ACAGCGGCGACGCGCCGATCGCCCGCGCGTCGAACCGGCCGTGGCAGCCGTGGTCCACCTCGTCGTCCACCGGGTGCCACAGGTTGTTCGGGCGGTCGGGGTCCTCGGGCACGTCGGTCTGCTGGCTCTTGAAGCCGGTGGCGGCGAGGTAGTGGTCGCCCACGTCCGGCAGCGCCTTGTTGCCGAGGATGGTGATGGCGGAGGTCGCCCCGAGGTAGAGCTCGCGCTTGGTCCGCCCGCTGCACCACACGACCGCGTCGGCGACGACCTCCGGCTGGTAGATCGGCGGCACGGGCTGGGCGCGGTTGGGCAAATTGCTCTTCACCCAGTCGAACTGCGGGGTGTTGACCGCGGGGAGCTGGATCATCGTGAGCTTCACCGGGCTGTCGTCGTGCAGCAGCTCGGCGCGGAGCGAGTCGCAGAAGCCCTGGATGGCGTGCTTGGCGGCGCAGTAGGCGCTCTGCAGCGGGATGCCGCGGTAGGCGAGGGCGCTGCCGATCTGGATGATGTGCCCGCCGCCGTTGGCCTCCATTCGGGGAAGGGCGGCGAGGGTGCCGTGGACGGTGCCGAGGTAGGTCACGTCCGTCACCCGGCGGTACTCGTCGGCGGTCATCTGCTTGACGGGGGAGAAGACGCTCGCCATGGCGTTATTGACCCAGACGTCGATGCCGCCGAGCTCGCGTTCGATTTGGTCGGCGGCGGCGTCGACGGCGTGGGGGTCGGCGACGTCGGTGGGGATCGCCAGGGCGGTGCCGCCCATCTCCTCGACCTCCCGCGCCGCCCCGGCGAGGCCGGCCCGGCCGCGGGCGAGCAGGGCCACGCGGTCGCCGCGCTTGGCGAAGGCGTGGGCGGTCGCGCGGCCGACGCCGGCGCTGGCGCCGGTCACGACGACGGTTTTGGGTTGGTGCGGTTCGGGCATGGCGGATCCTTTGGTATCGCTACGGACCTCTACAGTCGCAAGCCACGGGGCGAGTTTCAGTGCCCGGCCGGTTTCACCCCAGCCAGCCGCCGGTGAAGCCCGCGCGGAGCATTCCTTGGCGGAGGTAGTCGCAGTTGCGCATCATCCGCCAGACGAAGCCGCTGTGGTGGTTCTCGGCCATAAGGATGATCGGCCCCTGGTTCAGGCCGAAGGTGTCGGGGGACATCCAGAAGCCGGTGGGGGAGTTTTGGTCGGCGAAGGTCTGGTTGAAGGTCGCCTCGAAGCCGTAGGCGCAGGTGCTGCCGACGCCGAGGCGGCGCAGGTGCTTGAGGGTGGGCAGGACGATCTCCGGGGCGAAGGGGAGGCTGGCGGCGACGGCCCAGGGGGCGAGGGTGCCGTCGTCGGGGTCGGCCTTGCCGCCGCCGCTGACGCCGCGGGCGGTGTAGTCGAAGAAGTGCCGGGTGATGCCGTCGATGTCGCGGTCGGCGGGGCCGGGGCCGTTGCTGGCGGTCAGGCCCCAGCAGTGCTCGCCGTAGCCGACCAGCCCGCCGGGGTTGTGCATCGCGTAGGCCTGCTGCACGAGGGTCGCCAGGCGGCTGTTCTCGAAGTAGTCCATCCCGCGCGGCCGCATGTAATCGTCCGCCACGCCGCGGAAGTCGACGAAGCAGTGCGGCAACTGGTGGATGAACAACGGCCCGGCCCGCACGTGCGCGTGGCCGTACTGCTCGACCCAGGCGTAGGTCGAGCAGAACGCCGCGTAACTCTCCGGCGGCAGCGGGTGGGTGGGCGAGCCCAGGCCCAGCAGCATCAGCAGCAGCCCCTCGCTGTACCCCTGCCACCGCGGCGGCATGAAGCCCCCCTCGGGCTTCCACCCCATCCGCGGCGTCGGGCCGCCGTCCATCATCCAGTCCCACTCCACCGCCCGGTACAGCCCGTCGGCCAGCCGGCGGACCTCCGCCTCTTCGGCCGTGCCGCCGTCGAAGAACTCCGCGGCCACCAGCGCCCCGGCGATGAGGATCGCGGTGTCGACGCTCGACACCTCCGCCCCGCCCGACCGCCGGCCCGTCTTCATGTGCGTGAAGTGGTAAAAGAAGCCGTGAAAGCCCCCCGCGTCCGGCGCGGCCGACTGCGGGACGCCCGCGAACGTCCGCAGCGTCGCCAGCACCCGGTCGACCACCTCCGCCCGGTCGGCCTGGCCGGCGTGGACCCGGCAGCAGGCCGCCGCCAGCCCCAGCCCCACCGCCGAGATGCTGCACGCGCTGCCGTCGCGCGAGCTGTCCGACACCAGCCCCGTCTCGTGGTCGCACTCGCGGTCGAAGTAGCGGAACACCTCCCCCTGCAGCCAGCGGAGCATCTCCGTATTGTCCGCCACCCCGTCGTGGTCGGCGTCGACTTGTTCGGTCCCGTCAGGCATCGGCGGAGTCCTCCTTCTTGTCGCCCTTCTCATCGCCCTCGGTCTCCTCGCCCCGCGGGATCGACCGCGCGCCGGGCAGCTCGGCCACCGGCGGCAGCGACTCCGGGCCGCTCTCGTCGGTGATGGCCGTCACAATCGTGATCAGCGCCACGCCCTGCGCCGGCACCGTCAGCGTCGCGGTGAAGGTGCGGCTCTCGGGGTGGTACTCGTGCGGCAGCGGCCTCGCCGCGGGCCGGCCGGAGTCGTCCAGCAGCGCCACCTGCTCGTCGCTCAGGTAGCGGGGGCTGCCCAGCTCCGCCCACAGCGCCTTGGGGTTGCAGTGCCCGTCGTCCACCCGCTGCACGTACACGCCCAGCGGCCGCGGGCAGTGCTTCAGCGTGACCGTGACCGACTCGGCCTTGATCTCGTGCCGCGGCAGTGCGACGTTCGACAGCATCACCGCCACCCGCTGCGGCCCCCGCGTGACCCACCGCGCCACCGTCTCGTGCCCCCCGTCGACCGGCAGCAACTCCTCCCCCAGCGCCGCCATCAGCCGGTAGGCGCTGTAGACGGGCTTGGGCGTGTTGTAGATCGTCAGCATCCCGAACCCGCCCTGGAACACCGCCGACGGGAAATAATTCTCCTCGAAAATGTCGCTAAAGGTCCACCACGAGTAGGCCTTCACCAGCCCCGCGTTGTCGAGCACCGCCTTGGTCGCGTAGGCGGCGGCGAAGGGCTCGTCGTGCAGCGGGTCGCGCGGGTTGGAACTGCTCGACCACTCGGTGTACCACACCTCCCGCCCCTTGGCGGCCTTAAAGGCGGCCTCGGCCTTCTCCCGCAGCACGCCCCGGTGGCTGTGGGCGAGCTGCGTCACCGTGTCGTCCCCCTCCGACCCCTTCGCGTCGGTCGGGTAAATGTGCGTGCTGAGGAAGTCCAGCGGCAGGTCGTGCTTCTCGCAGTGGTCGACGAACTGCTCCAGCCACGCATTTTTCGCCGTCACCGGCCCGCCGACGCGCAGGCGGTCGTCCACCTCCTTCAGCGCGCGGCTGGTGTGCTCATAGAGCGTGCAATAGTCCTCGAACTTGCCGGTGTAGAACGCCTCGAGGTTCGGCTCGTTCCAGACCTCGATCGGCCACGCCGACACCTCGGCGATGCCGTAGCGGTCGATCCAGTGCCGCGCCAGCTTGCGGACCAGCGTGTCCCACTGCCCCCAATCCTTGGGCGGCGTGACGTTGTCGGCGTAGTGCATCACGGTTTTGCTGCCGCTGGCGAGCGGCGAGGGCATGAACGACAGCTCCACCACCGGCCGCACGCCGACGCCCAACATGCCGTCGTAGACCTTGTCAATGTTGTGGAAGCTGTAAAGGGGCTGGTCCTTGTGGATCAGGAACGTGCCCATGCGGTCGCTCATCAGCCCGTGGAAGCGGACGTGGCGCATCCCCAGCTCCTTCCGGCACCGGCCGAGCTGCTCGAGCCAGTCGGCCCGCAGCGCGAGCGGGGCGTGCCCCGAGCCGACGCACTCGTTCCAGAACGGCTCCAGCGGCGTGGAGGGGTCGGCGAGATCGGACGTGAAGGTGGGCATGGCGGCTTTCGGGTGTTCTCGTCGGCCGGGCGGCGTGGCGTCGGCCCGCTCAGGTCGTAGTATCAGCAAGGCCGTGGGAACCACAACGGCAGTTCTGGAATAAGTGGACCAATGGACGTTAGAAGACGATTTACGCTACTCCCCGCGATCGCGCTGCTGGCGATGGTCGGCCTCGCCCGCGCCGACTCGCCGGCTTCCACGGCCGTCGCGCTGCTGCCGGCGGACGTGGCGTTCGACGACCAACCGTCGCGCGGCGAAATCGACGCCGCGCTCGACCTCATCGCCGCCCGCGCCCTGGCCCGACCCGCCGCCGGCGTGCGGTGGGTCGACCGCGCGGCCGTCGCGGCGCGGGTGAAAGAACTCGGCATCGACCGTTTGGGTGGGCCCGGCGTGCTGGCGGCGGGGCGGGGCGTGGGGGCCGACCTCGTCGTGCTCCCCACCTGCCGCCGCGTGGCCGGGGCGTGGCACCTGCGGCTAGCCGTCATCGACCCGGAAAAGGCCGACGTGCTGGAGACCGTCGAGGGGCCGATCCACCACGGCGGCGACTGGGCGGACGATTGGGCCGACCGGCTGGCGGCGGCCGTCGGGCGGTCGGCGGCGGACCTGCCCGCCCTCCGCGCCGCGACGCCGGTGGCCGTCCTGTTCTTCGCCAACACCACCGGCACCGACCGCCTCGACGGCTTCGGCCCGACGCTCACCGCCGCCGTCGGCGCGGTCGAGCGACCCGGCGTGCGGATGCTCCGCTTCCCCGAGGTGCCCGCCGGCGCGGGCGAGCAGCGCCTCGCCCTGGCCGGCCTGACCGCCGGCGCGGCCCGGTGGCAGGACATCGCCCGCCGCTGGGTCTGGGGCGAGTACCGCGAAATCGACTGGCAGGGCAAGCCGTTCGACGACGCCGGCATCGAGGTGAGCGTGACGGTGTGGGACGGTGCGACCGAGCCGGCGGTGCTGACGTTTCGCGGCACGGCCGGGTCTCGCGGCGCGCTGGCCGCGGAGGTCGCAAAAGCCGTCGCCGACGCCGTGGCCGCGCCGCCGCCGCAGGCCGACCCCCTCCCGCCGGCGACCATGGCGGCCCGGCTGCTCGACCGCGCGTTCGCCATCCAACTCCAGAACGTCGGCGGCGAGTGGGGCATGTCCGCGGCGTGGCTGGCGCGGTGGCACCACGAGCTCCGCCTGCTCGAGCTCGCCGGGTTCCTCGACCCCGAGAACGCCGACATCGACCTCGAACTGCTCCGCTCCCGCTGGCGCAAGGATCTGGTCGCCCCCACCGGCCGGGGCGTCCACGACCCCGGCGTGTCCGAGGCGCAGTGGCGCGCCGGCCGCGCCGCGGCTTGGGGCGAGCACGTCGCCCGCTTCGGCCTCGCCGGCGAGTGGAACGGCCGATGGAACCACGGCACCGGCGCGGGCGACAACCGCACCTTCTACCACTCCACCGCCGGCGAGTTCTTCGGCACCGCCGCCGACGTGGGCGGCTTGGGGGGCGAATCGGCGGAGGCCCTCGCCGACCTGCGCCGCGCCGAAATCCTCCGCCGCGCCCGAGTGCTGCTCGACGCCCGCGACCGCGCCGCCGCAACCGCCACCGCCCCCGCCGCCGCGCCCGACGCCGCCCCCGGCGCCGGTGTCGAGTTATGGCAAGCCGTCAAGGCCGCGGCGGTCGATGACCCCGCCGCCGCCCGCCGGCTCATCGACCGCCTCTACCCGCCCGGCCCGACCCCGATCCGCTACTACCACGAGGCCGACATCAAGGAGATCGGCCGCGCCGTCGGCGACCCCGCCTGGACCGCCCGCCTGCTCGCCCGCCTCGACGCGCCGCCGCCGAAATGGGTCAAGCCCGCCACCCGCCGCGCCTCGACCCGTGCCACCACCCGCCGCGCGAAATCGAAACTGCCGCCGCCGGTCAAGCTCGCGCCGGTTGACGGGGGCATCGCCTACGACGCCGCGCCGCGACGCATCCCGTCGACAACCCTCGCCCTCGCCGTCGACGGCGACGCCTGGCTGGCGCTCACCGGCGGCGCGCGCCTCGACCCGGCCGACCCCGACACCGTCGCCTACGCCACGCCCCTGCTGTGGCACGACGGCCGCGCCGGCGGCCCGCCGTTCAAGCTCGTCGACCCCGGCGTCGGCGCGGCGGTCGGCCTGGCGCGGCACGGCCCGGTCGCCTGGGTCGCCGGCGGCGCGAACGGCATCGCGCGGTTCGACCTGCACACCGGCGAAACCCGTCGCTACGGCCTCGCCGACGGGCTGCCGACCGAGGTCCTCGCCGCCGTCGCCACCGACGCCGCGGGCGTGCCGACCGTCGTCAGCGGCCCCGACGTCCCGCCGACTATGGCGACCTTCGACGCAACCGGCGGCGGGCGGTGGATCGCCCGCGCCGTCGACGTCTTCAACGCCGACGGCTTCAACCCGCCCACGCCGAAGCTCGTTGCCATCGACGCCAACGCCGCCGTCGTCGCGGGGAACGACTCCGGCGTCAGCCCGTTCCTCTCGCTGCTCGACCGCAAAACCGGGCGGTGGACGAACCTGCTCGCCCCCCTCGTCGCCCACCTGAAGGTTGACCACGACTTCACCAAAATCATGTTCGGCACGGCCCGCTTCACCGCCCGCGCCGCCGTCGCGCTGCCCGGCGGCGGGTTCGCCCTCGTCCACGACATGGGCGTGACGCGCGTGACCGACGCCGGCGACATCCTCGGCACCCACTCCTTCGGCTTCGACCGCTACTTCACCGGCTTCGGGTCCGCCCTGCTCGACGCCGACGGCCGGCATTTGTGGATCGCCGGCAACGTCCACCGCGGCGGCGGGTCGTGCCTAATCGAGGTCGATCTGGCGAGTGCCGAGCCGCCGGCGTTCTACGACGTGCCGCGGTCGATGACCGCGCCGATGTCGCTGGCGCGGCAGGGCGAGTTCCTGCTCGTCGGCGGCGAGACCACGAGCGGGCCGGACGTGCTGCGGTTCCCGCTGGTCAACGGGTCGCTGAAGCCGTAGATTGGGCCGGCGTGAATTGGCTTTTCCCGTTCCTGCTCGCCGCCACACTGGCCGCCGCGCCCGCGACGCGGCCGGCGGCGGAACCCCTCTACGGCCTCGGCGGCGCGACGCGGCGCGTGCCCGGCGCGGCGGGCGGATCGTCGTGGCAACTCGTCGCGGCCGGCGCGACCGTGGCGGAGGGCAAACTTGCACCCGACGGGTCGGTCGAACTCCCCGCCGTGCGCGGCCGGCTGCGGGGCACGCTGCGGATCGACGGCCGGACCGTCGCCGACGTGGTGCTTCTGCCGGACGTGCGGGAAAAACTGGCCGCGCTGGCGGGGCGGCTCGACGTGGTGATCGTCGGCCCCGGCGTCACGCCGCTCGACGCGGTCCTGCCCGCCGCCCGGCACGTCGATTCGCCGCTCGCCCTGCAACTGTCGCGGCCGGACGCGGTGTTCGTCGCGCCCGGCGCGCTCGACGACATCGCGCCGGCCGAGCGGGCGATCCTGCAAACCCTCGCCGACGCCGGCGCGGCCGTCCTGATCCTGCCGCAGGGGGAGGCCGACGCGCCGAACCTTGGCCCGCTAACATGGCGGGATGACCCGCTGCCGCGCCGCCTGATGGGGGTGCTGCGGACCGGCGACCTTCAGCCCGCCGGCCCGCTCCGCACGCTCGGCCCGGCCGGCGCGGGGGCGGTTGCCCTGACCGCCGGCAAGAAACCCGCCGCCGCCGTGGTGCGGCGCGGCAACCTCGTGCGGTGGCAACTGCCGCTGGACGCGGCGCGGCTGACGTACCTGGCCGCCGCCGTGCTACAAGAGGCCGTTGATCGGACCCAACCGGAGAAGTGATGAACCGAACCCTGCCCCTGCTCACGGCCGCGCTGCTGATCGCGGCCCGGCCCGCCTTCGCCCAATCGACCCGCCCGGCCGACGCCCAGACGGCCGCCCCAACCAATGCGCCGACCACCGCGCCCGCGGCCGGCCCGGTGACGGTCGCGGTGTTCGACTTCAAGGCCGACGCCCCGGCCGGCGGGGCGGTCGGGGCGCAGGTGGCCGAGGTTGTCACCGCGCTGCTGTCATCCCAGCCGTCGCTGCGGCTGGTCGAGCGGGCGTCGCTGGACAAGGCGGTGGACGAGCTGGAGCTCAACGCCAGCGGGCTGGTGGGCGAGTCGGCGGCGCGGGCGGGGCACCTCGTCGGCGCGCGGCTGCTGGTCGTCGGCCGCGTGTTCACGCTCGAGGGCACCACCTACCTGAGCGCGCGGGTGATCGGCACGGAGACCGGCGTGATGCGGCCGGTGCTGGTGCAGGCCCCGGCCGAGCGGGGCGGGCCGCCGCTGGGGATGCTCGCCAAGCAACTCGCCGACGGCGTGGCGGCGGCGGTGCGCGACCGCGGCTCGTCGCTGCTGCCGACCCCCGCCGTCGATCCGCTGCCCCCGCTGATCGCCCGCGCGAAAACCGCGTTGGCCGACCAGAAACTGACGGTGTTCGTCAAACTTCCCGAGCAGCACTTCGGCCGCGCCGCCGCCGTCGACCCCGCCGCCGCGACGGAACTGGCCGGCCTCCTCCGCCGCGCCGGCCTGGAGATCGCCCCCGCCGCCGACGCCGCCGACTATGTGATCGAGGGCGACGCCTTCAGCGAGTTCGGCACCCGCCTGGGCGACCTGGTGAGCTGCGCCGCCCGCGTCGAATGCCGGCTGACGGCCCGCGACCCGCGCAACGCCCGCGGCAATGGGCCGCGCGACCTGTGGTCCGGCCGCGGCACCGCCCGCGCCGCCGACCTCGGCGAGCAGACCGCCGGCAAACTCGCCCTGGAAACCGCCGCCCGCGACGCCGCGGTGCCAATTCTGGAAGCAATTGCGGCCGACCGGGAGTAGGAGTTCCCGGTCTACAGCACCTTGCATTGACAAGACTCGACGTCAATCTGCACCGGTAAGCCGCGAGCGCAGCGAGCGCTTTTCGCCCCCGCAACCGAAAAGCGCTCGCTGCGCTCGCGGCTTAACGGTGCAGATTGAAGCGACTGGCAGGCTTGCAATTCACTCAAACGCCCGCCTCCTCCGCGTGGCGGTCGTGGGCTTGGCGGACCAGCGCCATCACGGCGTCGAGTTGGTCGGGGCTCGCCAGCCCCATCTCCACGTCGCCGTTTCCGCGGCGGCCGACGTTGCTGACGTCGCTGCAAAGGCCGTCGGGGTCGCGGACCTCATCGAAGGCCATGTTGAGCGTGATCTTCAGTTCCTTCTTCTGCGGCAGCACGTCGACGAAGTTGGTCGCCAACTTGAACGCGACGTAGTACTTCGTGATGTGTCGGGTGACGGCCGGGTCGAGATTCATAATCCTTCGGCTGAGCTGCTCGAAGAGGTCGCGGTCCCAAGCGTGCTGGTAAGGCTTGTCGGCGAGCGTGTAGAGAACTTCTTCCCGCTTGGCCTCATTGTCCTCCCGAAAACTTTCCAAGTCGGCAGGGGCGAGCGTCGGCGCCGGCCACACCTTCACCGCGGACTCCACCAGGCCGGCGGCGCGGGCGGTCAGCTCCGCCTCGCCGAACCGCTCGAGCTTCCCCAGCGAGGCGTTCAGCCGCAGCGGGCTGTCGGCGAAGCCGCCGGGCATGTCGCGCTTCGCGGCGAACGGGCGGTCGCTCAATTCCGAGTTGTAGCCGGTCAGCGTCAGGTTCCACAGCGTGTGCAGGTGCCGGGCGCGGACGGCCTCGAAGTCCGGCCCGAGCATGTCGCGCCACGCCTGCGAGAGCTTCGCGTTCTGCGGGATGACGTGCTCGATGGTGTAGTCCTCGGTCGCGGCGGGCTCCTTGCGGCCGGCGTTCTCGAGCTTCGCCAGCAGGTAGGCCCGGCCGCGCAGGTTGTAGACGTCCTTCGCCGCCAACTTCAGGCGGAACTCCTCGTCGGCCGGGAAGCGCGTGTTGCCGCGGAGGCGCAGGAACTTCGCCCGCGCCGCGTCGGCGTAGCGCGACTTGTCCAGCCCTTTACTGAATGACGCGAACGTCTTGTTCAGCGTGTTCGTCGGGATGTCGCAGATCGCCCGCCGGAAGACGTAGGCCTCGACCATCCGCACGATTGCCAGCAGGTCGCCGGCCGACAGCGCGCCGGTCTCGCGGTCTTCCAGCAGTTCGAGCAGGAGGGGGTAGGCGACGTCGACCTTGAGCGTGTTGAGGTCGGCGAAGGCCCGGCGCAGGGCGGGGTCGGGCTCGCGGCCGAGGGCGGCGCGGACGAAGTGCCGCGAGCGGCGGTGGACCTCGGCCACCAGCGCGTCGGTGCCGCCGCCGGCCGCGCGGGCGTGGGCCTTGAAGGCGTCGTACACGCCGCGGATGTTCGGGATCGTCCGCGTTTCGCTCTTGAGCGTGAGGAAGTCGCGCATGAAGCGGTCGAACAGCTCGGCGTAGGCGTCCTTGCCGAAGCCCTGCTCCATCGGGAACCAGTGCTGGTCGTACAGCCGCTCCTGCCGGGCGGGGTCCAAGCCCATCAGCACGAAGTTGCGGATTAGGTCCGCCTGCGTGAGGTCCAGTCCGGTGGAGTTGAGGCTCTCGAAGATCAGTTGCGGGTCGTCGCGGCCGCGCTCGAGCGCGAGGTCGACGATGACGAGCTTTTGCAGCCCCCGGTAGATCGCCGCGGGGTCGGCGCCCGGCGCGGCGAGGCGGTCGGCGAAGTCGCGGTAATTCTCCGCCAGCCGGCGGGCGGGGCGGTCGGGCAGCGCGGCGAGGGGCGTGCCTGGGAGCGCGTCCACCAAGGCCGCGAGCGTCGCGTGGTCGCCGCGCGTCAGGCGGAGCTTGTGGCGGAGGGGCCCCTCCTCGTCGGCGTTGGCGAGGTAGTAGTTTTTCAGCTTCCTCGGCGCGAGCGGCGCATCATCCCCCATGCCCGCAAAGGCGTCGGCGAGGGCGGCCAGCAGCAGCGAGACGGTGGTGAGCCGCTGCTGGCCGTCGATGATCAGGAACTGCGGCACCTCCTCGGCCGCCCCCTGCAAACCGCGCTCGATGTAGACGACCGACCCGACGAAGTGCGCGGGCGTCGCGCCGTCCGCCGCGACGCGCTCGACGTCGCGCCACAGTTGGTCGCACTGCCGGGCGGTCCAGCTGTAGGTCCGCTGGTAGATCGGCACGACGAACTGCTTGTTGCCGTTAAGCAGCTCGAGCAAAAATCGCTGGGTCGCCTTCATGCGGCGGAGCATACCGGCCGCTTGCGGCTTCGCAAAGAAACACTTTGACGAAAGGGTTTCTTTGCGAAGCCGCGAGCGGCGGGGTCGTCAGCTCGATTCGGATAAATCGACCTGCGCCCCGCGCCAGTCGACGCGGCCGGTGGCGCAGCGGCGCAGGGCGAAGGCGAGGGCGGCGGCGGCCGTCGCGGCGGCGAGGGGGAGCAGGGCGGCGAATCCGACGCGCTGGCCGGACCAGCGGTAGAGCAGGGCGGCGATCGCGGTGGAGAGCGCGAGGTGCGCGGCGGCGGCGGCGAGCCAGTAGCGGTCGGCGGAGGCCACCGCATAGGCCAGCGCGGGCCACGCGGTCAGGCCGGGCAGCAGGAGGAAAATCGCCGCCGCGACCAGCCGGGCGGGCCGGCGGCGGGCGGTGCCGGCGTAGATTCTCGCCCAGCCCTGAAACATCTGCCCCAGCGTCGCGTGCATCCGCGTCGACGCGAGGTGCCCGCCGGAGAGGAACCGCACGCGGCACCCGGCGGCCTTGAGATTTCGAGCGAGTTCGACGTCCTCCACGATCCGGTCGCGCACCGCCGCGTGGCCGCCTGCGTCTCGGTAGGCCGCGGCGCGGATCAGGAAGAACTGCCCGTTGGCGGCGGCGGTTTCCCGCGCGTCGTCGTTCGTCAGCGACACCGCGAACATCGACGCCCACGCCGCGGCGAGGATCGGCAGCAGCAGGCGATCCCAAAAGCCGGACGTTTCGAGCGCGGTCAGGATCGTCACCGCGTCGTAGTCCCGCGCCAGCGCGAGGGCGAGCGCGCGGCGGAGGGCGTCGGGCCGCAGGGTGACGTCGGAATCGACGAACAGCAGCCAATTGCCCGATGCCTGTTGGGAGCCGACGTGCAGGGCATGGGCTTTGCCGAGCCATCCCGGCGGCAGGGCGCCGGGCTCGATGTGGATCGCGGAGAGGTTCTCATTCGCCGCGGCGAGCCGGTCCAGCGCGTCGCCGGTGCCGTCGGCGCTGCGGTCGTCGACGGCGATGACGTGAAAGGCCGGATAATCCTGCGCCAGCACGGCCGCCAGGCACTTCTCGATCCCGGCGGCCTCATCCTTGGCCGGCACGAGGATCGAGACGCGCGGCGGGCCGGGGGGGTTGGGCGGGAGTTCGTCGCGCGACCGGGCGAGGCGCGACATCCGCTCGCGCCCGAGCAGCAGCAGCGCGCCGTACCCGAGCCACGGCAGCGGGCCGATCAGCAGGTAGAGGATGAGCAGGGCGGCGTGCATTCAAGTGGCACGGGCGTCCCGCCCGCGTTTGCGACTTGCCGCTCGCGGCGTCGCAAAGAAATCAGATCCCGAGCAGCTTTCTTGGCGAAGCCGCAAGCGGCAAAACGCGGGCGGGACGCCCGTGCCACGATTAGGACGCCGCCGCCGCGCCGAGTTCGCGGCTGGCCTGGTTCATCACTTGGTGGGCGACCTGCTCGGGGGAGTAGCCGGCGGGGAGCTCGACCAAAGTTTTGCCGAACTCCTTGGCCCACTTCCGCACCGCCGGGCCGACGGCGTGGCTGCGCCAGCGGGTCATCACGAACACGACCGACACCTCGGGCCGGCGGACCTCGGGCAGCACCGCGGCCTCCAGCGACTGGTGGTGCAGCACCTTGAGCCAGTGCAGGTCCGACAACTCCAACTCGCGGATCAGGTTCGCGCGGTGGGCCTCGCGCGGGAGCCCGCCGATCAGCACCGCCGTTCGGCCGGCGAGCAAATCGCGGGCGGCCAGCAGCGTGGGGCTGGGGGGGCGCTGGTGGACGGCCTCGGCGTCGGCCTCGGCGGCGTCGTGCTCGGCGCGGTACTGGTCGATCTCGTCCAACACCAGCCGCACGTTCTTCGGCGGCTCGACTTCGGGCCACTCCTCCGCCAGCGGCAGCAGCGCGGCCCGCAGCGTCAGGTCGCTCGGCGGCACGCCGGCGTCGACCGCGGCGTCGACCGCGGCGTACAGGCGGTCCCACTCCCCGTCGGCCCCGTCGCCGTCGGACTTCGCCACCTTCTCCGCGTGGTACTGCACCTTCTTCAGCGCCTTCTGCCGCTTGCCGCGGTCGGCCAGCGGGGCGGCGGCGGCGGCGACGCGATTTTTGACGTCCGGCCAGTTCCCGCGCGGGGCGACCGGCGCGATCGTCATGAACCGCTCGATCTTCACCCGCCGGTCGTGAGTCACGTCGCGCAGCCAGTTGTAGACCGCGAACTGGTCCTCGTCGCGCCGCGGGGCGTCGGGGAACACCTCGATCGCGTCGCGGATCGACGATTGCGCCTCGGCCAGCAGGTGCAGCGCGTCGCTCAGCCGGCCCTCGAGCTTCGGGTCGGCCTCCACCGCGCGGGCCAGGTCGGCGGCATCGGCGGTGGTCGAATAGCAGCCGGCGAGGTCGCGCACGTCGCCCGGCGCGGGGCTTTCCAGTTCGAGCGGCCAGAGGCGGGTGCTGGCGTCGGCGCGGTTGCGGGCGGCCACCACGGCCGCCTCTTCCATCTCGCCCAGCAGCACCCGGCAGGCGTCGGCCTTGAGCCGCAGCCGGCGGGCGACGGCGGCGAGGTCGATCGGGTGCCCGTCGTCCGCCGCCGCCTCGTACTGCGGGGCGGGCTCGACCACCTTCGGCCCGGCGTACACCGGCGGGGCGTAGTGCGGGTGCGGCGCGGGCTCGGGGTCGTCGATGTCCGGCACCTCGACCTTGACCTGCTGGCCCGCGATCGTGACGGTTTCGGTGCGCTTCGGGACGGGGGGCGGGGGCGGGGGCGGGGTTCCCACCGCCGAAGCGGCGGGCTTTGGGAGGGGCACTTTATCGGGTTCTGGAGTTTGCAGTAGAGATTGGAGCGTTCTATAGATTGCTTGGCGCAAGTCTGGGTTCGCCTCTATGGTGTGGGCAATTGCTTTGGCGAGGGATTTAAGGGTTTCGGATAGGGGGAGGGGATCGGGCACGGACGCTCCTTGGGTTCGGACGAATTAAGGATCAGGACCTGTAAAGCATTGATTAGAATAGTAGGCTGCCGCGCAGCGTGGCACGGGCGTCCCGCCCGCGTCCGCAGGCGCAAAAAGGCCCGGCGACTCGGGCCGCCGGGCCTTTGGGGGTTCCGCAGAATCAGGCCGACTTCCGCCGGGCCTCGAACAGCCGCCTCGCCTCGCCGACGAGGTAGAAGCTGCCGGTGACGACGATCAAATCTTCCTTGCTGACCGCCCGGCGGGCGATGTCGAAGGCCTCCTCGAGCGTCTCGGCCACCTGCGACATCTTCCCGTAGCGCTCGACGTACTTCGCCGACAAGTCGTGCGGGTCGGCCGAGCGGATGTTGTTCACCTTGGTGAAGATCACCTTGTCGGCCCCGCAGGTGATGCGCTGGAGCATGCCGTCGACGTCCTTGTCCGAGCAGCAGCCGAAGATGACCACCAGCGAGTCGTAACTCACGTTCTGGCCGATCGCCTTGAGCATCGCGTCGATGCTGGCGGCGTTGTGGGCGCAGTCGACGACGACGCGGGGGTTGTGGCCGATGGTCTCCATGCGGCCGGGCATGACCACGCCCTCGAGGCCTTCGGTGGCGCGCTGGTCGTTGATGGGGAAGCCGCGGGCCTTGAGCTTGTCGAGGATGGCGAGGGCGACGCCGAGGTTGATCGCCTGGTGCTCGCCGAGCAGGGGGCAGGCGAGGTGCTCGAACTTGCTGGCGTCGGTGGTGAGGCAGACGCGGTTGTGCCGGCCGAGCAGGCGGCTGGCCTCGAAGCGGTAGCTGAACTCGATGCTGCCGCCGAGGGTGTCCAGCGGCGCGCCCGCGGCGTCGGCGACCTTGCGGATGGCGGCCTCCACCGCCGGCTCCTGCGGCGCGATGACCGCCGGGATGCCCGCCTTGAAGATGCCCGCCTTCTCCGTCGCAATCGCCGTCAGCGTGTGGCCGAGCTGGGCGGTGTGGTCCTTGCTGATGCTGGTGATGGCGGTGACTTCCGGCAGCAGCACGTTGGTGCTGTCCAGCCGGCCGCCCAAACCGGTCTCGACCACCGCCAAATCGACCTTCTGCTCGGCGAAGTGGCGGAAGGCGATGGCGGTGAGCACGTCGAAGTAGGTGGGCGTCAGCTTCGCCTTCGCCACCAGCGGCTCGATCTCGCGGACGAAGCGGATGAAGTCCGCCTGCGTGATGGGGGTGCCGTTGACGGTGATGCGCTCGCGGACGTCGTTGAGGTGGGGGCTGGCGTATAGGCCCACGCGGTAGCCGTTGCCCTGCAGCATCGCCGCCGTCATGGCGCAGGTGCTGCCCTTGCCCTTGGTGCCGGCGACGTGGACGCTGCGGAACCGCTTCTGCGGGTCGCCCATTTTCCGCAGCAACCCCCGCATGCGGTCGAGGTCGAAGTTCTGGCTGGTGTAGCGGACGATCCGCATCCGCTCGAAGTCGCTCAGGCGGGAGAGGTAGCGCAGGGCGCGGGGGTAACTGGTAATTTCCGACCCCACCAGCGGCGGCAGGGGGGTGCGGCTTTTGGCCGGCGCCTTCGCCGGCTTGGGCGAGCGACCCCGCGGGGCGGCGGGCGATTTTGTCGCGGTCGGCTGTTTTGCCGCGGTCCGCGACGTTTTGGCAGGACTTGCGGGGGTGGCGCGAGCCTTGGGGGTAGATTTCGTGGTTTTGGTGGGGGAGGCCATGTCCGGGGCATGTTATCAGACCGGCCCACGGGCTGCAAATGTAGATTCTAAACCGTTCGTCCGGCGGTGCTTAACGACTGGGCAGCGGTCGTGCAGCAAGCGATCACGCGACAGAATGTCGGGAATGTGCGTGGCGGGTCGCCGGTGGCGGTCGCCTCTGCTATCCTACAGTGTTATGCCAACCGCACAGGAAGACTCCGCTGACGCCCCGGTCGAATCCGTCGCCTTCGTCAGCCTCGGCTGCCCGAAGAACCTGGTGGACAGCGAGCGGATGCTGGGCCTGCTGGCAGCGGACGGCATCGCCGTCACCTCCGACGCGGAGGCCGCCGACGCGATCGTCATCAACACCTGCGGCTTTCTGGAGGCGAGCAAAACCGAGTCGATGCGCGAGATCCACGACGCCATCGCCCTCAAAACCGCCGGGAAGGTGAAGCGCGTGGTGGTTGCCGGCTGCCTCGTCCAGCGGCACAAAACCAAACTGCTGGCCGACGCGCCGGGCATCGACCGCCTGGTGGGCGTGTTCGACCGCGAGCACATCGTCGACGCCGTCCGCGGCAAGGAGAACCCGCGGGCGGGGCACGGGCATTACCTGGGGAAGTATCACGGTGGGGAGCGGGTAGCGGGTAGCGGGGGGAAGAAGAAGTCCGCCTCTTCCTCCTCCCCCGCTACCCGCTACCCGCTCCCCACCTTCGAGAACGACCGCGCCCGCCTGCGCCTCACGCCGCGGCACTTCGCCTACCTGCGGATGAGCGAGGGGTGCAACCAGGGGTGCGCGTTCTGCACCATCCCCGGCATCCGCGGGCCGATGCGGTCCAAGCCGGCCGACCAGATCCTGCTGGAGGCGAAGGAACTGGCGGCCGACGGGGCGGTGGAGCTCAACCTGATCGGGCAGGACACCACCAGTTACGGCACCGATTTAGGCGACCCGGCGGGCTTGGCGGGCCTGCTGCGAACGCTGGATCGGTCGATGAAGGACGTCGAGTGGGTCCGGCTGATGTACGCCTACCCCTCCTGCTTCACCGACGGGATGATCGACGCCATCGCCCGCTGCGACCGGGTGGTGAAGTACATCGACATGCCGCTGCAGCACATCAGCGACGCGGTGCTGACGCGGATGAGGCGGAAGGTGAGCCGGCGGGAGATCGAAACTTTGCTCGGCAAGCTGCGCGACCGCATCCCCGGCATCGCCATCCGCACCACGATGATCGCCGGCAGCCCCGGCGAGACCGCGGCGGAGCACCGCGAGCTGGTGAAGTTCGTCGAGGGCTTCGGCTTCGAGATGCTGGGCGTCTTCGGCTACTCCCCCGAGCCCGGCACGCCGATGGGCCGGCGGACGGATCAACTGCCCGACGACGTCAAGGCCGCCCGCGTCGAGGAGTTGATGCTCGCGCAGCAGAAAGTCGCCTTCGACCGCGCGGCCGCGTCGGTGGGGTCGACGGTGCGCGTGCTGATCGACCGCTGCGAAGGGGAGGTCGACGAGGGCGGCAGCCTCTACGCCGGGCGGACGTACGGGCAGGCGCCGGAGATCGACAGTTGCGTCTACGTCCACGACCGGGCTGGGTCGCTGCACGCCGGGCAGTTCGTGGACGTGAAGGTGACGGACTGGCAGGCATATGACCTGGTGGGCGAGGTGGCGCGGCGCAAGTCGAACCCGCTGAACGTTCTGGCGTCTCGCGCGGGGTGAAGCGCACGATGTCTTTAATAGCCGGAGGCGGAAGCCCCGGTTTGGTCGCCCGGAACCGCCCCGACGTTCGGAACGTCTCGCGGCCGAATACCGGGGCTTCCGCCTCCGGCTATTAAGGAACGAGTGCTCCTCGACATCCTGCTGAACATCCTCCTGCCCGTGCTGCTGATGGTGGCGGCCGGCGCGTGGGTGCGGTGGCAGTTTCAGGTCGATTTGCGGACGCTGACGAAGCTGAACATCTACCTGTTCACGCCCGCGTTCATCTTCGACAAGGTGGTGAGCAGCCAACTGCGGCCCGGCGAGATGGGCGGGATCGTCGCCGTCACGGTTCTCCTGATCCTGCTGCTGGGCGTCGCGGTGGTCGGCGTCGGCTGGGCCGGCCGGCGGCTGCTGGGGCCGGATCGCGTGAGCCGGCCGACGCTGGCGGCCGTGGCGATGGCGGCGATGTTCTACAACAGCGGCAACATCGGCCTGCCGCTGGCCGCCCTCGCCTACCCCTCGGCGCCGCAGAATGGCGGACACGACGGGGCGGCCGTGCAGGCGTTCGTCGTGCTGACGCTGAACGTGATGACCTTCACCGTCGGCCTGACCATCGCCGCCGCCGCCGACCTCCACCCCGCCGCCTCCCCCTGGCGACAGGTGCTCACCAAACTCCTCCGCCTGCCGGTGCTCTACCTCCTCGCCGCGGCGGTGCTCGCCAAAACCTGGGCGGGCGACGCCGGCCCCGCCGCGCTGCCGCCGTTCGTGACCACCGTCGCCCGCACCCTCGGCGGCGGCCTGGTGCCGGTGGCCCTGCTGACCCTCGGCGCGCAGCTCGCCCAAAATCCCCGCTGGCCCCGCTGGCGGCCGATCACGGTCGTGCTGATCCTCCGCCTGCTGCTTGCCCCCGCCCTGATGGCCGGCCTGCTCTACGCCCTGCACGCCCGCCTGCCCGGCACCTTCCTCGACCTCTGGCCCTGGCCCGCCGAACTGCTGATCTTCACCGCCGCCGTCCCCACCGCCGTCAACACGCTGCTGCTCACGCTCGAACTGGAGGGCGACGCCGACCTGGCCGCGGATTGCGTCTTCTGGACCACCGTCGTGTCGCTCATCACGCTGACGGCGTGGCTGGCGGCGATTCGCACGCTCGCAAGCTGACCCGCTGGGCGGTAAAATGCCGGCATGGACGCCAAAGAAATCCTCCTGCAGCGCATCACGCTCAACCCCAAAGTGATGGTCGGCAAGCCCGTGATCCGCGGGACGCGCCTGCCGGTGGACCTCATTGTCGCCCTGCTGGCCGAGGGGGCGAGCTTCGACGAAATCTTGAAGGATTATCCGCATGTGGAGCGCGAGGACATCCGCGCCTGCCTGATGTACGCCAGCGAAACCCTGAGGGGCACCACGGTTTACCCGCTTGCGGTCGAAACCGCCTGACCCATGCTGCCCCCGGCCATGCGATTCGCAGTCGACGAGTCCACCGGCCACGCGGTGGCGGAGTATCTCCGCGCGACCGGACACGACGCCTACTCCGTCTACGAGACCGACCGCGGCTTGGACGACGAGTCTATCCTCGCCAACGCCGTTGCCGAGAATCGCATCCTTATCACTAACGATGACGACTTCGGTGAAATGATCTTCGCGCGGGGGCTGAAGCACGCGGGAGTCATCTTTCTCCGCCTGCGGCTCCATCGGACGCGCCACAAGATCGAGGCGATTCGGCGGGTGATTCAGGACCACGCCGATGAACTGCCGGGGCGATTTGCAACCGTGACGGACGTGAACGTGCGGTTCCCCCCGCCGCCGTGAGGGCGGACTCAAGCAGCCAACTCTTTCAAGGCATCGTTCACCGTCGGAAACAGAAACTCGAACGCCCCCGCCTTCAGGCGGGGGGTTGCGCACCGCTGGCCGCACAGCACCAGCGCCGCCTCCGTCCCGGCCACCCGCGCCCCGGCCCGCACCGCCCACCCCGGCACCGGCGGCGCCCACGGCCGGCCGACCGCCGACCGAACCGCCGCCATCAGGTCGACGTTCCGCACCGGGGTCGGCGCCACCGCGTTGTAAACGCCCTCGGCGGAAGGCGTCCGCACGCACCACCGCACGATCCGCACGAAGTCGGCAACGTGCAGCCAGCTCACCCACTGCTGCCCGCTGCCGATCCGCCCGCCGACGAACGCCCGCGCCATCCGCGACAGCACCGGCCACGTGCCGCCGCCGGGGCCGAGGACCACGCCGATCCGCAGCAGCGCCTTGCGCGTCCCCGGCACGTCGGCGGCTTCGAACGCGGCCTCCCACCGCCGGCAGGTGCGGGCGAGAAAGTCCGCCGCGCCGCCGCCCAGCGGGTCGGCATCGGGACTGACCGGAAAGCGTTCGGACGGCTCGCAGACGCGCTCGCCCGCGTCGCCGTAGATGCCGACCGCCGCCGCCTGCACCCGAACGGCCGGCGGCCGGGCGCACGGGGTGATTGCGCTAGCGAGAGCGTTCACCGAGTCCACGCGCGACTCGAGAATCTCCCGCCGGGTGACGGCGGTGAACCGACAGTCGACGTTCTTGCCGGCGAGGTTGACCACCGCCGCCGCCCCGTTAAGCTCCAAAGCCCAGTCGCCGACGGTGCGGCCGTCCCAGCCGACGGCGCGACCGGGGCCGGCGTAGGCGTCGGGCCTGCGGGTCAGGATGACCACGTCGCACCCGTCGGCCGCGAGCGAGTCCGCCAAGGCCGCCCCGAGGAACCCGCTGCCGCCGGCGAGGATCACCCTCCCCGCGTAGCCGGGAGCGGAAGCCCCGGTTTCGGGCGGGAGGTCGCTTGATAAGGACCGGGGCTTCCGCTCCCGGCTAATTTGGATCGGCTCGTTTCGCATCAGGTGCCCTCCCCATCTGCACCGCCGCGTGGTCGAGCACGGCCGACGGGCTCAGCCACCGCAGGCAGCTTTGGTGGACGCACGACCGCGCGTAGCACGGGGCGCACGGGAGGTCGAGCCGCAGCACGCACTCGGGCCGGCCGTAGGGGCCGGTGCGGGCGGGGTGCGTCGGCCCGAACGGCACCACCAGCGGGCGGCCCAGGGCGGCCGCCAGGTGCATCGGGCCGCTGTCGTTCGCCACCACCAGCGACGCCCGGCCCAGCACCGCCACCAACTGCTTCAGCGACGTCCGACCGATCATATCCACCGCCCCCGGCAGCGCCGCCGCGTCGGCCGCGCCCGCCACCACCGACGCCAAACCGAACCGATCCCGCAGCGGCCCGACCAGCGCGGCGAAGTGCTCGGCCGGCCACCGCTTGGTCGCCCAGTTCGTCCCCGGCAGCAACACCGCGAACGGCCCGGCCGGCACCAGCGCGTCGGCCGATGAACGGTCAACATCGCTCATTCCGAGATCGAACTCGACCGGCCCGCGCCCGCACCCCAGCGCTTCGGCCGCATCCATGTTCCGCTCGACCGCGTGACGATTTTCCCCGCGGTCCGCCACCAGGTCGGTGTAGAACGCCCCGGCCCCCTCGCGCGCCGCGGCGAACCCCACCCGCACCGCCGCCCCGGTCTGCCACGTCAGCCACCCGCTGCGGAACAGGCCTTGCAGGTCGAGGGCGAGGTCGAACCCGCCCCCCGCCAGCCGCCGGGCGAGCGCGGGGATCGACCCCAGCCGCCGGCGCTCGAAGACGATCACCTCATCCAAATCCGGGTGCCCCGCCAGCAGCCCGGCGAAGCCCGCGTTCACCAGCCACGCGATCCGCGCGTCAGGCCACCGCCGGCGGAGCAGCCGCAGCACCGGCAGCCCGTGGACGACGTCGCCCAGCGCGCTCGGCTTGACGATCAAAATGCGGCGCGGCGGGTGGGGCAGGTCAATCGGGGGCATCGGAATGGGAGATGATAACGGCAGCCGAAGAGGGTCCACGAATGGTCACGAATAAGCACTAATGCAGAAGGAGTGAATGACAATCTGACATGGCAATCCTCCTCTTCATTTGAGTTTATTCGTGTTCATTCGTGGATTTCCCTCCCCCGAACGGCGAGTATCCCGCGACCACCGCCGCGGCGTCGGAGTCGCGGAAGTGGGGGTGTTGTCGGACCGCGCGGAGCAGGCGGCGGGGGCCGAAGCCGTCCCAGCGGTAGGGGCGGATGCCGTCGAGGTCGAGCAGCACCGGCTCGGGGCCGTCAAAACCTTCGTAAACGATCCAATTCGTCGATTTGGAGTCGAAGTGGCAGAACCCCGCCCGCTCCAGCCGCCGCAGCACCCGGCCGCAGCGGCGGAGCAGGGTTTCGCGCGCGGCCGGGTCCATCGCGTCCCAGTCCGCAGCCGCCAGGGTCGGGCCGGGCACGCGCTCGAAGACCAGCAGCGATTCGACCGCTTTCCCGAGTTGCCGCCGCTCGGCCAGCAGCAGCGGTTGCTCGACGGCGAAGCCCAGGGCGAGCAGGTTCCACGCCTTCCGCCACGCCCGGCGCGCGCGCGGCGTGCGGAGCGCGCCGGTGAAACCGCGCAAGGCCGACTTCGCCCGCGGCCGCTTGACGATCACCTTCACGTCGCGCGAGCCGAGGCGGACGGCGGCGGCCAGCACTTCGCCGCTGGGGTCGCGCTTGATCGCCGGCAGGTCGCCCCGCTCAATCTGCCCGAGCAACCCAAGCCAGACCGCCGGCCACTGCGTCAAATCCACGTCCGGCCGGCGGACGGCCGAGTGCCGCTGCGGGAAGATCGGGCGGTCGGCGTACTGAAGCCGCCAGCCGCCGGCGTCGACGGCTTTCAGGCCGAACGCCCGCGGCGGCCGCAGCCGGACGGCGGGCCAGACGCCGCGCGTGGGTGCCGGCCGGTCGGTGCCGGTGAGGGCCCGCCAGCCGCGCAGCAATTCGGTCCGACTCGCGTATCGGCCCGCCGCCTCGCCGAAGCGGCGCAAGTCGCGCTCGCCCCAGGTGCCGCGGCGGAGCGACAGCGGGTCGAGCACCGCCGCCGCCCCGTCGGGCGAGACGCCGAGGCAGTTCTGCAATTCGTCAACCGGCCGGCGGCCGAAATGGCGCTTGGCGACGTGCAGCGACCGGAGCAAATCGATGACCGACCCGACCAGCCGCCGGCGGTGGGGCACCGGTTCGCCGGCGAGGTGGAGATTGAGCAGGCATCGCCCCAGCGGCCGGACGCACTCGCGGGGCCGGACGATCACCGCGTCGCCGAACCGCCCGGCCAGGCGAAAGCCCTTCAGCAGCGCGACCGGCACCTCCGCCGGCACGGCCGCCTTTTGCAGGGCCTGCAACTCGAAGAAAAATCGAATGCCCCGGCCCTTCGCGGGCGCGGGGAAAAAGTGCAGGTGCTGCGGCTCGGCCCCGGCATCAAACGCCCAGACCGCGTGTCCGTCCGCGGCGTCGGGCAGCGGGGTGCCGTGGTCGGCGAGGGTTTTCAGCCGGCGCTCGAGGTGCTGGGGGGTCACAGGAAGTCGGCGAGTCCGGCCGCTTGCGGCTTCGCAAAGAAACCGTTTTGGGGACGTGTTTCTTTGCGAAGCCGCAAGCGGCGGGCGCGGGTCAGCTCTGGCCGACCTCGACGCGGACGAACTCCTTCAGCGTCGCGCCGGCCTTTTTGGCCATCTCGCCGACGCTCCCCTTGAACTTGTCGGGGTTGATGAAGTCCTGCTCGGCCAGCGCCCGCTCCTTGTAGAAGCTGTTGAGCTTGCCCTCGGCGATCTTCTCGGCGATCTCCTGCGGCTTGCCCAGCGACTTGGCCTGCTCGACGGCGATCGCCCGCTCGCTAGCCACCAGATCGGCCGGCAGTCCGGCGCGGTCGACCGAGAGGGCGACCGGCTTGTGCGCGATGATGTGCAGGCCGATGTCGTTCAGCAACTCCGGCGTGGCGGCGCCGTCAACGCTGACGAGCGAGGCGATCTTGTTGGTCACGGTGTAGGCGTACATGCCCACCTTGCCGCCGGGGTTGGAGATCACCACGGTCCGGCCGACTTTGACGTTCTCGCCGGTCTGCTGGGAGACCTCGACCATCTTGGCCTTGAGGTCGGCATCCTCGGCGAGGTTCGCGGACTCGTCGGCCAAGAGGGTCTTCACCGCCGCGTCAGCCACGGCGGCCACCGGGTCGCTCTTGGCGGTGAAGTCGGTGTTGCAGTTGACCTCGACAATGGCGCCGCGCGTGCCGTCGTCCGACACGCCGACGGCCACCCGGCCCTCGCCCGCCTCGCGCTCGGCGATGCTGGTCTTCACGCCCTTGGCGCGGAAGTAGACGATCGCCGCCTCCACGTCGCCGTCGTGCTCGACCAGCGCGCGCTTGCACTCCATCATGCCCAGCCCGGTCCGGCTGCGCAACTCGTTCACCTGCTTGGCGGTAATCGTCGCCATGATCTTTCGCTCCGTTCTTCCTTCAACTCTTCACTTCTACCTACTCACTACTACCTACTACCTACCACCTACTACAGATTAGTGCCTTCCGGCACCAGCGGCTTGGTGGCCGCGTCCTGCCGGTTCTCGATCGGCGCGGCATTCTGGTCGATCGGCGGCTGGGGCTTGTGCTGGGCGTCGATGCTGACCACCGCGTCGCCCGGATCACCAGGGGCCGGGGCGTCGATGGCCGCCGCGACGGATTGCTCCGGCTGGCTGTTGTCGGACTTGAACGCCGCCCGCGTGCTGCGACGCGGTGCCCGGCCGGCCCCGTCCGCGCCGCTCTTGTCGGCCCCGCGGCCCTCCTTGCCGGCGATGCACGCATCCGCCAACTGCTGCATGATGAGCTCGATCGCCCGCATCGAGTCGTCATTGCCGGGAATCGGCAGGTCGATCAGGTCCGGGTCGCTGTCGGTGTCGATCAGGGCGACCGTCGGCACGCCGAGCTTTTTCGCCTCCTTCACCGCGATGTGCTCGCGGCGGGTGTCGACGATGAACATCAGGCCGGGCATCTTCTCCATGCGGCGGATGCCCGAAAGGTTGGTCTTGATCTTGTCGCGCTCGCGGCCGAGAGTGCTCTTCATCTTCTTGCTGTAGGTGTCGATCTCGCCGCTTTCCCACAGCTTGTCGAGCTCGTCGAGGCGGTTGAGGCGGGCGCGGATGGTGCGGAAGTTGGTCAGCGTGCCGCCGAGCCAGCGCTCCGAGACGTAGGGCATGCCCGCGCGGTCCGCCTCCTCGCTAACGGGGTTGCGGGCCTGGCGCTTGGTGCCGACGAACAGCACGTCCTTGCCGCCGGCGACGACCTTGTGCATCAGTTTTTTGGCGAGCAGGAGGCCCTTCATGGTCTCCTTGACGTTGATGACGTGGAGGCTGCCGCGCTTGCCGTGGATGTAGGGCCCCATCTTGGGGTTCCAGCGGCTGGCGGGCGAGCCGAGGTGGACGCCGGCGTCGACGAGGCCTTGGACGAGTTCTGCCTGGGTCATTCGATCTCCGTGGTGCGTGCAGCGGATCGCCCGAGGCGGTGCCTGGGGTCGATGGGGTCCGCCAGCCGGTGCCGCCGCTGCCAAGACGCGGCCGCCGTGCGGCTTTGGGGGGTGCTGGAAAGTAAGTGCCCGGCCTTGGCGTGCCGGGACAGGCAGTTTAGAGGCCGCGGGACTCGTTTTCAACCACGGCGGGCGATGAGCCGGTTACAGTCAGAAGAGGCGGGCGACCTCGATCTTCGCCTGCGGGGCGGCGAGGGGCGTGAAGGCGTCGCCGGGCTTGAGGATGGTCACGTCGGCGTAGCGGAAGCCGAAGTCGGCCGCGGCGTCCGGCACGGGGTCGCGGTGAACCTCGGCCTGATTGTCGATGACGTTCAGAATGACGTAATCCGCGATGCCGCCGGCGGCGTAGAGGCTCATCTTCCGCGTGCGGTCCCCGACGAGAGTCGTCTCGGCCACCTCAATGACGAGGAGCGCGCGGGAGGCGTCGGGGAAAACGCCCTGCCGAGTTCGCGGGAAATCGAGCACCACCAGGTCCGGGTCGGGAACGGAGAAGTTGTCAATCTTCAAGCTGGCTTGGTTCCGCACCCAGTATTGTTCTTTCGGGAAGATGTCCCGAAGCTCATCGTAAGAGACCGAGGTCGTGAAAACGTGGGGGTTCTTTTGCGACGCCATGTGCTGGATGATCTCCCCGCCGATCAATTCGATTTTCTCGCTGGCGAACATTCCGAGGTCCATCATCTGCGCCAACTCGTCCGCCGTGATCGGTCGGCGGCGGGTGGGCGCGGAATGGGCTTGCGGCTTCGACGGCATCCTCGGCAGGGGGGCAACGGTCATGGGTGGACAATTATAACAAGGCGCGGCCGCGAGCAAAGGAGGATTTGCCGGCGACCGCAGGGTGCGGTTGAGTCGCGGAACGCGGCTCAAGATGTTCCGGCGCAAGGATGCCCTCAACCTTCCCGCTCAATCATCTCCTGCACCGCCGGAACGAGCGACTTCGGAACCAAAATCCACGTCTCGAAATCCGTGGATTCCTGATCGACAAACCGCGCATCATCTTCGGCGGCGGCTTCCTCGTCGGTCTGGTTCTCATAGTGCTCGAGAACCCGGCGGGTCTGCTCCTCGTCCCAGCCAGACGGGAAATTGTTTTCGGTGGGTTCGCTCATAATCGTCTGCGACGCTTGCGTCGGTTGTAGGCGGCGAGTGGTTTGCCAGCCACATCATACGCCGTGATGACGAAGTAGTAAGGCCGTTTCGGGTCGAATTTGTAGATCACCTTGAGAAGACGACCCCCCGCCGTCCTGCCAATGGCAACGCGGCTGCCGTCTCGGCTTGGGGCATCTTCGTCGGGGTCACGAAGAACCTGCTCCACTTCCGCCTGGCTCACACCGTGATCGTAGATGTGCGGTAGGCCGGTCGCCCGGTTGATGAAGTAGCGGATAAACATGAACTTAAGATGGTGCGTTGCGCAAAAGAAACGGCCGATAAATCGGCCGCCTCTCCCGCTCTCAAATCAAGCTGCCCTAATCCCGCCGGCCGCCGCCGTCGCGGCGGGGGCCGCGGTCGCCACCGCCGTCGCGCCTCGGGCCGCGGTCGCCCCCGCGGTCGTTCGACCGTTGGGCCCGCTCGGCGGCGCGCTGGGCGGCACCTTCGGGTTCCGGCTCGTCGATGCCCAGCTCATCCATCGCGGCCCGGCGGCTGAGCTTGATCCGGCCCTGGTCGTCGATCAGGATCACCTTCACCTTCACCGCGTCGCCCATGTTCACGAAGTCCTCCACGCGGTCGACGTAGTGCTTGCTCATCTCCGAGACGTGGCACAGGCCATCCGTCTCGGGCGCGATTTCCACGAACGCGCCGAACTCCTTGATCGAGACCACGGTGCCCTCGTAAATCTTGCCGACCTGGATCTCGCCCATCATCGCCTCGACCAGCGACCGGCACTTTTCCGCCGCCGCGCCGTCGACGCTGCTGATGTAGACGGTGCCGTCGTCCTCGACGTCGATGTTCGCGCCGGTCTCCTCCTGAATGCGCTTGATGGTCTTGCCGCCGGGGCCGATCAATTTGCCGATCTTCTCGGGGTTGATATGAACGGTCAGCAGGCGCGGGGCCGACTGGCTGATCTCGCCGCGCGGCTCGCTGATGGTCTGCTCCATCACGTCGAGGATCTTCATCCGCGCGTCCTTCGCGCGGTGCAGCGTTTTGCGGATAATGTCGTAGTCCAGCCCCTCGATTTTGATGTCGAGCTGGATGGCGGTGATGCCCTCGCGGGTGCCGCAGACCTTGAAGTCCATGTCGCCGAAGTGGTCCTCCTCGCCGAGGATGTCGGTGATGAGGAGTTGCTTCTTGGCGTCGCCCTCGCCGGTCTGGATGAGCCCGACGCTGATGCCCGCGACCATCGCCGTGATCGGCACGCCGGCGGCCATCAGCGAGAGGCAGCCGCAGCAACTGCTCGCCATCGAACTGCTGCCGTTGGACTCCAGAATGTCGCTGATGACGCGAACGGTGTACGGGAACTCGTCGATCGTCGGCAGCACCGGCACCAGCGACCGCTCGGCCAGCGCGCCGTGGCCGAGCTCGCGGCGGCTCACCCCGCCGATGCGGCGGACCTCGCCGACGCTGTAGCTCGGGAAGTTGTAGTGCAGCATGAACTTCTGGCTGTACTCCTCGATCAGCCCGTCCACCAACTGCTCATCGGAGCTCGTGCCGAGCGTGACGGTGCACATGGACTGAGTCTCGCCGCGGGTGAAGACGGCCGAGCCGTGGACGCGGGGCAGCACGTCGACCTCGCACGAGATCGGCCGAATATCCTCCGGCCCGCGGCCGTCGGGGCGGGTGCCCTCGACGATCATCTCGCGCGTGACCTCCTCCTCAACCTCGCCGAACAGGCCGGCGATTTTCCGCGCCGCGTCCTTGTTCTTGATGATCTCCAGGTACGGCGCGTCGGCCGGCGGCGGGGGGGCGAGGTGGCCGACGGTGTCGCTCTTGATCAGCTTCACCGCCGCGTTGCGGTCGACCTTGCCGGGGTGGCCCTTGGCCTGCTTGAGCTTGGCGGCGGCGAAGTCGCGGACCTTGCCGCGCAGCTCCGCGTCGTGGTCGAAAATGTCGCCCACCTTCGGCTTGCCCGCCTTCTCGCGCAGTTCCTCGATCAAACCGATGATCTCCACCACCGCCTTGTGGCCGAACTCAATCGCGTCGGCCACCTCGTCCTCGGGCACCTCGTTGGCGCCGATCTCGATCATGTTGACGTAATCCGCCGTGCCGGCCACCACCAAGTCGAAGTCGCTCTCGTTCATCTGCTCGACGGTGGGGAAGAGGATCAATTCGCCGTCGATCCGCCCGACGCGCACGTGGCTCGTCGCGTGGGTGAACGGCACGTCGGAGATGTGCGTGGCGGCGCTGGCGGCGATGCCGGCCAGCACATCGGGGTCGTTCTCGTCGTCGAAGGCCAGGA
The DNA here is from genome assembly GCA_965260985.1 of Tepidisphaeraceae bacterium. GTDB lineage: Bacteria > Planctomycetota > Phycisphaerae > Tepidisphaerales > Tepidisphaeraceae > CBDHCE01. Next base: position 327,959 of record CBDHCE010000005.1, on the reverse strand, counting down.
CGTTGAGGTGAATCTGCACTTCGTCCATAAAGCCCTTGGGGAACAGCGGCCGCAGGGGGCGGTCGACCAGGCGGCAGGTGAGGATTTCCTTGTTGGTCGGCCGGCCCTCGCGCTTGATGAAGCCGCCGGGGAACTTGCCCGCCGCGCTGCGCCGCTCCTTGTACTCGACTTGCAGCGGGAAGAAGTCGATGCCCGGCCTCGGGTCGCTTCGGACGATCGCGCCGAACAGCACGGTCTCGCCGTACTGCAGGGTCACGCTGCCGTTGGTGAGCTTGGCGTAGGTGCCGGTCTCGATCGAAAGGGTGCGGCCGGCGATCTGGCGCTCGACGCGGATTTTCTGTGCCATCTGGGTTTCCGTCCTCTGCCGCCCGCGCGGGTGGCGAGGGCGAAACTGGTGTGGTTCTAAAGCCGCAAAAGCAGGCGGGACACGGTTTTGGCCGTGTCCCGCAGGTGCGTTAATTTACTTGCGAAGGCCGAGCCGCCCGATGACGCTCTGGTAGCGCTCGCGGTCCTCGCGGGTCAGGTACTTCAGCAGCGAGTTCCGCTTGCCCACCATCTTGAGCAGTCCGCGGCGGCTGGAAAAGTCCTTCTTGTGGATCTTCAGGTGCTCGGTCAGCTCGTTGATCCGCTTGGTGAGGATCGCGATTTGCACCTCGGGGCTGCCGGTGTCGCCGTCGTGCTTTTTGTAATCGTCGACGATTTGCTGCTTGGCTTCGGCGGTCATGGACACGGTCTCATCTCCTGTCACCCTGCGCCGAGCCGGAAGCGTCCAGGCCGGGCGGGGGTCGAGTGTCGGGGGGTTTACGCGCCCGCGGAACCGTCCGAGGGCGTGAAAGCACGATAGAAGCGGCGGGGGGCGAGTTCAAGCGGGAAGACCCCACCGTAATAGCCGGAGGCGGAAGACCCGGTTCTTCGGGCGCGGGACGGGCGATGAAGAACCGGGGCTTCCGCCTCCGGCTATTAAGGAAGTCCTATCCTGAGCGGATGCGTTTGCGACTGCTCGCCCTCCTGCTACTCCTCGCCCTCGGGTCGAACGGCTGCACGCGGTTCGACGTGCTCAACGCCCTCGTGCCGGCGCGGAATTACAAGCTCACGCGCGACGTGCCCTACGGCGACCAACCGCGCCAGAAACTCGACGTCTTCACGCCGAAAAACCTGAAGCGGCCCGCCCCCGTCGTCGTCTTCTTCTACGGCGGCAACTGGCGCGACGGCAGCAAGGCCGACTACCGCTTCGTCGGCCAGGCCCTCTCCTCGCGCGGGTTCGTGGCGGTGCTGCCGGATTACCGCCTCGCGCCGGACGTCACCTTCCCCGCCTTCGTGCGGGACGGCGCGGCGGCGGTGCGGTGGGCGCGGGACCACGCGGCGGACTACGGCGGCGACCCGGCGGACCTGTTCGTGATGGGCCACTCCGCCGGCTCGCAGATCGCCGGGCTGCTGGCGTGCGACGACCGGTACCTGAAGGCCGTCGGCATGGACCGGTCGGACCTGCGCGGCGGCATCCTGACCTCGGCGCCGCTCGATTTCCTGCCGCTGAAAGACCCACAACTGCGGGCGGCGTTCGGGCCGTATGTGGACGATTCGCGCGTGGAGCCGATCACCTTCGTCGACGGCAGGGAGCCGCCGCTGCTGCTGCTGCTGGGGGCGAAGGACACGATCGTGGACCCGCGGAACTCGATCAACATGTGGTGGGCGGCGTACGCCGCGGGCGGGGAGGTGCGGTTGATCGAGTACCCCGACCGCGGGCACGTCGGCGTGGTGCTTTCGCTGGCGGCGCCGTTCCGGTGGCTCGCGCCGGTGCTGGAGGATGCGGCGCGGTTCGTGGAGGGGCACTCGCGGAGCGGCACCGGAACGGACTGGACACCGGCCGCCGGAGGTCAAAGGATTGGCCCGACGCCATGATGTACGACCCGCTGCCGCTGGAGTTGGAGGAGCCGACGGGCAAGGCGCTCGCGGCGGACCTTCGGCCGCTGGTGCCCGAGCCGCCGCCGGTGCGGCTGGTCGCGGTGGCCGACGTTCACCTGCCGGCGGCGGACGGGCTGGGGGCGCAGCTCAACGGCTTCTACGCCGACCTGCTGGGGTTCGAGCGGCGGTACGGCGATGAGGACGTGATCGTCTACCACGCCGAGAAGTTCCGCCTGTTCTTCGATCTGGAGGCCCCGCCGGTGGACCGCGACAAGATTCGGCCCGTCGGCGTCGAGGTCCGCTCGCTGCCGATGGTGATCTTCCAGTTGAACGAGCGGCGGATCGAGTTCCGCAAACTTCGCGGCATTTTGACCGGCCAAACCAGCCTGCTGCTGCAAGACCCGGCGGGGAATTGGGTGGAACTGACCGAGCGAAAAGAAGTGATGTAAAGTGGAACGGGCGTCCCGCCCGGATTTCCGCGCTTTCAGCGAAGCCTAAAGAAAAGAATCCGGGCGGGACGCCCGTTCCACGGAAGAATGTACGACCAGAAACCCATCATCGGCCTCGCCGGCGGCATCGGGGCGGGCAAGAGTTTTGTCGGCTCGGTGCTGGCGGAGATGGGCTGCGCCGTGATCGCGTCGGACAAGTTGGTGGCCGCCGCCTACACGCACCCGGCGGTCAAGCGGACGCTGGGGGAGTGGTACGGCGAGGGGGTGTTCGACGCGCGCGGCCGGATCGACCGCCGGGCAATCGCCGACCGGGTGTTCCGCGACGCCGGGCAGCGCGGGCGGCTGGAGCAACTGCTGCACCCGATCGTGGGCGAGGCGCGGCTGGCCCTGATGCGTTCGGCGGCGGCCGACGCGGCGGTGGTCGCCTACGTCTGGGACTCGCCGCTGCTGTTCGAGACGAAGCTGGACGAGGCGTGCGACGCGGTGATCTTCATCGACGCCCCGGCGGAGGTGCGGCGGCGGCGGGTGGCCGAGTCACGCGGGTGGGCGGCGGGGGAGCTCGACCGGCGAGAAAAATTGCAGATGCCGCTGGACATCAAGCGCGACCGTGCCGATCATGTGGTCGCCAATGCCGGGGACGGGGCGTCGGCCCGCGAAGCCGTCCGCGAGCGTCTCGGAATCGCCCTTGCCGACATTCTGAAGCACGCCGGGGCCGAAGCGGTGCCGTGATGGCGCGGGGCGGCGGGCGATTTGCCCGGTCCGCCGGTTCGCGGTATCCGTGACTCCCGCACGCCCGACCCGCCAAATGACAACCCGGCCCCGCGCCTCCCCGCGTCGCGGCCCGACCGCCCAACCTTCCCTCGATCCTTCCCCCCATCCGTCCGCCGCTTCACCCCCCACCCAGGCCCGGAGGCCTCCCCATGGCGAAGACCAACTCCCGCACCCGCCGCTCGACCAAGAACGCCAATGGCGACCGCACGCAAGGCAATTCCAACGGCAATTCGCAGCGCGACGGCTCGCCGGACGACCCGTTCGTGCCGCCGGCGGACGAGGACGCCACGGCCGTCGCCGTCGCCGCCCCGCCGGACGAGGAGGGACCCGGCGAGGAGATGGGCGATGATCGTGATGACCGCGACGAGCGCGAGGAGCGGGGCGGCTCGCACGGCGCGGACGTCGCCGACTTCGACGCCGAGACCAACGCCAAGTACGAGCAGGTCAAGACCGGCAAACTCTACATCAAGGACCTGCAGCGGATGGAGGTGGCGGACCTGCACGAGATCGCCAAGGAGGAGGACATCCAGGACTTCGTGGGGATGAAAAAGCAGGATTTGATCTTCCAAATCCTGCGGTCCCGCGTCCGGCAGAACGGCCTGATGTTCGGCGAGGGCGTGCTGGAGATCCTGCCCGACGGCTTCGGCTTCCTGCGGTCGCCGGAGTATAACTACCTGCCCTGCCCGGACGATATCTACATCAGCCCCAGCCAGATCCGGCGGTTCGGGCTGCGCAACGGCCACGTCGTGCAGGGGCAGATCCGCCCGCCCAAGGAGAGCGAGCGCTACTTCGCGCTGCTGCGCGTGGAGGCGATCAACGGCGAGGACCCGGAGAAGATCACCGAGGTCACGAACTTCGAGGACCAGACGCCGCTGAACCCGCACGAGCGGATCGTGCTGGAGAACGACCCGAAGGACCTGAGCACGCGCATCGTGGACTTGGTCACGCCGATCGGCAAGGGCCAGCGGATGCTGATCGTCGCCCCGCCGCGGACGGGCAAGACGGTGCTGCTGCAAAAGATCGCCAACGCGATCGCCAAGAACTACCCCGACGCGCTGCTGATGGTCGCGCTGATCGACGAGCGGCCGGAGGAGGTGACGGACTTTCAGCGGCACACGAAGGCGGAGGTGGTCAGCAGCACGTTCGACGAGCCCGCCGCCCGGCACGTTCAGGTGGCGGAGATGGTGATCGAGAAGGCCAAGCGCTACGTCGAGTTCGGCAAGGATGTCATCATCCTGCTCGACAGCATCACGCGGCTGGCCCGCGCGTACAACAACGAGATCACCCACGGCGGCAAGATCATGTCCGGCGGCCTGGACACCAACGCGCTGGCGAAGCCCAAGAAGTTCTTCGGCGCCGCCCGCGCGATCGAGAACGGCGGCAGCCTGACGATCCTCGCCACCGCGCTGATCGACACGAACAGCAAGATGGACGACGTGATCTTCGAGGAGTTCAAGGGCACCGGCAACAGCGAGCTGCACCTGGACCGCCGGCTGGTCGACCGCCGCACCTACCCCGCGATCGACATCAACGCCAGCGGCACCCGCCGCGAGGAGCTGCTGCTGGACCCGAAGGAGATGGAGCTGATCTACAAGCTCCGCCGCGTGCTGAGCGACATGAACCCGGTGGAGGCGGTGGAGCTGGTGAAGGCGAAGTTGGAGAAGGCGGCGAGCAACGCGCAATTTTTGATGAGCATGAATCTGGACTGAAGTAGTTTGCGGTCGCAACGGGTCGAGTCCACTGGGAGGAAGCGATGATCGTCCGATCAAAACCGAAGGCCGATGCGGAACTGCGTGAGGGGGATCAAGCCTGGTTCGACAGCGACGCCGCCGACAACGTCGAGGCCATCCGGGAGATCGACGCCGAGGCGGCCAAGTACGGGCTCGTCCGAACGCGGGAGTACTGGCTTCAGACCTTCTCGCTCCCGGACGGGCGCGTGGTGCGGCGCGGCTTCTGCTACCGACCCGAGCCGTCGGATCGGCTCGCGCGCGTGGCGCGGCGGCGGGGAAAGGCGATGGAGGGCGTTCCGTCGCCGCAACTGGTCCGATCCATGCGCGACGGGGAGTAGGGGATGGTGCCTTACATTGTGGTCGATGCCTCCGTTGCCGGAGCGTGGTCTTTCACCGAACCTCACACTACACGCGCGCAGCGCGTGTTGGCGGCCATCGAGACCAATCAGATTATTCCGTTGGCTCCCGATCGTTTTTCCGAAGAAGTCTTGCGCATCTGCCAGAAAAAGACCCTTCCACCGCCGGTGGGTGCGAACATCGATCCCGACGACGCCTGGGGGCGATTTCTGGAGGTCGTAACCTCGCCGATCCGCCTCTACCCCAGCGATGACTTGCACGGTCGGGCATGGGAGTTGGCAATCTTGACCAAGCTAACCACCCATGATGCGCTTTACCTGGCCCTGGCGGAGCAATGGGATGCGGAACTCTGGACACTCGACGACGCTTTAGCCGGGCCGGCGGCCGCGAGTCATGCGGCCGTTCACAATTTGCGTTTAGAAGAATTTCCTTATTGAGTGGCGAACGGCTCGCAATTTAGTATGGTGCTCCCGTCAGAAGCGGGCGCGGCGGGGGTCCGAAAGCCGCCGGCGGGGTGCCGTAAGATCGTCGCATGCCCAGCCCCTTCCCCGGCATGGACCCGTACCTCGAGCGGCACTGGCCGGACGTGCGGCTTTCGTTAACCGCGCCCGCTGCGGATTGGCTGAATAAAGTGTTGCCCGACGATCTGGTCGCACGCATTGACGAGCGGATCGGCGTTGAACCGGAAGATAAACAAGTCGACGACTGTTCGCCACGGCACGTTCAGATTATCACCGAACCGTGGATGGAAAGATTCATAGAAATCCGGGAAATTAGTGGCTGGCGCCTCATTACCGTCATCGAGTTCCTCAGCCCTTCGAACAAGCTCAAGCCCGGCGTCGACGAGTTTTTGGTTAAGCGCAACCAACTCCTCGCCGGCGGTGTCAACGTGGTGGAGATCGATCTGGTGCGGGTCGGCAACCGCGACCGGCTGCTGCCGCGTGGGGCGACGCCGGCGGCGGCGCGGTCGGAGTATCGGGTCGTCCACTTCCTGCCCAACGGGGAGGTCTGGCTGCACCCGATGCCGCTGCGCGAGCCGCTGCCGACGATCCGCATCCCGCTGCGGCCGACGGACGAGCCGGCGGAACTCTCGCTTCAGCCGCTGCTGGACGACGCCTACAAGAACGGTCGGTACGGGCGGACGCTGGATTACTCGCGCCCGCCCGAGCCGCCGCTGGAAGGGGAGGATGCCGACTGGGCGGCGGGGCTGCGTGGGGGCGTGAGGGGTGATGCGTGAGGGGTGGTGCGTGGTGCGTGGTGCGTGGTGCGTGGTGCGTGGTGCGTGGTGCGTGGTGCGTGGTGCGTGGTGCGTGGTGCGTGGTGCGTGGTGCGTGGTGCGTGAGGAATTTTTTGCGAAGCCGCAAGCGGTTGGCCGCTTGCGGCTTCGCAAAGACATCTTCGGGTAAGATCACCGCATGATCGCCGCCCGATGGTTCCGCTGTTTCACGCTGCTTGCAATCAATCTCCCCGCCGCCGCCCTCGCGCAACAAGCTACCCGACCGGCGACCACCCAAGATCGGCAAACCGACGTGCTGATCGACCTCACCCGACCCGACCACGCCACCGCCACCGTGCGGGGGCTGAACCCCGAGAGCCGCCTCACGCCGGCGGGGCTGGAACTGAACGTCCCGGCCGGGCAGTGGGGTGGCGTCGAGGTAATCCCCACCGGCGGGCGGTTCGACGTCTCGGGCTTCACGCGCGTTGAAATCGAAGTGACCAACCCCGGCGGCAAACCGGTCCACCTGCGGGCGGGCCTCTACAACCCCGACGGCACCGACTGGGGCGGGTCGGCCCTCAACGAGGGCTTCGTCCGGCCGGGCGAGTCGAAGGTTTTCAACGTCTTCCTCTACCGCCCGGCCGAGGACAAGGCGAACTTCCCCGCCCTCGCCCCCTTCGCCGGCATGAGCGGCCTGCCCGGCGGGTTCCTCACCCACTGGCACAACGTCGACCCGGCGAACGTCGAGCGACTCACCCTCGGGCTGTTCCCGGACGGGTTCGACCGCTCGCTGATCGTCCGGCGGATCGTCGCCGCCCACCCGGTGGTGCCGGCGAAATTGGCGGCCGACCCGGCAGGCTTTTTCCCGTTCGTGGACAAGTACGGCCAGTATCGCTGGGCCGACTGGCCGGGCAAAATCGCCTCCGACGCGCAGTTGAAGGCCGCGGCGAAGGAAGAGGCGGCCGACCTCGCGGCCCACCCCGGCCCGGCCAACTGGGACGAGTACGGCGGCTGGGCCGACGGGCCGCTCCGCGCCGCCACCGGCTTTTTCCGCACCGAGAAAGTCGACGGCAAGTGGTGGCTGGTCGACCCCGCCGGCCGACTGTTCTGGTCGCACGGGCCCGACAGCGTCGGCTACGACTCGGGCGCCACCGTCGTGGCCGGCCGCGAGCGATTCTTTCAAGAATTGCCGCCGAAAACCGGCCCCTTCGCCGGCGTCTGGAGCACCGCCCCCGACGGCGCGGAGCGGGTCAATCTGGTCGAGGCGAACCTGGCCCGCCAGTTCGGCGCCGATTGGCAAGCCCACGGCCGCGACCTCGCCCACCAACGCCTCAAAAGTTGGGGCATGAACACCATCGGCAACTGGTCCGACCCGGCGATTTACAACATGCGGCGCACGCCCTACACCGTCGCCATTCACCTCTCGTCGGCCAAGGTGTTCGACGGCGCGTTCGACGTCTACCGCCCCGACTTTGCCGCCAAAACCGACGCGGACGTGCGGGACGCGGCCAAGGCGGTAGGGGCGGACCCCTGGTGCATCGGATTCTTCATCGACAACGAATTGGTCTGGGGAAACAACCCGCTGGAGACCATCACCTACCTGACCGCCGCGGAGGGTTGGACGGCGACCAAGCAGGCCTTCGTCGCGTTCCTCCAAAAGCGCTATCCGACCATCGCCGCCTTCAACGCCAAGGCCGGCACGGGCTTCACGTCGTGGGACGGGCTGCTGAAGAATAAGTCGAAGTTCAAGCCCGACGGCATTGAGGCCGACGCGGTGGCGTTTTACACCGAGTACGCCGACCGCTACTTCGCCGCCTGCGGGGCCGCGATGAAGAAACACGCGCCGCACCACCTCTACCTCGGCTGCCGGATGAACAATTTCAATGCCGTCGTCGTGCGGGCGGCGGCCAAGCAGTGCGACGTGCTGAGCTTCAACCTCTACCGCGGCGACGTCTCAACCTTCCGCCCGCCCGGCGGCGTCGACCGGCCGGCCCTCGTGAGCGAGTTCCACTTCGGCGCCCTCGACCGCGGCAGCCTCGGCACCGGCCTTCAGCCCGCCAGCGACCAAGCCGACCGTGCCGACAAGTATGCCTTTTACGTCGAGGGCGCCGCCCGCAACCCGGCCCTCGTCGGCGCGCACTGGTTCGCCTACTGCCCCCAGCCGATCACCGGGCGATTCGACGGGGAGAACTATGAAACCGGCTTGTTCACCGTCTGCGACACACCCTACCCGGAATTGCGCGGCGCGGTGCGCGGCGTAGGCTACCGCCTTTACGACTTGCGGTTCGGCAAATAGCCGTGGAATATCGGACGTTCCGCCGGCCGCCACGGGTGCATCCGCCGGGCGTAGGATGCCGGACGAACCCACGAGGCGCGTCGCCCCGCCGGCCGGCGGTCGCGCCCGACCTAATGCGGGCCGGCGACTTTCGGAAGGAACGCGATGATGAATGGCATGATGAAGATGGGCAAGACCTGGACCGTGGCCGCCGCCGCGTGCGTGCTGGCGACGTCGGTGATCGGCTGCAAGAAGGACAACGACATGTCCGACAGCGGCATGAGCAAGCAGCAGATGAAGGACTCGTCGGGCAAGAAGATGTCCGACGGCATGGCCGACGACATGAGCGTCGGCAAGACCAAGATGATGATGACCAATCAGGACATCATTCAGGTCGCCACCGGCGCGAACATGGGCAACGTGACCACGCTGGTCAAGGCGATCCAGGCGGCGGACCTCGTGGACACGCTGAAGGGCAAGGGGCCGTTCACGGTCTTCGCCCCGACCAACGCGGCGTTCGACAAGCTCCCGCCGGGCACGGTGGAGAACCTGCTGAAGCCGGAGAACAAGGCCAAGCTCCGCAAAATCCTGCTGTACCACGTCCACAGCGGCGACGCGATCATGGCCGCCGACGTGAAGACGATGAGCCTCGGCACCGCCGAGGGCTCGCCCCTGTCGGTGAAGAAAACCGGCTCGGGCGTGATGGTCGACGACGCGAAGGTCGTCAAGGCGAACGTGATGGCGAGCAACGGCGTGATCCACCAGATCGACACCGTGCTGATGCCGCCGGACGTGCAGTAACTTCGTCACTTGGCCTCGAACCCCGAAGTAAATCGGCCCCGCCCGCACCCGCGGGCGGGGCCGGTTTTTTGGGGCGGAATTGGGGGGCGGCGGATTTGCGGCGGGTCGGCTACACTGTCGCACGCCGCATGAGCAGACGAATTGCCAACAGTTTTGCCGTCGGCTGCGCGGCGTCGGCGGGGATGTGGGTCGGCGTGGGCTGCGCGCCGCAGCTCAAGACGAGTTTGGCGGCGAAGGACCCGTCGGCGAAGGTGCCGGCGATCAAGGCCGCCGCCGACGCCGACAACCGCGAGGCGGTCGGGAAGTTGGTCAAGTCGCTGTCGAGTGAGGACGCGGCGGTGCGGCTGTTCTCGGCCGAGGCGCTGAAGCGGATCACCGGCGAGACGCTAGGGTACGAGGCCTATGCCGACCCGCCCGCCCGCGAGGCCGCCGTGGCGCGGTGGAACCAGTACGTCGTCGACCGGCAATAAGTGTAAGATCAGGAGGGGGTTATGGCCGCCAAATCCGCCGAGTCGTCCTCCGACCTCATCACGGACGTTCAGAGTGAGGGGGACCATGTGACAATCGCGCTGAAGGGGTCGATCGACCCGGACCGGACGCCGGAGTTGCGGGACGAGCTGCTGAAGTTCGTCCGCGAGAACCGGCCGAAAAAGTTGATCGTGAACATGGCGGAGGTTGTGTACGTCGGGTCGGCGGGGCTGGCGGTGTTCGTCGAGGCCGTCAAGGCGCTGAAGCAGCAGGGCGAGGGCAACCTGTACATGACCAACCTGCAGCCGAAGGTGAAGGGCCTGCTGGAGATCATCCACCTCGACCAACTGTTCAACCCGTGCGAGGATGAGGACGAGGCGAAGGCGAAGTAGCGGTGGGCAGTGGGCAGTGGGCAGTGGGCAGTGGGGAGATTATGGCCGCCGGCGATGCTTCAGTTCCCTACGTCCTCCGGCCGGTGGCGGCGCTGGGGCGGTACGGGTTGGCGACCACCGAGTTCATCGGCGGGCTGGGGCAATTGCTCTGGGCCACGGCCAAGTCGTCGCGGCACGCGTTCATCAGCAAGAAGTGGAAATACGAGTGGGGCCGGCTGGCGTTCCAAATGGTCCGGGTGGGGGTGCGGGCGATCCCGATCGTCTCGCTGGTGCTGTTCTGCATTGGGCTGATCCTCTCGCTGCAAATCGCGCCGATCCTCGGCAATTACGGGGCGAACGACCAGATTTCGTACATCATCGGCGTGGCGCTGTTCCGCGAGCTCGGGCCGCTGGTCGGCGCGATCGTGCTGACGGGCTTCGCCGGGGCGTCGATCGCGGCGGAGCTCGGGTCGATGGTGATCAACGAGGAGATCGAGGCGCTGACGACTCACGCGATCCACCCGGTGCGGTTCCTGGTCGTGCCGCGCGTGGCGGCAACGATCGTGATGATGGTCTGCCTCGCCATCGTCGCCGATTTGATGGGCCTGGCGGGCGGGGCGGCGGCGGGGTACTTCACCAAGGGGACGGTGCCGTCGGCGTTTTTCCGCGACAGCTTCGCCTCCATCGAGCTCAAGGACTTCTTCACCGGACTCTTCAAGGCGGCGGTCTTCGGGATGCTCGTCAGCGGCCTCGCGTGCTACCTCGGCCTGCGCGTCAGCGGCGGGGCCCAGGGCGTCGGGCGGGCCACCACCCGAACCGTCGTGCTCACCATCGTCTTCCTCATCCTCGTCGACCTCGCCTTCACGGCGCTGTTCTTCTCGGCCAACATCTGAGGGATTTCATGGCAGGTGAAGACCACGATCAGGATGAAGGCCGCTTCGACGACCTCAAGACCCCCCCGGCCGATGGGCCGGAGGGGGGCGACCGGAAGGACGCGAAGGACGAGGTGGTCATTCGCGCCGAGCACGTCGAAAAGGCCTTCGGCGGCACCACGGTGCTCAAGGACGTCAACCTCGACGTCCGCCGCGGCGAGACGCTGGTCATCCTCGGCGGCAGCGGGTCGGGCAAGAGCACCCTGCTCAAGCTCATGACCGCCGGCCTGCAGGCCACCGGCGGCAAGATCACCGTCGAGGGCAAGGACATCTGCTCGATGACCGGCGACGAGCGCGACGAGTACCGCAAGACCATCGGCGTGCTGTTCCAGAGCGGCGCGCTGTTCAACAGCATGACCGTCGCCGAGAACGTCGCGCTGCCGATGCGCGAGCACACGAACCTGGACGAGGAGACGATCGGCCTGGTCGTGAAGTTCAAGCTCGAGCTCGTCGGCCTCCGCGACGCCGCCGACCGGCTGCCGTCGGAGCTCAGCGGCGGGATGAAGAAGCGCGCGGGGCTGGCGCGGGCGCTGTCGCTCGACCCGCAGATGATGTTCTACGACGAGCCGTCGGCCGGCCTCGACCCGCCGACGGTCGCGGGCCTTGACGAATTGCTGAACAAGCTGCGCGACGATCTGGGCGTGACCGGCGTGGTGGTGACGCACGAGATGGAGAGCGCCTTCCGCGTCGCCGACCGCATGGTGCTGCTCGACGGCGGCAAGTTCGTCGCCTCCGGCACCCCGCAGGAAATGAAGGACAGCGACGACCCGCTGGTCAAGCAGTTCATCCACGGCCTGACCGAGGGACCGCTGACCGAGCGGCGGAAGAACGATGATTACGTCGAGGATTTGCTCTCGACCTGAGCCTGTTGACCGCCCGACGAGCCGGAGCCCCCCTTATGCCAGACGACAAAAACGCTCTCAAGGCCGGCCTGTTCATCGTGGTCGCCGTCGCGCTGATCTTCGGCGTGTGGGTGATGATCAAGGGCCTGGGCACCTTCACCGAGGACCAGCAGGTCAACACCGTCGCGTTCGACCTCTCCGACGACATCGGCGGCCTGAAGGAGGGGGGCGAGGTCCGCATCGGCGGCTACAAGGTCGGCGTCGTCACCGAGATCAAGGTCCACCAGCCGCAGGGCGAGGCCTCAACCAAGCCGGCCAAGCCGCAGATCTTCGTCACGATCAAGGTGCCCGAGCGCCTCGACATCCGCCGCGACGCGGTGGCGCGCGTGCAGTCGACCGTCACCGGCCAGGCGTGGGTGAACTTCGACGAACTCGGCACCGGCGCGAAGCTCAAGCCGAAGGAATCCATCGAGGGCAGGGCCGGCGGCATCAACGCGCTGATCGCGCAACTCGGCAGCCTGACGCCGGAGTTGAAGCAAACCCTCGCCGACGCCTCGGCCACCGCGGCGGAGCTCAAGCGGCTTTCCGCGACCCTCAACGCCAAGGCCGGCCCCCTCGCCGATCAATTCTCCGCCGCCGCCGCCACCGGGAAGGACGCGCTGGCCGAGGCGCGTGACGCGCTGCGGGAGAACCGCCCGACCCTCAAGCAAACGCTCGCCGACGCCCGCGACCTCGCCGACCTTGGCAAGAAGAAGCTGCCGAACCTGATCGACCAGGCCGACAAGCTCATCGCCGACGGCCGGACCGCCCTCGCCAAGGCCGACACCGCCCTCGATACCGTTAAGGCCGTGCTGGGCGACGCCAAGGCCGTCTCCGCTACCGCGCGGACGCTGGTCGTCGACAACAAGGGCCGCATCCAGCAGGTGGTCGAGGGCGTCCAGCGGACCGCCTCGAACCTGGAGGCTGCCAGCGCCAGCATCCGCAGCAGCCCGTGGCGGCTCCTTTACAAGCCCAGCAACTCGGAAAAGGGCAACCTCGACCTCTTCGACTCCGCCCGCCAATTCGCCCAGGGCGCCAACGACCTTCAAGGCACCGCCACCGCCCTCCGCGACGCCCTCGCCGACCCCGCCTCGGACAAGGGCAAACTCCAGCGGCTGATGAACCAGCTCGACCAGAAGTTCGCCGAGTTCAACCGGGTGCAGAGCACGCTGTTTGATAAGATTAAGGAGTAGGTGGGGGAGGGTAGCGGGTAGCGGGGGGGAAGAAAGAGGAGGATGATCTTCATTCTTCTCTTCCCCCCCGCTACCCGCTACTCACTCCCCGCCTCCCGCTACCCATCCATCTCCACCTTTGGCGCGAACCGCTGCTCGCCCTGGACCTCAAAATACTCCACCGGCTTGAACCCGAACGGCCCCGCCAGCAGGGCGGTCGGGAAGGAGGCGACGGCGGTGTTCAGCTCGCGCACGTTCGCGTTGTAGAACCGCCGGGCGCTGGCGATGCGGGTCTCGGTCTCGCTCAACTGCTTCTGCAAGTCCAGAAACTGCCCGCTGGCCTTGAGGTCGGGGTAGGCCTCGCTGACCAGGAAGAGCTTGCGGAGCTGCTGGGACAACTGGTCCTCGTGCCCCGCCTGCGACGGCGCGGGGCCGTGGTCGGCCTCGGCGGCGCTGCGGGCCTGCGCGACGGCCTCCAGCGTCTGCCGCTCGTGGCCGGCATAGGCGCGGACCGTTTCGACCAGGTTCGGCACCAGGTCGTACCGCCGCTTGAGTTCGGTGTCGATCGCCGACCACGCCTCGGCCACGTTCTGGCGCAGCCGCGTCAGGCGGTTGTACGTCCACGCGAGAAAGCCGCCGACGAGGACGATCAACCCGACGGCGACCCAGAGAACGGTTCTGACCATGCGGACATCGTAGCGGAAACCGCCCGACCGCTTGCGGCTTCGCAAAGAAACCGTCGACCCCAAAGCGTTTCTGTGCGAAGCCGCGAGCGGCCGAATCCGCTGCGGCGCCGCAACCGGCGGGCCGGTCGCTACACTCGCCCCATGCGGCCGCTGCTCCTGACGCTCTCGATCCTCCTCACCCTCGCCGCCACCGCGCGGGCGGAGCTGATCCGCTCCTTCGACGCCGACCTCAAACTCGACCGCGACGGCACGCTGCACGTCACCGAGCACATCGCCATGGACTTCGAGTCCGCCAGCCGCCACGGCATTTTCCGCATCGTGCCGGTCCAATACGAACGCTACCGACAGCAATACACCGTCGATCTGGCCGTCGAGAGCGTGACCGACGGGCAGGGCAATAATCGGACCTACAGCGTCCAGCGGCAGGGGCCGGACGTGAACGTCAAGATCGGCGACGCCGACCGGCTCGTCACCGGGCGCGAGGATTATGTCCTCACCTACCGCCTGCGCCGCGTCGTCAACGTCTTCACCGAGGGGAGTGCCGACGGCAGGCCTGAGCCGGAACTGTATTGGAACGTGACCGGCAACGAGTGGCCCTACCCGATCCGGCAAGTCACCGCCCGCCTCACCCCGCCCGACGGTGTACCGATAGACAAGGTGCGGGCCAAGAGTTTCATCGGCGTGCCCGGCTCGACGGACCCCGGCATCGTCGACCGCGACGGCGGGGCGGTGATCTTCTCCGCCGGCAACCTCCGGCCGGGCGAGGGGTTGACGCTCGTCGCCCGCCTGCCGTCCGGCTCGATCGTCCTGCCCGGCTGGGCGACGCGGCTGGGGTGGATCATCAAGGACTGGTGGCCGGCCGTCGTTTTCCCGCTCATCACGTTCGGCCTGCTCTTCTGGCGGTGGACCACGGCCGGCCGCGACGTCGGCGGCGGGCAGGCGATCGCGGTCGAGTGGGACCCGCCCGAAAACCTCTCGCCGGCGGAGATGGGCACCCTCATCGACGAGTCGTGCGACATGTCCGACGTGGTGTCGACGCTGGTCGACCTGGCGGCGCGGGGCTACCTCTCCATCGAGCAGTTGGACGAAAAGGGGTGGTTCACGTCGAGCAGCGATTACCGCTTCACCCGCCAAGACCCGCCGGCCGACGCCAGGCCGCTGCTGCCGCACGAGGAGCGGTTTTACGACGCGCTGTTCAAGTACGGCGCGGTCGATCGGCGGAAGGTGATGCTGTCGGACCTCAAGGGCAGCTTCCACGCGAGCCTCGGCGGCATCCGCAAGGGCATCTTCCGCGCGCTGATGGACCGCAAGTTCTTCACCGCCAACCCTGAGACGGTGCGGGCGACCTACACCATGCTCGGCGTCTTCGTCGGCGTCGCGGGGCTGGTGCTGACGTTCGTCGGCTATCAGGGCGGCTTTGTCGCGTGGGGCATCGGCGTCGCGCTGGCCGGCGGGCTGATCCTCGCCTTCGCCCGCGCGATGCCGGCCAAAACGCTGGCCGGCTCGACGGCGCTGCGCGAGGTGCTGGGGTTCAAGCGGTTCCTGATGCTGGTCGAAAAGGACCGGCTGGTGGCGGAGGGGAAGGCCGACCCGTCGACGTTCAGCAGGCTGCTGCCCTACGCGATCGTGCTGGGCGTGGCGGACGAGTGGGCGGGGAAGTTCGCCGATTTGCTGACCGCGCCGCCGGACTGGTTCGTGAGCGGCCGGGGCGGGCCGTTCGTGCCTCGGATTTTCATCGGCGACCTCGGCCGGGGCATGGGGTCGATGGGG
Organism: Tepidisphaeraceae bacterium; assembly: GCA_965260985.1. Taxonomy (GTDB): domain Bacteria; phylum Planctomycetota; class Phycisphaerae; order Tepidisphaerales; family Tepidisphaeraceae; genus CBDHCE01. The sequence continues at coordinate 312,178 of CBDHCE010000005.1, read as the reverse complement.
CAGGTCTTCGGCACGCGGCCGCAGAGCAGCACGAACCTGAGCAGCAGCCGGGGCGGGGGCGGCGGGTTCAGCGGCTGGTCGGGCGGCGGGGGCTTCAGCGGCGGCGGCTTCGGCGGCGGCGGCGGCGGGTCGTGGTGAAGGGTCGTGGTGAGCCGGTCGGACCAGGTGCAAGCCGGCCCGCCGAACGGCCGATGACCAGTGCTAATGAGCGAACCCGCCCTCTCCAGCCCCGCCCTCTCCGCCGACCGCGCCCAACGCCTCGGCCTCGACCCCGCCCCGCAGCCCAGCGCGGCGGTCGAGCAACTCCGCTTCATGTTCGCCACCGGCATCGAGTGCAGTTGCCCGATCACCGGCGACGGCACGCGCGTCGACCAACTCGCCCTCACCGGCCACTACGACCGCTACCGCGAGGACTTCCGGCTCGTCCGCGACCTCGGCCTCACCCACCTGCGGTACGGGCCGCCGGTCTGCAAAATCCTCCTCGGCCCAGGCCACTACGACTGGGACTTCTGCGACCGCGCCATGGACGAGATGCGCCGCCTGGGCATCGAGCCGATCATCGACTTGCTGCACTTCGGCCTGCCCGACTGGCTGGGCGACTTCCAGAACCCCCAGTGGCCCGACCACTTCGCCGACTACGCGCGGGCGTTCGCCAATCGCTACCCGCACGTTCGGTTCTACACGCCGGTGAACGAGATCTACGTCACCGCCCAGTTCTCCGCCGCCTTCGGGTGGTGGAACGAGCGGCTGCGGAGCGACCGGGCGTGGGTGACGAACCTGAAGCACTCGGTCCGCGCCTCGATCCTGGCGATGCGGGCGATCCTGTCGGTCAACGCCGAGGCGGTGTTCATCTTCAGCGAGAGCACCGAGTACGTTCACCCCGGCGGGCCGGACCTGGTCGAGCGGGCCCGGTTCCTGAACGAGCGGCGGTTCCTCTCCCTCGACCTGCTGTTCGCCCACGACGTCAGCGCGACGATGTACCGCTACCTCGCCCTCGGCGGCATGGGCGACGAGGAGTATTGCTGGTTCATGGCCCAGGGCGACCTGAAGGCGCACTGCGTGATGGGGACCGATTACTACATCACCAACGAGCACGTCCTGCACGCCGACGGCCGGAGCACGGGGGCGGGGGATGTCTATGGCTACTACGTCATCACCCGCCAATATTACGACCGCTACCGCGTGCCGGTGATGCACACCGAGACCAACCGCACCGCCGGCAAGGCGAATGAGTGGCTGTGGAAGGAGTGGATGAACCTGCTGCGCCTGCGCGACGACGGCGTGCCGGTGATCGGCTTCACCTGGTACGGGCTGCTGGACATGCTCGACTGGGACAGCGCGCTAACCAAGCCGCGCGGGCACGTTTGCAAGGTCGGGTTGTATGACTTGAACCGCAAGCCAAGGAAGGTGGCGGGGGAGTACCGGCGGCTGATCGAACAGTACCGAGGGTTGCCGATCGGCAGAAGTAAGTTTCCGCCCCTGACGGCGTGAGTATTGCCGCTTGCGGCTTCGCAAAGAAACTCTTGATCGGAAAGATTTCTTTGCGAAGCCGCAAGCGGCAATACATTACACCTTGATCCCCAACTCCTCCTCACTCACGTCCGATTCGACCTTATCCCCCACCCGAACCCGCTCGCGGAAGGCCGCCGCCTCGGCCGCCTTTTTCGGGTCGCCGGATCCGGCGACGGCCGACCGCTCGTGGCGAACGGTGCCGTCGAGCTTCGCCCCATTCTTCACGCCGTGCTCCGCCGCGTTCCGGCCGTCGGCGGTGCTGGCGTAGGTCATGCCGATGGTCGTCTCCGGCTCGCCCAGCACCAGGCGGCTCGCCAGCTCCACGCCCTGCATCAGCGTGTGGTCCGTGTTCGAGACCTCGTACTTCCACATCCCGAACCGGCCGCGGCTGTAGACCTCCCGCCGCTCCAGCCACGGGATGACCTGACTTAAAATGCCGTCGCGCTCGACGCTCGGCGTCGGGTAGCTATAGCCGGCGTCGTACTGCCAGGTGTCGACGATGTCCTTCCGGTCCTCATCGCTAATCAAGCCGGCATTCACCAACCCCGTGATCGTGTCGGCAACGATGGCCGACTTGTCCACCGGCTTGAACTCGCTATAGCTCGTCTCGCACAACAGCGAGTAGTGCGAATCCTTCTCCGGTGTCATGTGCGGCGAGTAATTGCTGAGGTAGGTGACGCGGTAGAACGGGCAGTTCTCCTCGGGGAAATACATCCACGACTTCGTCGACGGGCACGGCTGTTTGATGCCAATGCCGACCATATGCCCCCCGCTGTGCCGCAGCCCGGCCGCCGCGGTTTTGATCTCCTCCGGCACGTCGCCGGCGGCCACGCCGTTGCAGAACTTGTCGAGCGGCATGGTCGTGATGAGCTGGTCGTACTTCACCACCTCGCCGTCGGAGAAGCGGACCTCCTTGCGGTCGAGGTGGACGAAGTCGACCGACTTGTTCAGCGTGTAGTGCCCCGCCAGCGGCTTGTTGAACCGGCGATAAAACTCGCCGGTGCCGCCGAACAGCGGGAACTTGAAGCGATTGTTCGGCCCCCACCCAAAATCGTCGGTGCCCATCACGACATTCTTCATCGCCCGGTTGATGTCGAGCACTGCCACGCGCTCGCCGATCCACTCCTTGTTCATCATTTCGAGCGGGTGCGCCCAGACCTTGAAGTTGTAAGGGTTCATGAACAGCCGCGCGATGCCGTCGCCGAAGACGGCATCGACGAACTGCTGGAAGTTTTCCGCCGCTTTCGGGTCACGCTTCGTTTGGGCTTCCACCAATCCGCTTAAGCACTCGAAGGTCGCCTCCTTCGGCAGGTAGCGGATGTTGTTCTGGAAGGGATAGGGCACCCACCGGTCCATCATCCGCACCCAGCACTCGCGGTCGTTCAACTGATAATCCTCGCCCATCAGTTCGTTGAAGACGTCGTCATAGTATTGGTAGTGCGAGAACATGACGTGCCCGCCGATGTCCCAGGTGAATCCGGCCGGGTCGGTGAAGCTGCCCGCGAGGCCGCCGAGGTAGGGCAGTCGGTCGTAGAGGTGGAAGTTCTCGTGCCCCAGCTCCCTGAGCCGGTAGGCCGCGCCCAGGCCGGTGGGGCCGGCGCCGATGATGACGATTTTCTTCTGCATTGCTTCCCTTGAGTCCGAACGAAACGACCCCTCACGACCTTTTACGACCCCTGCGTGGCGGCGTATTGGTACGCCAATTCATCCTCCGTCAACGGCTCGACCGCCGCCGCGTCCGACGCGGCCCGCGCGGCGATGCCGGCGTCAATCAAATCCTGCATCTGCCCCACGATCGACTCCCAACTGCTCGCCTTCGCCCGCTCGATGCCGCGGTCGATCCGGGCCTGATCGCGGTGGTGCAGCGCCCGCTCGGCGGCGGCCACGAACGCCTCGGGCGTGGCGGCGAGATCAACCAAGTCGCTATATTGCTTCACCACGTCCTTCACCGGCGTGCTCACCACCGGCTTGCCCGTTGCCAGATATTCCAACGCCTTGGTCGGATTGATGTATTCCGTCGCGGCGTTGATGGCGAAGCACATCATGTTCACGTCGAACGCCTTGCAATAGTTCGGCAGCACGCCATAGTCGCGCCCGCCGAGCCAGAAGAGGTTGGGGCTGTGCGGCAGCAGGGCGGGGTCGACCTTCACGACCGGGCCGACCATGCAGAAGGACCACTCGGGCTTCATCCGGGCCATCTCGCCGACCAGGGCGTAGTCGACCCGCTCGTCGACCACGCCGAACCACCCCAAAATCGGCCGGGGGGCGAAGTCGATGTCCGGCGGCACGGCAGTGTCCGGGTCGCCGGCGGCGGCGAAGTGGCGATATTCCACGCCGCAGCCGAAGAAGTGGACGTTGGGGTGCTGCCCGGCCTTTTTCGTGTAAAGGTTGAAGCCGCCGGTGAAGACGACGTCGGCGTGCTCCATCAGCCGCGCCTCGTTCGCCACCAGCGTTTTGGGCGCGCCGGTGAAGGCCGACAGCTCGTCCATGCAGTCGTAGACCACGCCGCGCCCCTCAAAGTGGCCCAGCGACCACGCGGCGTCCATCGGCGAGTAGTACCACAGCAGCGGCCGGTCGAACGCGCCCGACTCATTCACCTGCTCGATCGCCTCGCGCGCCCACTCCCGCAGGCGGCGTGGCATGGTCGGGTCGGCCGCCCACGACGGCGGGCAGTGGGGGCAGGCGACGGTGACGTTGGGCATCACCTGGTGCAGCTCCAGCCGCGCCGCGCCGCCCTCGTGGACGTCGAACCACGGCTCCTCGACGAACAGCACCGGCCGGCGCTTGGCGAAGCGGCTGAGGAACTGCTGCGGCCGCTGCCAGACGAAGCCCCAGCGGAGGTGGCTGAAGACGAGGATGCCGTAGTCGGCGGTGCGTGGCGCGTGATTCGTGGGGCGTGAGGGGAGGGCGTGGCCGTTCGATTTCGCGTCCGCCGAGGGGCCGAAAAAGGCGTCCGTCGGCGACTTTTCGTTCCGGGCCGCGAGCGGATCGGCCATGTCCGGCTGGGGGTCGGCCCAGGCGGATTCGGCCAGCGGGGGGAGTTGGTCGTCGGCCGTCTCAACCGGGGTGGCGACGAACTCCAGCGGGCCGACCTTTTCGTCGGCCGAGGCGGCGTGCTCGGCGTACAGGTCGGCGAGCGGGGTCTTCGTCCGCTTCAGCACGCCGTCGGCCTGGCGCGTGAGCTTGAACAGCCCCACCTCGTGCAGCTTGCCGACGCGGTGGGTCATCGCGCCGTCCCAGTCGAGGTGGTCGAACGCCGGCCACCAGATCAGGCCCGTCAGCGGCACGCCCTCGCCCCGCAGCCGCCGCACGTCGGCGACGAGCTTTTCCAGCCACACCTCGCGGTTGATCGGCCGGCCCTCAATGCTGGTCTCCGTGACCATCATCGGCAGGCCGTAGCGCGCGTAATACTCGCCCGCCACGCCGTAGAGGCCCACCGGCGAGTCGGCCCGCTTCTGCCGCGCCGCGCCGTCGGGGCCGCGGTCCATCTGCCAGTCGCTGTGCGGGTAATAGTCCAGCCCCAGCACGTCCGGCGACTGCGGGTGCGTGCGGAACCACTCCAAATCGAGCTCGCTCAGCCCGTAGCTCGTCAGCCACGGATAGAGCGCGTGCCGGCGGTCGACGCGGCCGAGGATCAGGTCCATCACCGCGAACCGGCGGAGGTTGCGGAGTTGCACCTCGCCGCGGAGGGTGTCGTCGCGCGTCTTGAAGTGGTCGGCGGCGTCGCAGAGCAGCACGACGGCCTCGGGCGCGGTCCGGCGGATCGCGCGGATCGCCCGGCTCGTGCCCAGCGCCACCCGCGCCAGCACCGGCATGTAGCCGCGCCACTTGCGCGCGTGCGGCGGCCAGAACCCGAAGTCGCCGCTGAACAGCGCCGTCACCAGCGGCTCGTTCACCGGGCACCACGTCGTGATCTGGTGGCGGTATCGCCCCACGATTTCGGCCGTAAAGGCTTCGAGCGCCTCGGGGAACTCCGGGTCGCCCACCGCCTGCGGCAGCCACGCGGGCGTGCCGAAGTGCATCACGTCCATCAGCAGCTCGATGCCCAGCTCGCGGCAGAACCCGATCCGCTCGTCGGCGACGGCCCAGTCGAAGGTGCCGCGTTTGGGCTCGCACTGGTCCCACGGGACGGCGTAGCGGAGGTGGCGGACGCCGAGCGTCTCGCGGACGCGGCGCAGGTCGTCGCGCCAGAACTTGTCGTGCTGGGTCCAGGCGAACTGGTCCACGCCCAGGTGCGGCAGGGTGGAGCTCTCGATGCCGACGCCCCAGACGAAGGGCGGGCGGGATGGGGTCGACGCGTCGGGCATTCGGGAAACTCCTGCGGGGCGGCGGAAAATTATCGGGCGGCGAACTGGCGGAGGCGGCTGTCGGCGTACCGCTTCCACGCCGCCCGGCCGTTCGGGCCGTCGGGCGAGAAGGCGGTGACCGGCGGGGCGTCGGGCGGCGGAAGCTTCTCCGACGCCCCCGGCGGGGCGGGGTGGACCGGGCGGGGCTGGGGATTCATTCGGCACCTCGGCGGGTCTGGGCAGTTTTGGTTGCAAATGGCACTAGACTCGCAGCTTATACCGGCGTTCGGTTGTTGTCAGCGTCGAATCTTCGTCCGAAAAGGGTGAAACGGCGGCGGGCGCGGTTGCTTTTTTGGCGCGGCCGTGCGACAGTTTCCGCGCCGTTGCCGCGACCCATCGGAACTCACGGGGTTCTCCATGCGCAACCCGCTCAATTACCGTCCCGCCCCGGCCTCCCCCAAACGATGGCTGTGGGTGCTGGCCGTGGTCGCGTGCGTGGCGGCGTCGGCGGTCGCCTACCGCCACCTGCCATTGACGGGCGGCGGCGGGGCGGGCGGCCCGCTGTTCTACCCCGTCGCGCGGCGGGATTTGGAGATCTCGCTGCGCCAGGACGGTGAACTGGAGGCCGTGGACAACCTCGACGTCCTCTCCCCGGTGCCGGGCGAGAGCACGCTGCTGTACATCGCGCCCGAGGGGACGCTGGTGAGGCGCGGCGACCGGCTGTTCGAGATCGACGCCTCGGCCACCAAGACGCAGCTCGACCAGGCGAAACTGGACGTCCACAAGGCCGAGAGCGACCTGACGGCCGCCCGCGAGCAGCGGGAGATTCAGTCCGCCAAAGGGGCGGCGGCGGTGAAGACCGCCGGCGTCGAGCTGCGGCTGGCGGAGCTGATGCTCACCGAGTACGCCGAGGGCGATTACCCCAAGCTCAAGGCGACCGCCGAACGCGAGCTGCGGACGGCCACGAGCGAACTGGCGGACAAGCAGGAATACTTCATCCAGACCCAAAGCCTCTACGCCAAGGGCTTCACCACCGCGTCGGACCTGAAGAAGGCGCAGGCGGAGCGGGAGAACAAGCAGTCGACGGTGGAGGAGAAGCAGGTCGCGCTGGACGTGCTGGTGAAGTACACGCACGAGCGCGAACTGGCGGACCGGGCGAACAAGGTGTCCGAGGCGCGGAGCAAGCAGCAGACGGCGCGGTCGGAGGCGGCAAGCGAGATGAACCAGCACGTCGCCGCCGAGCAGGCCGCCACCGAGTCGCTGGCGATCCGCGCCGAGACGCTCAAGGGGCTGGAGGGGATCGTGGCGGCGTGCGTGGTGCGGGCGCCGGGGCCGGGGATCGTGCTGTACGCGACGAGCGTGGGCGTCTACTACAACAGCGACGGCCCGCTGCGGGCGGGGTCGAAGGTGATGGGCCAGCAACTGGTGGTCCGCCTGCCGGACGTGGGGGCGATGAAGGCGGTAGTGATGGTCGACGAGTCCCGCGCGATCACGCTGCGGGCCGACCCGGACCACCCGATGCGGGCGCGGGTGAAGGTGGCGGGCGTGGAGGGGCCGCTGGCGGCGAGCGTCACGCGCGTCGGCGTGCTGCCGGACAACCAGAACCGCTACTTCAACCCCGACCTGAAGGAGTACCCGGTCGACCTGACGCTGGACGCCACGCCGACGGGCCTGAAGCCGGGCCTGGCGGCGTCGACGACGATCCTGGTCGACCGCGTGCCCGACACGATCGCCGTGCCGTTCGCGGCCGTCTACTCCGAGGGGGAGCGGGCGTGGGCGTTCGTCCGCACCCCCGCCGGCGGGCTGGAGGCGCGCGAGGTCGGGCTCGGGCGGAGCAACGCCACGCACGTGCAAGTGCTCAACAACCTGCGCGAGGGGGAGGAGGTCCGCCTGCTCGGCGTCGGCGAGGGCCGGACGCTGCTCGACCGCCTGCGGGCGTAACTGACGGGTCACTGCGCTACGACCCGCTCCCGCTCGCCTGCGTGATCGCGTGAACCAATTCATCCTTATTCATCGACGACCGGCCCTCGATCTGGAAGTCCGACGCCATTTCGTGCAGTTCGGCGACGGTTTTCGACGCAAGCCCCTCGGCCTCCACCGCCGCCTTGGCGTGCTTTCGGGCCTCCTTCGCCGCCGGCGTGTTGTCGACGAACTGCTTGCCCTCGCGGCTGGCCTTTTCCTTCTTCGCCTCGGTCTTCTGCTTTTCCTTGTCCGTCAATTCATCCCACGCCTTTTTCGGCAGGTAGCGTTTGACGGTGCCGTCGGCCTCGCGGGCGCGGTCGCCGTCCATCGTCTGCCACTCCTCCTCGGTCCAGTGCTCCAGCGACTTCTGCCCCTCGGTCTTGTGGCCCGAATCCTTGTAGCCCCCGCCGCCGGCCTCGTACTCGTGGACCAGCAACTGGCTCTTGCGGGCCGACCACTGGCCCTTCTTGCCCCCCTTGTCGCCGGCCTTGATCTTCTCCTTCAACTCCTCCCGCAACTCGGGCTTGGTGTACTTGTCTTCATAGTCCTCGGCCGTCTTGCCGGAGTGTTCGCTGGACATGGGTGCTTCCTACAGAAGGGTGAGGTATTGGACGCTGAACAGCCGCCGCTCGTCGGTCCAGACATTCTGAACCGACCAGCCGGCCCGAGACGCCAGTGATGAGAAGTTGCGCGGCGTGTATTTGTGAGAAACTTCGGTGAAAATGCTCTCGCCCTCATCAAAGTTAAACCGCCGTCCCGCGACCGTGGCGGATTGATCGGCCAAACTCACCAGGTGCATTTCGATCCGGTTCGAAGTCGGGTTATAGAGGGCGTGGTGTGACCACCGGTTCAGGTCGAACGTGCCGTCCAATTCCCGATTGATGCGGGCGAGCAGATTGAGGTTGAACTCGGCCGTCACGCCGTCGGCATCGTTGTAGGCGGCGTGCAGGATCGACGGCTCCTTCACCAGATCGACGCCGATGAGCAGCCCGCCGCCGGTTCCGACGGTCTCGGCGACGCTTCGCAGGAAGGCGACGGCGGCGGGGCGGTCGAAGTTGCCGATGGTGCTGCCGGGGAAATAGGCCACGCGCCGCCTCACATTTCGCGCCGGCTCGGGCAGCGTCAGCGGCACCGTGTAGTCGGCGCACAGCGGCAGGATCTCCACCGTCGGGTGCCGCCGCTCCAGCTTCGCCGCCGCCGTCTTGAGGTACCACGGGCTGATGTCGATTGGCACATAGCCGGCCAGCGAGCCGTTGAGCCGCGACAGCAGCAGTTCCGTCTTCGTGCTCATCCCGCTGCCATACTCGACCAGCAGCGCGTCCCGCCCCACGGCGGCGGCAATGTCATCTAGGTGGTCGCGCGTGATCGCCAGTTCGGTTCGGGTTTGATAATACTCGTCCAGCCGCGTGATCCGCTCGAAAAGCCGGCTGCCCGGCTCGTCGTAAAACCACTTGCACGGCAGCCACTTCTGGTCCGCCGACAGTCCGTTGATCACTTCGCGTTCGAACTCGCCCGAAGCGGTCGCCGGGACGGCCTCAATCGTTTGCAACATTGCTCCTCCTCGTCAACGCAAGAGATGAACCACAGAGACAGAGAGGGCAAAGCAAAACTTCTCCTCTGTGACTTCCTCCGTGCCCTCCGTGCTCTCTGTGGTTAATTGCTTTCAAGCATCTTTCGCCAGCCGCAGCCCGCTGAACTGCCACCGCGCCTCGGGCGGGAAGAAGTTGCGGTAAGTCGGCCGGATGTGGCTGCGCGGCGTGGCGCAACTGCCGCCGCGCAGGACGAACTGGTTGCACATAAACTTGCCGTTGTACTCGCCCAAGGCCCCCGGCGGCGGGGCGTAGCCGGGGTAGGCGTCGTACTGGCTGCGGGTCCATTGCCAGACATTCCCCATCAGGCCGGTCTTGCCCGCCACGGGGTGGAAGTTCTCATTCTCGACGAAGTTCCCGTCCGCCGCCGTCGCGCCGGACGCCTCGCACGCCACCTCCCACTCGCGCTCGGTCGGCAGCCGGGCGCCGGCCCAGCGGGCGAAGGCGTCGGCCTCGAAGTAGCTCGCGTGGACCAGCGGCTCGTCGGGGTTCACCTTCCGAAAGCCGTTCAGCGTGAAGTGCCACCACTCGCCGTCGCGGTTTTCCCAGTAGAACGGGGCGTCCCAGCCGTTGGCCTTTAGGCACGCCGCGCCGTCGCTCAGCCACAGCGTCGGCGTCGTGTATCCTCCATCGGCGATGAAGTCGATGAACTCGCCGTTGGTCACGGTCCGGTCGGCCAAGCGGAAGGGTTGAACATACGTCTTGTGCCGCGGCAGCTCATTATCGAAATAGAAGCTGTCGCCGGCGTGCCCGACCTCGCGGACGCCCTCGGGAAAGCTCACCCACCGTGCCGGCCCGATGCCGGTCGGCGGCTCGATCTCGCGGGCGTGGTACACCGGGTACAGCGGGTTGCAGCCGTAGACGTGCTTCACGTCCGTCACCATCAGTTCCTGGTGCTGCTGCTCGTGGTTCAGGCCGACGTCGAACACGCCGGACAGCTCCGCCATCTGCCGGTCGTCCAGCCCGTTCAGGAACGCCACCATTTTCTCGTCGACGTGGGCGCGGTAGGCGTAGACCTCCCGCACCGTCGGCCGGGTGATCTGCCCCCGCGCCACCCGGCAGTGCCGCGCGCCGACCGTGACGTAATAACTGTTGAACAAAAAGTTATATTGCGGGTGATATTCCCGATACCCCGCCGCGTGCGGCACCAGCAGGAACCGCTCGAAGAACCAGGAGGTGTGGGCGAGGTGCCACTTGGCGGGGCTGATGTCCGGGATCGTCTGAACGACGTAATCCTCGATCTCCAGCGGGGCGCAGATGCGCTCGGTCTGCCGCCGCACCGCCAGGTAGCGGGCGGCCGGGGAGTCTTCACCGACCCGCGTCGGCGGGATGGCGGGGTTGGCGACGGTGCGGAACTCGGTGACGGTCATGGGCGGACTCCGGTTGGTAGAGCAATAGTAGCGCGATACCCCGTGGTGATGACCCCTCCAAACCGTCGCCCCACAATTCCTGAAAGCCCCCATTTTCCCCCTTCCCAAACTTTCCAAAACCCTGCTCTTCAGGGCCGGGCCCGTGGCGCAAACCCCCGCCGCGCGGGACAACCGCCCCGGCCCCCGTTATATTTCCCCACGATGGCGAAGAAGCAACCCGCCCCCAAGCCCCCCGAATCGTTCGAGGACGCCCTGTCCGAACTGGAGGGGCTGCTGCGCGAGATCGAGGCCGGCGACGTCGGCCTGGAGCAGACGCTCGCCAAGTACGAGCGCGGCAACGCGCTGATCCGCCACTGCCGCGGCGTGCTGAACTCGGCCGAGAAGCAGATCGAGGAACTGAGCCGCGGCGACGCCGGCGAGCTGCAATCCGCCCCGGCCGAGGGGGTCGAATGACCCCCGACGCCCCCGACGCCCCCGACGCCCCCGACGCCGCCCACATCCTCCGCCGCCACGCCGCCGCCACCCACGCCGCGCTGGCCGGGCTGATCGACCGCCTGCGCGACCGCTCCGACGCGCCGCCGAAGATCGTCGAGGCCGTCGCCTACAGCCTGCTCGACGGCGGCAAACTCCTGCGGCCGGCCCTCGTTTTAGAGGTCGCCGCCGCGTTGGGCACTTCGCGGGAGAAAGTAAATCCCTCCGCCCTCGCCGCCGCATGCGCGATCGAGCTGATCCACACCTTCAGCCTGGTCCACGACGACCTGCCGGCGATGGACGACGACGCCCTGCGCCGCGGCCGGCCGACCAACCACGTCGTCTACGGCGAGGCGACCGCCGTCCTGGCCGGCGACGCGATGGTCACGCTCGCCTTCGAGGTCTTGGCGACCGACGCCGACCCCGCCGCCGTGCCCGCCCTGGTGAAGGAACTCGCCGTCGCCACCGGCCCCGCGGGCATGATCGGCGGGCAGATTCTCGATCTGGAGGGCGAAAAACACCCGCCGGATTTCGAGGGTCTCAAGCGGATTCACCGGCTCAAAACCGGCGCCCTGCTCGTGGCCGCCGCCCGCCTCGGGGCGGTCAGCGCCCGCGCCCCCGAGGCCGCCCTCGCCGCCGTCACGGCCTACGCCCAACACCTCGGCCTCGCCTTCCAGATCGTCGACGATTTGCTCGACGTGACGGCCACCCCCGAGCAACTCGGCAAGGCCACGAATAAGGACGCGGCGCGGGGCAAAAGCACCTACCCCGGCCTCCTCGGCGAGCCCGAGGCCCGCCGCCACGCCGCCGTCGAACTCGCCGCCGCCCTGGCCGCCATCGACCCGCTAGGCCCGCCCGCCGACGGGTTGCGCGCGCTGGCGCGGTTCGTGGTGGAGCGGGACCGATAACTTCAGCGATTTCGTCCATTGCATCGAATCGTGTGCCCGAATAGCCGGAGGCGGAAGCCCCGGTTTCTTTGATGGTTGATCCCCTGTCAGAAAACCGGGGCTTCCGCTCCCGGCTACTTTCGGGTAGGTTTTTTCAAGTCGAAAACCCAACCCGGAGCCCCCATGCCCGCCCGCCCCTGCCTCGCCGCGATCCTCCTGCTCGCCGCCCCGGCACTCGGCGCGACGCCCGCCACACTGCCGACGAACGACCCGCCGACGTACAAGCTCAAGACGTCGCGGGAGTGGATGCACGTCGCGCTCGACCGCGACGAGGGCACGCGCCTTGAGGGGGTGCGGGCGTTGGTGGCCCTCGCCCCCGTGCAGCCGGACCTCGCGCCGGTGCTGGCCGACCTGCTGGCGCGCGACCCGTCGATGGACGTTCGCGCGCGGATCGCCTCCGAACTGCCGACGCTGGTGAAGACGCAGCCGGCGGCGTGGGCGGGGCGGATCGACGCGGTGCTGGCCGCGGCGTCCGACGCGGACCTCATCTTTGGCGGCGGCGGCGCCGCCGCCGTCGAAGCGGCGGCGTTGCTCGCCTCGGCCGACGCCGCCACGCCCGAGCAGCGGGCGCGGACGGTCAAAACCCTCGCCGGCCTGCTCGACCACGGCCCCGCCCCGGCCGGCGTTATGGACGGTCAGTTGGACGCCCTCGGCACCACCGCGGCCGACGGGCTGGCGTCCATCGCCCCGCGCGACCCGGCCGCCGTCAAGGCCCTGCGCGGCGGCCTCAACTCCTCCCGCACCCCCGTCCGCCTCGCGTCGATCTCGGCCCTGCTGAAGGCCGACCCGTCCTACAAGCCCGCCGACGCGGCGGCGTCGCTGGTGGCGCAGCTCGACGCGCTCCCGCCCGACGCCTGGCCCACGGCAGACAAGATCAGCGCGTGGATCGAGTCCAACGCCGGCCCCGGCGGGGCGGTGGCGGCGATGGCCCCGGCCGACCGCCAATCCGTCGCGGAGGCCATCGGCGGGGTCTTCCGCCGGCTGCCCGCGGCGGACCCGTTGGGCGCGTCTTCCAATCCAGCCTTCGTCTTCTACGGCCTCGTCGGCGGGTTGGCGGCCCTCGGGCCCGACGCCCTCCCCGCCGTCGGCGCGGCCCGGCAGGCAGCGGAGCGTTTCGGCAACGGCCAAGGCGCCGAGACCGCCGCGTTAAGCCGCCTCTATGCGCTGCAACCCGCGACCCGGCCGGCGGCGGGCGAGTGAAGTTCCTTAACAGCCGGAGGCGGAAGCCCCGGTTGTTTTCGAGGGGGATGGCCCGTCGAAGAACCGGGGCTTCCGCCTCCGGCTATTAAAGAGCGTTGTCTCATTGGTTGGTGTCCGAAGGATTCCGCCGCGCACGAATCAAAAGGAGCCCAAATCACTCGGAACAAGCCGGCGTCTGAGCCGAAGGCGAAGACCCGGGTTCTTCGGCGCGGGAGGGTTGGATTTCCCCTCGTTTCTTTGCGAAGCCGCGAGCGGCGGGAACCGGGGCTTCCGCTCCCGGCTATGACGCGGTAGATTTTCTCCACCGCCACCCGTTCACCCGGAGCGCCCGATGCCCGCCCGCCGATGCCTCGCCGCGATCCTCCTGCTGGCCGCCCCGGCGGTCGCCGCGACGCCCGCCGCACCGTCGACCCCCGCGACGCGGCCGGCGAACGACCCGCCAACCTACAAGCTCAAGACGGCGGAGCAGTGGATTCCGGCGGCGCGGGACTTGAATGATGCGACGCGGGAGGAGGGGCTCGATGCGCTCGGTGCCTTCGTCGACCGGCGGCCGGACCTGGTCCCGCTGCCGCCGGACCCGCCGCGGCGGCGGTGCGGGCGTATGAGGGGCGCCAGCCGGGACCGTGGAAGACGCCGGCGGTGCGGGCGCAGTTGGATTTGATCGCGGCCGACACGGTGGGTTATCGGGCGGACGATGCGGCGGGGGAGTCGGCGACGCGGCCCGCCGCGCCGCCGCCGCCCGGCCCTTCGGGCCGTCGGTGAACGAGCGGCCGGGGGCGGTTTCCGCCATGCGTCCGGCGGTTTCCGCTGGGCAGCGGATCGTTTCCAATGGGTAGCGGATCATTTCCGCTAGGTACAGGATTGTTTCCGCTGGGTAGCGGATCGTTTCCGCTAGGTACAGGATTGTTTCCGCTGGGTAGCGGATCGTTTCCGTAAGGTACAGGATCGCTTCCGCTGGGTAGCGGATTGTTTCCGCTGGGTACAGGATTGCTTCCGCTACGTAGCGGATCGCTTCCGCCGGGTGGGGGATTCGCCCCGGTGGGGAAGCGGGGCGCGGGGGGAGGCGACGGGGGCGGGGCGTTGGCTTTCACGATTCCGCCGATGGACGAAACCGCGGCGGGGGGCTACAACAAGGGTTCGCACGCGCGGGCCGGGGCCGGCGCAGCCCGTTCGGAAGGTTCCTGCATGTCTCAGCTCGACAGTGTCCTAGGCCGCGTTCAGAGCCCCGCCGATTTGCGGGGGATGTCGATGGCCGACCTCGAGCGGCTCTCGGCCGACATTCGCGGCACGATCTTCGACGCCGTCAGCGCCAACGGCGGGCACCTCGCCAGCAACCTCGGCGTGGTCGAACTGACGGTGGCGCTGCACGCGGCGTACGACTTCGGCCCCCACCCGCACGGGCCGGACCGGCTGCTGTGGGACGTCGGCCACCAGTCTTACCCGCACAAAATGCTCACCGGGCGGGCGGGGGATTTCGCGGAGTTGCGAAAGAAGGGCCACGTCGGCGGGTTCCCGATGCCGACCGAGAGCGACTACGACCTCTTCGCCGTCGGCCACGCCGGCACCGCGATCAGCACGGCCGTCGGCATGGCCCGCGGCGACCAGATGGCGGGGCGGCAGAACCATGTGGTCGCGGTGGTGGGGGATGCGTCGATCGTCAACGGGCTGGCGCTGGAGGGGCTGAACAACGCCGGCACCCTCAAGCGGCAGTTGCTGATCGTGCTGAACGACAACGGCATGAGCATCAGCCGGCCGCAGGGGGCCTTCGGGGAGTATCTCGAGCGCGTCCGCGTCAGCACGACGTATGACGAGTTCAAGCGGGTGAGCAAGAAGCTGGTGAACCAGTTCCCCGAGTCGCTCGGCCGGGCGGTGGAGCAGGCGTGGGAGGGGTTCACCGGCGGGGTGAAGGGGGCGATGTGGGCGGGGCAGATGTTCGAGGCGATGGGGCTGAAGTACATGGGGCCGATCGACGGGCACGACTTGCCGGGGCTGATCAACTTTTTGGCGGAGATCAAGCACGTCGACAAGCCGGTGCTGCTGCACGTCAAGACGCGCAAGGGGCACGGGTCGGACGTGGCGCTGGCGGACCCGACGAAGATGCACTCGCCGGCGGCGTTCCGGGTCGAGGGGTGCCGGGTGGAGATCAGCAAGGGCGAGGGCAAGAGTTGGACCGCCGCCTTCGCCGACGCGGCGATCGCGCTGGCGGACGAGGATTCGCGCGTCGTCGCGCTGACGGCGGCGATGCCCGACGGCACCGGATTGAGCAAGTTCGAGCAGAAGCACCCGACGCGGTTCATCGACACCGGCATCTGCGAGGGGCATTTGTGCGCGATGGCCGCGGGCATGGCGAAGACCGGGCTTCGGCCGATCTGCGCGGTCTACAGCACGTTCACCCAACGCTGCTACGACCAGATCTGGCAGGAAGTCGTGCTGAACGAGCAGCCGGTGGTGTTTGCGATGGACCGCGCGGGGTTCGTGGGAGATGACGGGCCGGTGCACCACGGCTTCCTCGACCAGAGTTTTTTGCGGCCGCTGCCGAACATGGTGCTGATGGCCCCGAGCGATGAGGCCGACCTGAACCGGATGCTGCGGCTGGCGGTGTCGCTGGAGTCGCCGACCGCGCTGCGGTACCCGCGCGACACGGTGCCGTCGGTGAACTTCGAGGACATGGTCGCGCCCGATTTGGCGGACGACGCCTCCGACCTTCGCCTCGGCCGCGCCCGCGTGCTGCGGACGGGGTCGGACGCGACGCTGCTGGTCTACGGCGCACTGTGCGAGATCGCCCTGTCGGCGGCGGAGTTGTTGCAAATCGAGGACGGGTTGGACGTCGAGGTGATCGACGCCCGCTTCGCCAAGCCGGTGGACGGCGCGACCCTGGCGAAAATCCTCCGCCCCGGTCATCCGGTGTTGACGGTGGAGGACCACAGCGTGCAGAACGGCTTCGGCACTGCGGTGATCGAACACGCCGTGGCCGTCAACCTGCCGACGGCCGACCTGACGGTTCTGGGCCACCCGGCCGACCGGTTCATCGCCCACGCCAAGCGCGAGCAGCAGTTGGCGGAGGTGGGACTGGACTGCGCGGGGCTGGCAAAGAGCGTCCGCCGCGCGGTGGAGGCGGCGGCGCAGCGCGAGCCGGCGGGGGAATTGGTCGGCGCGTAACGGCCGCCCGCCGCTTGCGGCTTCGCAAAGAAAACTTCTTCGGGACGTTCATTTCTTTGCGAAGCCGCAAGCGGCGGGAAGCGATTCCCCGTTTAGCCGCCCCGCTCGCGGGGCGCGTATAGGACGTCCACGCGCCCCGCAAGCGGGGCGGCTAAACGGGCGAGTTGACAAATATACCGTAGGATTGGGCGGATGCGGTTCCCACGGTTCACCCCGCGAAACTAGGTGCCCGACGCCGCCGTCGCCACGGTCGCGGCGGCGTTGGTGGTGGGGATCAATGCGTAGCAATGGCACCACCCGCCCGACCCCGTCGCGCGGCCGGTGCCGCAGGACGCCGTGCTGGCCCGTCGCCTGCCGGGGCTGAGGCTCGGCCACACCACGCTCGGAGCCACGGTCGATGCGCTGCGGGCGGCGGGATTGACCGTGAAGGTGCGGTGGACGCCGCCAAAGGATTTGGATCAAAAGGTCCGGCCGGAGGTGGCGGTGGATGTGCCGCATGCCGATCCGACGTTGCGCGAGATGATGGAAAGCATCAAACACCAGCTCGGCCCTTATTACTTCGCGTATTGGGTCGAGCCGGACGGAACGGTGATGGTGTCCTCTTACAGAGTCGAGTCCCCGACGCTCACGGCGCGGCTTCACGATTGCCGCGACCTGCTCGATGCCGCCGCCCAATTCTCCGCCCGTTTTGCGCCGCAGGCGGATCCGTCGGACGACCTCACGTTGATTGACCTACTCGAGCAGACCGTCGAACCCGGCACGACCGAATACCGCTACCACGGCCTTGGGAACCCGGTGTTCTACGGCTACTTCATGTCCGACGGCCGGCTGATCGTCACGCTCCCCCCGGCCCCGCAGCGGAAGGTCGATTTCCTGCTCGCGGCGCTGCGGGCGACCGATCGCGGGGAGGCGAAATGAATCGACTGCTAAAATCCCTGTCCTTCGGCCTGCTCGCCGGGGCGGCGGCGGTGGCGGCGCTGTGGCTGGCGGGGCCGCCCCGGTATACGTCCGACCGCGCCCTGCCGGCCGGCGTGCGGCTGGACGGGTGGGACGACTACGCCGCGGGCCTGCGGCTCAACGAGCAGACCCGGCGGGTGGACGGCGCGATGGACCAACCGCTCGCCCGGCCGCTGCGGCTGGCGGGGGTGCCGTTGGATGAAGCGATCGTCGCGTTTTCCGAAGCCGCCGGCGTGGACGTGGCGGTGCAGTGGAACTCGTTCGACGACCCGGCAAATGTTCTTAAAACGCCCATCACCCTCACCGTCGATGCCGGCGGGGCGTCGGCGGCGGACGTGCTTGACGGTCTGGCCGCGACGCGCGGGAGATATGACATCGCCTTCACTTGGTGCGTCCAGGACGGAGGGGTCATCGTCCGCGCGAGGAACCCGTCAGACGATCTTGCAGTGGTGACGCGGGTTTACGACGTGCGCGACCTGATGCTTGAGTCCGCCCGGCTCTCGCAGCAGTTCCCCCCGACGACCCTTCCGGCGGAGGCCAGGTACGGCAACCCGCCGCCGCCAGGTAGCGAGCAGGAGGCGTCGGAGGCACTTACCGAGCTAATCGGGGAGTTGGCCGACTACAACTACAAAGACTACGGTCGGAGATTTACCTACTGGGGCGGCCGGCTAATCGCCGTCCAGACTCCCGAGGCACAGCGGAAAATCGCGCGGGAGCTCGCCCGGCTGCGGGCCACCCTCGACCTGAAAGGCAAGCCGTGACCGACGCGCCACCGCCCACGGCAACCGGCGTCGGCGGGTGGGTCCGACGCGGCCTGCTCGCCGCGGCGGCGGTCCTCGCGGCAATCGCGGTGGGCACCTGGGCGCTGCCGGGGCGGGCGGCCCGCGGGGCGGTCGTGCTGTCGCCCGGCGGCACGTTCATCGCCGGCGGCGCGTGCGTCGGCGAGGTGGTGATCTACGCCGCCCGCTACCGCCTCGGCCCCGGTCAGCCGTGGGCGGCCCAAACCTTCGCCGGGGAGTTGGAGGCGGATTACCCGCTGGAACTCTACCTGGAGTCCCAACAAACCCCGCCGCTGTCGGGCCGGTGGGGCTTCTACGCCGCCGCGACGAGGTGGCCACAGCCGGCCGGCGGACCGCTGGTTCCCGTCGGCGATCACTCTGACGCGGCCGTTCTCGCCGTGCCGGCGTGGGCACTGCTGCTCCTCGCGCTTCTGCTGGCGACGCCCGCCCTCCGCCGGGTCGCCCGCACCGCCGCCCGCCGCCGCGCCGGCCGGTGCGTCGGGTGCGGCTACGACCTGCGCCACTCGCCGGACCGCTGCCCCGAGTGCGGACGCCCCTCCTTGATAGCCGGAGGCGGAAGCCCCAGTTGATCGCGCGGGGGCGGTCGGCGGGCGAACGATCTCGGATGTCGAAGAGCCGGGGCTTCCGCCTCCGGCTATTAAGGAAGGGCTTTCGACATGATGAAGCGGCACTCTTGGCTGTCGCCCCTTCGCCCGCTGGGGGTCGGGCTGATCGCCGGCTCTCTCGCGGTGGCGGCGGGGCGGTGGATGGTGCCGGCGGGGCCGACCGTGGCGACGCCGGCGGTCGCGCCGGCCGGGGGGTCGGGTGCGGCTACGACCTGCGCCACTCGCCGGACCGCTGCCCCGAGTGCGGCCGCCCTTCCTTGATAGCCGGAGGCGGAAGCCCCGGTTGATCGCGCGGGGGCGGTCGGCGGGCGAACGATTTCGGGTGTCGAAGAACCGGGGCTTCCGCCTCCGGCTATTAAGAAAAAAGATTTGTATATGGTGAAGCGATTATGGCTCGAACAATTCCCAAGTCGTACAACCGCGGCTCGCGCCGCGCCGCCCGTTGGCGGTCGGGCTGAGCGCCGGCCTTCTCGCCGGTGTGGCGGGGCGGTAAACGGCACCGGCGAAATCGAACGGGCCGGCGCGAAAATCCGCGAACGCGCCGGTCGACCCGTGAGCGGGCCGGTTTAACCTCGATCTGCCCGCCACGCTCCACCTCCGCGATGCGAGGGCCGGCGGGGGGTGACGCGGGTTTACGACGTGCGGGCCCTGGTCGTGCAACGGGCGCGGTGGGACCGGGCCTTTGACGGGTCGGCCGGGGAGTGGGAACTCGGCGATCGGCTGGTGGAACAACTCGAAACCTCGGTGGCGGAGGAATCTTGGGCGGAGCAGGGCGGCAGGCTCGGCAGAATGCATTTTTGGCACGGCTGGCTGCTGGTCGAGCACACGCCGGAGGTGCAGGCGAAGGTGGCGGCGCTGCTGGCCGCGCTGGCCCGCGGCGGCCCGCCGGTGCAGATCGGCGGCAGCTTCGACGAGGTGCCGGCGCTGTGGCACGGGTTTTAATGACGTTCGGCCGCCTGCAATGCCTTGAGTCCGTATCGGAGCCTCATGCCGCGCCCGCCCAAGCTCGTCCGCGACACGCTCCTCGCCACCGTCGCCGCGCTGGCGGTGGTGGGGGCGGACCGGCTGATCCGGCCGGCCCAGGCCGCGCCGCCGGCGAGTCGGGCCGAGGCGCTGGCGGCGATGCGGGCGGCGTTCGAGGTGCCGGTGGACGACGCGGGGGCCGCACCGTCGGTCCGGCTGTACGACGTGCGCGACCTGATTGACCCCCCGCCGGTGGCCGCGTCCGATCGAACCGCCGGCGACCGGCTGGCGGACTGGTTCGACGGGGCAACCTACGCCGCCGGCCGGCTGGTCGTGACGGCCACGCCCGCGGGGCACGCGGCGGTCTCGAAGCGGCTGGCGGCGATGCGGCTGGCCGCCCGCGCGCCTGGGCCGGACGGCGGCGGTGCGGGGTTCTGAAGCCGGACGCCCGCCCCCTTGCCGGAACAAGCCGGCGTCTGAGCCGAAGGCGAAGACCCGGGTCTCGGGCGCGGAAACTCAACGAACCCCGCGACGCCGCTGCGCCGAGGACCCGGGTCTTCGCAAGCTCAGACGCCGGCTTGTTCCGGCGCTTCGGCGCGTTTCCGCGCCCGGCGAAGCGCGGGCGATGCGGATCGGGGCGGGACTCGACGCGGCCGTGCGGCATCCGGTACGCTTGCGGGAATGGCGTGGCTCCGAGAACTGTTGATCGCCGCCGCGTTTGCCGTGGCGGTGGTGGTGGGGCACCGGCTGGTCCCGCCGACGCCGCTGCCGCCGGCCGCGACGGCGGGGGAGGCCGAGGCGGCGATGGCGGTGGCGTTTCGGCTCGATCGGGTGAAGCCGGACCCGGCGGCGGCCGTGTCGGTGCGCGTGTACGACGTGCGCGATTTGGTGAGTCGGCTGGCCGGGATCGAGAGCGAGTTTCGGGCCATTGCGGCCGCGGCGGCCGCAGGACGGCCGGTCAGGGATACTGGTGTCGGGGACTTCGGGTACTTCTCCCCGCCTCCTCCCGTGCTGCCGGCGGGGCAGGAGGCGGCGGGGCAGTTGGCCGAGTTCGTGTGGCCGCGGCCCGCCAGACCGACGCCCGTGGGGTGGCCGGTGCGGCCGGTCGGCGGGCGGCTGGTGGTCACGGGGACCAGCGCCGACCACGCGCGGGTTCGGGCGTGGCTCGCCGCGCTGCGAATTGCCGAGCGCGTGCCGCGGCCGGTTGTTGCCATCGACGGAGGGAGCCGATGAGCGACCTTGCCGATTCATCCTCGCCACCCCGCCTGCCGGTTGACCGCCGCTCCTGGCTGCGGCCGGCGGCCACGGGGCTGTTCGCCGGGGCGGCGGCGGTGGTGGCGCTGGCAATCTCGCGGCCCGCCCTTCAGCCGCCGCCGGTCTTCCTGACCGCCCCGACGTTCGGCCTGCCGGGCGCGTCGGTTGATGACCGAACCTACCCGCTGCCGGCCGGGTTGTCGGCGGGGGAACTGCTGCGGGGCTGGTCCCTGCCGCCGGCCCCCTTCGCCGACGGGGCGGGGCCGGCCCTGCGGCGGGCGCTCGACGCCCCGCTCGACCACTTCGCCGTGAAGGACGCCCGCGCCGAGGACGCCCTCGCCCTGTGGGGCGTTCAGGCCGGGGCGAACGTGGCGGTCGATTGGCCGCAACTCGGGCGGGCGAAGTTCGATCCCGGCCTGCCAATGTCGCTCGATTTGCGCGGCGTCCGGGCCGAGCAGGTTCTGCGAATCCTCCTCGACCGGCTGAACGAGTCGGCCGCCGGGTCGGCCCCCTCGAAATTGGCGGTCTACGCCGACGGCGACGTGCTGCGGGTGGAGGCCCCGGCCGATTCGGGCGGCGGGCGGGTGGTGGTGAAGATGTACGACATCGCCCAACTGCTGTCCGACGCGGCAGTCTACTCGAACCGGACGGACGGCGACCCGTCGGACCCGCCCACGAAGACCGAGTTGGTCGACAACCTCATCCAGGCGATCGAGTCGATGGTGGACCGCGACGGTTGGGCGGACAACGGCGGCCAGACGGGCAGCATCAAGGAGTTGGCGGGCCGGCTGTTCATCGCCCAGACGCCGGAGGGTCACGCGCAGCTCGACCGATTTTTCGCCGAGTTCGCCCGTCGGCAGCGGGCGCGGCTGGCGTTGCCGCTGCACCGAGGCAAGCCTGCAAGCACCCGGCCGTCGGGCTTATTTGGGGGCGGCTGAGCGATTTGACGGACGATTGAACGCCTTCGAAAAGCGCACTGCGGTCGGGCGTGCCTGACTTTTAATCGGACCAAAAAATAATGTGCGCGGCGAATAGATTTTCCTTGCATTATGGTTGTGCACCGCTACCTTATCCGAAGTCGATGCCGGTTAGGGCGATGTCGCTCAACGGACATTGACGGTCCAGGAGAAACTCATGCACATCGTTCCCAATCGCCTCATTGTGGCCGCCGCCCTCGGGCTCGGCGTTGCCGCCCCGGTTTTCGCCGCCCAGACGCCGATCATCGGCTCGGGCTTCAATGCCGACGTGATCGCCGACGTCGGCGACAACTCCACCCCGGTCGCCAGCATCACCGCCGGCGGCGTCGACGGGCAGTTCGCCTACGTCCAGAAGGGCTTCACCGGCCTGACGCAAAGCGGCACCGGCACCGCGCCCTACGGCCTGCCGACCGGCACCGTCTTCACCAGCATGTCCGACTCGGCCACGTCGTACTCGCTCCGCCCGGCGGGTGGGAACAACGCGATCAAGCTGACCAGCCTCGCGCCCAGCGCCACCTTTTCGCTGACGACGCCGGGCAAGTACTCGACGCTCTCGTTCCTTGCCACCGGCACCAACGGCGCCCACACCTTCACCCCGACCGTGAGCTACACCGACGGCACGTCGACCACCCTCGGCACCCTCACCGCGCCGGACAACTTCAACGTCAACACCAACATCGCCATCTTCGCCCAGGGCCGGGTGCAGATCTCGAACAACGATCTGCAGCGGACGAACAACAATCCCCGCCTGTACCAGATCGACGCCGGCGGCATCTCGTCGACGAAAACGGTGGCGAGCATCTCGCTGACCGGCACCGGCCTGGCCGGCGGCGGGACGGCGAACGCGCAGAACGCGATCATCTTCGGCATCAGCGGCACCGCCATCGCCGCCGTCCCGGAGCCGGCCAGCCTCGGCCTGCTCGGCCTCGGCGGCCTCACCCTGCTCCGCCGCCGCCGCGCCTGAGCCTGCGGACCCGACCACTGAACCTCCGGGTCAATCCCGCCGCCCCCGGCCTTCGCCGGGGGCGGTTTTTCTTGTGACGGCGGTCATCTGAAGGGGGCTGGCACGACCTGCGCCATTCATCCGGACGGCGCCAAAATCCGAATTGCTCGACGGGGCGGCAGGTTCGGGGGGCGTGCCGCCAAATGTCGCGCCTGAAAAAGTTGCGGCGGCAGAATTTTTGTCTTGCGTTCGAGCGGCCTTCTGGTATTCTACCTTGGTCCACAGCGTGTGGAGGGTTTACCCCACCGTCACATCCCCCTTTAGGAGGTAAAGAATATGAAGAGCACGACCACCAAGTTGATGGCCGCCGCCGCGATGAGCGTCGGTTTGGCCTCCTCGGCTTTCGCCGCCCAGACGCCGATCATCGGCTCTGGCTACAACGCCGATGTGATTGCCGACGCGGGCGACACGTCCGTGCCGGTCTCCAGCATCACCGCCGGAGGCATCGACAGCCAGTTCGCCTACTACCAGCAGGGGTTTGTGGCGCTCAACCCGACCTTCGGCCTGCCGACGGGCGGAGCCTTCACCAGCTCCTCGGACGCGAACACCACCTTCTCGCTCCGCCCCGCCGGCGGGAGCAACGTGGTCCAGTTGACCAACGCCGCCCCGAGCGCGACGTTTAGCCTGACCACGCCGGCGGCCTACTCCTCGCTGTCGTTCGCCGCCACCGCGACGAACGGCAACCACCCGTTCAACTACACCTTCTCCTACACCGACGGAACCAGTTCTTCGACCCAGACCCTGACCGGCCCGGACAACTTCGGCGGCAACCCCGTCGCAATCTTCACCGGCGGCCGGGTGGACATCGCCTCGGGCGGCGCGAGCACGGATAACACCAATCCGCGCATCTACCAACTCGATACGACGGGCATCGACTCGTCGAAAACCCTGAGCAGCATCTCGTTCACCGCCACCGACCTGGGCGATCCGGGCACGATTCGGCAGACGGTCGACTTCTTTGGCTTCAGCGGCACCGCCGGTGCCGTCCCGGAGCCGGCCAGCCTCGGCCTGCTGGGCCTCGGCGGCCTGACTTTGCTCCGCCGCCGCCGCGCCTGAGCCTGCGGACTCGGCGACTGAACCACGGATTTAATCCCGCCGCCCCCGGCCTTCGCCGGGGGCGGCTTTTGTTTGCGCGAGTCGGCCTCCTCCCGTTAAGCCGCGAGCGCAGCGAGCGCTTTTTGCCCAACGCGGCGAGAATGCGCTCGCTGCGCTCGGCGGCTTATCGGGGGGTTTTTACAATTCCGCGCGTTGGTCTTGCCGGGTGCCACGAAGATTTCGCACGAAGACTCTACTATTCCGCGGTGCTCGGCACCAGTGCGACCCGGCACAATATTTAGCCGCCTCCGCTTGCGGGGCGTGTCGAGCGACGCACATCACCCGACGCGCCCCGCAAGCGGAGGCGGCTAAATGATTCGGTTGTTAACCCATCCGCGCGCCTTCAATCGTGAAAGCCGCCGTTCGTGCGAAATCCTCTGTAGCACCCAGAGACGCGACGGCCCCGACCACTGTGCCAAGCTAGAGATATTTTACGTCAGCACCGGGCGGCGGCGGCTTCGCACCTTCCAACCGGCGGCGAACAGGGCCAGCGGGAGCAGCGCGAGGTTGATGAAGAACGCGCGAAGCAGGAGACCGAGCATGAAGACGAAATCGAACTCGGGGCCGGCGTTCGGATCCCATCCCGGCCGGGCCATGGCCGCTTGGACCCACGCGACGTCGAGCGCGCAGACGGCGGCGAGGATCAGCAGGTGGCCGAGAAAGATGCCCGGCCGCCCGAGGGTGCGGGCGAGGAGGATCGTGAGGGAGATGAAGCCGACCCACGCATACGGGCCGTAGGAGGCGAGCTCGAGAACGATGAAGCGGACGATGAGGAGGAAGGTCATCGCACGGCTGGCAGAACGGATGGCTGAAGGGCATGGCCGTCAACGGCGGTTGGTGGGGTGGGGGCTGAAAAGCCGTCGGCCGCGCTGGCGTTGCGGGCGCCGAGGATCAGCACGGCAAGGCAGGCGACGAACAGCAGCACGGCGGCGGCGAGGCCGAACTGGGCGGTCCGCTTGGAAACAGGCTTCGGCGTGATAGGCGCGGTGGTCGCGGTGTGTGAGGTCATGTGATCCTCCTGCGGTCGGGTCGTCCAGGCCGGCCTGAGCCGACCCCTCCGCAAGCGAGGTTACTTCAATCCGGCTGGTTTGCAAGGGAAAACTGGGCGAATCAGGATTAAGTTTTCGTGAGCCGGGAAAAGTGAACGGCGCAACAAAAACGGCGGCGAAGCGGGGGAGGCATCACGACAGCGCGTCGGGGGGAACGCAAAGCCGGAGCCATCCCCCGCTTCACCGCCGCCTGTTGGCCGCCGGTGTAGCGGTGCAATAAAGATAGCCGGCTCACCCGCCGGCGTCCAGTGGGGGGCTCAAGAAATCTTCACAAATCCGGTTTTTCGCCGCCGGGGCCAGGCCGATTTTCCTGGGCCGATCCCGCCGGGGCGGCCGGCCGTACTTCTGGGGTGCAAGCCAACGATGCCGATTCGGTCCAGTGCGAACTTTGCGGCCGGGAGGTTCCGAAGCGGATGATCACGCTCCACCACCTGCTGCCCAAAAGCAAGGGGGGCGGGGCGGACGTGCGGGTGCCGCTGTGCAAGCCGTGCCACAAGCAGATCCACGCGACGTTCGGAAACACCGACCTGGCGAAGGTTTACGCCTCGGTCGACGCGCTGCGGGCGGCCGAGGCGCTCGGGCCGTTCCTGAGGTGGGTGCGGAAGCAGAAGCCAGGGCGGTCGTTTCGAACGGCGATGAGCGGCGGGCACCCGAACGCGCGGCGGCGGCGACGCTAAATTGCGAGGCGATTCTTTGCGAAGCCGCGAGCGGCTGCCCGGCCGGCTTTACAACGCGGCGGCGGTGCTTACCGTGCTGGATCGGACATCGGCAAACGGAGGTTTCTCGTGCGCATTCTCGTCACCGGCGGGGCCGGCTTCATCGGCTCGAACTTGGTCAAGCGGCTCGCCGGCGACGGGCACGACACCGTCGCGGTGGACGATTTTTCGTCCGGCGACTGGCGCGACCTGATCGCCTACGCCGGGGATGTGCGGACCATCGAGGTGTCGGAAGACTTCGCCGACCTCAAGCGGGTGGGCAAGTGCGACGTGATTTTCCACGAGGCGAGCATCACCGACACGACGGTTCACGACCAGAACCTGATGATGCGGCGGAACGTGGAGGGGTTTCGGAACGTGTTGGATTTGGCCGAGCGGTGGGGGGCGCAGGTGGTGTGGGCGAGCAGCGCCGCGACCTACGGCCGGCTGCCGCCGCCGCACGCGGAGTCGGTGGTCGCGGCGCCGCTGAACGTCTACGGCTACAGCAAGCTGGCCATGGAGCGGCTGGCGGCGATGTACGCCTCGCGGCTGAGCCACCCGATCGTGGGGCTGCGGTACTTCAACGTCTACGGGCCGGGCGAGGCGCACAAGGGGAAGTTCGCCAGCATGATCTGCCAGCTCGGCCGGGTGATGAGGGGCGGCGGCCGGCCTCGGATTTTCACCGACGGCGAGCAGCGGCGGGACTTCGTCTACATCGACGACGTGGTGGACGCGAACCTGCTGGCGCTGGGGGCCCACGAGCCGGGCGTGTTCAACGTCGGCAGCGGCCGGGCGGGGTCGTTCAACGAGGTGGTGGCGGGGCTGAACCGGGTGCTGGGGACGGATTTGCCGCCGGAATACATCGAGAACCCGTATGACTTTTTCCAGACGTGGACCGAGGCGGACCTGACGCTGAGCCGCGAGAAGCTGCGGTACGAGCCGAAGTACGACTTGGGGAAGGGGCTGGACGCCTACATGGCGTCGGGGGCGCTGGGCGCGTGACGTGGAACGGGCGTCCCGCCCGAATTCTTCTTGATTGACGAAGAGAAGAAATTCGGGCGGGACGCCCGTTCCACGATTAGGTCGGCCGCTTGCGCTCGCCGGGCTGCTGGCCGGTGGGGCGGCGGCGGGGGGCGGCGAAGGGGTTGTCGGGGAGCTTGAACTTCGGCTCCTGGGTGGTCTCGCCGCGGAGGGTTTTGACCGGGCCGAGCACCTTCGCGTCGGCCTCCAGGAAGAGCCGGCCGCCGTCGTTGGTCGCGCCGCCGATGACGGTGCCGCTGTTGATGACCTTCGCCTTTCGGCCGACGTAGAGGCTCCCGCCGACGTTGCCGAAGATGTGGCAGCGGCCCCCCTCCTCGACGCGCAAATCGCCGTGGATGGCCCCGCGGACGTACAGTTTGCCGCCGCTCATCACGCGGCAGTCGCCGGAGATCGAGCCCCAGAGGGTGTAGGGCTCCTCGACGATCACGTCGCCCTGCACGCGGTTCCGTTCTTCACGCATCTCACGACCTCCCGGTTGCGGCCCTCGCGGCGGATTCTAGGCGAATCGGCGGCTCAGGACACCGGCTCGACCACCACGTCCGTCGTCTCGACATCGGCCTCGCCCAAGGCCAACTTGAGGCCCCGGCCGCTCTTGACCTGCACGACCAGCAGCAGGATCAGCCCCACGATCGGGTAGCCGACGAACCGCGCCCACCGCAGAATCGTCTCGGCGGCGAGGGAGGTGCTGGAGAAGTCGCTCTTGAAGTGGCCGTAGCTCAGCAGTTCCTGCCAGGTGTAGAGCACGCCGGGCACGCGGAAGTTGGCGGTGGCGAGGTTGCCGTAGTTCAGCAGGGCGTAGTAGGGGAAGAGGATGACCAGCAGCAGGAGCATCCAGATGAACGCGCTGGTGAGGCCCGCCACGCCGAGGGCGCGGCTGTTCAGGAGCACCAGCAGCAGCACGAGCAGCACGAACGTGAGCATCAGGGCGAAGACCATGCCGAGGAAGGTGGTGGCGGCGATACCGTAGTGGGCCCAAGCGGCGCCGGTGGCGTCGGCGGGGCGGGTGGTGGCGGCGGGGGGCGTGGAGATGTCGGCCCCCGGCACGACCGGCTCGTCGGCGGTCATCGCCGGGTTGGCCACGGTTGCGGCGGTGGTGCCGCCGACCTTGATGACGTCGGACCAGACCAGGAAGAAGATCGTCAGTTGGGCCAGCAGGAACAGCAGCAGCAGCAGGAACAGGGTGTTCTTGGCCCGCCGGGCGGTGAGGACGGCGTCGGCGTAATCGGCCTGCGTGGCGATGCCGGCGGTGGGGGCCATGCCGGTGGTGATATAGTCGCTCATTCGGTTCCTCTGCGCGGGTCGCGTTGAATCGTGGGAAGTCGGTCGGCCGTGGGATCGGATCGATCCGCTGCGGCGGAGTCTAGCGGCAAGTGGGGCGGGGCCACAAGTTCATAATTCGCCGCGGCGGGGCGCGGGACGCCCTCGGACGAATCGGCGGCAGAAAGGTTCACCATGGCGAACGCCTTCGACACCTTCGAGCGCTACCGCACGCGCGGCCTCGACGCGCGGCGGGCGGGGCAGTGGGATTCGGCCCGCGTCTACCTGCTGGAGGCGGCGCGGGCGATGGCCGAACTCGCCAAGCAGGCGAAGGGGGAGGAGTTGCAGGAGGCCCGCCGCGCCACCGCCGCCCGGCTGCTGGAGCTCGCCAAGGACTGCGAGACGGCCCAAACCGAAAAACGGCGGCCGGGCCAATCGTCGACCGACCGCCGCGAGGCCACCGGCGAGGCGGCGGGCGGTGACGGCGACAAGGCCGACGGCTCGCGCTTTCTCGTGCGCGAGAAGCCGAGCATCACCTTCGCCGACGTCGCGGGACTCGACGGCGTGAAGGAGGACATCCGACTGAAGATGCTCTACCCCTTCCGCCACCCGGAATTGGCCGAGCGGTTCGGCATCCGCCCCGGCGGCGGCGTGCTGCTCTACGGCCCGCCGGGCACCGGCAAGACGATGCTGGCGCGCGCGACGGCCGGCGAGATCGACGCCGCGTTCTTCACCATCAGCCCGGCGGACGTGATGAGCAAGTGGGTGGGCGAGGCCGAGCAGAACATCAAGGCCCTGTTCGACGCCGCCGCCGCGGAGTCGGCCGCGGTCATCTTCATCGACGAAATCGAGGCGCTGGTGCCGGCGCGGCGGGACGAGGGGAGCAGCGTGATGCAGCGACTGGTGCCGCAGATTTTGCAGGGGATGGAGGGGTTTGGCAAAAAGGCCGGCTCGCCGATCCTGTTCATGGGGGCGACGAACGTGCCGTGGCAACTCGACCCCGCGGTGCTGCGGCCGGGGCGGTTCGACGAAAAGGTCTACGTCCCACTGCCGGACGTGGCGGCGCGGCGGAAGATTCTGGAGCTCAACTTCGCCCACCGCCCGCTGGCCGACGACGTCGATCTGGACGATCTGGCGGCCAAGCTCGACGGCTACAGCGGGGCGGACGTGAAGTACGTCGCCGACCGCTCGGCCGTCCTGCCGTTCCTGCAATCCGTGGCGAGCGGCGAGGCCGGCGAGATCACGCGGGCGGCGGTGGAGGAGGTGATCGCCGCGACGCCGAAGAGCGTGCGGCCGGAGTCGCTGGGGAAGTTCGAGGCGTGGGAGCGTGGGGCGTGATAAGCGGCGTCAGCGCAGCAGGACGGGCAGTCCCGGAATCTTCGGAAAGCTCCGCTTGTCGCGAGTGACAACCTGATAACCGTGCCTGACCGCGGTAGCACCAATCTGTAGATCAATTGCCCCGACCGGCATTCCCTTCGCCATCAGCTCCGCGCCGAGTCGGGCATGAACGCGGGCGACGCCAAGGTCGAATGGAAGAGCGTGATAATCAAGCAGCACATGGTCGACGAATGCCTGCCGCGCGGCCCGCATCGCCGCGTCGGTGGCCCGGTGGACGCCGCTGAGCAGTTCCGAGGCGGTGAGGACGGAGATGACCACCGGCTCGTGGCCGATCTCGTCCAGCAAGTCGTCCAAATCGAATTTGCCCCGTTCGGCGGCGATGAAGATGCCAGAGTCAAGGATGCTGCCCAATGTCGCTCCTTATCCGGCCTGATCGTCCCAACGATTTTCGGGGACCGCTGGCTGGTTGTACGCCGCGTGAAAGGCGGCGAGATCCGCCTCAAATCCCGCGTCAAGCGGCGGCCTACTCTCTTTCCGCTGCCGGCGGCGGGCGAGAATCTCATGGCCCGTGCGCGGAGGGGCGGCCGGCGGGCTGATGTTGCACACCACTAAGCCGTCCTTTTCGATCACCAGCGTGTCGCCCGAGGCGTTGATCCGATCGATCACCGCATCGAACGACTCCAGCAACTGCCGGGTGGTCAGGTGGGTTTCCATAGTCCAAGCATAGCACGAACCAAGCCCGTTCAGAACAGCTCCGCCAACACCTGCTGCGCCGCCGTCACGCCGGTGCCGAGTTGCACCGGTTGGCCCAGCGACTTGAGCGTGAACTCGATCGCGGCGATCACGGCCAGCGCGTCGTAAACGTCGCTGTAGCCCATGTGATTCACGCGGAAGATCTGCCCTTCCATCGTGCCCTGGCCGTTGGCGACGTGGACGTTGTGCTGGGCCTTGAGGGTGCCGCGGAAGTCCTTGTCGCTCACGCCGGCGGGGAAGCGGACGGCCGAGACGCTGTCGGACGGCTGGCGGCTGAAGAGGTCCATGCCCAGCGCGACCATCGCGTGGCGGAAGGCCTCGGCGCACGCCGCCGTCCGCCGCCAGACCGTCTCGAGCGTCTCGTCGCGGATCATCTGCAGGCTGACGCCCAGGCCCTCGATCAGCGTGTTGGCCGGCGTGTACGGGGTGTCGCCCTTCTCCAAACTCTTGCGGTAGGCCCGCAGATCGACGTAAAACCGCGGCTGACCGGCGTTGGCGTCCATCGCCGCCTCCGCCCGCTCGCTGAGCGAAACGAAGCCCAACCCCGGCGGCAGCATCAGCGACTTCTGGCTGCCGGTGATCGCCACGTCGACGCCCCACCCGTCCATGTGAAACGGCATCGCGCCGATGCTGGTGATGCCGTCGACGATCAGCACCGCGTCGCCCCCCTTGTCGCGCACGGCCTTGGCGACCTTTTCCAAGTCGCAGGCGGTGCCGGTGCTGGTCTCGCTGTGGACGAGCACCACCGCATCGTAAGGGCCCTTGCCCAACGCCTCGGCCATTTGCTCGGGCGTGACGTGTGTGCCATACTCCAGCTCCATCTCCGTCAGTTCGCAGCCGAAGGTTTTGGCGTAGCTGGCCCACCGCTCGGCGAACTTGCCGTTGGTGACGTTCAGCACCTTTGCCCCCGGCTTCACCGTGCTGACGAAGCCCGCCTCGAAGGCCGACGTGCCGCTGCCGGTGATGGTGTAGACCGGCCGCTCGGTCTGGTAGACGTACCGGAGGTTCTCGTTCACCCGGTCGAACATCGCGCGGAACTCGGCGGTGCGGTGGTGGTGGACGGGCTTGGCGAGGGCGGCCAGCGTCTCGGGCGGCACGCTGGTGGGGCCGGGGGTGTAGAGGCGGTATTTGGTCAGCATGGTCGATAGTCCTTTGTCATTGGTCCTTGGTGGGGGCATCCGTTGGCCACGACTAAGGACCAAGGACGATGGACCAAGGACATCTTAAGCCGCTTCCCATTCGTGGCGGAGGAAGGTGAGGACGGCCCGGCCGCGGGCTTCGAGGTCGAAGGGGGCGCACTCGACGCTGACCGCGCCGGCGTAGCCGCCGGATTTCAGGGCCGCGAAGAGGGGGCGGTAGTCGCTCGCGCCGCTCTCGCCCGGCGCGGATCGGCCCTCCAGGTCGGCGACGTGGACGTGGGCGATCAGCGGCAGCGCATCGGCCACGTCGGCGAGCGGCTCGGACGCCTTCCAGTGGTGGTACGAGTCGATCAGGCAGCGGACGGCCGGGCGGTCGACGGCGCGGGCCATCTCCGCCGCCTCGGCGATGCCGTTGAGGAGGTTGCTCTCGCCCTCGTGCAGCGGCTCGATGGCGATCGTGATGCCGCGCGGCGCGGCGAGGGCACCGGCGCGGCGGAGGAAGTCGGCCACCTGCCGCCGGGCGGTGGGGCGGTCGAAGCCGTCGGGCACGTCCCGCGCGCCGGCGGAGCCGAAGACGAGGATTTTGACGCCGGCGTCGGCGGCGCGGCCGACCACGGTCGCCATGTAGCCGTCGAGCGCGGCGGGGTCGGCATCCGGGCCGGTGATGCGGTGGGCGCGGATCAGCGAGTTGGCGGCCAACAGCGGTAGGCCACCGTCCGCTACCCGTTCGAGTTGCGCGTAATTTTCACCGTCGGCCAAATCGCGCGACGCGGAAATCTCGACGTAATCCCACCCCTGCGCCTTCAGCAGCGCCGATTGATCGGTGGAAGTGCAAAGGCCGAATCGCATGGGGAGGCGACTATAGCCCCTCACCCCTCACCGCTCACCCCTCACCGCTCACCACTCATCCCTCACCGCTCATCCCTCACCACCTCCCTACAACTCTTCCCCGATCGGGGCGAGCGGGGCGATGCCGTCGGGCGTGACCAGCAGCAGGGCGTCGGTGATCTGGTGCGGCATCGTGCGAAAGTCCGTGGCGATCTGCCCGCGCAGGTTCCGCACCGTCGGCTCGTCCTCGCGGAAGCAGAGCAGGATGTCGCGGTTCGGCACGGCGGCGGCGAAGGGGCTGCCCAGGTGCTCGCGCAGCCGCTTGTGCAAACCCGGCAGCAGCAGGCGGCTGGCGTCGTAGCCGTCGCCGGTCTGGAAGAGGACCAGGCTCACTTCGCCGGTCTCGTCGGTGGCGGCGTGGGCGGCCATCTGCTCGCTGCGGTTGGTCAGGTTGGCGAGGGCGACGTCGTGCAATTCGTCGACGTCGATCTTCCAGCGGTCCAGGGCGATTTTGGGGATGTAGGCGATCGTCCGGTCGCCGTCGATGACGTAGCCGACGGCCAGGTCGGCCACCAGGGGCTGGGTGATGAGCTCGCGCGCCGCCGCCTCCTCGCCGCCGCGGCCGACGAGGATCGGCAGGATGCGGTCGGAGATGTCCGGGAAGTCCGCCCCGCGGTCGGGCGTGCCCTCGCTGGCGCGGAGGAGCTCGACGGCCCAGCGCTCGACCTGCCGGGTGGCGTCGGCGGGCCGCAGGCGGACGGTGCGGTAGAGGTTCTCCAGGCTGGCGACGTGGCCGTTGAGCCTCATGCTGAACGGGGCGTTGGCGCGGGCGATTTTCACCAGCGGGAAGCGGGCCCGCACGGTCTCGATCACCTGCCGGGCGAACTGGTCGCGCGTCACCTTCGGGTCGCCGGCGGCGCCCGCGTCGGGGGAGGGGTCGGGCATGAGGGTAGTCTACGCTTAGAAGTGGGCAGTCGGCAGTGGGCAGTCGGCAGTGAAGAAAGAAAAGATGCCGGTTCCAAACTCTGCCCACTGCCCGCTTCCCGCTGCCTCACCCCTCCGCCCCGCCGAGTTCGCGGGACTGGAACAGGAGCATGCCGGCGGCCAGGGCGACGGTGGCGTAGGCGAGGGCGTAGAGGGTCGCCACGCCGACGTAGCCCCAGATCGCCGCCAGCGTCACGCCGCCGGCGGTGTCGGCGAAGCGCGTGCCGGCCAATTTGATCGTGCTGTAAACGGTCCAGTCGGTCAGGTCGAACGTTTGCAGGAACGGCAGCACCAGCCCCACGGCGAACGCCCCGACCTTCGCGGCCACCCCGCCCCCCGCGACGGCCGGGGCGAGGAACCGCGTGAGGTTGCCCGCCAGGTAGATCAGCAGCACCGTCGGCAGGTTCACCACCAGCGAGAACCGCGTGCTGATCGCCACCCCCACCGCCGCCAGCACGCTCACCTGCAGCCAAACCAGCACCAGGCTCGGGTAGAGGCCCGCGAGGTACATCGCCCGCGTGTCGGCGATCTGCTTGAGCTCCGTCGGGTCGATCGCGTTGGCGTTGAGCTGCCCGTCGTTGGGCACGCGGAACCACGTCGCGGCCGCCAGCACCGCCCCCAGCACCGCCACCGCCAGCAGTGCCGCCGCCACGATGCCCAGGTACTTGCCCAGCAGCACCTCCCACCGCGAGACGGGCTTGCTCATCAGCGTGAGCATCGTGCGGTCCTCGATCTCCTCGTAGATCGACCGGCTGGCGGCGAACAGCGTGGCGATCAGCACCAGCAGCAGGATGATGTCTAGCCCCACCGCCTTGAACATCACCGTGTCCTCCCCCAGCGTGAAGAACGGCAGGAACGCGAACAGGCCCAGCACCGCCACCCCCAGCCCCAGCAGCAGCGCGTAGATCGGCTGCACGACCGACTCGAAGAACGTGTGGCGGAGAATGACGAAGGTGCGGTGCATGGGCGGCAGTGGGCAGTGGGCAGTGGGCAGTGGGCAGTGGGGCGGAGATTAGCGGCGGACCTCGAAGCCGTCCAGCGGGGCGGCGGGGCGGACCGATTCAATCTGGGCGTCGCGGATGTGGCCCGCCAGTCGGTCGGCGACGGCTTGCAGGAAGGTTTCGACCGCCGCCGGCTCGCCCTCGGCCACCAACTCGACCCGGCCGTCCGGCAGATTCTTCACATAGCCGGCCACCTCGTGCTTGGCGGCGATGGAGCACGCGGTGGCGCGGAAGCCGACGCCCTGAACGTTGCCGGAGTAGTGGGCCCGCTTGCGAATCACGCGGGGAGTATAGCGGCGGTCCGCCGGAGTCCGCCGCTCGCGGCTTCGCAAAGAAACCGAACCCATCCGCCCCCGAAGAACCCGGGCCTTCGCCTTCGGCTCAGACACCGGCTTGTTCCGGCCCAGCAACGCACCTCAAATCCTCACGCACCACGCACCCCGCACCACGCACCACGCACCACGCACCACGCACCACGCACCACGAACCACGCACCACGCACCACGCACCACGCACCACGCACCACCGCCCACAATTTTCCCCCCGCGCCGCCTATCCGCCGCCCGCGCCCCGCGGTACGATGCCGGAACGGGCGGGCATCCGCCGGCCGGCCGCGGCCGAATGCCCCCTCGTCGATTGGACCCAGTCCCCGTCAGCCCCCCGCTCCCGATGGCGCAGGATGCCCCCCGATACGTCCGCCTCGTCCTCGCCGTCCACGCGGCGCTGCTGCTGCTCGTCATCGTCGCGGTCTACCTCGTCACGCGCGAAATCTACGCCACCACCCAGGCCCAGGCCATCGACCAGGCCCAGGAGAACCAGGCCCTCGTCGCGCGGCAAACCGCCCGCGGCGTTGAAGATTATTTCGACTCCATCCTCGACACCCTCGACCTGCTCCGCCTCTCGGAAACCAACGGCCGCGCCACCGGCGGCGGTGCCGACGGCCTCCCCGGACCCGACCAGCCACCCGACCAGCCGACCGAGCCGTCGTCGAGCAGCTCCGCCGACCCGGCCGACCCGCCGCCGGGCCTCTCCCGACTCGCCGTGATGAAGCTCGCCGCCGAGGCCGGCATCACCCCGCCCGGCGACTCCGCTTCCGACCCCACGACCGACCCCTCCGCCAACCCCTCCACCCGGCCGACCACCGGCCCGACCTCCCGCCCGCGCTCCACCGAGCAGCTCCGCGAGGCCGTCGTCAGCGGCATCGAACGCGCCAGCGAGGACGGCCAGTTCCGGCCCCCGCCCGCCTTCTGGACCATCTCCGCCAGCCTCTGGGAACAGCTCGGCGACCGCGCGACCGCCCTGGTCGTCTACAACCGACGCCCCGGCGGCCGGATGCCCGGCGGCGGCCGGCTCGCCGCCCGCGTCCTGCGCGTCTACCGCGCCCCCAACGCCCCGCCCCTCGACCCCCTGCTCCGCGACGCCACCGCCTGGATCGAACAACTCAAGGGGCCGTCCGTCAGCGGCCTGTACGGCGAGACGGGGGAGCGGTCCCTGCTGGCCGCCGTGCCGCTGGGCGTCGACAGCCCGCTGGTCATCGTCGCGGTGATCCCCCGCCGCGCCGTAATCGACCGCTTCCTCGCCGCCCTCAACAGCGGGCAGGACGGGGGCGTGAACGCCAGCCTGCTCGACGGCGTGGGGGTGATCCTCGGCGGGCCCGACCGCGCGCTGGTCGCCAAGAGCATCCTCACCGACATCCCCGACCCCGACTTCCAGGAGTTCGTCAGCGGCGTGATCCACAGGGCGAACCAGGGCGACGCCCGCCCGCAGCGCCGGGTGATCGACCACCCGCTGCAGATCGGCGGCACCTCCCTCGCCGAGGCCGTCGCCACCTTCCACCCCGTCCGCGTCGGCCGGCAGACCTGGTGGGTCATGGTCCTCGGCAGCCTCGCGGGCGTCAACGCCGTGGTCGACGACACCTTCACCCGCGCCGCCAAGTGGGCCGCCGCCCTCATCATTGCCATCACCGCCATCCTCGTCTCCACCGCCGTGCAGACCATCAAGGCCCGCAACCGGCTCGAAAAGATGCGGACCGACCTCCTCGACAAGGAGCTCGGCCAGGCCCGCCGCATCCAGCTCGACTGGCTGCCGCCCCCCCACGGCGAGGGGCGGGGCATGAAGATCGTCGCCGTCAACGAGCCCGCCAGCCACATCTCCGGCGACTTTTACGACTGGTTCGACCTCCCCGACGGCCGCACCGTGCTCACCATCGGCGACGTGACCGGCCACGGCATGGCCGCCGCCTTCCTCATGGCGACCTGCCAACTCCTCGTCCGCAACACCATGGTCCAGGTCGCCGACCCCGGCCGAACCCTCGAGGAGGTCAACCGCCAACTCTGCGTGCAGGCCTTCAACGGGCAGTTCGTCACGATGCTCGTCGCCATCGTCGACCCCGCCGGCGGCACCATGCAGGTCGCCTGCGCCGGCCACCCGCCGCCCCTCGCCAGCGGGCCGGGCGGCTTCGCCCCGATGGACGTCGACGCCCAGCTCGTCCTCGGCGTCGAGGCCGACATGGACTTCCCCACCCAAACCCTCCGCCTGCCGCCGGGCGCGTGCCTGCTCCTCTACACCGACGGCGTGACCGAGGCCCAGAACCGCAAGGGCGAGCGCTACAGCGTCGAGCAGCTCGCCGAGGAGCTCGACCCGACGCTGGACAACGCCGACGACCTGGCGCGGGCGGTCCACGCGGTGGTCGACTTTTTCCGCGACGGCCACCCGATCGACGACGATTTGACGTATGTGGCCGTCCGCCTGGAATCCGTGCCGCCCGCCGACCCCGATGCCTTGACAAGCGCGCCGGTCGGCCTACAGTCGTGACCACCCCCGCAAAAGGGGCCTTCGGGGTCATAGTGAAATGGGATCACACCACCATGGCATGGTGGGATTCGGGGTTCGAATCCCCGTGACTCCACTCCGGCACAGGCCATTAACAACGCCTGACGACACGAAACGACCGCGAGCGGCCCCCCCGACCGGGGGCCGCCCGCGTTGCCGCGCGCGATTGACAGGGGGCACTTCGGACGTTAAAGTCTTGTGAGGAAGCGAAATCCCATTCATCTTGGAGGTTGCCGTGAGCAGTCAACGTTCGCCCGCCCGTCGGTCGTCCGGTTTTACGCTGGTGGAACTGCTAGTGGTGATCGGCATCATCGCGCTGCTGATCTCGATCCTGCTGCCGGCTTTGGGCCGGGCGCGGGCGCAGGCCAACAGCGTCGCGTGCCTGTCGAACATGCGCCAGCTCGGCCAGAGCCTGCTGTTCTTCGAGAACGAGCACGAGGGGTTCATCCCCAAGGCGTGGTTCAACAGCGGGCCGTACAGCCCCTACGCGCCGGACCTTTCCACCGAGTGGGGCTACAACGATTATTTCTGGGGGTGGGAACACTGCATCCTCGACCAGATGAAGGGCAGCCAAGCCGTCTTCAAGTGCCCCGCCGACGATAGCGGAATCATGCGTTATGATCCGACTTACAATGACAACCGGTCGCCCGCTTACCCTGCGTTGTGGGACCAGCGGTACGACCGGGATAATATCGCCGGTTCGTACCGCCTGAACATCAGCGACATGGGCAATGCTTTCTACGCGATCAAGGCGACGCAACTGAAGCCTGCCAGCGAGGCGATCGTGTTCTGCGAGGGCACGGCCAGCAACTTCAACCAGTTGGCGACGTGGGACGGCCCGCCCTTCGGTGCCGAGTCGGAAATCTGGCCCAAGATGTCGGACAACGTGGGCAAGAACGTCGTCTTCACCCGCCACCCGAACGACCGGCTGAACTTCACCTTCGCCGACGGCCACGCCGAGAACCTCCCGTGGGCCGAAACCTGGATCCCCCGCGGCCCGCAAGTGACCGTCGGCGGCACCGCCACCTACCCCACCATGTGGCGCCACTTGTTCAACCGCCCGGTCCCCGTCGGCCCCGACCTGCACCCCCCGACCCTGACCCCCGCCCCGTAGGCCGGATCTGTCCGATCAGCAAATCCCCCCGCGTCGTCGGCGTCCCGCCAACGATGCGGGGTGCTCTGCGTTGAAGCGGGCGACGAAGGTCGATCCCTCACCATTCAGATTTAGGGCCGCAGGTGTCGGCCCAAGCGTCGGCGGCAGCCAGGGTTGCGCCGCCGGCCGAGTCGCGTGCCCCCACTGTTGCGGCTACCGAAGCGGCGCGAACAGTTACGGAATCCGCCGGCGGCGGGGCGGCGGGCACTGCTGTCGGACCGGGGCGGCCTATCGCGGTCGGGCCTGCTCGGTTTCCGGTCACGGGGAGCTTTGGCGGAGTGGTATATGGTCCGGGAGCAGTTCGCCGCAAAGTCAGGGCAACACGACAAGCACGGCCCATGAGACAACGGCGATGCGGCGAGTTCGGAGGTGGATCGCATTGGGACGCCGCCCGTCATAGCATTTCGCATCTCTATCCACACTGGAGAGCATTTCAGCGCCCGTTGAGCCGCGAGCGCAGCGAGCGCTTAGTTCCCGGCCCTCCCCGGCACCCGCCGTCCCCGCCATGTCCACATTCCCGGCGCGACGGCGGCGCGCACTGCCAGTTCCCGATACCGCAAGGGGCTCGGGAAGCAAAGGGGGCCACCGCGGGTGCGAGCGGAGCGGCGTCAGCAGCTCGCGGTTGACGCTGCCGCGCCGGTGGTTGGAGCGGAGCTCGCACTCCTTCAGGTGGAGGTAACATACGCGGCCCGGCACCCCGCCGAGCTCCGCCAGCCGCCCCTTGGCGTTGCCCCAGAAACTCCCGATGCCGTTGACCTGCGACCGGCCTCGGGCGAAGCCGCCGGCCGCGTGGCTCGCCGGCCTTCCCGGCGTCGACCCGGCCCCGCTCGCATTCATCGACGGAGCAGGCTGCGTCACGGCGAGGGCGAGCGGCCGCACCCCGACGGGCGTCCCGGCCTGTTTGCCGCGTCCGGGGGGCCGTGGTGGCGTGGGACGACCGCAAGGCCGTGAGGCGCGGCCGTGGTCGTACCACGGATTTCCGCCCCGTGGTCTGCCCCTTCTCGCGCGACGGGCTGCGTCGAACGCGAGTTGAAACCCCCGCTACGGTCCGGTGCCCCGGCCTCGAGTTGCGGCGAGTTCTTCAACCCGTTTCGACTGCGCGGGCGACAGCCCAAACCCCTCGCGCAGCGTTCGCAGCCGCCCCATGCCGGCCCCCACCGTCCTTTCGCCGCCGTGCAGCAAAAGCCAGGCGATCACGACCGAGCCGGTGCGCCCGTGACCGAGCGCGCAATGCACCAGCACCGGCCCCCGCGGCAGTTGGCCCTCGATCCACGCGGCCGCCTCCCGCAGTTGCGACTCGCCCGGCACCGCCCCATCGAGCAAGGGCAGCGAGCGATACCGTTCGGCTTCCACGGGCGCGCGCGGGAACTCCGCCGCCAGATCAAGAACGCCCGCCCACCGAACGCCCGTGGCCCGCGCCTCAAGGCCCGACAATCGCCTGGAAAACCAAAGCCCCGGCGCGACCTCCGCAAACGCCCGGCCACGCCGGTGCGTGAGGCGGAAGAGCCCGAGCGAAAGGCGGGCGAGCAGGAAGTACGGCCACAGCACAATCCAAGCCGCGACGGGCTGTGTCCCGTCCGCCCGCTTCATCAACATCTGCGGCCGCCCGAACCCGTAGGCCGTGGCGACGGTTCCGAATGCCACCGCGGTCCATCCGAGCGGAACATACCGCCACGCGCCGCCGGGCGATGCGACCAGCGCGACGACGGCGGCGACCTACATCAGGCCGAACTGGATCGCGTATTTGGCGGACACCGCATCGACGATAGGGACGCGACGGCTATACTGGCTCTCCCCCCGAGGGGCCGTAGCTCAATTGGGAGAGCACTGCCTTTGCAAGGCAGGGGTTGCCGGTTCGATCCCGGTCGGCTCCATCGAACGCAAGTGACGCCGAACGCACGACTTAGCGTACCTCCCCGCGTCGGGGAGCGCGGCCCGAAGTGCAGGTCCAAAGCGGGAACAGCCGGGTCGTCGGTTTCACTCCGAGGCGGGCCGGCAAATCGCACGGTGTGTGTGCCGCAAGGGGGCATATTTTGCTCCGTAGTCAACCCCTCTGTTCAGCTTATGTCCGGCAGCACAGTGCCCCCGGCGGCGGCCGTCGCCGAGGAGGGGCCGCCGCGACATTGGCACAAGTTCGCGCCCAACGCTTCGCCGTCCCCCCACGCTTCGCCGTCCCCCCAACGCTTCGCCTGCCCGGCGTTCATGGCCTGCTTCAGGACCGATCGCCGAGGCATCGCCGCGACCCTTGCCGACCTGCCGGACCTGCGCCGCGAACTTGGTCTGTCGCACGTGCCGCAGTTCATCACGCCCCAGAAGAACGCCGCGCGGCCGCCGACTGCGCGGGGTTCGAGGCGTCGCAGATCGGCCCGTAACTACACCCGTGGCTACGCCCCACTTCGTCCGCCGACGTTTGGCGGGCGGGACAAGGCGCAACCGCCGGACCGGGCAACGGCTTACACGCGGTTCCCCGAGGTCCGAGCGGTCGCCGACCGCCCGACGCACCAGCTTCCCGCGGCGATGCCGGGGCTTGGCGCGGTGCCCGATGCCCTGCCTGCCGCGGCGAGGTCGAACGTGTGGGTGCGGGATCTTCTCCTGCGGCGCTTATGGGCAGTCGTCCCGCATGGCCTGCTGGTCGATGGTGCGAGGGGAGAAACCCGACGCACCACGATAACGCGGCACTCTGTACTTGGCATTCGTGCCCCACTTGCTGTAGCACGAAGCACGATCAACGCTCGGGTCCACAACCCAATCTGTTTGCCGCGAGCGCAGCGAGCGCTTTTCGCCTCCGCGACCCAAAAGCGCTCGCTGCGCTCGCGGCTAGAGCAGCTTGCGCGATCTGTGCCCGCACGGCATGCTGTGCCGCATGGCAACCTTGTCGATGGACCTGAGGCGGCGCGTGGTGGCGACGATGGACGGCGGCGCCTCGGCGGCGGAGGCCGCCCGGCGGTTCGGGGTCGACCCGACCACCGCCCGGCGGTGGCGGCGCCGGGCCGAGGCCGGCGAGCCGCTTCCGGCGAGCCGACGCCGCGGCGGGTCGGGGCGCGGGCCGTGCCGACGAAGCTCACCCCCGCCGACCTCGCCCTGCTCGCCTCGGAGGTCGACGCCCGGCCCGGCGTGACCCTGCGCGAGCTGGCGGCCCGGCTCGGGTCGCGGGTCGCCGAGAGCACCGTCTGCCGCGCCCTGCGGCGGCCGGGGTACCGGCACAAAAAAAGTCGGTGGCGGCCCGCGAGCAACTGAGGCCCGGCGCCCGGGCGCGGCGGCGGAACTTCGCCCTCGCCCGCCGGTTCGTCCCGCCCGGCAGGCTGCTGTGGCTCGACGGGGCGGGCGTGCGGACGTCGATGGCCCGCCGGTACGGCCGCAGCCGCGGGGGGTCGCGGTGCGTCGGGCACGGGCCGGCCGGCCACTGGCGGGCGAGGACGCTCCTCGGCGTGGTCCGCGAGTCGGGCGTGGTCCGCCCGGCGTCGCTCCTGGTCGAGGGCGCGACGACCGGCGAGCCGTTCCTCGAGTGGGTCCGGCGGATGCCGGCGGCGGCCCTGTCGCCCGGCGACGTGGTGGTCATGGACAACCTCTCGGCCCACAAGGTCGCGGGGGTGGAGGGGGCGGTCGCGTCGGCCGGGGCGGGCGTGTGGCACCTGCCGCCGCAGGGCCCGGACCTGAACCCGATCGGGAAGGTGTGGTCGCAGGTCAAGGCCCACCTGCGGGGGGCCGAGGCGGGCGAGGGGGAACTGGACGCCGCCGTCGCCGCCGCGCTGGATGCGGTCACGCCCGAGCACTGCCGCAACCACGCGGTCGCCTGCGGGTACGGCGAGCGATGATCGTGCAAGTTGCTCTAGGGAGCGCGGACATTCAGATGCTCCCGGTGACGAACGCGGCGAGCCAGACGAAGCCGGCGAAGTTCGCCGCCTTCTTCTCGTAGCGCGTCGCCAGGCGCCGGCACTGCTTGACCCGCCGGAAGAACCGCCCGATCACGTTGCGGTGGCGGTAGCGTCGGCGGTCGTAGCGCTTCTTGCGCTTGCGGGTCGGGTTCGGGCGGATGCGGGCCCTCGCCCCCACCCGCCGCACGGCCCGGCGGATCGCGTCGCCGTCGTACGCCGCGTCGGCGATCACGTGCCGCGGCCGCAGCCCGTCGAGCAGCACTCCCGCCAGCGGGGCGTCGCCCCGCTGGCCCGGCGTGACGACCAGCCGCAGCAGCCGGCCGGCCCCGTCCACCGCCGCGTGGAGCTTGCCCGTCAGCCCGCCGCGGCTCCTCCCGAGGCACCGCCGCGCGTCGGCGTCTTCTTTTTTTCCGCCGGCAGGCGGCGGCCGGTGGAGGCCGTGGGGTGGGCCTTGACGCTGGTGGAGTCGAGCTGCACCTCGCCGGCCCCCTCGGGGCCCTCGGGCCGGGCGGGGCCCTCGCCCGGCGCCCGGCCGACCCGCTCCCACACGCCCGCCGCGCGCCAGCGGTCGTGGCGCTTCCACACGCTGTTGGGCCTGCCGAACCGCCAGGGCAGGTCGGCCCAGGGAATGCCGGTCTTGAGCACGAACAGCACCGCGTCGACGAACGGGCGGTTGTCGGCGGCGGTGCGTCCGGGGTCGGCGGCCTTGCCCGGCAGCAGGCCCTCGATCCGCCCCCACTGGGCGTCGGTCAACTCGTGGCGTCTTCTCATGCCGCCATCCTGCGGCAAAAGCCGCGATCGCGCTGCGCCTGAATGTCGGTACTACCTAGCCGGACGTTGGCTCGCAAGTGCAGATTGATCTAGCGAGGTGCGGGAGGAGTGGCCCGCCCCAGCCGCGAGCGGCAGGCGATCAGACGTTCACCCCGCGTCGGCGGCGATGAGGCCGGCCAGCCGTGCCGCCTGCTCCAGCAATTCATCACGGCGCTCGATGTCGCGGACCCACTCCGGCGGCAGGCTCGACAGGCCGTTGCGCGTGCCGAGCAGCGCGCCGGCGAGCGTCGCCAGCGAGTCCGAATCGCCGGGGGTGTTGGCTGCCTCCAGCATTCCGGCGGCGGGGTCGGCGAGGTGCCGGGCGGCGGCGAACAGGCCGGCGGCGACGGCCTCGTGGGCGGCCCAGCCGCGGTAGCGGTCGTACACCGGCGCGGGGTCCGACCGTTCGTCCGCCGCCCGCAGCGCGCGGCAGACCATGCCGGCGGTCTTGTAATCGTGCCGGCACGCGGCGGCGGCGGCCTCGGCGAACGCGGCGCGGTCCGACGCGGCCGACCCGTCGCCGGTCAAAAAGCCCGCGACGGCGGCGGCCATCGCGGCGCTGGCGGCGGTGGCGATCGGGTCGCGGTGCGTCGGCCACGACTGGGCGACCGCCCACCCCTCGCGCTCGTCACGCGACGCGAAGGCGAACCGCAGGCCGACGGGGTAGACGCGCATCACACTGCCGCACCCGCCGGCGGTCGGGCCGCCGGCCGTCCGCCAGTCGGCCCCGCGGTCCAACTCGCGGCAGCCGGCCAGGCAGGCGTTGCCCGGCGCGCGGTGCCCGCCGACCGGGTTCCGCGCCCACTCGACGAACCGCCCGGCGAGGTCGGCCATCGCTGCGTTGCGGTCGGGCGTCGGGCCGGCGTCGATGAGGGCACCCAGCACGCACTCGGCCATCTGCGTGTCGTCGGTGAACAGCGCCGCCCGCGGCTGGCCGGGGTACTCGCCCCAGCGCTCGAAGCCCCTCACGCCCGCCGCGCCGTAGCGGGCGCGGATGGACTCGGCGGAGAGGAACTCCGTCGCGTGCCCCAGCGCGTCGCCGACGGCCGCCCCGATCACGCAGCCGGCGACGCGGTCCCGAAGGGTTTCAGTGTCCATGAACCGATGTTAGCGTATATTCTACACGAAGGCGAATCTGTTGAGACTTGCTCACGGCCCGCCGGATGACGGGAATACCCGGTGTGGGTAAACTCTAATCTCGCGCATCTGGCCGCCGCCGTGAGGTGACTGACATGATTCCCATCTGGCTCCACTGGACGTCCATCGCCTTCCTCGCCATCGGCTTCGCCTGCGCGGCGGTGATCGCGCTCGACGAGCTCCGCCGGCCGCAGCACATGTGGATCATGAACGTGGTCTGGCCGGTCGACGCCCTGTTCCTCGGCCCGCTCGCGGTGTGGGGCTACTTCACCTACGGCACACTGGCGACCGGGGCGAGGGTGGCGGCCGCGAAGGAGGCGGGCGAGGAGCCGCCGAACAAGCGGCTCACGCCCTTCCCCGCGATGGTCGGCAAGGGCGCCCTGCACTGCGGCAGCGGCTGCACGCTGGGCGACATTTGCGCCGAGTGGCTGGTGTTCGCATTCCCGGCCGTCGCCACCTGGTTCGGCTACCGCTGGCTGTTCCCACGCGAAATTTTCGCCGCGTGGGTGGTCGATTTCCTGTTCGCCTTCGCCATCGGCGTGGCGTTCCAATACTTCACCATCGCCCCGATGCGCGGCCTGCCGGTCGGCCGTGGCATCTGGGCGGCGGTGAAGGCCGACACCCTGTCGCTGACGAGCTGG
This sequence comes from Tepidisphaeraceae bacterium, assembly GCA_965260985.1. GTDB lineage: Bacteria > Planctomycetota > Phycisphaerae > Tepidisphaerales > Tepidisphaeraceae > CBDHCE01. The sequence continues at coordinate 267,495 of CBDHCE010000005.1, read as the reverse complement.
CAGGTCGGCATGTACGGCTTCATGGCCTTCGCCCACTTCTACCTCTTCGCCCACCTGCTTGGGGCGGACCTGGCGGTGAACACCTTCGCCTTCTGGTTCATGATGCAGCTCGCGATGATCTGCGGGCTGCTCACCGCCTACCCTGTGAACTGGCTGCTGATCCGCAAGGGGCTGAAGGAGAAGATGTGAACGGCGGGCGGCGTGACAGCCGCCATGCGGAACGGTACGACCCCGACCCACGCGGCCCCGCCGAAGGTATCGATCTCCACCGACGCCGGCACCAGCGGCCGCACCGCCTAGGCGTCGGCGGGCCAGTGGGCGAACAGCAGGTCATACCACGTCTGCCAAAACAGCCACGGCCGGCCCGGCAGCGAAAAGGGCCGGTGGGCGGTGTGTCGAAGGGCGGTGTGCATGGTCGCCCTAAGGGTACGGCGACAGGGAGGGGCGGGCGCGATATATGGCCGGGTGGAGGCCTAATACAATCGCCCGGCCACCACATCCGGTGGTACATTGTTAGGTATGTCCTATTAATCAACCCTAATCTTTCGCATACCGGCGGGACTCCTGGTCGGCCGCGAACGTGATGACAATAACCCACCCTATGTCGCCGGCCGAGTGGATTTCCACCCAGAGACTAATGTGCTTGCTAATGTCCATGTGCCCCCGAAGTATATTATAACTGCGGCCTGGAGGTAAGTCACGCTTGGCCCAATCGGCCATCTTGTCTTTCAAGCTCTCTTTGGGTGTTAGACCCCATGCCTGCAACCTGTCCTCAAGGCGCCTCACATTCTCTCTCATACTGACGGGTTGCTCGTCTGGCGGCACTGTCACGTCTGTCACAAGGTCATCGAACGTCCGGGAGAGAACCAGGCGGGGCCGGGTTCGGATCGGGTAGACGGTCCCATCCGGCATCTGAACTTTGACGTCGCACGTTTCCTCGACCCCGGTCGAGAGCCACGGCTTACCATCGGCCTCACGTTGCCACTGAACGCCTCGAACCTCGGTGATCGGACGGAGCAGGGTAACAGTGACTTGCCGGAGGGGCTTCTCTGCCCCTTGGTCAGCAGGCCGAGAAGTAGGCGCAGCTACTAAGACGGAAGTGAGCGCCCCAACAAGCAGTAACACGCGGTAAAGCGTCATGACGGCCTCCAATTTAATGCATCTCCAAAGGCATCTAAACCCTCCAATGCTCCGTTGGGACCGCTTATGCTCTTGAACTTCGTGGCGATCGAGGTCACAGGAATGGAATTGTGGGTCTGATTCCAATCTTTCCACTTGTCGCTTAAGCCGAGCTGCGGCGTGGTGAACCATCTCCACCGATCTGTGGCGACCGCGACATTTGGATCACCCCCACCGTTGACGGCATGAGGCACCACATCCGTGAAGAGGCTATCATCGCCCGGAACGGGTGATTTGAGAAAATGCTTAAAATAGGGGTGATTTGACAGGAAGCCGAAGACCTGATGGTAGAACTTGCCTTGAGTGTCGTAGACAAGCTGAGCGACCCGGTTTTGCTCGTCATCAGCCAGCAGCGTGGTGCCCTCCCATACGCGCTGTGCCTTCAGGTTCACATCGGGGATGGGCCGATTTCCAGCATCGATGCCATCTTGAATAGCTTGCCACGCAATGCGTTGCCTGTTCGAAACAAGTCCTGCGGCGTTTAAATCGTTAATGCCAGCTATGCCCCGATTCTCGAACGCGAAGTGCTGACGAATCATGTCCCAGTAGATTGTCCAGTTAAGGTCCGTGAACGCATCGTACATTTGGCGGAACAATGGGGTGGCTCCGTCTTCTGGTCGGAACAGATTAGCAAGTGAGCCGGAAGCAGCAATTCCATCCCCGCCGACATTCGAAACGAATGCGGCCAATCCACCCCATTTGTATATATCAGGTTTCTTGTTATAGAACGATGCGTAAACCTTTGAGATTTGGTTGTTCAGATCCTTAGCGGTCGACAAGTTCATCCCATATAGTTCATTTGGGTATGAGGCGACTAAGCCGTTGGTTCCCCTGAGTGCTTCCCAAGCCTGAAGCGACTCTGCCCGACCAGGAGCATCCTTTTCCAATACTAAAATACTTTGGTCGTCGTTCCAAGCGACCAATGAATCGGAAGGGTTGCCGGCCGCGTCGGCGGGATTCATCACGACAGCAACATGTACGTCTAGCCGATCTTTGTCGACCGATTTTGTCTTAAATTGGAACTTGTATGATGTGGTGGGGCCAACAAGCTGTCTCTCGCCATAGGCTTCTACCAGAAAACCGTATTGAGCACCCTTTTCTGGGTTTGTGATCTTGATCTGTCCACTAACGATGTCGCCAGCAGTGACAACGTCCGTGTCAAATTTGACTTCAACCTGCGGTGAAGCGTAAATGGCACGCTGCTGGGAATCTAGGGTGGAGTCTAACTTGATGATTCCCTTGGGGTTGTGGACAGCCACCAATCCATATCGGTCTTTCAGGAGTGCCCGTTTCGCTGCCGGAAGAGTTTCTTCATCGGTCGGGTTCAGGAAAGCCCGGTAAAGGGCGCCGTACTGAACACTCTTAAATGTATTCCCCACCCTCTCAGCATCGAATATAGAAGACTCGCTCGTTCCCGAATCCGAAGTTAGTGACAGATTGGGATCCACCGATGCCCCCAGACCTTGTACGATAACGCGGAATGAGGACTCGGGGAACAGGACGTCATCGATGTACCCCGCGTTGCTGGCAGCGTATTCCAAGTGCTGTTTCTCCCAAGCTGAGACAAACTCAATCTCTTGGTCGTTGACACTTTGAAGTTTCACGGAAGCAATCGTCATGTGAACATCGTCCCGCGCCCGCTCGTTCCCCGCCGCGTCGCGGTGGACGAGGGAGAGCTTCAAGTCGGCGTTGGGCTTCAGGCCCTCCACCCAGACGTCCACGTCGCCGGCGTAGAGGCCGGCGAGGTAGGGGTTGGAGGGGGCGGCGAGGTCGAGGGTGGGGTCGGTCAACTCGGTGCCGTCGCTCTTGAAGAGGCGGACGGCGGAGGGGTCGGAGACTTCGAGGGTTAGGGTGCCGGTTTGGTCCACCGGGCCGATGCGCTTGAGGGTGATGCGGGCGAGGTCATTGTCGGCGGGGTTGAGGGTGCCCTTGGGGATGGCGGCGGTGGCGTTGGCGAAGTCGCGGCCGCCGTCGGCGGCACCCTCCTCGTAATCGTTGTTGGTCAGGATGAGGTACTTGCTCGGGTCGCCGCCGTCCTCGACGGCTTGGATGACCTCCTCGCCGAACTTCCCGCCGGTGCGGTGGGCAACGAGGTCCGGCTTGAGGTCGTTGTCCTTGATGGTGATCTTTGCGGAAGTTCCCCCATGATATCCGGCACCCTCCAACACCGTCAGCGTGAGTGTTTCGTCGCCCTCGACCAAGTCATCGTCGACGGCAGCAATCGCGATGTCGACGTACGGCAGGCCGGCGGGAATAGTGGCGGTGTAGACATCGGAGTAGCCGTAGCCACCTGCTTGCCCAAGCCCAGTAACGTCTGCGCCGGAAGCATTTCCACTGATTGCATACTTGACGGTCAGCTCTTTGGTAGCCTGCTCATCTCTACGATATAGGCGAACGGATGTGGCAGCGGCTGCGCCCTCATACAATGTTGTTTCATTAGCACCGGGCTTATCGGTGTCAAGCCTAACAGATTCCCCTTCTTCATAAAGGTCTAACTTAACCGCGTCGGTGCCCGGAGTTTCCAGGCCGTAGCCGTCAAGCCACGACACTGCCGGGCCGACAAATATGTTTAACGTGCCGACCGCTTCTTGATAAGGGCTGGTCGGCTCACCCGGCGACAAGACTGGTAGCTCGACGGCGCGCTCTTGTTGTAGGCCATCGTAATCTGCCGGGTCTCGCTGGTAGTACGTCTCTACATATATGTCGAACCCCGCATGAAACCCATGCAAGATGTTGCTTCCCCGCAACGCGCCAGATTGCCGGACAATTAGGTAATCATTTTCCTCGAGGGGATTCCCGTCATTGAAGTACATCCTCCCGCGACCGTTGACCATAATTAGGTTCTGGTTTGTCGTATTAACAAAATTCCACGTCGTTGCTTTGTCGGCCAATTGTGAGCCGTCGATCATCACCTCGTTGGAAACCGCCCCCGTGGAGACAGATCGCACATGGAACTTCCAGCTCTGATCGGGAGACCCGGAAATCCAGCCAACAGCCCACGATGCCGTTCTTCCACCGGGTTGGATTTGAGTATCGTGCTGAACGCCGCCGGCGAAGTACTGATCAGGCCAAGTTCCTTGGCCTACAACTTCGCTCGTCAAGACGTAGCCCTCGTCCACTGGCGAGTCGTCCGTCCAATGAAACACCACTCCCTCTCTTGAGACGATCTGGGAGATGAGGTTAATCTGCGGCGTCGCGACTCCATTCGGAGAGCGGGTTGCCGTCACACGGGGGGACTCGCCGGCGGGGTTGAACGCGGCCACCTGATACTGGTCTCCGGCAGGATCGGGACTCAAGCCGGTGCTGTCGAAGGTATGTACACCGTGCCCTACAGAGCCAACTTGGTTGATTCCGAAAGACGTGGCATTCAGGCGGTAGATGCCGTAGCCCGACTCGTTGTCCGACCCGCCGGCCCACGTCAGCGTGACCGTGCCGTCGGCGTTGGCGGCCGCCTTCACGGCCGTCGGGGCGGCGGGCACGGCGAACGACGGGCGGGCCTCGGTGACGGCCGTGTAGGGCGAGGGGCCGGCGGGGTTCTCGGCGCGGACGCGGTAGCGGTAGCCGCCGCCCTGGGTGAGCGGGCCGGCGTCGGTCCAGGTCCGCGCGGTGCCGGGGGTGGTGGCGACGGTGGCCCAGGCGGCGGCGGCGGGGTCGAGCCGCTGGACGGCGAAGGTCGCCACGTCGGCCGCGTCGGACTCCCAGTCGAGCTTGATCTTGCCGGGCGCGGGGCTGGTGGCGGCGAGGTTGTACGGGGCGGCTGGCGGGACGCGCTCGGGCGTGGTCACGCCCGCCGGGTCGGACGGGGCGGATTGCGCGTCGGCCGTTTTGGCGATGACTCGGAAGTTGGAGGCGGTGCCCGGCGTCATGCCCGTGACGGTCGCGCTGGTGCGCCCGGTGCTGGTGACCCGCGACGTGGCTTGGGTGAGGCCGTTGGCGCCCGTAGCGAACGAATAGGGCGTGCCCCAGACGCCGTTGCCCAGGTCCATCTGCACGGCGAAGGTCGCCGTGCCGTCGCCGGCGTCGGACCAGCTCAGTTCGACCTCCGTCGGCGAGGCGGCCGTGGCGGTCAAGCCGGCCGGGGCGGGCAGGGGCGTGACGGCCCAGAACTTGTTCGTCGTCAGCGCGCTGCCCGCCGCGGCGGTGTAGGGGCGGACGCGGTACCAGTAGCGCTCGCCCTGGGCGAGCGGCCCCGCGTCCGTCCAGGCGCGGGCGGCGGGGTCGGGCACCTCGGCGACCTTGGCGAAGTTCGTCCCGTCGGTGCTGCGGTAGACGCGGTAGCCGTCGGGGATGGTGCCGTCGGCGGGGGCGGTCCACTGCACGCTGACGGTGCCGTCGGGGTGGGCGGCGGCGGTGGTGCTGTTCGACGCCGACGGCGGCGGGGGGAGGCGCAGGCCGTAGTGGGAGCGGAGGATGGTGAAGTCGGCGGAGTTGACCGCGCCGTCGCCGGTCAAGTCGCCATCGGCGTAGGTTACGTTCGGCTGGAGAAAATGCTCTCGCAGGATGTCGAAGTCCGTGGCGTCCACCAGCCGGTCGCGGTTGATGTCGCCGGCGAGGTTCCAGAAGGCGTGCGGCTCCTCGATGATGTGGCCGGCGGTGGAGCGATCAACAGTCTCCTCAACCGGCAACAGCAGTTCATAGTTCCCGTCGGCGAAGGTGCCGCGCGGCAGGCCGGTGGCGGTTAAGGTGAACGAACCGGCGTCGGTTCCGGGGGCGCGGGTGATCAGCGCGCGATCCACTGCCGTGTCGGTCGTGAGGTTGGTAAGTTCGTAGGGGACGCCGCTGGGAAAGCCGCCGATCGGGATCGGCTGACGGATGACAAATCCGCCGGGCGTGGTGGTCGGCGGCGGGACCGGGAGGGGGGCATAATCCACCCGCTGCGGGTGGGCGTCGAACCCGAAGTCGACCGCGTACACCGCCGCCAGCAGCCGGCGCGGCTCCAGCGCCTCGACCACGGCCCCCGCAATGGCGATGCGGGCGGCGGGCGATATGGGGTGTCGCGGGCGTCGGGGCAAATGGGCTCCTGCTCGAAATAGGCGGACGTGGCGACGGGCACCCTACAGCAATGAGAAGGAGTGTCAAGAGAAATCCGAGGAGAATTTTTGCCGGGTGCAACTTTTCCGCCCGGCCGCCGCCGCGCCGCATCCGTTGCGCGCTGACCGCTCCGCCTCACCGTTCACGCGGGCAGCGACCGCGGATTGAAACAGAAGCCCGGCTGCCGCGGGCCGGTCCGCCGGGTTTGCGCGCGCAAACGCGGTTATTCAGACTCGAATAATGGATATTCAGATCTAATTCGCCGCGTTTGCGCACTGATTCTCCGCGGTTGCGCTCTGATTCGGCGCGGTTGCGCTCTAATCCTCCGGGTTTGCGCACTGATCCGGCGCGGTTGCGCACTGATTCGCGGGGTTTGCGCACTGATTCGCGGCGTTTCCGATCTGAATAACCATTATTCAAGCTTGATTCGCCGGCGGCGGGCGGAGCAAATCCGCACCGCCAGCACTGGTGCCGGGGGTTGGGGAATTATCGGACGATTTCAGGTCGCGGGGCGGAAGACTGCTGGCCGTTGGCCCGCAGCTACCCCGCCGCGACCCCCGACTAAAATAGTTTTCGTGTGGTTTATTGCGGCGCGATGGCGGCCGATGGTTCTCCGACCGGGTTGCGCCGGTTGTGGCGGACTCGGCGGCGGGGCACGGGGGAAAACGGGCGGCGCGCGGCCGCCCCGGTCACGTTCCCGGCGTGTTCGGGCTGGCGAGGCGGAGGAGCAGGCGTTGCAGGACGATGAAGCTCAGCACCAGCAGGCCGATGACGATCTTGGTCCACCACGAGGAGATGCCGCCCTGGAAGTCGATGAGGACTTGGATGAGGCCGGCGATGAGGGTGCCGACGAGGGTGCCGGCCATGAAGCCGACGCCGCCGCTGATGAGCGAGCCGCCGATGACGACGGCGGCGATGGCCTCGAGCTCCATGCCGACCTTGCTGGCGGGGTCGCCCGAGGAGCTGTAGAGGGTCGCCAGAATCCCCGCCAACGCCGAGCAGAAGCCGGCGATGGCGTAGGTGCTGATGCGGGTGCGGGCGATGGGCACGCCGAGCAGTTCCGAGGAGTGCTCGTCGCCGCCGAGGGCGTAAACGTACCGTCCGAAGCTGGTGAACTGCGCGACGACGGTGGCGAGGACGTAGCAGAGGATCGTGGTGCAGGCGATCAGCGTCAGGCTGAGCACGAACGAGTTTTTCTCGTAGCCGGGCAGAAACGGGACCAGCAACCTGAACTTCACCACGAGCGGTGAGGACTGGATGGCGACGTACATCTTGCTGTCGATGCCCAGGTTCTGGGGGTAGATGTAGAACGCCATCGCGCGGGCGAAGAACATGCCCGCCAGCGTGACCATGAAGGCGGGCAGGCGGAAGGCGTGGATCAGCCCGCCCATGACCGTGCCGAGGGCGGTGCCGCAGAACAGGGCGAAGGCCCAGGCGACCAGCGGGTTCCAGCCGTCGCCGATCATGCGGGCGATGAGGATGGTGGTGGCGGCCACCACCGCGCCGACGGACAGGTCGATGCCGCCGGAGAGGATCACGAACGTCGCGCCGATGGCGGCGACGGCGAGCACGCTGTTCTGGTGGATCAGGTTGGTGCCGACGCGGAGGCTGAAGAAGTTCTTGTCGTAGAACGAGACCGCGCCGACCGCGTACATCAGCACGAAGATGCCAACCGTGACCAGCAGCGGCAGGACGTTGGGGTTCAGCCGCGGCAGTCCGGGCGGGCGGTTGGAGGACGGGGGCGTGCGGTGATCGAGCGGCTCGGTGTCGGGCCCGCGTCCGGGGGAGCCGCCGATCTGGGGGGTAATTGCAGTGCTCATGATGCCACCGCCCCTTCCCCGGCCGGCGCGGGGGGCCGGACGGCGTGGAAGGCCCGCGTCAGGAACTTTCGGAACAGCGGCGCCTGCAGCAGGATCACGCCGACGATGACGACCGCCTTGGGCAGCGGGATGAGCTGCGACGGCACGCCGAGGGCGAGGATGGTGGTGGTGAGGGTTTGCAGGAGCAGGGCCCCGAGGATCGCCCCGACGAGGTAGAACCGCCCGCCGATCAGGGCGGTGCCGCCGACGACGACGGCGAAGATCGCGTCGAGCTCGAGGTAGAGTCCGGCGTTGTTGGCGTCGGCGGATTGGATGAGGGCGGCGTCGACCAGCCCCGCCATGCCGGCGCAGAAGCCGGAGAAGACGTAGACCAGCAGCTTGATCGTGCTCACCGGGATGCCGCAGTAGCGGGCCGTGACGGGGTTCTCGCCGATGGTCTCGATCATCAGCCCGACGGCGGTCTTGCGGACGAGGACGACCGTGACGACGAGCATGGCGAGGGCGAGGATCAGCGGGAAGGGGATGCCAAGGATCACGCCCTGGCCGAGGTAGACCAGCACCGGGGCCTTGAAGTTGGGGATCTGCCCGCCGGTGATGAGCTGCGCCACGCCGCGGCCGGCGACCATGAGGACGAGGGTGGCGACGATGGGCTGGATGTCGAGGATCGCCACCAGCACGCCGTTCCACAGCCCGCAGAGCAGGCCCGCGCCGAGGGCGACGAGGATCGCCAGCCAGGGCGAGAGGCCGCCGAGGACCGATTCCGCCGCCGCCGCGCCGGCGACGGCCATGATCGCGCCGACGCTCAGGTCGATGCCGCCGGTGGCGATCACCAGGCACATGCCGAGGCTCAGCAGCATCACGCGGGTGCTGTAGAGGGCGATGGCGGCGAGGTTGCCGGTGAACCGATGGTTCACGAACGAGACGTCGAGGAAGCCCTTGACGCTGAAAAAGCCGATCAGCAGGAGCAGCCCCAGGGCCAGCAGCGGCCAGAGGAGTTTCAGCAGCGGCGAGGGGACCGCGCCGCCGAGGTCGGGGCGCGGTTCGGAAATCTGGGGCGAGGCGTAGGCGAGCGCGCCGCGGCCATTCGCTTCCGGCGGCGGCGGGGCGGCGGGGGGGGAGGATCGACTCAAGAGGGCACCTCCGCGGCTTCCACCGCTTCAACGGCGGTGGGGCTGGGCTCGTCGCCGGCGATGAGGTTCATGATGCGCTTCTCCGAAATCTCGTCGCCCCGCAGCTCGCCGACCGGCCGGCGGTCGCGCAGGACCACGACGTGGCGGCAGAGGCCGGCGACCTCCTCCAGCTCCGCGCTGATGAACAGCACGCCCATCCCCTCGTGGGCCAGTTCGCGGACGAGCTTGGCGATCTCGGCCTTGGCCCCGACGTCGATGCCGCGCGTCGGCTCGTCGAGGATCAGCAGGCGCGGCTCGATCGCCAGCCAGCGGGCGAGGAGCACCTTCTGCTGGTTGCCGCCGGAGAGCAGGCGGATCGGCTGCTCGGGGGAGGGGGTTTTGATCCGCAGCAGGTCGATGTACTTGTCGGCCAGCCGCTCCTGCTCGGCCCGGCCGACGACCTTGAACAAACCGCGGCGGCTCTGCAGGGCGAGGATCAGATTCTCGCGGACCGAGAGGTTGGGGGCGATGCCGCTGGCCTTGCGGTCCTCGGTGGTCATCGCCAGGCCGTGGCGGATCGCCTGCCGCGGGCTGCCGAAGCGGAAGCGGTGGCCGTCGATGAACAACCCGCCCTCGTCGGCGGTGTCGGCGCCGAAGCAGAGGCGGGCGGTCTCGGTGCGGCCCGAGCCGAGCAGGCCCGCGAGGCCGACGATCTCGCCGTGGCGGACGTCGAAGCTGACCGGCTCGAGCATCCGGCGCTTGCCGAGGCCCCGCACCTCGATGTCCGCCTGCGGCCGCTCGCCGGACTCGTAGTTCAGGACCGCACCAGTCTCGGGGTCCGGCGCGGCGGGCGGGCGGGTGGACCCTGTGGAGCCGGCGGCGGAGGGGTGCAGGTCCGGGTCGATGTCGCGGCCGGTCATCGCGCCGACGAGCTTCAACTTCGGCAAATCGGCCGTCGGATATTCGCCGACGAACTGCCCGTTGCGCATCACGGTGATGCGGTCGCAGACGGCGTAGACCTGGTCGAGGAAGTGGGTGACGAAGATGATCGCCATCCCCTCGCCCCGCAGCCGCCGCATGACCGCGAAGAGCTGGGCGATCTCGGTGGTGTCGAGGCTGCTGGTCGGCTCGTCGAGGATCAGCACCTTCGTGCGGCTCTCGCCCTGGCCCTCGGTCTCGCCCTCGGCCCGGCCGGCGTTGACGGCGCGGACGATGGCGACCATCTGCTGCAGCGCGATCGAGTAGCTGCAAACGGGCTGGGTCACGTCCATGTCGAGGCCGAAGCGGCCGATCTGCGCCTCGGCCATCCGCCGCATTTTGCCCCAGCGGACGAGGCCGAGGGTCGTGGGGAACCGGCCCAGAAACAAGTTTTCCGCCACCGACCGCATCGGCACGAGGTTGACCTCTTGGAAGACCGTGCTGATGCCGGCGGCCTCGGCGTCGCGGACCGACGCCGGGGCGATCGGCACGCCGCCCAGGCTGAGGGTGCCGGCGTCGGGCTGGAGCACGCCGTTGATGACCTTGATGATCGTGCTCTTGCCCGCGCCGTTCTCGCCCATCAGCGCGTGGATCTCGCCGGCCCGCAGGGTGAGCTGCGCGTCGTCAAGCGCGAGGACGCCGGGGAACTGCTTGACGATGCCGCGCGCCGTCAGCACGGCATTCGAGCCGTACGCGGCGTCCGTGGATGGGGAAGGGTCGGTCATGGCGGGAAGGGTCCGCTGGTTCCGCGCGGGGTGCCGCGGGCCGGGCAAAACCGGACCCGCGACACCCCACCTTTGGGGCCGAAACGCTCCTAATACTTGCGGTTCGGCAGCTCCGCGGCGGCGTTGGCCTTGGTGTAGACGACGGCGGGGTTGATGATCTGCTTGTCGACCGGCTCTCCCTTGGCGACCTTCTGGATCACGTCGAACAGCTTGGGTCCGAGCAGCGGGCTGCACTCGACGGTGCAGTTGAGGGTGCCCTTGTCGATCGCCTCGAACGCGCCGCGGATGCCGTCGACCGACACGATCTTGATGTCCGTGCCCGGCTTCTTGCCCGCCCGCTCGAGTGACTGGATCGCCCCGAGGGCCATGTCGTCATTGTGGGCGTAGACGGCGGTGATCTTGCCGGCGTTGGGGCCGTTGAGGAACGAGTCCATGACCTCCGCCCCCTGGGCGCGGGTGAAGTTGCCGGTCTGGCTGAGCAGGATGTGCATGTCCGGGTGCTTGTTGATGACCTCCATGAAGCCGTCGTGGCGGTTCTTGGCCGGGTCGGAGCCGGCGGTGCCGAGGAGCTCGACGATGTTCGCCTTGCCGTCGGTCAGCTTGACCATCTGCTCGCCCGCCAGGCGGCCCTCGTTCACGCTGTCGGTGCCGACGAACGCCTTGAACAGCGTCGGGTCCTCGGTCGTGATCATCCGATCCTGCAGCACGACGGGGATGCCCGCCTGCTTCGCCTCGCGCAGCACCGGGTCCCAGCCGGTGGCGACGCCGGGGGCGAAGGCGATCACGTCCACGCCCTGGGCGATAAAGTTCTGGATCGCCTTGATCTGGTTCTCCTGCTTGCCTTGGGCGTCGGAGAAGACGAGGTTGATGCCGCGCTTTTCGGCGGTGCTCTTGACGCTCTCGGTGTTGGCGGTGCGCCAGGCGCTCTCGGCGCCGACCTGCGAGAAGCCGACGGTGAGAGCCTTGTTGGCCGACTTGCCGCAGGAGAGGCCGCCGGTGACGGCGAACAGGGAGAGGGCCGCGCCGGCCAGCCATTGACGTCGATTCATCGTTGCCTCCAGAAGGGGTGGTTTTCGGTCCGATTCAGTCCATCCTCGGGTGCCGGGCCGGCTCCTCCGCCGGGGCCCGCTCGCGGGGTGAGGGGAGAATACAACTTTCGGCCGACAAAATCGACCCCCCCTCGCGCGGCCGATAACTCGGGCGGTCAGGGAGCCGTCGACGGCCCGGCCGATCCCGCGGCGGCGAGCAGGGCGGCGGGGTCGGCGTCGATCCGCCAGACGTTCCACGCCCCGCCCCGGTTGCTGCGGAAGTAGATCGCCCGGCCCGACCGGTCGAACGCCGGCGCGGCGTCGAAACTGGCGTTGCTCGTGGCCCGCACCGGCGCGGCCGACCCGTCGGCGGGCACCACGTACAGGTTCCAGTTCCGCGGCACCCCCGCCGCCCGCTCGGCCTCGGTCCGCGCGTTGGAGGCGAAGGCGAGGTACCGGCCGTCGGGCGACCACGCCGGGTCGCGCAGATCGGCGTCCAAATCGCCGTACAACTTTTCCGGCGCCGACCCGTTGGCGTCCATGACGTAGAGCTCCCGCACGCCCCGCGCCGCCCGCGCGAGGTAGGCCACCTGCCGGCCGTCGGGGCTGATGCTCCCCTGCGACCCGTCGGCCAGGCGGCTGAGCTCCTCGCGGTCGGCCCGGGCGGTCCAGATCTGCGACGGCGGCTGGGGCTCGCCCGCCGCGTCGGTCGGGCCGCCGGCCGTCGGGGGGCGGGCCGGGACGCTGGTGTAGGCGATCAGGTTGCCGCCGGCCGACGGGCCGTAGTCCAGCGCGTCGCCGCGCGTGACGCGGGTCAGCCGGCTGCCGCGCTGCAGGCTGGTCCGCCAGAGGGTGGCGTTGGGCGAGTTGGCGTCGGAGGCGAAAATCGCCTCGTCCCCAAAGGCGGTGAAGGCGGGCGTGGCCTCGGCGGCGGCCTGGTCGCGCGTCAGCCGGCTCGGCGGGCCGTTCGGCAGCGGCTGGCGGTAGATCTCGCTGGCGAGCTCGGCGGCGTCGACCCGCAGCGACCGGCCCGACAGCCGCGGCGCGTCCTCCGGCAGCTTGGCCGGCAGCGACGGGTTGCTCTGGCGGAGCTCGGCGACCGTCACGCCCGCCTCGGCCGCCACCGACGCCAGCGTGGCCTTCGACCCGGCGGGGATCGCCACCGTCCGCGGCGGCAGGGGGCGGCGCTCAACCCGCTGGTAGAGCAGCGCGTCGCCGGTCGGGCTGGCCGCCAGCGACGGGTAATCGACGTCCGCCGAGCGGTTGTTCGTCACGTTCACGGCGTTCGCGCCCGCCTCGACAGTGCCGGGCGCGACGGTGCCGCCGGCGGCGTCGGCCAGGACGTAGGCCTGCGTCGGGTCGGTCCGCGGCACCAGCGCCCAGACCCGGTCGCCGTAGGCCGGGCGGAACTCGACCGCCGAGGAGTCGGCGTACTCGCGCGCCAATCGCAGCGCGACCGACGATTGACCTTTAATCGACTCGGGCGTGACCACCGCCGACGCGGCGCGATACTGCGGCGCGGCGGCCGTGATGCGGTAGGTTTGCCCCTTGTCGAACGGCAGCGAGACCGTCAGCGGCGCGACGTCGTCCGACAGCCTGATCGGCTTGGGCCTTCCGCCGTCGGAATAGACGCGCTCGACCCGGACCGTTGCGCCCGGCGGGTCGCTCTGCACCGTCACGGGCTGCCCCGCGCAGCCGGCGAGGCCGAGGCCCGTCAGCAGGCAGGCGGCGAGTCGGGCGGCGGAAGCGGGGTGGGAAGGCGTCATGGGCGGCATTCTATCGGGTCGCGGCCGGGCCGTCAGCCGGCGGCCGGCGATGGCAGCGCGGCGTCGGCTGGATTTTCTCGGCCCGATCTGCAAAATCCGCACAACCACCCACGCCCGCGCGACGATAACGGCTTGGGGACGACGAGTCCCGAGCCGCGAAACCAAGCCGCCCGACGCCTCCCGCGGTCGCCCTGCCGACCCGCCCGGCGGCCCGGCCGGCGCCGAGAGTGGGGTGCGAATGCGAGAGACCCGCCCGCCCAGCCGTTCGCCTGTCCGCCCGTACCTGGCGATCGCCACGACCCTCATTTTGCTTGCCGCCGCCCCGGCGCGCGGGCAGGCCGACCCGGCCGACCCGGCCGGCCCGGCCGGCCCGGCCGGCGCGCCGGCCGGCCGGTCGGGATTGGACTTTCTGCAGACCCGCTTCCGCGCGGTGGCGGACCGGGCGTCGGGGTCGGTGTTCGCCGTCACCGCGACGGCCGGGCCGGGGGAGAACGCCGGGCGGTCGGGCGCGCTCAACGGCGAGCAGTTGCAGGCCAAGCTCGCGCGGTTCACCCGCACGGTCGGCACGGCCTTCGCCATCGACGCGGACGGGTTCCTGCTGACCAACGAGCACGTCGTCGGCCACGCCGGCCGACTCTGGGTCACGGCCGACGACGGCCGGGTGCTGCCGGCGATGGTGGTCGGCACCGACCCGCGGTCGGACCTGGCCGTGCTGAAGGTGCCGGCGAAACTGGTGCCGCTGCCCTTCGCCGACCCCGCGGGCGTGCGGCGGGGGGATTTCGCCCTCACCGTCGGCAACCCCGTCGGCCTCGGGACGGCGGGGCGGATGAGCCTTTCCGTCGGCGTCGTCAGCAGCCTGCACCGCTCGCTCGACAAACTGTCGGCCAGCGAGGACCGCGTCTACCGCGATTTGATCCAGACCACCGCCGACATCAACCCCGGCAACAGCGGCGGGCCCCTGCTGGACCTCGACGGCCGCGTGACGGGCGTGGTGACGGCCGTCGTGCTGCCGTTCGGCACGACCGACGGCATCGGCTTCGCCCTGCCCGCCACCGCCGAGTTCCTGGCGAAAGTCGACGGGCTGAAGCGGGGGCTGGCGGTGAACTACGGCTACCTCGGCGTGAGCGTCACGACCGCCACGCCGGACGAGCGGACCTCGGCCGGCGCGGGGGCGTGCGGGGTGCGCGTCGAGCGCGTCGACCCCGGCTCGCCGGCGTCGGCCGATTTGCGGCCGGGCGATTTGGTGCTGGGCGTGGACGGCGAGGCGGTGGCCGACAGCGACGCCTTCGCGCGGCTGATCGCCGGCCGGGCGTCGGGCGTGAAGGTGTCGATCCGGCGGTGGCGCGACGACCCGGCGACGGGCCGGCGTCCCGAAACGGTGGCCGTAACCCTCGCCACTCGCGCCCCCGCCTCGACCTCCGCCTCGCCGCCGGTCTGGCGCGAGACCCAGCGGCTGCGCTGGCGCGGCCTGGTGCTCGCCCAGACCGAGCGCGGCACCGGGGTGCGGGTGGTCGGGATCGACGCGCCCGACCCCGAGCGGCCGGCGGACCTGTCCGTCGGCTGCGTGATCACCCGCGTCGCGGGCCGGCCGACGCCCGATTTGTTCGCCCTGCAGGACGCGGTGAACGACGCCCCGGCGGAGCAGTGCGCGATCCGCGTGGCGACGGTCGAGTGAGGTCGGCGTGAGGGCGGACAGAGGGCGGGCGTGAAATGATGGCGTCGGCGCGTATTATCCGCCGCCATGACCCCCGCCTTGTCGTCCACCGAGATCCGCCGGCAGTTCATCGACTTTTTCGTCGAGGCCCGCGCGCACGCCTTCGTCCCCAGCAGCCCGGTGGTGCCGCAGGACGACCCGACGCTGCTGTTCACCAACGCGGGGATGAACCAGTTCAAGCCCATCTTCCTGGGCGAGGAGACCCGCGCCTACACCCGCGCCGCCAACAGCCAGAAGTGCATCCGCGCCGGCGGGAAGCACAATGATTTAGATGATGTCGGCAAGGACACCTACCACCACACTTTCTTCGAGATGCTGGGCAACTGGAGCTTCGGCGATTACTTCAAGCAAGAGGCGATCGACTGGGCCTGGGAGCTTCTCGTCAAGCGTTGGGGCCTCGACCCCGAGCGGCTGCACGCCACCTATTTTGAGGGCGACCCGGCCGAGGGGCTGGAGCCGGACTTGGAAGCCAAATCCTTGTGGGAGAAGTATTTGCCGGCGTCGCGCATCCACCCCGGCAACAAGAAGGACAACTTCTGGGAGATGGGCGACACCGGCCCGTGCGGCCCGTGCAGCGAAATCCACTTCGACCGCACGCCGGCCAAGGTCGGCGGCCCGCTGGTCAACGGCGGGTCGCCGGACGTAATCGAGATTTGGAACCTGGTCTTCATCCAGTTCAACCGCTCGCCGTCGGGCCTGACGCCGCTGCCGGCGAAGCACGTGGACACGGGCATGGGGTTCGAGCGCATCTGCGCGGTGCTGCAGAACGTGCCGAGCAACTATGACACCGATGTGTTCAAGCCGCTGCTGGACAAGATTAGCGAATTGAGCGGCAAGCACTACGGCGGCGAGTTGGAGAACCCGGTCGACATCGCCTTCCGCGCCATTGCCGACCACGCGCGGATGGCGGCCTTTTCCATCGCCGACGGGGCGGTGCCGAGCAATAAGAAGCGTGGGGCAGTCCTCAGGAGCGTGATCCGCCGGGCCAGCCGGTTCGGCTATCAGGTGCTGGGGCTGTCCGAGCCGTTTTTGCACGAGTTGGTGCCGGTGGTGGCGGCGAACTTCGGCGACTTTTTCCCCGAGGTCCGCCAGGACACCGGCGAGACCGAGCAGATCATCCGCGGCGAGGAGGAGGATTTTCTCGCCACCATCGAGCGCGGCCTGAAGGGCTTTGATGAGGCCGTCGAGCGGGCGGTCAAAACCGATAAAATCATCAGTGGCGATGATATCTTCACCCTCCACGCCACCCACGGTTTCCCGGCCGACCTGACGACCCAACTGGCCGACGAGCGCGGGCTCTCGACCGACATGAACGAGTACGCCCGGCTGTGGGACGAGCACCAGAAGGTCAGCGGCAAGGGCCGCAAGGCGAAGGGGCAGGAGGCGATCGACCTCTCCGGCTTCCGCCCGACGGACGACGCGCCGAAGTACGCCGGCCTGACGACCGAATCGACCGTCCTGGGCTGGGTGATCGACGGCAAGCCCGTAACGGACGGAAAGCTGCCCGAAGACGCCGAGGCGGCCATCCTGCTCGACCGCACGACCTTCTACGCCGAGCAGGGCGGGCAGGTGAGCGACGTCGGCACGCTGGTCACGCCGACCGGCACGTTCCACGTCGTAGATGCCGAGCGGCGGGGCGGCCACATCCTGCACCACGGGCAGGTGTCCGACGGCTACGTGCTGGCCCACCAGCAGGTCGAGTGCCGGGTCGACCTGCGGCGGGCCGACATCATGCGGAACCACACCGGCACGCACCTGCTGAACCACGCGCTGCGGCGGGTGCTGGGGGATCACGTCGCGCAGAAGGGCTCATTGGTCGACGCCGACCGGCTGCGGTTCGACTTCGACCATCCCAAAGCCGTCACGGCCGAGGAGTTGGCGGACGTGGAGCGGATCGTGAACGAGCAGGTCTACGCCGATCTGCCGGTGAGCGCGACGGTGATGCCGCTGGAGGAGGCGAAGCAGATCGCCGGCGTGCGGGCGGTGTTCGGCGAAAAATATCCCGACCCCGTGCGCGTCGTGGCCGTGGGCGAGGGGCCGCCGACCGGGCTGAACGCGGCCGAGACGAGCGTGGAGTTCTGCGGCGGCACGCACCTGCGCCGCACCGGCGAGATCGGCTTCCTGAAGATCGTGGCCGAGGAGTCGGTCAGCAAGGGCGTCCGCCGCATCACCGCCGTCACCGGCCGGGCGGCGGTGGAGTTCGTGCAGAGGATCGAGGTCACGCTGCGGACGGTCGGCCAGTCGCTGAGCGCGCGGCCGGAGGAGATTCCGCAGCGCATCGCGGCGTTGCAGGCGGAAATCGCCGACCTCAAAAAGAAGCTCAAAAGTGGCGGCGGCGCGAGGGCGGCGGTCGACACGGATGCGCTGCTTGCGTCGGCCGAGGGCATCGGCGAGGGCGGGAAGTTGATCGTCACGGAACTGCCGGCGAACCTGTCGGGCGACCCGCTGCTGGGGATTCTCGACTCGCTGAAGAAGCGCGCCGAGTCGCACGCGATCCTGCTCGCCAGCCCGGATGACGACGGCAAGGTCGCCCTGATCGCCGCCGTCAGCGACGACCTGATCCGGCGCGGCCTGAAGGCCGGCGACTGGGTCCGCGATGTCGCCAAAGTCCTCGGCGGCGGCGGCGGCGGCCGGCCGCAGTTGGCGCAGGCGGGGGGGAAGGATGCGTCGAAACTCCCCGAGGCGCTGGAGACGGCGCGGGCGGTGGCGAAGGCGATTATCTGATACTCGACCGAGAGATTCCGATTCCCGCACCACGCCGCTTCACAGGGCGATGCTCACGTCCTCATACTCTGCCCCGCCCATCGCCTCCACCGCGTCGGCTCGGTTGAGGTCGATGATGTCCGCCAGTGCGCAGCGGAGATTGTTCATCAGTTCCTCGCGGGTGCGGGCCTGGGCGTTCACGCCGGGGATTTCTTCGACCCAGCCGATCCACCACTCCCCCGCGTGGCGGATGGCGGCGGTGTAGGAACCGGTCTGAAGTGCAGGTGCCATGCTTTAATGTTATCCCCGATCCACCGGCCGCACCACGCGCCGGTTGGCCCCGTGGACGATGCGCGATACATTCGGCACCCATTCAAGGAGACCGCGCCGATGCCGACCGATTCCATGCCCAGACCCGAGTACCCCCGCCCGCAATTCACCCGCGCCGACTGGCTTTGCCTCAACGGGCCGTGGCAGTTCGAGGCCGACGAGGGCGACAGCGGTTTGCAACGTGGGCTGCGCGACCGCGAGCTTGCCGGCACCATCACCGTGCCGTTCTGCCCGGAGTCGACGCTGTCGGGCATCGGCAACGAGGACTTCATGCGGGCCGTCTGGTATCGCCGCGAGGTCGAGATTCCGGCCGAGTGGAAGGGCCGCCGCGTGCTGCTGCACTTTCAGGCGGTGGACGAGGATTCGACGGTCTGGATCAACGGCAAGGAGGCCGCCCGCCACCGGGGCGGCATGACGCCGATCAGTATCGACCTCGCCGGCTTCGCCGAGCCCGGCGAGACCGCGACCGTCTGCGTCCGCGCCCGCGACCTTCACGACGGCCCCGGCCCCCGCGGCAAGCAGAGCGACCGCTTCGAGCGGCACGGCTGCCACTACACCCGCACCACCGGCATCTGGCAGACCGTCTGGATGGAGCCGGTCGGCAAAATCGCGTCGTTCAGGCGGCCGCGCATCACGCCGGACGTGGCGAACGGCACGTTCCACCTCGCCCTGCCGCTCGACGGCCGCGTCGGCGGGCTGAGCGTGAAGGCGACGCTGACGGACGACGGCGGCGAGGTGGCGTCGGCCGAGTGCGAGGTGATGGATTTCTCGCCCTTACTCGACCTGAAAATTCCCGACAATCGAAAGCGGCTCTGGACGCTCGACGACCCGCACCTCTACGGCCTCAAGCTCGAACTGATGCACGGCGGCCAAGTCATCGACGCCGCCGAGAGTTACGCCGGCCTCCGCGCCGTCACCATCGACGGCAAGGCGATCAAGCTCAACGGCGAGACGATCTTCCAGCGGCTGGTGCTCGACCAGGGCTACTACCCCGACGGCATCCTCACGGCCCCCAGCGATCAAGCACTCATTGACGATATCGAGCTCAGCATGGCCGCCGGCTTCAACGGCGCGCGGCTGCACCAGAAGGTCTTCGAGGAGCGGTTCTTATATCACGCCGATCGGCTGGGCTACCTCTGCTGGGGCGAGTTCCCCGACTGGGGCTGCAACGTCGGCGGCCGGCACGGGGAGAATCAGCAGCCGACGCCGACTTACATGACGCAGTGGCTGGAGTGCCTGGAGCGCGATTACAGCCACCCCAGCATCGTCGGCTGGTGCGGCATGAACGAGACGTGGCAGCCGCTGACCGACCGCCTCACCCTGCTGGACGACGTGACGCGCGGCATGTTCCTCGCCGCCAAGGCAATGGACGTGACGCGGCCGGTGCTCGACACCAGCGGCTACAGCCACCGCGTGCCGGAAACGGACGTGTACGACAGCCACGATTACGAGCAGGACCCGGAAAAATTCAAGGCCACCCACGCCGGCCTCGCCGACGAGAAGCCGTACCGGAACCTGCACAACGCCAAGCAGGAGCAATCGCTCCCCTACGCCGGCCAGCCCTACTTCGTCAGCGAGTTCGGCGGCATCTGGTGGAACCCCGACACCGGCCTCGGCGAGGCGAGCTGGGGCTACGGCGAGCGGCCCAAATCCGTCGAGGAGTTTTACGCCCGCTTCGACGGCCTGTGCGCCGCCCTGCTGGACGACCCGAAGATGTTCGGTTACTGCTACACGCAGTTGACGGACGTCTTCCAGGAGGAGAACGGCATCTACCACTTCGACCGCAGGCCGAAGTTCGACATGGACCGCATCCGCGCGAGCCAGATGAAAGAGGCGGCGATCGAGAAGGCGTGAGTTCCTCACGGATTGGAGCGAGATGGACGCGCCGCCGCCGCCAAATATACCGCCGATGATGCCCGGCCTCACGCCGCTCACCTACGAGCCGCCGCGGCAGCGCGTCCGCGCGCCGGGGGCGGTGCGCGGGCTGGGGGTCGCGGCGATCGTGCTCGGGCTGCTGATGGTGCTGGCGTCGGTGATCTCCCTTTACGACGTGCCGCGCCTGCTGCGGGTGGTCGGCGATTACGACGCGCCGCGCCTGCTGCGGGTGGCCGGCGATGCGGGGCTGGGCGCCCTGTACTGGCCCCTGGTGGCCGACGCGGCATCGTCGGTTTACATGCTCGGCATCTACCTCTGGCTGCTGCTCGTCGGCGTGCGGCTGGTGCGGAACGACCCGGCCTCGCCCCGGCAGGCGCGGCGGTGGTTTCTGGCCGCGGCCGCCGGCTTGTTGCTGGGGTTGTGCGTCGGCTGGTGGGCTTATACCCAGTGGCCGCCCGACGCGGTCGCCGGCGAGAACGGCTTCCCGCCGGGCGCCGACTTCATGGTCTTGTTGGGGATCACCCTCGCGCTGCACGCGATCTTCCTCGGGTTCGTGTGGATGATTACCGGCAGCCCCGGCGTGCGGTGGTGGGCGGGCCGGTGCGGCCAGTCGGTCGACCCCCGCGCCGGCACGCGATTCGCGCCGGACCCGGCCGCCGGGCCTTCACCGACGCAACAGGAGCGCAATGAAAAATAATCCCAATCGTTCGAGCATTCGCCCCCTCGCGGCGGTGCTGATGCTGGCGCCACTGCTCGCCGCGACGCGGCCGGCCACCGCGCCGGCGCTGTCGGGCCGACCGGCGTGGACGTCCACGCCGCCCCTCGCCGGCCCCGTCGACCGCGGCGGCGACCACTTCTACGCGATCAAGGACCCGTCAATCGTCCGCGACGGCGGGACGTGGCACCTGTTCTGCACCGTCCGCGGCCGCGACCGACATTTGCAGATGGAGTACCTCACCTTCGATGACTTCAACGCCATCGACAAGGGCGAGCGCCACCTGCTGCCGGTCTTCGACGCCTACTACTGCGCGCCGGAAGTCTTCCACTTCTCGCCGCAGGACATGTGGTACATGATTTACCAGTACGAGCCGGGCGGCCCCGGCGGCAGCAAGCGGGTGCCGGGCTTTTCAACCAACAAGCAGGTCGGCGACTGGAAAAGCTGGACCAAGCCCCAGCCCCTCTACCCGCCCGACAGTGCGACGGCCAAAAAGTTCGGCGGCTCGTGGATCGACTTCTGGGTGATCTGCGACGCCCAGAAGGCCCACCTGTTCTTCACCCGCGACAACGGCGAACTCTGGCGGGCCGACACGAAACTGGACGATTTTCCGACCGGCTGGGGCGATCCGGTGCGGGTGATGAAGGGCGACATCTTCGAGGCGAGCTGCACCTACGCCGTCAAGGGCACGGGCAAGTATTTGACGATCATCGAGTGCGTCGGCCCCGACGGCCGGCGGTACTTCAAGAGTTATGAGGCCGACAGGCTCGACGGCGAGTGGACGCCGGTCGCCGCGAGTTGGGCCCACCCCTTCGCCGGCACCGAGAACGTGAAGCAGCCCGCCGGCCACTGGACCGACTCGATCAGCCACGGCGAGCTGATCCGCGCCAGCACGGATGAAAAACTGGAGATCGACCCGGCCGACGTGCGGTTCCTGTATCAGGGCGTCGCCGCCGCCGACATGGCCGGCAAACCCTACGGGCAAATCCCGTGGCGGCTGGCGATCCTCCGGCCGGCGGGGGAGTGAACGGGGCCCTTCTGGACCACGCTCCCGTGCCGGGCGCGATCCTCGACGAACTCCCTCGCTTGGTCATCGAGATCAGCGACACTACGCTCGCCCGCGACCTTGGCGAGAAGCGGCTCGCCTACGCCCGCTGTGGCGTGCCGGAATATTGGGTCGGCGACCTGCACCGCCGGCGGATTCTTACGTTCCGGGGGCCGGACACTAACGCAACCAAGGCCGAACTCGCTTGGGCCGAGGAACGGATTTTCGAGGCAGATCAGGAGGTCGAACCCCTGGCCATCCCCGGCCTGCGGCTGAGGGTGAGCGAACTGCTCCCCGCCGCGGGGGCCGCGCACAGTTGACGGCCGGGCGTTGGCGCGGCATTCTGCAAGCATGATCTGCCGCACAGTCTTCGTCACGTTGGCCGCAGTGCTATCGATCTGCCCGATGCTCCGGGCGGCCGACGAGGTTTACAAGAATCCCGACGCCGCCGCCGAGGACCGCGCCGCCGACCTGCTCGGCCGGCTCACGCAGGATGAGAAACTCTCGATGCTCGCCGGCGCCTCGACGCTCTCGACGCGCGCCATCCCCCGCCTCGGCCTGCCGGCGTGGCGGATGAGCGACGGGCCGGTCGGCACCCACAACTACGGCAAATCCACCGCCTACGCCGCCGGCATCGCGCTCGTCGCGTCGTTCGACGAACCCCTCATGCGCCGCGTCGGCGAGGCCATCGGCACCGACTGCCGCGCCCGCGGCGTCAACTTCCTGCTCGGCCCCGCCATGAACCTCTACCGCTCGCCGCTGGACGGGCGGAACTTCGAGTATTTCGGCGAAGACCCGATCCTCGCCGGCCGCGCCGCGTCCAACTATGTCAAGGGCTTGCAGTCCAAGGGCGTCTCCGCCACGGCCAAGCACTTCGTGGCGAACAATCAGGAGTTCGACCGGAACTTCATCAGCTCGAACGTCTCCGAGCGCGCCCTGCGCGAGGTCTACCTCCGGCCCTTCCACGATGCGGTCGTCGAGGGCGGCGCGTGGGCCGTGATGAGCTCCTACAACCCCCTCAACGGCATCTACACCACCGCCAACGAGCATTTGGTCCGCGACATCCTCAAGGGCGACTGGAAGTTTCGGGGCGTGTTCATGAGCGACTGGGGCGCCGTCCACACCGCCTACGGCCCGGCCGTCGCGGGGCTGGACCTGGAGATGCCCGACCCGAAGTTCTTTAACGCCAACATGCTGCTGCCGCTGATTGAGGGCGGCAAGGTTTCGCAGGAGATGATCGACGACAAAATCCGCCGGCAACTTCGGGCCGCCTTCACCCTCGGCTGGTTCGAGCGGGCCGCGACGGACGCGAAACTGCCGGGCGATGACTTGAAGGAAAACCCCGCGACCGTTGCCGTCGCGCTGGACGAGGCCCGCGAGGGGACCGTGCTGCTGAAGAACGAGCGGAACGTGCTGCCGCTGGACAGGTCTGCGGTGAAAACCGTTGCCGTTCTCGGCCCCGAGGCCGACCCGGCGGTATGGCAGGGCGGCGGCAGCGCGTTCACCGAGCCGTTCAGCAGCGTGAGCGTGGTGCAGGGCTTGAAGGAGAAGCTGGGGCCGGACGTGAAGGTCGTTCGCATTCCGTGGACCACGTCTTCGGCCGAGGCGGTGCTGGGGCAGGGCATGCCGGCGGACGGGTGGCACGCGACATTCTTCGCCAACACGAACTTGGAAGGCGATCCGGCGGCGTCGCGCGAGGACGCAAAGATCGACTTCGCCCCCTTCTCGCCGCCGCCGGGGGTGCAATCCGGCCGCGTGTCGGCACGCTGGACCGGCACGATCAAGCCGGAGCGAACCGGCGAGTTTAACTTCGCCGTGCGGAGCGATGACGGAACGCGCGTGCTCATCGACGGCAAGGCGATCATCGACCAATGGTCCGACCACCAAGCCGCCACCGCCACCGCGACGGCCTCGCTGGAGCAGGGCAAATCCTACCGCGTGGTGGTGGAGTACTACGACAGCGGCGGCGAGGCGGAGGTGCGGTTCGGCTTCGGGCCGGTGCCGACGCTGACGGACGAGCAGCGGCAAACCATTGCCTCGGCCGACGCGGCGGTGGTGTGCGTCGGCTTCAACGGCCCGACCGACACCTACGAGGGCGAGGGGTCCGATCGCCCCTACGCCCTGCCCGTCGGCCAAGCCGCCCTCATCCGCGACGCGGCGGCGGCGAACGCGAAAACCGTCGTAGTGGTCTTCGCCGGCGGCAGCGTCGAGACCGACGGCTGGATCGACCGCGTGCCCGCCCTGCTGCACGCCTGGTACCCCGGCCAAGCCGGCGGCACGGCGGTCGCGGAAATCCTGCTCGGCGACGTCAATCCGTCCGGCAAGCTGCCGATCACCTGGGAACGCAAAATGGCCGACCGGCCGGAGTTCGGCCACTACCCGACGGCGGCGGCGGGGCGGGTGAACGATTACAAAGAGGGCGTCTTCGTCGGCTACCGCTGGTTCGACGCCAAGAACATCGATCCCCTTTTCCCCTTCGGCTTCGGCCTCTCCTACACGACCTTCACCCTCTCGAACCTGTCGATCGAGCCCGAGGGCGACGGCTATTTGGCGACCGCGACCGTCAAAAACACCGGCGAGCGGCCGGGGGCGGAGGTGGTGCAACTCTACGTCGCGCCGCCGCCGGGCGGCCCGGATCGGCCGATCCGCGAACTCAAATCCTTCGGCCGCGTCACGGTCGGGCCGGGCGAAAGCAAGCCGGTGGTGATGCGGTTCAAGAAGCAGGATTTGGCCTATTGGGACGAATCGTCCAACGGGTGGAAGGTCGCGCCCGGTCCCTACGAGGTGCGGGTCGGCTCCAGTTCCCGCGATTTGCCGCTGAAGGTAAAGCTCGACGTGCGGTAAACCTGCCGCCACACGCCTTGATCCTCCGCAACCAGCCCCGCCCCGCAGTGCTTGCAGGACCGCGAGCCGGCGGGGTGTTATGCTGCCGCCGATGCCCGACGCCTCGCCCGCCCCAATCCCCGCCCTTCGGCTCGACGAGTCGCCGGGGGAGGCCGACCTGCTCGCCCCGCCGGTGACGTGGACGCCGGCGTTCGAGGAGTATCGCCAGACGACGGCGGCGGTGCTGGCGTCGCAAGCGAACCGTGGCGCGGGGTGGATCTTGGGGCTGTTTGTCGGGCTGCCGTTCGTGCTGCTCAGCACGCTGCTGCTGCTGCCGGTGATCGTGCCGGGCCGGCGGGCGGCGGCGGTGCTGAACTTCGCCCGCGCCATGCAGATCTTCATCCCGGTCGGCGGCATTCTGCTCGTGTCGTTCACCTACGCCCTGATCTCGCGGCGGTTGGGGCGGCGGGGGGTGCTGGTTTACTTTATTGGCATTCTGGTGCTGGTGGCGGCGGCGCAGGTGGCGGTCGGGGCCGCCACCGGCGGGGTGGTGGCCGGGCTGTCGAGCAGCGCGTTCGCGTGGATCATATTCCTGCTGCTGTGGGCCGTCTGGTTCCGGCAGGCGTGGAACGGCGGGGTGATCCGCAAGGTGTGGAACGGCGAGCCGACCTACCGCGAGGAGCGCACCGCCACGCTCAGGCCCGAGGGCGTGCAGACCGACATGGCCCTGCACTCGGGCCTCGTCCGCTGGGCGGCGGTGCTGAAGGTGTCGGAGACGAAACTCTGCCTGCTGCTTCACACCGGCGCGTACGGATTCGTGTCCGTCCCGAAGCGCGCCTTCCCCGACCGCGCCGCGTATGACCGCTTCGCCCAAGTCGCCCGCGAGCGGGCGGGGAAGCGCACGGCGTTCGAGGTGCTCGCCAAGCCGCAAGCGGCCCCCCCGCCGCCCCCGCCGATTCCGCCCGTCGTCAATCCCGCCGACGTCCGCTATGCTGGGCCTGAAACCTGAACCGAAGGACGCAGATTATGGCAGACGACCCACACGGCACGCAAAAGTTCGGCATCATCGGCCTCGAGGTCATGGGGCGCAACATTGCCCTCAACGTCGAGCGCAACGGCTACCCCATCGCCGTCTTCAACCGCACGACCAGCAAGACCGAGGACTTCGTCAAGGAGCACCCGGACATCGACGTCAAGATGGGCAAAACCTACGAGGAGTTCGTCGGGCTGCTCGAGAAGCCCCGCCGCATCCTCATCATGGTCAAGGCGGGCAGGCCGGTGGACATGGTGCTCGACGACCTCAAGCCGCTGCTGGACAAGGGCGATCTGGTCATCGACGGCGGGAACTCGCTTTACACGGATACGGAGCGGCGCGCCGAGGAGATGGAAAAGCTCGGCTTCGGCTTCTTCGGCATGGGCGTCAGCGGCGGCGAGGAGGGGGCGCTGTGGGGGCCATCCCTCATGCCCGGCGGCACCGAGTCGCTCTACAAAGAGGTCGACGAAATCCTCAAGAAGGTCGCCGCCAAGGCGCCCGAGGATGGGAAGCCGTGCGTCACCTTCCTCGGCACCGGCGGGGCGGGCCACTTCGTGAAGATGGTCCACAACGGCATCGAATATGGCGACATGCAGCTCATCGCCGAGAGCTACGATTTGCTCAAGCGCGTCGGCGGATTGAGCAACTCGGAGTTGGGCGAGGTGTTCGCCGAGTGGAACAAGGGGAAGGATCTCGACAGCTTCCTGATCGACATCACCGCCGACATCTTCAAGTACGGCAAGGCGGACGGGGATGACAAGGATTTGATCGACGAGATCAAGGACGCCGCCAAGGCCAAGGGCACCGGGGCGTGGACGGTGCAGGCGGCGATGGATTTGGGCGTGAGCATCCCGACGATGGCCGAGGCGGTGATGGCCCGCAGCATCAGCGACCTGAAGGACCAGCGCGTGAAGGCCGAGGGGGAGCTCGCCGGGCCCAAGCCGCAGGTCGGCGCGGACGACCGCAAGCAACTCATTGCCGACGTGCGGCACGCGCTCTACTGCTCGAAAATCTGCTCGTATGCCCAGGGCTTCACGCTCCTGCAGGCGGCGGACAAGGAGCACGACTTCGGGCTGCGGATCAAGGAGGTCGCGGGCATCTGGCGGGCGGGGTGCATCATCCGCGCCGCGTTCCTGAACGACATCACCGCCGTCATCAACAAGCAGCCGGACATCGCCAACCTGCTGATGGCCGACCAGTTCAAGGGCGAAATCGCCGAGCGGCAGGAGGCGTGGCGGCGGGTCGTTCGCCTCGCGGCCGAGCAGGGCGTGCCGACGCCGGGCTTCAGCTCCTCGCTCGCCTACTACGACGCCTACCGCACCGCCCGGCTGCCGGCGAACCTGATCCAGGCGCAGCGCGATTACTTCGGCGCCCACACCTACGAGCGGCTGGACACGCCCGGCGGCAAGACCTTCCACACCGAGTGGGCCGCCAAGCAGCCGGCGCACGAGGGGGGCGATTCGTCGAAGAGCGAGCCGTCCGGCAAGGACACCGTCGCCGCGTCGTGCGAGGGGGATTGAGGTGGAACGGGCGTCCCGCCCGGATTCTCCGCGCGGACAAGAAAATCCGGGCGGGACGCCCGTTCCACTTAAGCCATGCTCTTCCTCGGCCTCGACATCGGCTCCTCCTCGGTGAAGGCCGGCCTGCTGCGCGACGGGTCGCTCGCCGGCGACCCGGCGCGCGAGGCGTTTCCCACTCGCTACGACGGGGCGAGGGCGGAGGTGGACGCCGACGCCATCTTCGCCGCCGTCCGCAAGGTCATCGCCGACCTCGGGCGGGAGGCGAAAACCGTCGACGCCGTCGCCCTCTCCGTCATGTGCCCGGCGTTCGTGCTGATCGACGCGGCCGGCAAGCCGCTCACGCCGCTCGTGACGCACCAGGACCGCCGCAGCGTCGAGCAGGCGGAGCGGATCGAGCAGGCCGTCGGCAAGGGCCGCCACCTGCAGCTCGCCGGCAACCGCCCCACGCCCGGCGGCATCTCCTCCACCACCTTCGCCTGGTTCGCCGAGCACCACCCGGACGTGGTGAAGAAGGCCGACCTCTTCGGCCACCTCAGCACGCTGCTGGTCCGCACCCTCACCGGCGCGCGGACCATCGACCCGTCGAACGCCTCCTTCACCGGTTTGTACGAAACGACCACCCTCGGCGGCTGGTCGGACGTGCTGTGCGACGCCGCGGGCGTGCCGAAAGCGAACCTGCCCGACGTGATCGACGCCGACCGCATCGCCGGGAAAATCTCGTCCGACGCCGCGGCCGACTTCGGCCTCGCCGCCGGAACGCCCGTGCTGGCCGGCTACGTCGACGGCAGCGGCGCGACCCTTCTAGGCGGAGCGAAAGTCGGACAACTCGTCAACACCGCCGGCAGCACCGACGTCCTCGCCCTCTGCGTCGATGACCCCAAGCCCGCCGACGGGCTGCTGACGCGCGGCGTCGGCGTCGGGGAAAAATGGCTGAGCGTCGCCACCCTCTCCGCCGCCGGCTCGTCGGTCGCGTGGGCGAAGGAGATGCTTTACCCGCACGTCGACTGGCCCGCGTTCGACGCCGAACTCTGCAAGGCCGCCGCCCCCGGCCCGCGGTCGCCCGTGACGTTCGACCCGCGCCTCGCCGGCGACCGCGCCGCCGTGCAGCAGCCGACCGGCGGCTTCGCCGGCCTCACCCTCGCCACCAGCCGCGACGACCTGCTCCGCGCCGTCGCCGACGCCCTCGCCGCCGACTCCGCCGACCGACTCAAGCGATTGATGGCCCAGGGCATCGAGATCCATTCAGAGGTCATTACCTCCGGCCGGGGCGACCCGCTGACCGACCTGCTCCACCGCGACTGGCCCGGCCGCTGGACCTTCCGCGAGGAGAACGAGGCCTCCCTCCGCGGCCTGGGCACGCTGACGCCGAAGGCGAGGTGATTCCCCCGCGTCGCCGCGAGCGGAAGCCCCGGTGCTTCGCCACTCGCGGCTTCGCAAAGTAAACTCGATCTGAGCGGTCTTTTCTTTGCGAAGCCGCAAGCGGCAAAAGCCGCAAGCGGCAAAAGCCGCAGGCGGCAAAAGCCGCAAGCGGCAAAAGCCGCAAGCGGCGAAGCACCCGGGTCTTCGCCTTCGGCTCAGACGCCGGCTTGTTCCGGCCCATCAAACCGGCTCCAATTCTCACGCACCACGCACCACGCACCACGCACCACGCACCACGCCCCACGCCCCACGCCCCACGCACCACGCCCCACGCACCACGCACCACGCACCACGCACCACGCACCACGCACCACGCACCACGCACCACGCACCACGCACCACGCACCACGCACCACGCACCACGCACCACGCACCCGCTCATCCCTGCCCCAATGGCCGAGACCGACCTCCACCCCGTCTGCCCCGAGTGCGGGTACGACCTGCGCGGCATCGGCAGCGACCGTTGCCCGGAGTGCGGGCTGCCCGTCGACCGCGCCGCCGTCAGCCGGATTCCATGGGTGAACCGCCGGGCGATCGGTCGGGTCCGCGCGTACTGGCGGACGGTCTGGCTGGCGACGTTCGCCACCGACCGGCTGGCGGCGGAGGTCCGCCGGCCGGTGAACGTCCGCGACGGCCAGGCATTCCGGTGGATCACGGTGCTGCTGGCGTGGGTGCCGCTGGGGGCGCTGGCGGCGTGGGGCGCCGCCGCGCTGCCGCTGGCGGCGGAGGCGGTCGCGGCGGTGAACTTCCACATCGCCCCCGCGGGCATGATCGGCTACGCCCAGACCCCGCTCGCCCCGCTCCCGCTGGGCCTGAGCGTCCCGTGGCTGGGCGGCCTGCAACTCCCCGGCGTCGCGCCGGTGGCGGTGCTGGCGGCACTCGTGCTCTTCACCGGCGTCGGCAGCTACTTCTTCCACCCGCGCCGCCTGCCGGTCGACTGGCAGAACCGCGCGGTGGCGATCAGTTACTTCGCCTGCGCGCCGCTGGCGCTGGCGGCCCTCCCCGCCGTCGCCGCCGCGCTGCTGGCGTGGGGATACCTCGACACCGGCGGCAACGGCCGGTTCTGGAACCCCGGCAACCCGCTGCGGCTGCCGCTGGTGACGCTCCTCGACACCGGCATCGGCTTCATCGCGCTCGCGCTAATCTTCGCCGAACTCCGCCTGCTGCGGACGGCCACGAGGGTCGGGTGGGTCCGGGCGATTTTCGCCTTCGGGTTGGCCGCGGTTCTGTCGCTCGCCTCGGCGGCCGCCGCGCTCGTGGCCGTGCCGTGGATGGCCGGCTATGTGCGGCTGATGGCCGAAAGTTTCTTCGCGTGATCCGGCTATTAAGGAACTGTCACGGCACCAGCCGGAACGGGGCGTCGAAGGAAATGCGCGGCTGCCACCGCTGGTCGGGGTCGCCCGCGCCGCCGGTGTCGAGGCCGTCCTCGCCGACGCTGTAGACGCGCGGCGAGGGGGTGGAGACCGCCGGGCCGGTGGCGGGCAAAGTCGACGGCGGGGGCGGCGCGGCGTAGGCGGGGGCGTAGCGGATCGGGCCGCCGACGGGGGACATCGGGTCAATCGGCACGGCGGGGAGGTAGTCCGGCACGAGGGCGTCGAGCGTCGGCGGCAGGCGGCCGTGGTCGAGTTGGTAGAGCCGCACCGCGACGGCGGCCGCGGCGAGGCGGCGGTCGGCGATGGAGCGGGCGGCGCTCAGGACGGCGCGGTCGCCCTGGAAGAAGATCTCCGCCCCCACCCCGGCCCGCTTTCCGGCGCCGGGCCGGAGGTTGGCGATCCCCGCCGCCGAGGCCGCCGTCGCCTGGGCAAAGGCCTGATCGGAGCGGTCGTACCGGGGCATCAGATCGACCGCCGTGGCCTCGAAGGTCGGCCGCAGGAGCCACGCATCGTCGGCGAGGTTGCCGAGCATGTCGAGGGTCATCACCCGCTCGCCCCCGATGCCGCGCGCGAGGCCTTGGCGTTCGGGGCCGTCGTCGAGCAGAACGGCGATGAGGTCGCGCGCGAGCCGGCGGCCGACGGATCGGCCGGGGGTGGCGGATGATGCCGGCGCGAACTCGAGCAGCGGCAGCGCGTCCTGCAGGGTCTGCACGGCCAGCGACGTGATCCCGATGCCGACCAAGTTGCTCACGATCGTCGGCCCGTTCTGCGCCTCGGCCAGCCGGACCAGGTCGAGGATTCGCTCGACCACTTCGGCGGAGTCGCCGTCCGCTGCGGCGACCTCGGCGGCGGTGCGGATCATCTCGGCCAGTCGACGTTGCGCGCTCAACTGCGGCAACAGCACGGCGACCACCGGCGAGCGGTAGGGGATGCCCCAGTCGACGCCCCGCAGCCCGCGGGCGGTGCGGGCGTCGGCCAGCGGCTTGGCGTTGGCCGCGACGGCGGCGCGGCGGAGGGGGAGGTTGGCGGGGGTCGCGGTGGCTTGGAGCGATCGCGTGACGACGGCCTCCTGCGCCGGCGTCAGGACGATCGTTCCGGCCGACCGCTTCAGGTAGAACGCGGCATTCTCCCCGTCGGGCAGCGGGGGGTCGTCCATCTCCGGCGGCTCGACCATCCGGCCCTCGGCGCGGAGTTTCTGGACCGCCGCCGCCAACTTCCGGTCGGTCGACCAACCGGCGGCGAGGCGGAGTGCGAGCAAGGCGAGGGCGACGCCGGCGAGCGCGAGGGTGCCGCGCTTCAGCCACCAGAACCGCCGCGGGTCGGGCCGGGCGTCGGCCGAGGTGGGCGGCGCGGGATCGGGCGGGGCGTGGGGTGGCCGGGGGGGCATCGGGTCGTGTATCATGCCGGCAACCGCGATCCGCTTCCACCGCCCCGACTCTCCGAGGTTGCCGCCATGACCGTTTCCAAGCCGTCCCACCGTTGTTCGCCGATCCGCCTGATCCTGCTCGCCGCCGCGGCGGTGCCGGTCGGGGCGGCGGTTGGTTTGGGGTCCGCCGCGGTGGCCGCCCCGTCGACCCTGCCCGCGACCCAGCCGATGACCGGCCCGGCCGCCGCGCTCAAGGCGTGGGCCGCCAAGCCCGCCGGCGAGCGGGGCGATCTGGGCAAGCAGCCGTTCGCCACCGCCAAGTTATCCAAAACCCAGGCGGCGGCGGCGAAGGACGTCCTCTGGCAGGACTGGGCCACCCGCCTGCGAACCGACCGCGCCAAGGAGTGGGCCGACCACACCTTCACCCTCAACGGCAAGACGCTGAAGTGGCAGCAGAAGGCGTTCGGCACCGAGCCGAAGGGGGGCTGGAACCTGCTGATCTCCATGCACGGCGGCGGCGGGGCGCCGCCGGCGGTGAACGACCAGCAGTACGACAATCAGATCAAGCTCTACTCGCCGGAGAACACCCTCGTGATCGCCCCGCGCGCCCCCGGCGACACGTGGGATTTGTGGCACCAGGCCCACGTCGACCCGATGTTCAACCGCCTGATCGAGGATGCCGTCGTGCTCGGCAGGGTCAACCCGAACCACGTCTACCTGACCGGCTACAGCGCGGGGGGCGACGGGACGTACCAACTCGCCCCGCGCATGGCCGACCACTGGGCGGCGGCGGGCATGATGGCCGGGCACCCCAACGACGCCTCGCCGGAGGGGCTGCGGAACATCGGCTTCGCCATCCATGTCGGCGCGCTCGACAGTGCCTACGACCGCAACAAGGTGGCGGCGGAGTGGGGCAAGAAGCTCGACGCCCTGGAGAAGGCCGACCGCGCCGGCTACAAGCACCAAGTTCAAGTCCACGCCGGCCGGGCCCACTGGATGAACCTGGAGGAGGCGCCGGCCATCACGTGGATGGAGACCTTCACCCGCAACCCGATCCCGCAAAAGGTCGTCTGGCGGCAGGACGACGTGACGCACGACCGCTTCTACTGGCTGGAAATCCCCAGGGGCGAGGCCGAGCAGGGGCAGTTGGCGGTGGTGAGCCGCGACGGGCAGACGATCACGGTCGAGAAGTCGGAGAAGATCAAAACCCTCACGATTTTGCTGAACGACGCGATGCTGGATTTGGACAAGCCCGTCACGATCAAAGCGAATGGGAAGCAGTTGTTCAAGGGCGTGGTGCCGCGCACGGCGAAGAATCTGGACGCCACGCTGGCGGGCCGGGGCGACCCGGACCTGATGTTCCCGGCGTCGGTCACGGTGAAGCTCGGCGGCGCGCCGGCGGCGTGAGTTGGGCGCGCGATCCGTTTGAGTTCGGCGTGGGGCGCGGGTGGGGGGCTATGATGCCCCGCTAACGGGGGCCGAACCCGCCGGCCGGATCGTCGTAAATCTGTTGAATCCTTACTGATAATGTGCGGCGCAACCGCCGCCGCAACCGAACGAAGGGTGGGCCTCGCCCACGGTACGCTCATGACCCAGACCGCCACTTTAGACGCCCCCGCATCGACCAACGGCTCGGCCAACGGCTCGGCCAACGGCCAGCACCACACGCACGCGCACAACGGCGAGGCCGAGGCCGGCGACGTGGTCCGCGAGGGCATCCGCAACGTCGCCATCATCGCCCACGTCGACCACGGCAAGACCACGCTGATGGACGCGCTGCTCCGCCAGAGCGGCAACTTCCGCGAGAGCCAGGTCGCCCAGGACTGCCTGCTCGACAGCAACCCGCTGGAGCGCGAGCGCGGCATTACGATTTTGGCGAAGAACTGCGCGATCACCTACACCTCCCCGGACGGGACGGCGACGAAGATCAACCTGATCGACACGCCCGGCCACGCCGACTTCGGCGGCGAGGTGGAGCGCGTGCTGAGCATGGCCGACGGCTGCTTCCTGCTGGTCGACGCCGCCGAGGGGCCGATGCCCCAGACGCGCTTCGTGCTGCAAAAGGCGTTCGCCAACCACCTCAAGCCGATCGTCGTGCTGAACAAGATCGACCGGCCCGACGCGCGGGCGCACGAGGTGCTCGACGAGGTGTTCGAGCTGTTCCTGGAGATGGGCGCCAGCGACGAGGCGCTGGACTTCCCGGTGCTGTACGCCAGCGGCCGGGCGGGCACGGCGTCGTGGAGTTTGGAGGAGCCGGGCACGGACATCACGCCGATCTTCGAGGCGCTGCTGAAGCACGTCCCGCCGCCGAGCGGCGACCCGGCCGAGCCGCTTCAGTTGCGGATTCAGACGATCGCGTACAACGATTACGTCGGCCGGATCGGCGTGGGGCGTATCTACAACGGCATCGTCAAGACCGGCCAGCCGGTGCTGCTCGGCCGCCGCGACGGCAAGCTCGACAAGGCCCGCGTCACGCAGGTGATGACCTTCGACGGCCTCGCCCGCGTCAACGTCGACCAGGCGGAGGCGGGCGACATCTGCGCGCTCGTCGGCCTCGAGGACATCGAGATCGGCGACTCGGTCTGCGACCCGGCGGACCCCCGGCCGATGGAGACCATCGACATCGAGCCGCCGACGCTGACGATGATGTTCAGCGTGAACAACTCGCCCTTCGCCGGCAAGGAGGGCAAGTTCGTCACCAGCCGCAACATCCGCGAGCGGCTCATGCGCGAGTTGGAGAGCAACGTGGCGCTGAAGGTCGAGAGCACCGACAGCAACGACGCGATGCGCGTCAGCGGCCGCGGGCTGCTGCACCTGGGCATCCTGATCGAGAACATGCGGCGCGAGGGGTATGAGCTGTCGATCAGCAAGCCGCAGGTGATCATGCGCCGCAACGCCGACGGCGACGTCGAGGAGCCGTTCGAGTACCTCGTGGTCGACGTGCCGGAGAAGGCGATGGGCCCGGTGATGGAGCTCGTCGGCAACCGCCGGGGCGAGATCGTGAAGATGGACACGCGGCAGGGCATCACCCACCTGGAGTTCACGATCCCCGCCCGCGGGCTGATCGGGATGCGGACGCGGATGCTGACGGCGACGGCGGGCGAGGCGATCATGCACCACAACTTCCACGCCTACCAGACGGTGCGCGGCGACGTGCCGGGCCGGCTGGCGGGCGTGATGGTCTCGAACATGAACGCCGCCGCCAACGCCTATGCGATGAACACGCTGCAGGACCGCGGCATCCTGTTCGTCGAGCCGGCCGAGGCGGTGTACGAGGGCCAGGTCGTCGGCGAGCACTGCCGCGACACCGACATCGTGGTCAACTGCTGCAAGGCCAAGGCGATGAGCAACATGCGCACCACGAGCAAGGACGAGGGGATCATCCTCAAGCCCGCCCGGAAGATGACTCTGGAGCAGGCGCTGGAGTACATCGAGGACGACGAGTTGGTCGAGGTCACGCCGGTGGCGATCCGCATGAGGAAGACGATGCTGGACGAGAACGCCCGCAAGCGCGCCGGCCGCAAGCCGCTGGCGATGGTGGAGGCGTAAATGACGCTGGGAGGTTGGCATGGCGGCACTCACTGAACTTCGCCCCGCTCCTTCAGAGCGTGCGCCCGAGGTCCGACCGTCGGTCCCAAAACGGCGGCCGGCGGCCGCCACGCACCAAGGCGAATCAACTCATCCCACCGCCCCCGTCGTGCTGCCGGCGGCGGGGTCTGAGGTGCTCGCCGAGCCGCGCGAGTGGCTGTGGACGCCGGAGTTTTACCAGCAAGCCTATGAGGCCGGCTTCTTCGAGGGCTTGCGGGTCGAACTCGTGAAGGGCAGGGTTTACGTCATGGCCGCTATGGGCGATAAGCACGTCTTAGGAATCCGTCTGGCCGATGCCGTGGCTCACACCTGTTTCCCGATTCACGCCGGCCATGTTATCGAGTGTCAACTGCCGAAGCGGCTTGACGAATCGACCCCAGAGCCAGACTTGACTATCTTGAGCGGTCAACTGCGTGACTTGAACCGGGATCCAAAGCGTGTGTTGTTGGTAGTGGAGGTGTCGGACACCTCACTACGCTTTGATCAAGTTGTCAAAGCTGCGACCTATGCCGAGGCCGGCTACCCGGATTATTGGATCACCAACATACCGGAAAACCGGGTGGAGGTCCGTCGCGAGCCGTGCCGGGCGGCCGACGGGACGTGGGCCTACGCGCAGCTCACCACCCACGGGCCGGGCGAGGTCGTCTCGCCGCTGGCCGACCCGAACGTAAAGATCGCGGTGGACGACCTGCGTCCATAAGGTGCGCCGATGGCCCACCGCCGCCCCGTCATCGGCATCACCACCGACCACGACCGCGGCCGCTCGCGGCACGAGGTGGCCGGCGGCTACGTCGCGGCCGTCGAGCGGGCGGGGGGGCTGCCGCTGATCGTGCCCTACGGCGACGGCGGCCGGCTGCCGCAGACGCTCGACCTCCTCGACGGCCTGCTCCTCACCGGCGGCAACGACCCCGACCCGGCGGCGTGGGGCGAGCCGTGGCACCCGGCCTGCGTGCCGGTCGATCCGGCCCGCGAGCGGTTCGAGCGCGCCCTGCTGGCCGAGTCGCAGCGCCGCCGGCTGCCGACGCTGGGCATCTGCTTCGGGATGCAGTTGATGAACCTGGCGCGCGGCGGGAGTCTGATTCAGTTCCTGCCGGATCACCCGCGCGAGAACCCGCTGGAGCACCGGAGATTGAGTGATGAAGACTGGGCGCGGCGGCACCCGGTGCGGCTGGCGGGGGCGTTGGCGGAGCGACTCGGGGCCGATGGACTCTCCGTCAACACCAATCACCGCCAGGCCGTCGGCCGCCTCGGCGAGGGGTTGCGGGCGGCGGCGGTCGCGCCGGACGGGGTGATCGAGGCGGTGGAGGATCCGGCGATGCCCCTGTTCCTCGGCGTGCAGTGGCACCCCGAGCGGCTGCTCGACGAGGCGGGGCACCTCGCATTGTTCCGCCTGCTGGTTTCGAGGAGCGTTCCTTAATAGCCGGAGGCGGATGCCCCGGTTTCTCGACTCGGTGGGGCCGCCAGTTTCGGAACACTCTCACGCGATGAACCGGGGCTTCCGCCTCCGGCTATTAAGGAAACGTTCCAAAACCGATGCGCCTCCTCCTGCTCAACACCGACCTCGGGCGTGGCGGCACGCCGACGGTCGTGCGGGAACTCGCCAGGCGGCTGCCGACGGCCGGCCTGCACGTCGAGGTCGCCTGCCTCGCGCCGCGCGGGCCGGTGGCGGCGGAGATCGAGGCGTCCGGCGGCCGGGTGACGGCCTTTGGAGCCACACGGCCGTGGCACCTGCCGGCGGCGGTGCGGCGGCTGCGGATGCTCGTCCGCGAGCGCGGGATCGACACCGTGCTGAGCTTCCTCGTCCACGCAAACACCGTTGCGGCGCTGGCGTCGCGGCGGCTGCCGGGGGTGCGATTTCTCCAGTCGATCCAGACCGTCCAGCCCCGGCCGCGGTGGCACTGGGCGGTGCAGCGGCGGGCCTGGCCGGCGGCGGGGCGGATTATTGTGCCGTCGACGGCCGTCGCCGCCGTCGCGCGGGAGCGGTGCGGGGTGCCGGCGGGGCGAATCACGGTCATCCCGAACGCGCTCGATCCGGCGGAATACCCGCGCGTGGACGTTTTTTCCGGTCCGGCGGTGCGCGTCGGCTTCCTCGGCCGGCTCGACCCGGTGAAGGACGTGCCGCGGTTCGTGCGGTCGGTCGCGCAGGCGGCGTCGCGCGAGCAAGACATGCGAATTGAGGGCCACGTCTACGGCGACGGGCCGGAGCGTGGCGCGGTTGAGAAGGCCATCGCCGCTTGCGGCTTCGCAAAGAGATTTACGCTTTACGGGTTCATTGCGAAGCCGCAAGCGGCACTCTCGAACATCGATGTTCTCCTGCTCCCCAGCGCCGGCGAGGGGTTCGGCCTGGTGCTGATCGAGGCGATGGCGAGTGGCGTGCCGGTGATCGCCCTCCGCGCCGGCGGCGTGACCGACGTCGTCGAGGACGGCGCGAACGGGATTCTCCTCCCGCCGGAGCAGGGCGATGATGCGGCGTTCGCCCGAGCGCTGGGCGAACTCATCGCGCGGCCCGAGTGGCGGGCGCGGCTCATCGACGGCGGGTTGCGAACGGTCGCCGAGAAATTTTCGTGGGAGGCGGTGCTGCCGCAGTATCGGCGGGTGATCGAATGAAACTTCCGTAATAGCCGGAGGCGGAAGCCCCGGTTCATCGCGTGGAAGCGTCTCGAAATCGGCCAACCTCCCGAGTCGAGAAACCGGGGCTTCCGCCTCCGGCTATTAAGGAAGCTTCAATCGAACGCCTCCGGCGCCTCGCCTTTCGGGCGGGTCTTCCAGCGGCGGTGGACCCAGAGGTACTGGCCGGGGTCCTCGCGCACGAAGGCTTCGATGGCGGCCGTGTAGCGCTGGGTGATGTACCGCAGGGGGTCGGGCTCGTCGGCCCAGTCCTCGGGGTAGATCACGTCCTGGGTGCCGACCTGGAACTTGAACGCCGGCCGGCCGCCGGGGCCGGGCCGGCGGCGGGCGTAGCCGATCACGACCGGCACCTGGTGTTGCATCGCCAGCAGACCGATCGACTTGTAGGTGCTGGCGGGCCGGCCGAAAAAGTTGACGAAAATCCCCTTCTTCCCCGCGTTCTGGTCGGCGGTGAAGCAGACGGTGCCGGCGCGGTCGAGCCGGTCGATGACGCTGGCGGTGGCCCCCTTTTTGTCGACGATCTTCTGCCCCCGCCGCTCGCGGACGCCCAGGAGCCAGGCGTTGACGTGGGGGTTGTCCAGCGGCCGGGCGACGCTGACGGTCATGAAGCCGAGGGTCGCCAGGACGTAGCCGAGCACTTCCCAGTTGCCGTAGTGCCCGGTGAGCATGATGAGGCCGCGGCGGTCGTCCATGAGCAAATCGAGCGTTTTGCGGAAGTCGCCGAGTTCGACGTGGCGGGCGAAGGTGTCGATGCGGATCAGCCGGGTGGTGAACAGCACCTCGACGAACAGCAGGAAGAGCTGCCGCATGGACTGCCGGGCCATTTTCTCGCGCTGGCGCTCGGTCAGGTGCGGCAGCGAGCGGCGGAGGTTGCCCAGCGCCCGCTCGCGGTGGCGGCGGTCGAGGCGGTACATCCAGTCGCCCAGCCCCTCGGCGGCGGCGAGGTTCGCCTCCACCGGCCACGAGTGCATCGCGGCGGAGGTGATCCGAAGGCCGAGGTATTGCAGGCGGTCGATCCAGTTGGTTCTTGGCTTCATGTCCGTGGTCCGTTGTCAGTCGTCCGTTGCTTTGGCATAGTAAGGTTTCCCGACCTCGGGGCACGCGCCGGGCGCGAGTGCAACGGACCACGGACCGCGGACCACTGACCACGGACTCCCATGCCAGACATAATCACCGTCTTCCCCGGCCAGTTCGACCCCATCACCAACGGCCACCTCGACGTGATCCGCCGGGGCGTGAAGCTGTTCGACGAGCTGATCGTCGCGGTCGGCATCAACCCGGAGAAGACCGAGCTGTTCACCCTCGACGAGCGGGCGGCGATGATCGCCGAGCTGCTGGCGGACGAGCCGAACGTGCGGGTGGAGCGGTACACGGGGCTGACGGCGAACTTCGTGAAGGCGCGTGGGGCGGCGTCGATTCTGCGGGGGATTCGTGACGTCTCGGACCTGCGGTACGAGTTCCAGCTCGCCCTCGCCAACCGCGCCCTCGGCGGGGTGGAGACGGTGTTCATCATGACCGGCGACCAGTACGCCCTGACCAGCAGCAGCCTGATCCGGCAGGTGGTGACGCTGGGGGGCGACGTGAGTTCGCTGTCGAGCTTGGTGCCGCCGGTGGTGGTCAGGCGGCTGCTGGAGAAGCAGGCGAGCGGCAGCCTGCCGCCGCCGCCGGTGGCCGACCCGCCGCCGACGTGATGCACGAAAAATCGTGGCGTAGAACCCCAGCGGCGGGGCAGCGTACAAAGTTTTGCCCCGCTGCACAGTCTTAACGCACGCAAAAGTTTCTGCCTGTTGACAAGGCGTCGCAGTTCGGGCACAATCCGTCCAGTCGTTCGAGACGTTCTGGCTTAGCAGTCAAACCTCAATCGACTCAATCTGGTCCGTAACCCCGCAGGGGTGTTCTCTGCGGGACGTTTAGTCGGCCGCGAACGTGGGGTGTGGGTCCGGTATATCGCCTCCCGATCCGGGAAGGCAAAGCCGCCATCATCTCTTTCATCGCCATTGCCGGGCAGTGCCCGACCAGTAGCGGCCAGTGATCGAAAGGCGCCGAAGCGTCGGTGCCGGAAAAGGAGCTTCACCATGAAGCGTACCACGAAGACGGGCCTGCCCGTCACCAAGCCGGCGGGGTTCACCCTCGTCGAACTGCTCGTCGTGATCGGGATCATCGCGCTGCTGATCAGCATCCTGCTGCCGAGCCTGAACAAGGCCCGCGAGACTGCGAACCGCATCAAGTGCGCCAGCAACCTCCGTCAGATCGGCCAGGCGATGCTGCTCTACAGCAACGAGAACGACAACCAGTACCCGAAGACGCTGGCCGACCCGACCGTCGCGGTGCCGAAGACCTTCACCGGCACCGGCACCGGCACCACCGGCGTTGACCCGGCCCAAGCTGACCCGTTCAAGGGCGGCCAAAAGCCGGACACGAACGACGTCACGGCGGCCTACTTCCTGCTGCTCCGTACGCAGGACATCACCCCCGCCGTCTTCATCTGCCCGAGTACCGCAGCCTCGAAGTGGAACTTCGGCGGCGCGACCTTCACGGCGCAGAACTGGAACAACTGGCCCAAGGCGACCTACCGCACGATCCTGAGCTACAGCTTCCAGGATCCTTACTCGACCTCGGGTGCACAGGGCAACCAAGGCCGCGGTTTCAAGTTCAACAACACTGTCGGCTCCGACTTCGCGGTCGCCGCTGACATGAATCCGGGTAACGCGCCCGCCCCGGCGGGTGCCGGCGGCATCGGCGACAGCGTGACCGGGCCGAAGGTCGACTCCGCCGCCTCCTTCCAGCGGCAGGCCAACAGCAACAACCACAACAAGGATGGCCAAAACGTCCTGTACGGTGACGGCCATGTGGCCTTCTCCCAGACCGCGTTCTGCGGCCCGCAGAAGGACAATATCTACACCTCCCACACCAACATCTCCAACCCGTCAGGTGGCACCACCGACACCGGCGTGCTCGGCCAAGCGTCCTACGACGCCCTAGACAGCATCCTCTACCCGATCGACGACGAGTAAATCCTCGCCGGCCTTCGGCCGCGTCGGTTTGATGTGCTGACGCGAGCAGACCTGTACCAGCGGACCCGCCCCTTCGGGCGGGTCCGTTTTTCGTCGGGTAATCGGAGAAATTCCACAGCGTGCAAAAAGACTTCGGCCGTGCTACTGTCGGGTCATGGAGGATCTACTCCCACCCCCCGTCGCCAGCGGGTCCGGCTACGAGCGCACCGGCGTTCGGCAATTCACAATCTTCCTCGAAAACCGCGTCGGCCGCCTCACCACGCTGCTGCGGGCGCTGGAGGAGAGCGACCAGTGCATCAACGCCATCAGCGTCGAGGAGTCGGCCGACACCGCCCTCGTGCGGCTGATCTGCTCCGACCCGGACGACGCCCGCGACACGCTGGTGCGCGGCAAGTTCGCCTTCGGCGAAACCGACGTCTTGGTGGTCGCGCTGCCGCACCGCAATGACCGCCCGCTGCTGTCGATCACCACCGCCCTGCTGGCGGCGGAAATCAACATCCACTACGTCTACTCAATGCTCCGCGCCCACCCCTACCCGGCGGCCGCCCTCTACGTCGATGACCCGACGCTGGCGTCCCAACTCCTCATCCGCCGGGGCTTTAAGCTCATTAGTGAGTCGGACTTGGCGAAGGAGTGCGAGGGCGACCGCGACGAGGATGACGACGATCGCCCGTACAACGACGAGCAATCCTGACGCCCGCCCCGAAGAGCGCTGAGGCAACAAAGAAGGCCCGAAGGATGATACCTTCGGGCCTTCTTCGTTGGGTTGTCGACTGGGATTTACCGCTTGCTGAACTGGAACTTCCTGCGGGCACCGCGCTGGCCGTACTTTTTTCGCTCCTTCATCCGGCTGTCGCGGGTGAGGAAACTCGCCTCGCGCAGGGGGGCCTCAAGGCCTTGGTCATACTTCATCAGGGCGCGGGCAAGGCCCATGACAATCGCGCCGCTCTGGCCGGTCATGCCGCCGCCGCTGGCGTTGACCATCACGTCCATCTTGCCGCCGGTGCTGGTGACTTCCAGCGGGCCGAAGATCGCCTTGCGGTCGCGCTCGTTGGTGAAGTAATCGTTCAACTCGCGGTCGTTGACGCGAACCGTGCCGCTGCCGGGGGCGACGCGGACTCGGGCCACGCTGCTCTTGCGACGGCCGGTGCCCCACACCCAGATGGGCTTCACCGAGTCGTCGTGCTGGTTCGGGGCCTCAAGGACGTGAGTTTCGGAATCGCCGGCCGGCACCATCACGGGGTCGGTCGAGGCGTCGGGCGTTTCGGTTTGGTCGGCCATGATTGCTTAAGGATGAGCTCGGAAGGATGAAGGATGAATTGTTCCCTCATCATCCTTCCGCCCTCATCCTTCATCCTTATTACTTGAGCTTGAGCGTGAGGTCGGTCGGGCCTTGGGCGGCGTGGGGGTGGGTGCTGCCCTTGTAGATCTTCAGCTTCGTGAGCATCGCCCGCCCCAACTTACTCTTGGGCAACATCCGGCGGACGGCGAGTTCGATCACGCGCTCCGGGTGGAGGCGGATCATGTCGCGGTAGCCGGTGACGTTGAGGCCGCCGGGGTAGCCGGTGTACTTCTGGTACTCGCGGACGTCCGCCTTCGCGCCGGTCACGATAATCTTCTCGGCGTTGAGGACGATCACGAAGTCGCCGGTGTCGACGTGGGGCGTGTAGGTCGGCTTGTGCTTGCCCTGGAGGATGGTGGCGATGCTCGCCGCCATCCGCCCGAGGACGAGGCCGTCGGCGTCGACCTTGTGCCAGTCGGCGGTCAACTCGCCGTTCTTGGCAAGATAAGAACTCATGGCATCCCTCGATCGACGGTCGTGCGTGAAGCGGTAAGGGCCGGTGGCGCGACGCCGCCGGCGGGTCGTTACTTTAGGGCGGCGGGGCCGAAGGTCAAGCGTCGGTTCGCGTCGGCCTTACGGGTCGACCATCAGCGTCCGCAGCGCCGGCGGCACCCGGCCGGCGGGGAAGAGCAGCGTCAGGCGGTTTTCGGCGTGGGCGACCGCGATCCGGCCGGCGGGGTCGAGCCAGATTTGCTCGACGTCCGCGTTCGGCACGCCGTCGGTGAAGATGCCCTGCACCTCCAGCGCGTCGGCCTTTTCGTCAAGCCGCAGCCGCACGATCCGGCCCGGCTGGTTGAACAGGAACAGGCTGCCGTCGGGCGTGCCGAGGAGCACCGCGTCCTCCGCTGACCCGACGGCGGTCGGCGGGAGGGGGAAGTTTTGGTCTTCGCCGGATTTGGTGATAATTCGCAGGTGGTCGGCCCCGCCGTAGAAGCGGGCACCGGATTTGTCGGTAAAGAGTGGTGGGTCAACGGGTTGCGTGGACGGGTGGGTCGTGGGACTTGTCGTCGGCGGATTTCTTTGCGGAGCCGCGAGCGGCAGGGGAGGCGGGGGCGTCAGGTGCTTGCCGTAGATCGCCCGCTTCGCCGCCTTCGGGGGCATGGCAACCCAGCCGGCCTCCTGCAGCATCCAGGTGCCGCCGCTCTGGAAGACGGGCCAGCCGTCGGGCGTGCGGCCGACGCGGTCGGCGGCGAGGTTGACCTCCCACGCGGGCAGGCGGGGCGTGGGGTCGGGCAGGCGGGGGTCGAGGATCAGCGTCGGGCCATCGGGGCCGTTACGGGAGTCGGGGGCGGTGGGCTTGCGGAAGAGCCACCGGCCGTCGGCGTCGATGCCGACGAAGTGCGAGAAGCCGGCGTGGGCCTTGTCGAGGATCGGCCGGCGGTGATTGCCGTAAAACCGCTGCGGCCCGTCGGCGTCGGCCGACACGATCGTCTCATCGCCCCAAACGTAAAACTCGGCCCGATCCGGGTTGACGTCGGCCGTGAGGGACGGCGGCAGCGGGCGGATCGGCCGGCCGGGGCGGACGGCGATCCACGCCGGCGCCAGCGTCTGCCGCGACCCGTACGCCGCCGGCAGCGTCACGCCGTCGGCGAGGTAAAGCACTGCGCCGCCGTCGGTTAACCAACTGACGACTTGGAACGGCCCGTCGTTGGGCGTCATGTCGCCCAGCGTCGGCCGCTGCTTGTTGCCGAGCAGGGCGCGGATGCGGACGCGGGCCTCGGGTGCCTGCTTGTCGGCCACGCGCTCCAGCACGGGCCAGGCGGCCGGGCCGTACTGCGTCAGCTCGTCGTAGGCGGCGTCGCGCTGCGTCTGTAGCGGGGCGGCGAGGTTTTTCACCAGGGCCAGCACCTTCGCCTCGTCCACCGCCGGGGCGTCGAGCAGGGCAACGTCTAAATCCATCCGCGGCCTGCCCTTATCGGTGCCGCGGCCGATCTGCAGCAGGCTGCCGTCGAGCAGGGGGATGAGCTGGACCGGCTCGGGCACGATGCCGTCGGCCTTGCCGAGGGCGGCCCACTTGCCGCCGGCGAACCGGGCGACGGTGCCGCCGGGCTTGCCGAGCTCCCACGGCACCCAGGCGAGGAGCGAGTCGTCGATCGCGTTGTTTACGAACCGCGTCGGCGGGAGGTCGGCCGGGGCGGTCGAGGGGCGGGTGGCGGGTTGCGTGGCGGGCGTGGGCATCAGCTCGACGTGCGACTCGTTGACCGTCGAATCGACCGTCAGGACCGACGCGCCGCCGGCGGTGGGCACCACGACCCGCTCGCCCCAACTGAAGGCATGGGCGAAGTCGTAGGCGCGGTCCGGCAGCGGCAGGGGGCCGACGGCGGTGAGCCAGGCGAACCCGCCGGCGGGGCGGCGGAGGATCGGCAGGGGTCGCCAGCCGACGCCGCCGGGGTCCGGGGCGTAGTGGACGTAGGCGACGCGGTCACGGACGACGTAGACGGAGGGCTCGGGCTTGCCCTTGCGGACGGCCTTTCTTGCAATGTCAATGGCTTCGGCGGCGGGCGGGGCGTCGGGTCGGGTGATCCACAGGCGGCCGGCGGCGTCGAGGTAGACCGGCTCGGTCAGCACGATGCGGGCGGCGTCCTCGAGCTCGCCGGCGGCGTCGAACGGCCGGGTGGCGGGCAGGGCGGGGAAATCGGCCTTTACGACCTCGAAGAAACTCGTCGGCGGCGCGGCGGCCGCCCGCGTGGTGGCCGGCGGCAGGGCGGGCCGGGTCAAGGGCTTGACGATCGGGGAGAGCGACCGGCTCGGGTCGAGGCTCGGCGCGGCGGGGCCGAAGGTCCACCACGTCGTCAGGCCGAT
The DNA here is from genome assembly GCA_965260985.1 of Tepidisphaeraceae bacterium. Classification (GTDB taxonomy): domain Bacteria; phylum Planctomycetota; class Phycisphaerae; order Tepidisphaerales; family Tepidisphaeraceae; genus CBDHCE01. Next base: position 222,569 of record CBDHCE010000005.1, on the reverse strand, counting down.
GGCGAGGAGGAGGGCGACGCCGGCGGCGACCCACGTCTGCGGCCGAAATCCACGGCGGTCGGGCGGCGAAGCGGGGCTTTCCGGCATCGCCGAACTATATCACGCTTTGAGGGTGGGGGAGAGGGGTGAGGGGTGCGTGAGGGGTGCGTGAGGGATGCGTGAGGGGTGCGTGAGGGGGGCTAGTTGCCCCGCAGGCGGCGGCGGACGATGTATTGGCCCATTGCCACGGTGCCGGCGAAGCCCAGCAGGCTGAGGACGAGGATGCCGTCGAACAGGACCAGGTTGTCCAGCCGCAGCGTGAACAGCACGACCAGGCCGATGAGCTGGACGCTGATGACGTCCACCGCCATCGCCCGGTCCGCCAGGTGCGGCCCGCGGACCAGCCGGTAAACGCACAGCAGGATCCCCAGCACGATCAGCACGATCCCCCCGTCGATCACCCCCGTCGTGAGCGATTGATCCCACGTCGGCGCAAGATTTCCTTGCGAAGCCGCAAGCGGCAAAAGCCATAGAGTTCCGAGCATCACCCACCTCCGCCTCACGCACCACGCACCACGCTAAAACACCTCATCCATCATCTTGTCCCGCAACTCGTCCAACTCCCGGATCGCCCCCGCGCGGTCGGCGGCGAACATGCAGTGGACGTACAAAAACTGCCGGTCGGGCGAGACGTCGATCACCAGCGTGCCGGGCGTGAGGGTGATGGCGTTCGCCAGCGTCGTCATCTGCACCTCGGTCAGCCCCGCGACGGAGTAGCGGACGATCCGCGGCACGCGCGTGGGGTCGGGCGCGAGGACCTCCTTCGCCACGCCCCAGTTGGCCTTCACCAGGATGTAGATGAAGTACCCGGTGAACCGCACCAGCTGCCACGCCTTGGTGGCGTACCCCTCGGTCTGCGTCGCCCGGCTGACCAGCGCCAGCAGCAGGTAGCCGGCGGCGAAGCCGACGAGCAGGGCGTACAGATCGAACTGCCCGACCATCAGCATCCACAGCACGGCGAGGAGGATGTTCAAGAGGAAGAGTTTCACCGCGGCCCCCCGAGTTTGAGGGCGACGGCGGGGCGGTCATCACTTGTCACGTTGTCCGGCGGCAGGGCGTCGGCCATGCGCTCGCCCAGCACCGCTGCGACGTAGGGGCGGGGGTGGACGACGCCGACCGCGGCGGCGTTCATCGCCGACAGCGCCGGGCCGGCGAACAGCCCCAGCCCGACCGACACCGCCACCAGCATCCCCGCCGCCGCCATCCCGCCGGCGATCTTCGGATTTCCTCCGCTTGCGGGCGGTTGATCCACCGGCGTCGACCAGAAGCCCTCGCCCCACACCCGCAGCATCGCCAGCAGCGTGACGGCGCCGGTCGCCACCGCCGACCCCGCCAGCAGGTAGCCCCACAGCGGGTGCGGCGCGTAGTGCAGACTCTCGGAGATCAGCACCCACTTGCCGAAGAACCCGCTCAGCGGCGGCAGGCCGACCAGGCTCATCGCGGCGACGAAAAAGAGCGCCCCCAGCCACGCGCTGCGGGTCGCCAGCCCGCCGAGGCGGCGCAAATCGTCGGTCCCGCCGAGCCGCTCGATCAGCCCGCAGCAGAGGAACAGCCCCGCCATGCCCGCCATGTGCTGCACGGCGTAGTAGATCGACCCGGCGACGGCCGCGGGGGTGCCCAGGCCGATGCCGAGCATCATGAACCCCACGCCGCTGATGATCAGGATCGACAGCACCTCCCGCACCCGCGTCCGGCCGACCGCGCCGAGCGCCCCCAGCAGCATCGTCGCGCCGGCGGAGATCAGCAGCACCGGCCGCACCACGCCCGAGACGAGCGCGCTGGGGCCGAAGACCATCACGAACACGCGGATCGTCGCGTAGACGCCGACCTTGGTCAGCAGCCCCGCGAACAGCCCGCCCAGCGCCGGCGGGAGGGCGGGGTAGGTCTCCGGCAGCCAGTACCAGACCGGGAACGCCGCCGCCTTGGTGGCGAACACGAACAGCAGCAGCACGACCGTCGGCACCGCCGCCGCCGGCACCCGTCCGGCCATCGCCATCCACGCCAGGTGCGCCATGTTCAGCGTGCCGAGCTGCCCGTACAGCAGCCCCAGCGCGGTGACGAAGATCGTGCTCGTGATCAGGTTCAGCAAAACGTACTTATATGCCTGCCGCATCTGCGCCCGCGTGGTGCCGACGGTGAACAGGGCGTAGCTGCCCATCAGCATGATCTCGAACGCGACGAACAGGTTGAACAGGTCGCCGGTGACGAACGACCAGCTCACGCCGAACAGCAGCAGGTGGAACAGTGGGTGAAAATACCCCCCCTCGAACCGCGGCGGCAGTTGGGTGAGGCAGTAGCCGAACACCCCCAGCGCCACCGCCGACGACGTGAGGAGCATCACCGCCGACAGGGCATCGACCGCGATGGTGATGCCGTAGGGCGCGGGCCAGTTGCCCATCTGCGACACCAGCACCCCCGCCGCCGCGCCCGGCCCGTGGTAGACGGTCGCCAACGCCCAAACCGACAGCCCGACGGAGGTGCAGAGCGCGAGCAACCCGAGGGCCCGCTGCGCCACCCGCGAGCGGTGCAGTAAAATGCACCCCACGCCGGCCGCCATCGGCACGAGCAAGAAGAGGATGATGAGGCGGTTGGGCATTGGGAAGGAAATAGGGATTAGGCATCGGGCATCAGTTCTGACTTCTTCCTGATGCTTAATGCCCGATGCCTGATGCCTCCTCCTCGCTCAACTCGTCCACCGCCAGCGTGCGGGTCCGGCGGTGGGTCACAACCAGCAGCGTCAGCAGGAACGCCTGCACGGCGAAGCCGATGACGATGGCGGTCAGGATCAGCGCCTGCGGCGTCGGGTCGATCTCCGTGCCGGCGATCGCGCCCCCCTCCCCCAGCACCGGCGGCAGCTTGCCCAGCGGCGAGCGGCTCACGGCCAGGATCGCCAGGTTCGCCGCGTGGCCGATCAGGAACACGCCCATGCAGACGCCCTTGAGCTCGCGCCCGAGCATCAGGTACGTCGCGGTGGCGAAGATCACGCCCACCATCAGGGCGGTCAGCGCGGTCATCGGGAGGCCTCCAGTTCTAACTCGACCGCCCGCGTTGCGGCAGCCTCAGGCGGCGCGCCGTCGTCGGACGACTCGGCGGCGGGGTGGCGGCGCTCGAACTCGCCGGCCAGCGCGTCCATCATGCCGACCGTGACGCCGACCACCACCAGGAACACGCCCAGGTCGAACACCGCCACCGACGCCCAGTGGTAGGACTCCCCGCCGGGCAGCGGCAGGTAGCCGTTGTTGCTCGTGAAGAACGGCAGCCCGAAAAACAGCGCCGCCGACCCCGTGCCGGCCGCCAGGCAGAGGCCGACGGCGATCAGCGTCCGCTCGCTCACCGGCATCACGCGCCGCAGCCGCTCGCCGCCGCAGCACATGCGGTAGACGATCAGCGCCACCCCCGCCACCAGCCCGCCGACGAACCCGCCGCCGGGGCTCTGGTGGCCCTTGAGGAAAACGTAGACCGCGAACAGCAGCGACAGCGGCACCAGGAACGCCGTCGCCACCCGCAGGATCGGCGTGCTCGGCGCGGCGTCGAAGATCGCGCCTAATCCGGCCGCCGACGTTTCGTGCAACGGCGAATCCGTGTGCGGCGCGCCGGCGAGCGGCACCACCGCGTCGTGCGGCTCGTCGGCGGGCTTGTGCGGCCGGCGGACCAGGGTCCAGACGCCCATCGCCGCCAGCCCCAGCACGGTGATCTCGCCCATGGTGTCGAACCCGCGGAGGTCGACCAGGATCACGTTGACGATGTTCAGCCCGCCGCCGCCCTTGTGCAGCGTGATGCCGTCTTGTCCGTGAACGACCTCGCTCGCGTGGCTGCCGAAGCTGTCGCGGTGGGCCGCGCCGCGGTCGACCACGCCGACGCCGACAGTCGCGGGGTCGACCGCGGCGGTGTCGCGGCCGATGTAGGAATTGCGGGCGAAGAAATCGCCCAGCGACGGGATCGGGTTGCCCTGCGCGTCGAGCACGCCCGACGCCGGCCGGTCGGCCGTCGCGCCGCCGAGGGTCAGCCAGAACATCGTCAACCCCACCGGCACGGCGACCGCCAATTTGTAGAGCACGCGCATGGGCCGGTTCGGCGTCGCCGGCCCCTCCGCCGGCAGCAGCGTCAGCACGAACAAAAACAGGATCAGGCTGATGATCTCGATGCTGATCTGCGTCAGCGCCAAATCCGGCGCGGCGTAGAGGTAGTAGACCGCAGTCACGCTGAACCCCACCGTGCCGAGCACCAGCACGCGGGCCGCGCGGTCGCGCACCAGCGGCATCAGCAGCGTCGCGGCGATCACCAGCAGCGCCAGCAGGTAGCCCGCCCCCAGGTTCGCCCCGCCCCCGACGCCCCCGGCACCACCCAGCCGCCAGAACGGCTCGAGCCGAATCCGCGACAGTGGCCCCGCGATCGGCGTGCCGGTGGCGAACACCGCCCACGCCACGATCGCCACCACCGCCCCGCTCGTCGCCGCGACGTAGGTGCGGGTCGAGCCGGTCTGCACCCGGCGGAACAACCAGTCGCCCCCGTCCGTGACGCACCGGTAGTAGAGCGGGAAGAGCCGGTCGTGGACGTCGCGGACGTGGCCGCGCCACAGCGCCGAGAATCCGACGGCCGCCCCGATCGCGTAGCCCGCGAAGCTCATGTAAAGCGGCACGCCGGGGTGCGTCAGGGCGTAGACGAAGCCGGGCAGGTGGTCGAAGTAAACCCGGTGCGTCTCGACCCGGCCGAACAGGAAGTCGAACGCCGACGGGGCGATGCCGCCGAGCAGTTGGAAGGCGATCAGCACCGCGGCGGGCAGCCAGAGCATGGCGGCCCAGCCGGGCGAGTCGTGGTGGGCGTGCTCCTCGGCCTCGTCGGGGGTGTGCAGGTGGGCGACGCCCCGGTCGTGCCGGGCCATGCCCCGGACGGGCAACTGCGAGGCGTGGCCGTCGTCATCGTCCGCATAATCCGGCAGGTGGCCCTCGTCGGCGGCCGCGAGCGGGTCGTCCGGCGCGGCGTAGAACGCGGCGGCTAGGCGGAGGGCGATGGCGACGTTCAGCGCGCCCGTCAGGATGCCCGCCGCGCCGAGGAGCCAGAACAGCGGGTGGCCCGTCGCCTCGTAGCCATGGAAGATTTGGTAGAAGAACAGCTCCTTGCCCGCGAACGACAGCGTGAACGGCCCGGCCGCCAGGGCATACGCGGCGACCAGCAGCAGGATCGCCGTCAGCGTCGCCACCCCGCCCCGGCGGGCGAGGCCGTGCAATTCCGGCAGTTCCCGCGTGTGGGCGACGTGCCCGATCGCGCCGGCCAGCATGAACAGCGGCGCCTTGTAAAGGGCATGGTTCAGGATTTGCGTGACCGGCCAGATGAGGTTCGGCTCGCCCTCGAACCGCAGGCCGCCGAGGCCGTAGGCCGCCATCAGCAGGCCGAGTTGGCTTACGGTCGTGTAGGCGAAGATCTGCTTAAGGTCCGTTTTCCGCAGCGCGATTGACACGCCCAGCAGCATCGTGGTGGTGCCGAAAAAGATCAGCGTCAGCGGCCACGCCCCGGCGGGCAGGGTGGCGGTGAAGGTCGGGAACAGGCGGGCGACGAGGTAGATGCCCGCCTTCACCATCGTCGCGCTGTGCAGGTACGCGCTCACCGGCGTCGGCGCGGCCATCGCCCCCGGCAGCCAGAAGTGCAGCGGCCACTGCGCGCTCTTCGCCGCCGCCCCGACGAACGTCAAAATGAACGCCCCGACCACCCACGGCCCCGCCCCCGACGCGCCCGCCGCCACCCACCCGTCCAGCCCGCTGAACGTCCAGACGTTGGTTTGCACGCCGATCCAGATCAGCCCCGCCAGCAGCACCAGCCCGGCGGTGCCGGTGACGATGAACGCCTGCGTCGCCTTGCGCACCGCCCCGTCGTCGCCGCGCTCCCAGCCGATCAGCAGGAAGCTGGAGACGCTGGTGAGCTCCCAGAAGAGCATCAGCAGCATGAACGAGTCGCTCAGCACCAGCCCCAGCATGGCCGTGATGAACAACCCGAGCGTGGGGTAGAAGCGGTAGAGGTCGGCCTCGCGCGGCCCGAAGTAGCCGCGGGCGTAGAGGACGATCAGCACCCCGAACGCCGCCACGAGCAGGGCGAAGAAGGTGCCCAGCGGGTCGGCGCGGAGGAGGAAGTCCATCCGCACCTGCGGCATCCACGCCGCCCCGACCTGCCCGGCGTTCAAGCCGTCGCCGGCGAGGTAGAGGCCGATCAGCGCGAGCGAGAAGACCGGCCCCAGGAGCGTCAGCAGGACGCGCGAGAAGATCATCCGCCGCGGCAGCGCGAGCGTGAGCCCGCCCAGGGCGGCGGGGGCGAAGATGGCGATCGCGAGCGCGACGGCGGGGGGCATCGGCGGGCATCTTAGCGGGCCGGCGGGAAATCGCCACAACCGCCGGAGGAAGCCACCGTGGCAACGGCGTCCCGCCCGCGGTCTTCCCAGGTCTTGACGGGGCGAATCTTTTTCCGAAGCGCGGGCGGGACGCCCGTGCCACGGGATTACCCCGTGGTCCGCAGCCCGCTGGCGATGGCGTTGACGTTCAGCAGCAGTTGGGGCAGGAGCTTCTCGGCGTCGGACGACTTGAGGCCGCGCCACTCGCGGAGCAGGGCAATCTGCTGGTGGTGCAGCACGCGCAGCCGCTCGTCGCGCATCTTCAGCGTCTTCCACATCCGCGGGCGGCGCTCGGCGGTCGCGCCGCCGAAGATGCGCTCCAGCAGGCGGTGCGTTCGGTCGAACTCGGCGGTGATCGTGCCGAAGATCCGGTTGCGCACCTCCTCGTCGTCGACGAGGGCGGCGTACTCGCTCATCAGGTCCATGTCGGCCGAGGCGAGATTGGTCTCGACGTTCGTCAGGACGTAGGTGAGGAACGGCCACTCGCTGTCAACCGCGCCGGCCATGCGGTCGAACAGGGCCGGGTCGCGGTCGGCCAGGTTCTGCAGGGCGGTGCCGATGCCGTACCAGCCCGGCAGGTAGAAGCGGCTCTGGTGCCAACTGAAGACCCACGGGATCGCCCGCAGATCGTCGAGCGTCCGCCGGCCGGTGCGGCGGGCCGGGCGCGAGCCGATGCGGCTCTGCTCCACCGCGTCGATCGGCGTGGCCTGGCCGAAGAAGGTGATGAAGCCGTCCGCCTCCAGCAGCGCCTTGTACGCCCGCTGGCTGTCGTCCGCCATGCGGTCGGCCAGCGCGTCGAGCGGGTGCGGGGCGGGCGGGGCGGCGCGGTTGCGGAGCGTCACGCCCGTCACGCCCGCCAGCAGCAGCTCGAGGTTGTAGACGGCCGTGACGGGGTTGGCGAACTTTTGCGCCACCGTCTCGCCCTGCTCGGTCAGCCGCACGTCGCCGTCGAGGGAGCGGGGCGGCAGCGACTCGAGGAAGCGGTGCGTCGGCCCCGCGCCGCGGCTGATCGTCCCGCCCCGGCCGTGGAAGAACCGCAGGCGGACGTTCGCGGCGCGGGCGACGTCGACCATCTGCTGCTGCGCCCGGCGGAGGGCGCACTGGCTGGAGAGGATGCCGCTGTCCTTGTTGCTGTCGGAGTAGCCGAGCATGACCTGCTGCACGCCTCGCTCCGGCCCGGCGTCGGACGCCGCGCCGTCGTCCGACGGGTCGTCGCGGTGGAACTCGCGGCGGCGGAACTCCAGGCTGCGCACCGTCACGGGGTGGGCGAGGAATCGCTTCATCATCTCCGGCGAGCGGTCCAGGTCGTCGATCGTCTCGAACAGCGGCACGACGGCCAGCGGGCAGACCAGCCCCTGCGGCTTGAACCGCGCCAGGCCCGACTCGCGCGCCAGGACGTAGACGGCCAGCAGGTCGCTGAGGCGGTGGGTCATGCTGACGATCAGCGCGCCCAGCCCCTCGACGCCGTGGCGGTCGTGGTGCTCGACGAGGACCCGGAAGCAGGCGAGCACCGCGTCGGCCTCGGCCCCGATCCCCCGGCCGTAGCGGCTGAAGGGGCGCGGCGTGGCGAGCTCGGCGTTGAGGAACGCCAGCCGCCGCTCCTCGGGCCACTCGGGGAAGGTGTCGGCGTCCGGCACGTTCGCGCTCGCCATGAGCTGCGACAGGGCGAGGTCGTGGAACCGGCTGTTCTGCCGCACGTCGAGGGCCGCGAGGTGGAAGCCGAAGGTGTCGAGGGCGCGCAGCACCGGGTCGACGTCGGACTCCGCCAGCCGCTGCGCCCTCACCGACAGCAGCGACTTGCGGAGCAGGCGGAGGTCGGCCGCGAGCTCGCGCGGGGCGGCGTAGGCGGGCGGGGCGTCGGGGTGGTCGGATTTCGCATCGGGGGCGGGCAGGTGCTCGACCATCAGGCTGGCGAACTGCCGCCACGGCTCGTCGCCGAACCGCCGCTGCAGGAGGGCGGCGGCCTTGGGGTGCTTCTCGGCCAGGCGGCCGATCGCCTCGGCCAACTCCGCCGGCGGCGGCTGCTTGCGGGCCGAAAGGCTCAATTTCTCCGCCATCCGCGCCAGCCGCCGGCCGAGGACCATCAGCGCGTTGCGGCGGAGCTCGGCGAGGGTCTCGCGCGTCACGTCGGCCGTCACGCCGGGGTGCCCGTCGCGGTCGCCGCCGACCCAAAACCCGAACCGCAGCCGGGGGAAATTGGCGGGGCTGGCGATGAGGTCCGGCTCGAACCCGGCGGCCTCCCACGCCTGCCGCAGCTTCTGGTCGAGGCTGTCCAGCGCGTCGGGGAAGACCTCGCGGAGGTAGAAGATCAGGTTGTCGCGCTCGCTCGCCACGTCCGGCTTTTGCAGCAGGATCTCGCCGGTCCGCCAGAGCCGCTCGAGGGAGGCCTTGATCTCGTTCCGCAGCGCCGTCTGGCGGGCGGGGATGTCGGGCGTCCGCTCGCGCTGCTCGAGCAGGCGGAACAGGGCGCGGTGCTGCTCGATGACGGTGGCGCGCTTGGCCTCGGTCGGGTGGGCCGTCAGCACCGGCTCGACGCGGACGTGCGGCAGCAGGGCGGCGACCTCCTCGCCGCTGAACCCCTCGTCGCGCAAACCCCCGAGCACCCGCGCCCAAAGGCCCGGCTCGGCCCGGCGGGTGGCCGAGGCCTCGCGCGTCCGCCGGGTGACGGCGGCGGCGTTCTCCTCGACCATGTTCAGGAGCTGGAAGGTGATCGAGTAGACCTGCCCCAACCGCTCGGGCGAGTCGGCGGCGGCGTGCTCGCGGCCGGACAGCCCCTCGCCCCGCACGGCGGCGGCGTGGGCGGCGTCGACGTGGCCGGCCACGTCGTGCTCGCCCAACTCCTCCAGCACCTCGCGGAGGCACTCGATCAGGTAGGTCAGGTCTCGCTCGATCTTCAACAGTCCCTCGGTCGTCAAATCGGCGGCGGGCGGGGTGGGGGGGTTCATGACGGGGCACATCCTAGCGGGTCGCGGCCGGCGGAGAAACCGCGCCGCCGCGGCGGGGGGCGGTTATGATGTTTCAAGAGGTGAACCCATGACCATCGCCGACCCGCCGGTTCGCCGAGTCATGCCCGGCCCGCACACGCCGCAGGACGTGTTGGAGTTGGAGGAGGAGGGGCTTTACGAACTGGTGGACGGGCACCTGGTGGAAACGCCCAGAAGCACATACCTGAATTGGTTCGTCGGTCAGGTTTTGGCGCGATTGCACCTTTTCACCGAGCGACAGCCAATCGGGAAACTCTTCATGCACTTGAGCTTCCAATACTTCGCCCACGCCCCCGACCGGGTCCGCCGGCCGGACGTGGCGGTGCTGTCAAACCAAACCTTGTCCGGCTGGCCCGAAGGTCACATCCGCGTCCGCCCCGACCTGGCGGTGGAGATCGTCTCGCCAAAAGAGAAGGTGTGCGACCTCGACGAAAAGTTGAACGACTACCGCCTCGCCGGCGTCCCGCTGGTCTGGGTGCTGAACCCGCAGATCAGGAAAGTCACCGTCCGCCACGCCGACGGCCGACTGCTGGAATTGTCCGACGCCGACACGCTCACCGCCGACCCGGTGCTGCCGCAGTTTGCCGTGAAGGTGAGCGACCTCTTCCCGCCGGCAACAGTGTAACGCACGGGAAAAGCGGTTCCTTAGTAGCCGGGAGCGGAAGCCCCGGTTTCTTGTCCCAGGAACTTATCCTACTCGAATGTAGCTCCCAACTCACGACCGGAGCTTCCGCTTCCGGCTACTAAGGAATACCTATTTGTAGTTTCGACTGCTCGAAGTACGCCGCCACCGCTATCCTGCCGCTGGTGCGTGCGCCGGGGTTTGGCGCGCCAAGTGCAATCGCGCCTTCGCCTTTGCCAACCGCATGAAGTGTTCCAGTTGAAGGTAATTGTCGAGCTCGTCGCGCTCGTCCCCCGAAAGTCCGTCGGACTGCTGGCGTCGGAGCAAGTCGGCCACTCGCCGGTTCGTCTCTTCGGACGGCTTATAGCCGACAATATCCGCCGGCTTTGTGCCGGCCGCGATGAAGTCGATCATCTCTTCGTAGGCGCGGGTCAACATGGGTTCATTATAGCAGTTCACCGACCCGTTGGCACCGCGCCCGCCGCCTTGGCGGGCGCCCGCTTGGCCCTCGCCCGCGGCGGCCGCTTGCCCGCTTTCACGTCCTCCTCCAGTTGCGCCTTGCGGCGCAAAATGTGGTGGTAGTGCTGGGCGAACCGGTGGCTCTCGTCGCGCACATACTGCAGCAGCCGCAGCCCCGCGTGGTTGCGCGGCAGGTGGACCGGCGCGCTGCTCCCGCCGGCCGAGACGTCGGCGGCGTCCTTTTGGGTGTAGACCAGCTCCTCCTTCTTCGCCAGCGAAATCACCTGCGGCGGCCGCACGTCCATCTGCTTGAACACCTCCAGCGCCGCGTTCAACTGCCCCAGCCCGCCGTCGATCAGGATCAAATCCGGGTAGAGCTCGTTCCCCTCCGCCGCGTCCCGATACCGGCGGCTTAAGATTTCCTGCATCGACAAAAAGTCGTTGTTCCCCTGCCCGTGCTTGATCTTGAACCGCCGGTAGCCGTCCTTGAACGGCACGCCGTCGATGAAGCAGACCTTGCTGCCGACCATCTCCCCGCCCTGCAGGTGCGCGATGTCGAACCCCTCCAGCACGCGGGGCGTCTCAGGGAGTTTGAGCGCCTCCTGCAACGCCAGCAGCGCGTCCTTCGGGTTCTGCACGAACGCCTCGGGCTGCCAGTATTCCGCATCCCCCTTCGCCGCCCGCTTGCCGAGGGATTGGAGCGCCTTGAGCTCATCGCGCAGCCGGGCGGCGCGCTCGAAGTTCAGGTTCGCCGCCGCGTCGGCCATCTCCTTCTCCACGTCGCGCATCACCTTCTTCCGGTCGCCGTCCAGAAACCGCGTGAGCTTGGCGATGTCCTTGCGGTAGGAATCCTTTGGGATCCGGTCGGCGCACGGGGCGGTGCACTGGTTGATCGCGTGCAGGATGCACGGCCGGAAGAACCGCCGCTTCGGATCGTCGCTCCTGATCTCCAGCTCGCAGGTGCGGAACTTGAACGCCTTCTGCAGGTTGCCGACCGCCTCGCGCAGCGCGTAGACGCTGGTGAACGGCCCGTACAATTTCGCCCCCTCGCGCGGCTCGCGCGTGACGTAGACGCCGGGGTACTCCTCGTCCGTCGTGACCATCAAATACGGGAAAGTCTTATCGTCCAGCAGCCGCGCGTTGAAGCGCGGCTGGATGTCCTTGATGAGCCGATTCTCCGCCAGCAGCGCCTCCACCTCGCTGTCGGTGTCGATGGTGTCGAAGTCCACCACCTCCACCAGCAGCCCCTGCTTCTTGAACTCCAATTTCGTGCTCGGCACGAAGTAACTCCCCACCCGGTCGCGCAGGCTGTTGGCCTTGCCGACGTAGATCACGCGGTCGGCCGAATCCTTCATCAGGTAGACGCCCGGCGTCTTGGGCAGGGTCTTGGCCTTCTCGTTCAACTTCTGGAGTCGGTCGTCCATGAGAGTCCGTGGTCAGTCGTCCGTGGTCCGTTGCAAAAGATGATACGGTGGGAGGGGCCCCCCGGTGCCAAAACAACTGACCACAGACCACTGACAACGGACGCTTCATGGAAATCATCCCCAGCCTCGACCTCCGCGACGGCAGGGTCGTCCGCCTCCAGCAGGGCGACTATGCGCGGCAGATCGACTACGACGTCGACCCCATCGCGGTCGCCACGTCCTACGCCGGCGCGGGGGCGAAGTACCTGCACGTCGTCGACCTCGACGGCGCCAGGGCGGGCGCGCCGGCGCAGACGGCGGTGATCGGCAAGATCGTCCGCGCCACCGGCCTGGTCGCCTCCGTCGGCGGGGGGGTCCGCTCGACCGACGACGTGAAAGCGCTGCTCGACGCCGGGGCGTCGCGCGTGGTGGTCGGCACGCGGGCGGTGGAGGATTGGCCGTGGTTCGAGCGACTCGCGCACGACCCGGCATTCGCGCAAAAGTTGATCCTCGCCGTCGACGCTAAGGACGGCCGGGTGGCGACCAAGGCGTGGACCGAAACGTCGGACCTTTTGGCGACGGACCTCGCCGCCCGCGTCGACGGCTGGCCGCTGGCGGGGCTGCTCTACACCGACGTGGCGCGCGACGGCATGATGGCGGGCCCCAACGTCGCCCGCACCGCCGAGCTCGCCGCCGCCACCGACGTGCCGACGATCGCCAGCGGCGGGGTGGGCACGCTCGATCACCTCCGCGACCTCGCCGCGGCGGAGGAAGGCCGCAAAATCTGGGGCGTGGTCATCGGCCGGAGCCTGCTCGACGGGGCGCTGGAACTTTCAGACGCGCTTGACGTAACAATATAATAATCGTCATATGTCCGATTGGGTGGTTTCACTACGCTAGGATGAGACGGCGGGGCGGTGCCCCCCTGTCGCCGCCCGCAGGGCACCCGCCGATCCCCGAACTCCGTGGAGCCCCCAATGAACCTCGACAACATGAAAATCCGCCGCGCCTCGCCCGAGGAGATGGCGATGATCATCAGCGCCCACCCGCCGGCGGGGGGGTCGTGGTCGCTGCTGGTGCTCCGCAGCGCCAGCGAGGGGGGCCTGCTCGTCGCCGAGGAGCCGACCGCCGCCGACGGCGCGGCCCTCGGGGCGGTCGACCGCCTGGGCTACCTCGTGCTCGACAACACCTCGTTTTTCGCCACCGGCTTCGTCTGGCTGCTGTTCGTGAACGAAGAGCACCGCCGCCGCGGCGTGGGATCGGCCCTGATGCGGCGGGCGGGGGAGATCTGCCAGACCTCGGACCTGTTCACCAGCACCCACGACTCCAACGCCCCGATGGTCGCGCTGCTGAACAAGATGGGCTGGCGGACCAGCGGCAGCATCGACAACCTCAACCCCGACGGCCAAGAGACGCTTTACCACATCGACGGCCACGGCGAGCGCGACAACGGCCGGGGCAAGAAGCCGGGCAAGCGCAAGGGCAAAACGTCGGGCTCCAAACCGAACTAGATTTTCTAACGCCCCGCCCCCGATCCGCCCGCCCGCCGGGGCGTATCGTTCGGCATGGGCCAGGGTTCCACCGCCAACGTCATCGCCGCCGTTTGCAGCTTCTTCATCCCCGGCTTGGGCCAACTGGTCCAGGGCCGGATCGTCGCGGCGGCGGCGTTCGCGGCGTTCGCGTTCGTCCTGTGGATCCTCGCCCTCCTCTCGCTGGGCCTGCTGGGGTTTCTGCTGGTGATCCCCCACCTGTGGGCCGCCCTCGACGCCGCCCTGTGGCACCCGCGCCGGTTCTGACGCGGCTTCGTGGCACGGGCGTCCCGCCCGGATTCGGCGGATTCGGTAGTGGCGTCTTGCGGCAGGCCAATCCGGGCGGGACGCCCGTTCCACGAAGCCGGACGGCCCGACGCTACGGCCGCCAGTCCAACCCCTCGGGCAGGCGGTTGAGGGTGCGGCAGCCGGCGTCGGTGACGATGACCATGTCCTCGACGCGCACCCCGCCGTGGGCGACGGAGTAGAGGCCGGGCTCGACGGTGAGGCAGTCGCCGGCGAGCAGCGCGGGGCCGGCGGCATCGAGCAGGGGGGGCTCGTGGATGTCGAGCCCGACGCCGTGGCCGGTGCCGTGGGGCATGGAGGTGAAGTCGGCGGGCGCGCCCGCCGGCGGCAGGCCGGTCGGGTAGCCGTGGCGGCGGATCACCGCGACCGTCGCGGCGTGGACCGCCTCGCCCGTGACGCCCGGCCGGACCGCGGCGACCCCGGCGGCCTTCGCCCCGACCACGGCGGCGTGCATTTTCCTAACTTCGTCCGACGGGTCGCCGTGGACGACCGTGCGCGTGCAGTCGCCCCAGTAAAGGGTTTTGCGGTCGCGCGGAAACACGTCGACGATCACCGGCACGCCCGTCCGCAGCGGCCCGGTGCCCGCGTGGTGGCAGTCGCCCGCGTGCGGCGGGGCGGCGACGATGGCGCGGGGGTTGTCGAACTCTTTTTCGAGCAGGAAGAGGTCGAGCGCGAGACGGACGCGCTCGCTGGTGAGGGGTTTACCGTCGACGACCAGCACGCCGTCCGGCCCGACGTCGGCGGTGGCGATCAACTCGCACGCCATGCGGACGGCGGCCTCCGTGACCTGCTGGGCGCGGGTGAGCCACTCGATTTCCTGATCGTCCTTCGCGCGGCGGTCGAGGACGCCCATCGCCGGGTCGCACGTCACGGCGATGCCGGCGGCGCGGGCGACGTGGGCGTAGATCAGCGGCAGCGAACGGTCGGCGGTCACGGCTTCAACCCCGGCGCGGCGGAGCAATTCGGCGGCGGCCTGGGCGGTGGCGGTCTCGCGGTCGCCGGACAATCCTCCCGCCGGGGCGTAGTCGGCGGGGCAGGCGATGGCGTCGGCGCGGGCGTGGAGGCGGGCGCGGTCCATCTCGATGTCGCGGAGGATGAGGACCGATTTCCCCCCGACCGTCACGAGGGCGGCCGGATCGCCGACGGCGAAGCGGATGCGGCGGTAAAGGGCGGGGTTCGTCGCGGGAATCCCGGCGAGCAGGGTGGCGAGGGGTTGGGAGGAGTCGGGGGGCATGGCGGGATGATAAGATGGATTGCGGTCGCACCTGAGAGCGCTTCACAATACCCGTTGAGCCGCGAGCGCAGCGAGCGCTTTTCCATCGCGGGACGACAAAGCGCTCGCTACGCTCGCGGCTCAACGGTAAGGAGAATCCACGATGCCGTCCAAAAATGCGCCCGCAGTCGTGTTGTTGAGCGGGGGGTTAGACTCCGCGACGGTGCTAGCAATCGCTAAAGAACGAAACTACCAACCCTTCCCCCTCAGCTTTCGCTACGGGCAGCGGCACCAGCACGAGTTGGCGTGCGCCGATTTAATTGCGAAGCGGCAAGCCGCGGCGGAGCACAAGGTCATCGACATCGACCTGCGCGCCTTCGGCGGATCCGCACTGACCGACGCGAGCATCGACGTGCCGAAGGGGCGCGACGAGGCGGCGATGGCGGGGGCGATCCCCGTCACCTACGTCCCGGCGCGGAACACGATTTTCCTCTCCTTCGCCCTCGCGTGGGCGGAGGTGCTCGGGGCATCGGACGTGTTCATCGGCGTGAACGCCCTCGACTACAGCGGCTACCCCGACTGCCGGCCGGCGTTCATCGCGGCGTACGAAACGATGGCGAACCTGGCGACGAAGGCGGGCGTGGAGGGCGGTCAGAAGTTGAAGATTCACGCGCCGCTGATTGCGATGACCAAGGCGCAGATCATCGCCGAGGGGTTGCGGCTGGGCGTGGATTACGGCATCACCAGCACCTGCTATGACCCCTCGCCGGACGGCGCGGCGTGCGGGCGGTGCGATGCGTGCGTGCTGCGGCTCAAGGGGTTTGCGGAAAACGGGGTGTTGGACCCGGCGCGGTACGTCTCGAAGAGATGAACCACGGAGGGCACGGAGAACACGGAGGAAGTCACAGAGAAGAGGTTTGGCTTGATTTTCTTTGCCATTATTTTTCTCCGTGCCTTCCTCTGTGTTCTCCGTGCCCTCTGTGGTTCAATCTCTTCGAGCGAAGGAGAGCGAAATGAACCAGTGGATTTTTCTGGCGGCGTTCTTGGGTTGTGCATCAACCGTTCTGGCGCAGGAGCAAGGCGTGAAGCAGTGGGACACCTACAGCGACACCTGGGCCGCCACCGACGCGCTGGGGCGGGCGCTGCCGGGGCGCGCGGAGGCGGGTCCGCCCAAGCGGGGCAAGACGGTGGCGATGTTCTACTTCCTGTGGACCGACCGGCCGGGCGACCCGATTCACAATTTGACGAAGATTTTGGCCGCGGACCCGGCCGACCCGCAGTACGGCCCGGTGCCGTCGTTCCACTGGTGGGGCCGGCCGTGGTTCGGGTATTACGTCGCCACCGACGCGGCCGTGATCCGCAAGCATTTGCAGATGTGCAACGACGCGGGCGTGGACGTGCTGGTGTTCGATAACACGAACGGGCCGACGTATCCCGAAGCGTACACGGCGATCTTCAAGGTGGCCGAGGCGATGCGGAAGGAGGGGATGAAGACGCCGCAGTTCGCCTTCTTCGCCGGGCACGGGGCGTGGGATACAGTCTACCGCGACTTGTATGCAAAGGGGTTGCATTCCGACCTGTGGTTCCGCTGGGCGGGCAAGCCGCTGCTGATGGCGCACCTGGAGGGGAAGGATCAACTTTCGCCGGAATTGCGCAAATTCTTTACCGTGCGCGAGTCGTGGGCGTGGACCGGCCCCGGCAGTTGGTTCGGCGACGGGCGCGACAAGTGGCCGTGGCTGGACAACGTGCCGCAAAAGGCGGGGTGGCACGCCTCGCCGGACCGGTCGGAGGAGATCAGCGTCTGCGTCGCGCAGCACCCGACGAGCAGCATCGGCCGCAGCCACCACGACGGCAAGCAGCCGGCGGTGGATCAGTTTTACCAGTCGCCCGACGAGGGGAAGGGCATCTACTTCGCCGACCAATGGCGGCGGGCATTGGAGGTCGACCCGGCGGTGGTGTTCGTCACCGGCTGGAACGAATGGATCGCGCAGCGGTTCGTCGACCAGAACGCCGGCACCTTCGCGGGCCGGCCGGCGAAGGGGCCGCACACGTTTTTCGTCGACCAATTCTCGCCGGAGTTCAGCCGGGATATTGAGCCGGTGACGGGCGGGTTCGAGGACAATTACTACTACCAGTTGGTCGCCAACGTCCGCCGCTTCAAGGGCGTGCGGCCGCTGCCGGCGGTCATCAGCAAACACATTTCAATGGACGGTGATTTCGACGATTGGGCGGGCGTGCGGCCCGAATTCCGCGATGATGTCGGCGACCCGGTGAGCCGCGACAGCCGGGGGTGGGGCGATGAACACTACAAAAATCAGACGGGTCGAAACGATATCGTCGTGAGCAAGGCGAGCATTAACGCGGAGAACGTCTACTTCTACGCAAAGACGGCCGGCGCGCTCACGCGGTCGACTGATCCGAATTGGATGATGCTCTTCATCGACACCGACGGCGACCCCAAGACCGGCTGGCTCGGCTACGACTTCGTGCTGAGCCACGCCCCGCAGCGCGGCGGCCAACTCATTCTGGAGCGCAACGTCGGCGGGAAATATGCGTGGGCCGACGCCGTGGCGGTGCCGTTCAAGACGGCGGGCAAGGAACTGGAGGTGGCGATCCCGCGTTCGGTCCTAGGCCTCGCCACGCTGCCAGCCACCGTTGACTTCAAGTGGGCGGACAATATCCGGCAGACGGGGGAAGCCAGCGACTTCACGCTGAACGGCGATGCGGCACCAAATGACCGCTTCAACTATCGGGCGAAGTTTGTGCTTCTTCCACGCTGAAGAGGATTAACCACGGAGGGCACGGAGAACACGGAGGAAGTCACAGAGAAAAGAGTCTTGCTGGGCATCAGCCAACATCTTATCTTCTCCGTGACTTTCTCCGTGTTCTCCGTGCCCTCCGTGGTTACACCTCTTCAGCGCTTGAAGAACGCCTTGCCCTTCTGGTTGAACTTGCTCAGCCGGTCGTTCACATACAGACCCTCGAGCAGGAACTCCCCCACGCCGGCCATGGTGCCGGGGTCGTTGGGGTCGACGCCGATCTCCTTCGCCAATTTCGTCGCGGATTGGGGGAGGGTTTTGATCGCCTTCATGTTCGCCACGAACTCCTCGGCCGTCAGGTCGTCGCCGGCGGGGAAGGTTAAATTGCCGGCGAACTGGTCGGTGATGGCCTCGTAATCGTCCACGTCCGCCACGCCGTTGAAGACGCTTTTGACCGCCTCGCCGATCAGGGAGGCGACCAGCTTGTCCTCGCTGCCGTCCTCCTCCGCCAAAGTCATCTCGATCTTGCCCCGGCAGCTGGCGATCAGGTGCGAGAGGTCGCAGACGCGGGCGACGACGCGCCGCTCGCCCGTTGCCAGCCCGCGACGCTCGGCGTTGCTCACCACCGTCTCGCTGTTGGCGATGCTCGTGCGCACGCTCACGCCCGACGCCTGGCTGACGTGCGGGCTGGTCCGCGCCAGCCGCACGACCTCCTCGACGACCTCCTGCAGATACTGCGGCACCACCACGTCCACCCCGCTGGAGCTGGGGCCGGCGTCGCGGTCGAGCCAGGCGTTTTCCATCACGATCTTGATCCCCTCCTCCGCCGTCTCGGGGTAGTGCGTGCGGATCACGCTGCCGATGCGGTCCTTCAGCGGCGTGACGATCCGGCCGCGATTCGTGTAGTCCTCGGGGTTGGCGCTGAAGACCAGCGCCACGTCGAGGTTCAGCCGCACGGGGTAGCCGCGGATCTGCACGTCGCGCTCCTCCAGCACGTTAAAGAGGCCGACCTGAATCCGCGGCGCCAAGTCCGGCAGCTCGTTGATGGCGAAGATGCCGCGGTTGGAGCGCGGGATCAGGCCGAAGTGCATCGTGCTCTCGTCGGACAGGTAGCGCCCCTCGGCGTGCTTCACCAGGTCGACCTCGCCGATGAGGTCGGCGATGGTCACGTCCGGCGTGGCGAGCTTCTCCTGGTAGCGGGCGGAGCGGTGGACCCAGTGGATCGGCGTGTCGTCGCCGTGCTCGGCGATCAGCCGCTTGCCGGCCTGGGTGCTGGGCTCGATCGGGTCGTCGTTAATTTCGAGCTCGCCGAGGACGGGAATCCACTCGTCCAGCAGGGTCGGGAGTTGGCGGAGGATGCGGGTTTTCGCCTGCCCGCGGAGGCCGAGGAAGAGCAGGTCGTGGCGCGCCAGCAGGCCGTTGACGATCTGGGGGATCACGGTGTCGCGGTAGCCGACGATGCCGGGGAAAAGTTCGTCGCCCTTCTTGAGTTTGGCGATGAGGTTTTTGCGGAGTTCGTCCTTGACGGGGATGAAGCGGTGGCCGTGTTCTTTGAGTTGGCCGAGGGTGGCGACGTTGGGGTGGCCGGCGGTGGGGGCGGTGGGCATGGGTGAACTTCTCCGGGGCGGGGGTGTTGCGTTTGGGGTCGGGGAATGGTAGGGGCGGTGGGGCGCGCGGTTCCATCTTCGTGGCACGGGCGTCCCGCCCGGATTCGCTTGAAGATGTTCGGTCGGGATGAAGAAGAAATCCGGGCGGGACGCCCGTTCCACGTCAGTCGCGCTCGCCCTGGCCGATCCGCCGGCCGACGCGGAAGGCGAGCCAAAGCCCGACGCTCAGCAGCACGAGCGTCACGGCGAGCAGCAGCGTCGAGTAGGCCGACAGCCGCGCCCGGCCGGCGGCGTCGGCGCGGACCCACGCCTCGCTCGCCGGCAGCAGGTAGCCGTGGAGGATCAGCAGCAGCAGCGCCCCGAAGCCGACCAGGAACGCCGCCGACGCCCAGAGCAGGCGGGCGACGGAACGGGCATGGTTGGGAGGCCGGTTCGGTGAGCGATCCATGCGGAATAAGATAATCCGCCGGCCGCCCTTCCGCGACGGGCGATTCGGCTTATGATGCCCGCCGCGATGACCCGCCAGATCCCCAACGCCCTGACCGTCGGCCGGCTGGCGTTGGCGGGCGTCTTCTTCGTCATGCTCGGCCTCTACCAGTTCGAGGGCCGCGGCGACCCGACCTTCCTCAACATCGCCTTCGCCATCTACCTCATCGCCGCCGCCACGGATTTCCTCGACGGCTACCTCGCCCGTCGGTGGGGCGTGACCAGCCGGTTCGGCCGGATCGTCGACCCGTTCTGCGACAAGATCCTCGTGCTCGGCAGCTTCACCTTTTTCGCCGGCAAGAACTTCATCGTGCCCGACAGCGCGGGCGTCGGCCACGAGGTGGTCGTCCGCACGATCACCGGCGTCTACCCCGGCTTCGTGGTGATCCTGCTGGCCCGCGAGTTGTTCGTGACGACCCTCCGCGGCGTGAGCGAGGGGGGCGGCACGCCCTACGGGGCCGCCTTCGCGGGGAAGTTGAAAATGACGGTGCAGGCGGTCACCATCGGCGTGATCCTGACCTACGTCAATTACTTCGAGGGCGCCCGGCCGGACGTGGAGTGGTGGGCCCGGATGGCCCGCGACGGCTTCATCTGGGCCACCCTGGCCGTGACCGTCTGGAGCGGCCTGGCCTACGTCCGCCGCCTCGCGCCGCGGCCGGCCCCGTCGGAGCAACCTCGAATCGCGCGACCCCGCGTGCCCAGCGAAACTTTTTGACTCCCCCGCGGGCGGGACGCCCGTGCCACCGGCCGATAAGGACTTTCAGTGACCGACCTCATCAACACCCTGATCCTCGGCCTCATCGAGGGCGTCACCGAGTTCCTGCCCGTCAGCAGCACCGGCCACATGGAGCTGTTCGCCGCCTGGAGCACCGGCATCAACCTCGAAGACAACTTCTGGAAGACGTTCATCGTCGTGATCCAGATCGGCGCGATCGCCGCGGTGGTCGTCTACTTCCGCAACCGCATCTGGCGGATGCTCATCAACCGCCGCGAGGTCGCCAGCACCCCGCTGGAGATGATGAGCCGCCGCTCCGCCGTCGCCCACACGCGGGCCGACGGCGTGCCCACCGCCCCGGCGAGCAACGGGCTGACGACCAAAACCCGCCCGGCCGACCCCGAGGCGAACGTCCTCAAGCACCCCGGCACCCGCATCAGCCGCCGGCACCCGCTGGTGAACATCACCATCGCCACGCTGCCCGCCCTGATCGTCGGGTTCCTCGTCCACAAGTGGATCGAGGCCAACCTCGGCAGCCCGCTGGTGGTCGCCTGGGCCCTGGCCCTCGGTGGCGTGGCGATGATCGTCATCGAGCTCTTCCGCCCGCCGGTGAACACCCCGGCGGTGGAGGACATCTCGATGGGGCAGGCCCTGCTGATCGGCATCGCGCAGATCCTGGCGGTGATCTTCCCCGGCACCAGCCGGTCGGCCGCGACCATCATGGGCGGCATGTGCTTCGGCCTCAGCCGCACCGCGGCGGCGGAGTTCAGCTTCTTCATCGCCATCCCCATCATGTGCGCCGCCACCGGCTACAAACTCCTCGACTGGGTCCGCCACGACGCGGGGTCGATCACCGCCCGGCAGATCGAGCTCCTGCTGGTCGGCACGGTCGTGTCGTTCCTGATCGCCTGGGTGGTGATCGCGGCCTTCATGGGCTACATCCGCAAGTACTCGTTCATCCCATTTGCTATCTACCGCATCCTCCTCGCGGCGGTGGTCTTCCTGGCCGTGCGTTAACGTCGTGGCACGGGCGTCCCGCCCGCGTCTGCGCTTTCATTCTTCAGAAAGAGCATTCGCAGACGCGGGCGGGACGCCCGTGCCACGGGTCAGTCCGCCGCCGGGTCGGGCGGCAGGTCGCGGGTGCCGTCGTCGAGGAACGCGGCGGAGTCGTAGTAGGTGCGGAACCGCTTCACCTTTTCGCCGTCGAGCTCCAGAATGCTGCACCCGCGGTACTCGATCGGCCGGCCCGCCTTGAGCGTGCCCTTGCTCGTCCACTCCAGCACCGCCACGCCCTGCCCGTCGGCGACGTGGCCGAAGGTCGAGTGGACCTCGGAAAAGCCCGTTAAATACTCCGTCCAGAACTTCTCCGCCCCGGCCGCGCCCTCGTGCGTGCGGTGGTCGACGATGCCGGCGAGGGTCGCCCCGTCGGCGAACATCGCCACCAGCGGCGAGACGTCGCCGGTCCGCTCGATCTGCTGCAGCGCCTCCATGAACTTCGCGGCGGTGGGATTGCTCGTGTCGGGATTCTGATCTGCCAAGGCGGGTCTCCGTTCGGGTTAGTTAGCAGATTTTAAGGGGTTGGCGGCGGGGCGGTCTAGGGTGGAAACGGATGATCGAAAACCCGCCGCCGCTGATCCTCCTGCCGGGCCTCGGGGCCGATTCCCGCATTTGGACGCCGCAGTTTGCGGCCTTTCCGCACCTGATCGCGCCGGACTTCATCCCCGCCAAAAGTGGTGAAACCTTGTCCGACTACGCCGACCGCTTCGCCGGCGACCTCGCGGCGCGGCACGATTTGTCGCGGCCGTTCTTCCTCGGCGGCGTGTCGTTCGGCGGGATGGTGGCGGTGGAGATGACCCGCCGCCTCAAGCCGGCCGCCGTGCTTCTGGTCGCCGCGTGCCGGTCGCGCCGGCAGATCAGCCGGCCGTTCCGCCTGGCCGAGCGGGCGGTACAGTGGCTGCCGAACCGCCTCGGCCGCACCCTCGCCGACGGGCCGGTGCCGTGGCTGTTCTCGAAGCTCGAGCGGCTCGACGCCGAGTCGCAGCAGTTGCTGACGGACATCGCGCGCGACGCCGATGTGGCACAGGTGAAGTGGCAGGCGCAGTCGATTGCCGGCTGGGACGGCGAGTGGCCGACCGACGTCCCCGTCCGCAGCATCCACGGCCGGCTCGACCGGGTGATCCCGCTGAAGAGCATCCGCGCCGACGAGGTGATCGACGACGGCCGGCACCTGATCAGTCTGACCCACGCGGGGCGGGTGAACGGCTTTCTGGCGCGGGCGATGAAGGCGTCAGTCGATCTTTAATAGCCGGAGGCGGAAGCCCCGGTTCTTCCTTCGATAGCGCTTCCGGCAATCGAAGAACCGGGGCTTCCGCCTCCGGCTATGAAGGAAGTTCCTTCTCCACGTACAGCCCCTCCCCGTCGCGCCGCACGCGGGCGACGACGGACAGGCAGTTCAGCACGGCGCAGTGGGCGATGTCGGCCGGGTCGCCGTCGCGGCGGATGTTGTGGCCGCCCTTGCCCTCGCGGAAGACCGCCTCCAGGTCGGCCGCCGCGCCGAGGTAGGCCGACCGTGCCGCCAGCGTCGCGTCGAGCAGGCGGACGCCCGGCACCGCCCGCGCCACGGCGTCGGCCACCGCGCCGGCGCCCAGAAAATCCTCCACCGAAAACGCCCGCTCCGTGCCGCTGCAGAAGAGCGTCACGTCGAGTCCGAGGCCCACCAGCCGGGCGGCGGTCGCGCCGGCGTTCAGCACCGCCGCGGCGAATAGCGGGTCGGCCGACGCCGCCAAGCCCAGGGCGTGGGTGCCGTTGGTGGTGGTCATAAACAGGATTTTGCCCGCCACGCGGTCGGGCGAGTAGTCGGCCGGGCTGTTGCCGAGGTCGAAGCCGGGCGGCATGACCGAGTTCCGCTCGCCGACCAGCAGTTTGGTGCCGCCGAACGCCGCCGCGGCGTCGCGGGCCTCTTCCACCCGCTCGTAGACCCGCACCCGCGCCGCCCCGTGGGCCACCGCCGTGGTAATGACGCTGGTGGCCCGCAGCACGTCGAACACCACCACCGCCCGCCCCGCCAAGTGCTCGGGGCGGAGGTCGGACGGCAGGGCAACGGTGTCGATGAGCATGTTTTCGTGGCACGGGCGTCCCGCCCGCGTTCTTCGATTTAATCAACCAATAAAGACGCGGGCGGGACGCCCGTGCCACGGCACCACAATGGGCCGTGAACCCCACCACCGCCCCGCCAAGTGCTCGGGGCGGAGGTCGGACGGCAGGGCAATGGTGTCGATGAGCATGTTTTCGTGGCACGGGCGTCCCGCCCGCGTTCTTCGATTTAATCAACCAATAAAGACGCGGGCGGGACGCCCGTGCCACGGCACCACAATGGGCCGTGAACCCCACCACCGCCCCGCCAAGTGCTCGGGGCGGAGGTCGGACGGCAGGGCAATGGTGTCGATGAGCATGTTTTCGTGGCACGGGCGTCCCGCCCGCGTCCTTCGATTTAATCAACCAATAAAGACGCGGGCGGGACGCCCGTGCCACGGCACTACGATGGTCCGTGAACCCCACCCTCGTCATCAACGCCGTCGGCCTCACGCCCGCGCTGCTGGGCCAGCATACGCCGAACCTCTCGGGGCTCGTCAAGGCCGGTTCTCTCGCCGCGGTCGGGCCGGTGCTGCCGGCCGTCACCTGCTCGGTCCAGGCGACCTACCTCACCGGCACGCTGCCGCGGGAGCACGGCATTGTCGGCAACGGCTGGTATAGCCGGGCGGAGGCGGAGGTGAAGTTCTGGAAGCAGGCCGACGGCCTCGTCCAGCGGCCCCGCCTTTGGGAGGAGGCCCGGCGGATCGACCCCGCCTTCACCGTCGCCAACCTGTTCTGGTGGCACGCGATGTACTCCACCGCCGATTTCACCGTCACGCCCCGGCCGATGTACCCCGCCGACGGCCGCAAACTGCCGGACGTCTGGACGCACCCGGCCGGGCTGCGCGACGAATTGCAACGCGACCTCGGCCAGTTCCCGCTGTTCAAGTTCTGGGGGCCGCTGGCGGGGATCGACAGCACGCGGTGGATCGTCGACGCCACGATTGCGGTTGAGAAAAAGCATCACCCGACGCTCACGCTCGCCTACCTGCCGCACCTGGATTACGATTTGCAACGGCACGGCCCCGACTCGCCGCAGGCCGCCACCGCCGCGGGGGCTCTGGATGAGCAGGTCGGGCGGCTGCTCGGCCACTTCGCCGGCCACCGCATTCTGGTGCTGAGCGAGTACGGCATCGTGCCGGTCAGCCGGCCGGTCCACCTCAACCGCCGGCTGCGCGAGGCCGGGCTGCTGGCAATTCGGGACGAGGTGGGGCGGGAGTATCTGGACGCCGGGGCCAGCGACGCCCTCGCGGTTGCGGATCACCAGGTGGCGCACGTCTACGTTCGTGACCCTGCGAAGCGGCAAGCCGCGGCGGAGGTGGTGGCCGCAACGCCCGGCGTGGGCAAGGTTTATGTGGGCGAGGAGCGGCAGGAGATCGGGCTGGATCACCCGCGGGCCGGCGATCTGGTCGCGCTGTCGGAACCGGATGCTTGGTTCACCTACTACTTCTGGCTCGATGACGCCAAGGCCCCGGACTATGCCCGCACCGTCGACATCCACCGCAAGCCAGGCTACGACCCGGCCGAGCTCGCCCTCGACCCGTCCTTGCCGTTCCCGAAGGCCAAGATCGGCCTCACGCTGCTTCGGAAAAAGTTGGGGCAGCGAGCCTTACTTGACGTGATTCCCTCGAACGGTGCGGCCGTGAAAGGCTCCCACGGCCTGCCCGCCACGACGCCGGAGGCCAGGCCGGTCCTCATCTCGGACCGCCCCGGCCTGCCGGCCGACCTTGCGGCGGTCGGTGTAAAGGACGCAATCCTCCGAGCCCTTCTCGACCGCTGATCGGGCCGATTCAGTACCGCACGCTGTTCTCCAGAATGCTGCCGGGACGGGCGAACCGCTCCCACGCCTGCGACCGGCACTTCGGGCAGGTGTTGGGGGCCGTCACCACGTCCTGCGGCTCGTAGCCGCACGAGCGGCACTGGAGTTGGAACACCATCACCTGACGCTCGGTCAGTTCGGTGGCGAACGGGTCGTAGGTCTCGAACGCGCCCTTCGACGCGAAGCTGTCCATGCCAATGCTCATTTGAGTCTCCTTCAGTTCCGTGTTGAGGCGTCCCGACGGGCGACGCTGGAAAGGAGAGGGCAAGGGTCGTGCCAGAGCCATTTATCGGACGGTCCCCCAAGCCAATTTTGTGCGCATGGGCAGATTGCAACGGTAAAACCGCATTGGGCGGCAGTTGGTGCGCGCGCAAAACCGGCCGCGATGTTTCGCGGCCGGTGAAGGAACATCACAATGTTTGTCGCGGGCGACAGAATGTCGCAAACGTCGCGGCTTCGCCGGTTAGGCTGACATCATCACCCCGTCGCGCGACGCGGCCGCCCGGCTCTTTTTCTCCATCTCGTACTGCCGCAGCTTCCGCTGCAGCGTGCGGACGCTGATGCCCAGCCGGTTGGCCGCGTGCGTGCGGTTGCCCTCGAACTCGTCGAGCGCCTTGACGATGGCGAGCTTTTCGAGCTCCTCCATCGTCACGCCCGTCGGGATCTCGCCGTTGCCCCCCTTGGCCGGCGCGCCCTCGAGCACGGTGTCCGGCAAATCGCGCTCGGTCAGCATCTCCCCGTCGGCGAGGACCATCATGCTTTCCAGGATGTTGCGGAGCTCCCGCACGTTGCCGGGCCAGCGGTACTGCTGGAACCGCCGCATCACCTCCGGGCTCACGCGCCGCGGCTCGGTGTGCTTGTTCTCGCTGATCTCCTTGAGGAAGTGCTCGACCAGCAGCGGCACGTCGTCCGGCCGGTCGCGCAGCGGCGGCAGGTTCACGCTCACCACGTTCAACCGGTAGAACAGGTCCTCGCGGAACTTCCCCTCCTCCACCATTTTCCGCAAATCGCGGCTGGTGGCGGCGATCACCCGCACGTCCACCTTCTTGTCGTCCGCCCCGCCGACGGGCGTGACGGTCATCGACTCCAGCACGCGCAGCAGCTTCGCCTGCAATTCCAACTGAAAGTCGCCGACCTCGTCGATGAACAGCGTCCCGCCGTCCGCCTGCTCGAACCGGCCCATCCGCTTGTCCATCGCGCCGGTGAACGCCCCGCGGACGTGCCCGAACAGCTCGCTCTCCACCAGCGTGTGCGGCACGGCGGCGATGTTGACCGCCACGAACGCCTGCTTTTTCCGCGGCGAGTTGTGGTGCAGCGCCTGGGCGACCAGCTCCTTGCCCGTGCCGCTCTCGCCCAGCACCAGCACCGTCGAATCGACCGGCGCGGCGCGCTGGATGCGGGCGAAGACGTCGCGCATCGGCTTGCTCTGGCCGACGATGTTGCCGAGGCCGAACTTCTGGTCCAGCCGCCGGCGGAGGGTGTCGAGCTCGCGGTCCCGGCTGATGTTCTCCAGCGCCCGGCCGATCAGCAGCGACAGCTCGTCGGGGTTGATCGGCTTGGTGACGTAGTCGAACGCCCCGGCCTTGATCGCCTCCACCGCGCTGCCGATCGTCGACTGGCCGGTGAGCAGGATGAACTGCGTGTCGGCGCTGCGCTCGCCGCTCCGTTTTTTCCACAGGTGCAGCAAGTCGATGCCAGAGACATCCCCCATGTGCAGGTCCGACAGCACCACGTCGATGCCCTCGTCGGCGTAGCCGAAGGCCTTGTCGCCGCTCTCGGCGCCGAAGACCGTGTGGCCCTGCTGCTTGAGCATCGTCATCATCAGGCGGCGTTCGTTCTCGTTGTCCTCGACAACCAGAACCTTGCCCGCGGGTTTGCCCTTCTCGCTCATGGTGCCATCCTGTCCTGCCCTCGGAGGGGCCGAATCTTCGTTTTTGGGCTGGGAAAGCCGGCCCGGTGACCGGCGGGGTGGAAGTTGCGAAAATACGTCGTGCATGTCAATCGTGCCGCACCCGGCGGTCATTTTGGCGTTTGCGTCGGCCACTCCAGCAGTCCGTGACCCCGCGGTGCCCGCTTCGGGCGTCAGGTTCGGGGCGGGCGGGGGTTGCGGGGGCGACCTTTTTCCGGCCCATCGGCCGGCGGTGTTGGGTCACGCGACATGTTACCGGACTTTCGCCCGCGTGCGACCACAAAATCTTTGCGCCGCCGCCCGATCATTCTCCGCCGACGCTTCGTGCCGGCGGGGGATAGACTTACGGCGTGCTGAGGCGGCTGAGAAGGCTCAAGATTTCCCTGGCGACCAAGTGCCAGTTGCTCTTCGGGGCGGCGGGCGTGCTGATCATCGCCGCGGCGCTGTTCGTGCCGTGGACGCGGATGGAGCAGCTCACCCGGCAGCTCGACGAGGCCGCCGCCCGCGCCGTCGCGCGAACCGCCGTCGCGCAACACGCCGCCGACGCCGCGCCGCTGCCCTCGCCGCTGCTCCGCCCGCCCGCGACCCGGCCCGCGACCCGGCCCGCCGCGCCGCTGCGGATCGACGGCGGCCCGCACCTCGCGCCGCGCCTGGTCGGGCTCGACTCGCGTGGTGCCATGACCCCCTTCGAGCGGCGCGCCGCCGACGAGTTCACCTCCCGACCCGACGAATCGGCCTTCGGCCGGCCGTATGACGGGGGCTACCGCTACGCCGAGCCGCTGCGCCTCGGCCAATCCTGCCTCGCCTGCCACGCCGCCGCAGTTCAGGGTGCCCAACTCGCCGCCACCCGACCGCTTGCCGCCCCCTCGCGGGCCGTCATCGGCCTCGTCAGCGTCGACATCCCCAGCCAGATCAGCACGCGCCAACTGCTGCTCAACCGCGTTTTCCTCATCACCGCCGGGCTGTTCGCCGGAACCGTCGGCGTGCTGGTGCTTTACGTGATCATCACCCGCCTGATCCTCCAGCCCGTCCGCGTGCTGCAGGACGCCGCCGAGCGGGTGCGGGGGGGCGACCTCAACGTCCGCGCCGACGTGCCCAGCGGCGACGAGTTCGAGCAATTCTCCGAGACCTTCAACGCCATGCTCGCCGGCCTGACCACCTCCGCCGACCAGCTCCGCGCCGCCAACGTTAGCCTCGACCAGAAGCTCGACCAGCTCGCCGAAACGAACCTCGCCCTGTACGAGAGCAACCGGCTGAAGACCGAGTTCCTCGCCAGCGTCAGCCACGAGCTGCGGACGCCGCTGAACAGCATCCTCGGCTTCGCCCAACTGCTGAAGGAGACCGGCGACGCCAACCCGCGGGTCGCCCGGTACGTCCAGAACATCACCCAGAGCGGCACGAACCTGCTGGACCTGATCAACGATTTGCTCGACCTCGCCAAAATCGAGGCCGGGCGGATGGAGGTGCGCAGCGAGCCCCTCTCCCTCGCCGACCTGTTCGAGGCGCTGGCGGGCGTGCTCAAGCCGCTGACCCTCGCCCGCCCGGTGTCGCTGGAGACGTCCGTGGCCCCCGGCGTGCCGATCGTGCGGACCGACCCGGCCAAGCTCCAGCAGATCCTCTACAATCTGCTGAGCAACGCGATCAAGTTCAGCCCGAAAAACGGGGTGATTCGCCTGCGCGCGGCGCGGGAGGGGGAGGGGCACATTCGGCTGACCGTGACGGACGACGGCCCCGGCGTCCCGCCGGGCCAGCACGGCACGATCTTCGAGAAGTTCCGCCAGGCCGACGCCTCGGTCACGCGCCAGCACGGCGGCACGGGGCTGGGCCTGACGATCAGCCTCGAGCTCGCCCACCTGCTCGGCGGCGACCTGGGCGTCGAGAGCGAGCCCGGCCGCGGCGCGACGTTCTGGTGCGTCCTGCCGGTGGCGATCGAGGCCGAGACGAAACTGGTCACCCGCCGCCCGCTGCGGCCGGGGTGAAGACCGTGGCACGGGCGTCCCGCCCGGATTCGCTTGCCCCGCCGCTTCCCATACCGAATCCGGGCGGGACGCCCGTGCCACGAAGCCGCCGGACGCCGCGACGGGTGCCCCCTCACACCGGCAGGCGGACGCGGGTGAGGTAGTCCGACAGCATCAGGGTGATGAGGATCACCAGCCAGAGCAGGGCGAAGAAGGCGGCCACGCGGGTCAGGCCGTGGTGGTGGCGGAGCTGCATGAAGATCCAGACGACCAGCCCCGCCTTCACCGTGGCGACCGCGAGGCCGACGGCGGTGCTGAGGGTGCCGTGCAAAAAGTGCGCCCCCAGCACCGTCAGGGCGAGCAGCACCATCAGGGCGACCCAGATGCCGACGTAGGTCAGCGGGGAATCCTCGTGCCCCTCCCCCTCGGGCGCGTCGGCGGCGGTGTTCGGGGCGTCGGTCACGGAGTCACCTCACGAGGTAGAGCAGCGGCAGCAGGAAGATCCAGACGATGTCGACGAAGTGCCAGTACATGGCGAAGATCTCCACCGCGTCGCTGGAGGCCTTGGGCAGCCGGCGGCGGTAGACCTGCACCAGCAGGCCGGCCCAGATCGACAGCCCGATGGTCATGTGGACGGCGTGGACCGCCGTCATCGTCCAGTAAAAACTGAGGAACAGGGCGATGCGGCCCGCGTTCGGCTCGGACCCGTGGTAGGCTTGGAAGTCGTAGCCGGGCAGGAGGTGCTCGCGGGTGATGTCGAGGTAGTACTCGCACCCCTTGAGGCCGAGGAAGCCGGCGCCGAAGAGGATCGTCAGGGCGATGGCGGCCATCAGCCAGCCGCGGCGGTTGGCGCCGGCGGCCCAAACGGCGAGGGCGGCCCAGAAGCTGCTGGTCAGCAGGACGGCGGTGTTGGTCACGCCGATCCACTCGTACAGGTGCCGGCTGCCGGCCTCCCACGCGGCGGGGTAGAGGGCGCGGTAAACGGTGTAGGCCCCGATCATCCCGCCGAACAGCAGCAGTTCGGTGCCGAGGAAGAGCCACATGCCGAGGGTGGTGGCCGTCCGCTGTTGGGCGCGGTCGTCGAACGGCTCGTGGATGCGGCTGCGGTCGGGCTCCTTCGGCGGGAGGGCGTGGGCGTCGACCGCGTCGGCGAGGGCGGGATTGGCGGCCAAAGTGCCGGCTAGGGTGCTCATCGGCCACTGCCCTCCTTGAGCGTCCGCATCTCCTCGCGGACCTCGTCGCGGGCCTGGGCGGGCACGTCGAAGGTCTCGACCGGCACGGGGATGTCGCCGTAGTTGTAGGCCTCGTGGTCCATCACCGGGGTGTGGTCGAAGTTGTGGGTGATCGGCGGGCTGGCGGCGTCGGACCACTCCAGGCCGGCGGCGTGCCAGGGGTTCTGGCCCGACGGCCGGCCGAACTTCCAGGCCCAGGCGAGGTAGACCAGCGGCATCGCGTAGCCGACGGCCAGGATGCTCGCCCCGGCGGTGGAGAGCACGTGCAGCCACTGCCACTCGGCGGGGTAGGTGGCGTAGCGGCGGGGCATGCCGAGGTAGCCGAGGATGAACTGCGGAAAGAACGTGAGGTTAAAGCCGACGAAGACCGTGAAGGCGGCGAACCGCCCCGCCCACTCGTTGTAGAGCTTGCCGGTGATCTTCGGCCACCAGAAGTGGATGCCGCCGAGGTAGGCCATCACCATCCCGCCGACCATGATGTAGTGGAAGTGGGCGACGACGAAGTAGGTGTCGGTCACGTGCATGTCGATGCCGGTGCTCGCCAGCACCAGCCCGGTCAGCCCGCCGAGGGTGAACAACCCGATGAAGCCCAGGGCGTAGAGCATCGGCGTGTCGAGCTGCACGGAGCCCTTGTACAGCGTGGCGGTCCAGTTGAAGACCTTGATGCCCGACGGGATGGCGATCAGAAAGCTCAGCAGCGAGAAGACCATGCCGGCGTAGACGCTCTGGCCGCTGACGAACATGTGGTGGCCCCAGACCAGGAAGCCGAGCAGCGCGATGGCGACGCTGGCGAAGGCGATGAACTTGTAGCCGAAGACCCGCTTGTGGCTGAAGCAGGTGATCAGCTCGCTGACCACGCCGAAGCCCGGCAGGATCATGATGTAGACGGCGGGGTGGCTGTAGAACCAGAACAGGTGCTGGAAGAGGATCGGGTCGCCCCCCTTGGCGGGGTCGAAGATGCCCGCGCCCGTCAGCCGCTCGACGGCGACGAGGACCAGCGTGATCGCCAGCACCGGCGTGGCGAGCACGAAGATCAGCGAGGTGGAGTAGAGCGACCAGACGAACAGCGGCAGTCGGAACCACGTCATGCCGGGGCACCGCAGGGTGTGGACCGTCACGATGAAGTTCAGCCCGGTGAAGATGCTGGCGAAGCCGCTGACGAAAATGCCGGCGACGGTGAGCACGACGTAGGTGTTGCTGAAGGCGGTGGAGTAGGGGGTGTAGAAGGTCCAGCCGGTGTCGACGCCGCCGAGGAGCAGGGCGATGATCGTCAGCGTGCCGCCGACGAGGAAGATGTACCAGCTCGCCAGGTTCAGGCGGGGGAAGGCGACGTCCTTGGCGCCGATCATCAGCGGCAGCAGGAAGTTGCCCAGCACGTTGGGGATGGCGGGGATGAGGAAGAACCAGACCATGATCACGCCGTGGACCGTGAACAGGCGGTTGTACATGTCGGGCTTGACCAGGCCGGCGGTGGGGGTGAGCAGCTCGAGCCGCATCAGCGTGGCGGCGATGCCGCCGAGGGCGAAGAACAGGGTGATGCTGCCCATGTAGAGCAGGGCGATGCGCTTGTGGTCGGTGGTGCCGAGCCACGACGCGACGCTGGTGCCGTTGTGGAGGTAGTCGACCTCCGTGCTGTCGGGCCGGCGGACGGGGTTAACCGCCGGGTCGGGCTTGGCGACGGGCACCTTGGCGGGCAAACCACCGGGGTAGTCGTAGGGGACGGTGGTCACGGCCTGGCCTCCCGCGTGGTGGGCTGCGTGGTGGGAGAACTGAGCGCGCCGTAGGTGCCGGTGAAGGTCGAGCCGGCCCCCGGCTGGACCGCGCCGGGCACCTTGCCGAGGCCGCGGATGTAGGCGACGAGCTGCAGCACCTGGTCCTCGCTGAGCCGGCCGGAGTAGGTCGGCATCAGCGGCGGGTAGCCGGCGACGATCTTGGCGTTGGGGTAGAGGATCGACTCTCGCAGGTAGTTGTCGTCCACCTCCACCGACTGCCCGCCGGCAAGCTTCTGCTTCTGCCCATAGATGCCCGCCAGCGACGGGCCGTACTGCCCGTGGCAACTCGCGCAGCCCTGGGCCGAGAACAGCACCTCGCCCGCCCGCGCCGGCGGCACGTCATTCTCCTGCGGCGAGTCCCCATCGCCGGCCGCCCACGCGGCGTAGGCGTCGGGCGTCATCACCACCATCCGGCCCCCCATCTTGCTGTGGTCGGTCCCGCAATACTCCGCGCACAGCAGCCGGTAGACGCCCGGCGTGGTCGCCTGGAACCAGATCGACGTATAGCGGCCCGGCAGCACGTCCTGCTTCACCCGCGCCGCCGGCAGGTAGAACGAGTGGATCGTGTCCTCGCTGGTCATCACCAGCTCGACCGGCACGCCCGTCGGCACGTGCAGCTCGCTGATCTCCCGCCGGCCCGCGGGGTGCTGGATTTTCCACATCCACTGCTTGCCCACCACGTCGATCCGCATCGCCCCCGCCGGCGGCGTGTTGAAGTCGGCGTAGAGCTTCGCCGACCAGACGAAGAAGACCAGCAGCACCGCCCCCGGCACCACGCTCCACGTCACCTCGATCCAATTCCGCGTCTCGAACTGCACCGCCTGGTGCCCCGGCCGCCGGCGGTACCTGACGGCGAAATACACCACCAGCACGAACACCAGCACCGTGAAGAACGCGGTGAAGCCGAGCTCCGCCAGGAACAGCACGTCGACGCTGCGCGACATCGTCGTGGCGCCCTTCGGCCACAGCCGCACGCCGTCGAACTCCTCGTTCTGCGCGGTCCGAATCACCTGCGCAAGCGGCAGGGCGAACGCCGAGAAGTTGATCATGGTGCCACCCCCGCCTCAGTCGCGCCCGCCGCGCCGATCCGCCGCCGCCGCTCGCGCCAGCCGAGCGTTCCGACCAGCCCCAGCAGCCCCAGGAACGTCACGGCCGACGCCGCCTTCACGCCGCGCCAGATCGCCAGCGAGTACCGCCCGGTCGACGGGTCGTAGGCGAAGCAGTAGAGCAGCACCTGCTCCACCGGCGAGCTCAACTTCTCCCCCGCCGCCTCGCTCACCGCCAGCCGCAAATCGTTCGGCCGGTAGTCGATGCCGTAGAAGTACCGGGAGACCTTCCCCTGCGGCGTCAGCACCATCACGCCCGCCGCGTGGGCGTACTGCTGCTGCTTCTCGTCCCAGGCGTAGCGGAAGCCCACCGCGCCGCACAGCGCCGCGATCTGCGGCTGCCGGCCGACCAGAAAGTGCCACCCCCCGGTCGTGCCGCGGCGGCCGGTCGCGCGCTCGTACTCCGCCGCGTAGGCGTCGCGCTTCGCGCGGGCGATCTGGTGGGTGTCGCGCGGGTCGAAGCTCACGGCGATCACGTCGAAGTCCTTGTTCGGCTCCGTCGGCATCACCTTCAGCGTGCGGGACAAATCGTTCAGCACCAGCCCGCACAGCTGCGGGCAATCGAAGTAGTTCAGCACCAGGATCGCCGGCCGGTCGCGCAGCAGGCTGCCGAGGGTCACTTGCTTGCCGAACTCGTCGGTGAACGTCGCGTCCATCGGCACCTGCGCGCCGAGCTTCTGGTCGATGCCGATTTTGCCGAGAATGTTCGGCGTGCCCGGCTCGACGTGCGACACCCG
This sequence comes from Tepidisphaeraceae bacterium, assembly GCA_965260985.1. Classification (GTDB taxonomy): domain Bacteria; phylum Planctomycetota; class Phycisphaerae; order Tepidisphaerales; family Tepidisphaeraceae; genus CBDHCE01. The sequence goes on along the minus strand of CBDHCE010000005.1, from coordinate 188,403 downwards.
CGGCGCGGCCTGCCCGAGGGCGGCGGTCGGCAGGGCGGCGACTGACGCCAGCAGCATGAGAATCAGATGGTGCCTCACCGGCCACCCCCTCGGTTCGGCGACTTCGACTCGGCGATGACCCGCGCGGCGATGGCGTCGGGCACCCTGATCTGCCCGTCGGCCGCCACCCAGCCGCGCGACGCGAACTCCTGGTAGTACGCGCCGTTGAGCCGCTGCATGTACTCGTAATCCAACACCGGGTCGCGCGGCGACGGCTGCAGGTTCGGCAGCGGCGGCCGGACCACCGCCGCCGGCCGCGACTCCGGCGGCATCACCCAGTGCCACACGCCCACCGTCAGCCACATCAGCCCCGCCATGCCGAGGATGAAGCAGGCGGCGAAGATTCCCAGCCCGGTCGGGCTCGCCCCCAGCGGCTCGTGGCCCGCCCGGACCGCCTTGACATCAACCTTTTCACCCTTCGGTTGCGACACGGCCGGCCCCCTCTCGCTCGTGCATTTCACGCCGCTCGGCCATCCCGGTCGCCGGCAGGTTCACCGGCGACAGGGCCCGCAGCGCGACCCACACCGGCCACCAGAATAGCCCGAAGCCCCCCGTCACGGCCACTGCGACAATCACGCCCCAGACCCCGAACCCGCCCGGCACGTCCGACGGCCCCGCCAGCCACGCCGCGTCCAGCCACCGGCCCGCCACCGCCGTCCCCGCCACCACCGCCAGCCGACGCGGGTGCCGCTTGACCGACCGCAGCAGCGTCAGCCCGAACGGCGCGGCGAAGCCGACGAAAAACACCGCCCACGCCACGCCCCACCAGCCGCTGGAGGTCACGCCGCCGAACCCCCGCTGCACGAACCACCGCGACTCGGGCAGCAGGTTTCCCATCCAGGCGATCAGGAAGTTCATGCACTGCAGGTAGCCCCACAGCAGGGCCGCGACGCCGAGCAGCGAGCCGAGTTGGTTCCACCGCTCCGCCGATTCCTTCGCCGACGCCTTGGCGCGGCGGCGGGGGTCGTCGACCTCCGGCGCGGCCGGCCCCTCGCCGCAGCGGGCGAGCAGGGCGAGCGACCACGCCGTGTAGCCCCAGCCGACGACGGTGACGAAGCCGAAGATGCTCGAGACGTAGCCGACGGTGCGGGTCATCAGGCAGTCGACCGCCGCGAGGGTGCCGAGGAGGAACAGGGCGATCAGCCCCGGCGCCGCGACGGCCGCCATCGGCCGCCGGGCCCGCCACAGCGCCAGCGCCAGCCCCGTGCCGGCGCCGACGTAAATCAACGCCCGGACCCCGACGAACCACGGGGCCATCCACGCCTGCTGGTGCCGCAGGGTATCGCTGGCGGCGATCATGCCGGCGTTGCCCCACGGGTAGGCCCAGGCGCAGCCGATCAGCGGGGGCAGGAACAGCCCCGCCGCCAGCGGCAGCGTGACGGCGGCGGCCTCCAGCGTCGGCCGCATCACCTCGCCCCACCGCCCGCCGGTGAGGTGGTGGATCATCACGATCGCCAGCGACCCCGCCGGCACCCCGACCCAGAAGACCGCCGCGATCAGCCACCCGGTCATCGCCTGCGGGGCCGCGCCGAGCAGCACCAGCAGCGACGCCAGCGCGAGCGCCAGCCCCGCGAGCGGCAGCGGCGCGAGGCCTTTTTTGTATGCGCCGAGCAGGTCGCTCACTGCGTCACCTCCGCCTTGGGCCGGTCGAGCATGGGGGTCGCCTCGCGCGGCGGGTCGACGCGGTCGGTGGAGAGTTGGAGCGCGCGGACGTAGGCGGCGATCCGCCAACGGTCGGCCTCCTCCACGCGGGCGTAGTAGGGGTACATCGCCCCCTTGCCGTGGGCGATGACGTTGACGACGTGGCCGGGCGCGGCGTCGCGGAGCCGCCGCTCGTAGTAACTGGGCGGCCGGGGGAAGCCGCGTCGGACCACGATCCCGTCGCCCGCGCCGGTCTGGCCGTGGCACATGACGCAGAAGTTGTTGAACTGCTGGTGGCCGCGCTCCAGGTCGGCGGCGGTCATCGGCTGCGGGAAATCTGCCTTGTCAAGAACCGGGTCTGGCAGGCTGACGGCGAAGAGGCCGACCCGCGCCGCCTCGGGCTTGGCCGCCACCCCGCCGCGCGTGACCACCCCCGGCGGCAGCGGCCGGTCGGAGGTGCCGTCGGAAAACACCCCCGACGCCGAGTACGGCTGCGCCTTGGGCTGGTCCGCCATCTGGTCCTCCCAGCAGCCGGTGCCGCCGCCGCAGAGCAGGGCCGCGAAGCCGAACACCGTGAGGCGGCGGAATGACGAATGACCAAACCAGAATGACCAAGGGGCGCGCGGGGGCCGGTTCCCAATTCGGGCATTGGGCCTTGGGCATTCCTTGGTCATTCTGGTTTGGTCATTCGCCATTATTTCGCCGCCTCCACCGCCACGACCCGCAGCGGCCCGGTCCCTTCGAGCAGCGCGCCCGTCGCGTGCTCGTCGAACTTGGGGTCGCGGCCCTCGACGAGCAGGAAGAAGCGGTCGACGCCGGAGCGCTCGAAGCCCTCGACCTCGAAGATCGGGTGGTGCAGGCGGGGCAGGCCGCAGCGGATTGCCAGGGCGAGGGCGCCGACGAACGCCGCGCCGAACACGACCATCTCGAAGATGATCGGGATGAACGCGACCCACGAGTTCAGCGGCCGGCCGCCGACGTTGATCTGGTAGCTCACGACGTTGGCGTACCACATCATGCCGTAGCCCGCGACGCCCCCCGCGACGCCGCCGATGCCGAAGGCGACGGCGATCTGAGACCGCCGCCAGCCGAACGCCTCGGGCAAGCCGTCGACGGGGAAGGGGGTGAAGGCGTCGGTGCGGAGGTGGCCGGCGTCGCGGACGGCCTCGGCGGCGGCGAGGAGCGACCCGGCGTCGCCGTACTCCGCCACCAGCCCGTACAGCCGCTGCCGCCCCGGCTTCGCCGGCGCGGCTCTCTGCGGTTGGACCTCAATGACCGTCATGGCAACGCTCCGTAAAAACACTCGAACTCACCGCGGCGACGCCGGCCCCGAGTCCGCCGCGTGGCTGCCGCCGCCCGTCTCGTGGACCAACTCGCGCAGCTCGAACATGCACACGCTCGGCAGCACCTTGGCGAAGATCAGGAACATCAGGAAAAAGGCGCAAACCGTGCCGAACAAAATCATCCAGTCCCACACCGTCGGCGAGTAACTCCCCCACGCGCCCGGCAGAAAGCCCTGCTGCAAACTCGGCACGATGATCACGAACCGCTCGGTCCACATCCCCACCTGCACGACGATGGCGATGACGAACAGCACCACCGGGCTGGTCCGCACGGCCTTGAACCACAGCGCCTGCGGGGTGATGGTGTTGCAGGCGATGATGAGCCAGTAGGTCGGCCCGAACGCGCCGAAGAAGCGGTTGTAGGCCGTGTGCATTTCGGCCGGGTCGTTGCCGAACCAGGCGAGGAAGTTTTCCGCGCAGTAGCCGTAGGAGACGATCAGGCCGGTGCAGAGCAGGAGCTTGGCGCAGTTGTCCAGGTGGCGGAGGGTGATGAACCCCTCGAACCCGTAGGCCGCCCGCAAGGGGATGGCGAGGGTGAGGACCATGGCGAAGCCGCTCATGATCGCGCCGGCGACGAAGTAGGGGGGGAAGATCGTGCTGTGCCACCCCGGCTGCTGGCCGGCGGCGAAGTCCAGGCCCACCACGCTGTGGACGCTGACGAACAGCGGCGCGGCCAGCCCCGCCAGCAGCAGGTAGGCGATCTGGTAGCGCGCCCAGTGCCGCGCGCTGTTCCGCCAGCCGAGCGCGAGCAGGCCGTAGGTCTTCTTCAGCACGGGGTGGACGGCCCGGTCGCGCATCGTGGCGAGGTCGGGGATCAGGCCGATGTACCAGAAGATCGCCGACACCAGGCCGTAGATGCCCACGGCGAAGGCGTCCCAAATCAGCGGGCTGCGGAACTGCGGCCAGAGCCACATCGTGTTCGGGTAGGGCAGCGTCCAGTACGCCAGCCACGGCCGGCCGAGGTGGATGACCGGGAAGAGCGTCGCCATCGCGATGGCGAACAGGGTCATCGCCTCGGCGAAGCGGTTGATGCTCGTCCGCCAGTTCTGCCCGGTGAGCAACAGGAACGAGCTGATGAACGTGCCCGCCACGCCGATGCCGATCCACCAGACGTAGTTCACGATGGCGAAGCCCCACGCCACGGGCATGTCGATGCCCCAGACGCCCACGCCCCAGAGGAACAGCCAGCTCAGCCCCGCCACGAGCGCCATGGACCCCATGCCGAACAGCGCGACGCCGATCAGCCACGGCAGGCCCGGCCGGCGGCGCAGCACGGTGTCGGCCACCGCCGCCGTCACGCCCTCGGCCGTCTGGCCCGGCTCCATCACCGGGTCGCGGTCCGCGCGGCGGCGCGGCAGGTCGGCCGGCGGGTAGTAATCGGCGGGAAGGCTCGTCACGCGGCACCCCCTGAATCACGAACCGGGTTGACGTGCTTGGGCAAATAGACCGTCCGCGGCCGGGTCATCAGGTCGCTCAGCACGCCGTAGGCCTCGGGCCGGGCCTGAACCTTGGTGATCTCGGCATAGGGGTCGTTCAGGTTGCCGAAGGTGATCGCGCGGGTCGGGCAGGTCGCCTGGCAGGCCGTCACCACCTCGCCGTCGCGGATCGGGCGGTTCTCCTTTTTCGACTCGATGCGGGCCCCGCTGATCCGCTGCACGCAGTAGGTGCACTTCTCCATGATCCCGCGGTGCCGGGTGCTGACGTCGGGGTTGATCGCCAGTTGCTGCGTGCCGACCGGCCGCTGGTAGTGCAGGAAGTTGAAGTGCCGCACCTTGTACGGGCAGTTGTTCGAGCAGTACCGCGTGCCGATGCAGCGGTTGTAAACCTGCACGTTCAGCCCCTCCATGTCGTGGACCGTCGCGTTCACCGGGCAAACCACCTCGCACGGCGCGTTCTCGCACATCTGGCACATCATCGGCTGGAACACCCCGAAGCCGGTCTCGGCGTCGGCGTAGCGGTCGACCCGGATCCACTGCATCTCCCGGCCCCGCAAGACCTGATCCTTCCCCACCGTCGGGATGTTGTTCTCCGCCTGGCACGCGATCACGCAGGCGTTGCAGCCGACGCACGCGCCGGTGTCGATCGCCATGCCCCACTTGTTCTGGTCGGGAATGCGGTCTTTATAGTTCCAAGGCTCATAGAACGACTGCGGCGTGGTGCGGGGCGATTGGCCGGCGTCGCCGGGGGAGAAGGCGTAGGTGGCGACCTTCACGATCACGCGCCTGTCCTCGACCTGCATGAAGTCGCGCTGCGTGCAGGCGACCAACTCGCGCCGGCCGGCGTCGGAGACTTTGGCCGCGAACTGCCACGGCCGGTCGCTGGTCCGCAGGGCGTAGGCGGCGGGGGCGAGGTGCAGCGTGGCGACGCCGTCGGGCTGGGCGTCGAACACGAACGCCGCCACCTCCGCCGACCGGCCGCCGGACTCGATCTTCAGCACCGGGCTGTCGATCCCGTTGCCCTGCCCGCCGAAGGTCAGGTTCATCCGCCGCGCGTCGCCGGGCGAGATCAGCACCGCCTCCGTCCACGACAATTTCGTGAGCGGCTGGGGCAACTCCGCCAGCCAGGCGTTTCGGCCATACGCCCCGTCCCACAGGCACGGGTCGGGCCGGACGACCACCGTCAACTCGCCCGCCGCCTGCGGCTTCGCAACGAACCGGGTGGTCGAACCCTTCGCCGCCGCCGTCACGTCGACCGACGGCGACGGAACCCCCGCCGTCCCGCGCTGCAGCAACCGCTCCCAGTCCGGCCGACTCGCCCCCGCCCTCGTCGCAAGGCCCCGCACCGCCGACAGGCCCGACTCCGGCGAGATCGGGTCGAGCATCAGCAGCAGCAGTTCCAGCAAACTCCGGCTCGCGTGAAGCGGCAGGATCAGCGGCTGACAGACCGCGTAGGTGCCGTCGTACGCCCGGCCGTCGCCCCACGCCTCGAGCTCGTCGCTCAGCGGCAGCCGCCACTCGCAAAGGCCGGCGGTGGCGTCGTCGTAGGTCGAGAGCGAGACGGCGACCTTCGCCTTCTTGAGTGCGGCGGCGAAGTCCAGGTCGGCCGGGCCGGTCGTCACCGGGTCGCAGCCGGCGACCACCAGCAGCTTGACCTTCCCGGCGTTGAGGTCTGCCGTCAGGTCGCGCAGCGAGGCGGCGCAGTCGACCGGCTCCACCTCCGGCGGCTCGATGTAGCGGACGGTGGTGCCGACCGCGCCGAGCCGCAGGTTGATCCGCGCCGCCGCCGCGTGGACGGCCGGCGGGGCGGTGGGGCCGGCGATCACCAGCCCCGAGGGCCCGGCCGCTTGCAGGTCCGCGGCGCAGCGGGTGGCCCACTCGGTGCCGGTCGAGTCGCCGCCGAGGAACGCCGCCAGCGCCGCCACGTCGGCCGGGGCCATGCGGCGGCACTCGTCGGCCGCGCCGCCGGTGATCGTCGGCGTCGACTCCGCCACCCACAGCCGCGTCCGGCCCGCCCGCCGCGCGTCGGCCCACTGCCGGGCGTAGGCCAAGCTGCCCGGTTCTCCGAGCATGAAATCGGATTCCAGACTCACGACGACTTTCGCCTTCGACAGGTCGTACACCGGCTTGAGGGGCCTGCCGAGCGCGGCGGTCAGGCCGGCGCGTTCGGCGTCGTCGTGGACCGGCTGCCAGCGGTGCCACACCAGGCCGGGGCACTGGTCGCGCAGGCGGTTGATCGCCTCGCCGACAACCATCGAGGTGACGCGGCCGGTGAGCAGCCGCACGCCGTCGGCCGCGCCGGGCAGTTCGGCCCGCAGCCAGGTGGAGAAGCTCGACCAGTCGCTGACGGAGGCGAGGCGGAAGGGCGTGGCGAGGCGGTCGGGGTCGTAGAGTTGCCAGACGGCGGACTGCATCCAGACGTCCGCGCCGCCGAGGCTGGCGGGGTGGTCGGGGTTGCCGTCGAGCTTGGTCGGCCGGCCGTCGTGGCTCTCGACGAGCACGCCGCGGGCGTAGCCGTCGTGGGTGTGGATGCTGGAGAAGTAGAGGGGCCGGCCCGGCACGGTCTCCTCGGGCATCTGCACGCGCGGCACGAGTTTTTGGCGCGGCTGGCGGGTGCAGCCCGCGCCCCCGCCGGTGGCGATGGCGGCCGTGACGGCGGCGTACTTCAGGAACCGCCGCCGGCTCGCCCCCGTCGGCGGCAACGCCGCGCCCGGCGCGAACTCCCCGCTCGGCCGCTGCGGCGCGGCGGCGTTCAGCACGGTCAATCGGTGGGGGCGGCGGGCCATGATGAAGTCGGAGTCGATTAGCGGTGGCAGATCGAGCAGTTCTGGAGTTGGCTGACGCGGTAGTAGGTGCCGTAGGCCTTGCTCAATTCGACGCCCTCCTTGCCGCCTGGCGGGTGGTAGGTGGCGTCGTAGATCTTCTCGCGCGGCCGCTGGTACTCCGACGGGTTGCGGTGGCAGTTCAGGCACCACCCCATCGTCAGCGACGCGGCCTTGTAGGTCAGCGGCATCTCCGCCATCTGGCCGTGGCAGGTGCTGCACCCCACGCCCTTGGCGACGTGGACCGAGTGGTTGAAGTAGACGTAGTCCGGCAGGTTGTAGATGCCGTTCCAGGCGATCGGCGTGCCGCGGGTCCAGCTCTCGCGGACGGGCTTGAGCGCCTCGGCCTCGGTCCAGATCTGCGAGTGGCAGCTCATGCAGACCTGCGTCGGCGGCATGCCGGCGTAGCGGGTCTTCTCCACGCTGTTGTGGCAGTAGACGCACGAGATGCCCAGCCCGCCGACGTGGTGCTGGTGGCTGAACGGCACGGGCTGCTCGATCGTCTGGCCCTCGCGGGTGTAGTACGGCCCGCGCTGCAGCAGCCACCCGCCGATCAGCGCGGCGAACGCGCTGAAGACGGACCCGCCGATGCCCACGCGGGCGAGCAGGTTGGCCGAGGGCTTGAAGACTTGGGACATGGGCACCGTGCGTTAATCGGAGATGCGGTCGGCGGCAGCATCATTCCCAAAAGGCGCGGGCGGTGTCAAGGCGGGACCGCGGGTGCGACGAAAAGGCTCCGGCAAGGCCGCGGCAGGGCCGGCTCAATCCTCCGCCGCGTGCCGCTCCAAGGCCGCCTTCTCCACCACCCGCAGCGCCGCCTCGTGGGTCGCCTCCAGCGCGACCCGCGGCGCCGCGCCGGCGTCGAGGGCCTCCTTCCACCGGCCGACGCACAGGCACCAGCGGTCGCCGGGCTTGAGGCCGGGGAAGTCGTACTCGGGCCGCGGGGTCGACAGGTCATTCCCCGCCGCCTTGGTGAAGGCGAGGAACTCGGCGGTCATCACCGCGCAGACCGTGTGCGACCCGGCATCGTCCGGGCCGGTGTTGCAGCAGCCGTCGCGGTAAAAGCCCGTCGGCGGCGCGGTCGAGCAGGCGGCGAGTGGGCCGCCCAGAACGTTCTGGGCGGCCGGCTTGCGGTTGGGGTCGGTGGGTTGGCTCATGGCAAATCAGCGGTTGGGGGCGAAGTAGACGTCGTAGCTGCCGCGCGGGTCGACGTCGGTCGAGACGGCCCGGCCGGCCAGCGACACGCGGTCGGCGCTCTTGCCGAGGTCCACGGTGAAGTTATCGCCGCTCCGGGCGTTGAGGCTCGTCAGCATCCGGCTCGTCCGCGTGTCATACAGGTAGACGCGGCCGTCCGACGGTGCCGAGTAGGTGAACGGCCGGCTGCTGCTGATGCTGCCGACCGACCGCGCGCCGCTGGGGATGCCCTCGGGGTTGCGGTTGACGGTGGAGGTGTTGCGGTCGCTGGCCGAGACGAACGTAATCGCGTGGTCGTCGTTGCGCTGCAGGTTGGAGCTCGAGACGGTCCGGCCGTCGACCGTGATCGAATCCTTGTCCGGCGTGACCTCGATCCGCTGGCCGCGGCGCAGGTCGCCGGTGTAGACGAGCTTGCCGCTCTTGGTGTTGTAAACGCGGACGGTGCCGTCGGCGTCGGCGGCGAAGGACTCGACGCCGCCGCCACTGGCGACCTCGCGGCCGACCCTGCCCGACGGGCTCACGCTGCCCCCGCGGTCGTCCTTGCCCCCGCCGAAGCCGAGCGAGTCGCAGCCGACGCTCCCGAGCAGCAGGCCCCCGACGGTCAGGGCGGCGAAGGCGGCGGTGCGGGTCTTGTTCATCTTGGTGTTCATCTGAATCCTCTTTCCTTTTTCAATCTTCCGCCCACTCGCGTCCGCGGCGGGCCAAGTGTTATGATGGCCGGCGGCGGGCGATCCGTCAGCCCCCAAAAATCGCGCCGCCCGCCATGCCGCCCGTTATGCCCACGTTCCTGAACCCCCTCGCCGCCCTGATTGCCGCCGCCGTCGCGGTGCCGCTGCTGCTGGCGCTCTACTTCCTCAAGCTCCGCCGGACCGAGCGGCCGGTCGCCAGCACGCTGCTGTGGCGGAAGGCGATTCAGGACTTGCAGGTCAACAGCCCGTTCCAGAAGCTCCGGCGGAACCTGCTGCTGCTGCTGCAACTGCTGCTGCTGCTGGCGCTGCTGCTCGCCCTCAGCCGGCCGGTGAGCAGCCACCGGCCGGTCGCGGGCGACTCGACGGTGCTGATGATCGACCGCTCGGCGAGCATGGGGGCGAGCGACGTCGACGGCCACTCGCGCCTCGCCGAGGCCAAGGCCCGCGCCAAGGCGCTGGTCGACACCATGACCCGCGGCGACAAGGCGATGGTCGTCGCCTTCGACGACACCGCCGAGACCGTCCAGGCCTTCACCACCGACACCGCCGCGCTCAAAAACGCCATCGACCGCATCGGCCCCACCGACCGCCTGACCAAGCTCCAGACCGCCTACAAGCTCGCCGACGCGCAGCTCCAGTTCGACGTCGACCAGTTGCGCCCCAACGAGAGCAACGACGTCTACCTCTTCTCCGACGGCCGCGTGAGCGACGCGGCGGAGCTCAACCTGCGCGGCAAGCTGAAGTACGAGGAGATCGGCAGCGACCGGGCGAAGAACGTTGCCATCGTCGCCTTTTCCGCCAAGCGGAATTACGAGCGGCCGACGGAGGTGCAGGTCTTCGCGCGGCTGGCGAACTACGGCCCGGACGTGGCCGAGGCGCCGGTGCAACTGTCCGTCGGCGAGATCGACCCGAACGACCCGGCGGCGGTGAAGCTGACCGTCCGCCGCACCGACGCCGCCGTCACCCTGCCCCCGGCGCGGTGGACGCCCGAGGAGCGCGCCGCGGCGGAGAAGAAAGGCTTCGCCGCGAAGGAGAGCGTCGAGTTCACGCTCGATTTGCCCGTCGGCGCGGTGCTGCAGGTGGAGCAGATGAACAAGGAGGGCGACGCGCTCCCGGCCGACGACAAGGCGCTGATCGTCCTGCCGCCGCCCAAGCCGCTGAGCGTGCTGCTGGTCACGGACGGCAACCCGTTCGTCGAGCGCATGGTGCTCGACTCGCTCGATTTGCGCGACCCGAAGGAGATGACCCCGGCCGAGTATGAGGCGGCCGTGCCGACGAGCTTCGACGTGATCATCTTCGACGGCTACTCGCCGAAAAAGCTGCCGCCGAGCGGGAACTTCGTCTACTTTGGCGGGGTGGCGAAGGGCCTGAAGCTCAAGCAGGCCGAGGCCGACGGCCAGCCGCTGTTCATGGCGGATAACTTGGTGCTGGACTGGGAGCGCGAGCACCCGATATTGCGAGGCTTGTCGCTCGACAAACTCTACGCGAAGCAGGCGATCCGCCTCGACGTGCCGCTCGACGCCAAGACGCTGGTGGAGGGCTTGAAGGGCCCGCTGGTGGTGCTCTACCGCGAGGGCAGGCGGCGGCACCTGGTGGTGGCGTTCAACACGCTGGACAGCAACTGGCCGCTGCGGCAGAGTTTCCCCTACTTCATGTACAACGCGCTGCAGTACATGGCCGCCGGCGAGGACTTGCAGGCGCGGCAGTCGTACCAGCCCGGCGCCACCGTCCGCATCCCGCGCCTGGACCTGCAAAAGCTGCCCGGCAACGCGGCAGAGGTGCGGCAGATCCGCCTGAACGGGCCGGACAAGTCGCAACTGCTCACGGTGCCGAAGGATGGGGAGTTCGTGCTGCCCGCGCTCGACTTCGTCGGCCTCTACGGCACCGACCCGGCGGTGCCGCAGTACGAGCACTTCGCCGCCAACCTGCTGGACGAGAACGAGAGCAACCTGATGCCGTCGGCCAAGGCGCCCGGCGGCATCGGCGAGCGGACGGCCGCCGCCGGCTCAGCCGAATCGCGGCTCGAATGGTGGTGGTGGCTCGTCGCCGCCGTCGGCCTCCCGCTGCTGATGATCGAGTGGTGGGTCTACACGCGGCGCGTCCATCTTTAAAAAGGGATGAGCGGGTTAGGGATGAGCGGGTGAGTTTCTTATAAACTCACCCGCTCACCCGCTCACCCGCTCACCCGCTCACCCGCTCACCCGCTCACCCGCTCACCCGCTCACCCGCTCACCCGCTCACCCGCTCACCCGCTCACCCGCTCACCCGCTCACCCGCTCACCCGCTCACCCGCTCACCCCTCCCCCTAATGGATCAGCCACCACGCCGCCATCACGATCAGCGATTGGACGATGGCGAAGATCGCCACCGAGTGCGTCCAACCCGCGGCAGCGTCGGTGTCGGCCGGCGCGGGCGGGGCGTTGTGCTGGACGCTGGCGATGATCAGGTTCGCCTCGAAGCGGTCGATGCCCAGGCGGCGGGCGCGGGCGATCAGGTCGCGGCGGTCGTCCCACCGCAGCACGCCGCCGTCGAGGCGGTCGCCGACGGCGCGGGCGAAGCCGCGGACCACCGCCGGCGGGCTGGAGGCGGGCAGGCCCCAGTCGTTCGCCGCCGACTCGCGGTGCGTCTCCGCGACGTACCGCATCGGCCGCACCGCCACGCGGTCCGCCACGCGATCCGCCACACGGTCGGCCAATCGGTCGATCCCGTCGGTCGGCGGCGGCGGCGGGTTGAAAAAGCGGCGGTCGGGCATGCGTCGAAGATACCCCGCGGTTCGCCCCCGCGCCGCCCGGCGGCGGGGGGCGCGACAGGCGCCGGCCCGTGTATGATCCGCCCGTGCCGGTCGTGCCGGCTGTGATGCCCCGACGCCGCGCCGCCCGCGACCTTCACGACCCGACCGATGAAAAAAATCCTCAAGATCGGCCTGATCGCCGTCGCCCTCCTCGTGCTGGTCGGCGGCGCGGCGGCGTTCCTCGGCTACTCCCGCTTCCGCAGTGCGCCGGCGTGGTACAAGCCGTCGGCCCTCTCGCCCGAGCAGGTGGAGGCCGCCGCCAAATCGCTGGAGGACAAGGTCTCGCGCGACGTGCAGAACCAGGTCGCCCGCCTCCGCGCCGCCGAGGCGCGGGAGCCGTCCGAAAAGCCGGCCGACCGGGAGATCACGGCGTCCTTCACCGAAAATGAGCTCAACGCCTTCTGGCAAAAGTGGAGCGCGTCGGCCGGCTGGGCGGCGGACGCCGACAAGTACGTCGCCAACCCCGTCGTGCGGCTGGCGGACGGCGAGCTGATTCTGGCCGGCACCGTCAATGACCTCGACACCGTCGTGAGCCTCCACTTCGCGCCCCAACCCGCGGCCGACGGGCAGGACGCAACCTTGAAGCTCGCCGGCATTCGCGGCGGAATGCTGCCGCTGCCGATGGGCCTGATCAGCACCCAGAAGGCGGCGGTCGAAAAACTCCTCGGCAGCGGGTCGGCGGCGCTGGCGAGGCGGGCGGCGTTCGCCCCCGACGGCGCGGCCAACCCCGCCGCCATCAACGCCGCCCTCGCCGACGAATTGCTGCGGCTGCTCGACGGCGAATCGGTCGGCCCGGTCCTGTTCCTGCCGGTCACGAACGCCGGCGGCCCGCCGGACTTCCTGCCGGCGCGGGTCACGTCGATGACCATCGCCGACGGCAAGATCGACCTCACCGCCAAGCTCCTGACGCCGACGGAGCGGGCCGACCTGCTCGACCGCCTGCGTGGCGCGTCGCCGGACGCGGTGGCGAAGCAGTAGACCGTGGGAGCCGACCGTCGCAGCCTTCCGTGGCACGGGCGTCCCGCCCGGATTCCGTCCCGAAAGCGTTGCATTCTCAACGGAATCGGTGCGAGCCGCGGGCACGGCAAGATGCCTTGGGACGGAATCCGGGCGGGACGCCCGTGCCACGGCGGAACCCGCATGATCTGCCGGCGAGGGCATTTCCTGCGCCTTCCCGTCGCGCCGCCCCACTCGCCTGCCGGGCCTTTCGGCGAACGAAATAATATTTCCAAACCATTGCGGGACAACGGTTTATTTCGCGTACGGGGAAACAGATTTGCCCCCCCGGCACGCCGCTTGATTATTCCCCCCCGGACCCGGACCGGCAAAGGAGTGCTCCCGTGGATGATGCGACGACCGACAACGTTCTGACCCTCGGCGAAAAGATGGTCTCCCTCTCCCGCCTCCTCGCGGCAGAGCACGTGCGGCAGGAGGTCGCGCGGCTCGGCGGGGCGGGGCTCGTGCCGATCTTCGGCGGGCCGGACCGCCCGGTGCCCGTCGGCGTCCGGCGCGTCGAGCGGCGCGTCGAGCGGCGCGGCGGGGCGGTTTACCGCAACGCCTTCGACGGCCGCGATGGGTCGCGCGACGTGGCCCGGAAGGAGGCGGCGTGATCTACGGCCTCTACCTCTCCGCCACCGGCATCATGACCAACTCCTACCGGCAGGACGTGATCGCCAACAACCTGGCGAACGTCGAGACCGGCGGCTTCAAGCGGGCGATGGCCGTCTTCCAGGAGCGGCCGCCCGAGGCGGCGGTCGACCCGGCGCGCCGCAGCGGCAACCCGCTGCTGGACCGCATCGGCGGCGGGCGACTCGCCTCGCCCACGGCCTTCGACCACGGGCAGGGCGGGATCGAGCCGACCGGCAACCCGCTCGACATGGCCCTTCAGGGGCGGGGCTACTTCGGCGTCGCCACGCCCGGCGGGCCGATGCTCACGCGCAACGGCTCGTTCTACATCAACCCCGCCGGCACCCTCGTCACCGCCGACGACGCCGCCCTCCCGGTGCTCGGGCCGGATCGCCAGCCGATCAACCTCGCCGGCCACGCCGCCACGGATCTGAGCGTCTCGCAAGATGGCGTCATTTCCGCCGGCGGCCTGGAGGTCGCCCGCGTCGGCACCTTCGACGTGCCCGACCTCACCGGCCTCGAACCCGTCGGCGGCAACCGCTTCCGCCCCGCCTCCCCCGACGCCCCCGACGCCCTCCGCCCCGCCCCCGCGATTATCCGCGGCGGCGCGGTCGAGCGCTCCAACGTCGACGCCACCGTCGAGATGACCCGCCTCATCGACGCCCAACGCCAACTCGAGGCCAATGCCACGCTCCTGAAAATCCAGGACTCGACGCTCGGCAAACTGGTGAACGAGGGGGCGCGGGTTGCGTGATGCGTGGTGCGTGGTGCGTGGTGCGTGGTGCGTGGTGCGTGGTGCGTGGTGCGTGACAAGAGGGAAGCACCTTTCGATTCACCGGTCAACTCCGCCCGCGACGCCCGATAACTACCCCGGCGACACGCTTCTCACGCACCACGCACCACGCACCACGCACCACGAACCACGAACCATGGCAATCCTTGCACTCAACGCCGCCGCCACCGGGCTGAACGCGCTGTCGACGCGGATCGACGTGACGGCGAACAACCTCGCCAACGCCGAGACCACCGCGTTCAAGAAGTCGCGGGCGAACTTCGAGGACCTCATGTACCTCAAGTACCGCCAGCCCGGCGCCCCCAACGCCGAGGGCGACCGCACGCCCGCGGGCCTGCTCGTCGGCCTCGGCGTGAAGGTCAGCAACACCCAGATCAGCTTCGAGCAGGGCTCGCTCGAAACCACCAACCAGCCCTACGACGTTGCCATCGAGGGCAACGGCTTTTTCAAGGTCAAAATCGTCGACGGCATCGGCGGCGGCGAGGCGTACACGCGGGCCGGCAACTTCTTCCGCAACGCCGACGGCAACCTCGTCCTCGGCAACGGCGACGGCTACCTGCTCGACCCGAACATCGCCATCCCCGCCGGCACCACCGAACTGTCGATCGGCACCGACGGCCGCGTCTCGGCCAAGGTCGCCGGCAACCAGGTCAGCCAGCAGGTCGGGCAGATCCGCCTCTACCAGTTCGTCAACCCCCAGGGCCTCGATCAACTCGGCGGCAACCTCTACCTCCGCACCGACGCCAGCGGGCCGGAGATCGAGAGCAACCCCGGCACCGACGGCGCGGGCCAACTCCGCCAGGGGCTGCTCGAGGGCTCCAACGTCGACCCCGTGCGCGAGCTGGTCGGCCTGATCAAAACCCAGCGCGCCTTCGAGCTCAACAGCCAGTCGATCCAGACCGCCAACCAGGCGCTGCAGACCATCGGCCAACTCGGCACGCGGTAACTTTCACCAGGACGCGGCATGAACCCACGCCCCCCCCTCGCCGCCGCGCTGCTGGCCCTCGCGGCCGTCGCGGCACCCGCATTTAGCCAGACGCCGGCGGCGGAATCCTTCCTCGCCGCGCCGGCCAACGCGACGCTGGTGATGCGCGCCGAGGCCGTCGTCTACGGCCCGGACGTGACGCTGCGGCAACTCTGCGTCTGGCCCGACCCCGACGCCGCGGCCTTCGCGCCCGTGGCCGACCTCGTGATCGTCCGGCTGCCCGGCCGCAACGCCCGCGAGCTGTCCGTGGAGGAGGTCAAGAAGACCCTCGCCGGCGCGGGCTTCAACCTCGCCCGCGTCAACTTCGCCGGGCCGACGCGCTGCGCCGTGCGGCGGTCCGACGCCCCGCCGGCCGCGGCCCCGCCAATGGTGAAAGCCGGCGATTCGCCGCCGAAAAATGAAGAAACGCCCGCCGGCTCGACGCCGCTGCGGGCGATGCTGATCGACGACCTCGCGGCGCGGCTGAGCCTTCCGCCCGACGCGCTGCAGGTCGACTTCGACCCCGCCGACGCCAAGCTGCTCGCGCTCTCCGCGCCGCTGTTCGGGTTCGACATTGAGCCGCGCCGGGCCACGGGGCTGGGCCGGGTGTCGTGGGCGGTCACGGTGCGGTCGGGCACGGGCGAGGCGTCGAAGTCGACCGTCGCCGCCACCGCCCGCGCGTGGCGCGACGACCTGGTGGCGGCCCGGCCGCTCGCCAACCGGCAGGTGATCGCCGCCGCGGACGTGACGCCGCGCCGGCACCTGGTCGACCGCCTGGGCCCGGCCGCCGCGACGGTTGAACAGGTCGTCGGCCAGCAGGCGGCGCGGGCGGTGGCGGCGGGGGAGGAACTCGCGCCGCGCGACGTCGAGGCCGTGCGCCTCGCGGCAGTGGGGCAGTTCATCACCGTCACGCTGACCGAGGGGGCGGTGCGGGTGAAGACCGTCGCCAAGGCGCTGGACGAGGGGCACCTGGGCGAGTCGATCCGCGTGCGGAACGAGACCACGCGGGCCGTCTTCAGCGTCCGCCTGACCGGCCCGCAGACCGCCGACGCCGGCGTCGAAAACGGGGCCGAGTGATCCGCTTTTAGTGGAGTGAAACCATGAAAATACACCTTCTCCCCGCGACCCTGCTGCTCGCCCTCGCCCGCGCCGCCGAGGGGCAGGTGCCCCCGCCGCCGCCGGAGGTGCCGCCGCCGAATCCGCCCGCGGCCGACCTGCTGCAAACCACCGGCGGGTCGCTGTTCCAGGCGAGTTTGCAGGCCCGCACCCCGCCGCCGCCGACGGTGCCGACCTTCGACCGCGCCCCCGCCGGGCCGCCGCCGGTCAACGGAACGCCCGGCCCGACGCCGCAGGTGAGCTTCTTCGCCGTGCCCCGGCCCGAGCCGCGCGTGATCGCCAAGAACGACCTGGTGACCATCGTCGTGCGCGAGGAGAGCGCCTTCAGCAGCGAGGGCAAGAGCAAGTTCGACAAGACCGCCGAGTTCAAGGCCGTCATCGACCAGTTCGTGCGCCTCCGGTTCGGCGTGGGCGACCTCGGCGTCGTGCCGAACGTCGGCAGCATCAAGCCGAGCCTCGGCCTCTCCGCCGAGCGCAAGAGCACCGGCGACGCCAACGTCGAGCGGACCGACTCCTTCACCGCCCGCATCCAGGCCCGCGTGCTCGACGTCAAGCCCAACGGCACCCTCGTGCTCGTCGCCCGCAAGCGCATCAAGACCGACGACGAGCAGCAGTTCCTCGTCCTCTCCGGCACCTGCCGCACCGCCGACGTCACGGTCGACAACACCGTCCTCAGCACCCAACTGGCCGACCTCGACCTGACCAAGAGCCACAAGGGCGCCGTCCGCAGCGCGACCAAGCGCGGGGCGATCCCGCGGCTGATCGACGCGATCGATCCGTTCTGAAAATGTCCTTGGTCCTTGGTCCGTGGTCCGTGGTCCTTGGTCCGTGGTCCGTGGTCCTCTGTTTTCACCAAGGACAAATGACCAGGGACTAAGGACAAATGACCCTTCCGCGAAAGGCGTCCATGAAATATCTATCACCCCTCGTCGTTCTGCTCCTCGCCTCCACCGCGCACGCCGTGCGGGTGGTCGACGTCACGCGGCTGGGGGGGCAGCGGACCAACGTGCTGACGGGGATGGGGCTGGTCTACGGCCTGCCGGGCACCGGCGACGGCGGGCGGTTCGGGCCGGCCGTCCGGCCGCTCAAGCAGATGCTCGCGGCGTTCCAGAACGACACCACCGAGCTCGAGCTGGCCGGCGCGAACAACGTCGCGCTCGTCTCCCTCACCGTCGACGTGCCGCGCGACGGGGCGCGGCGCGGCACCGCGCTGGACGTCTACGTCACCAGCATCGGCGCGAGCCCGAGCCTCCGCGGCGGCCGGCTGTTCGTCACGCCGCTGCAGGGGCCGATCCCGCTGCCCGGCCGGCCGGACGCGGCGGCGATCTTCGCCCTCGCCCACGGCGCGCTGCTGACCGAGGACCCCACCACCCCCACCGTCGGCGTCATCAAGGGCGGGGCCGTCATGGAGCAGGACCTGATCATGCCGCAGGTCGACGAGGCGGGCCGCCTGCAGCTCATCATCGACGACCCGTCGGCGAGCTGGGCGATGAGCAGCGCGATCGCCGCCCGCATCAACGAGGCCGAGGCCGACCCGCTCACGAACTCCGAGCCCCTCGCCCTGGCCGCCACCGCCAACACCGTCGTCGTTCAGATCCCCGCCGCCGAGCGCGCCAACCCCGCCGCCTTCGTCGCCCGCGTCCAAGCCCTGCCGCTGCCCGACGTGGCGGCCGAGGCGCGGGTGCAGATCAACGACGCCACCGCCACGCTCATCATCACCGGCGACGTGGAGATCGACCCCGTGGTCATCAGCCACAAGGGCCTGACGATCACCACCGTCAACCCGCCGCCGGTGCCCAACCCGCTGACGCCCACGATCGACACCAAAGAAATCATCGCCCTCGACCCACAGAACCGCGGCGGCGCGAAGTTGAAGGATTTGGTCGACGCGCTCGACAAGCTGAAGGTCCCCGCCGCCGACCGCATCGCCATCGTCAAGATGCTGCACGAGAGCGGCAAGCTCCACGCAAAGGTTTTCATCAACGGCCGGCCGATGTAGGGGTTATGGCCGTTTCGATGCCCCTCCCGCCCGCCGCCGACTCCGGCCGCACGCCGCCCACGCGGCACGAGCAGATCGTCAAGCAGACCGAGACGTGGGTCGCCCAGACGTTCTTCGGGCCGATGCTCAAGCAGATGCGCGACAGCCCGTTCAAGAGCGACCTGATGGACGGCGGCCGCGGCGGGCAGGCGTTCCAGCAGATGCAGGACGCGATGCTCGCCCAGCACATGGGCCGCAGCGCCGCCAGGCCGCTGGTGAACGCCATCGTCCGCCGGATCGAGGCCGCCCACGCCTACTCGAATCAGCCGGTCAAACCACCCAGGAGTTCCGATGCCGACGTTGCCCGCCGATCCCCTCGCGCCGCTTGAGGCGGTGCTCCGCGAGATGCTGGCCGAGCACCGCGCGCTCGTCGGCCACCTCGACGCCCAGCAGGCGGGGCTGCGCGTGCTGAACGCCGGCGCGATCGAGGCGACCACCGCGCTGCAGGAGCTCAGCCGCCGGCGGATCGCCACGCTCGACGCCCGCCGCCGCCAGCTCGTCCGCGAGCTCACGCGGAGCACCGCCGAGGTGCCCCTGTCGAAGCTGCTCAACACGCTCGGGGCCGGCCGGCCGGAGCTGGTCGCGCTCGCGTCGGAGCTGCGTGAGGTGGTCCGCCAGGCCAGCGCCCGCGCGAAGATCGTCGGCCGCCTGACCGCCAGCCTGCTGGGCCACCTGAACACCGCCGCCCGCCTGCTCGACGGCGACGGCCGCTACGGCAAAACCGGCACCCCCATGCACCTCACAAGGCCCAGCACGCTCCGCGCGGTGGCGTGAAGAGTAGGTAGAAGGTGGCAGGTAGTAGGTAGACACTCACTCACCACGCACCACGCACCACGCACCACGCACCACGCACCACTTCCGAAAATGTCCCTCGTCGGCACCCTCAACCTCTCGAAGACCGCCTTGGCCGTGAACCAGGCGGCGCTGCAGACGACGGGCAACAACATCGCCAACGTCGGCGACCCGAACTACACCCGGCAGGTCGCCGAAACCTCCCCCTCGCCCGGCCGGTCCATCGGCCCCGGCAAGCAGCTCGGCACCGGCGTGCAGCTCGACGCGGTGGCGCGGAAGATCGACGAGGCGCTCGAGGGCCGCCTGCGCGCCGCCGTCGCCGATTCCGCCGCCGCCGACGCGAAGTCGTCGTGGCTCGGCCGCGTCGAGGCCACTTTTAACGAGCTGACCGACGACGACCTCAGCACGAAGCTTTCTGGCTTTTTCAACGGCTGGTCTGAACTGGCGAACCGCCCGCAGGACGCCGGCGCGCGGCAGATCGTGCTGCAGCAGGGCGAGGCGGTGGCGGGGCGGTTCAACACCATCGCCACGCAGCTCGACGGCCTCCGCGCCGACGCCGGCCACCGCACCGACGCGCTGGCGAAGCAGGCGGACGATCTGGCGACCCAAGTGGCCGACCTCAACCAACAAATCGCCACCGCCGAGGGGGGCCGCGGCGGGGCCAACGCGCTGCGTGACCAGCGCGACGCGGCGGTGAAAAAACTCTCCGAACTGATCGACACCACCGTCCGGCCCGACGGCAACGGCGTGGTCAACGTCTACGTCGGCAGCACGCCGGTCGTGCTCGGCAACCGCTCGCGCGGCGTGGCGGTCCGCGTCGACGCCCAGGGCGACCGCGCCACGCCCGCCCTCGTCACCAGGGACGGCGGCGACCCGATCCGCGCCCGCTCCGGCGAGCTCGGCGCGCTTGACGCGGTGCGGGCGAAGATCGACGCCACCTCCGACCAGTTGAACGGCCTCGCCGGCGGGCTGATCTTCTCGCTGAACAAACTCCACGCCGCCGGCCAGGGCATCGCCGGCCTGCCCGCGGCGTCGGCCACCAACGCCGTCAAGGACCCCGCCGCCGCCCTCAACTCCGCCGCCGCCGGCCTGCCGTTCACGCCGACCAACGGCAGCTTCGTCGTCCACGTCACCGACAAGGCGACCGGGCTGGTGAACAGCACCCTCGTGCAAGTTGACCTCAACGGCGTCGGCCCGGAGACCTCGCTCGACTCGCTCGCAACCGACCTCGACGGCATCCCGAACCTCACCGCCACCGTGGCCGACGGCAAGCTCGCCCTCAAGGCCGACAGCGACGCGGTGGAGATCGGCTTCAGCCAGGACAGCAGCGGCACCCTCGCCGCCCTCGGCCTCAACGGATTTTTCACCGGGGCCGATGCCCGCACCATCGGCGTCTCGGAGTCGCTCAAGGACAACCCCCTGCGCCTCGCCGCCGCCCGCAACGGCCAGCCCGGCGACAACCAGACCGCCCGCGCCATCGCCGCCCTGCAGGACGCGCCGGGCACCCTCGCCAACGGGCTGTCGCTGACCGACGGCTACCAGTCGATCGTCAACGGCGTCGCCACCGGCGTCGCCGACGCCAACAGCGATGCCGAGGCCGCCAAAACGATCACCGACACCCTCGCCGCCCAGCGCGAGAGCCTCAGCAGCGTCAGCCTCGACGAGGAGGCGACCAACCTGCTCCGCTACCAACGCGCCTTCCAGGCCTCCAGCCGCGTGATCGCCACGATCGACGAACTGCTCAAAACGGTGATCGGGCTGGCGTGACGGGTAGCGGGTAGCGGGTAGCGGGGGGAAGAGGGGCGGAAGGCGCATCGACAGTTCCCCCTCTTTCTTCCCCCCGCTACCCGCTACCCGCTACCCACCCGCTCACGCGATTCGCCGCGAACGTCCGATACATTTCCAGTCGCCCGATGCCGATCTCCCCCGTCAACCTCGCCCGCGTCAGCAACCTGCAGCGCACGCGGCAGATCGGCTCCAGCATCGCCGGCACGCAGGCGGACCTGCTCAAAACGCAGAACGAGCTCGCCACCGGCCGGCGGCTGATCAACCCAAGCGACGACCCGGCCGACGCGACGCTGGCGCAGCAGGTCCGCAAAACCCTCGAGCGCCGCCAGGCCTACGCCGCCAACCTCGACCGCTCGGTCTCGCACCTCTCGCAGGTCGACTCGTCGCTGGGGAACCTGACCGATTTGCTCCGCCAGGCGCAGCAGATCGCCAGCGCGAACGTCGGGTCCGACGCCTCGGGCGACCAGCGGGCGGGGGCGGCGCAGGTCGTGCAGAGCATCTACCGCCAGGCCGTCGGCCTCGCCAACGGGCAGCACGAGGGGCAGTACCTCTTCGCCGGCGACCGCCTGACCGACCCGCCGTTCGTTCAGGACAACGGCGGCCTGCGGTACGTCGGCGGCTCGGAAGTCTTGAGCAACGCGGTCGGCGACGGGGCGACGCTGCAGTTCCAGGTCGACGGCCGGCAGGTGTTCGGCGCGGTCTCGGCCGGCGTCACCGGCGCGGCCGACCTCACGCCCGCCGCCACGGCGGACACGCGGCTTTCCGATCTGCGCGGCGCGACCGGTGGCGGCGTGAAGCCGGGCGTGGTGCGCCTCAGCAGCGGCGGGGCGGTGGCGACGGTCGATTTGAGCGGGGCCGACACGCTCGGGGGCGTGGCCGATTTGCTGAACGCCGCCGGCGTCGGCGCGACAGTGAGCGTGACCGCCGCCGGCTTGCGGATTGACGGCGCGGCGGTCAGCCTCACCGACGTCGGCGGCGGCACAACGGCGAAAACCCTCGGCCTCACCGCCGGCGGCGGGGCGGCGGTCGTCGGCGACCCGGTGCGGCCCAACCTCACGCCCCTCACCCGACTCGCCGACCTCCGCGGCGGCGCGGGCCTCGACCCGGCGGGCCTGACGATCACCAACGGCACCAAGACCCAGACGATCAACCCCGCCGCGCTCACCACGGTCGAGGATTTCCTCAACGCCATCAACGGCGGGCCGACCGGGGCGCGGGCGGAGATCAACGAGGCCGGCACCGGGCTGAACATCCAAAATCCCGTGCAGGCCGGCGCGCTGACCATCTCGGAGAACGGCGGCACCACCGCGGCGGACCTGGGCCTCCGCTCGTTCTCGCCCGCCACCGCGCTGGCGGACCTCAACGGCGGCCGGGGCGTGCGGCTGGCCGACGGGGCCGATTTGCGGCTGACCGACTCCGCCGGCGCGACGGCCGACGTCGACCTGAGCGGCGCGGGGACCGTGCAGGACGTGATCGACCGGATCAACGCCGCCGGCACCGGCCTGACCGCCGGCTTCGCCGCGACCGGCAACGGCATCACCCTCGCCGACGCCGCGGGCGGGGCGGCCGCGCCCGCGATCGCGCCCCTGGGCGGGTCGGCGGCGGCGCAGGATCTGGGGCTGGTCGCCCCGCCCGCCGGCGGCGCGTCGGCGGGGGCCGACGTCAACCCCGTCCGCGCCGACGGCCTGTTCGGCCACCTCGCCGCCCTGCGCGACGCCCTGCAAAGCGACGACCAGAACGCCATCACCGCCGCGTCCGAAGGCCTCGACGCCGACCTGACCCGCGTGGTCAACGCCCGCGGCGCCGCCGGCGCGCGGGCGCAGGAGTTCGAGTCGCGGCAGAGCGCCCTTGAGGACCAGAACCTCGCCAGCAAAACGGTGCTGAGCGAGTTGGAGGATGCGGACTTCGCCGAGACCACGCTGAAGTTCCAGACGCTGCAAACGTCGCTGCAGGCGACGCTGCGGAGCAGCAGCCAGATCTTGAGCCAGTCGCTGATGGACTTCCTGAACTAGCCTTTTCCGCCGGAAACCCGGCACTTCCCCCCCGGCGGCATGAGGCCGCCCGTCGCTTGAAATGGAGCACACGATGGAGATCGCCACGTCCCGTTTCGGAATCGTCGAGGTCGACGAGGACCGGATTCTGCACTTCCCCAAGGGCCTGCTGGGGTTCCCCGGCTCCAAGCGGTTCGCGCTGCTCAACGGCGGGGAGGGGAACTACTTCTTCTGGCTGCAGTGCGCCGACGACCCGACGCTCGCGTTCGTGGTGGCCGACCCCGCGACGTTCGTGCCGCACTACACGCTGCCGCTGCGGCAGGAGACGGCGGCGGACCTCGACTTGCCGGCCGACGGCGACGTCAGCGGCCAGACCCAGAGCTTCGTGATCTGCAACCGCGTGGGGGAGTGGCTGACCGGCAACCTGCTGGGGCCCGTGCTGGTGAACCTCGAGAACCGCCGGGCCGTGCAGGTGGTGCTGACGGAGAAGAAGTGGAGCACCCGCCAGCCGCTGCTGAAGCTCGGCGGCGAGCGGCCGCTGGCGAAGTCGGCGTAGTCGGCTCGGTGGGGCCGGATCGGGCGCGACGTCCGAATAACGGCCCGCGTTGCAAATCGGAAGTAGGGTGCAGGGCAAGGAAGCCCCGCGCCGGGGCCTCGGCCCCACACCGGAAAGGAGTCCCCCATGCTCGTGCTCTCCCGCCAGCGCGACGAGACCATCATGATCGGCGACGACGTCGAGGTGACGATCGTCGACATCCGCGGCGACAAGGTCCGCCTCGGCATCACCGCGCCGCGCGAAATCTCCGTCCACCGCAAGGAGGTGTACGAGGCGATCAAGCGCGAGAACCGCGCCGCCGCCCAAGTCAAGCCAGGCGACGTGCCCGACCTGCCCGGCCCCGGCCGCCCCGGCCCGCGGCCCCCGCGGTAGGATGGCGTCTGAAGTCTCCAGTCTCCAGTCTCCAGTCTCCAGTGAAGATGGTTGCCTGCACTGGCGACTGGCGACTGACGACTGACGACTTCCCCCAAGCAATCACGGAGGATTGCCTTGTCCCGCATCAACACCAACGTCGCGTCCCTCACCGCGCAGCGCGCGCTGGGCAAGACGCAGCAGACGCAGAACGACACGCTGCAGCGGCTCAGCACGGGCCTGCGGATCAACCGCGGCGCGGACGACCCGGCCGGGCTGATCGCGTCCGAATCGCTGCGCAGCGAGATCAGCGGCATCGGGCAGGCGATCGACAACAGCCAGCGCGCCAGCAACGTCATCGCCACCGCCGAGGGCGCGCTTAACGAGGTCGCCAGCCTGCTGCTGAACATCAAGGACCAGGTGGTCGGCGCGGCCAACACCGGGGCGATCAGCCCCGAGGAGATCGCCGCGAACCAACTCCAGGTCG
The DNA here is from genome assembly GCA_965260985.1 of Tepidisphaeraceae bacterium. GTDB lineage: Bacteria > Planctomycetota > Phycisphaerae > Tepidisphaerales > Tepidisphaeraceae > CBDHCE01. The sequence goes on along the minus strand of CBDHCE010000005.1, from coordinate 163,946 downwards.
ACTCGGCGGTGGAGAGCATCACGCGCATCAGCAACACCACCAGCTTCGCGGGGCTGAAGCTCCTCGACGGGCAGCTCGACTACGTCACCAGCGGCGTTCCGGCGGACGTGAAGGCGCTGCAGATCAACCAGGCGAACTTCGGGGCCAACGCCACCATCCCGGTGCAAATCGCGGTGATCGACCCGGCAACGAAGGGGGGGCTTCTGTTCCAGACCAGCGCCGTCGCGTCGGCGATCACGCTGGAGGTGACGGGCACCGAGGGCGTGGAGGTGCTGCAGTTCGCCGCCGGCACGCCCGCGTCGGGCATCGCGCTGGCGGTGAACCGGCTGAGCGACAGCACGGGCGTGACGGCGGTGCCGATCAACCCGGCGAACCCGGCGAGCGGCGTGGTGTTCCAGAGCGACGGCTACGGCAGCCGGTCGTTCGTAAGCCTCAAGGCCCAGGGCGGCGCGTTCGCCACGGTCGACGCCGCCGGCACCGCCAGGGGCCGGGCGGCGGGCACGGACACCGTCGCCACCGTCAACGGCACCCTGACCGTCGGCGACGGGCTGCACGTGGAGCTCAACACCCACGCCTTGGACTTGGGCCTGACGCTCGACCCGGCGGTGGCGGCCGGCGACGTGCGCGACTTCGACATCGTCGGCGGCGGGGCGCGGTTCCAGCTCGGCGCCAAGGTCGCCGGCAGCCAGCAGGTCAACATCGGCCTCACCAGCGTGGCGGCCAGCAAACTCGGGGACAACGACGTCGGCTACCTCACCGAGCTCGTCACCGGCGGCGGGGCGTCGCTCGTCGGCGGCAGCGCGCGCGACGCCAGCCGCATCATCGAGCGCGCCATCAGCCAGGTCGCCATCGTCCGCGGCCGGCTGGGGGCGTTCGAGAAGAACACCCTCGACACGAACGTGAACTCGCTGGGCGTGGCGCTGGAGAACGTGACCGGCAGCGAGAGCAAGATCCGCGACGCCGACTTCGCCCGCGAGACCAGCGAACTGACCCGCAGCCAGATCCTCACCCAGGCCGGCACCAGCGTGCTGAGCACCGCCAACAGCGACCCCCGCACCGTGCTGAGCCTGCTGCAGCAGTAAACCGTGGAACGGGCGTCCCGCCCGGATTTCCCCGCCTTTTCGGCCGAAGGTTCCGCGGCGTTACGGCGAAGAAATCCGGGCGGGACGCCCGTGCCACGGTGCCGCCCGCGACGTCTGTTCCGGTCGTGACGCCGGACCCGCGAAAAATCTGATCCGCCCGCCGCCGGACGCGCAGGATTTGCGCGTCGGGCGTTAAACCGCGCCGCCTTCCCGTCGATAGCACGTCTAACGCCCGGCAGCGCGTCCCGATGGACGAGTCGGCCGGGCGGCAGTGGCGGCCGCCCCGTTGGGGGGCGACCCGTTCACGGACGACGCATCACGGCCCCGCACGGAAGGCAGCAGAGTATGGGACGCATCAACACCAACGTCAGCTCGCTCATCGCGCAGCGAACCCTCAAGACGAACAACAACAACCTGAACACCAGCCTCGAGCGGCTGAGCACCGGGTTGAAGATCAACAGCGGCAAGGACGACCCCGCGGGCCTGATCGCCAGCGAGAACCTCCGGGCCGAGAAGACCGGCATCACCCAGGCGATCGACAACGCCGGCCGGGCCAGCAACGTCGTCGCCACCGCCGAGGGCGGCCTCGGCGAGATCAGCAACCTGCTCAACGAGGTGCAGGGCCTGGTCAGCCAGTCGGCCAACAGCGGCGGGCTGAGCTCCGAGGAGAAGGACGCCAACCAGCTCCAGGTCGACTCGATCCTCAACACCATCAACCGCCTCTCGAACAGCACCCAGTTCCAGGGCAAAAAGCTCCTCGACGGCTCGCTCGACTACCGCACCTCGGGCGTGACGGCCTCGACCATCACCGATTTGCACGTGAACAGCGCCCGCATCACCGACGGCGCGACCCTGAACGTGGTGGTCAACGTCACCGGCAGCGCCCAGACCGCGACGGTCGCCGGGCCGGGCGCGGCGCTGTCGGCCAGCGGCACCGGGGCGACCATCCGCGTCGCGGGCAACCTCGGCAGCCAGCAGCTCTCCTTCGCCGCCGGCACCGCCCAGAGCAGCATCGCCACCGCCATCAACGCCGTGAAGGACGCCACCGGCGTCAGCGCCACGCTCTCGGGCGCGACGCTGAACCTCAACAGCACCGAGTACGGCTCCAAGAGCTTCGTGACCGTCGAGACCCTCAGCGGCACCTTCGGCACCGACGGCACCGACTTCGGCGTGGACCTCTCCGCCACCGTCAACGGCGCCCAAGCCCAGACCGACGGCCTGAACATCCAGTACCGCTCGGAGCTGCTCGACGTGAACCTCAACGCCACCGACGCCATCAACTTCACCGGCGGCGCCGCCCAGCAGGCCAACTTCAGCATCTCCGGCGGCGGGGCCACCTTCGCCCTCGGCACCAAGGTCACCGAGAACGACAAGGCCAGCTTCGGCATCGGATCGGTCAACACCTCCAGCCTCGGCACCACCGCCGCCCGCCTCTCCAGCCTCGGCAGCGGCGGCGTGAACAACCTCACCGGCGACAACCTCACCACCGCCCAGAAGTCCATCGACGCCGCCATCAAGCAGGTCAGCCAGCTCCGCGGCCGACTCGGCGCGTTCCAGAAGTTCACCATCGGCTCGACCATCAACAACCTCGGCGTCGCCTACGAGAACGTCAGCGCCTCCGAGAGCGCCATCCGCGACACCGACTTCGCCCAGGAGACCGCCGCCCTCACCCGCAGCCAGATCCTCAGCCAGGCGGCCACCACCGTCCTGCAGCAGGCGAACAGCGCCCCGCAGTCGGCCCTCGCCCTGCTGCGTTAAACTTCACGCCCGCACCATCAACCCTACGCCCCCGGCCCGCAACGGCCGGGGGCGTTCGCGTTCCCTGGTGGAACGGGCGTCCCGCCCGGATGTCTGCGCTTCGGTGGAAGAAAGAAATCCGGGCGGGACGCCCGTGCCACTTGCGGTATCATCCCGCGCATGACCGACCCCGCCCCCGTTCTCACAGACGATGCCGTCAAGGTCGGCACCGAGGGCACCTTCGCCCAAAAGGCCGCGTGGTGCCTGTACGACTGGGCCAACAGCGGCTTCGGCCTCATCATGCTCGGGCCGCTGTTCAGCCCCTACTTCATCGGCGAGCTCCTCCCGCCCCAGGCCGCGCTGCCGGTGGTCGACGGCACTCCCTCGCACGGCCTGCTGCTGGGGGGCCACGCCTTTCCCGGCAGCGGCGTGGTGGCCCTCATGGTCGCGCTCTCGGCCCTGATGATCACCGTCGCCGCCCCCGTCCTCGGCGCGGTGGCCGACCTCAAGGGGTGGACCAAGCGGCTGTTCGTGATCCACGCCACGCTCGGCTCGGTCGCCGCCACCGCCTGCCTCTTCCTCGCGCCCGGCCACTGGCTCCTCGGCGCGGTCATCTACGTCGTCAGCAGCTACTGTTTCGGCACCTCGCTCACGTTCTACAACGCCTACCTGCCGCGCCTCACCCGCCCGGAAAAGCAGGGCAGCCTCAGCGGCTGGGGCTTCGCCGTCGGCTACGTCGGCGGGGCGCTGGCGCTGATCATCGCCGGCTTTTACATGCCCGTCCGCTGGGGACTCGCTTTCGCCGGGCTGTGGTGGCTCGCCTTCAGCCTGCCGGCGTTCTTCCTGCTCCCCCCGGCGGCGAAACTGACCGGTGAGCCGATCGTCGGCTCGGTCCTGATCGCCGGCTTCCGCCGCATCGGCCACACCTTCTCCAACGTCCGCCAGTACCGGATGCTCTTCCTCTTCCTCGTCGCCTTCCTCATCTACAACAACGGCATCGACACCATCATCAACCTCTCCCCCGCCTTCGGCGAGGACGTGCTGCGGATGACCTCCGCCCAGCTCGTGACCATGTTCCTGATCGTCCAGTTCGTCGCCGCCATCGGCGCCTTCGCCTGCGGCTACCTCTCCGACGCCTTCGGCAACAAGCCGGTGATCGTCGGCACCCTGGTCGTCTGGTGCGTCGCCACCGGCTGCGTGATCCTCGTCCAGACGCCGGGGCAGTTCACCCTCGTCGGCGTGATGATCGGCCTGGTCCTCGGCGGGGCGCAGAGCAGCAGCCGCTCGCTGATGGCCCGCCTCGCGCCGCCGGAAATCGAGAACGAGGCCTTCGGCTTCTTCAGCCTCAGCGGCAAGGCCATCAGCGTCTTCGGACCCCTGCTCTTCGCGGGTCTGAGCGCGTTGGGCGGCCCCCGCGCGGGCGTCTACGCGGTCCTGCCCTTCCTCGTGGTCGGGCTGATCATCCTGCTGTTCGTGCAGGAGCCGCGCTTGAAGAAAGAGGCGATTTAATAGCCGGAGGCGGAAGCCCCGGTTCTTCTCGGGCGACTTCAGAATCCGAACATCACCGTGGCTTCCGCCTCCGGCTATCAAACCTCCCGCACGAGGAAAAATCCGTCCTCCCCCTGCTTCTGGTACAGCGGCATCAGCACCCGCCCGTCCAAACTGCTGCGGACCTCGCCGCGCGCGTCGTGCCCCAGCAACTGCCCGGCGCGCAAGGCCTGGAAATTGACGAATCCCGGCTCCATCACGAACCCATCCGCCGGCACAATCGCGTGGCGGTAGGCGACCTCGAACACCCGCCGGCCCTCCACCGTCGTGCGCGCCAGCAACTGCCGGGCGTGGTCGACGAACCCCTCCGCCGCGTGCGGCGGCAGGCAGCCGCACGCCGCCAGTGACAGCCACAGGCACGCCTCCTGATTCTCCACGCTCGACAAATCCTCGTGCCGCCCGGCCTCGAACGTCAGCCCCGCCCACCCCTCCCCGACGATCCGGCCGACCAGCGTGCCGACCAGCGCGGCGTTCAACCCGTGGACGATGTAGACCGGCAGCGCCGCCCCGAACGCCCGGCTCACCGCCTCGCGGCCGACCGAGGCGTAGGGCTGACTCTCCGCCGAGGTCGTGTGCAGATCGACCAGAAACTTCCCGCCCGCATGCCCCTCCGCCGCCGACGCGACCGCCGCCAGCACCGCCGCCGCCTCGCGCTGCTCGACGGTGTCGCCGGCGTCCAGATTGGCGGGCTTGAAGGCGCGGTTGAGGTCCTGGTCGACGAAGCGCGACCCTGCCGCCAGCGCCGGCAGGTTGCCCGCGACGCCGACCAGCCGCCCCGCGAACGCCGGCCGCTCGGCGTCGAGTCGGTCGAGCACCGTCCGCAGCGCGAAGACGCCGCTGGGCTCGTTGCCGTGCAGCCCGGCGGTCGCCACCAGCAGCGGCCCGGCGGGGTCGCCGCGGTGCTCGCCGATGATCCGGTCGACGTCGATCGACCGCCCGAGTGCCGCGTGGTGAACGGTAGCCATGCCGCCATCCTGGCCCGGCGGGCGTATGGTCGTCAAACGAAAAGGAGCCGACATGGCCGAAACCCGCCTCGCCGCCCAGCTTTACACGCTTCGGGACTTCACCAAAACGCCGCGCGACATCGGCCGCACGCTCGGGAAACTCGCCGCCGACGGCTGGCGCGCCGTGCAGGCGTCGGGCCTCGGCCCCATCGAGCCGACTGAACTCAAAAAGATGCTCGACGCCAACGGCCTAACCTGCTGCGCGACGCACGACTCCCTCGCCCGCTACACCGCCGAGCCGGCGGCGGTGATCGACCAACTTCACATCCTCGACTGTCAATACACAGCCCTCGGCGCCTTCGCCCCGAAGCCGGCGGACTTCACGCGCGAAGCGTGGCAGTCTTTCATCGACCGCTTCAACGCCGCGTCGGCCGTGCTGGAGTCGGGCGGCGTCCGGCTGGGCTACCACAACCACAGCCACGAGTGGGCGGCGGTGGGGCCGGGCGAGCCGCGGGCGATCGATCTGCTGGCCGACGGCTTGACCGATTGGGTGTGGTTCGAGATCGACACCTACTGGGTCGCCCACGCCGGCGGCGACCCGGCGGCGTGGATCGAGCGGTTTCCGGGGCGAATCCCGTGCGTCCACCTGAAGGACCGGGCGGTGGCCCCCGGCCGCGAGCCGTTCATGGCCGAGGTCGGCCGGGGCAACCTCAACTGGCCCGCCATCCTCGCCGCCTGCGGCCGGGCGGGCGTCGAATGGTACATCGTCGAGCAGGACACCTGCGACCGCGACCCCTTCGAGAGCCTGCGGATCAGCCTGGCATCTTTGCGCGAAATGGGGCTGAATTAGGGAGGAGGGGTGAGGGATTAGCAGGTGAGCCGCTCACCCGCTCACCTGCTCACCTGCTCATCCCTCACCCTAATCAACGCGGATCCCGGCCCAGCGTGAACCCCGCGACCGAGCCGCCGACGCCGGCGAGGGCGGCCTTGCGGGCCTCGGGGACGCGCAGCATGCTGTTACAGTGCTTGCACTTGACGACCTTGCCACGCGCCTCCTCCGGGGCCTTGAGGACTTTGCGGCAGGACAGGTTCGGGCAGATGAGTTGGCAGTGCATAGGTGATTTCTCCGACCCTCTCATCGGCACGGCGGGCGCAGGAGTGGAAAAGTTTTCCGGCCTTGCCCGCACATCTTTCGTCCCTGTGATGAACTGGAAGATTTTTGTTGCACTCGGCGCGGCCGGCGGTATTCTGCGGCGCGCCGCGACAGAACGCCCCTCGGTCGGGCCGGTCGCGGCGCAGCACCCACGCCCGCACAGGGCAAAGGAACCCGCATGTCGATCCTCAAGACCTACCGTCCGTCGAACCGACTCGCCCGCCTGGGAACCCTCGCGGTCCTCGGCCTCGCCTCCGCCGCCGCGCTGGCCGCGCCGACCACCAAGCCCGCCGCCGGCGGCGCGGGCATGAAGCTCGTCAAGCCCTGGGGCGAGATGTCGACCCTCACGTCCGAGCAGCGGAGCAAGATCAGCGTGATGCACAAGGAGACGCTGAAGAAGATCCGCGACCTGAAGGAAACCGAGAACGCGGCCATCCTCGCCATGCTCACCGACCCCCAGCGGGCGGAGTACGAAAAGATCGTGACCCAGCCCAAGGGCAGGGCCGCCAAGGCGTCGGCCGAGGATGAGACGGACGCCACCCCGATGAAGCCGGCCAAGGGGATGTCGAAGCGGAAGTGAAGCCCTCCCGCGCCGCGTGTGCAGGGGCCGCTCCTTAATAGCCGGAAGCGGAAGCTCCGGTCTTTCGCCGCGCCGCAAGGTGCCCGACGGAAAACCGGGGCTTCCGCTCCCGGCTACTTGGGGTGCGCTTCTTCAGACGGAGAGCCGAACAAGCCGGCGTCTGAGCCGAAGGCGAAGACCCGGATTCTTCGGCGCTTGCGGCTTCGCAAACTGACAGAACCGCGACCGGCATTTCTTTGCGAAGCCGCAAGCGGCAGGCGGTCCGCCTCAGGCGGCCGCCTCGTCCAGCGCCTTCTTGAACTCCGCCTCGCGGGGGATGCCCACGAACTTGTTCACGATCTCCCCCTTCTTGAACAGCAGCAGCGTCGGGATCGCGTTAATCGCGTAATGCACCGGCGTCTGGCGGTTCTCCTCGGTGTTGACCTTGCCGATTTTCACCTTCCCCTTGTACTCCGTCGCCAGCTTGTCGATCGTCGGGGCGATCATCCGGCACGGGCCGCACCACTCGGCCCAAAAGTCGACCAGCACCGGCGTGTCGCTGTCGAGCACCTCGGCCTGAAAGTTGGAATCGGTGAACTCTTTGACGTTCTCATTCGCCATGACGGCTCCTTACTCGTTGAACTTGCGTCGAATCCTGCGGACCCCATTGATACGCGGCCCGGCCGCCGGGGGTTTGGCTGTCCAGAGCGTAAGTTTGCCGGGGCCGGCAAGTCAATGGCGGATTACTCGCGCATCGCCCGGCCGACGCGGAGCATGGTCGCCACGCCCAGCAGGCCCAGCACCGCGCCGACGGCCGTCAGCCCGGCCGGCAGCCAGCCGGGCAGCAGGCGGACGGGCGAATCCTCCCCATTGAGCAGCCAGTAGAGGCCGAACAGCGGCAGCAGCACCCCCAGCGTCAGGCAGACGGGGATGATCGTGCGCTGAAAGTCGAGGTTCGGGTTCGCCGCCCGGCGGCGGGCGGGTTTGGATGCGGAAGTCTTGCGGGCGGGCTTCTCGCCGCGCCGGGCGACGGCTCGGCGGACCTGCGGCGTCGGCGGCGGGGCGAGGACCGGCTGATCCGCCGCCTTGGACGGCTGAATCGCCTCGACGGCCGGCCGGGCGGCGCGGCGGGACTTGACCGGCGCGACCGGGGCGGCGGGCCGGTCGGGGGCGAGGGGGGAGGCGTCCGGCGAGGGCTCCGACGAGGCGTCGCGGTCGTCCGGGGGGTCGAACTCGTCGGCGGCCCCGCCCGACTCGCCGGCGGCCATCGCGGCCAGGGCGTCGGCGAGGCCGTCGGCGGCGGGGGGGTGCGGTCTGCGTTTGGGCACGGGCGCGACTCCGGGTGCGTGAGCCTTTCGGTCAACCGGGATTGTTCGGATTCTCCGCCGAGCCGCAAGGGCGGATTCGTTGCGAAGCCGCAAGCGGCAGGGCGGAACCGACGCGGCGCGGCAGATAATCGGACGTATCCGGCGTGGGCGGGCTGCGACGTTGCGGCCACGCCGCGGGGGCGGCTAAAGTCGTCCCCCGACGCATCCGATGCCGACCCGCCGGCCATTTGGGTGGTACATCATTCCCGGCGGAATCAACGCAAGCCGGCGGCGCGCCGGGTCCAATTCAACGGAGAAGACCATGACCGGACAGACGACGGGCGGACCGACCACCAACCCGCAAGCGGCCGCCCAGCACCCCGCCCCGTCCGACTCGGACCTGCGGCGCCGACTGGCGGCGGTCATGGGCGAGCTCGGCCCCCTCCCCCCCGCGGAGCGGCTGCGGCTCGAAGGCCTCGCCGACGCCGCCGTCGAGCGCCAGGACCGCCTCCGCCAAACCGTCAGCGGCCTTCAGGAAAGCCTCGACCACCTGCGGCTGAGCATCAAGTATCTCGTGTTCGACCTCGAGGCCACCCGCCGCGAAAACCAGTACCTCCGCCGACTCCTCGAGGAAACGGCGGGGGAGGATTAGTAGGTGGTGGGTAGTGGGTAGACCTTTTTCTCTACCTACTACCCTCCACCTACCACCTACTCGCGCCTCACTTCCCAATCTCCCCGTTCACCATCAGGATGCAGACCGTGGCGGGCCGGTACTTCTCGGCGATCTGCTGGGTGTTCAACGTCGCATCATTCGTGCCGGCGGCGAAGTCGGCCTTGCTCTTGCCGGCGTACTTGTCCTTCACCGAGTCGAGGAACTTGCGCAGCCGGCCGGTGCTGATGCCCAGGCCGTAACTGCTGATGGTGGAGGCCGAGCCGGTCTTCATGGCGACCAGTGCGAGCAGGTTGCCGTGCTCGTCGACCATCGGCCCGCCGCTGTTGCCGGGGTTGACCTGGGCGTCGACCAGCACGTCGCACGGCTGGTCGGAATCGATCTCAAAGCAACTGGTCACCACCCCGCGGGTGATCTTCACGTTCGACCCGAGGGCCGAGCCGAGGGGGAAGCCGAGGACCGTCACGTCCTCGCCGATGGCCGGCTGGTCGGTGTCGGCGAGCTTCACGAACGGCACCGGGCCGTCGGTTTTGATCTTGATCAGGGCGATGTCCTGGTCCTTGCCGATGACGACGACGTCGGCGAGTTTTTCGGTGCCGTCGGACAGGCGGACGATCAGGTGGTCGCCCGCGCCGGCGACGTGGCGGTTGGTCATGATCAGCCCGTCGGCCGAGACGAAAAAGCCCGTGCCGCTGCCGACCACGCCGGCCGGCGGCGTGTCGCCCTTGTCGGCGTGCTCCTCGCCGTGGCCCTCGGACTCCTCCTTGAGCGGGATGTACGACCACCCCTGGCGGCCGTTGCTCACGCCGTACTTCGACGCCAGCACGGTCGCCTCGTCCATGATCTCGCGGATCTTGCTGTTGTTCTGCCGCATCCCCGCCGGCGCCTGGGCGATGCTGTTGACGAGGTTCTGGGCGATCTCCTTGGAGTCCTCGATCTTCGCCGCCTTGTACGCCGCCTCCACCGATTTGACGTAAAGCTGGCGGAAGTTGTAGGCGATGGCGAGGTTGCTCCAGACCGCCGCGGAGTTCGGGCGGATCTTGCTGGCGGCCTCCAGGGCGTCGATGGCGCGCTGCGTGTTCTTGTTGTCCTGCTTGATCAGGTAGAAGTAGCCGAGGCTGAAGTTCGCGGTGAAGTTGCTCGGGTCGACCTTGACGGCCTCCTCCAGCTTCTTGATGGCCGTGAGGGTCTGGTTCCCGTCCATCGCCTCGCCGGCCTCCTTCAGCAGCTTCTCCACCTTGCCGTTGAGGGCCTTGAGTTCCTTGCCCTCCACCCACTTGCCGTCGATTTTCTCGGCCCCGCCCGCGCTCATCGCCTTCCAGCGGGCGAGCTCCTTTTTCGCCGCGGCGGTGTCGGCGGCGGGGGCATCCTCGTGGTCGTCGAGGAACTGCTGCCACAGGGCCGCCCCGAGGCTGGCGACGTCCACCCCGTCGGCCTTGGCGCGGACGGCGGCGAAGGCGGCGGAGGTGCCGGGGTACGTCGCCGCCGCCCCGCCCGCGCTGGCGGTGGCCCCGTCGGGCTTGCCGGGCACTTTTGCGTCCGCCTTGGCGTCGGCCTTGGCGTCGGCCTTGGCGTCGGCCTTGGCGTCGGCCTTCGGCTTGTCCGGCGTCGCGGCCTTGGGCGCGGCGGTCGCGCCGCCGACGGGTTCGCCGTCCACCGCCGTCACGTCATGGCCGTTCACGAGTCGCATCCCGCCGTCGGCCTCGCGGATGGAATAGCTGCCGCCCATCTTCTTGACGGTGCCGGTCAACACGGTGCCGTCCTTCAGCGTCAGCGTGCCCCCCGCCGCGTGCGGCATCGGCAGGGCGGCGAGCAGTCCGAGACAAACGGCGGCGGCGGTCAGGTGGCGCGAACGCATGGGATAGCCTTGGCTAAATGAACTTTCGAGATGCGCGACGGCGGCACACTATAATGACCCGCCACGGCCGACACAAGCCCTTTTTGCCGCCCGCGCCCGCCGCCCGCCGCCGCTTGCCTCCGGCGGCGGGCCGCCCTAGACTTTCGGCCCGGCCGACGGACGCTCCGTCCGGCCGCGGCTTGCCCGCCATGTGCCCGCGATTTGCGAGAGCCGTTTACGAACCCTGCCCCGCCGACGGGGCGCGAGAAGGACCGGAATGCCGACGATTAATCAGCTCGTCAAGCGGCCGCGAAAGCCGCTGCAAAAGATCAACAAGGTCAAGGACCTCAACGAGGCCCCGCAGAAGCGCGGCGTCTGCCTGCAGGTCAAGACCATGACGCCGAAGAAGCCGAACTCGGCCCTCCGCAAAATCTGCCGCGTGCGCCTCAGCAACGGCAAGGAAGTGACCGCCTACATTCCCGGCGAGGAGCATAACCTGCAGGAGCACAGCATCGTGCTGGTCCGCGGCGGCCGAGTCCGCGACCTGCCGGGCGTCCGCTACCACGTCGTCCGCGGCTCGCTCGACACCCTCGGCGTCGACGGCCGCAAGCAGAGCCGCAGCAAGTACGGGATGAAGAAGGGGAAGTAAGCCCCGCCGCACGGCGAGGGCTGAAACTGGAAGAAAATTATGGCTTATAAGAAGTTCACCGCCAGCGAGAAGATGCTCAAGCCGGACCCCCGGCTCAACAGCAAGCTCGCCAGCAAGTTCATCAACTGCCTAATGCTCGACGGCAAAAAGACCACCGCGCAGAAGATCTTCTACGACGCGATGGACCAGGTGACGTCGAAGATTACCGACGTGCCGCCGCTCGAGGTCTTCGAGGGCGCGCTCGGGAACGTCAAGCCGTTCGTCGAGGTCCGCAGCAAGCGGGTCGGCGGGGCGAACTACCAAGTGCCGATGCAGGTCAACAAGCGCCGGCAGCAGAGTTTGGCGATCCGCTGGATTCTGGAGGCCTGCCGCGCCGGCGGCGGCCGGCCGATGGCCGACCGACTCGCCCAGGAACTGATGGACGCCTTCCGCAACGAGGGCAAGGCGATCAACAAGCGCGAGCAGACGCACCGCATGGCCGACGCGAACAAGGCGTTCGCGCACTTTGCGTTTTGAAAGTGTCAGTGGTCAGTGGTCCGTAGTCAGTTGCAAAGAGGCTTTTATGCCGTGCAACTGACTACGGACAACTGACCACGGACCGACAAAAAGCCGGCCCGTGAGGCCGTGGCACAGGTTGAGGCGTCCGACCCGCCCGAACGACGTCTCCTTGTGTCACGGTCTCCCGAGGCCGGCTTTTTGCTGCGCGGGCCGAACCCGTGGCACGGGCGTCCCGCCCGCGTCTTAACAATCCAACTTCCGCATATTAAGATTCAACGCCGCCCTTCATCTCGCGCTCACGGCGTCTTATCCTGACGCCCATGAAGGATCCGACCAACCCGCCCTCGTCCGTCGTCACCTACCTCGACGCGCAGGTCGAAGAGCTCCGCGACCGCCTGCCCGCGGCGGTGGCGGGGGAGGCGCCGGAGGACGTCCACAAGGCCCGCGTCGCCACCCGCCGGATGAAGGCCGCCTTCTCGCTGCTGGGGCTGATCCTCGACGGCAAGGGGCGGAAGCGGGTCAACGCCCTCTGCAAAGCCGTCCGCCGCGCGCTCGGGCCCATCCGCGACGCCGACGTGATGCTCGGCCACCTCGCGGCGGAGTTCGGCGCGACCGAGAAGTACCGCCCGGCCGTCGATTGGTTCGCCGCCCACCTGAAGGACGCTCGATCCACCGGGCGGGCCAAAGCGCGGAAGAAGCTGGACGTGCCCAAGACCCTCGAAAAGCTCGGCGGCTGGTACGCACTGCGGCAGCAGGTGATCGAGTCGGCCGAGGCGGTGCCGTCGCTGCTGGCCGAGTCGCTGCACTTGCAAACCGACGCCTTCGCCGAGCAGGCCGACTGGCTGACCGGCGAAAAGCCCGCCCCCGACTCCCCGGACGCCGCCGCCCACCCGCCGGACGTCCATCAGGTGCGGATCGAGGGCAAAAACCTCCGCTACACGCTGGAACTGGCGGCGGCGGAGGGGGTCAGCCTGCCGAAAAAGGTCTTCAAGGCGTTCAAGGCGATGCAGGACGAGCTGGGGCTTTGGCACGACTACGCCGTGCTGGCCGACCGGGCGATGGCCGAATCGGTGGCGGCCGGTTTATCATTCCACGCGCCCGACACGCAGCGGGCCGTGCTGGACTTGGCCGGGGCCGCCCTCCGCAAGTCGCAGCAGCATCTGGCCCGCTTCGAGCGGCAGTGGAAATCCGCCGGCGCGGGGCTGACCGCCACGATCCGCCAAGGCCTGCCCCTCACCCGCCCCGCGGCGGCGATGGACGACGAGCGCGAGGATGTCGCAAGTTAGTGCCGCTTGCGGCTTCGCAAAGAAACGCTTCTTACGAGTCATTTCTTTGCGAAGCCGCAAGCGGCGAACCGGTGTCATGCGAAATCGAACGGATCCCGGTCCTCCCGACTCAGCAGATACTCCACCCCCGGTGCCCGCTCCGAAAGCCGGGCCGCCAGCGTCGCCAGCGCGTGCCGCTCGCTGTTGGAGTGGAGGAGCATCACGACCGTCACGCCGGCCGCGGCGGCCTTGAGGGCGTCGTGGTGCCGCAGTTCGCCGGTGACGTACATCTCCGCGCCCGCGGCGATCGCGTTGTCGAGCAGATCGCCGCAACTGCCGGCACACACCGCGGCGCGGCGGACCGTGCCGGCGGTCGGCCCGGCGATCAGCACCTGATCGAGCCCCAGCGACCGCTTGAGCCGGCCGACGAGTTCGCCGCGCCCCACCGGCGGGTCGAACTCGCCGACGCGGCCCATCCCAATGCCGCTCGCGGCTTCGCAAAGAACCTTTAACGGCCGCCGCGCAGACATCCCCATCGCGTCCGCCAACCCGTCGTTCGTCCCGCCGGTCGCCACGTCCAGCGCGGTGTGGGGCGAGTAGATCGCCACCCCCTCCCGCACCGCCTCGACCACCGGCCCGCCGTTCAACCGCTTCAGCGGCGCGAAGATCGGCGGGTGGTAGGCGATGATCAGATCGCACCCCGCCGCCCGCCCCTCGGCCGCGACGGCGGGGGTGTAGTCGATGCAGAGGATCGCCTTAGAAATGGGCTGATTTGGAGTGCCGACGAGCAGGCCGACGTTGTCCCAGTCCTCCGCGTGGCGGAGCGGGGCGAGGGCGTCGAGAACGGCGAGGAGGGTGTAAAGTTGCATGGCGACCCTTCGTGGAACGGGCGTCCCGCCCGGATTTTACTGGCGTGGCACCGTAAAAAGAAGGAATCCGGGCGGGACGCCCGTTCCACGGTGGGCCTACTGTCCGGCACCACCATGAGACTTGTCAACCGACTCGCCGTCCTCACGCTCGCCGCCATTCCCACCCTCGCCTACGCCGAGGCGCCGGCCACCGCCCCCGCGACCGAGCCGGTCGCCAAGGCGGTGCCGCTGCCGCCGGCGGGCCAGCCCCAGCCGAAGGTCGCCCCGACCCAGCCGGCGTACAAGAACGCCGCCGTCACGCAGCACGAACTGACGGTCAACGGCAAGACGATCAAGTATGAGGCCACCGCCGCCGACGCGGAGATGAAGGACGACGCCGGCAAAACCCGCGGCACCATCTTCTTCATCTACTACCGCCGGACCGATTTGCCGGAGGCGAAAAATCGGCCGATCACCTACGTCTTCAACGGCGGCCCCGGCGCGGCGAGCGTCTGGCTGCACCTCGGCACCGCCGGGCCGAAGCGCGTGGACCTTCCCGCCGACGGCATCCCGACCGGCCCGCCGTACCGCCTCGTCGACAACGACACGACGTGGCTCGACTGGACCGACCTCGTCTTCATCGACCCGGTGGGCACCGGCTTCAGCCGGCCCGCCACGCCCGAGGAGGGCCGCACCTTCTACGGCGTCCGCCAGGACGTGCAGTGGATCGCCGAGTTCATCCGCCTGCACCTCACCCGCGCCGAACGCTGGGACAGCCCCAAGTTCCTCGCCGGCGAAAGTTACGGCACCACCCGCGCCGCCTACCTCTCGCAGTACCTCCACGACGACGCCGCGATCGACCTCAACGGCGTGATCCTCATCAGCAGCGTCCTGCAATTCTCCACCCTCGGCGGCGGGGGGGCGAACGATTTGCCCTACGCCCTGTTCCTGCCGACCTACACCGAACTCGCGTGGTACCACAAAAAGCTGCCGGCCGATCTGCAGGCCGACCAGGAGAAGGCGCGGAAGGAATCGGAAAAGTTCGCCTTCGAGACCTACCTGCCGGCGATGGCCCGCGGCATGACGCTGCCGAAGGAGCAGCGCGACAAGCTCGTGAAGGAGCTCGCCCGCCTCACCGGTTTGAGCGAGGACGTGATCAAAAAGAACGATTTGCGCGTCGGCCCGTCGCGGTTCGAGAAGGCGCTGCTGGCCGACGAGGGCAAGGTCATCGGCCGCTACGACGGGCGGATGGCCGGCTACGCGATGGACGAGGCGTCGGACCGGCCGGCCCACGACCCGTCGTTCGACCCCTACCTCGGCCTGTACGCCGCGACGTTCAATTCCTACGTCCGCAAGGACTTGAATTACAAAAGTGATCTGGCCTATGAGGTGCTGAGCGACCGCGTGCGGCCTTGGGACTTCGGCTCCGGCGGGCAGGGCTCGCTCGACGTGGCGGAGAACCTGCGGCAGGCGATGATCGAGCTGCCGTCGCTGCGCGTGTTCATCGCGGCGGGCCGGTACGACCTGGCGACCCCGTTCTTCGCCGCCGACTTCACCGCCGCCGGCCTGAACCTGCCGGACCCGCTGCGGAAGAACGTGGTGCAGGAATACTACCCCGGCGGCCACATGCTCTACCACGTCAAGGCGGGCCGCGAAAAACTGTCGGCGGACCTTCAGAAGTTTGAGAAAGACTCGGTGCCGACGAATTAAAGTGGAACGGGCGTCCCGCCCGGATTTATTCTGCGGTTGCCCCTCGAGTCGAAGAATCCGGGCGGGATGCCCGTTCCACGGAGCTCGGCTCGGCTATTTCCTCGCCGCCGACGGGCCTTCCGAAGTCCGGTGAGCCGTCGGCATTCCAATGAATCCGCTGCGCCCGCGCCGTGCGGTCTGCATAGTCCGTGGCCGTCGTCGTCTTCGCGTGGTAGACGATCCAATCGACCTTCCCGTCCGGCGACGTGAAGAAGTAGCAGTGGCC
This sequence comes from Tepidisphaeraceae bacterium, assembly GCA_965260985.1. Classification (GTDB taxonomy): domain Bacteria; phylum Planctomycetota; class Phycisphaerae; order Tepidisphaerales; family Tepidisphaeraceae; genus CBDHCE01. Next base: position 147,874 of record CBDHCE010000005.1, on the reverse strand, counting down.
GGGGCCGTAGGCCTTCGCTTCATCGTTCCGCGAGAACAGCACCTTCGGATATTGCTTCCAAGACGCCGGGTCGGCCAAGTTCGACGTCGCGTCCGCCACCAGCGCGCCGAGCCGGTAGTCCGGGCTGTCGGCGGAGCACATCGAATAGACGAGCCACACCTTCCCGCCGTGGGTCAGCCCCACCGGCCCCTCGCGGACGGCGGGGCAGCCGAAGCCGTCGGCCTCCAGCGCGTGCCGGGGGCCGCCGATCGTCCACGGGTTGCTCATCTTCGCCAGGTAGAGCCCCTGCCCGTGCGGGCTCGGCCGGCCGCACCAGACGAACGTCAGCGACCCGTCCGCCGCCGTCAGCACGCTGCCGTCGATGGCGTAGAACTCGTCCTTCGGGTCGGTTATTAACTTCGCCTTGAAGTGGTACGGCCCCATCGGGTCGGTGCCGCTGCTCTCGATCACGAACATCCGGTGGCTCGGCTCCGGCCCGGCCGAGGCGGTGTAGTAGCCGTACCACCGCTTCCGGCCGCGGCCGTTGTCCAGCAGGTGGAACTCCGTCGCCCAAATGTCGCGCGACCGGCCGGGCATTTGATCCTTCCACACTTGCTTGTCTTTCGCCGTTTTCAACCCTTCAAGCGTTTTCGCCCGCCGCATCTGGATGTCGCGGCCGGTGGTGGTGGTGAGGTAGTAGAAGCCGTCGTGGTAGACGAGGCAGGGGTCGGCCCCGGCGGCTTTCAAGGGGTTGGTGAAGGTGGTCGTTTTGGGCACTTCGGCGTGAGCGGTTGACACGCCGAGGAGGAAAAGCATCAGGACGGCAAGTTGGAACAAAGGTTTCGGTTTCATCAGTTCCTCTGGTTAAGGCCGCGTCCTTAATAGCCGGAGGCGGAAGCCCCGGTTTGTTCGCGGGAATGCGTCGATACTTCTGAAACGCTTCCGTCCGAAGACCGGGGCTTCCGCCTCCGGCTATTAAGGAAGTGATTTATGGTCAACCGTCAGCGTCGCCGCGCGGTCCGGGCCGACGCTGACCAGGCGCACCGGCACGTCCAGCAACGCCGCCAGCCGCGAAACGTAGGCCTTCGCCTCCGCCGGTAGGTCGGCGAAGCGTGTGCAGAGCGAGATATCCGCCGACCAGCCCGGCAGCGTTTCGTACACCGGCTCCACCGCCGCCAGCACGTCGGGGTCGGCGACGAAGCCGGGCAGCAGCTCGCCCTCCAGCCGGTAGCCGGTGCAGATCTTGAGTTCGTCGAAGCCGCTCAGCACGTCCAGCAGCGTGACGGCGATGGCCGTGCAGCCGCACAGGTCCGAGGCGTAGCGGGTGGCGACGGCGTCGAACCAGCCGATGCGGCGGGGCCGGCCGGTGGTGGTGCCGTACTCGCGGCCGCGCTCGCGGATGAGGTCGCCAGTCTCGTTCGCCAACTCCGTCGGGAACGGCCCGCCGCCGACGCGGGTGTTGTACGCCTTCGCCACGCCGATGAACTGTTGAACCGTCTGCGGCGGCGCGCCGCTGCCGCTGAACAAACCTAATGCTGAGCAACTGCTGCTCGTAACGTAGGGGTAGGTGCCGTGGTCGACGTCCAATAATGCGGCGTGGGCACCCTCGAACAGAATCTTCTTCCCCTCGCGGAAATTGGAGAGCACCAGCCGGCCGACGTCGTCTACGAACGGGGCGAGCCGCTTTCCATAGGCGCGGTAGGTCTCGAAAATCTCGGCCGCGTCGAGGGGCGCGCCGTCGTAGAGAATCTTCAGCACCTTGTTCTTCTCGGTGACGATCTCGCCGATTTTCGCGCGGAGCTGATCCTCCTTGGTGAGGTCCGCGACGCGCAGGGCGGTGGCGCGCTGCATTTTGTCGGCGTAGCACGGCCCGATGCCGCGGCGGGTGGTGCCGATCGCGCCCCCCTCGGCCGCCTGCTCGCGGGCGGAATCCTCGCGCAGGTGGTAGGGCATCACCAGGTGGGCCTTGTAGCTCACCTTGAGATTTTGCGGCGTGATGGGGATGCCGTCGGCGTTCAGGGCGTCGGCCTCGCGCAGCAGCACGGCGGGGTCGATGACCACGCCGTTGCCGATCAGGTTCAGCACGTGCGGCCGGAAGACGCCCACGGGCAGCAGGTGGGTCGAATACTTTTTGCCCCCGAACCGCACCGTGTGGCCTGCGTTCGCCCCGCCGCAGTAGCGCACCACCACGTCCGCCACGTCCGACAGGGCGTCGACGATTTTCCCCTTCCCCTCGTCGCCCCACTGCAACCCGACCACGGCGGCATTTCCTTCGAGAAACTCTTGCACGGGCGACCCTTTCGCGGTTGAAAACTGCGGCGATTGAAGGCTTGGGCAACTTGTGACGCCCGCCGGCCCGGCGGGGGCGGCCGATCCCTCCCGCCGGGCCAAGTCGGCGGGGGTATACTGTGCCGCAACCGCAAGTGTAGCCCCGCAAATCCACTCAAGGAGGGCGGATGAACCCCCAGCCCCGCGCCACCCCCCGCCCCCCGGCCCCGCACGACGGCCGGCCCCCCTCGCCCCTCGGCACGCCGGTCGAGCAAATCTTCCGCCCGGAAATCGCGCTGCCACTGAAGTTCGGGCTGCACGTCTGCACCGTCGGCGGGCTGCTGCTCGCGTGGCGCGACGCCGACCGCCGCGAGCAGATCGAGCAGGTCTTCGACGACCCGACGCAGGCCGCCCACGCCATCGACGTCTGCGCCGCCTGGACCGGCCACGGCCCGCCGCGCCCCTCGTTCTCCCCCCCCACCGACGCCGCATGGTGGGCCGAATAGGCTTTAAGCAAGGGTCGGGCGGTTGACCTTCCGCCGATCCCTCCTACCATTTCGGCCCCGACGGCGGGCGTATAGCTCAGTTGGTTAGAGCGCGTCGCTGATAACGACGAGGTCCCTGGTTCGAATCCAGGTACGCCCATTCCCACCTCCTCCCCGCAACGGGCCAAGGACAACGGACCCCTGACCAACAAGAGGCAGACTTCCCGCCCGCCGGGGGGTATCCTTGCCCCATGGAGATCGTCTACCTTGACAGCAACGCCACCACCAAGCCCGCGCCCGAGGTGGTGGCCGCCATCACGCCCTACCTGACCGAATACTGGGGCAACCCCTCCAGCGCCCACCGCTTCGGCCAGATGAGCCGCCGGGCTGTCGACGACGCCCGCGGGCAGGTGGCGGCCCTCGTCGGCTGCTCGCCGGGCGAGCTGATCTTCACCGGCGGCGGCACCGAGGGCGTCAACACCGCCGTCCGCGGTTTGCTGCTGGCCCGCGCGCCCCGCAAGACCATCGTCACCACCGCCGTCGAGCACTCCGCCACCCGCGAACTCTGCCTGAACCTGGGGCGGGACGACGTGAAAATCGTTGAGCTCGCCGTCAACGAGGGCGGCCGGATCGACCTCGACGATCTGCGGGCCAGCCTGACCGACGATGTCGCCGTCGCCAGCGTGATGTGGGCCAATAACGAGACCGGCGTGATCAACCCCGTCGGCGAGATCGCCGAGATCTGCCGCGAGAAGGGCGTGCCGCTGCACGTCGACGCGACGCAGGCGGTGGGGAAGATCCCGGTGGACGTCAAGGCCGTCGGGGCGGACGCGGCGAGCTTCGCGGCCCACAAGTTCCACGGGCCCAAGGGCGTAGGGGCGATGTATTTGCGGCGCGGCGTGCGGATCAAGCCGTGGCAGATCGGCGGCCCCCAGGAACGCGGCCGGCGCGGCGGGACGGAGAACGTGCCGGGCATCGTCGGCATGGGCAAGGCCGCCGAACTCGCCGGCCAGAAACTGCCGGAGATGGCCCGCGTCGCCACCCTGCGCGACCGCTTCGAGGCCGACGTGCTCGACCTCATCGACGACGTCCGCGTCATCGGCGACCCCACGCACCGCCTGCCCAACACCACCAACCTCGGCTTCGCCCGCCTCGAAGCGGAGGCGATCCTCATGCTCCTCAGCGAGCAGGGCGTGTGCGCCAGCGCGGGCTCCGCGTGCAGCAGCGGGTCGCTGGAGCCGAGCCACGTCCTCGTGGCGATGGGCGTGCCGACGATTTACGCCCACGGCGCGGTGCGGTTCAGTTTGTCGCGCTACACGACCGAGAGCGATCTGGACCGCTGTCTGGCGATCCTGCCGGGGGTGATCGGGCGGCTGCGGGCGGTGATGCCGGTGGGCGTGGCGTGAGGGCGGGCCGGTAGCGTGCTTGATCTGTTCGATTTGTTGCGAAGCCGCGAGCGGCGGGACGCCTCCCCTGTAGCCCCCGATGTCCCCCGACCTTCTCCCCCTCCTGCTGCTGCTCGGGACGCTCGCGGCGTGGTACGTCTCGACCTACGCGCTGGTCGACGCCGCCGGGCGACCCTTTCGCAGATCGCTCGGGGGCCGGCGGGGGCTGCTGACGGCGGTGCCGCTGGTGATCCTGACGGTCGGGGCGGCGGCGGCGGGGCGGGCGGACGTGGCGGTGGCGGCGGCGTTCGCGGCGGCGGCGGCGGCGGGCTGCCTCGCCCTCGGCGCCGCCCTCGCCTCCGCCCCCCGCGACGCCCCCCCCGTGCCCGCCGGCCGCGCGTGGGCCTTCCTCCTGCCCGCCGCCCTGATCGCCCTGGTCGCCGGCTTCACCGGACGGCTGACGGGGCTCCACGCGGTCTGCCTGCTCATTGAAGGGGCCGTGATCGCCGGCACCTGGTCGACGGACCGACCGCCGGCCGCACCGAACCAACCGGCCGACCCCGCGCCGCCCGCCCCGCCGCCCGCCGTGTCGCCCGCCGTGTCGCCCGCCACAACGCGGCGGATCAAGGCGATCGAACTCTCCCTCGCGCTGCTGCTGGCGGGGGTGGCCGCATGGCTCGCGCTGGCCGCCGTGGGCCGGTCGGAAACCGCCTTGGGCCGGCCCGCCGGCACGCCGATGGCCTCGCTGTTCGGGATCATGCTTGTCCTGCCGTGCGTCGGCCTCGCCGGCCAGCGCGCCGCCCAGCACCGCACCCGCGAGGCCGCCGGCGCGCAAATCGCCTACGCCCTGGCCGCCCTCTGCCTGGCCCTGCCCGCCGCAATCCTGACCGCCTACGCCCGCGCCCTCGTCTTGCCCGCGACTGCCGCCGCCGCCTCGACCACCCGGCCCGCCGCGCTCGCCCTCGACCTGCCGACGGTCGTCTTCCCCCCGGCCGTGTGGCGCGTCGACGCCCTGTTCCTGGTGATCCTCGGCCTAGCCCTGACCCCCACCGCCGGCCGCCTCCGCCTCGGCCGCGGCACCGGCTTATTGCTGGTGCTGCTCTACGTCGTGTTCATCAACGTGGTCGCGCGGACGCACTGAGCCGCGGCGGTATCAGGTCACTTCTGCTTTTGGTGCGGGCCGAGGAAGCGGTCGCCGTTGAAATGGATCATGTGCTCCGGCGAATCGGCTAACCACACCTCCGTTTCCCAGTCGATCTCCTTCACCCACTTGGCAAAGTTAGAACGGTCCTTGAACACGCTCACAAAGACCAGCCCGGCACTACAGTTGGCCGCCGCATCCTCCAGAAGTTTGTGGCGTAGGCTGCTGATCGGATTGGAGGAGTGAACGGCTTCGACAAGGAAAAGCCAGTTGGTGGTTTCAACGTAAGCTAAGACATCAGGTAATCGGTCGTGCGCGATCTCGAAAAACCCAAGGTTCTTGAGACGTTCTGCATCAACGTACAAGCCTTTGTTCTGCGCGTCTCCGATGTACAGCACTTCCGCCCCCCTTGGCGAAGCGGGGCAGGAACTCCTCCACGATCGCCTTTTGCAAGTCGTTGTGCGGCCCGGCCAGCAAGTCAACACTTACCCCGGGCTTAAGCAAGACGGGCATCTTCTCAATGTTTCGCCCCCGCTCAAACGTCGCGCTTAAGCTGCCGCATTCCCCGACGAATGACTCCACTGCTGCCCTCCACTTCGGCTTCCCAAACAGCCTGAATAACGCTGCCGCTGCCGGGTTGACCGCGTAACTTCTAGTGCCGTCGTTAGTCAAGGCACTGGGCCGTCCAGCACTGGCTAGGACGAGCTGGGCGGCCACCAGGAAGTCCAGATTTTTGCGCCGGATGTCGTCGTAGGAACCGGGTGAAACCTTTTCGCCGTAATGCTCGTTAATGAACTTGATAATCTCGCGCGAACGGAGCGACCATGACGATGAATCTCTCCAGACCGATGCCCGCGACCAGGGCGTGTCCGGCCTGACGTTGCACACGGCGAGTAGAACCCGCGCAACACGTTGCCGCATCTTCGGCGACTTTTGCACGAGCGGGAAATCGACCGCTTCCAAGATCTTCAGTGCCTCCTCAACCTTTCTCTCCGAAGCATCCATTTCAATCCTCAAAGCTCAAGCTCAGTTGCCCCCGCGCAATGCGACCGGTGCCGAGCGGCGTTGTGGAGGCATTTGTGGAGTCCAGGCACTTCATCACCTCAAGGGCCACTGCCTTGGCGAGCAGTGGTGGGACCGCATTGCCCACCTGATTAAACTGGCTGCCCTCGCTCCCGGAAAACTTGTACCAGTCGGGGAAGCTCTGTAGTCGGGCACCCTCCCTGACACTGAGGCGGCGGCGGCGACCATCCGCGAGGCGAACGCGCAGCATGTCCCCCGTCGCGCCGTTCAGATTGCGGCAGGTCACGGTTCGGCTCGGCTTGTTCAGATGCAGGTCACGCGGCGTTACGCATTTCGAGGCGAGTTCGTACTTGGCGACGTAACGATCCATGCTTTCGGTCAGAAACTTTGAGTCGGCCCGCGCCTCAAATGCCATCGCGCCCAACGCTTCGCCAGCGGTGTGTAGTTCACGCCCTGTTACCGGCCACTCCCAGCCACCGCGATGGGCGACCACGAACATCCGCTCCCGACGCTGCGGCACGCCGAAGTCGACAGCATTCAGCAGTCGATAATCTACTACATAATGTAGGGCCGTCAGCGCGTCGAGCACCTCCTCAAAGTAGGCCCGATTGCGGTAGAGCACGCCCCGGACATTCTCGAACATCGCCAGCCTCGGCCGGTACCATTCGACAGCGGAGAGAAAGGCCGGAAAGCCGTTTCGGGAGTCCTGGTGCCCCTTCTGCGACCCGCCGACACTGAACGGCTGACAAGGCGGCCCGCCGACGATCACGTCGGCCGACGCCCCTAAATCAATGCCGGCCGTTAGCACCGTCTCGATGCACGGCCCATGCAGGTTCCTCCGATAGGTCTCGCACGCATCGGCGTCCATCTCGAACCCGATGGTGCGGAACCCGGCCGCCTCAAAGCCAAGGGCCAAGCCGCCGCACCCGGCGAACAGGTCAAGGACGAGAGGTGCCTGCGCGGCGGGCGGACCGATTTGCAGTTCGGAGGCAAGGGAAGAGAGGTAACTCATGCCGGAACTTCACGATACCTCATTTACCCGTCGCTGTCGAAGTTCAACCCTTTACCCGAGCATTGACCCGCACATTTAGAATTCGTTCTCCACAAGCACCATTAAACCCCAAACTCCCGCCCGACCTCGCACAGAATCTCGCACCCCCGCGCCAGCTTTTCGTCCGTCGTCGCGTAGCTGATGCGGAAGTGCGTGTCGCGGCCGCTGAAGACGTTGCCGGGGATGGTCAGGACGTTGCGGGCGATCGCGCGGGCGCAGAAGTCCGTGGCGGTGCCGCCGGCGGGGACTTGGGGGAAGACGTAGAACGCGCCGTCCGGGCGGGCGAGCTCGAACGTGCCGGACAGGGCGTCGACCACCAGGTCGCGCTTGCGGGCGTAGGCGGCGACGTGGTGGGCCATCGGCACGTCCAGCGCGGCCAGCGCGGCGTCCTGAAACGGGGCGGGGGCGCAGACGTAGGTGTACTGCTGCAGCTTGGTCATCTGCCCGATCACCTCCGCCGGCCCGGCGGCGTAGGCGACGCGCCAGCCGGTCATCGCGTGGCTCTTGCTGAAGCCGCGGAGGATGATCGTGCGGTCGTACTGCTTCGAGGCGGTCGCGAATCCCGTGGCACGGGCGTCCCGCCCGCGCGATCCGTCGGCGGACGCGGGCGGGACGCCCGTGCCACGTCCGTACAGGAACGGCTCGTAGATTTCGTCGCTCAGGATCAGCAGGTCGTGCTTGCGGGCCACCTCCACGGCGGCGGCGACCTCGGCTTCGGTCATCACCACGCCGGTGGGGTTGCTCGGGGAGTTGAGGATCAGCAGCTTGGTGCGGGGCGTGACGGCGGCCTCCACCTTGGCGGCGTCGAAGCGGAAGTCGGGGTAGCTGTCCACCGCCCGCGCCACGCCGCCGGCGAGGGTGAGCAGGTGGCGGTACATGACGAAGTAGGGGTCGAGGAAAACCGCCTCGTCGCCGGGGTTGATGGTCGCCAGGATCGCCAGGAACAGCCCGCCGCTGACGCCGGAGGTAATGAGAACTTCGCCGACGTCGCGGCCGATCTCGGCCGACAGATCGGCCCGCAGCCGGGCGCGCAAGGGCTCGGCGCCCTGCGTGGGGGTGTAGCGGTTGACGCCCCGGCCGATCGCGTCGGCCGCCGCCGCCTTGGCGATGTCCGGCACGTCGAAGTCGGGCAGGCCGATCGACAGGTTGATCGGGTCCTTGAGCTTCGCGGCCAGGTCGAAAACCTTGCGGATGCCCGAGGCGTCGACGCCGTGGGCGCGGTCGGCGATGAAGTCGGTGAGGGGGCGCATGAAAACCCCGCGCCCGGATGAACGGGCGCGGGCCGGTGAGGGCCGAGGGGAAACCTACTTCTTCTTCGCCGCCGGCTTGGCGGCGGGGGCGGCGGCCTTGGCGGCCGGTGCGGCTTTTCCGCCGGCCGGTGCCTTACCCGCGGGGGCCTTGGCGGCGGGGGCCCCCTTGGCCCCCTTCGCCCCGGCGGCCGGGGCGGCGGCGGCCTCGTCCCCCTCCTCCTTCTTCACCTTCCCGCCCACCGTCATCTTCCGGTGCGACACCTTCGGCAGCCCGAGCACCCCCTGCTCCTCGGCCCACTTGTCCTGCCCCTCCAACTGCACGATCCGCTCCGCCCGCGTCAGCACGTTCCGGTGCCGGCTCAGCGTGCTGGCGCTCTTCAGACTTCGGTCCAGACTCATAAGATGCTCCTCATTCGGGTCAATTTTGGGCCGATGATAGCCGCTGCGCCGCTGAATGACCAATGACCAAACCCGAATGACCAATGAATGTCCAAGACCCAATGCCCAATTTTGTCACGGACGCCCTTGGTCATTCGGGATTCGTCATTCTTCATTTTTTGGTCATTCTGGTTTGGTCATTCGGACTTTTGACGTGGTAGTGGCCGCGCTCGCACGACAGCACGAACCGCTCGAGCACGGCCTTGAGGTCCTCCCACTTGTCGCGGATCAGGTCCGCCTCGTCGGCGTCCACGTACGGGTCGTTCGCCACGCTCGCGCTGATCGCGTCGAGCAGCTCGCTGAACTCGCGGAACATGCGGGTGGTCTCGTCGTAAATCTGCTCGTCCACCGTCCGCCTAATGTCCGGCACGGGGTTGGAAACGAAAAACCCTCCGGCCTCGTTGCACAGGAAGCGGACGAGGCGGATGTCGCGGGTCTGCAGGTAGAGGTCGCGCACGCGGTCGAGTGGGTTGCGCGCCCCGGACTGCTCGGGGTCGTCCTTCTCCGCCGGCGGCTCGCACCACTTGTAGACCAGCGCCGCCGACACCCGTAGCGCGCTGGCGACCTGCTTGACGCCCGGCTCGGCAACCGCCTGGCGAATGACCTCGTGGGATTTCATGGCCGGGAGCCTACCAGCGCGCCCGGGCAGGAGTAAATGAGAACGATGACCTCGGGTGCCACGGGTCTCGGAGCACCGCGACCCGTCGCACCACGCGTCACTCTTAGATTCTTCATCATCTTTCATCGTTGCGGCCGAAAGATGGTCCGCGTAGGATGTAGACATCACCCGTAAGGTTCATGATGCGCCACCTGCTCACCGCCGTCCTCACCTTCTGCCTGACCGCCGCTGCCCTTGCCGACGCCCCGGCCACCCGACCGGCGACCGCCCCAGCCACCCGCCCTGTATACGACCAGAGTACCCCGATGGCGGCGATTCAGTCGTTGGTCAGAGCGAATCGCTCAGCGGACGTGCCGGCGTTTCAGCAGATCGTCTACGCCAGAGATGCCGAGGGCCGCCGGCTATCGGACGCCTCTGCGAAGGTGCTGCTCGCGCAGCATCACCTTGCCGTCGCCGCTGGGGATCAGTTCGGCCCAAATGCGTGCAAGTTCTTCATAACGCCCACCCCCGACCCCGCCGACGGCGTGATCAACGTCGACGGCGACCGCGCGACCTTCGCAACCCCCGACGGCGAGGTGATGCCGCTCGTCAAGGTTGACGGCAAGTGGAAAGTAGCGCTTCAAGAGGCCCTGAAAGGCAGCGACATGACGCTTGATCAAGTCATTCGGATGTCGGAGAAGCAAGCCGCCGATTTCGAACAGTTGGCCGGCGAGGTGAAGGCCGGCGTCTACCCCGGTCTGGAGTCGCTTAAGCGGGCCTACGGCAAGGCGATCCTCAATTCGGTCGCCAATCCCGAGCCGTCGGGGCACTGATCGGCGGGAGGTTCGACTTCCGCGCTATGATCCCGCCCCGTGCCCCAAACCAAGACCGAGATCCGCGCCCTGCTCGACGCCGCCGACGCCCGGCCCAAGCATCGGTTCGGGCAGAACTTCATGATCGACCAGAACCTCGTCGCCGCCGTCGCCGACGCCGGCGAGGTGGCGGCGGGGGATTTCGTCATCGAGGTCGGACCGGGCACCGGCACCCTGACCGAGGAACTGCTGGCGCGGGTGGGCGAAACGGGCCGCGTGGTTGCCGTGGAGATCGACCGGGATTTGGCTGGCCTGCTCCGCCGGCGGTTTGGCGGGGAGGGGTCGACTGAAGTCGACGCGCCGGTTCCCCCAGACCCACGACGTTTAGCCGCCCCGCTTGCGGGGCGCGTCGGGGAGCGCGATGCCGCCGGACGCGCCCCGCAAGCGGGGCGGCTAAACGATGGGGAGTCCGTTGCGGCGCGGGTCGAACGCTTCCACCTGATCGAAGGCGACGCCCTCGCCGGCAAGCACGAACTGAACCCCGACCTGCTCGAGCAAATCCGACTCGCCGCCGCGTCGGGACGACCCGCAAAACTCGTCGCCAACCTGCCGTACAACATCGCCTCGCCGCTGGCGGTCGAGCTCCTCGCGGCCGGCGTCGACCTGCTCGCCTTCACCGTGCAGAAAGAGGTCGCCGACCGCCTGCGCGCCCGCCCCGGCACCGGCGAGTACGGGCCGCTCACCGTGATGGTGCAGCTCCTGTCGAGCGTCGAGGTGCTCCGCACGCTGCCGCCGCAGGCGTTCTGGCCGGCGCCGAAGATCGACTCGGCCCTCGTCCGCCTCCGCCGGGCCGACCGACTCGGCACCGAGGTCCGCCCCTTCGGCGACTGGCTGCGGGCGGTCTTCTCCATGCGCCGCAAAACGCTGCGCAAGGCGATCCTCGAAACCGGCGGCCACGAGGGTGCATTGGACTCGCTCGGCATCGACCCTCAGGCCCGCCCCGAGACGCTCGACCCGCCGGCGCTGCTCGCGCTCTACCGCGCGCTTCAGACCCTTCACGGATAAAGTCCCTTCAGCCGGCTCGCCTCCGCCACGCGCCGCACCGCCAGGGTGTAGGCCGCCGTGCGGTAGTCGCAATCGCTCGCGTCCGCCTCGGCGTTCACCGCGTCGAAGGCGCGCTCCATCACCTTCTGCAACTCGTCCTGCACGCGCTTCAAATCCCAAAAATAATTGTCTAGCCCCTGCACCCACTCGAAGTACGAAACGGTCACGCCGCCGGCGTTGGCAAGAATATCGGGAAGGACGGTCACGCCATTCTCCCGCAGGATTTCATCCGCCCGCGGCGTGGTCGGCCCGTTCGCCCCCTCGACGACGATGCCGGCCTTGACGTGCGGCGCGACCTTCTCATCCACGGTGTTCTCAATCGCGGCCGGAACAAGCACGTCGCAGTCGCAAGTCAGTAACTCTTCATTCGTGATCTCATCCCCCTCGGGAAACCCCTTCAACTGCCCAACCTCCGCGTAGTGCAGCATGGCCGCGGGGACGTCCAGCCCGCCCGCGTCGTAGACCCCGCCGTACTGGTCGCTGACGGCCACGACCACCGCCCCGCGCTGCGCCAGCAGCCGGGCGGCGTGGGAGCCGACGTTGCCGAACCCCTGCACCGCCACGCGCAGCCCCTCGAGCGTGCGGTGCTGCGTCTGAAGGAATCGCCGGAGCACGACCATCACGCCGCGGCCGGTCGCCTCCTCGCGCCCGACGCTGCCGCCGAGGGCGACCGGCTTGCCGGTGACCACCCCCAGCGCCTGGTGGCCGACGCGCGTCGAGTAGGTGTCGAGCACCCACGCCATCACCTGCCCGTCGGTCCCCACGTCCGGCGCGGGGATGTCCTCGGCCGGCCCGATGATCGGCATCACCTCGCTGACGTACCGCCGGGTGAGGCGCTCCCTCTCGCCCGCGCTGAGCTTCTTCGGCTCGCACACCACGCCCCCCTTCGCCCCGCCGAACGGCAAGTTCACGAGGGCGTTCTTCCACGTCTGCAGCATCGCCAGCGCCATCACCTCGTCCCGCCCAACGCTGGGCGCATACCGCAGCCCCCCCTTGAACGGCCCCAGCGCCCCATTGTGCTGCACGCGGTACCCGGTGAAGACGCGGATCTCCCCGCCGTCCATGCGCACCGGGCAGGAGACGGTCAGCACCCGCTTAGGGCTGGAGAGCACCGCCCGCCACGTCTCATCCAGCCCCATCGTGTCGTAGACGCGGTTGAAGTAGAAGTGCGCGTTCTGCCAGAACTGATCGTGCGGCTCGGGGTCGGGCGCGAGGCGATTGGTCTGCTTGAGCGGCGAGGCGAGGGACGGGGCGGTGTCGGGCATGGGCGGGGGTCCTCCTGGGCCGGATGGTAACGGACTTACTGGCGGCGGGCACGCGCGATGGTTCATCCCCACCCCCCCTGCGAGTGTAATTTCGCCGGTATGATCGGCGGGATGACGCGAATCGTTCTCGACACCAGCGTGCTCGTCGCGGCCGCGCGGTCCCGGCGGGGGGCCAGCTTTGCCCTCCTCGAGCTCGTGCAGGCGGGCGAGGTTTGCCCCTGTCTGTCCGTCGCGCTATACCAGGAGTGGCAGGCGGTGCTGACGCGGGCGGAGCACCTCCCGCCGGGGCGGTCGGCCGCCGACGCGCTGGAGGCCGTGCGGGCGCTCGGACGGCTGGCGGATTGGAGGGTGGTCTGGTTCAAGCTGCGCCCGGCGCTGCCCGACCCGGACGACGATATGGTGCTGGAACTGGCGTTCGCCGCGGGCGTCCGCTATATTGTAACGGGTAACGTCCGGGACTTTGCTGGGTCCGAGCGCTTTGGCGTCGAGGCCATCCGCCCCGGCCCGTTCCTGCAGCGGCTACGAGCGACCCCATGAGCAGCGTCACCATCGATCTCGGGGATGACACGCTGGCGGCCCTCGAGGAGCACGCCGCCAGTGGAGGCGTCAGCGTCGCCCGCCTCGTGGCGCAGATCGCCGACCGTGCGGCCGAGCAGGTGCGAAAGCTCCGTGAACTGCGGCGCGACGTTGCCGACGCCGACCCTGCCGCCCTGCGACGCTACCTCGACGCCATTCCCGACGTCGAGCCTGAGGAGTGGGACCGGATGGAAAACGGGTGACGCCGGACGTTCGGGATGGGCTACGATCCAATCCACCGCGTGCCGGCGTTGACCGAGTGGGCGGGAGGGATGGACTACGCCTCCCCTTTTCCGCCCCGCGGCGATGGTACCGCGGCGAACGGCTATATCACATTCGGGGAGATGGGGGGACTTGAGAAATACCGAACAGCGGAATTTTTCGCTTGCATAAGCTCCCCAGACGCTTTATCTTGCCGTCTCCACGTCAGACCGCACAATTCGCAGACTGGGAGTTTCCATCACCACCGCCTCGATCTTCAGTCGCCTATTCCTCCGCGCCGCCGCTTTCCCCAAGCTCCGCTCGGCCACCCGGCCCATCATGGAGGCGATGGAAAGCCGCCGGCTGCTCTTCGCCCCGCTGGATGCCTCCTTCGGCACCGAAGGCGTTGAGGTCGTGGACGCGGGCGACACAGACGAGTGGGCCAAGGATGTGGTGGTGCAGCCCGACGGAAAGGTGGTTGTGTCCGGCACCGGCGGGGCCGGGCTGAACCTCCTGCGGTTTCTGCCCGACGGCACGCCGGACGCCTCGTTCGGCAGTGGCGGGCGCACCGCCGTGGCCGGCAACGGCTGGGGCGTTGCGCTCCGGCCCGACGGCAAAATCCTCGGCGGCGGCGGGCCGAACTTCTCGCTCTCGCAATTCTTCTCCGACGGTTCGCCCGACGCCTCCTTCGGCGCCGCCGCCGGCACCGCCGCGACCAACTGGGGCACCAGCTACGTCGCCTACGACTTCGCCCTGCAGCCCGACGGCAAGATTGTCCTCGCGGGCAACAACAGCCGCGACGTGGTGGTGGCGCGACTCAACGCCAACGGCTCGCTCGACGGGTCGTTCGGCTCCGCCGGCCGGACCCTCACCGATTTCGCCGGCAGCTACGACAAGGGCTACGCCGTCCGCGTCCAAGGCGACGGGCGGATCGTGGTCGCCGGCCGGGCGCGCGACGCGGCGGGGGATTACGACTTCGCCGCCGCCCGCTACCTGCCCGACGGGTCGCCCGATCCGTCCTTCGGCACCGGCGGCAAGGTCCGAATTGACATGGGCGACGCGGACGATGCCGCCTTCGGGCTGGACGTCCGCGCCGACGGCAAGATCACCCTCGCCGGCCGCACCCGCCCGTCTGACGCCACCGGCTACGACTTCGCCGTGCTGCGGCTCAACGCCGACGGGTCGCCCGACGCCGGGTTCGGCACCGACGGGCGGAAGACCATTAACTTTGGGTACGGGGCCGATTACGCCTACTCCATCCTGTCGCTGCCCGGCGGCAAGACGCTGATCGCCGGCCGCGCCTCCACCGCCGGCACCGGGCGCGGCACCGACTTCGGCATCGCCCGCCTGAACGACGACGGCTCGCTCGACGCCACCTACGGCAGCGGCGGCCTGGTCCTCACCGACCTCGCCGGCGGGCGCGACGATTACGCCGAGGCCCTCGCCCCCGCCCCCGGCGGCGGGTTCTACCTCGCCGGCGGCGCGGGCGGCAACGTCGACGGCGACTTCGCCCTCGCCCGCTACCGCCCCGAAACCTCCGCGGGCGGCCGCACCCACGCCGTCTCGGGAGCGGCCTCCACGAACGAGGGCAGCCTCTACACGCTCACCCTTTCGCCCGACCCCGCCGCCGGCGTCTCGCGCTGGACGGTTAACTGGGGTGACGGCTCGATCATCTCCCTGCCCGGCAACGTGACCCTCGCCCAACACACCTACGGCGACGGGGGTGACTACACCATCCTCGCCGGCGCGACCGACGACGCGGGGTTCTACGACGAGGCGCCCGCCCTCGCCGTGTCGGTCGCGGACGTCGCGCCGACCCTGATCGCGCTCGCCGCGCCGGCGGAGGTGCAGCCGGGGGCGATCTACTACCCGCCCCTCGCCACCTTCACCGACCCCGGCTTCGGCCCCGGCGAGACCTACGCCGCCACCATCGACTGGGGCGACGGCACCGCACCCGAGCCGGCGCGGGTCGAGATGGTCGCCGGATCGCCCGGCACCCTCACCACCGGCCGCATCCTCGGCGACCACCACGTCTACGCCGAGGAGGGGGCCTACGCCGTCACCGCGTCATTGCAGGAGAAGGCGCTGCCCGCCGCCACGGCCCAGACCGACGCCCGCATCCTCGCCGCCAACGCCTACCTAACGCCCGGTGAAATCGGCACCATGACCGCCGTCACGTTCACGCTCTCGCGCCTGCAGGCCGAGGCCCGCGCCGACAATGAACTGAGCGTCTTCGTCGTCGACGACGCGCTCGGCCGCCTCAACGGCATCCTGCCCGGATCGCCCGGCTACCTCGACGCCGCCACCGGCAACGCCACCCGCACCGTCGCCTTCGCCTCGGCGGACGATGACCCCGCCCCCGCGAAAATCGCCGTGCCGGCCGGCAGCTACCTCGGCTTCTACCTCGTCTGGAACGGCACGACGCAAACCGCGCAGGCGTCCAACCCGACCAACGCCCTGCTCGACACGAACTTCGGCCCGAACATCTGGTTCCCGCAGGTCACGGCCAACCCCGACGGCTTCGGCCACTTCCGCGAGGGTCCGCCCCAACCCGATGGCAACGTGCGTTATGAGGTGGAGGACCGCGCCGACGACGGGGGCATCACCCGGCGCAGCGACCGCGACTTTAACGATCTGGTGTTCGACGTATCGGCGTCCGCCGCCCCCGGCGCGCCCAATGACACCGGCTTCGCTCCGGGCCTCACCGCCTTTTACTGGTCCATCACCGGGGAGGAGGATCAAGTCCCGGACGATCTGGAAGACACCACCGGCGTCGGACTGTTCGCCAAGCTGGAGGACGGGGGCGACGATTCGGCGGGCCTCGACAAGCCGATCCCGCAGGACGACCCGTTCCCCGGCGAGGTCACCCCGCTGGTGCTCACCCAGCCCGACGAGGCGGGCTACGAGTACCGGCTCGAGCGGTCCGACGCGAGCCTGCTCATCTTTGCCGACGCCGCGCAAACCCAGCCGATCCTCGGCACCGGTTCCGCAAATCAGTCGGCCCCGCTGAACTTCAACGGGCAGAAGTCGCGCCGCGTGTACGTCAGGCGGGCCAGCGTGCCCAACTTCCCGCGGGGCATCGTCCGCTTTCAGCACCGCGAGCCCCCGGTCCCGGTGTTCGATCCGAACAACCCGCCACCCCTTCCCGCCTGGTCCGGACTGGACGACGTCGCGTTCACGAGAGAAACGCGGCTGGTCATTGCGATCGGCGGGCACTCGCAATCCGACCAGATCGACACGGACGGCGACGGAAAGGACGACGCTTTCACGAACCTGGGCCGCAGGGGCAAACTCAACGACGAGGCCGGCACGAACATGATCGCGCGCAACCTGCGGCGGCTGGGCTACGTCGTGCAGACGTTCGCGGAAGATCCGGGAGACGACGATTTGTTCAGCATGACCATTCACCCCGAATTCGGCGGCGACGGCGTGAACGGCAGGACGAACGACACCGATCCCAAGCCGCACTTCTTCTGGGGCGCGTACAACATGGTCGTCCACATGGCGAACCGGTGGAACCTGAAGGAGCTCGGCCTGATCGGCTACAGCCACGGCGCCAGTTCCATACGGCTCCTCACGCACCGCCTCCAGACGACCTACGGCGGCGGCAACTGGCCCTTGGACCTGAAGTTCACCGGCTACATCGACGCCGTGCGCCTCCCGCGGGATAACGAGGCGTTCCCCTTCAATGACGACCCGGACGCCCCCGGCAGCGTCAATGGATTTGATGTGGAATACGCGGAGGAAGAGTACCGTTTCCCATACCGGACGGATTACCACGTCAACATCTTCCAGAGGAAGCTACAGGATCCCGATTTGGAGGATCGCTCTGGTGCCTTCGACCTTCGTGGCGGACCCACCACGGGCACACACGGTGGTCCTTCACGCACGGACGATGCTGCCGGACAGGATAGCAACTTCAACCGCCCTCTCTATCAAGTCAACATCAACGCCGTCGGCAGTCGCTATTTCGGTACGCTAAACTTCCCGCAAGATCCGTTTTTCGACAACCCCAATAACATCCCCTTCTTCGATGTGAACGATTACGCGGATTATGATGAGATCGATCACACGAATGGTCTGGGAGGTGGTGCCGATCACCCCAGCCTCACGAGCGGCGCGAACAAAGCAATAGATGACCATCCGGTGGTGCAAGCCTATATCACCTACCACCTTCGCAGGGCATTTGGTGAGATCATCTAGATAAGTCTAGGCGCACATTGTTTTTTATGTTCAAACTACACTCGCAGGTCAACACTTTGCATGTTGCCAGGCGTTCCTCTTGTCATCTTTATATTGTTGGCTGGAGTGTCTTGCGCAACCACCGTTCGCTCACACCCCAATCCCGCTCCGCTCGATCGGGATGCGCTCGTCTCCCTAGTTTTGCAGAAGATGAAGATTCCTTTTGACTTGAACAGCGTGCGTGAGTCGACGTCCCGCGACATACGCCACCTCTTCGAAACGCAGCCCGAGTTTCTGAATTATATCGTGGGCGCGGCGAGTGAACTTCGCCGGGATTCCTACGAGCGCGCCCGCCTGATTCGCGCGGTGGGCACCCTCGGGGGCGATGCCGCCCCGACGGTGCCCGCTCTCGTTTCGATGCTGGCGCAGAAGGATCCTCCCGTGCCAGCGTCAACGGGAGGGTCGTGCGCGGTGACGCTACGGGCCATCGGTCGCCCGGCAGTGCCCCCTCTTCTGGCGTTGGTCAAGGACGGTTCGCTCGACGAGTCCGAGACCGCTCTAGGCATTCTCAGAGGGATGGGACGTGCGGCCCGACCCGCCGTGCCTTTGATCCTCGACCGCCTGCCGGGCGCGGCGAACGGTCGGGAGCTCATGGACCTGCTGGAGGACGTGCGGCAGATCGACCCCGGCGCGCTGCGGTCGCCGCAGGCGCGGGCGCAGGTGCCGCGGTTGCTCGCGGCCGTCCGGGTCGAAACGTCCGGGTCGTCGCTTTACATGCTGCGGCTGCTGCGCCTCATGGGCGGCACGGCCGAGCAGGTGATCCCGGAGACGGTGGGGGTGCTCGCGCGCAGTCTCGGGTCCGGCCCGACCGGGTTGGGGGGGCTGCCGGCCCTCGACACCGTCAGGGCCTACGGCCACCGCGCCTCGCCGCTGCTCGCCGCCCTGGCCGACGACCCCGACCCGCGGACCCGGCAGGCGGCGGTCCTGCTCTTCGGCTCCGGCGGGGTGGCGCGGGGGGAGGACGTCCGCCTGATCGCCACGAAGCTCGACGACCCCTCCATCTACGTCCGCCGCGCGGCCGCCGCCACGCTGGGCCAACTGAAGTCCGGCGCGAAGTCCGCCGTGCCGATGCTCCGGCGCGCGGCGGAGACCCCGCAGCTCGGCATCGAGTTCGAGGCCGGGCGGGCGGTGCGGCGGATCAACGGGGTGGAATGAGTGCGTGGAAAAGGCGCTTTGTGGAACGGGCGTCCCGCCCGGATTCTCCGCCTCGGCGCTAATCGTCCAAAGGCGCAGACGCGGGCGGGACGCCCGTGCCACGAGGACAGAAAAGGGGACAGACAGAAAAGGGGACATACCTAATAGATGGTCCGGGAGCCCCGCGTTCGGGGTAAAGCTGAATTACACCACTTCAACTTCGTGGGTCCGCCTCCCCGTTTCCCCTCCCGCACCAATTCCTCCCGGACTCGCCGGCGGCCGTTCCGTGTCGGGGGCGACCCCTTCCCCGGCGGGCGGCGTTCGCTCCCGACTGGGGCGGAGTTTTTCCGTATCCGGTCGGAGTTTTTCCCTATCGGGCCGGACCTTTTCCCCGTCGGCTCGGAGTATTTCCTTACCGGGTCGAAATTTTTCCCCGTCGGGCCGGAGTTTTTCCGTGCCCGGCCGGAGTTTTTCCCCGGCGGGCGGCACCCGTTGGGGAGCGGGGCGGCGGAAAAGGTCGCCGCATTGTCGCCGGCGCGGTCAGGGTCCACCACGGCAAGGGGCGGCAGGGGTGGTGAGGGCGTTTTAATCGGACGGCGGCGCGGGGCGAAAATTCTTGCCGATTTGCGCGGGTCGGGCGGGGCGGCGGTCGATCAATGGGGCAGACGGCGGCGGCGGGCGGTGGTCGCCCGGATCGGCCGGGCGTCGGCGGGCCGTTGATTGGGTTCCCGCCCTCAGTAATCCCAAGATTCCCCGCGGCGCCGAGGCGACGGCCGGCGGCGCGGGGCACAGCAAACGGAGCAGCACATGGCTAAATCCTTTCTCCCCTCGCGGGAGAGCGAATTCGTGACGTGGGTCGAGAACTTCGGCGGCCTGATCGCCGCCCAGCCCGCCGAGTACGGTCTGACGGCCCAGCAGGCGGAGGAGTACGGCGTCACCTCGTCGCGCTTCCTCGAACTTTACGCCGCGGCCAGCGGGGCGGCGACGCGCACGCCGCAGGTCATCACCGACAAGCTCGACCAGTCGCGCCGGCTCGTGAACGCGACGCGGATGCTGGTGCGGCTGATCCAGGCGTGGCCGCAGATCACCGACGGCAAGCGGCGGGCGCTGGGCATCACCGTGCCGGGCGAGCGGACGCCGATCGGGCCGCCGGCGGAGGTGCCGGTCCTGGAGGTCGTCGCGGTGGTGGGGCGGCGCGTGACGGTGCAGTTCCACGGCACCGACGGGCGGCGGCGCAAGCCCCGCGGGGTGCAGGGGGCGACCCTCTACTCGTTCGTCGGCGACGCGCCGCCGCAGGACATCGCCGCGTGGACGAACGAGGGGGCGACCAGCCGCACGCAGATCGGTGTCGACTTCCCGCTGAACGTGCCGGGCGGCGCGACGGTGTGGCTGACGGCCTGCTGGGTGAACGCCAAGTTTCAGAGCGGCACGGCGTGCGCCCCGGTCTCCACCCGCACGAACTTCGACGGGCTTGCGAAGGCGGCGTAAGACGTTGGAAGGACGAATGACCAAACCCGAATGACCAAGGAATGACCAAGGAATGACCAAGTTCCAATGACCAAGTGGGGATGCCTGTTTGGACATTGGGTCTTGGTCATTCCTTGGTGGTTCGGGTTTGGTGATTCGTCATTGAATGAGGAACGAACATGCTATTAACTCCTACTCCAAACCGCCCCGTCACCATCCGCCCCGGCGTCCGGGCCGACCTGCCGTTCATCGACCGGCTGCAGAAGGCCGACCGGCACGGGCTGGGGTTCATGTTCGCCGGCACGCTCGAGGGGAAGATCGATCTGGGGCACGTGTTGGTGGCGGAGGGAGTCGGCAGTCGGCAGTCAGCAGTCGGCAGTGGAGGAGGTCACTCTTCACCGCAGACTGCCGACTACAGACTGCCGACTTCTTTAGGCTACGTCATCGGCTCCGACCGCTACTACAAGCGCGACGACATCGGCGTGATCTACCAGGTGGCGGTCGAGAAGTCGGCGCGGCGGGGGCTGGTGGCGGCGGCGCTGCTGGCGGCGATGTTCGACCGCTGGGCCTACGGCTGCCGCCTGGCGTGCTGCTGGTGCGCGCAGGACCTGACGGCCGCCAACCAGTTCTGGGAGGCGGTGGGGTTCTCCCCCATCGCCTTCCGGGGCGGGAGTCGGGCGAAGAAGCGGATCCACATCTTCTGGCAGCGGCGGGTGCGGGCGGGGGACGAGGCGACGCCGTGGTGGTACCCGGCCGTCACGCAGGGCGGGGCGATGGGGGCTGACCGCGTGGCGATGCCGATCCCGCCGGGCACGCACTGGTCCGACGTGAAACGCCCCGTGATGCCGGGGGATGATGAGGTCAAGGCGCTGCCGTCGCCGCGCGTGAAGAAGAAGGTGGCGGTGCCGAAGCCGGTTTACCCGCCGCCGCACCTGATCTCGTCGGGCGGGCTGCGGTTCGCGCCGCCCGCGCCCGAAGTGCCGGCGGTGGTGGAGAAGGTCGAAAAGGCGCGGGAGCCGAGGGTGTCGAGGCGGCTGCTGGACTTTTCGCGGGAGATGCGCGACCGGTGGCAGGAGCGCGTGTCGGAGGAGCCGTGGATGGTGGCGGGGCGGGGGAAGTACGACGTCGCGCGGGTGCTGGCGGGGCCGTCGGAGCGTGCGGCGCTGCCGTCGGCGGCGTGAGGGGCGAGGCGACCGCTTCCGACCGTGGGTGGGGCGCGTCAATGCTGCCGGGCGCGGCGAGGCGGTAGAATGCCGCTTCCCCCCCGCAAGCGAGGCGCATGAACGAGACCACCTTCTGCTCGAAAGTCGCGTCCTACTGCGACGAGATCTTCCCATCCCTCGGCGGCCGGACGACTTTCCACCAGGCCACGGTCGAGGACAGCGGCTCCACTGCCGGGCGGAACCGGCGCAAGGACCTCCGCTTCGCCGACCTGCACGGCCGGGCCCTGCTGACCGGCGAGGTGAAGATGCCCGGCGGCCCCTCCCCCTTTGCCGACGCCCTGGTCAAGGACGCCTCGGACAAGGCCGACCACGCCGGCGCGAAATACTTCTTCACCTGGGACGTCAACACCTTCGTCCTGTGGGACCGCTCGCTGTGGGAAAAACCGCTGCTGGAGCGGCGCGTCAAGGTCTGGCCGCTGCGGATGAACCTCGCCGACGCCGGGGAGGTGGGCCGGCCCGAAACCCTCGAGGCCATCCGCCGCAAGTTCCTCCCCGACCTGATCGCCGACCTCTCGGACATCCTGACCGGCGTCCGCCGCGACTGGTCGCTGCCGCCGGACGAGGTCTTCCTCCGCTCGCTCGAGAGCCACCTCGACTGGCCCGTGGCCCTGCTGCGCCACCACCTGCACCGCCGGGCCGACGCCGACAAATCCTTCGACCGCCGCCTGCAGGACTGGCTGGCGTCGCAGGACCGCCCCTTCCTCCGCAACCGGCCCGACGAGTGGCGCGCCGCGGTCGACAACGCCGCCCGCACCCTCGCCTACGTCTGGACCAACCGCCTGATCTTCTACAAGGCCCTGCGCGCCCGCTTCGCCGAGCTGCCCAGGCTCGAGCTCGCCCCGCCGATCAAAACCGCCGCCGGCGCGTTGCGGCGGATCGACGAACTCTTCCGCGAGGCCGCCCGCGTCAGCGGCGATTACGAAACCCTGCTCTTCCCCGACACGCACGAGTGGGCCAACGACCTGCCCTTCGCCCCCGACTGCGCGGTCGACGCCTGGCGCGCCTTCCTCCGCGGCATCGAGCAGGTCGACTTCCGCGACGTCCCCGCCGACGTCGTGGGCCTGATCTTCCAAAAGCTCGTCAGCCCCGAGGAGCGCCACCGCCTCGGGCAGCACTTCACCGGCCCCGGCCCGGTCGACCTCATCAACGGCTTCTGCATCCGCTCCCCCGACGCCGCCGTCCTGGACCCCGCCTGCGGCAGCGGCAGCTTTCTCGTCCGCGCCTACTACCGCAAGCGCGCCATGACCTCCGCCCCGGAGAATGCCCGCCCCCACGCCGCGGTCCTGCGCGACCTCTACGGCTGCGACGTCGCCCTCTACCCCGCCCACCTCGCCACCCTCAACCTCGCCGCCCGCGAGATCAACGGCGAGGCGAACTACCCCCGCATCGCCCGCGACGACTTTTTCGACAAGCGGCCGGGCACCCCCTTCTGCGAGCTGCCCGCCGCCCCCGGCGAGCCGCGTCGGCCGGTCCTGCTGCCGCCGCTCGACGCGGTGGTCGGCAACCCGCCCTACGTCCGGCAGGAGAAGATCCCCAAGCCCGCCAAGGCCGATTACGCCGCCGCCGTCGCCGCCTCCCCCGGCGGCTTCGTCCCCAGCGGCCGCAGCGACCTGCACTGCTACTTCTGGCCCCACGCCGCCCGCTGGCTCAAGCCCGGCGGCCACTTCGGCTTCCTGACCAGCGGCCAGTGGCTCGACGTCGACTACGGCTTCCGCCTGCAACGCTGGATCCTGCGGCGCTTCACGGTCGTCGCCGTCATGGAGAGCGCCGTCGAACGCTGGTTCGTCGACGCGCGGGTGAAGACCTGCATCACCATCCTCCGCCGGTGCGATGACGAGCAACAGCGCCGCGCGAACGTGGTGAAGTTCGTCCGCTTCGAGCAACCGCTGGACGCGTTGATCGGCGTGGCGTCCACCGGCGGCGTCGGCCCCGAGGCCGAGGCCGCCGAGCGCCATCGCCAGGCCGCCGTCGACCGCCTGCGCGACGAGATCGAGGCCGTCGCGCGACCCGTCCACGACGACCGCTGGCGCATCCTCCTCAAACCCCAGGGCGACCTCTGGGACGACGGCGTCCGCGCCGGCCGCGCCGTCGGCAACGCCCCGGCCGAGGAGGCGGACGAAGCGTCCGAGGACGAGTCGGACGCCGCCCCCGACGCCCCCGACGCCGCCGACGCCGCCGCCCAACTGACCCTCGCCGCCGAGCCGGGCGACTACGTCGCGGGCAAGTGGGGCCGCTACCTCCGCGCCCCCGACCTCTACTTCGAGGTCCTGCGCGACCGCGGCGACCGGTTCGCGCCGCTGGGCGACCTCGCCGCCATCCGCCGCGGCATCACCAGCGGCTGCGACAAGTTTTTCATGCCCACCGATGCCACGGCCGAGGCGCTCGAACAGCACCCGGCCGCCGACGAGTTCCGCCGCGCGTTCGGCGTCGACCGCGCGGCGGTGGCGGCGGGCGGGGTGGCGATCATCCGCGACGGCGCCGACACCCGCCACGCCGTCGAGCGCCGCCACCTCCGCCCGGAGGTCCACAGCTTGATGAAGGTCGACCGCCCCGTCGTCCGCGCCGCCGATCTGGACCGCCTGGTGCTGCTGGTGGCCGGCCCGCTGTCGGCCCACGCCGGCACCCTCGCCGCGAAGTACGTCCGCTACGGCGAGCAGGCGACCTACGCCTCGAAGAAGAGCCGGCCCGTGCCGGTGCCCGAGCGGTCGACGTGCGCGGGGCGCGACCCGTGGTATGACTTGACGAAGTTGATCGACCCCGGCCTCGCATTCTGGCCCAAGGCGCAGCAGTACCGCCACATCATCCCTGCCAACCCGCACGGGATCGTCGGGAATTGCAACCTGTACGACCTGGCCGCGCCCGACCTCACCGGCCGGGAGCAGCAGGCCCTGGTGGCAATCCTCAACTCGACGCTGATCGGCCTGTTCAAGACGTTCTACGGCCGCTACGCCGGCACGGAGGGGAACCTCAAGACGGAGGTCGTCGACGTCAAGCTGATCGACGTGCCCGACCCGCGGGGCATCGGCGCGGCGGTGGCGAAAAAGTTGGCCGACGCCCTGGCGTCGATGCAGCGGCGGGACGTGGGCCACCTCGTCGAGGAGGGGCTGCGGGACTGCCACAGTTACGACCGCGCCACGGCGATCGCCGCCCGGCCGGTGGAGTTGTCGGCGGAGCTGCGAATGCCCGACCGCCGGGCGCTGGACGAGGCGACGTTCGAGCTGCTGGGCGTGGCGGGCGCGGCCGAGCGGCGGTCGCTGGTCGACCGCCTGCACCACGAGGCCGCCGCCCACTTCCGGGCGGTGCGGGTGACGGAGATCCAGAAGATGCAGGACCGCCGCGCCACCGCCGGCGGGGGACCGCGGCACACCACGGCGGACATGGCCGCCGACGTCTGGGACGCGCTGGACCTGGAGGATCTGATGCCGCTGGCCGACTGGGTGCGCGAGCGGGCCCGCGGCAAGCCGTCGGTCGAGCGGGAGATCCCCGACGCGCGGCCGGCGCGGCTGGTCGAGGGGGGCATGTTCGACACCGAGACGGTCTACTTCGGGCCGCGGGGCGAGGCGCACGTCACGCTCCCCAGCCGCGGGTCGGCCGAGCTGCTGCGGCGGATGGCCGAGCTCGGCGTGGGCGGCGCGGCCACGCTGCCGAGCGAGAACGCGGCGGCGATGCGGCTGCTCGACGCGCTGGACCGCCGCCGGGCCACGGCGGAGTCGCGGCTGTCGGAACTCGCCGCCAGCCGCGCCCCGACCGAGGAGGCGCGGGCGGACCTGCTGGCCCTGCTCCGCCGCTGGTACGTCCGGGGCAAGCCCTGACGCCGAAGACTTCCGAGCCGCGTGGCCGGGGGGCGTCAGAGGAGTTCGACCCGCCGCAGTTCCGCCACCACCGCCGCGGCGGCCCTGTCGGAGCAGGGGGCCAGCGGCAGCCGCAGCTCGCCGGTGTCGCGGCCGAGCAGCTTCATCGCGTGCTTCACGCCGACGGGGTTGCCGTCGAGGAACAGGCTCTTCACCAGCGGGAAGTAGCGGTGGTGAACGGCCCGCGCCGCGGCGAAATCGCCGGCGGCGGCGCGGGCGGTCATCGCGCTCACCTTGTCGGGCAGGAGGTTCGACAGCACGCTGATCACGCCGGTGCCGCCCAGGCACATCAGCGCGAGCGTGAGCGAATCATCGCCACTCAGCACCGGCAGGTCGCAGAGGGACATGATCTCGCTCGTCTGGTCGACCGACCCGGTGGCCTCCTTGACCGCCGCGACGTTCGCCGACGCCGCGAGCCGCGCGATGGTGGCGGCCGCGAGCGTCACGCCCGTCCGGCCGGGGATGTTGTAGAGGACGATCGGCAGGTCCGCCACCGCGTCGGAGATGGCGCTGAAGTGGCGGTACATCCCCTCCTGGCTCGGCTTGTTGTAGTAGGGGTTGACGCTCAGCCCCGCCGCCGCGCCGACGTCCTTCGCGTGGCGGTGCAGGCGGACCGCCTCGGCCGTGCTGTTCGCCCCCGTGCCCGCCACCACCGGCACCCGCCCGGCCGCGACTTCGACGGTCAGTTCGATCACGCGGACGTGCTCCTCGACCGTCAGCGTCGGCGACTCGCCGGTCGTGCCGCACGGCACCAGCCCGCCGACGCCGCCTTTGATCTGGAACTCGACCTGCTCGCGCAGGCGCGGCTCGTCGAGCTTGCCGTCGCGGAAGGGCGTGACCAGGGCGGTGAGGGTGCCGGAAAACATGCGGGGCGATTGTAGGCCGGGGCGGCCGCAGCACAACCGTATAGCGGACGCATAGGGATGTGGATCTCGAACCCTTCCGCCGTTTAGCCGCCCCGCTCGCGGGGCGCGGGATCGGCATGAAGCGCCCCGCAAGCGGGGCGGCTAAACGGTGCGGTTCCGAAGGAAACCGGCCTACACCGCCGCCGCCGCCAGGTAGCGCCGCACGGCCTCGGCCAACCCCAACTCCAGCGCATCCGCAATCAGCGCGTGCCCGATCGACACCTCCAGCACGCCCGGCACCGCACGCAGGAACGGCGGGAGATTTTCCAGGTTCAGGTCGTGCCCCGCGTTCACGCCAAGCCCCGCCTCGGCCGCCGCCCGCGCGGCGTCGGCGTAGGCATCAACCGCGTGGGGGGTCCGCCCGGCGAAATCCTCCGCGTAGCCGGCGGTGTAGAGCTCGACCCGATCCGCCCCGATCTGCTTCGCCGCCGCCATCGCGCCGGGCGTCGGGTCCATGAAGACGCTCACGCGGCAGCCGAGGTCCTTCAGCGAGGCGATGACGGGCCCCAGCCGCCCGCCGTCGCGCGACAGGTTCCACCCGTGGTCGCTCGTCGACTGCCCCACCTCGTCCGGCACCAGCGTACACTGCGTCGGCCGGGCACTTTTCACCAGTTCAAGATACTCCCCCTCGAACGGGTTGCCTTCAACATTAAACTCCGCCGCCGGGTAGTCCTCGCGCAGCAGGCGGGCCAGATCGTCCACGTCCGCCGGCCGGATGTGGCGGTGGTCGGGCCGGGGGTGGACCGTGATGCCGTGCGCCCCCGCGCCCAGCGCGATTCGCGCCGCCCGCAGCACGCTCGGTACGCCCCCGTCCCGCGTGTTCCGCAGCGTGGCGACCTTGTTCACGTTAACGCTGAGCTGGGTCATATTGCACTGTGGCACGGGCGCCCCGCCCGTGCAGAAAAGATTGGCCGCACGGGCGGGGCGCCCGTGCCACGGTCACTCCCGCACCGCCTCAATCAGTTCCGACGGCACCCCGATGTCGCCGACGGTAACTTCGCCCAGAAACTCCCGCGCCGCCGCCTCGCCGAAGCCCGCTTTCTCCGCCACGAACGTCACCGTCCGGTCGGCCCGCACGCACGCCCCCAGCGGCCTTCCCGTGTCGCAGTCCAACCCGCTCGGCACGTCCACCGCCAGCACCGCCGCGGGGTGAACATTCATCGCCCCGATCAGCCCCGCCGCGTCCTCCCGCGGCGGCTGCGTCAGACCGGTGCCGAGCAGGGCGTCGATGATCAAATCCACCTCCGCCGCCCGCACCGCCGCCGGCGTGGCGGATTGGATCGCAAGCCCCATCGCCGCCGCCACGCGGGCGTTGGTCGCGGCATCGCCGTCGAGCTCCTCCACCGATTTTGTGGCAAGGATCGAGACGAACATCCCGCGGTTGTGCAGGTGCCGGCCGACGGCGTACCCGTCCCCCCCGTTATTCCCGCCGCCACAGACGATCAGCACGCGCTGCTTCCCGCCGAGCATCTCCAGCGCCGCCTCCGCCAGCGCCCGCGACGCGTTCTCCATGAGCACGATGCCGGGCAGGCCGAGCTCTTGGATCGCCCGGCGGTCCACCTCGCGCACTTGGTCTCGCGTGAGTCGATTCATGTGCTCGCTCCGTTCGCGGGGCCGACGCGCTCGACGACCACCTCGCCGTCTAACAACCGCTCGCGGACGTTGACCAACGGAACGCCGGAGCACTCCGCCAACTCGCGCCAGAGCCGCCGGTAGACGCCCGCCCGCGCCCGCAGCACGCAGAGTCGCTCCTCCCCGCCGCCGTCGGCGCGGACGACGAGTTGGAGCTCGACCCGCTCCTCCTCAAAATCCCGCCGGCCCCGTTCGTCGCGTGCCCACCCGCGGACGTGCTCGATCCGCAGCACCCGCGACCGCCCGAAGTGCCGCCGCTCGCGCGGCAGCGTTACGGTGCCGGCCGGGCCGTCGATCACCAGCCACGGGCCGCGTCGCAAGTCGGTGTTATACGCCGCGGAGATCATGCCGGTGCAGAGGGCGATGGTGAAAGCGCAGATCAACGGCCCGGCGATCCACACGAGCCACAGTTCCCAGGCGGGCGCGAACCGGTCGCCGTAAATGAAGCAGAGTGCCAGCACCATCCACCCGCCGAAGAACGCGATCAAGACTGCGGAGAGCGCGATCAGCCCGAGCGTCGGGACGGGCTTGGGGACGATGCAAATCACCCCACCCTCCGCCCGCAATCGCGCCGTGCGGAAGCGTGAATATCCACCCCTCCCGAGCCACCGCCGCGCCGAATCCCCCGGCCGCGGCGTGTCGGGCGAGGCGTAGGGGATGACGTCGGCCTCTCGCATCATCAGCGGTGGGCGGTGCCCACCCTACAGTGACCCATGCTCATTCTGCTGACCAACGACGACGGCATCCGCGCCCCCGGCATCGCCGCACTCTACCGCGCCCTGACCGGATTGGGCGAGGTGAAAGTCGTCGCCCCCGAGACCGTCCAGTCCGCCACCGGCCACGGCATCACCCTCGCCACGCCGCTGCTCAGCCAGGAGGTGACGGTGGAGAACGCCTTCACCGGCACCGCCGTCGACGGCCGGCCGGCCGACTGCGTGAAGGTCGCCGTCACCCACCTCCTGCCGCGAATGCCCGACCTCGTGGTCAGCGGCATCAACAGCGGGGCGAACGTCGGCATCAACGTCCTCTACAGCGGCACCGTCGCCGCCGCCATCGAGGCCGGCTTCCTCGGCCTCCCCGCCATCGCCGTCTCCCTGCTGCTGTCGTCCGACGTGGAGACCGACTACGACCGCGCCGCCGCCGTCGCGCTGCCGACCCTCCGCCGCCTGATCGACTCGGGCCTGCGCGGCGGGCAGGTGGTGAACGTCAACCTCCCCGCCCTCCCCCCCGGCCAATCCCCCCGCGGCGTGAAACTCGTCCGCCAGTGTACGAACGTGCTGATGGACACCTACGACCGCCGCACCGACCCCCGCGGCAACGCCTACTTCTGGAACAGCACCCCCTTCCGCCTCAACGGCTCCGACCCCGACACCGACGTATCGGCCCTCCGCGACGGCTACGTCGCCGTCACGCCGCTGTCGTTCGACTTGACCGACCAGCGCGAGCTGGAGCGGATGCGGGCGGCTGCGGGGGAAGTATAGTAGAATGTCTCCTTATCCGCCCCCCGGACGCCATGACTTGCCGCGCAGCCTACAATGTTTCCCATGGAGAAAACAGAGCAACGGTCGGTCCTCTGGAACCTTACGTCGACCTGGCTAGCTACCTGCCTCGTCAAGCTTCATTCGCTTTTTCGATATCATATTTCTCAAGGCATGAGAGACTACGCGACGGGAGAGCGCAATAAAATTATTATAATTCAGCTCGCGAGCACCGGCTTCAATTTGGCTTTAACGTACGGCACTTTGATCATTGCTGTTGATCCACTGTGTTACGTTTTTGGTGCGTGCGTGGTATTTTGGATTAACAAAGTCGTCATTCTTGTTGACGCTGACAGACGTCCCCTGCCGAAAGGCTTCACATGTGCATTAGAGCGAGCCAAAGTTGCTACGGATGCTGGGAATCTGGCGCTCGCGTTGTCCGAAATAGGTTCTGCAGGTCGTTGGCTACTAGTGCCGTTGATCTTCAGAGTTGTGAGCATTCCGACAATCATGCTCTTCATCAATCTGTGTATGCCGTTGATTCTCCGTCATCTGCTCAAGGTTTAGATGCGTCAATGCCCCCTATTGTGGGCGGGTGCCCGGCATCGGGTGCCACGAGTTGGGGACGCCCAACCCGTGTAGAGCGGCGTCCGTGACGGCACGGCATCCCAATTTGAACGGCCCTCCGGCACGGGTTGACGGGTCCGTCAACCCGTGGCACCCTGCGGTGGCGTGGGAGGGAAAGTAGACTGTCCCCTTATCGAGACGCAGTAAATATACGCTCCCTTTTTCCGCCCCCCTTTTCTTCCCCCTTACGACGCTCCCCATCCTGGCGAGAAGGTGTGGCCGCATTTCAAGCAGGTGATTTCGACCTTCCCGGAGCCAGCTAGGCCGCCTAATAAACCCAGTGGGCCGAGTAGCAGGCCGCCCGTCACAGCTCGACCGACTCTAAAGCCCTTCTTATGAGCGGACACCTGATTTGAGCGGCAGAGAGGACACCGTACTTCCCGGCGCTCCGCAGCGGACGCCTCTTTTGCTGCCGCAGCTGCTTGTGCCTCCTTGGCAGCAAGCTGCTTGTGCTCGATTTCCGCTGCCCGTGCCATCGCGGCTTGGTAATCCGGCAGTTCATCTTGCCCGGGGGTGGGGAAGCGTTCGCAGCAGACTGGGCAGGTGAAGATTTGCCCCGCCCCGTTGAGCCCCGCCCGCAGTTGGGCGGCACACCGCGGACAATCAAAAACGACTACTGGACCTTCCCGCGGAAAATTTCGGATCTGATAATTCATGACATGACCTCTCTTGCCGTCAACCGCTTAAGCGTTATATCTTCTGCACGTGCTCCTCGTCAAGGGGGGCGGAAAAGGGACGGAAAAGGGGACATTCTTCTTTATTCGCCGGTGCCCAGCGTTGGGTGCCACAGGTTACTCCCAACCCGTGCCGGGCGGCGTCCGTCGCGCCGCCGTTTCCGCTCCAAGATGAACCCGCCCGCGCGCCGCCGCGCGGCTAGAATCCGCGCGTGATCCACCGACACCTGAACCACAGCTGCCACACGCTCGCCGCCATCGACGACGTGATCTCGCGCGGCGGCCGGGCCGACTGGGAGGCGCTGCGCGACGCCGCCCGCGCCGACGCCGGCCTGCTCGAGAAGATCCGCCGCGTCTGCGCCGCCCGCACCGACGACCCCCGCGCCCAGCGGCACTACCTTTGGAGTCGCTATGCCCAAGCGGCCGAACCGCGACGCACTGCCTGACGAACTGCCTGAGTGGGAGCGGGTGCTCTCCGCCGCCGCCACGCACGCCGGGCAGCGCCTCTCGCGCGACGCCGACCACGTCCTGACCGACCTCCGCATCAAGGCCGCGCTGATCCTCAAGCGCAACGCGACGCGCGACTAAGTCGACTTCGTCGCCCTGTCAGAGTACCTCGGCCCCGCCGCCACCCATGCCGCGCTGTCGCGGCTGGACGCGCTCTACCCCCAGCCCAACGGCGCGTCGGCCCTGCAGCAGTTGCAAATCCAGCTCGCCCGCCCGCTGCCGTTCGATTTGGAGGGGACGGACCTGTCGGAGTACAAGCACCTGGCCCCGGCGTGGCACGACTGGTCCGCCGTCTGCGACCCCGCCGCCGCCACCGCCGTCCGCCTGCTGGCGGGGGAGGGAAAGTAGAATGCCCCTTTATCCGCCCCCTTATCCGCCCCCAATATTATTGCCTTGCCGCCCTTTCGCGGATTGGGTAGCATCCTCCCGAACGCACCACCGCAATTACCCTGCTATGGGTACGGCAGAGCGGGAGAATAAGAGTTATCCGCACAGATGCCTGACCGCGAACGAAAAAAGATCGGCCGTCTTGTCGTGACCAGCAAGCGCAATTTGGACCCGGATTGGGTCGTTTGCGCGAACTGCGGTCAGCAGCTTGCTTCCGTCCAGCGGGATGGCATCACTCCAAAGCCCGAAGTGCTCATCGAAGCCGGTGCAGTCGCATGGCCCAACTTCGGCTGGTTTTGTTCTACCGCGTGCGAAAGCAAGTACAGTTCTGAGTTTCAAGTAAGCTGTGCTCAGCGCGTCGTCGCGGGGTGCAGATAACCACCCGCTGCAGTGGACCGGTCCCGGCCGCCGGGTGCCCGGCGTTGGGTGCCACGGGTTGGGTACGCTCAACCCGTGCCGAGCGGGGTCCGTGACGGCACGGCGTCCCAAGTCGAACCGCCCTCCGGCACGGGTTGACGAGTCCGTCAACCCGTGGCACCCGGCGGCGGGGGAGTTGGCGTCCGCTTCTCCGCACCACGCCCCCACCGTATGATGACGCCGTGACCACCCTCACCGAAATCGAAGCCGCCGCCGATGCGCTGTCCGCCGAGGAGAAGCGCGAGTTGGGCCTGTTCCTCGCCGCGCGGCTGCGCGGCGCGAACGACCCGCCGCCCGAGCCCCGCCGGTGGTCGCGCCGGCAGATGGACGAGTGGATCGCCTCCGACGAGGCCGGCCTGCGGCGGTTCAACGGCGGGCCACCGGCGGCGGGATGACCCTCTTCCTCGACACCAGCGTCCTCATCGCCGCGTGCGGGTCGACCCGCGTCGCGTCGCGCGAGGTCTGCCGCCGGGCACCCGCCAACGGGTGGGGGCTGACGATCACGCCCTACGTCGCCAACGAGGTGGACGCGAAC
The DNA here is from genome assembly GCA_965260985.1 of Tepidisphaeraceae bacterium. Lineage (GTDB taxonomy): Bacteria > Planctomycetota > Phycisphaerae > Tepidisphaerales > Tepidisphaeraceae > CBDHCE01. Next base: position 115,219 of record CBDHCE010000005.1, on the reverse strand, counting down.
ATCGGCCGCTTCCCGCCGGACGTGCGGTCGGCGTGGGGCCGGCTCCGGCCATCGCTCCGCACGATGCCCGACGTGCTGACGCTCGACCGCCCGGCGGTCTTCGGCCCCGGCAAGGATCGGCCGATCCTCTTCGCCGCCCTCGCGTGGGCCGACGTGCTGCTGACGCTCGACCGGAGCGACTTCGGCCGGCTCCTCGGCGGCACCTTCTACGGCCTGCCCGTCCTGACGCCCGGACAGTTCCTCGAAGCCGAACGAACCGCCGGCCGGCTGACGTGACGGCATTCGCCTCATGGGGACCGAAGCCGAAGGCAGAATTGGGGAGAGGCAGAAATGCGGAGGCGTGCAATCACCCGAGTAAATGTACGCCTCCCCTTTTCCGCGCCCTTTTCCGCGCCGGAGTACAAGCACCTGACCCCGGCGTGGCACGACTGGTCCGCCGTCCGCGACCGCGCCGCCGCCGCCGCCGTCCGCCTGCCGGCGGGGGAGGAAAAGTAGAACGTCCCCTTATCCCCCCCCCTTTATCCCCGCCAGATTTTCGGGGGTGGCACGCGTGGGAACCACCCTGTAGCTTTCACTATACTTGCAGGAGACCCCCATGCCCGACCACGTCCGCTACCGAGATGGCCTGGAGACGATCGCCCCCGACGAGGCGGAGACGTTCGACAAGATCATCGACCTGATGACCCGCGGGATGCACCTCGTGCGGGAGAAGGCCGGCGAGTCGGTCCGCGTCTCGCACGCCAAGGCCCACGGGTTCGTCACCGGCACGCTCGCCGTCGACGGCGACCTGCCGGCGGAGCTGGCGCAGGGGCTGTTCGCCCGGCCGGCGACCTACGACGCGCTCGTGCGGCTGGCGACGGCGCCGGGGGAGAACCTCGACGACCGCAAGGTCTCCACGCAGCGCGGCATGGCGATCAAGGTCATGGGCGTCGGGGGGGAGAGGCTGGCCGGCCACGACGCGGCCACGCAGGACTTCGTGCTCGACAGCGGCACCAAGGAGTTCATCGCGTCCGACGCGGCGGCGTTCCTGCAGGCGTTCAAGCCCAACGCCCTGCTCGCGCCGCGGCTGCCCGAGGCGGTCAAGGGGGCGGTCTCCAAGGCGGCGCGGGCGGCGGACGCGGCGCTGGGGGCGGTGGGGGTCGAGTCGCCCAAGCTCGACTTCTACGGGCACCCCAAGTACCACCCGCTGGCCGAGGCGTACTACTCGCAGTGCCCCTTGCGGTGGGGCGATTACGTGGCAAAGCTCGCGGTCGTGCCGGCCAACCCGCCGCTGGAGGCGCTGTACGAGCAAGTGCTCGACGTGCCCGGCGAGGACGGCCTGCGGACGCTGACGGTCGACTACTTCAAGGCCAACGCGGCGGAGTACGACGTATGCGTGCAGCTCTGCACGGACCCCGAGCAAATGCCGATCGAGGACGCCATGGCGAAGTGGGACGAGGCCGAGAGCCCGTACCGCCGGGTGGGGCGGCTGACGCTGCCCCCGCAGGACGCCTACGACGACCGCCGGCAGGACGTGGTGGACCACCGGATGTCGTTCTCGCCGGCCCACTCGCTGGCGGCGCACCGGCCGATGGGCTCGGTGATGCGGGCGCGGCTGGCGGTCTACCCTGTTGTGGCGGGACGGCGTCGCTCGGAGAACAACGTCCAGCCGCTGGAGCCGGCGAAGGCGGCGGACGTGCCGGGGTGAGCTCTGCCGGGATGATCACGCGGTGTCCCCATTCTTCTTCGCGGTATCCGTCAAGTAGCAAACTTAGGTGCGGAAAAGGGGAGGCGGATAATTGCCCGGAAGTTGTAGACCTCCCTTTTCTGGGCCCTTTTCTAGGCCCCGAGCATTTGGCCCCGGCGTGGCACGACTGGTCCGCCGTCCGCGACCGCGCCGCCGCCACCGCCGTCCGCCTGCTGGCGGGGGAGGGAAAGTAGAATGTTCCCTTATCCCTTCCGCCCGCTGCCGCCCGGCGTCGACCTCCCGGCGGAAGGGCAGGTCGTCTGGACCGACGCCCTGGTGGAGGTGGCGTGAACGACCGCGCCGCCGCGCGGAAGCTGCGTTCGCTGGGGTGCGAGGAGATGCCCGAACCGGCGGCGGGTCGCACCGCAAGTGGCGCAACCCCGCCAACGGCCGCTCGACCGTTCTCCCCGACTGGGGCGGCCGCGACCTCAAGCCCGGCACGCTCCGCGCCGCCGTGCAGCAACTCGGCCTCGATTGGGCGGCGTTCCTAGCGGCGTGAGTTCAACCGGGGGGGCGGAAAGGGGTGGATGAAACCCTTAAATGTCCGCCTCCCCTTTTCCGCCCCCTATTGCCAATCAGCTTGCCTTGATAACCTGTCGCTGCTGGGTTAACGTCCGTCAAGCTTCAGATTCCTGGCTACCCGCTAATGGGTCCGATCGTACTGATGAATAAAATTTATCCCCGAAGACGAGCCATAGGAATAAAAATGAATTTTAATAAAGAAGATTACCCCGTGAATGCCATTGTCGATCAATTCGACCGCGGCCTTGTAGTTCCCAATCCCGAGTATCAACGTGGTTTGCAGTGGGACCAAAACCAGATGAAGTCATTGATCGACTCACTATTTCGCAAATACCCTCTTCCTCCCATTTTTCTCCACGAGAAAAAGTCGCGGGGTCTTCGGGGTGACGAATCATCGAAGTTTGAAATCGTGTATGGACAACAGCGGATTCGGTCGCTTGTGAAATTTAGCAAAAACGAGTTTGAACTTCTCGATGTCAAGGATAAGCGGCTGAAGATTCCGAACTCGCTCCGTAGCATGCCTGCGCCATGGCAAGGCCTGACTTACGATCGCCTGTTTAAGGAGCTACGCGATACATTTGATAATCATAAGTTGGAAGCATACTGCATCACGGGGATTGCGAATGACGACGAAGTTCGTGATCTGTTCATCCGTTTGCAGGCGGGAAAACCACTAACGTCCCAACAGGTACGGGACGCTTGGCCTGGGCCAGTCGGCCCATTTGTTGAACAACTTGCCGGTAAGCTCGATCGCATGCCGGCACTAAAACTCTTTGAGAAGATTGATCGGCGCGGCTCAAAAGAAGAGGAATCCAAGGACAAGCGCGTCAACCATCGCATTATTTGCGCGCAACTTCTTTTGCTTTTCATGGAACGGTCTCGACATCCTGATAATTTCTGTGCGATTTCATCTAAGAATCTTGATCAACTTTACCACGAGAACACGAATTTTGGTCGTGACTCCGAAGCTGCGATCCTGTTTCAAGATCTCCTTGCCAAAACCGAGAAGATTATTAGTATTCTCGAGGTTCGTTCTGGAAGGGCCAAGTTCAAGCGGCTCGACGTCGTGGGACTCTTTTGCTTTCTGCACGATCTCTCCTACCTTAAGAACGTGCGTCTTGATACCGTTCACCTACAGAAGATTGCATCCTTGGTTGATGAGTTATCCGGAACAGCGACTGGCAAATCGACCAGCCTCGTTGCGGTTCGGGCGGCCGCGACTGCATTACAGGAACGCGCTCAAAAAGTGCCAGACTTGATGATTCGGCTCGATCCGAACCGAGCGTTCAACGACGAACAGAAGCGAGCGATCACGATTCGGTCTGATGGGAAGTGCGATGTATGTAGGAAGCCGGTCATTGATGAGGAGGCCGAGTACGACCATTTCCCAATTGCCTATGCGCGCGGCGGGAAAACGGAAGCCGCGAATGGACGTTTGGTGCATCGCCGCTGTCATCCGCGGCACGGGCGTATACCTGATGAATGAGTAGCTGCCGGTTGCGCGGTATTATGTGCCGGGTGAAAGGCTTCGGGTGCCACGGGTTGGGTATTCCCAACCCGTGCCGAGCGGCGTCCTTCGCGTCGCCATGTCCGCTGCCGAAGGGTCCTTCACCCCGCGCTCAATCGCCTTGCCCCGATATCGGTGGCGCACACACCTCCATCCCCTGAATCAACCCATCCGCCAGGGTGAACCGGTGGCCGACGTGCTCGTCGGCAAGCACGCCGCCGGCTCGACGCGCGGGTCGATCTCCGACCACTGCTCCGTCCAGTAGGCCCGCACCGCCGCGTGGCCGTGGGCGAAGCCGCCCTTGAACGCCTTCGGCCACGCGACGTCGGGCGCCATCGTGGCGAGGGCGGCGTCGATGTCCCGCGCGTTGAACGCCGCGTAGGCGGCCTTGAGCAGGTCGGTGGTCGGCGCGGGCGTGTTCGGCATGGGCGGCTCCGGGTAGGGGCGTCCGGCGAGGATGAAAGCGGTAAAGCGACGTCGCGCGAACTCAGGCAAAAGCATACGCCGCCCCGGCTTTTCCGCCTTCCCACAACGCCCGCTGCGGAGTCGATCAACCGGAATAGTCCGGCCGCTCGATGTCCGCAATGAGGCCCACCTCCCTCGGCTCCCAACTAAGTGCCGCCCTCGTCCGCTCGCCGGAGGCCGGGCCGTTGCCCGCCACCCACATCGCCAAGGCGCCGAAGTGCGCCTCGGCCTCCTCGGGCGTCAGCGACCTCGCCGGCGCGCCGACCTGCCGGCCGATCGCCTCGGCGATCAGCCGGTACGGCACGCCCTCTTCGGCGATGGCGTGGGACGCCTCACCCCGCGCGCCACGCTCGAGGGCGAGGCGAAAAACCCGCGCCGCGTCCAGGCGGTGTACGGACGGCCACAGATTCTGCCCGTCGCCGACGTAGGCCGACACGCCCTTCTCGCGGGCCACCCCGGCCAGCATGGGGACGAAGCCGTGCCGTTCCCCCGCGCCGTGGACCGAGCGCGGCAGGCGGACCACGCTCGCCCGCAGCGCGCGGTCGGCGAGCGCGAACGCCGTCTGCTCCGACGCGCGCGGAAAGTTGGGGATGATCGGCGGCCGCTCATCTTCAGTGAACGTCTCGCCCGGCGGCAGCAGCCCCACGCCGCCCGTCACGACGATCGGCCGGTCCGACCCGGCGAATGCCTCCCCGAACGTCTCGATCGCCCGGCGGTCCTCCTCGGCCAGTTCGGCGATCTTCGAGAAGTCGAGCCCGAACGCCGTGTGAACCACGCCGTCGGACGCGGCGGCCGCCTCGCGGATCACGTCCAGGTCGCCCAGCGAGCCCAGCACCACCGTGCCGCCGGCGGCGGCCAGGGCCTCCCCCTTCGCCTTCGACCGCACCAGGCCTGTGACCGCGTGGCCCGCCCCGAGCAGATCGCGGGCGATTGCCGATCCGACCCATCCGTTCGCTCCCGTCAGAAACACTCGCATGCGAACTCCTTTGACTGTAAAACGGGCGGGGCCGATGGGCCGCCGTCCCGCAAACCGCGTTCGGGACCATCCTAAACCGCGTGTCAGTCACTGACAACAGGAGCGGAAAGGCCCGTGGCGAAAGTTCAGTTGGACATCCGCGACCGCCTTCGGCAGGCGGCTTTGGCGTTGTTCCGCGAGCGCGGGTACGACCGAACTACCGCCGCCGAGGTCGCCGCGCGGGCCGGCGTGACCGAGCGCACCTTCTTCCGCCACTTCCCGGACAAGCGCGAGGTGTTGTTCGACAGGGAGGCCACGCTGCGCGACCTACTGGCGGCCGCCGTCGCCGACGCCCCCGCCGGCCTGGGGCCGATGAATATCCTGCTCCGGGCGTTCCGGTCGGTCGTGCCGATGCTCGAGGCCAACCGGCACTTCTCCAAACCCCGGCACGAGGTGATCGCCGCCTCGCCCGCGTTGCTCGAGCGCGAAATGGCGAAAACCGACGCCCTGGCCGACGCCCTGGCCGACGCCCTGCGGGCGCGGGGTACGGCCGACGCCCCGGCGACCCTCGCGTCCCGCACCGGCATGGTGGCGTTCGTCCACGCCGTCGTCCGCTGGTTCGACGACCCCGCGCCCGGCCTCGGCGACCACCTCGACCGAGCCTTCGGCGAACTCAAAAAGCTGTCGTCAGATAGCGACGCCTGATCCGCCGAACGGCGGACACCTCACTTTCCCCACGACCCGCCAACCGCCCTCGGCTTCCTATCCAACTGGAGTCTCCCGTGAAAGTCGAAAACCTAGGTTTAGTCATTGGTTTGAGCGGATTGGCCGCCGGACTTCTGTTTTCGCAGGGGTCATGACTAGCTGAGCGGCCGGCGGCGGCACAGGTCGAGCAACACGCGGTACAGGTTATCGCCCCGGTGGTTGAAGCGGAACTCGCACTCCTTGAGGTGGAACAGGAACGTGTGCGGGTGCATCCCCCGGCACCGCGCCAGCCGGGTTTTGGCGTAGCCCCAGAAGCTCTCGATCCCGTTGATGTGGTTGCCCCGGTCGGCGGCGTCGGCGAACTGGTCGGCAGAGTGGTCGACCCGCAGGTGCCTGGCGTAGCCGAGGTCGACCAGGCCGTCGTAGCCGCGCCAGCCGTCGGAGTGGACGACGGTGTCGAGGCTCACCTTCCCCCGAATTGCCTTGCAAAGCGTGGCTTTCGAGCAGTCGGGCACCAGCTCGGCGTAGACCTTGCCGCCGCGCTTGAAGATGCCGAAGACGATGGTCTTCCTCCCGGCGCCGCGCCCGCGTTTGCCCTTGACGCGCCTGGGGCCGAAGTAGCTCTCGTCGACCTCGACCTCGCCGGCGAAGGGGCCGGCGGCCTCGCACGCCTCGGCCCTGCGCAGGCGCAGCGCGGCCAGGAGTCGGTTGACGGTGTTGCGGTTGAGGCCGGTCAGCGCGGCGACTTGGACGGCCGTCAGGTCGGCCGCGACGTGGCGGAGGAAGCGGCGGAAAACCTTCTCGGAGATCCGGGAACGTCGGACGTAGCGATTCGTCATGGCGTGGCAGTAGGTTACCGCCGCCGCCGGCCGCTCAGCTAGTCATGACCCTTTCGCAGTTGGTCGAATGGCATTCGTTAGCGAAGGCGTTGTTGGCAACGGTGATCTCGTTTGCCGTATCACTTACCGCTTGGGCGATTGTGCGGGATTGAACCGTCAAACTGTGCCGTTCCGCTTCGACGCAGCGGCCCGGCCCGATGTCGTCGCAACCGCGGTCGATCTATGGACTTGGAATCGTGGGAGCCGTCGTTCATGCGAAACCCTCCGTCGCACCCAATCCCGACGCCCGGCGGCAAGCGGAGCGCGTAGCGGATCACGGTGCCCGCGCCCGACGGGCGGCGGCGTCAGGGGGAGGTTCACCACGGAGTTCGCGGAGAGCCACGGAGGGAAGAGGGGGAGGGTTTTTATAGCACTCGGCGGGTGATGCCGTTGATGAGGAGGGGGACGTTGAAGTTGATGAGTAGGCCGGTGCGTTTGCCGCTGAGTTTGAGGTAGGTCATCAGTTGGGCTTCGTGGACGGGGATTATCTTTTCGACGGACTTAGTTTCAATGACGATTTTGTCTTCGACGAGAAGGTCGATGACATAACCACACTCGATCCGCACGCCGTCGTAAACCACCGGCAACTTCACCTGCCGACGCGCCCCCAACCCCCGTCTGGTCAACTCGTGGCAAAGGCACGCCTCATAGGTTGACTCCAACAACCCCGGCCCGAGCTGCTTATGCACCTCAATCGCCGCCCCAATAATCTGCCGCGTCAATTCTTCATCCAACAACATCTTCTCCTGTCCTCTCCGTGTACCTCCGTGTTCTCCGTGGTAAACCCTCTGCAATTCACCGAGACTGCCGGCGGATGGTCATGTCGAAGTTCTTGACCATCGACTTGTACATCGCCCAGACGATCGCGGCGTAGGCGCCGGTGGCGGCCAGGGCGAAGGCGATGACGGTGAAGCGGGCGGCGGGTTGGTCGGTGCTGCCGGGGGCGAACATGCCGCCGCCGTAGGTTCTCGGGTCGAGCAACACCATGAGGACGGTGAAGGGGCTGAAGCTGCCGACGGCGAGGGCGACGGGGTTGTCGCTGTTCTCCAGAATCTTGTAGCCGACCCAGCCGAGGACCGCGCACAAACCCAGGACAATGCCGAGGCTGCTCATCACGGCGCGGACGGTGGTGCGGCAGCGGAGGCTCATCTGCATGCCGACGATGGCGGCGATGGCGACGACGATCACCAACATGCCGGGCATGACCAGCAGGGACTCGGGCAGCACGATCGGGTCGCCCCAGCGGCCGAAGAGGGCGCGGGCGAGGTCGTAGATCACGAAGATCGCCACGCTCGCCACGGGGACGGCGATGAACGGCAGGGCGAAGCTGACCAGGCCGCGGAGCTTGCCCCAGATGTAGTAGCGGCTGGTGATGGGGGTGGTCAGCAGCAGGTCGAGCGAGCCGTCTTCTTTTTCGCGCGTGACGGTGTTGGCCGAGGCGTTGGTGACGATGAGGAGGATGGTGGCGAACTCGAGGAAGACCAGGCCGAGGAGGAGTTTTCGCGTGGCGTCGGCGTCGAGCAGGCGGGCGACGGGGGCGAGGTCGATGGTGGTGAGGAGCTTTTTGTCGCCGTACAGGTTGGAGGAGGTCTTGAGCACGGCCATGCGTTGGGCGAGGACCGAGGCGTCGGCGGGGTCGCCGTTGACGGTGACGGCGAGGTCGGGGGAGAGGCTGTAAATCTGCTCGCCCTGGACGAAGAGGGTGTTGGCGGCGGGGTCGTAGCCGCCGGGGGCGATGAACTTGGCGGGGGCGTCCTTCTCGACGCTGAAGAGCACGACGGCGGTGCAGGCCGCGCCGGTGCCGAGGATGATGAAGGCGTAGCGCAGCAGCCCCGCGCGGCTGGCGGAGCCCTTGGTCTTCGCCTCGCGCCAGGCGATGGGGTTGCTCCAGACGGAGCGGGGCTTTTTGCGGCGCTCGAGGCGGCCGAACGTGAGCTTTTTGCCCAGCCACATCTGAAAGGTCTGCGACGACTGGGCCATGCGGCGCAGGAGGAAAATGCTCGGCAGGACCAGGACCGCGCTGACGAAGAACATGAGGCTGACGTAGAAGCTGGCGGGGGCGGCGAGGTACCAGCGCATCGGCCACCACTGCAAGCCGGCGGGGAGTTGGGCGACGTCGGGCGGGACGTAGTTGGTGGGGTCGAGCACCACGCGGAGGGCGAGGAAGGGGTTGAGGCCGGTGAACCAGCTCGTCGCCGCGACCCCGCCGCCGGCGAGGGGGACGTGGAAGTAGGCGACGCGGTCGAGCTGGAAGAGGCCGACGAGGTAGATGATGATCAGCATGTAGAAGCTGAAGATCGTCCGCCGGGTGCCGACCTTGAAGGTGGCGATGGCGATGGCGAGGGCACCGGTGACCAAGGCCGTCACGGCGGCGATGAGGAACGAGAGGACGATGTCGCCGATCGCCACGCCGCCGAAGATCTGGGTGATGGAGAAGATCGGGATGCCGCTGACGAGCAGGGCGACGACGAAGAACAGTCGGCTGAGCAAGGAGCCGAGGACGATCTGCGCGTTGGTCAGCGGGGTGGCGAGGAGGATGTCATACGTCTGCGAATCCTTCTCCTGCGTGATCGCCCCGGCGGTGAAGATCGGGGCGAGCAACGCAACGAGGGCGAGCTGGAGATAGCTCAGGTTGCGGAAGATGCTGACGCTGGTGCGGCTGAGGTTATCGAGCGAGGTGCCCGAGAGGTCGCCGGCATTGGCGAGGGCGAAGAGGACGAGCACGACGAGCAGGCCGAGGTAGGCGCAGCGGACGATCAGGTCGCGCCAGCGCTTGCCGCCGGTGGAGACCACGCGGAGGAGGATGGGGTTGGCGGGGAGGAGGCGCCAGAGGTAGTTGGCGATGAGGTTCATGGGAATGACGAATGACGAAACCAGAATGACCAAGGAATGTCCAAGGTTCAATGACCAAAGGGTCAGGGTCGCTTCAATGACTCTTCTGTCTTGCGTTTGATGCTGCTGAAGATCAGGTTAAGTTCCTTAGCCTCCTGCCAGATTGCGGCGGCCTGATCTCGGAGTTGGGGCTCGGCGCAGACGATCATGCGGAGCCAGTGCCGCGTTTCCTTCGCCTCCCGGCGGCAGAGGCCGATCTTGAAGCGGAAATCCTTCTTCGAGTCCGCATCGTCGGCCTCCACATAGTTTGCGCCGACACTGGTGCCGGACCGCACGATCTGCGAAACCAGCGGCAGCGTTACCTCGTTCCTTGGCACCCCCTTTACAAATCGAATCACGCTCTCCCCAAACCGGGCCGTCCGCTCCTCCAGATCAAAGACCTTCCCATTCGCCGACCCGTTGGACATTGAACTTTGGGATTTCATTGGTCATTCTGGTTTGGTCATTCGTCATTCAACTACTGCACCATTCCCTTCGTCAGCCGCATAAACGCCGTCTCTAAATTGACCTCTTCCTCCTGCAGCAACGTCAGCCGATACCCCGCCGCAATCAGTTTCGCCGGCACGAACGACCAATCGCCCACGCCGTCCTTCAGGGAGACGTGCAGCACGTCCGCGTGCGGCTCGACCTTGAGGATTTGCGGCTCCTGGCTCAGCATCGCGGCGGCGGACTGTTGGCGGTCGGCGACGCCGACGTGCAGGACGGTGCCGGTTTTGGCCTTTTTGACCAATTCCGTCCACGGGCCGCTGTAGATCAGTTCGCCCTGCTCGATGATGCCGACGGTGTTACACAAATCTTGCAACTCGGGAAGGATGTGGGACGAGATGACGATGGTCTTGCCCATGCTGCGGAGGGTTTTCAGCAGTTCGCGGAGCTCGATGCGGGCGCGGGGGTCGAGGTTGCCGGCGGGCTCGTCGAGCAGCAGGACCTTCGGGTCGTGCAGCAGCACGCGGGCGATGCTGAGGCGCTGCTTCATGCCGCGAGACAGGCCGTCGACGGGGGCGTCGGTTTTGTAGACGAGGTCGGTGAGCTCCAGCACGTCGCGCACGACTTTATCGCGCTCGGGGCCGTTGATGTTGTAGGCGGCGGCGAAGAACTCCAGGTATTCCTGCACCACCATGTCTTCGTACGCGCCGAAGTAGTCCGGGACGTAGCCGAGCAGCGGGCGGATCGAGCGGCTCTGGTAGCCGACGACGTAGTCGCACACGCGGGCCTCGCCCCACGTCGGCTGCAGCAGGGTGGCGAGGATTTTGATGGTGGTGGTCTTGCCCGCGCCGTTGGGGCCGATGAAGCCGAAGCAGTCGCCCTCCTGAATCTCGAGGTTCAGGTTGCTCAGCGCCACGAGGGTGCCGTAGCGCTTGGTGAGGTTGACGGTCTTGATAACGGCGGCCATCGGTTTAATTCTTTACTGCTCGGAGCTACTGCTCGGGCGGCGGGGTGGGGGCGAGGTCGCGGGCGTGCAGGGCGGAGCGGTCCAGCGGGACGACGAACTGGTAGAGCGTGGTCCCCTCGCCGCCGACCGCCGCGCCGTCGACGGTCATGCCGAACGGCATCGGGCCGTCGGCCTCGGCGACCACCACCATCGCCCCGTCCGCCAGCGCGGCCGAGACGTCCCACCCCCGCGCGCCGCGCCGCAGCAAGTCCGCCCGGTCGGCCTGCGCGTCCGAGCCGCTGCCGGAGTTCGGCATCGGCGGCAGGGCGTCGAACAGGCTCAGGATCGGGTAGCTCCGCCGCACGGGGTCGCGGTAATCGCTGTAGTCCCCCGCCACGAACGTGCGGTTGGCAAGGCTCGGCCACCAGTAGAACTTCGTCCAGTCGTAGCTGAGGCTGCCGATGAGCATCGGCGCCTGCTGCGTGCGGTTCTCCGGCGTGACGTCGCGCGAAATGCTCGGCAACCCCAGCAGCCCCTTGGCCGACAGGTTGCCGAGGTCGATCACGTCACCCTTGAGCCAGACGCGGCGGAAGATCATCGGGTCGCCGCCGGGCCGGTAGTCGGGGTGGCGGAAGGCGAGGTAGACGTTGGTCAAATCGCGGCCGGAGTCGTTTCGGATCAGGCCCTTGAGGAAGCCCTTGGTGCCGGGCAGCAGGGCGGGCGGGGGGCCGGCGAGGCCGAGGGTGCGGTCGGTCGGGCCGACCCACGTCGCCTGCAGTTTCTTGAGCGTCGAGCGGTAGGGGAAGTCGACCGACGCCGCCCCCGTCGCCGCCGCCCCGCGGACGGGCACGGCGTAGACGGCGGCGGTTTTTTCCGGGTCCTGGGCGAGGTGGGCGGGCTCGATGGCGAAGGCAGTCACGCCGCTGGTGCCGTCCGCCGCGTCCGTCAGCGCGACGGTCTCGGCGCCGTTCCGCGGGATGTACAGGCCGATGCGGCTCATCGCCAGCGCGGGGCCGGCGGGGGCGGCGGTGGTCGAGACCGGCACGCGCAGGACGGTCAGGTGCCGGGCCTCCGGCGGGCCGCGCAGCACCAGCCGCACCACCACCACCGTCAGCAGCGTGGCCGCGATGGCGACCGCGCCGAACCAGAACCACGACTGGAACGCCCGCTTGCGCGCCACCAGCACGAAGTGCAGCCCCGGCCCGGCGATCAGCCAGTAGCCGATGAAGAAGATCACCGCCAGCGCGACGTAGCCGGTGGTGCGGGCGGTGAGGTTCACGTCCGCCAGCAGCGACTGGCCGAGGTCGCGCCCCATGCTGCTGGACGACCGCCACGGCCCGAGCTCGCGCTGCGAGGGGTTGACGATCGGCTCGTCGTCGAAGCCGAGGAGGTTGCTCCAGACGGCGGCCCAGCCGAGGCCGTTGGCGTCGGCGCCGCTGGGGGCGGGGAGGCGGGCGAGGTCTTGGGCGACCCACGTCACGCCGCCGGCGCCGAAGGGGCGGCGGGCGACGTAGGGCGAGTGCTCGGCCGGCACCTCGCCGTTCTTATCGGGCTTGCCGCCGGGCACGGGCCAGTCGATCGCCGAGTCCACCCGCGCGTCGGCGGTGGGCGTGGCGCGGGCGAGGCGGAAGCTGGCCGAGACGCCGTTCCACTGGTCGGCGGCGTAGGCGTCGCGCCGCGACGAGCCGGGCGCGGCGAGCGCGACGAACGCGGCGGGCAGGCGGTGGTCCTCCACGCCCGTGACCGACACCGGCAGCAGATCGGCCACCGGGGCGACGGCCTGGTACTGGTCGGTCGGCTGGCAGATCACCAGCCGGCCGCCGCGTCGGACGTACTCGCGCAGCGCCTCCAACCGGCCCCCCTTGGCGAGGGCGTCGTAGTCGGCGTCGAACAGCACCACGCCGTCCGCCGCGTCGTAGCCGCGCACGTCCTCGGGCAAATCGGCGGCGGTAAGGCGGGCGTAGGTGAGGTCCTCGCTCACGCCGACCAACGCCTGCGGGCCGTAGTCATACCCGCCGATCTGCGGGTTCCGCCCGCCGACGAACACGACCAGCCGCCGGCCGCGGGTGGCGTTGTCGTCCACCGGCTTGAGCGAGTTGGTGATCGGCAGCCGCGCGATCTCGGTGCCGTTCAGCGCGTTGACGGTGACGACCAACCGCTTATTCAGCGTTTGCAAATCGGCGGTCGAGGCCAAACCGTTCTCGACCGGCTCGGGCTTGAAGTAGGTCCAGTAGTCCTGCTCGCGGCGCTCGCCGGCGAGGTTGCCGGTGAGGGAGATTTCGCGCTGGAACAGGACGGTGTCGCCGTCGAGGTCGAGCTGCCGGACGCGGAGCAGCAGGCGCTGGCTGGTGCCGGTCTCGGCCTTGAGTCGGACGCGGAGGGGCACCCAGCAGTTGGGCCGGACGTAGCCGTCGAGGCCCGCGCGCTCGACCGTGCCCGACGCCTGCCCGAGGGCCGGGGCGGTCAGCAGGAGGCTGAGGAGGATGGCGGCGAGGGCACGCAAGGTCGGCGGAAGTTAGCCTAAGCGGCGGGGCGGCGTCAAATCATCGGAAGGGCGAAGGGCGAAGGCCGAAGTGCGAAGCGAAGCATCGGCGGCCGGTTTTTTCACTTCGCACTTCGCTCACTTCGCACTTCGGCCTTCCCACTTCGCCCTTCACTTCTGGGCGGCATCGGCCTCCGGCCTGTCCGCCTGCTCCGCCTTGGCCCGCAACTGCTCGGCCACGTCGCGCTCGGATGCGGCCTCGTCCGGTTGATCCGTCGCGTCGTACAACTCGCCCAGCAGGTCGTGGGCGGCCGGGTCGTAGGGGTTGATGTAGACCGCCTGCACCGCCGCCGGCAGGGCCTGGTCGGGCTTGCCGGCGGCCTTGAGGATCATCGCCGTCCGCTTCGCGTACCGATTGTCCGACAGCTCGATGCGGCTCAGGATCATCAGGTGCTTGGCCGCCTCCTCGTCGCGCCCGAGCTTCATGTACAGCCCCGCCAGCCGCTTGTGCGGCAAATCGTCGATCGGCCGCAGCGCGGCGATCTTCTCCCACACCTCAGCGGCCTGCTCGAACTTTTGGGCGGCGATCAGCGCGTCCCCCTCCTTCCGCAGCGCCTCGTACTTCTCCGCGTCCGCCTTGCCGTAGCCCCAGCCGTCGACCTTCTTTTTGGCCCACGCGAAGAAGCCTTTTTGGAAGTCCTCGGTGCTCGCGCCGTAGGCCATCTGGAAGCTCGTCCGCTCGTCCGCCCCGCGCTTGTAGGCGTCGAGCAGCTTCACCACCGCGCCCGGCCCGTAGGCGTCGCGCGCGTACTCGGTGATCCAGAAACCCTCCATGTACGCCAGCTCGCCGTCGGTCGGCTTCTTCGGCTTGCGGAAGGCGTCGTTCAACTCCAGCAGCGGGATCAACTCCCCCTTGCTGGCCGACTCGTAAAGCACCGGCAGAATCCAGGGGAAGCGGTAGGGCACGTTCTCCTGCCAGACCGCCAGCCCCTCGGTCAGCCAGCGCGGGCAGCGGTTCTCGGTGGCCGCCTCGTTGATGCGGTGGGTGAACTCGTGGCGGATCACGCGGGCCCAGTTGAAGTTCCCCATCGCCTCGCCCGGCCGCGGCGTCATCATCGCCACCACCCGGCCCAGGTTCACGCCGTAATTCTCCACCCCCGGCTGACCGGCGAACCGGACCGAGAACGTGTCGAGGTTCGGGAAAATCTCGATCCGCGTCTTCTCCGTCGGCTCGTAGGCAAAGTCCTTCGTCACCTCCGGGTAGACCGACTCCAGGTACGGCGCGACGTACCGCTTGACGATCAAATCGTCCTGCGGCCCGTTGAGGAAAATGAAGTGCGCGGTCTCGGTCCGCGTGAACCCCTCCATCTTCTCCAGCAGCCGGCGGAAGTTCACGGTCCGCAGGTTGTAGGGGTCGACGGCGTAGGCGGCGTCGAGCACGGTTTTGGCGCGGTCCTCGTCGCCGTCCTGCACCAGCAGCATCCCCAGGCCGTTCTTCGGGCCGCTCCACCACGGGGCGCGGTCGATGGCGACTTGGTACATCTCCGCGGCGCGGGGGTACTGCGACTGGTCGCTGAGCCGCTCGGCCACCTCGAAGTAGGCCGTGGCGTTGCCGGGGTCGAGCTGATCCACCTTCGCCAGCACCGCGTTCGACTTGGCATCCTGCAGGTCGACCGCATACGCCGCCGCGAGCAGGCCGAGGGCTTCCAGGTCGTTCGGCCGAACCTTCAGCGCGCGGTCGACCGCCGCCAGCGCGCCGGCCGGCTGGCGGGCGCGCAGCAAACCGCGGGCGTCGAGCAAATCGGCGTCGGGCGAGTCGGCGTTTACTGCGCGGATCGCCTGCACCGCGGCGTCGGCGGTCTCCAGGTCGTAGACCTCCAGGCGGTTGTTGCCGAACATCGAGAGCGTCGGGATGTCGCGCGGGTTGGCCGCAAGGGCCGCCTCCAGCGCGGCGTCGGCGGCCTCGCGGTCGTTGTGGAAGAGTTGATACTCCGCCTCGGCGACGTGGGCGGGCCAGTAGCCGCGGTCCACCACGTCATACGCCGCCACCATCATCGACAAAATCGTGTTGTGCAGCTCCGGCAGCTTGGCGTAACTGGCGGTCAGCCGCGCCCAGCGGTCGATGCCGCGGGCGGTCAGCGTGAGTTCTTCGGCGGACGAAAAGCCGCTCGCCCCCAGCCGCTTCCACGTCGAGAGGAACGCCTGCCCGTCGGCGGTGAACCAGCCGTAGGCCGTGGCCGCCTCATCGGTTTTGCCCGACTGCTCCAGGAAGTAGGCGAGGTAAAAGTGCGCCGGCACATCGGCCGGCGCCTTCGCCACCGCCTCCCGCAGCACGTCCACCGCCTCGGCCACCTTGCCGGCGTCGGCCAGCACGCGGGCGCGCAGCACCAACACCCTCGGGTCGTCCGAGTTCGCCAGCGCGTCCAGCGCCTGATCCCACCGCTGAAGGCCCAGCAGCGCCCGGCCCTTCGCCAGCACGAAGGCGACCGGGTCAGCCACCTCCTTCTTTTTCTCGGCCACGTACAGGTCGTTCAGCGCGAGCTTGTACCGCCCCGCGTCGGCCTCGGCGGCGGCGCGCTCGACGGCCGTGTCGTACGCCGGCAACTCCAGCGGCGGCAACTCCTCGGGCTTGAAGTCGTCGGCCGACACGCCCGTCAGCGGCCCGGCGAAAATCGCCGGCGCGGCGGCCTTGCCCTTCTTCGGCTTCAGCGCCTTCACCGACGACGGCCCGAGCTTCTGCGTCACGCCCGGCTTCTCGTCCGGCGTCTTCGGCGGCTTCTCCTGCCCGAACGCGGGCCCGGCGAGGATCGACGCGAGCAACGCGGGCGTCAGCAGCGGCAGCAGCGGGCGGGTGAACGAAGTCTTCATGCGCGGCACCTTCGGCTGGGGGCGATGGTCGGGCGAAGCGGGGCGTGCATTATACCGCGCGTCCGACGCCGTATGATGTTCGGCGATGGCCCCAACCGAACCAGTGATCGACTCGCTCATCGGCAACCCCGACGTTTTCCCCATCCTGCGGCGGTGGGACCACTTCAACCACGCCGGCATCGCCCCCTTCCCCACGCCCGTCCGCGATGCCCTCGCCCACGTCGTCGACGTGATGCAAACCGACTCGGCCGGCATGATCGATTTGTTCATGCAGGGCCTGAGCCTCCGCGCCGACGCGGCAAAACTGCTGAACGCCGACGCGGACGAGATCGCCTTTGTCAAAAACACCGCCGAGGGGCTGAGCATTCCCGCCTTCGGCCGCGACTGGTCGGCGGGGGACGTGATCGTGACGGCCGACGCGGAGTACCCCGCCAACGTCTACCCCTGGATGGAGCTCGAGCGACGCCACGGCGTGCGGCGCGTGGCGGTGGCCGAGGAGACCACCGCCGACGGCCGGCGGGCGGTTCCGGAGGCGAAAATCCTCGAAGCCGCCGCCGACCCGGCGTGCAGGATGGTCGCCCTCAGCCACGTCGAGTGGGCCAGCGGCCAGCGGCTGGATCTGGCGAAAATCGGCGCGTTCTGCCGCGAGCGCGGCATCATTTTCTGCGTCGACGCGATCCAAAGTTTGGGCGTCGCGCCGGTCGACGTGCGGGCGATGAACATCGACTACCTCGCCAGCGGCAGCCACAAGTGGCTGATGGGCGGGCCGGGCCTGGGCTTTTTCTACTGCCGCCGCGAGTTGCTGCCCGAGACGCGGCCGGTGCTGATCGGCGCGGCGAACGTGGTCAACCCGATGGACTGGGGCGACATCAACTACGCGCTACAGGACACCGCCGCCAAGTTCGAGTGCGGCTCGCCGAACCTCGCGGGGCTGCACGCGCTCAAGGCGTCGGTCGGCCTACTGCTGTCGGCGGGGATTGAAAACGTCCACGCGCAGGTCGCCGCGCTGCACGACCGGCTGATCGAGGGGGCGGCGGCCAAGGGCTACGCGCTGGTCACGCCCGACTCGCGCGCCGGCGCGGTCTGCTTCACCACCGGCGGCGTCACGCCAGAGGCCGTCTTGCAATTGCTGCGGGAGGGCAAGATCGAAGTCGCGGCGCGCGAGGGCCGGCTGCGCATCTCCCCGCACTTTTACAACACTGTCGGGCAGATGGACCGCCTGATCGAGCATTTGCCATCGTGCTGACCGTGGAACGGGCGTCCCGCCCGGATTTCTTCGGCAAAGTGGTTTCAGAAAGAGAATCCGGGCGGGACGCCCGTTCCACGGTTGGCGGTCGGATGGTTTTGCGACTCGGAAGACAAAATGAAACAGAACATCCTGCTGCTCCTGGCCGCCACTCTGTGCTTCTGCGGCTCGACCTCCGCCGACCCGGTGAACGGCGTCACCGTTGCCCACATCCACCGCGACGGCTTCGGCTACGGCTCGGACGAGTGTCGGCAGCAGTTCAAGGCCATCGCGGCGGTCGGCGGGAACTGGGTCGCGCTCAACGACTTCGCCTACCTGCCGAAACTCGACGGCCCCGAGGTCCGCTTCGGGGGCGACCGGACGCTGAGCGACACCAACCTCGCCAAGGCCGTCCGCGACGCCCACGCCGCGGGGCTGAAGGTGATGCTCAAGCCCCACCTCTGGAGCCGCGACTTCGGCCGCGGCAAGTGGCCCGGCGACGTGAAGATGACCACCGAGGCGGACTGGTCGGCGTGGTTCGAGAACTACGGCGCCTACGTCCTGAACCAGGCCAAAATCGCCGCCGACACCGACGCCGACGCGCTGTGCGTCGGTTGCGAGCTGATGGGCACCACCGGCCGCGAGGCGGACTGGCGGAAGTTGATCGCCCGCGTGCGGGAGGTTTACAAGGGGCCGCTCACCTACGCCGCGGCATTCGGGGCGTGGGGGCAGGTCAAGTGGTGGGACGCGGTCGATTGCATCGGCGTCAACGGCTACTTCCCGCTGACGAACAAGGACCTCGCCCCCGAGGCCCAACTGCGGGTGGGGTGGGAGATCGTCTATGCCGAGCTCGCCCCGCTGGCGAAAAAGTTCGGCCGGCCGATCTGCCTGACCGAGCTCGGCTACCCGCCCGACGCCGCCGCCGGCCGCACCCCCTGGCACGGCAGCGGCGGGGCGGACGAGCCGGCATACCAGGCCCTGCTCTACAAGGTCGCGCTCGAGCAGGCCGCCAAGCACGACTTCGTCGTCGGCGTCTTCGTCTGGAAGTGGTTCACCACCGACGACTGGCGCCGGTTCGAGGGCGCCGACGCCTACGCCGTCCAAGACCGCCCGCAGGTGCTCGCGGTGCTGAAGCGCGAGTGGAAATAATTCGTTTGCCGCTTGCGGCTTCGCAAAGAAACGAACGTTCAAGAATCATTACTTTGCGAAGCCGCAAGCGGCCGGTCCGATCACCGCCGCCCCCCGGCCCGTCGGCGCGCCGTCGCGGCGGTGGCTGAAGAACTCCCCCGCGTCACGGTGCGTGCAGCGGTCCGTCCGGTCGATCCGGCCAACGCCGATGCCGCGCAGCTGCCGCTCGACCAGCGCGGCCAGGTCGATGTGCCCCTTCCCGCCCGACTCGCGCAGCCACGGCCCGTCGCCGAACGTTTCTCGGAACGCCGCGACCACCTCCGGGCCGACCTCGAAGGCGTTGAACCCGATCCCCGGCCCGATTGCAGCGACGTCGAAGCCCGCGCCGACCGCGGTGACCGCGCCGCCCACCACGCCGCGCCAGCCCGCGTGAACCACCGCCACCCGCCGCCCGTCGGCCGACGCCAGCAGCACCGGCAGGCAGTCGGCCACGCGAACCGACAGCGCGCGGGCCGGGTCGTCCGTCACCAGCGCGTCGCCTTGCGAATCGCAATCGAACGGCCCGCCAGCAGGCACCGTGTGAACAACCGCGGAATGAATCTGGTGCAGGTAGACGTGCTCCCGCCCGCCCAGCCCGGCGGCGGTGAGCAGGCGGCGGTAATTCTCGGCCAGGTTCGCCGGGTCGTCCTGCAAATCGCCGGGGCAGCGGCCGAGGTTCAGCGCGTCGAACGGCGGGGGGCTCACGCCGCCGCGGCGGGTGGAGAAAGCGTGCGGCACCCCCGCCGCCGCCAACAGGGGCGAGCGGTAGATCACCACGCCGTTCGGGCAGTCGATTCGCTCCAGCACGGCCGCGACGGTACGGCGTCGGGCGCGCTGCGGCAACCCTCTCCGGTTAGCCGCGAGCGCAGCGAGCGCTTTTCAGTCGTGGAACGGAAAAGCGCTCGCGGCGCTCGCGGCTATCCGGAAATGGTTGCATCGCCGCGCGGCATCGGTAGACTGCCCGACTTCACCCATTCCGTGCGGGAGGTTTTGTGGCCGAGAGTTTGTGGTACTACGCCGACGGCGGCGGCCAGGTGGGGCCGGTGCCGTGGGAGCAGTTGTGGCGGCTGGCGCAGGCCGGCACCATCCGCCCGGACCAGCTCGTCTGGACCGACGGCATGGAGCAGTGGCAGCCCGCCGCGTCAGTCCCGACGCTGCTGCCGAACGCGCCGCCGCCCGGCCCCGCCCAGCCGCCCCCGCTGGGGCAGACGATGGGGCAGACGTCGGCTCAGGCTAATTCCGGCCCCGCCGACCAGGGACTCGGCTACTACGGCCCCGCCGGCTACGGCCGCCCGTCGTACCAGGAGGCCGACCGCGCCGACGCCGCGACCGCCGGGCTGGTGCTCGGCATCTGCTCGGTCTTGTTCGTCTGGTGCTCATTGGTCGGCGTGCCGCTCGGCATCACCGGCATCGTCTTCTCGGTCAAGGGCAAGGCGTCGAGCGCGCCGGTCCGGGCGGGCTTCGGGTTCTGGCTGAGCATCATCGGGACGACGCTGTCGGCAATCCTTTTCGTGCTGGGCATGTTCAGCAGGGCCTAACGCCCAGCCGCTTGCGGCTTCGCAAAGAAATGAACGGCTCCGGGTCCGCACTTTTCTTTGCGAAACCGCAATCGGTTTTCCATTCGCAGCCGCGAGCCACAACTCACCCGCCGATGCGGCTCATCTGCGTGTCGCCGCGGCGGCCGTGGACGTCGGGCTTCAGCCGCACGCACTCGGCCATCGCGGCGGCTAACCGCGTCTGAATACCGTCGAATCCCGACCGTAAAATCGGCCGCACGTCCACCTCGCCCCCCTCGAACAGGCAGCTCCGCAGCACCCCCTCGGCCGTCAGCCGCAGGCGGTTGCAGGTGGCGCAGAACGGCGCGCTCATCGCGCTGATAAAGCCCACCCGCCCGAGCGGCGAGCCGTCGCGCAGCCGGTACGGCACCGCCGGCCCGACGCCCGCCTCGCTCGCCCGGTCCACCGCCACCAGCGGCCCCAGTTCCGCCTCGATCCGCCCCCGCGCCTCCCCCTCCGGCAGAAACGCCCCCGCCCCGCGGTCCTGCGCCCCGCACCCGCCCGCCGGGCCGCTCTCCTCCGCCGCCACGTCCGCGACCTCGGTCAACTGCGACTCGCCCAGCGGCATGTACTCGATGAACCGCACCGTGATCCGCCGGCCCAGCGTCAACCGCGCGAAGTCGGCCAGTTCGTCGTCGTTCGTGCCGCGCATCGTCACGCAGTTGACCTTGACCGACGAGAATCCCGCCGCCTCCGCCGCATCGAGCCCGGCGAGGACCTGGGCCAAATCGCCGACGCGCGTGATCTGCCGGAAGCGGTCGGGCCGCAGGCTGTCGAGGCTGACGGTGAGGCGGTCGAGCCCCGCGTCGCGCAGCGGCCGGGCGAGGTTTTCGAGCAGCATCCCGTTGGTCGTCATCGAGAGATCGTCGACGCCCGGAATCCGCCGGAGCATCGCCACGAGGGCCGGCAGGTCGCGGCGGACGGTCGGCTCGCCGCCGGTGATCTTGAACCGCCGGATCCCGTGGATCTCCACCGCGGCGCGGACGACGGCGGCGACCTCCTCGAAGCTCAGCAGGTTGGCCTTGTCGAGCCACCGCACGCCGGCCTCGGGCATGCAGTAGGTGCAGCGGAAGTTGCAGCGGTCGGTGACGCTGAGGCGGAGCATCCGCACCGCGGCGATGGACCGCGGGCCGGTGTCAAAGCCCGAGGGCATCGGGGCGGCGGCGGGGGGCGGGAGGACCGACAGTCGCATCGCCCCCATCTTAGCGTGGCCCGGCGGCGGGCCGGGCCGGTAGCGTTTTTTTAGGTGGTGCGGGCGGAATAGTCGGCGGTTATACTCGTTGGGACAATCGCCCGGCGCGGCCGGACCGCGCGCGACACGAAGGACTCAAAGAGAAGGAACCCCCATGCTGCTCGCCCCCCGCCCGCTGACCCGCCCCATCGCCCGCCAAGTGGCCCGCCTCGCCAAACGGCCGCTCACCCGCCTCGCCGCCGTGGCCCTGGCGGTGGCGGTCGCGCCGGTCTCGGCCGCCCTCGCCGCGGGGGTGGTCGACCAGGTGCCGAACGACGCGATGATGTTCGTGAAGTTCAGCCACCTGCAGCAAACCAGCGACAAGTTCGGCGTGTTCGCCAAGCAGGTCGGCATCGACCGCGCCCGCCCCGAGGCCGCCACCCCGCTCGCCAGCCTCAAGGAGCAGGCGGGCATCAAGGACGGCCTCGACGACGCCGGCGACGCGGCGGTGATCGTCTACGGCTCGGCCACCGGCGCCGCGACCACCGGACCTGCCGCCGAGCCCGCCGCCGACGGCGACAAGGCGGCCGACCTCGAGAAGACCCCGCCGGTCGTCCTGCTCCTGCCGGTCACGGACTACAAGGCGTTCCTCGGCAACTTCCCCGAGGCGAAGATGGACGGCGACGTCGCCACCGTCGAGATCGGCGACTCGACCGAGCCGACCTACGTCGTGCAGCACGGCGATTATGCCGCCCTCAGCCAAATCAAGGCCCTCGCCCTGAAGAAGGCCACCGAGCCGATCAAGCCCTCCGGCAAGGCGGCGGCGGAACTGGACAAGAAGGACATCGTCCTTTACGCGAACATGCCGCAGCTCCGCAACACGCTGCTGCCGAAGCTCAACGAGGACCGCCAGAAGACCATCGATGAACTGGTGGACAACGCCACGCGGAGCATCGCCCAGCGCGACCCGCAGAAGGCGCAGCAGCTCAAGCCGCTGTTCGAGGCCGGGGCGGGGCAGCTCCTCAACGTCGCCGAGGCGTTCCTGCGCGACGCCGACGCGGCGACCGTGACGCTGACGGTCACCGAGAACGGCCTGATGCCGACCGTGATGGCCGACTTCCAGCCCGACAGTTACCTCGGCGGCCTGGTCGCCAAGTTCAAGGGCACGAGCGACGCGCTGGTCAAGGGCCTGCCCGGCGGCGAGTACCTGCTGTTCGGCGGCACCAACCTGCCGCCGGACGCCATGAAGCAGCTCGTCACCGACGTCGCCGGCCCGGTCGTCGACAAGGTCAAGGGCGACGCGAACCTCAAGAGCGCCGGCGACCTCGTGAAGGCGATCGAGGACTACGCCGGCAGCGTCAAGAGCAATTCCTTCGGGTTCCTCGCCCCCGACGGCGCGCTCGGGCAGGTCGCCATCGTTCAGTTGGTCACGGTGGAGCGCGGCGACACGGCGGCGATCGTGAAGAACAAGCAGGCGGCCGTCGAGGCCCAGCAGGCGTTCCTCGGCGCGGTCGGGGCCGATGCCGGCCAGCCCAAGACCGAGTTCAAGGCCGACGCCGAGACGATCGACGGCACGTCGTTCGACTCCCTCACCGTCGTCCCCGACCCCAACGCCCCCAACGCCCAGCAGCAGCAGCAGATGATGACCTTCATCTACGGCCCGTCCGGCGCCCGCACGCTGTACGGCAAGGTCGGCGACTCGGTCCTGAGCTTCTCCGGCCTAGACGAGGGCCAGATGAAGACCGCCATCGACGCCGCCAAGGCCGACAAGGACAACCTCACCACCGCCGCCGGCATGGACGAGGTGACCGGCGCGCTGCCCAAGGGCAAGATCGCCGTCGCCTACATCCCGCTCGACCGGCTGTTGACCAGCGCCACCAAGGTCGGCGGGGCGTTCATGCAGTTCAACGTCGCGGTGCCGGCCAACCTGCCGCCCATCGGCGAGGCCCTCAGCACCGACGGCTCGACCCTGATGCTCGACGGCTACGTCCCTACCAAGCTTATCCAAGCCCTCGTGACCGCCGGCATCCAGGCCCGCCAGCAAATGCAGGGCGGCGGCGGCGGGATGTGAAAATAGGGGCGAGCAGGTGAGCGATGAGCGGGTGAGGGCGAAGGACTATCCCTCCTCCTCACCCGCTCATCCCTTGCCCGCTCATCCCTCTTTCAACCCGCCTTGGCCGGATAAAGTGGCCTTGTCCGCGTCGGCAGCGGGGCGGACATCGCCGGCTCGTTCGCCCGCGGGTGGGCGGCGTCGTAAACGCTCTTCATCCGGGCCGTCGTCAGGTGGGTGTAGACCTGCGTGGTGCTCAAACTCTGGTGGCCGAGCAGTTCCTGCACGCTCCGCAGATCGGCGCCGTTGTTCAGCAGGTGCGTGGCAAAACTGTGCCGCAGCGTGTGCGGGCTGATCCCCGGATCCAAGCCCGCCATCGCTAGATATTTGTCCAGCTTCCGCCGGACGCTCCGGGTGCTCAACGACCGGCCGTGCTTGTTCAGGAACACCTTGTGGCCGTTCATCTTCGGGTCCATCGCCCGGACCTCAAAGTAGACCTGCAGCGCAAGGATCGCCTGCGACCCGATCGGCGTCAGCCGGTCCTTCCGCCCCTTGCCGCGGATCCGCAGCACGCCCTCCTGCAAGTCCAGGTCGTCCAGTTGCAGATCGACCAACTCGCTGACGCGGATGCCGGACGAGTAGAGAACCTCCAGAATCGCCTTATCGCGAATCGCCAAAATGTCGGCGTCGCCGGGCGCGTCGAGCAGGGTTTGCACCTGCTCGAGCTCCAGGCACTTGGGCAGCCGCTTGTCCTGCTTGGGCGTGCGGATGGTGCCGAGGGGGTGAACCTTGAGCTTGCCCCGACGGACCAGCAGTTTGTAGAAGCTCCGCAGCGTCGCCAATTTGCGGGCAGTGGTACTTTTCGAGTAATTCTGGCCGTGAAGGTAGGCGAGGAACTCGCGGACGGCCTCGGGCTCGACGGCGAGCAGGCGGTCGTCGGGCGTGGTCCTGAAGGGCGTCGGCCCGCCGGCGCGGCCGGCGGCGTAGGTTTTGCCGATCTCGCCGGCGAGGAACTGGCCGAACTGCACCAGGTCGGCGGTGTAGCTGCGGACGGTGTAATCGCTGAAGTGCCGCTCGAGCTTCAGGTAATCGAGGAACTGCCGCACCAGCGGGCAGATCACCGCCGCCGGCGTCGGGGCGAGGCCGGACTTGAGCCGAGGCGGCAGTTGGAAGCCGTCGGGCACTTCGGTCGCGTCGGGCTCATCGGAACCGTCGGCGAAGCTCGTGCTCCGGGATGGGACCGGGGCGTGGGAATCATTCATGGGCACCGCACCAGGGGGCGGCGGGGCTGGCCCGCCGCCGGACACTCCGTTGTTTCGTCGGCCCCCGCGAAAGCGGCGGCCGGGTTCGACGCGGGCCGGTCCCCGGCGCGCGGTGCGTTCGACGTGACTCGAAGGCCTCACTCCCTACGCCGCTTTTTTCGGCAGGTGGGCCTTCATCTCCTTAGCCATTTGCTGCCCGAGCTGGTGGCTCAGCACCGCCGCGTCGAACCAGTCGAACCCGCCGGGCCGACTCTCGGCCATCTCCACCAGCGCCGACAGCGCCGACACCTCATCCCCCGCCGCGTAATTCACCCGGAAGTGGTGCTCCCCCTTCGTCAGCGACAGCGTCTGCGACTCACCCTGCTCCACGGCCGGCGGCGGCGTCTTCGTCTGGCTCACTTGCGCTCCGAGCTAAAACCCATCGGGATGCGGCGCCCGGCACTACAACATGCTGGACACGATCCCTATCGGCCAAATCCCCGAGTTCCCCCAGTTCAACGCCGCTATTTTGTCGGACGCGACCGGATGGGGCGGTGAAATGTCGGAGTCGCGTCGTGAGAGGCTACTTGGCGGCCTTCGTCGCGTCGCGCCAATTCTTGACCAAATCGTGCAGCAGCTCGTAGTAGACCCACCCGGTGTAGCGGTCCACGTCCAGCAGGTACTCGCGCTCCGCCGCCGGGCCGCGCGGGTCGTAGCGGCCGTCGGCATACTCCGCCAGGGCCACCCGGACGCTCCCGTTGGCGGCGTCGAACACGCCCGTCGCCTGCACCGTGCCGGGCGCGAAGTTCACCGGCAGCGTCGAGCCCGGCGGCGGCAGGGCGTCGCGCGCCTGCTCGCGCGGCGTGGCGTCGGACCGCGCCGGCGGCTGGAGTTTCGCCGACCGCCGGAACAGCGTCAGCGTCGCCCCCACCTTCGGCGGGTCGTAGGGGTCGTACAGCGTGATCGTCGGCACCACCAGCCCCGTCGCCCCGAGGTTCGACAGCACCAAATCGGCGTCGGCCTGACTCTGCACCTGCCGGATGCCCAGCGCGGCATACACCTGCGCCGCGCGGTTCACCGGCAGGGCGGTCAGGCCCAGCACCGTCTGCAACTCGCGGAACAGCGAATCGCCCTGCAGCAGCGGGTCGATGAGGTTCTCGCCGGACAGATCGATCGCCGGCGCGACGGCCCAGACCTCCCGGCCCGACCCGGCGGGCAGCCGCAGCCGCGCCTCGACCCCGTAGGGCTTCTCGTGGCTACACCCGGCGAGCAGCAGCAGCCCGACCAGAACCACCCGCCAACCGCGGCGGGGCCGGATCACGGGGCCCCCGGTGGCGGCGGCCCGGCGGCGGGGCCGCCGATGGGTTGGTCCTGCGGCTTGGCGAACCAGTCGCCGAGGCTGAGGATCTTCCACTTGCCGCCGTCGTCCCAGAAGACGGCCATGTGGCGGGCCTCGGCGGTGGTGCCGTCGGCGAGCTTCACGGTGGCGACGATTTGGCCGACGCCGGTCCGCCGGCCGGTGGCGCGGTCCTGCTCGAACCGCAGCACGTCGCCGGCCTGCATCGCCTCAATTTTGCCGTACCGCCGCGACTTCTGCAGGCCCCGCAGCGTTTGCTCGAACACCTCGCGCGAGTAAACCTCGTGAAACCGCGGGTGGAACAGGGCGTAGGCGGCGTCGAAGTTGTCGGCGGCGATGTCGCGGCCGGCCTCGCGGACGGCGGCGTCGATCTGCGCCCGGTCGGTCCGCGCCCGCGCCGCCTCGCCGACGGTGGTGACGACCGCGTAGCCGAGGAACCCCAGCGAGAGCAGCCCGCCGAGGATCGCCAGCAGCAGGCCCGACTCGGTGCCGCTGCTGCGCCGGATCTGCCGCAGGGCGAGGATGGCGAAGAGCAGCCCCGCCGCCGGCACCACCAGCAGTGCGGTGCCGAAGACGACCAGCCACCCCGCCAACCCGAGGACCAGGCCGACCACGGCGGCGGTGTTGATGGCGGAATAATCGTGCAGCCCTAGCCCGGCGGTGCGGCTCATCGGCCGCAGGCCCGTGATCGGGTCGCGGGCGCGCTCTTGGTCGGCGGCGGAAGGGAGGGCGGGGTCGGGCATGGGCGGAACCGCGTGGATCGGGGCGGGGGCGGGCGTCGTCAGGACCGGCAGGACAAGCAAAGTCGGCCGGACCGATTCAAGCGGCGCGGCCGACCATTCCGATGATTCGCCGGGCGGGCGGGCAAGTCTAGCCGCAAGTCTACCCGATCCCGTCCGCACCGCACGCACCCGGAGGGCCGATGAACCCCACAACCGACCGACCGATCGAACGCCCGACGCTGATGAGCCGCCTCGCCGAGGACCGCCGCCGCGCCGCGGCCGGGCGGGAGATGCTCGAGGCCCGCAAGCAGGACCTGATCGCCGCCATCCGGCAGCACAACGCGACGGCCAAGCCCAAGTTCCTCAGCCGCTTCAGCGCGGGGTCGCTCCGGGAGTATTTGGACCACCTGAACGAGGTCCGCCGCAAGCGGCTGAAGGCCGCGCACGACGGCCTCGCGCCGCAGACCTCGGACGAGCCCGCCTACCGCCACGCCTCCTGACCGGCCGTGATTCGGTCTACCGAATGTGCCAGACGGTGAGGTCGCTGTGCGGGCGGAGCAGCAGGGCGTAGTCGACGTCGTCGACCAGCATTTTGCCCTCCAGATCCCAGTTCCGCAGGATCAGGTTGCCCCGCTCCTTGGCGGTGTAGACGGGGGTGTAGCCGATCTCGTTCGGCCGGGCGCAGCCGCCGGTGAACGCCGCGGCGGACAGGCCGGCGGCCAGGGTGAGCGCGAGCAGGGAAAGACGGTGGGTCATGGGTGCCTCGTGATGCGACGACTCGGTACAACCGGACGGCGGCCAATGTAACGGGCCGCGTGCCGCGCGTCAAAGCGACTTTCCCGCCACCGACAGCGGAATCAACCCGCGGCCCGCCGGATTCGGTCCGGCTATGGATTCTTCGGCCGCCGCCAGCCCCGCCGCCAGCAGCGCGTCGCGCCACTCGACGTAAAAGTAGGGCACCCCCAGCGCCGCGTGCAGCCGCTTGAGCCGCTTGTGATACCGCTCATATTCCGCCGCCTGCCAGTCGCCGGCGGTGGGGTCGCAGTAGAACATCCGGCAGCCGAACGGCCGGTGGGCGTGGACGCCGCACGTGCCGCCGGTCTGGTGGGGGCAGCCGGTGCCGTCCCAGCCCGCCGGCGCCGGGTCGACGCTTGAGGCGAAGGCGGCGAGTTCGACGGTGGTGACGAACAGGCGGTGGCCGAAGTCCTCGAACCGGCAGCACCGGCCGGAGGCGTCGCAGACGGGTTGCCGGGCGTCGACGCGCTTCTGGAGCGAGGCGTAAACCCGCCGCACCGCCGCCGCCACGCCCGGCCGCGCCGCGGCGGCTTCCACGGCGGCGGCGAACTGGGCTTGCTGCGAATCGGTCAGGCGGAACACGGCGTATCGTAGCAGCCGATGGACCCGTCCCACGAGGAACTCCGCGACGCGCTCCGCCCGTTCCGGCCGCACGTCTACCCGACGCTGGGGAGCACCAACGACGAGGCGGCGCGGCTGCGGCGGGCGGGCGAGCTGTTCGCGCCGGCGGCGGTGCTGACCTTCTCGCAGACTGCCGGCCGGGGGCGGGGGGCGAACGCCTGGCACGCGCCGCCGGGGGCCGTCACCGTCACGTTCGCGCTGCCGGCGGGCGGGGCGATGCCGGTGCATCAGGTGCCGCTCGTGGCGGGCGTGGCGGTGCGGCGGGCGGTGCTCGACCTAGGCTTGTCCAGCGACCTGAAGTGGCCGAACGACTTGCAGCGCGACGGCCTGAAACTCGCCGGCCTGCTGTGCGAGCGGCTGGAGGGGGTCGATTTGATCGGCATCGGCCTGAACCTGAACGTCGACCCGGCCGATTTGCCGCCGGAGGTGCGGCGTCGGGCGACGAGCCTTTACGCCGCCACCGGCCGCCGGACCGATGTGGCCGCCGCGCTGGCGGCGCTGGCGACGCACCTCGCCGCGCTGCTGCTGCGGCCGGACGAGGTGACCTTCGCTTCGGTGCGGGAGGAGTATTCGCGGCACCACGCCCTGACCGGCCGGCGGGTGCGGGTCGGCGAGGTCGAGGGCACCTGCGAAGGCATCGACCCCGACGGCCGGCTGCTGGTGCGGGACGGCGGATCATTGCACCGCCTGACCGTCGGCACGGTTCACGCGGACTGACCCCCCGTGGCACGGTCCGCCAGCCATTTCTGACGCCACTCGGGTTCGTCCGAGTCTTTCACGTCTGCCCACAAGCCCACCTTCTTTTTCCGCGCCTCGGCCTCGGCCTGGGTGAACTGCGACTCGAGGGCGTGGCGGAACCGCCGGTCGGCGTAGGCGTGGCCGGTGCGGACCAGCGTCAGGTTCACGTCCTCGCGGTCGCCGAGGTAAAGGTACGCCAGCAGCCGGCCGTACTTGTCGCGCGAGGCGGTCTCCTGAAGCCGCACGACGACCGATTGGCCGTCGAGCCGCTTTTTGAGGTAGTCCCGCGCCTCCGCCCCGTAGTGCGCCGGCCCGCCGCCGGGGCCGCCGTGGACTTCCGGGGCGTCGATGCCGACGAGGCGGACCGACTCGCTCCGCCCGCCGCCGACGTCGATCCGCACCGTGTCGCCGTCCACCACGCGGTCGACGGGGAACGGCTTTTTATCGAACTCGTCCCAGTCGCTGCCGATCACCACCTCCGGCCCGCGCCAGTGGCTGACCAGCACCGTGCCGACGAGAATCAGCAGCAGCGAGAGCGAGGCCCACCGCCACCGCCGCCGGCCGCGGCGCAGGCGGTCGAGCTCGAGCTCCATCGGCGTCAACAGTTCGCGGCGGGAGATCATGGCAAACCCCCGTTATTCCACGAACGGCTCGGCCCCGAGGTCGAAGGCGTCGTGGACCGCCTGCAGCGCGCGCTGGCCGTCGGCGCGGGCGATGATGCACGAGATCTTGATCTCGCTGGTGGTGATGTTCTGGATGTTCACCGCCGCGTCGGCCAGCGCCTTGAACATCAGCCGCGCCACGCCGGTGTGGCTCCTCATGCCGACGCCCACGACGCTGACCTTCGCCAGGTTCTCGTGGTACTGCGGCTGCGACCCGGCGTCCATCCGCCGGCAGAAGCGGTCGACGACCGGGCGGATGTCGGCCAGATCGCCGTCCTCGACGGTGAAGCTGATGTTGGCGGTGCCGTCGTCGAGCACGTTCTGGATGATGTCGTCGACGACGACGTTGGAGGCCGCGATCTCGCCGAACAAATCGGCGGCCATGCCGGGGTGGTCGGGCACGTTCTTGAGGGTCACGCGGACGAGGTTTTTCTTGAGCGCGCAGCCGCTGACGACGATGTGTTCCATGAGTAGGGTCTCCGCGACGATCCAGGTGCCCTCGGTGTCGTTCTGGCTGTTGCGGACGTGCAGCGGCACGCCGTACTTTTTGGCGAACTCCACCGCCCGCGTCTGCAGCACGCCCGCGCCGAGGCCGGACAATTCGAGCATTTCATCGTAGCTGATGCGGTCGATCTTGCGGGCGGTGGGGACCAGGCGCGGGTCGGCGGTGTAGATGCCGTCGACGTCGGTGTAGTTCTCGCACACGTCGGCCTTGAGCACCGCGCCGAGCGCGACGAGGGTGGCGTTCGACCCGCCGCGGCCGAGGGTGGTCGTCTCGCCGGCGAGGGTGACGCCCTGGAAGCCGGCGACCACGACGATCCGCCCGGCGTCGAGGTGGGCGTGGATCCGCCACTCGTCGATGCTCTGGATGCGGGCCTTGGTGAACGCCTCGTCCGTTTTCAGCCCGATCTGCCCGCCGGTGAGGCTGATCGCGTCGTAGCCCTGGCTGTGGATCGCCATCGCCATGAGGGCGATGGTGACTTGCTCGCCGGTGGCGAGGAGCTGGTCCATCTCGCGCTTGGGCGGCCGGTCGGCCATCTGCTTGGCGAGGCCGAGGAGCTCGTCGGTCGTCTTGCCCATCGCGCTGACGACGACGACGACCTGGTTGCCCGCGACGTGCGCCGCCACCGCCCGCCGCGCCGCGGCCTGAATCTTCGCCGGGCTCTCGACGCTGGTGCCGCCGAACTTTTGGACGATCAAGGGCATGGGATCGGGATGATAGACGGGTTGCCTCGTAGCCGGAAGCGGAAGCTCCGGTTTCGGGCCGGGAGACTTTCGGACTTCGGGACGCCGCTGCGCCGAAAAACCGGGGCTTCCGCTCCCGGCTACTTGGGGGGAGCGACCGGGAAGCCGCCGGTGGGGGGTTGGATGTGTTCTTCGAGCAGTTGCCGCAGGGCGTCCACGTCCGCCGGCGTCGCCAAGGCGCGTTTCGGGAGCATCAGGATTCGCCTGGCGGCCAGCGGCAGCAGGAAGAGTCGATCAGACTCGTAAAAGCGGTCGAACGCGGTCCAGTTCCACTCGGTTCGAGCCATGCCGTTCTGCTGCACGATGCCGGCGTCGGTCACGTCGACCATCTGCCGGAGGTTCAGGGTCGGGTCCGCCGCCAGCGTCCGCTCGTGCCGGCGGCGGAGGTTGCGGAAGACGAAAAACCAGATGAACCCGAAGATGAGCAGCCACGGGATCAACTGGACCAGCAGGTCAGTCAGCGGCGCGGGCGAGGCGGCGGGTGCCGCCGGAGGGGCCGGCGCGGCGTTGCGAAGGTAGTTGCTGAAGATCATTGGGAGGAAAATCACGGCCAAGATGATGAGCGCCAGAAGCCACCGCCCGCCGGGCACGCGGTGGGTCACGCTTCGGCTGATCTGGCGGCGGTAGATCCGCTCCGTCTCGCGCAAATCGTCGGGCACATAATCGAACTCCAGCCGCATAATCGCTTCCTTAATAGCCGGAGGCGGAAGCCCCGGTTCCGGGTCGAGAGACTTTACCGAGTGATGAAGGGTTCTGCGCCGAAAAACCGGGGCTTCCGCCTCCGGCTATTAAAGACTGCGAAAGAAACTGCTTCATCAACTCGTGCCCCGGATCGACAATCTTCCCCGCCCGCGCCGAGGCCTCGGAGAACGTCGCGCCACTCGGCGCGAGGCCAGTTCCCGCCATTGCGAACGGAACCGCGGCGCGGCCGTGCTTGCGGGTGGCGGTGTTCGTCGGGTGGTCCGGCAGGATCAGCACGCGATGGTCGCCGGCGGCCTTCAGGGCGGCCAGCGTCGGGCCGACGACGTGCCGGTCGATCGCCTCGATGGCCGCCACCTTCGTCCGCCAGTCGGCCTGGTGGCTCGCCTCGTCCGGCGACTCGACGTGGCTCACGACCAGATCGAAATCCCTCACCGCCGCAGCCGTCGCGGCACCCTGGGCGGCGTAGTCCGTGTCGTGGAAGCTCGTCATGCCCGGCACGTCGAGGTTCGTCCAGCCCAGCAGCCTGGCGATGCCGCGCAATAAATCGACGCCGGTGATCATGGCGCCGCGCTCGATGCCGAAGCGCTTGGAAAACTTCGGCATCGCCGGCGGGTGGCCCTGGCCCCACAGCCAAACCTGCGTCGCGGGATTTTTGCCCTCGGCCCGGCGGCGGACGTTCACGGGGTGGTCGGCGAAGATTTTCGCGCTCGTCTCCATGATCTCGCGCATCACCTCATCGCCCGCGCCGCGCGGCACGAAGGCCGCGATCGGCTGCTCGGGAATCTCGTGCGGCGGGGTCGTCTGAAGGTCGAACGGCCAGCCGCCGGTGTAGGTCAGCAGGTGGCGGTAGCTCACGCCCTGGTAGAACCTGAAGCCGGGCAGTTGCAGTGCGCCGCGCAGCGTGTCCAGCAGTTCCGCCGCCTCGGCGTCGGTGATGCCGCCGGCGGAGTGGTCCTTCATCACGCCGTCGATCACCGTTACCAAGTTGCAGCGGAAAACCCAATCGTCGGGGAAAAGGGGGATGTCGCGCGCCGCGGCCTCGAGCGGCGCCCGGCCGGTGTGGTACTGGTGCGGGTCGTAGCCGAGCAAACTCATCGTGCAGACGTCGCTGCCGGGGTCGAAGCCGGCGGGCGTGGTGGCGGCGGTGCCGACGACGCCGGCGGCGGCCACGGCGTCCATGTGCGGGGTGTCGGCGGCCTGCAGTGGGGTCCGGCCGCCCAGCTCGTCCAGCGGCTCGTCGGCCGCGCCGTCGGGAATCAAAATCGCGTAGTTCATCGGAAGTTTTCTCGCCAGTTGTCAGCGGCGGGGCGGGCGGCTTAGCATCCGGGCATGACCGCCGAACAGCTCCGGTCCCGCGTCCGCCGCAAGCCCTTCACGCCGTTCCGCCTGCACCTCAGCGGCGGGACATCCTACCCCATCCTCCGCCCGGAGTTGATCCTGGTCGTCCGCGACACCGCCGTGGTCGCCTTCCACGCCAGCTCGCAGGACACCGAGGACGTGCCGAGCAAGCTGGCGATGTGCTCGATCCCGCACGTCACGAACGTCGAAGATTTGCCGGCGTGGTGAACCGTGGAACGGGCGTCCCGCCCGGATTTCTGCGCTTTGGCTCAAAAAATCCGGGCGGGACGCCCGTTCCACGGGCTCAATACTCCGCCGGCGCGTCGACGATGCGCAGGCAGACCGTCGGCGGCCGCACCGTCGGCAGGGCGTCGATCCGCCGCACGGCCGACTGCACCGCCGACTCGGTGGCGCGGTGCGTGGTGATGACGATCGGCACCAGTTCCTCGCCCGCCGCCGCCTCGCGCTGGTGGATGCCCGAGAGGCTGATGCCCGCGTCCCCCAGCGCCGCCGTCACGTCGGCCATCACCCCCGGCACGTCGCGGGCGGCGAGGCGAAGGTAGTAGCGGCCGGCCCACTCGCCGAAGGGCTGGACCTCGGCCGGCGGCGTCTGGTCGGGGAAAATCCGCAGTGCCGCGAATGTCGCCGGCCACGCGCCGCTCGCCACCGACAGCAAATCCGCCACCACCGCCGACGCCGTCGGCAGCCGCCCCGCGCCCCGGCCGTAGAACAGCGCGTGGCCCAGCGCGTCGCCGTAGACGCTCACCGCGTTGAACGGCCCGGAAACGTCCGCCAGCACGTCCGCCCCGTGGACCAGCGCGGGGTGGACCCGCAGCGACAACCGCTCGCCGCCATCGACCCGCTCGGCGATCGCCAGCAGCTTCACGACGTACCCCAAACTCCCGGCGAACGCCACGTCGGCCGGCCGGATGGATTCGACGCCCTCGACGTGAACGTCCGACTCCCGCACGGCGACGCCGAAGGCGAGCGAGGCGAGGATCGCCAGCTTCTGCGCCGCGTCGCGGCCGGAGACGTCCAGCGTCGGGTCGGCCTCGGCGAAGCCGGCGTCCTGAGCTTCCTTTAACGCCTCCTCATACGACCAGCCGTTGGCGGTCATGCGGGTGAGGATCACGTTGCAGGTGCCGTTGAGGATGCCGACCAGCGCGTTGATGCGGTTGGCGAGCAGGCCCTTGGTGAGCGCGTCGACGATGGGGATGCCGCCGCCGCAACTGGCCTCGAAGGCGATGCAGGTGCCGTGGGCGCGGGCGAGGGCGAAGAGCTCCGCCCCCTTCGCCGCCAGCAGGCTTTTGTTCGCCGTCACCACCGCCTTGCCCTGCCGCAGGGCGCGGCGGATGAGCTCGTCGGCCCGGCCGGTGCCGCCGATGAGCTCGACGACGATCTTCACCGCCGGATCGTCGACGGCGGCGTCGGCGTCGGTCGTGAGCGGGGCCGACGGCAGGGCGGCGCGGTGCTTGGCGGGGTCGCGGCAGACGACGTGGCGGACGTCGAACGCCGCGCCGGCGCGGCGGCGCAGGTCGTCGGCGGCGCCGGTGAGGATCGCCAGCGTGCCGCCGCCGACCACGCCGCAGCCGAGGATCGTGATGCCGAGGGGGTCTTCCATGGTGGCCGGGCCGCGACTGTATGAACCGCCGGCGGGCGATGCAACTCCGGCGGGCGGGCGGGGTGTTGAGGATTATCGTGATAACCTGTCCGCCCCGAAGGTTGCCCGCTGACGCCCCGGCGTCGGCCCGGTAGAGTGCCCGCCATGCCGCCGACCGAAGATTCCGCGCAGCCCGACGCGCAGCCCGACGCGCAGCCCGACGCGCAGCCCGGCACGTTGGCCGAGGTGGTTCGGTCGGTCGGCCGCTACCCCGCGGACGCCTACCTGTTCGTCCAGGCCGCCCTGCACCACACGGCCGCAAGCGTCCACGGCAAGGCGGAGGCGGAAGGGCAGGCGGGGGGGCCGGCGGGGCGGGAGGCCGACCGCACCCGCCACGTCACCGGCGGGCAACTCTGCGAGGGCATCCGCGACTTCGCCCTGCACCGCTGGGGCCGGCTGAGTTACACCGTGCTGGAGCAGTGGGGCGTGACCGAGACGCTCGACTTCGGCCG
Source organism: Tepidisphaeraceae bacterium (assembly GCA_965260985.1). Classification (GTDB taxonomy): domain Bacteria; phylum Planctomycetota; class Phycisphaerae; order Tepidisphaerales; family Tepidisphaeraceae; genus CBDHCE01. The sequence goes on along the minus strand of CBDHCE010000005.1, from coordinate 80,145 downwards.
CATCGTCTTCGCGCTGGTCGACGGCGGGCTGATGAGCAAAACCCCCGAGGACCGCCTGGAGGACTTCGCCGACGTCTACGACTTCCGCGCCGCCCTCGAGAGCGGGTATAAGATCGCCCCGCCATGCCAGCCGACACCGAAACAACCGTGACCGACCCGCCGGAGGTCGTGAGGCCGACGCACCCCCGCCCGCTCAAGCCGCGCCGCTGGCTGTTCTACTCCCTGCTGGCCGGGTTCGCGGTCTGGATGGCGTTCCTGCTCTGGATGTACGTCACGACCGAGTACCCGTCGCACCTGTGACGGCCGCCTCCTTGCGGACCCGCAGAACCTCAAACCCGCGCGGCACCCGCCCCATCGCCGCGCGCCAGTCGAACGCGTACGCCCCCGCGGCCACCACCAGCTCGCCGGCGGTCGCCCACAGCCGCAGCAGGATCGCCAGGAAGGCCAGAAACGCCTCGAGCTCCACCGGCGAGTCCGTCAGCGTCCGCACCGTCTCGGGCAGCGCCCACCGCATCACCAGCACGAACACCAACTCCCGCACCCCCAGCCCGCCGGGCGCCCAGATGGCGATAAAGCCCGCCGTCCACGCCAGGCAGTAGGCGCCGGCCACCAGCCACCATTTTTCGGGCGGCAGTTGCAGCAGTTTGCCCGTCACCAGCCAGATCGCCACGCCCTGCCACAGCAGCCCCAGCATGAACCACCCCAGCACCCCGAACAGCCGGCTCGCCTTCACCCGCTTGACCACCGGCGGCTTGCCGACCCACCGCAGCACCCCGTTCATCGCCCCGTAAAACACCGGCGGCCAGACGATCACCCCCAGCAGCGGCGCCAGCGCGGCGGCGGTCAGCAGCACGTACCGCACCTCGCCGTCGATGTTCCGCCACCCGAAGTAAAAGCACGTCGAGACCGCCACCAGCACGTTCGCCAGCAGGAACAGCGCCAGCTCCAGAATCTGCGACGCCGAGCAGACCGACCCGCTCACGCCGTACGGCCGCACGAGGTACACGCGGCCGACCATCTGCCAGATCACGCCCGGCAGGTAGCGGGCGAGTTCGCTGGTCGACCACACCCGCGTCGCCGGCGCGACCGGCAGGCGGTGGCCCAGCCCGGCCAGCAGTTCGCGCCAGGCGAGGGCGCGGACGGCGAAGAGAAAAACGGCGAACATCGCGGTGGCGGCGGCGAAGCGGTAGGGGTCGATCTCCCACACCCGGTGCTGCACGGTGGGCCAGGCGCGGAAGATCGGCCGCAGGATGTAGGCGAAGATGCCGATCGTCACGCCCAGGCCGATGGCGCGCTTCAGCCAGGGCCAGCCGACGGTCCAGGCGCGGCGGGCGCGCTGCTGGTGGCGGGGGTCGATGAGGAAAATTTCATTCTCGTCCACGGTCTTCTCCCCCGCGGTCGCGTGCCGGGGAGGCAGCAGGCGGATGCCCCTTCGCCTCAGCCACGGCCGCATGGTCCGCCGCGCCCGCGGGATGCCCCGCAGCACCAGGTTCGCCAGCCGCAGGGCCAGCCACGTCACGACCCACGTCACGCACAAGCCGACCAGCCCCACGCCGAGGATCGCCGCCGGCTCCAGGCCCCACTCGTCCAGGAGGTGCTCGTAGTGGTCGACCAGGAACCACATCCCGCCGACCGTCAGGGCCACCGATACGAACGTCACGAGGAAGGTGAATATTCCCGCCTCCAGCCGCATCGGCCGGCCCCGCATGAACCGCGTGGTGATCCGCCGCTTGCCCGGAAACGTCACCAGCGCGAACCCGATCAAAAACACCGGGATTCCCCCCGGCCCCGGAATCGTGATCCCCAGCACCGGCGAGGAGAGGATCAGCAGCCACCCCACCACGTTCTTGAAGATGAACCAGAAGTACCCCGACAGGAAGTTCCGCAGCGCCGTCTCGCGCGCCGACCGCACGACCGGCGGCGCGGCGTGGGCGGGGGGGCGAGGCTTGGTCGGCGGCGGGGGGGTCATGGGCGGGGTCATGGGAAGTGGGGCGACGATCTTAGATCATTTCCGCGCCGATCAAGCGGCGCGGCCCCCGGCCCGGTACACTGCGGCCATGCAGAGCGACTTCGACCGCGACTTCGACCGCGTGCTGATCCCCCAGGCCCGCATCGCCGACCGCGTCCGCGAGATGGCCGCCGAGATCGTCGCCGACCACACCCCGCCGCGCATGGCCGGCGACGACGAGGTCAGCATCGTGCCGATCCTCACCGGCGCGATGATCTTCGCCGCCGACCTCATCCGCCACATGCCCATCCCGATGAAGATCGGCCTGATGACCGTCAGCAGCTACCCCGGCAGCGCGGTCCGCAGCCAGGGCGCGACCGTCCTCGCCCAGCAGCTCAAGCACGTCGCGGGCCGCCACGTCCTGCTCGTCGACGACATCCTCGACAGCGGCGAGACCCTCAAAACCGTCGTGCCGCTGCTGAAGGAGGTCGGCGCCGCGACCGTCAAAACCGCCGTCCTGCTCCGCAAGGATCGGCCCGCCGCCCGCGCCGTCCACGCCGATTACGTCGGCTTCGACATCCCCGACGAGTTCGTCGTCGGCTACGGTTTGGACTACGACGACTACTACCGCAACGTCCCGGACATCGTGACCCTGAAGGCCGAGGTGATCGCGCGCAACGGATAATTCCTTAATAGCCGGAGGCGGAAGCCCCGGTCTTCGGGTCGGCAACTTCTCCGAACTCGGAAGCGTTTCTGCGCCAGGAAACCGGGGCTTCCGCCTCCGGCTACTAAGGAAATACCTCCTCCCCGCCCACCCACACCCGCCGCTCGCCACCGTCGTCCAGCACTTCCCCCAGCGGGTCTTCAGACGACACCGCGAACGCCACCGCGTCCGCCCGCTTCCCGACGGCCAGCGACCCGACGTCCGTCAGCCCCAGCGCCGCCGCCCCGCGCGCCGTGCCGATCCGCCACACCTCCTCCGCCGGCACCTCCGGTCCGAGCCGACGCAGCAGCCGCAGATCCTCCAGCAAATCCAGCGTCGGCGAGCTCGCCAATGAATCCGTCCCGACCGCGACGTTGATCCCCGCCGCCAGCATCTCGCGCCACCGGTGCGGCGGGTGGCCGAAATAGGCGTGCGTCCGCGGGCAGAAAACGACCGACGCCTCACCCGCCGCCAGGATCGCCAGTTCATCGTCATCGCAGTAGTTGACGTGCGCCAGCAGCGTTTTCGCGTACTCCAGCAGCCCCAGCGACGCGGCGAACCGGATCGGCCCGCCGCCGAACGTTGGAATCTCTTCGTCGAACCCGCCGATGGCGGTCCAAATCTCGCGCAGCGGCCCGGAGTGGTCGCGCAGAAAATCCGCCTCCTCCGCCGTCTCGGCCAGGTGCGTCGTCAGCGGCAAATCGAGCTCCCGGCACACCGCCAAACACCGCCGATACCCCGCCGGCTCGACCGAGTACGGCGCGTGCGGCGAAACCCCCACCGCCACCCCCGGCCATCGCGCCGCGGCCGTTTCCAGCCGTTCGGCCAACAAGCCCCGCCGCGCCCCCATCGCCCGGACCTCCCCGAAACTCACCACCCGCGTCGCGCCGCTTGCGGCTTCGCAAAGTGAACGGACGGGCACCGGATCCCGAGCAATATCCCCAATCGTGGTCACGCCAAATCGCGCCGCCTGCTCCATCGCGCCGCGGATGATGTCATTCAACGAACGTCCCGACGGCGGGGCGTTGAGCAGCATGATCACCCACTGCGAGAACCCCATCGGCCCCGCCGGCCGCGGCGCGTCGGACAGCTCCAAATGCGCGTGCGCGTTCACCAACCCCGGCAGCAGCACCGACCGGCCGAGGTCGGTCACTTCCAAATCCCGATTCTCCAATATCACCGCCGCCGCCGGCCCGACGTGCGTAATCACCCCTGCCCGGCACGCCACCGCCCCGTCGCGGATCACCGGCCCGTCCATCGGCGCGACGAACGCGGCGCGGAGCAGGGCGTTTCCGAGGTCCGGGTGGCTCACGCCGAATGGTAGAGCCGCTTGCGGCTTCGCAAAGAACCTCTTTCCTTGCGAAGCCGCAAGCGGTGGACATCCCCGGCTTGTCGCCCACCGGTGGCCCGGTAGAATCTCCCCCATGCCCACCACCGCCCCCTACCTCTGCCTCAACCGCGGCACCTGCGGCGGGAGTTTGCCGCTCGAGCAGTTCGTCAAAATCGCCGCCGACGCCGGGTTTGCAGGGGCCGACGTCGACCTCGGCTACGCCGAACAGCACGGCGGGGCGTCGGCGCTGGCCGACCTGTTTGGACGCCACAACCTGCGGTTCGGCGGGTGGGGTGTGGGCAACTGGCGCGGCTCGCCGGAGGACGCCGAGTCCGCCCTGACCGCCCTCGACGCCCACGCCGCCATCGCCGCCGAGCTGGAGATCGACGCCTGCGCCACCTGGCTGATGCCCTCGTCGGACAGGCCGTTCATGGACAACTGGGCCTTCCATGTCGAGCGGCTCGCGCCGTGCGCCGAGGTGCTGGCCGCCCGCGGGCTGCGGCTGGGGCTGGAGTTCGTCAGCCCCTACCACCTGCGGACCCAGGGGCCGCACGCCTTCGTCTTCACGCCGGGGCAGATGCTCGAGCTCGCCGCCGCCATCGGCGAGAACGTCGGGTTGCTGGTCGACTGCTTCCACGTCCACTGCGCCGCCTCGCCGATGTCCGAAATTGCGGCGATGCCGGCGGACAAGATCGTGCTGGCCCACCTGAACGACGCCCCCGCCGTGCCGCTGTACGACGTGAAGGACGGCGAGCGCCTGCTGCCCGGCACCGGCGGCATCGACTTGCACGGCTTCACGGACGCCCTGCGGCAGAGCGGCTACGCCGGCCCGCTGTCGCTGGAGGTCTTCAACGCCGACCTCCGCGCCCTGCCCCCCCACGAGGCCGCAAGGCGGGCGTACGAGGCGTCGGCACCGTACCTGAAGTTTGAGTAATTTCCTTAATAGCCGGAGGCGGAAGCCCCGGTCTTCGGGTCGAAAAGCGTCCCCAACTCGGAAGCGTTTCTGAGACAGGAAACCGGGGCTTCCGCCTCCGGCTATTAAAGTACGCCCATGCCCCGCCTGCTGCTCATCCTCCTCCTCGCCGCCGCCGGCTGCGCCTCTACGCCGACGCGCGAGTCGGACAGCCTCTCGCACATCACCCAACTGACCAGCGGTTTCCAGGCCGCGACCGCCGCGAGTTTCTCGCCGGACATGCGCCACCTGATCTTCACCGCCCAGCCGGCGGGGGCATCGGAGTTTCAGATTTACATCGCCGCCGTGAAATACGAGGCGGGCCAAGTCGTCGGCATCGGCCCGCCGGTCCGCGTCACGCCCGACGGCAGCCGCAACGCCGGCGGGGCGTTCTCGCCGGACGGCGCGACGGTGATCCTCGCCACCGACGGCGGCCTGTATCGCGCCGACGGCTGGCGCGCGAACCTGGAGGCCGCGCCGGACGCCGGGGCCGTCAACCTCGCCCGCAACCGCCTGCCGCTTCCCGCCGGCATCGCCGTCGACCCGTCGGTCAGCCCCGACGGCCGGCACCTGCTCTTCACGCTCGAGTTGCCGAAGGGGGCGGCGGTGGAGGGGCCGCAACTCTACGCCGCCCGGCTCGACGGCTCGCACCTCGCCCGCCTGACCGGCACCGCCGCCGCCACCCGGCCCGCCGACGCCACCTGCGCCGTCTATCCGAGCTTCAGCCCCGACGGCTCGCACGTCGCCTACTACGACCTCCGCCCCGGCGCGCCCGCCATCCGCGTTGCCGACCTTACGTTCGACGCCGCCGGCGACCCCACCGGCCTTGAGAACCGCCGGTTGGTCGCGCGTCAGACCACAACCTTCACCCGGCCGCAGTACGACCCCGACGGACGACACCTCGTCTTCGCTGCCGCCCGAGCGGGCGACCCGCCTTCGCTGCTCGCCATTTTCAGCGGCGGGCACCCGCGGCTCGACCTCGTCCGCGCCGACGGCACCCACCGCGTGCCCCTCACCTTCGGCCCCCAGCGCGACATGGAGCCCGCCTTCAGCCCCGACGGCCGCTACCTGCTCTGGACCAGCACCCGCGCCGCCGACGGCTCGCCGCAGGTCTTCGTCGCGCAATTCAAGATGCCGCGCGGGTCGTGAAACGGGCGGAATCCTCCTTACTAGCCGGAGGCGGAAGCCCCGGTTTCTCGTCGAAGGTGGGTCCGCAATTCTCGACGCCTCCCCGCGATCAACCGGGGCTTCCGCCTCCGGCTAGTAAAGAGACTGTGCCGCGCCCATATTTGCCCCTCCCCGCGCCGGCGGATTGCGGTACGGTTCGCTTCTCCCCGCCGAACCGCCCCCATTCCAGGACCGACCATGAGTGCCGACCGCCCCCTCCTCCAGCGTGCCGCCGACCCGCAGCGCGAGTACACGAAAGTCGTCGGCGAGGGGGGCTTCGCCGCGTCGATCGTCCGGCGGGCCGGCGAGTTCTACGTCCTGCAACTGCCCGACGGCCGGCAGTTCCGCGCGCGGGCAAACACCCTTGCCGAGCGCGACGCCACCACCCTTTACCTGCCCGTGACGAAAGAGGCCGTCGAGCGGCAGATTGTCGCGGCGCGTCCGACGGCCGGCCACATTGGCGGCGCGGCGGCTTCCGACGAGACGGCCCGGCCCGAGCGGTCGCGCGTCCACGCCGTCTCCCACCCCGCCGCCGACCCGCAGGCGGCGGATCACCCGATGCCCGGCGTCGAGCACCCCGAGGGCGACCACGTCGTCGTCCCGCTCGCCGAGGAGACCGTCGAGGTGGGCAAGCGGACGGTCGAGACCGGCAAGGTGCGGATCGTCAAGACGGTGAAGGAGGAGCAGCAGGTGTACGACCAGCCGATGTTCCGCGAGGACGTCGAGGTGCGGCGGGTGCCGAAGGAGGAGTTCGTCAAACACGCCGAAAAGCCCCGCCAGGAGGGGGATACGCTGGTCATTCCGCTGTACGAGGAGGTGCTGATCGTGGAGAAGCGGCTGATGCTGCGGGAGGAGATTTACGTCACGCGGCGTCGGACCGAGCGGGTGGAGGCCACGCCCGTGACGGTGCGGCGGGAGGAGGCCCACGTCGAGCGCGAGGGCTCGGCCGACCGGCCGGCGGGAGGGCCGGCGGCGGGGTCGCAAAGCGAGTCGGGCGGGGGCGGGGTCAACCTGCACGACTGACTGCCGGCACAATTATCGACGACTACCCGCTTTGCAAGCCCCCGCGGCGGATTTTGGTACGGCCGTTGCGTTCTCTTTCCCAGCGGCACGCCACCCGTCGCACCGTGCGGCGGGCGGCACTCCCGGCAAAGGCTCGCCCCACCAAGCGGCCGATTCGGTGTGCCCGTTTCAGATTGAAGATTTCGAGAAGGAGCAGTTATGTCCAGCACCGTAGTCGGTTTGTTCGACCCCCCCGCCGATGCCCAGGCGGTCGCCAAGGAGCTGATGAAGGCGGACCTCGACGACGCCAAGGTCACCTACACCACCGAGGCGCACGACGATTCGGCCCCGTCGGGCCTCTCCGGCCTCAAAGGCGGCCTGAGCTCGCTGCCGTCGACCCTCGTCGGCATGGGCGTGCCCGACGACCACGCGCACCTCTACGCCGAGGGCGTCCGCCGCGGCGGCACGCTCATCACCGCCGACGCCGACGATGACGAGGTCTCGACCGTCACGAACATCATGCGGCGGAACCACGTGATCGACATCGAGAAGCGGTCGGAGGTCTACCGCGGCGAGGGCTTCAAGCAGTTTGACGCCAGCGCCAAGCCCTACGCCGCCGACGAGGCCGTCAAGCACCGCGAGCAGTACGCCGGCCACCGCGACACCCTCGACGAGGGCGGCACCGCCACACTCGAGGAGGCCGAGGAGCAACTTGAGATCGGCAAGCGCCAGGTCAAGAAGGGCGGCGTCCGCATCTTCCGCCGCGTCACCGAGACCCCGGTGGAGAAGGACGTGACGCTGCGGGACGAGGAGATCCACGTCACCCGCAACAAGGTCGACCGCGCCGCCGGTGCCGACGCCTTCAAGGAGGGCCAGCTCGAGGTCACGGAGACCGACGAGGAGGCGGTGGTCAGCAAAACGGCCCGCGTCACCGGCGAGGTCGTGGTCGACAAGACCGCCAGGGAGCGCACCGAGACCGTCCGCGACACCGTCCGCAAAACCGAGGTCGAGGTCGAGAAGGACGCCGGCGTGACGGTTGAGGATGACCGGTAAGTTCGCTGTCCTCACTCTCCGAAAAGCGATTTAACCACAGAGGGCACGGAGAACACGGAGAACACGGAGAAAGTCACAGAGAAAGACCTGAATGGGTTCTCTCTGTGACTTTCTCTGTGTTCTCCGTGCCCTCTGTGGTTAATCCTTCTTCGACGCCGAGCTGGTGATCTCAAGCATCCGGTCCAGCGCGACCAGTGCCCACTTCCGCGTGTCGGGGTCCACCTTCACCTCGTTCACCACCTTCCCCTCCACCAGATTTTCCAGCACCCAGCACAGGTGCGGCAGGTCGATGCGGTACATCGTCGTGCAGAGGCACTGGCACTCGCTCAGCACGATGATCTGCTGCTCGGCGTGCTGCTCGCGCAGGCGGTTGACGAGGTGGACTTCGGTGCCGATCGCCCATTTCGTGCCGGGCGGGGCGGCCTCGATCTGCTTGATGATGTAAGACGTGCTGCCGGCCAAATCGGCCCGCTGCACCACGTCAAACTTGCACTCGGGGTGGACGATCACCTTGATGCCGGGATACTTCGCCCGCGCCTCCTCGACGTGCTCGGGGCGGAACAGGGCGTGGACGGAGCAGTGGCCCTTCCACAAGACGAAATCGGCGTCGCGCAACTCGGCCTCGCCGTGGCCGCCCATGTCCTCGCGCGGATCCCACACGAGCATTTTGTCAAGCGCGAAGCCCATCGAAAAGGCGGTGTTGCGGCCGAGGTGCTGGTCGGGGAAGAAGAGGATTTTGACCTTCTTCTCCGTCGGCCCGTCGGCCCCGCCGGCCAGGGCCCACTCCAGCACCTGCCGGCAGTTGGAGCTGGTGCAGACGGCCCCGCCGTGTTGGCCGACGAAGCTCTTGATCGCCGCGCTGCTGTTCATGTAGGTGATCGGCACCACGCGCTGCTCGGGGCAGGCGGCGGCGAGTTGGGCCCACGCCTCCTCGGTCTGCTCCAGGTTCGCCATGTCGGCCATGCTGCAGCCGGCGCCCAGGTCCGGCAGAATCACCCGCACCGGCTCGTCGGTCAAAATGTCGGCGCTCTCGGCCATGAAGTGGACGCCGGCGAAGACCACATACTTCATCCCGCGGCGGTCGGCGGCGCGGCGGGAGAGCTCGTAGGAATCGCCCGTGACGTCGGCGAAGTCGATCACGTCGTCCTGCTGGTAGTGGTGCCCGAGGACCACCAGGGAGTCGCCGAGGCGCTCCTTGGCGTCGGCGATGCGGAGGCGCAATTCCGCGTCGGACAATTTGGCGTAGATCGGCGGGAGGGGGGGCTGCCAGGCGAGGGACATTGGAAAAATCCTTTATGGAGGCGGAAATCGCGGGGCTTAGTGTACGTTCGACAATAATACGCCGGTCGGATGCGTCGGGTCGCGCCCTGTCTCAAAAGCAAACCGAAACTTGATTCGCCGAAAATCGCGTGTAAAAGGTGCGGAAGATTTAACGCCTCGCCTGCCGATAATGCGTCGCCCAAGGGGGGCGGCGGTCGGGGGGCGGGTCGGGCGGGCCGAAGGTCGGCCCGCAGTCACCTCCGGGCGGCCCGTTAGGGATGGGCCCCCGACCGATTCACCACACCCCGCCGGCCCGGCCGATGGGGAGGAGCATTTCCGATGCAACGCTACTCGAAAGTCCTCGTCCTCGCCGCCGCCCTGGCGTGCCCGTCGATGGTGCTGGCCCAGGCCGACACCGGCACCGACATGCGCGACATCCAGCCCGGCAAGACCGACATCATGGTCCCCGACGTCGCCCCGGCGAAACTCGGCACCGGCAACGGGGCCACCAACATGGGCGAGCCGATGAACGGCGGCACCATGAACAACGGCAACGCCGGCACCATGAACAACGGGTCGATGAACGGCGGGTCGATGAACGACGGCTCGTCCACCGCCCCGCCGATGGGGTCGGACACCAGCATTGCCGCCCCGCCGACCAACAGCTACCCCAACCAGAACATCAAGGGCGAGCCCGAGGGCGCCGACTCCTCGAAGTTCAACACCGGCAACGTCAGCCTCGAGGTCGGCGTCGCCTACACCAACGCCTACTTCTTCCGCGGCTACAACCAGGAGGATGCGCGGGTCATCATCGAGCCCTACGCCACGATCAACGTCGGCGTCGGCGAGATCGGCGGCAACGCCGTCACCGTCTACGCGGGCGTCTGGAACAGCCTCCACGGCCAGCCCGACGGCGGCACCAACGTCTTCTACGAAACCGACTTCTACGGCGGCGCCAACATCACCCTCAAGCCGGTCACCATCGGCGTGATCTACACCGCCTACACCTCCATCGCCAACGCCTTCGACATCATCCAGGAGGTCGGCGCCACCGCCACCCTCGACGACGGCGACATCGCCGCCAAGCTCGGCATCCCCTTCGCCCTCAACCCCTTCGTCGGCTACTACATCGAGGTCGCCGACAGCGGCGGCAGCGAGGACCAGTACCTGCAGTTCGGCGTGACCCCCACCGTCTTCACGCTCTTCAAGGACTCGGACAACCAGATCGCCATCAGCGTCCCGATCCTCTTCGGCACCAGCCCCAAGGGCTACTACACCGAGGCCAACGGCAGCAACTCGTTCTTCGGCTTCGGCAGCGTCGGCATCGCCGCCAGCCTGCCCCTGCCGATCCCCAAGAGCTACGGCGAGTGGAGCCTCACCGGCTCGGTCCAGTACCTCCGCCTCTTCGCCGACAGCGTCGAGAGCGCCAACAACGGCGACCAGGACCAGTTCATCGGCACCGCCGGCATCAAGTTCACCTACTAGGGGTGGGTCGTCGGGAGTAGGTGGTAGGTGGAAAAGAGTGGCCTCGGGCACACCGGCTTAGGATGCCGACGGTGCCCGAGGCTTCTTTTTTCCACCTGCCACCTACTCCCCACCACCTACTATTCACCATGCGAATCGACACCCTCTTCGCCGCCGACCGGCCGACGATCTCGTTCGAGTTCTTCCCGCCCAAAACCGAGGAGGGCTTCGAGAAACTCTACGGCGTCATCGACGACCTGCGGCCCCTCAACCCCAGCTACGTCAGCGTCACCTACGGCGCGGGCGGCAGCACGCGGGCCAAAACCGTCGAGCTCGTCGGCAAGGTCCAGAACGAGATCGGCCTCACCGCCCTCGCCCACCTCACCTGCGTCGGCCACACCCGCGATGAAATGGCCGAAATCCTCGACCAACTCTGGGGCGCGGGCGTGCGGAACATCCTCGCCCTCCGCGGCGACCCGCCCGCCGGCGGCGGCTGGGCCCCCACCGACGGCGGCTTCGACCACGCCGGAGACCTCGTGACCTTCATCAAAAATCGCCACGACTTCTTCGTCGCCGTCGCCGGCTTTCCCGAGGGCCACCCGCAGTGCCTCAACCGCACCCGCGACATGGAACACCTCAAGCAAAAGGTCGACGCCGGCGCGGGGTCGATCGTGACCCAACTGTTCTTCGACAACAACGACTTCTACCGCTTCCGCGACGCCGCCCGCGGCATGGGGATCGACGTGCCGATCGTCGCGGGCATCATGCCGATCCAGAACGTCGGGCAGATCAAGCGCTTCGTCACGATGTGCGGCGCGAAGATCCCCCACCCGCTGCTGACCAAGCTTGAATCCCTCGAGCACGACCCGGCCGCCGTCGAGCGCGCGGGGCTGGAGTACGCCACCCGCCAGTGCCAGGATCTGATCTTCCACGGCGTCGACGGTCTGCACTTTTACACGCTGAACAAGAGCCCCGCGACGGTGCAGATCGTCCGCGAACTCAAGCTGCCGAACGCAATGGCGACCGCGGCGGCGTGAGGTTTCAGATGCCTCTTTAATAGCCGGAGGCGGAAGCCCCGGTCTTCGGCGCATCGGCGTCTTCTTTATCAAGGACGTTTCTGCGCCGAAGACCGGGGCTTCCGCCTCCGGCTATTAAGGAACCCCTCTACTTCGCCGCCTGGTCGTTCACGACGCGCGCCACTTCCTTGTCGAAGGCGTCCGGCCCCTTGCCCGCCTTTTTCGCCTGCTCGTCGAGGTATGTTTGCCGCTGGCGCGACAGCTCGGTGATCTTCGCCTGTAGGGCGTCGCGCTCGGCCTGCAGCTCGGCCACCTTCGCGGCCCGCGCCTCGGGCTTTAGCTTGCGGAGCGACTCGGGCAGTTGTTCCTCCTTCAGGTCCGCGAGCTTCACCCGCCCGTCCTTGAGCGCGTCGAGCAACTCCCCCTCGCCCTGCACGACCTTGCCGCCGGACAAGCCGTTGTAAGCCAGCCGGTCGGCGGTCGCGGCGGGGGCGGCGGCTTCGGCGGCGGCCTGCTTGGACTCCAACTTCTTCGCGTTCTCTTCCACCGACACCCGCCTGCCGCCGCCGAACAGGCCCTGCCCGCCGCCGCCCCGGCCGTCGTCGTCGGTGTCGCCGTAGGCCAGCATCGTGCGGCCGACCTTTTGATTCAGCTCCGCCAGTTCCGCATCCTGCGGGGCGGCCACCACCTCCACGCCGCCGCTCTGGGGGAGTTGGATGAAGGCCCCGCCGGTCAGTTTGGCGATCTCCTTCCACACCGGCGTCGTGTCGGCCTCACTGCCGCACTGCACCGCGTTGACGAGGATTCCGTCGGCCGCCGCGGCCTTGCAGACCGCGGGGTACTTCGCGTCGTCCTTGTAATCCATGTGCGGCGGGGCGTCGCCGACGAGGAAGATGATCCGCGTCACGCCCTTCTCCTTCCCCCACGCTATTTTCTTCACCGCCTCGTCCAGCGCCTGGTTGACCGACTCCGGCCCGTCGCCCCCGCCGTCTGCCGTGAAGGTCTGAAGCTTGGCGAACACCGCGTCCAGATCGTCCGTCAGATCGAGCTGCTGCGTCACATAGGCATCGCCCCGGTCGCGGTAGGCGAGCAGGCCGACCTTCAACTTCGGCACCGGCTTCTGGCTGACGATGGCGTTGGCGATGGACCAGATTTTCGCCTTCGCCCCGTCGATCAGCCCGCCCATCGAGCCGGTGGTGTCGAGCACGAAGCAGACCTCGATTTTCGGCCGGTCCGCCTCCGCCGGCCGCGTGGAGGGGGCAGTCGTCGGGACCGCGGCGACCGCGAGTGTCGGCCCGGCGGCGAGGGAGGCGACGAGCAGGAGGGTGGGGAGTTTCATTGAACTTCCTTCATAGCCGGAGGCGGAAGCCCCGGTTTTCGTTGAGTCGTTCGTCCGTCAAACCGGGGCTTCCGCCTCCGGCTATTAAAGACGCATCTACCGCACGTTGTAAACCGTGCCGTCGAGGATCAGGTCCACCTGCGGCCCCAGCGCGAGCCACTTGGCGGCGTCCGGGTGGGCGTCGAGCAACTTATAATAATCGGCGCCGGCGAACGCCACCGCCTGCCGCGGCAGTTTCTCCGAGGCCGACGCCTGCAACCGCGCGTCCGACCACACCTCCCCGTTCCGATAAAAAGCCCGGCCGTTCACGGCCGCGGCCTGCCGCGAATAGTTCTGCGACTGCGCCGCCCGATACCCCAACGCCGCCGGTTGCGTGGCGGGCGCGCCGGCGACGCCGAACGCGCCGCCCGAGGCCGCCTTGTCCAGCCCCGCCCCCGCGCTGCCCTGGCCCTGCTGGGCGTTCTCGCTCCGCCGCATCTCGCCGACGTCCTTGGCCGTCGCCAGCGCCTGCGGGCCGGTCTTGGCAAGGGCGGGCGAGTCGGCCGGCGCGCTGCGGTACATCGCCGCGGCGCGGTCGCGGGCCGGCGCGTCGTCGTTGAGCTCCCGCAGCGTTTGCGACGCCACCGGCACGTTCCGCCGCGACTCGTCCTCGATGATGAGGTAGGCGGTGTAGGGCGTGACGATGCCGTGGGCGCGGGCGAGCCGCGTGACCTCCTCCTTCAGCTCGTCCGACTCGCCGCGGAGGCGGATCTCGTCGAGCAGCCAGCCGACGCGGCGGGTGGCCCAGAGCTTGGGGATGAAGTCGTGTGCCGCCTCGGTTTTCGGAAACGTGACGTCCTGCGCGAGCGTGACCGTCCGGCCGTCGACCGTGCCGCTGACGCGGACCGCGGCCGGCCCGTCGCCGCTGTACCGGCCGAAGGCGAGCAGGGTTTGGCCCTTGTAGAGGTCGGGCAGGTCGCTCGGGTAAACCGCCGACGCCCGCACCCCGCCGCCCTCGACCGCGAGCTTGACGTCGGTCATCACCGGCGACTGAATCTTGGCGTAGAAATCACTGACCTTCACCTCGATGTCCTCGGTCGGCCCGACGTACTGGCTGAAGGCGCCGGTCGCGCCGGCCACGCGGTCGAGCAGGTGGGTGTTCACGTCCGACCCGAGGCCGAAGGGGAAGGTGCGGCCCAGGTCGGCGGCGCGGCGGACCAGCGCGTCCTCGTCGGTCTCGCCGATGGTCGGTTGGCCGTCAGTGAGGAAGAGCGTGACGAACGGTCGCCCGCCGCCGGCCGACGCTTTGCGAAGGTCGGCGGCGGCGGTCAGCGCCGCCTCGATCGCGGTGCCGCCGATGGGCTTGAGTTTCTCCACGAACGCCCGCGCCTCGGCGACGTGCTCGGCGTCGGCCGGGGCCATGGCGGCGAACAGGGGCTCGGCCTCGGTGCTGAAGCGCACGACGTTGAAGCGGTCGGCGGCGTTCAGGTTCGCCAGGCAGAACAGCAGCGCCCGGCCCGCCTGCTCCAGCTTCGGCCCGGCCATGCTGCCGCTGGTGTCGAGCACGAAACAGACGTCCTTGGGCTGCACCGCCGCGTCGGCCGACCGCTCGCCGGGCGAGGCCATCAGCAGGAAGTAACCCTCCTCCGCCGGGGTCGGCCGGTGCGTCAGCAGGGTGATGCCCACGGGGTCGGGGTCGGCGGCGTAGATGAGCTTGAAGTCCGCGTCCGGCCGGGCGTCGGATTCCTCGTAGGAAACGGTCGCGGCCCGGTCGCCGTCGCGCTTCACCTCGACGTTGTGGCTGGGGCAGTAGATGCTCTTCAGCGGCCGGTCGCTCTTGAGGTGAACGACCACCGACACCTCCTTCAGCGGCGTGGCGGAGAACTTCTCGGTGTTCAGCGAATAGCGGTACTCCGTCGCGCCGGAATCGGGCGTGAGGACCTGGGTGTAGCGGAGCTTGATCCGCTTGGTGCCGTTGGGCTCGATCGGGAAAACGCGGGCCTTGAACGCCCCGCGGCCGGCGTATTCCAGCAAGGCGGGGTCGCGCTGTTTCCGCACGATGTCCTCGTAGATTTTTCGCGCCGCGGCGGCCGGCAGCAGCTCGGCGTCGGTCATGGTGCCGTCGACATCCATCGAGAATCGGTCGATGCTCGCCCCGTCGGGCAGGGGGAAGAGGTAGGTGCCCTCGGTCCGGCGGTTCGACGGGTTGCGGAAGGCCTGGTCGACGGTGGTGACGGCCACGCCGTTGTCGATGTCGACCGAGACGCGGTGGTAGACGACCTCGAGCGGGGCGAACGGGAAGTGCCCCGGCCCGGCCCGCACGGCCGGGTCGTCGACGACGATGAACCCGTCCGCCCGCGCGACGGCGGGCAGCAGGGTCGGCAGCAGGGCGAGGGCGAGCAGGAGGGCGAACAGCAGGGGGGCGAGGCGGCGGGGCATGGGAAGTCCTTTCGTGGTCCGCCGGTTTAGAGGGCGGGGGGGCCGAAAGGTTCCGCGAAAATTATTTGGCGGCCGCGGCGGCTAGGATTCCGGCGGACAAATCTGAGGAGCTCCCATGACCACCGTGAACGCCGCCGACGTCGCCCGGACGATTGACAGCCTGCTCGACCGCGTGCGGGGCGGGGAGGCGGTGTCGATCTCCGAAGGCGGCCGAGAGGTGGCGCGGCTGGTGCCGTCGGTTGAACAACCCGCCCCCCCGCCCGCCGCCGCACCGAACGACCCGGCGTGGCAGGCCGACCGAGACGCCTGGCTGGAGCGGCGTCGCAAGGCCCGCGAAAAGATGACCGTCCTCGGCGAGCCGATGAGCGAACTGGTCATCCGACTCCGTCGGGAGGCGCGGTATTGATCTACCTCGACACCAGCGCCCTCGCAGCAATCTACTTTCCCGAAGCGGCCAGTGCCGCAGTCGCTGCGGCGCTGCGCGGCAGGCGCGACCCGACGATCAGTATTTTGACTACGGTGGAGCTCGCCTCGGTTGCGGGCATCAAGATCCGAACCGGGCAGGTGTCGGAGGCCGAGGCGCGGCAGGCGCTGGCGGAGTTCCGGGAGGAGGTCAACGCCGGCGAGTACCGCCGGCTGCGGATCCGCACCCGCCACTACCGCTACGCCCGCCGGCGCATTATTCGGTTCGACACCGCCCTCCGCACGCTCGACGCCCTGCACCTGGCGACCGCCGCCCTCGCCGGCGCGGAGTTGCTGACGCTCGACCGCGCCCTCGCCCGCTCCGCCGAGGCCGCGGGCATCACCGTCATCGTCCCAACCTGACCCTCACCCGCCCACCCCTCACCCGCTCAACCCTTCCGACCCCGGCAGCGGGTGCTGCTCCAGCAGGGCGACCACGCCCAGCACCAGCAGCGTTTGCAGGAAGATCAGCATCGCCGCGAAGGAGCTGTCGACGAAGACCAGCAGCACCGCCGCCGTCGCGGTGGCGGCGGTCACGAGGTAGAGGCACAGCACCGCCGTCCGGCGGGCCATGCCGCGGGCGACCAGGCGGTGGCTGAAGTGGTTGGTGTCGCCGACGAACGGGCTCTTGCCGCGGCTCAGGCGGATCAGGCTGACGGTCAGAAAGTCGTACAGCGGCAGGGCGAGGACCACCAGCGGGGCGACCACCGCGTACCACCCCGCCGCCAGCGACCGGCCGCTGGGCAGGAAGGTCGTCTGCACCGTCAGAACGCCCAGCAGGAAGCCGACCAGCAGGCTGCCGCTGTCGCCCATGAAGATTTTCGCCGGCGGGAAGTTGAACCACAGGAAGCCCAGCAGGCTGCCGAGCAGGGCGGCGAGGGTGGCGGCGACGAACCACTGGCCGATCAGCAGCGCGACGAGCAGGAACGCGGCGGAGCAGACCGCCGCCACGCCCGCCGAGAGGCCGTCCATATTGTCCAGGAAGTTGAAGGCGTTGGTGATCGTGCCGATCCACAGCACCGTCAGCAACACAGACGGCCACCGGCCCGCCCCGAGGTGGTCGAGCGCGGTCAGCAGCCGCACGTCCGAGAGCACCACGAAAGCGGCGGTGATGGCGAGTTGGAGGGCGAGCTTCAGGAACGGGCCGAGCGCCTTTTTGTCGTCCCAGAGCCCCAGAACGTGCATGGCGACCAGCGCCGCGACCAGCCCGAGCGCGAGGGGCGTTTGCAGGCGGACGCCGCCGTAGTAGTCCCACGAGATGCCAAATGGGCCGGTGCCCGACACGCCGACCGGCGGGCGGGCGAACTGGCAGAAGACAAACGCCCCCAGCAGCGGCACGACCACTCCGGCCAGGATCGCCACCCCGCCGCCGAGGGGCGTGGGGGCCTTGTGAATCTTCCGGTGCCCCGGCCTGTCGACCAGGCCGACGCGCGGCGCGAGGCGGATCATGCCCGCCGTGGCGAGCAGGGCGAGGGCGAAGGAGAGCGCGCCGGTTGCGAGGATCGCCAGTTGCATCGGGCCCGCGAGCGTAGCGGCCGGCGGCGGATTTCGGAAGGGCACCCCCTAATAGCCGGAGGCGGAAGCCCCGGTCTTCGGGCGCGAAAATGTTCCGATTCCGCAGCGGTTCCTGCGCGATCAACCGGAGCTTCCGCTTCCGGCTATCAAGGAACCCGCTTCGACACCGGCCGCGCCGGCACGCCCGCCACCGTTTCGCCCGCCGGCACGTCGGACAGGACGACCGCGCCGGCGCCGATCACGGCGCGGGGGCCGATGGTCAGGCACTGGATCACCCGCGCGCCCAGGCCGACGAACGCCTCGTCGCCGACCTCCACCCGGCCGGCCAGCAGCGCGCCGGGCGCGAGGTGGACGCCGGCCCCCAGGCGGCACTCGTGCTCGGCCACGGCGGCGGTGTTCAGGATCGAAAACTCCCCCACGCCCGCCTCGGCCGACACCACCGCCGCGGCGCAGACCACCGCGCCGCGCCCGATCACGGCCGACTTGGACACCACCGCCGCGGGGTGGACCGCCGCGACCGCCTCCAGCCCGGCGGCGTCAATTTCGGCCGCATAGCCGCGGCGCACGCGGTTGTCGCCCACCGCCACCAGCGCGCCGCGGACGCCCTTCTTCCGCAGCCGCGTCAGTTCCGACGCCGGCCCCAGCACCGGCAGGCCGGCGACGGTTTTGCCGCGCAGCGAGGGGTCGGCGTCGACGAACCCGACCGGCCGGTGCTGCCCGGCGACCCGCAGCAGGTCGAGCACGACCTTGCCGTGGCCGCCCGCGCCGATGATCACCACGTCCATGAACTCCTCATCGGCGGCTTGCGGCGGCGGGCGGTAGGTTCTACCTTGACCTCCCTATGCCCAACCGCCCGATGATCGAGTCGCTGGAACCCCGCCGCCTGCTCGCCGCGCTGCCGCTGGGCATCGGCGGCGATAACTTCGACGGCGCGTCCACCCTCGCGGTCGGGGCGGACGGCTCGACGGTGGTCGCCGGCCTCTTCAGCGGCACGGCCGACTTCCAGCCCGGCCGCGGGCGGTTCCTGATGACCGCCGTCGGCGACACCGACGCCTTCGTCGCCAAGTATTCCGCCGACGGTAAGTTGCTCTGGGCCAACCGCTTCGGCGGCGATTACACGCGCAGCGAGCTGCGGAAGCCCGACAACCGCCGCTACCCGTTCAACCCGTCGCGGCTCGATGAGATGGTCGGCCGGGTCGGCGCCGAGCCGTTCTTCGCCGGCGAGTACGTCAACGCCCTGAAGATCGGCCCCAAGGGGGATGTGTTTCTGACCGGCAGCTTCATCCGCACCGCCGACTTCGGGTTCGGCAAGGGGCAGGCGGGGGGCGCGTACGTCCACACCTCGGCCGACCCGAGCTACGCCGACGCCTACGTCCTGCGGCTCGACGGCGCGACCGGCGCCACCCGCTACGCCAGCGTCTTCACCGGCCGGTTCGACGTCACCGGCCTCGGCCTCGCGGTCGACCACATCGGCAACGCCACCGTCACCGGCTACTTCACGCGCGAGGTCGACTTCAACCCCAACCCCCGCGCCGCGTTCGTGGTGGCGGCCAACGGGCGCGACGATGCCTTCGTCGCCCGTCTCAGCGTCAGCGGCAAGCTCGCCTACGTCCGGCAGTTCGGCTCCGACACCACCGACCTCAACGAGCGCGAGGCGGGCAACGGCATCGCCCTCTCGCCCGACGAGGACTTGGCCTACGTCGGCGGCACCTTCCGGCCGGGGGCGGACTTCGACCCCGGCCCCGGCACGTTCCGACTCGACCCCGGCGGCGGCGGGCGGACCGACGGCTTCGTCATGGCGGTCGACAACGCCACCGGCGATTTGGTGTGGGTGCAGCCGACGATCTCCGGCGGCGATTTCGACGGCGTGTCGGCGGTGGCGGTCGGGCCGGACGGCTCGGTCTACTCCGCCGGATACTTCCAGCAGACGGCCGACGTCGATCCCGGGCCGGGCAAAACCGAGTTCCGCACCAACCGGAGCGGCAGCACCAGCGACAGCCGCGAGACCACCGATCTGGTCGTGGAGAAGCAGGACGGCGGCCGGGCCGGCGGGCGCGTGCAGTGGGTCGAGCAACTCTCGGGCACCGGCTACGAGACCGTCGGCGAGCTGGCGGTCGATTCCGTCGGCAGCGTTTACCTCGCCGGCGGGTATTACGGCACGCTCGACCTCGCGCCCGGCCCGGCGGTGCGGACCGTCACCAGCGTGCCGGGGCGGCGGGACTTCGACGACAACAACACGCGGAACAAAGGCCGACGCGAAAGTTTCGACGGCTTCCTCGCCTACCTCAGCCCCAACGGGAAGTACCTCAACGGCCTGACCGTCGGCGGGGCGAGCGACGACGTGCTGACCGCCGTCGGCCTCGGGCCGGACGGCACCTTCGCGGTGGCGGGGCGGTACGGCAGCTCGTCGTTTCGGCCCTATGGCGGGTCGATTTCGACCGGCACCGGGCCGTTCGCGGCGGGGATCGGGCTGGAGTCGCAGGGGGCCGAGGCCGCCCTGCTGTTGGCGGGGCTGGAGCGGCCGCTCTTCGGGTCGTGAGGGATAGGCGGGGCATTCGTGACTTCCGCCGGGCAGTCGGTATACTGCCGGCCCGGACAGAACTTCACAGGCTTAGGAGACGGACATGGCGGACAGCGGCAACAGCGGCGGTGGCGGCGGCAACGGCGAATTCCCGACGGTCATCGGGCCCGACGCGAGCTTCAAGGGGGAGATGCAGTTCGAGAAGGGCCTGCGGCTGATGGGCAAGTTCGAGGGGAAGATCACCTCCCCCGGCCGGCTGCACGTCGCCAAGGAGGCCCGCCTCGACGCCGACGTCGACGCCGGCGGCATCGTGGTCGAGGGCGAGGTCAAGGGCAACCTCTCCGCCGGCGACCGCATCGAGATGAAGAACACCGCCCGCTACGAGGGCGACCTCACCGCCAGCAAACTCGTCGTCGACGAGGGCGCCACCTTCAGCGGCCACGTCCAGGTCGGCCCCGACGCGGTCAAGAACGGCAAAAAGCCCGGCGGCGCGGCGGCGGCCTCTAATACCCCGGCTCCCGCGATCAACAACCCCGGCATCAACCGCCCCGCGCCCGCCAACGCCCCGAACCAGCCCGCGGGCAAGAATTAGGGGTGGGGGACTGGGGAGGAGGGATGAGGAAGGGGTAAAATCGCCCGCACCGCGCGGTGCGGCCCGCTCGTGCCTAGTCCCCCATCCCTCCTCCCTTCCTAAGACATGTTCGGCACCGCCCCCGACTTCAACACGATCCACTGCTACCGCTGCGGCAAGCCGCAGGAGGTCAGCCGGCGGGCAAAGACCATCACCTGCCGGCACTGCTCCAAGCCGCTCGTGGTTGAGGACATCAAGGTCGCCAAGTATGAGGCGAAGCGGGCGATCGAGACCGTCGGCGTGGTCGTGGTCGAGAAGAAGGGGTCGGCCATCACCGACCGCATCGTCTGCAACGGCCTGATCGCCCGCGGCACCGTCCGCGGCACGATCACCAGCGGCGGCCCGGTGAAGATCGGCCCCGAGGCGACCCTCAAGGGCGACGTGACCGCCCCCTCCCTCGCCGTCGGCGCCGGCGCGGTCCTCGAGGGCCGCTACGAGATCGGCCCCAAACCCCCGCCCCCCGCGGAGGGCGTCGCGGAGGTGGCGTAGCGTGTTCCGCATTCACGCCTTGCCGCTCGCGGCTTCGCAAAGAAATCCGGGTCTTCGCCTTCGGCTTGTAGACTGTTTCAGGGCAACGCTCAATTGCTTGTAGCGGGGTGCCACGGGTTGACGTACTCGTCAACCCGTGTCTTCCGTTAATTGACCGCATTCGGCACGGGTTGGGAGTACCCAACCCGTGGCACCCAGAGGGAAACCGTTATGGAAAGTGAAAACGCTTCACGCTAGAACGTCTGGCGAAGACTGATTTCTTTGCGAAGCCGCGAGCGGCTCATTCGCCGGCTTGTTGAAACTTCGAGCGGGGGGGATCGCCCCTCGTACACTCCCGCGTGACCGACCGGACCGACCCGCCGCGCGTGTTGGAGTATCGCACGCCGCCGGCGCCCAAACTCACCGGCTGGGGCACGGCGCGGGGCGTGCTCTGGACGTGCGTGATCGGCCTGATCATCGGTGGGCCGCTGGTGATGTTCGCGGTCGGCGGGGTCTTCCTTGGCATCGGCGGGGCACTCGACTCAAGCCTGCCGGTGGTGCAGCGGGCGGGCGTCGCCGTGATCGCCGGCGGATTTTCCGTCGCTTGCGGGGTCGGCCTGCACGCGCTGGTGAACGACCTCGCCCGCGCCTGGCGGGAGGGGTTGTGGTAAACTAGAGTTGTGCCCGACCGGCCCGAATTATCCGAAGCCCCCGCCGCGCCGGTGTTGGATTATCGTCCGCCGCAAAAGCGGGACGGCATGACCGTGTGGCAGGTGCTGGTCGGCACGGCCGTCACGGGGGTCGCCCTCTTCACGGTCGGGTGGATCGGCTGCATCGGGCTGGGGATCGGCGTTTCGCTGATCATCGCCGCCTTCTCCGGGCCGGGGGGCGGGGTGGTGATAACGGGATTTTTCCTCTTCACCGCGCTGTTCATCATCGGCTTCGCGGGCCTGACGCTGGCGGGCCTGCTGGTGACGATCTGGCGGACCTGGCGCGACGCTTCGTGGTAACGACCGGAGGCCGCGTTGACGCCCACGCCCCACCCGCCCACGCCCGACCCGCCGCCGGTGCTGGATTACTCGACCCCGCCGCGCCCGCTGCACGGCGGCCCGCCCTTCACCGCCGGGATCGTGCTGCGGGGCGTGGTGGTCACGGCGTTCATCCTCCTGCTCTTCGTGCCGCCGGTCGGCCTGCTGATCCTCTGCGGCGGCGGGCGTGTGAGCGCGGCCGTTTCGGATGCGGTGCTGAACCCGCCCGCCTTCACCGCCGGGATGATCCTGCTCGGCATCATCCTGGGCACCATCGGGGTCTTCCTGACGGCCTGCATCGCCGCGTTCGTCTGGCGGCAGTGGCGCGACCGCGAGTGGTGAGGCGGGCGGCCCCTGCGGACCGTTGGTCCGCAGCTACCTGGTTCGGGTGCCACGGATTGGGATGCGCCTCAACCGGTGCCGGTACGCCCCCGAGAACGCAAGACACGGGTTGGCGAGTACGCCAAGCCGTGGCACCCAGGGTTGGGCCGGCACTGGCACGCATCTTGCACTCTGCATACCGAACGACCATTACCACGAAGGAGCCAACGATGACCGAGCAAGAGCGCATGCGTCAACAGAACGCCACCACCCCCGTCGCCACCAATGAGGAGTTGGACACGAACCCCGACGCCATCACCGGCGCGCCGGGCAGCCACCCGGTCGGCACCGGCATTGGGGCGGCCAGCGGGGCGGCGACAGGCGTGGCCGTCGGGGCGTTCGGCGGGCCTCCGGGAATGATCATCGGCGGCATCTCCGGCGCGATCGTCGGCAGCTTGATCGGCCACGGCATCGGCGAGGCCGTCGATCCCACCGCCGAGGAGGCCTACTGGAGCGAGAACTACGCCGACCGCCCCTACGTCGCCGAGGGCCACGGCTACGAGACCTACCAGCCCTACTACGAGTACGGCTACACCGCCGCCAGCCACCGCGAGGGGCAGGCATTTGAGGACGCCGAGCCCGAACTCCAGGCCGATTACGAGAAGCACTACGTCCCCGCCGGCGGCGAGGAGTGGAGCAAGGCCCGCCACCCCGTCAAGGATGCTTACGACCGCGCCTATGTCGAAAAGAACGACTAGCCGCGACAGTCTGTCCGACCCACGGGCGCGGCCGGTTTCACTCAAACCGGCCGCGCCCGCTTTCGTAGAATACGCTGATGCCCAAATCCGACACGAACGTGACCGACCGCCGATACTCCGTTGCCATCGTCGGGGCCGGCCCGGTGGGGCTGGAACTGGCGGCGGCCCTCAAGCGGCGGGGCATCGACTTCGTCCACTTCGACGCCGGCCAGGTCGGCCACACGATGTCGTGGTGGGCGCCGGGCACCCGCTGGTTCAGCAGCAACGACCGCATCGCCATCGCCGGCGTGCCGCTGAACACCGCCGACCAGCACAAGGCCACGCGCGAGGAATACCTGGCCTACCTCCGCACCGTCGTGCAGATGTTCGGCCTGACCGTCAACGCCTTCGAGAAGGTGGTCGATATCAACCCCAATGGCGACGGCTTCACCCTCTCCACCGACCACCGCGGCATCTCGAAAACCTACCGCGCCGAAAACGTCGTGCTGGCCGTCGGCGACACGGACTACCCGCGCGAGGTCGAGATTCCGGGGGCGGACCTGCCCCACGTCCACCGCTACTTCAACGACCCGCACACCTACTTCGACCAAGACCTGCTGATCGTCGGCGGCCGGAACTCGGCGGTGGAGGCCGCGCTGCGCTGCCACCACGCCGGGGCGCGGGTCGCCATCAGTTACCGCCGCGAGTTCTTCCCCGAAAAGCACATCAAGTATTGGCTGATGCCGGAGATCGGCGGGCTGATCAAGGGCGGTCGGATCGACGGCTTTTTCCAGACCACCGTGGCCGAGATCACGCCCACGCACGTCACGCTCGACCGCGGCGGCGAGCGGTTCGACGTGCCGGCGGACTTCGTGCTCATGCTCATCGGCTACGAGATGGACCGCACCCTCTTCGGTCGGGCGGGCATCCGCATGGTCGGCCCCGAGGGCCGGCCCGAGCACGACGAGGCGACCATGCAGACCAACGTGCCGGGCCTCTATGTCGCCGGCACCGCCGTGGCCGGCACGCAGTCGAGCAAGTACCACCTATTCCTCGAAAATTGCCACGTCCACGTCGACCGCATCGTCGCCGCCCTCACCGGCGGCGCGGCCCCGGAAGCTGTCGAAAACGTCGTGGTGGCGAACCAGCCGGAAAGTTGACGCGATTTTGCGGCCAAAGAATTGAACCACAGAGGGCACGGAGAGCACAGAGAAAGTCACAGAGAACAAAGCAAAACTCCTTCTTCTCTCTGTGACTTCCTCTGTGTTCTCCGTGCCCTCTGTGGTTAAACTCTTTCTTTAGACGGAAGGACCAGTATGGATTTCCTAGGCCTCTCCACCCCCTTCCCCGGCCCCGCCAAGGCGAACGACGCGCTCGAGCACGTCCTGCCCCACCGGCCGCTGCGGCGGGTGATGGCCTTCGCCGGCCGGTCGATCGACGATGTCGTCAACTCGCCCGTCGCCAAGCGGGAGGTCGCCCGCTACTTCAAGCTCGGCAAGTGGATGGGCCGCCGCGGCGAGGTGCTGGAGCTCGAGCGGCAGTGGAACCCGTTGGGCAACCGCTGAAAAATCGCTATGCTCCACCCGGCAACGGAGGCCGGGTGGACGCGCTGTGGATCGAATGGCTGTTCGGCACGCTCTACGCCCTGCTGGGCGCGGGGGCGTGGGGCATCTTCCTGCTGCTGATGGTCAAGGGCCGCAGCCGGATGAGCCTGCTCGAGCTGCCCGTCGCCCGGCAGTCGCCGCCGGTGCCGCCGCCGCTGACGGTGCTGATCCCGGCCAAGGACGAGGGCGAGCGGATCGCCGACTGCCTCCGCTCGGTGCTGGCGCAGGATTACCCCGCCTTTCAGGTGATCGCCATCAACGACCGCAGCGCCGACGGCACCGGCCCGGCGATGGACGCCGCCGCCGCATCCGATCCGCGGCTGACGGTGATCCACGTCGCGCCCGGCGATTTGGCCGACGGCTGGGTCGGCAAAACCGCCGCCCTGCACCGGGCGATGCGCGGGGTCGATGCCGAGCCGTCGCGGTGGCTCGCCTTCATCGACAGCGACGTGGTGCTGCGGCGGCCGGACGTGCTGTCGTCGGTCATCAACGTCTGCGAGGCGAAGGACTTCGATTTGTTGAGCCTGCTGATGGGCCTGGAGTGCCGGGGCTTTTGGGAGCGGCTGATCATCCCGCTCGCCGGCGCGGCGACGGGCACGATGTACGCCGTGGCGCTGACGAACGTGATGGGGGGCAAGCAGGCCCGCGCGTTCGCCAACGGGCAGTTTTTGGCCGTCCGCCGGGGTGCCTACGACGCCGCCGGCGGCCACGCGGCGGTGCGGGGCGTGATGAGCGAGGATTTGGCGATGGCCCGCAAAATCCAGTCCGCCGGCGGCCGCGTGCGGATCGCCTGGGCGGTCGAGTGGGCGGCGGTGCGGATGTACGCGGGGCTGGCGGAGATCTTCCGCGGCTGGGGCCGAAACTTCTACGCCGGCAGCTTGGGGCGTCCGTGGCGGATCCTCGCGGCGATGGCGTTCATTCTCGTCTGCGGCTTCTCGCTCTTCGCCGCCGTCGGCTGGGGCCTGTACCGCGCCGCCCACCCGCTCACGCCCGTCGCCGGCTGGGGCTGGTTCGGCTTCGCCGCGCTGCACCTGGGCCTGATGCTCACGGCCCTCGGGTTGACCTACAAGTGGAGCGGCAACCGCCCGGCCCTGGCCCTGCTCTTCCCCCTCGGCTTTATTATGATGCTCGGCGTGTTCGCCAAGGCGCTTTGGAACTGCGCGACGCGGAAAGTGACGTGGCGCGGCACCTCGTACACCCACCGAATGCGCCCGGAGGCGGCGTAGGATTTCCTTGATAGCCGGAGGCGGAAGCCCCGGTTTCTCGCCGGTTGACTGTCCGACCAAAGAACCGGGGCTTCCGCCTCCGGCTATCAAGGAGAACTCGAATGGTGGACGAACTCAACGCCCGCTTCGCCGCCCCCGGCGTCCGCTTCGAGGCCGGCCGGGGCGGGCTGACCAAGACCGTGCTGACCTGCAACGGCGCGGCGGCCGAGGTCTACCTGCACGGCGCCCACGTCACGCACTACCGGCCCGCCGGCAAGCCGCCGGCGCTGTTTTTGAGCGAAAAGGCCGTCTTCGCGCCGGGCAAGGCCATCCGCGGCGGGGTGCCGATCTGCTTCCCCTGGTTCGGCGACAGGGAAGGCCACCCGGAGTCGCCGGCCCACGGCTTCGCGCGGACGATGGAGTGGGAGGTGGAGGCGGTCAAATTCGCCGCTGAATCGGAGGGGCGGCCGGCGACCCTGATCGAGCTCACGCTGCGCCTGCAGTCCGACGACCAGACCCGCGCCCTGTGGCCGCACGACTTCATCGCCAGATGCGGCGTGAGCCTCTCGGCCGACACCCTTATTTCGCGGCTATTCGTGCAGAACACCGGCCCGGCGGCCTTCACCTATGAGCAGGCGTTTCACGCCTACCTCGCCGTCGACGACATTGAGAACGTGACCGTCGCCGGCCTCGGCGGGCTGAGCTACCGCGACAAAACCGACGGCTTCCGCGAGAAGGTGCAGCCCGACGGACCCCTGACGATCACCGGCGAAACCGACCGCGTCTACCGCCGGCCGAACAAGTCATTAAACCAGACGGCCATTTATGAAGGCAATTGCACCCTTCGCGTCGACGCGGCCGCGTCGGCGTCGACCGTGCTGTGGAACCCGTGGGTCGACAAGGCCGCCCGCATGTCGGACTTCGGCAACGAGGAGTGGCGGCGGATGCTGTGCGTCGAAACCGCCAACGTCGGCGACGCGGCGGTCACGCTCGAGCCGGGCGGGTCGCATCAAATGGGGTGGACACTCGAGGACTGCTAGGACGTGAACCTTAGATCTGGGTGCCACGGATTGGCGTACTCGCCAACCCGTGTCTTCAGTCGTTTAACACCGTCCGAAACGGAATATGGGCGGGACGCCCATTCCACGGGTCAGTTGGCCTCGGCGAACTGGTTCGACGCCGCGTCGGCGTGGCCGTCCTTCGCGGCGGCGGCGAGGCGGCGGAGGCGCTCGGTGGCCGTCAGCGCGCTCTGGGTGCCGGCCAGAATCGCCAGGGCGCGCTCCAGGTCGTCGAGCTCCTGCTTGCTGATGATCACGCACCGGTGGTCGTGGTCGCAGGCGGTGATTTCGATCCGGCCGTGGCCGTCGATGACGGCCTCGCAGATCGTTTCGAGGGCCGCCTTCACCTCCGATAAATCGAGCGTGCGGAAGTGCAGGTGACTCACCTCGCGGCCGTTGGACTTGCCGATGGGCTTCGCCTCGGCGGTGGAATTGGGGGGGTCGGCCGACATGGGAATGGCTCCTGACGAGTTCCGCCGTGCGGCGGCGTGCTGAGGTGGTCCTGCAACACTTCCGAGATGGTCCGGCGTCGGGCGGACACTCGCGTCCGGCCGCCGGCCCCTCAAGTGCTTATGTCCGACATCGGCCCGAGGTTCGCCGCCGGGCCGGAAAATCCGCCGTCGGACGAAGTGTCCGAGGGTGCGTCGGACGTGCCGCCGCCCCGCGCCCGGCCGACGGTCCGGTCGAACCCCGCCGCCGTCAGCCGCAGGATCAGCCACGCCACGACGAGGTGGATCACGCAGAACGCCACCGCCAAGCCGACGAACGTGCCGGCGTCGATCTCGCGGAACGGCTCGGCCCACCGGAGCGTGGCGGTCGGGTCGTAGGGCGTCAGCCGGTCGAGCGCGACCCCCTCGTACATGAACGGCAGGACCCACATCGTCAGCCCCACCAAGTCGCCCCCGGCCCGCGTGGCGGCGTCGATCACCCCCAGCACCAGCGGCACCAGGCCGTAGAGGGCAAGCGCCAGCCCGAGGTTCGCCACCACCGCCGTCGTGACCTTCTTCAGCCGCACCGACAGGTAGATGCCCGTGGCGACCCACAGCACGTTCGACGAGAGCAGCACCGCCACCGTGATCGAGGCCGACGGGAGGGAGAGGACGCGCCAGCTCGGGTAGTTGGCGTTGCGGTAGGCGTGGCCCTCCAGCGACGCGAAGAGGGCGAAGTGGGCGACGATCAACACCGCCGGCCAGAGCAGCCGGCGGAGCGCGCCCCAGAACTTGCCCCACACGATCGTCCGGCCGGCCAGCGGGGTGGCGATCAGCACGTCCCAGGTGTCGCCCTCCTTCTCCGCCGCCACCGAGGTCGCCCCCAGCACCGCCGCCAGCAGCCAGAACAGGCCGTGGAAGACCACCGCGAAGCCGATGTGCGTGTCGTGCTCGAACAGCGCGCCCCGCGAGGCGGAGGTGAGGGCGAGGTAGAACGCGACCAGCAGGCCGACGACCAGGATGCACGAGACGACCGACCGCCAGCCGCGCCGCATGAGGGGCTGGCGGAGCTCGCGCCAGAGGATCGGGTTGTCGCCGACGTCGCGGGCTTTTTTACCTTGCGAAGCCGCAAGCGGCTCGGCCTTCAGCGCCTTCGCCGCCGGCTCGCCCTCGCGGCGGACGGTGCGCTTCACCAGGCCGATCGCCAGCAGCAGGAACAGCCCGCTCAGCCCCGCCGCCGCCGCCACGCCCGGCCACCACGCGAATGAGAACCCGACCGCCGGCCCCGCCGGCCCAGCCAGCACCGCCGCGAGGTTCACCGGCGGGCTGATTGCCATCACCGCCCGCAGCAGCATGAACGCGGTGGCGTTGTTCGTCCCGTTCATCAGCGCCGCCCCCGACAGCCCGATCAGGCCCGGCACGAAAATCCACAGCACCAGCAGCCCGAAGTAGCTGAGCAGGATCACCGCCCACGCCCGCGCGACCACCACCGACAGCAGCAGCCCCAGCGACGCCCCGACCACCGCCGCCGACGCGATGATGCAGATCGCCCCGACCATCTGCCCGAGCTCCACCCCGCCCAGCAGCCGCACGACTGCCAGCGCCGGCAGGCTCAGGCCGATGAGCGTCAGGGCCGCCAGCATCCGGCTGAAGAGCTTGCCGAGGACGATCTGCGTGGCGGTGATGGGCGTCATCAGCAGCACGTTGAGCGTCTTGCCCGCCCGCTCGCTGTTGACGGCCGTCGCGGTCAGCACCGGGCCGATCAGTCCCATCGCGCCGACGCTGAAGCTGGCGAAGAAGGAGAAAAAGGTTCGGCCGAGCTGGTTCTGCCGCTGCACCGCCGCCGCCGCGCCGGTGCCGTAGTCGGCGGTGCTGCTCCAGGCCAGCAGCAGGAACAGCAGCAGCACGCCGAGGTAGCCGACGCGCAGCGCGTAGCTCCGCCTGCGGCGGCTCATCACGCGCAGCTCCTTGCCGAAGATCGGCCCGAACGGGTTGGAGGCGGCCAGGGCGAGGGTGCGGCTCATCGCCGGCGGGTTATACCGCATCGGATGCCGACGTCCACGCCGGCTTTGCAAACGCGGCGGGCGGCCGCGATACTCTCGCGGCGTCCATGCGGCTTCACCGGAATCAACCTTGGCGACGGCTCGCGGCGTGGGCGCTCGCGCTGCTGCTGCCGCTTGCGGCTTCGCAAATATCTCTGGGCGCGGAAGCGGATTTCTTTGCGAAGCCGCAAGCGGCAATGCGCGCCGATTTTGACGCCCTCACCCAAAGCCCCTCCCGCGCCGTCGGCTCCCCCGGCTACGACGCGGCGGTGGCGTACCTCGAAAAGCGCCTCCGCGCGATTCCCGGCGTCGACCTGAAGGTCCACCGCTTCGACGTGATGGTGCCCGTCACGCACTCGGCGACCCTCGCCCTGCCCGGCGGGGCGTCGGAAACCGTCTACCCGCTCTGGCCCGCCGCGGTTCGGCTGAACGCGACGCCGGCGGAGGGCATCACCGGCCGGCTGGTGTACGTCGGCGGGGCGTCGGACGCCGAGATCGTGCCGGGCAAGTTGAAGGGCCAGATCGCCGTCGTCGAGGCCACCGCCGGCGAGCGATGGACGGCGGCGTCCTACTTCGGGGCGCGGGCGGTCCTGCTCCTCGGCTCGCCGGACCTCACGAACACCGAACTGCAGCACCACCAACTCCTGCTGCCGGCGAATCTGCCGCGTGCCTACCTGCCGCCCGGCCCCCTCGCCGACCGGCTCCGCAAGGGCGAGATCACCGCCGCCGCGACGCTGAACATCTCGGCCGACTGGGAGCCGCGCACCGCGACGAACTTTTACGCGCTGCTCATCCCGCCGAACGCGCCGAAGGGTGCCGCGGGCCGGCCGATGGTGATCGCCGCGCCGTTCGACGGCACGTCGCTGGTGCCCAGCCTGGCGCCCGGCGCGAGTCAGGCCGTCCAGCCGGCGGCGGCGCTGGCGATGCTCCGCGACTACGCCGCCCACCCGCCGGGCCGCCCGGTGATGCTCTTCCTCAGCGGGGCCGACGGGCTGGAGAACGTCGCCACCCGCACCATGCTGATGGCCCTGGCCGACCCGCCGGCGGCCTGGGCGCCGGAACTGACCGACCTCGCCGAAAAACGTAAAACCGCCGAGTCGATCCTCGCCCGCCTTCGCGCCCTCGGCGGCGACCCACTGATGCTCAGGCCCGACGGCCCGGACCGCGCCCTCGCCGACCGCCTCGCGCAACTCGTCGAGACCGACCTCGCCGTCGGGCAGGACGAGCTGTTCCGGCTGCGCGTCGTCAGCCCGTCGAAGTTGAGCGACGCCGAGCGGTCCCGCCTCGCCGCGCTGGACGACCGCCGCGGCCGGTTGAACGCCGTCCGCTACGCCTTCAAGAGCGACCCGGCCACGCTTACCAAGCCGTATGAACCCGCCTTCGGCGCGACCGCGATCGTCGAGACGCCGGCCGACAAAACGCTCGCCATCGCCGCGACCTACCTGCCGCGGCTGGCGGCGAAACTGGGCGGCTCCGACGGCCGGCCGGGCCTGCTGCAGCAGTACGACGCCCGCCGCCGGGTGCTGCAAACGCGGATCGACCTCTACCGCTGGCTCGCCGGCCGGCTGGGGATTGACCCGAACCCCGACGAGCGGGCGACGGACCAGCGGCTGATCGAGCTGATGGTCGGCCTCGACTTCTCCGACCGCGGCGTGCGGGTCGGGCCGATGTTCTGGGGCTGGGCCGAGCGCACCAGCCAGATCACCGGCATCCAGAACTTCCGCGACTGGCTCGCCCGGACCGAGCGCGCCGCCGGCGACCAGGAGCCGGCCGCCGCGTGGTGGGCCGGGGTCGCGCCGCTGGTCGACCTCGAGCCGCTGAACCAGACCCGCACGCCGCTGACGTTCACCGCCGGCCCGATCCCGCTGCCGTCGGAACTGTCGGCGGCGTGGGCGGTGCCGGGCTTCAGCCTCGTGACGCTGGAGGACTTGCGGCTGCGGCGCGACACCCCGAACGACACGCCGGGCCGCGTGAACTTCGAGGCGCTGCTGCCGCAGATCCGCGCCGCCCACGAGCTGCTCCGCCACGCCTGGGCCGACGCGCGATTTAAGGGCCAGAGCGAGTACCGGCGGTACCGCACGTCGTTCGAGGGGCAGGTGGTCAGCCCCGCGCCGGGCAAGCCGGTGCCCGACCTGCCGCGCGACGGGTTCGTGGCGACCTACGGCTACTCGACCGACCCGAACCAGCGCATCCCCGTGCCGCGCGAGGTGCCCTACGCCATCGGCCTGCGGCGGACGGAGGTGCTGCCGACCGACGCCGACGGCACCTACCGCGTCGAGGGCATCCCGACCCTCAACGCCGACCGGATGCTGCTGGCGGTGCGCGTCTACCGCCTGGCGCCCGGCACCGGCGCAATCACCGCCGCGACCGATCTGGCGAAGGGCGGCGGGGGGATTTACGCCGACCTGTACGGCGAGGTCAACCCGCTGCGCAGCCTGGTGTTCGACGGCGAGGAAATCACGTTGACGGGGCTGTACGACCCGCGATTTTTGCAGAAGTTGGGGGAGGTGACGCTGATGGACGCCCGGCGGAACGCCGAGCCGCAGCAGTTCGACCTGGCGCTGTCCGACGGGGTGATGGCGGCGGTGGTGGAGCCGGGAAGCCGGAATTATTTGCTGTTCCGCTACGGGCGGGTGGGGAACCGGCTGGTGCTGCTGAACATGCCGACGGCGGCGGAGGCGGGGGAGGCCGCGGACGTCGGCGGGGGGTTGGGGCGCGGGTACACCGCCGGCCAGTTCGCCGACCTGCCGCCGCTGGCGCTGGCGACGGCGCGCGACTTCGCCCGCCTCGACCGCCTGCGGCTGGAGCAGCAGCGCCGCGCCGGCGTCAGCAGCCCGCTGCTCGACGGCCTGCAGGCGAGCAGCGAGGCGCAAATCGACGCCGCCGCCGACGCGCTGACCTCCGGCAAATCCGCCGCGGCGGTGATGCGGCCGGCGACCGGGGCGTGGGCGGGCCAGGCGCGGGTGTACGACGCGGCGCAGGCGATGGCGAACGACGTGATCTACGCCGCGATCTTCCTGCTGCTGCTGAGCGTGCCGTTCGCGTTCTGCATGGAGCGGCTGCTGATCGGCACGCCCAACGTCTACGGGCAGATCGCCGGCGCGGGGGGCATCTTCTCGGCCATGGCGCTGGCGCTTTACGCCTTCCACCCGGCGTTCAAGATCTCCGCCAGCCCGCTGATCATCGTGCTGGCGTTCGCCATCCTGCTGATGAGCGGCGTGGTGATCGGCGTGATCTACTCGCGGTTCGACTCGGAACTGAAGCGCATCCGCTCGGGCCGCGGCACGTCGCAGGGGGCGAGCTTCGCGCGGGCGTCGGTCCTCTCCAGCGCGGTGATGCTCGGCATCGCCAACATGCGGCGGCGCAAGTTCCGCACCGCCCTGACGAGCCTGACCGTCGTGCTGATCACCTTCGCCGTGCTCTGCTTCACCAGCAGCACGCGGTACCTCGACACCACCAGCCTGCCGACCGGGGCGACGGCGGGGCACGCGGGGGTGATGCTCCGCCAGCGCGGCTACCGGCCGATGCCCGAGCAGGCGCTCTCCACCCTCGCCGCGACCCTGCCGGGGGTGGTCCCCGATGTCCTGCCAACGGTGGTGCAGCGGTGGTGGGTGCTGAATGCGTGGGACACGAAGGACATGATCGACCTGACGGCCGGCGGGGTGGCGGTGGACCGGCGGGCGCCGCGGGTGCTGTCGGTGCGGGCGGCGCTGGGGCTGTCGCCGGGCGAGTCGTCGCTGGGCGGCATCGCCGAGGTGATCGGGCCGGAGAAGTTCGCCGCCCTGGAGCGGGGGGAGGCGGACGTGGTGTACCTCAGCCGCCGGTCGGCCGGGCAGTTGGGCGTGGCCGAGGGGGGCACGGTGCGGCTGGGGGGCATGGACCTGCGCGTGGCGGGGGTGTACGACGCCGACGCCTTCGACCAGCGCGTGCGAACCCTGGCGGGCGACCCGCTGGCGCCGCTGGCCTACAGCAGCGGCCAGCTCGACGCCGGCGGCAGGCAGTTGGCCGAGAGCAACGCCGAATCCCTCAGCCTCGGCGGCGGCGACTCGGCGGCGGAATTGGCGAGCAGCTACCAGTTCCTCGGCGGCAACGAGTTCGTGATCCTGCCCGCGGCGACCGCCCGGCGGCTGAGTTTCGCCACGCTCCGCAGCGTCGGAATGCGGCTGGCGGGCAAGCCGCAGGTCGACGCCGCCGCGGCGGAGTTGAGCCGGCGGTTCGCCCTCGCCCTCTACGCCGCCGACGCGCCGGGCGGGGCGGTGCGGCTGGTGAGCGCGGGGCAGCCGACGAGCATCAGCGGCGGGCAGGTGGCGATCCCGCTGGCGCTGGGGGGGCTGATCATCTTCAACACGATGATGGGCAGCATCGCCGAGCGGCGGCGGGAGATTCACGTCTACACGAGCCTGGGCCTCGCGCCGCTGCACGTCGGGGCGCTGTTCGTGGCCGAGGCGATGACCTACGGCCTGATCGGCACGGTCTTCGGCTACGTCATCGGCCAGGGCGTCGGCACGCTGCTGCTGCGGCTCGGCTGGCTCGGCAACGTCACGCTCAACTACAGCGGCACCAGCGCGATGCTGACGATGGGCCTGATCCTCGGCGTCGTGCTGCTCAGCGCGCTGGTGCCGGCGCGCCTGGCGAGCAAGATCGCCGCACCGAGCATCGACCGCACCTGGACCGTGCCGGCGGCGGTGAACGACGTCATCACCGCGCAGCTCCCGTTCACGATCAACAAGACGGCGGCGGACGGGGCGCTGGCGTACCTCGCGGAGTTTCTCGATGCCCACAGGGAGGGGAGCATCGGCAAGTTCAGCGCCGACGACGTGAAGCCGGTTTTGATCAACGTCGGCGATTCGGAATCTGGTCTTTGCGAAGCCGCAAGCGGCGGGGCGGTTCACGGGCTGGAGGCGACGATCTGGCTCACGCCGTTCGACCTCGGCGTGCGGCAGCAGTTGACGCTGCTGATCCGGCCCGGCGAGTTCCCCGACATCTACGAGGTCGTCGTCATGCTCCACCGCCGCAGCGGCGACGACGCGAGCTGGCACCGCATGAACCGCCCGTTCCTCACCGAGCTCCGCCGGCAGTTCCTGCAGTGGCGCAGCCTGACGCGGGAGCGGATGATGGAGTACGTCGCCGAGAGCCGCGGCATGTTCGGCGGCCCGGTGCCGTCGGGGGCGGGGCCGTCATGAGGGAGGACTCCGAGCTCAAAGAGTTCCGCGACCTGATGAAGCCGCCGGACTCGTTCGAGGACGGCTTCGGCTGGAAGGCGGTGGTCGGCGGCATCTTCGTCGGCCTCATCATGACGCCGGCGAGCATGTACATGCAGCTCGTGATCGGCCAGAGCGTCGGGCAGGCGG
Source organism: Tepidisphaeraceae bacterium (assembly GCA_965260985.1). GTDB lineage: Bacteria > Planctomycetota > Phycisphaerae > Tepidisphaerales > Tepidisphaeraceae > CBDHCE01. Next base: position 45,122 of record CBDHCE010000005.1, on the reverse strand, counting down.
CGCAGTGGGTCACGATCATCCTCTTCATCGAGGTCGCCCGCCGATCCTTCACCGTGCTGAAGCGGCCGGAGATTTACATCCTCTACTACATGGCCGGCGCGGTCCTCGTCAGCAGCGGGCCGGGGCAGGGGCTGCTGTGGCAGCAGTTCGTCGTGCAAAGCGACGCCATGCGGCAGTTCGGCGTGGCGGACAAGATTCCGTCGTGGTACGCCCCGCGCGACCCGGACGTGCTCGGCACGCGCAGCTTCTTCCAGTCCGCCTGGCTCGTGCCGATCGGCCTGATGGCGCTGGCGCAGCTCATCCAGCGCTTCGACAGCTTCGGCCTCGGCTACATCATGTACCGGCTGACCAGCGACGTCGAAAAGCTCCCCTTCCCCCTCGCCCCGGTGAACGCGATGGGCATCACCGCCCTCGCCGACGCCAGCGGCGGCGTGGAGAGTTGGCGGTGGCGCGTCTTCAGCTTCGGCGGGATGCTCGGCATGGCCTTCGCCGCCGTCTACATCGCGCTGCCGTCGGTCACGGGGGCGTTCCTGCCGCAGCCGATCAGCATCTTCCCCGTGCCGTTCAAGGATCTGACGACGAACTTCGAGGGCTTCCTGCCGACGGTGCCGGTGATCCTCAGCTTCAACCTCGGCTTCCTGATCGCCGGCATGGTGCTGCCGTTCTGGGCGATGGTCGGCAGCTTCCTGGGGCTGGTGGCGACGGTCGTGATGAACCCGGTGCTGCACCACTACGGCCTGCTGGGGCAGTGGCGGCCGGGGCTGGGGGCGATCCAGACCATCCAGGCGAACACGCTCGACTTCTACTTCAGCTTCGGGCTCGGGCTCACGCTCGCCATCGCGGTGATCGGCCTGTACCACGTCATCGGCGGCCTTCTCGGCAACCGCGACGCCGGCGAGACCGGCCGCGCCGACTGGAAGGCGCTGTGGAACCCGCCCAAGGGCCGCGGCGACTTTTCCCTCTGGATCGCCGTCGGCGTCTACGTCATCGTGACGCTCGTGACGATCGCCACCGCGTGGCTGCTGCTCAACGCCGCCTACGTCGAGGGGACCGGCAGCCCGGTCACGAAAACCCTCATCGGCATCTTCCTCTTCTACGGCTTCATCTACACCCCGATCATCAGCTACGTCTCGGCCCGCATGGAGGGCATCATCGGCATGAGCGTGCAGATCCCCTTCGTCCGCGAGGCCACGTTCATCCTCACCGGCTACCGCGGGGCGGCCATCTGGTTCGCGCCGTTCCCGGTGCACAACTATGGGGCGCAAACGTTATACTTCCGCACGACGGAACTCACCAGCACGAAGATTACATCAATGGTGAAGGCGGAACTGTTCATCTTCCCCGTCGCGCTGGTGAGCATGGTCGTCTTCAGCCACTTCATCTGGCGGATCGCCCCGGTGCCGAGCAACGCCTTCCCTTATGCGAGCCAATTCTGGGAGTTGAGCGCGTTCAACCAGGGCCTGATCTACAGCAGCACCTTGGGCGGCCGGGGCGGGCCGTTCGCCGAGGCGTTCAAGCCGGCGCTGGTTGCCGCCGGGCTTGTGCTGTCTTTGGGTTTGTACGGCCTGCTCAGCCTGCTGGGGCTTCCCGTGCTGCTGGTCTACGGCGTGATCCGCGGCCTCGACCAGAGCACGCCGGACGTGATTCTGCCCCAGTTCCTCGGCGCGCTGCTGGGCCGCTACTACTTCGCCAAAAAGTTCGGCGACCGGTGGCCGGATTACCGCATCGTCTTCTTCGCCGGCTACAGCGCGGGGTTCGGGCTGATTATGATGTTGAGTCTGGGTTTAGTCTTCATGAGTAAAAGCGTGACGCAGACGCCGTATTGATGCGTGGTGCGTGGTGCGTGAGAAGAGGAAGTGATGCCGGCCGTTCGTCCTGTCACGCACCACGCACCACGCACCACGCACCGCTTCTCCTGGCAAGGCCTATCACTCGATCTGCCGATTGATTGGAACCCGCTGAAACTCGAGGGCGATTGGGACGAGGGCTACGCCCTCTTCGCCGACCTCACGCGCCCGCGGTTGGGCGTGCGGTGGAAGCGGGTGAAGGTGAAAAAGGGCGCAGCGCTTTTAGTGAAGCGCGCCCTGCGCGACGAGGTCGGCCAGCTCGCCGCCGCCGAGGCGGTTGAACATTCGCCGCTCGCGGGGTCGCAATGGAACTCCCCGCACCTGTACCTCGAGCCCGACCCGCCCGGCCGCGACGTGTGGGCGGGGTTCGGCGCGACGTCGAGTCGGCTCGTCCAAGTCGTCCACCACGCCGACCGCCGCGGCACCCTGCTGGCCGACCGCCTGCTGCCGACGCTCGCCGACGCGCCGCCGGACGGGCCGCAGCGGTGGGCGGTGTTCGAGCTGAGCTGCGTCGCGCCGCCGGGATTTGCGCTGTCGGACCGGACGCTGAACGCGGGCGATTTGTCGCTGACGTTCGAGCGCGCCCGCTCCCGCAAATGGCTCGGCCTCCTCGAACACCCGCGGCGGATGACTGTGCGCCAGATCGCCGTCGCCTCGCTCGCCCTCGCCCGCCGGCCGCTGGGGGCGTGGCTGGCGGCGCAGCAGGGGACGCAGAAGAAGTATTACGCCGTCGGCGGCATGAAGCGCCGCCCCCCGAAGCCCGTCACGATCACGGCGAACGACGGCCGGCCGCTGGGGGGACTGGTCCGCACGGCCCGCCGCCGGTCGCGCTACGGCTGGTCGCCGCGCGTCGCGCCGTGGCTGGTCACGTTCGCGCTGCACGACGAATCGCGCGACCGCCTGCTCCTCGCCCAGGGGCACGACAAGGCGGCGCTGCGCCGACTGGTGAAAACTGTCGGCTGGGCGCAGACTTAGGCCGTTTAGCCGCCCCGCTTGCGGGGCGCGTTTCGCCGGACAAGCGCCCCGCAAGCGGGGCGGCTAAACGTGAGCGGGGTCGATCTTCAGGCAGTTTCGAGGTATCTTCCACCTCCATGCTCCGCCGCCGGAAACCGCCGCAGCTCTCGCCAGACGAAGCCCTCTCCGCCAAGCCGATCCGCCTCGTCACGGAACAGATCGAATCCACCCCCGACGGCGGCACGCTCACCGTCGCCCTGCGGCCCGGACGGGTCGGCGGGTGGCTCTTCAAGCTGCCCGCCGGGGCGACCAAAACCTTCGAGTTCGACCCCGTCGGCCTGTTCGTCTGGCAGCACATCGACGGCAAAACGTCAGTCAAACAACTCATCCGCCACCTCTCCAAACGCCACCACCTGACCCTCCGCGAGGCCGAGGTGCCCACGCTGGCGTTCCTCAAAACGCTGATCGCCAAAGGCCTGGTGGCCGTTCCGGTGGGGAAGGGGCGGGGGACAAGTGGCGAGTTGTGAGGTAGAACCAAGGCTCATCCCTTGCCCCTAATCCCTCCTCCCTTCCGCCATTGCCCCCCCAGCGCCAAATCTCCCTGCCCCTCTCGAAGGCCGTCGAGATCGCGTGGCAGAGCATTCGCCTGCGGCTGGGCCGCAGCCTGCTCGTCACCAGCGCGATCGTGCTGGCGCTGGCGTTCCTGGTGTCGATCCAGGCGGGCGAGGCGATCACCGGCGGGATGCGGGCGTGGATCGCCGCCGCCGACGGCTCGCCGCGGTTCGCCGAACTCCGCACCCGGCAGGCGGCGCTCGAGGCGGAGGTCGCCCCGCTGCGGCGGCGGGTCAGAACGTCGGCCGAGACCGCCCAACCCCCCGCCGACGGCGCGCCGCCGTTCGACCCGTCGGCGGCGTTCGGGGCGGACTTCGCCGCCCTGCAGGAGGAGACCGGCCCGCTGCCCGCGCCGCCCGACGCCCTCGCCGCCAGCCTCGCCGACGCTCCGGACCGTCAGGCGACGTTCGGGCAGTACCTGGGCAAAATCCGCCAACTCGCCGCCGTGCGGAATGAGCTGGGCGCGCCCGACCGCCTGACCGCCGATTTGCGCGGCCACGGCGTCGCCATGACCCCCGCCGAGATCGCCGCCAACCGCACCCAAACCCGCTGGCTCCTCGGCCTGGCCCTGCTGGTGGCGTTCGTCGGCATCCTCAACGCGATGCTGATGAGCGTCACCGAGCGGTTCCGCGAGATCGGCACGATGAAGTGCCTTGGCGCGCTCGACGGCTTCATCGTCAAACTCTTCCTGCTCGAGAGCTTGTTTCAGGGCGTCGTCGGCACGATGATCGGCACCGCCCTGGGCCTGGGCCTCAGCCTGCTGCTGGCGGCGGCGACCTACGGCCGGCCGGCGTTCGCCAACCTGCCGTGGGGGAGCATCGCCGGGTCGCTGGCGGTCAGCTTCGCCATCGGCACGGGCCTGACGGTGCTGGGCGCGGTCTACCCCGCGTGGCAGGCGGCGCGGATGCAGCCGATCGAGGCGATGCGGAGCGAGGCGTGAGGAGATTCAGACCCATGTTGAACCATTCGATTGACCATTCTTCCGAATCCCACGTTAGCCGCGAGCGAAGCGAGCGCTTTTCGCTGCGGAACGGAAAAGCGCTCGCTGCGCTCGCGGCTAACGGACCTTCCGCCAGATTACGCGCGTCGCTGCTCCTGCTGCTCGTAACGATAGTGGCCGCAACCGGCTGCGCCTCCGGGCGGCTGGGGGCGCCGGCGGGGGAGGTGGTGCGGTACATGGCCCGGCCGCCGGTCCGCACGGTGCCCGCGCCGGCGGACGGGTCGTACGCGCTGTTCGGCGACCCGAACGCGCCGCCGCTGTTCGTGTTCGACCTGACGGCGGGGCAGCCGGTGGGCTTCCGCAAGGGGGAGATGGGCAACCTCTACGCCGTCGCGGGCGAGCAGCCGCCGTTCCCGCTGAACGGCGGCGAGCGGTACTCGTGGAAGCGCCAGGCCGACGCGGGGCCGTCTTCCACCGGATCGGCGGGCGGGGGATCGGCGGGCGGGGGGTCGGTGCAGCGGGTCGACCGCGGGGCGCAGGCGCAGGTCGCCCTCGACGCCGCCGAGCGCGATTACGCCGCCGAGCAGGTCCGCCTCGACGCCTCCCGCCGACGGCTGGACGCGGCGCGGGCGAACCTCAAGGCGGCGGGGGGATCGGAGCCGGCGGGGGGGGTCGAATGACCCGTGCGTTGACCGACCTCGACGAGCCGACCACCGCCGCCGCGCCCGACGCGATCGCCGAGCACACGGTGCGGACGATCGACGTCAAGCGGTCGTACAAGATGGGCAGCGAGACGATCCACGCGCTGAAGGGCATCACCGTCAGCATCAGCCGGGGGGAATATATTTCGATCATGGGGCCGAGCGGAAGCGGGAAGTCGACCTTCTTCAACATGATCGGCGGGCTGGACAAGCCCAGCGAGGGGCGGGTCTACATCGACGAGGTCGACATCGCGCAGTTGGACGCTTACGAGCTGGCGTGGATGCGGTGCCGGAAAATCGGCTACATCTTCCAGACGTTCAATTTGATCCCGGTGATGACCGCGCTGGAGAACGTGACGCTGCCGATGGTCTTCGCCGGCGAGAGCACCGCCGACGCGCAGGACAAGGCGGCGGCGATCCTGAAGCGCGTGGAGCTCGGCCACCGGATGTTCAACCGCCCGATGGAGATGAGCGGCGGCCAGCAGCAGCGCGTCGCCATCGCCCGCGCCTTCGCCAACGACCCGGCGATCATCCTCGCCGACGAGCCGACGGGCAACCTCGACCTCAACACCGGCAAGCTCATCATCCAACTGCTGCGCGAGTTGAACCGGGAGAAGGGCGTGACGATCATCAGCGCGACCCACGACCACAAGATGCTGGCCGTGAGCGACCGCATCCTGTGGATCAGCGACGGGAAGGTCGCCAAAATCCAGCGCCGCGACGAGCTGAACATCCGCGAGGGCACCATCGAGGGCGAAACGGGCGAGGACCTGTAGCCCGCCACTCCGGCAGGGATGCTCCGCAGACTGTCGAAATGGCACGCCCCCGCCGCCACTGGCCGCCGCCCGATACTCGTAAAGCACCGCCGCGCAATGGGTTGCAGATCGCCCGCCCGAATCCACCGCTGGCACAACAGTTGCTCCTGTACCGCAGTCCGCCTCGCGCCCGCGCGCGGCGGATCAACCCAAATTAGCGTATTACGGAGCAATTACATGAGCAAAATCATTGGAATCGACCTCGGCACCACGAACAGCGTGGTCGCGGTCATGGAGGGGGACACGCCCAAGGTGCTGATCAACAGCCAGGGCAGCCGCATCACGCCGTCGGTCGTGGCGTTCACCGACAAGGGCGAGCGTCTGGTGGGGCAGGTCGCCCGGCACCAGCAGGTCACGAACCCGACGAACACGATCTTCAGCGCCAAGCGGTTCATGGGCCGCCGGCACAGCGAGGTGGCGGGCGAGGAGAAGATGGTGCCCTACGCCGTCACCGGCGGGGCGGAGGAGTACGTCAAGATCAAGGTCCGCGACAAGGACTACACGCCCGAGCAGATCAGCAGCTTCATCCTGCAGGACCTGAAGAAGACCGCCGAGGACTACCTGGGCGAGAAAGTCACCGAGGCGGTCATCACCGTGCCGGCGTACTTCAACGACGCCCAGCGGCAGGCGACCAAGAACGCCGGCGAGATCGCGGGCCTCAAGGTGCTGCGCGTGCTGCCCGAGCCCACCGCCGCGGCCCTCGCCTACGGGATCGACAAGAACAAGAGCGAGAAGATTTTCGTGTTCGACCTCGGCGGCGGCACGTTCGACGTGAGCATTCTGGACGTCGCCGACGGCGTGTTTGAGGTGCTGAGCATCAACGGCGACACCCACCTGGGCGGCGACGATTTCGACGAGGTGGTCATCAACTACATCGCCGAGGAGTTCCGCAAGAAGGAGGGGATCGACCTCCGCACCGACCCGATGGCCCTGCAGCGCCTCAAGGAGGCGGCGGAGAAGGCCAAGATCGAGCTCTCCGGCAACATGGAGACGAACGTCAACCTGCCGTTCATCACCGCCGACCAGAGCGGCCCCAAGCATTTGCAGATGACCATCACGCGGAGCAAGTTCGAGCAACTCATCGACCCGCTGGTCGAGCGCACGAAAAAGCCCGTGCTCGACGCGCTAAAGGACGCGGGCCTGAAGCCGGCGGACATCAACGAGGTCATCCTCGTCGGCGGCAGCACCCGCGTGCCGATGGTGCAAAAGGCCGTCAAGGAACTCTTCGGCGGCAAGGAGCCGAACAAGAGCGTGAACCCCGACGAGGTCGTCGCCATCGGCGCGGCCATCCAGGGCGGCATCGCCAAGGGCGACGTGAAGGACATCCTCGTCCTCGACGCCACCCCGCTGTCGCTCGGCGTCGAGACCCTCGGCGGCGTGATGACCAAACTCATCGAGCGCAACACCACGATCCCCACCGAGAAGAAGGAGACCTTCAGCACCGCCGCCGACAACCAGTCGGCCGTCACCATCAACGTCCTGCAGGGCGAGCGCGAGATGGCGCGCGACAACCGCCTGCTCGGCACGTTCAACCTGACCGACCTGCCCCCCGCCCCGCGCGGCGTGCCGCAGATCGAGGTGACGTTCAAGATCGACGTCAACGGCATCCTGCAAGTCTCGGCCAAGGATTTGGGCACGGGCAAGGAGGCCAACATCAAGGTCGAGAACAGCGGCGGTTTGGACAAGGACCAGATCGAGAAGATGAAGCGCGAGGCCGAGACCCACGCCGAGGATGATAAGAAACGGCGCGAGGTGATCGAGCTGAAGAACCAGGGCGATCAACTCGTCTACGCCACCGAAAAGCTGCTGAACGGCGAGAACGCCGAGAAGATCCCCGGCGACGTCCGCGGCACGATCGAGTCGTCGTTGTCGGCCCTCAAGGAGAACCTCAAGGGCGACGATGCCGAGGCGATCAAGCGCAGCTTGAAGAGCGTCCAGGACGCCAGCATGAAGGCCGGCGAGAGCATCTACGGCGGCGGCGAAGGGACTGGCCCGCAGCCCGGCCCCGAGGCCCAGCCCGACCGCGCCACGGCCGCCGAGCCGAAGCCCGACGAGGACGTGATCGACGCGGAGTACGAGGTGAAGGAGTAGCCCTCCGCGACGGTTCCATTCGCGCCCAAGCGGCCGGTCTTTGACCGGCCGCTTTTGCGTGGGTAGTCTGTGTGCGTACACATACACGGGACGGGCATGGCAACGAAAACGATCAGCATCGACACCGACGCCTACGACCGACTGAAGGTGGCACAGAAGGAAAACGAGTCCTTCAGCCAGACCATCAAGCGGGTCGTCCCCAAGCCGATTGATCTGGACCAGTGGTACGCAGAGCTTGACGCGCTCGGCCCGTTCGGCAAAAAGTTCAGCAGGGCCGTCGCCGACCAAGTCGACGGCCGGCGAAGCCCGCTGAACGGGGCGAAGTGAATGGCCCTCTTCGACACTAACGTGCTCGTCGATTTCGGCGGCGGCGGGGGCCGACGCCTGCAAGCGGCGGCGCGAAACGTCTTCGCCGCCAAGCAGGCGGCCGGCGACGCCCTGGCGACCAGCCGCATCAACGAGGCCGAGCTGCGCGTCGGCGTCGCGCGGGCGCGCGACCGGGCGGTCGAGCTCCAGCGGGTCGAGGCGGTCTTGCGGCGGCTGACCATTCTAGACTTCGACGCCACCTGCGCCGCCCGTTTCGGCGACATCAAAGGCAAGCTGATGGACCTCGGCCGCCCGTCCGGCGACCTCGACCTGCTGATCGCCGCCGTCGCCCTCGTTTACGGCCAAACCCTCGTCACCCGCAACCCCAAGCACTTCGCCGACGTGCCGGGGCTGGCGGTGGAGAGCTATTGATGCGGAAGACGCACGCGCGCCCGGCCGGCCGATGGACCGGCCGACCTTTTGATTGTATCGTTGCTAGAGCAATTTGCAACGGAGGCGCGATGGTCCGCAAATCAATCAGTGTAGATGAGGAGGCTTACGGTCGCCTGCTTGCCCACAAGCGCGGGGGCGAGTCGTTCGGCGACGTCATCAAGCGCCTGGTGAGCGAGCCACCCGTTCACAACCCGGCCGATCTGGATGACTGGTTCGACAAGCTAGAGCGCCTCGGCAAGCAGCTCGACGAGGGCTTTTATCAGGGGGTCGAGGCGGAGCTGAGGGATCGCCGTCGCGGCCTCCCGGATGACGAGGATGGGGAGGGCGAGATTCATGCCGGTGCTGGACACGAACGTGCTGCTGGACCTGCTGGGACGCAACGGCCGGCGGAATCAATCGGCCGCCCGCGAGAAGTTAAAGCGGCTGGCTGACGCCGGCGAACTGGTGGTTACGCGGTTCACCCGCGCCGAACTTTACATGGGCGTCGAGCTCGCCCCCAACCCGGTGAAGGCGCGGGCGGTCGCGGATGATGTGCTGGCGGACTATCCGGTCCTGGAGTTCACCGAAGGCGCCGCGGTCGTCTACGGCCGCATCACCGCCCACCTCCGCCGCATCGGCCGGCCGACGGGGCAGATCGACGCCCTCATCGCCGCCGTCACGCTGGCGAACGGCCGAACCCTCGTCACCCGCAACCCCAAGCACTTCGCCGACGTGCCGGGGCTGGCGGTGGAGAGTTACTGACGCGGCCGCCCGCCCTCGCGGTCGGCCAGCGCTTTTCTCGTCGCCGCCACCAGCCACGCGCGGCGTTCGGCGGTCAGCATCGTGCCGAATCGCAGTGGGCCGCGGGCGCGGCGGGAGATTACCACGGCCGGCACCGAACGGTCGTTCTGCTGCCACCTCGCCAAGCCGACCGCGACCGACTCGACCGCCGCCGGGTCGAACCGCCGCGCCCAGCCGACCGGGCCGACGCCGGTGAACACCCGCCCGCCGTCCGGCCCGATCCGCACCGAGACGTGCCCGAACAGGCTCACCACCGCCAAGCCCATAAACATCAGACCCATGGCGAAGAACGGCAACAGGAACAGCCACAGGAAGACCGCCAAGCCGACGGACGTGATGAACCCGTCGCGCCTCGCGCCGGGCACCGGAAACCACGCCGGCACCCCCACCCCCGCGAGCCGCAGCGTTCCGGGGACCGCGAGGCTCACGAAGATCGAAACGATCCCGTTCCAGAACAGCGCGACGAACAACGCCTCCCCGGCCCCCGTCACGCTCCGGCCGCTCACGCGCAGCGTCCGGCCGTAGCCAAACCCCTCCTCCACGACACACCCCGACGGCACGTCGTCGAGCGCGGTGTCGACCCCCGCCTCGGCGTCGGCGAGCATCCGGCTCGGCCGCGACAGCGCCCCGCACGCGCGGCAGTAGGCGGTGTCGGCCGCGACGTTGACGTCCTCGCCCGCAATCGCCGCCCCGCACTCGCCGCATGTGATGCGCGTCGCCATCGTGCGGGCATCGTAATCGGCGGCGCGAATGCCGCAACCGCGCCGTGCCACGCGGCGCCTTGAACCTCGGCGGGCCGGTCAGCCCGTCGGGCGTCTGCCGCGCCCCGCGGCGGATGGACCCGACGCGCAGAGAAAAGCCGCCGGGCGTCGGAGCAGAACCGCCCCGACGGGTGCTCCCCAGGGGCGAGCGGTGCCCCGGCGTCGGCACCGCGGCGGATCGGATTGAGGTCTTCGTGGTCAAGTGGCCCACTTCGGCTCAAGAAGGAAGGCCGTCAGCCCGCTGTTCAGCCACGCCGCCCGCTCGTGCGGCGACTTGGTGAATCGCAGGTCGCCCGTGAGGATCACCCACCCGGAGCCTGCCGGCCTCGGCCGACAGGGTATCGATCTACTCAACATCCGTCACGCGGCCGTCGGGCCAGCGGTCGCGGAGGTGGTGGGCGGTGTAGGTGGTGCGGTCGGCGAGGGCGGTCAAGGCGGGGCCCCGTCGCGGCGGCAGATTGTTGTCGATGGAGATTTTCACGCAATGAATGGAGTGGTGGCGCGTGCGAACTTCACGCCGCCGTCAGCCGCCGCTCGAAATCGACCGATTCGCGGACGGACCGAACGTCAACGCCATACCACGCCGCCACCACGCGCTCCGACTCCGGCCCCTCGGCGGCCAGTCGGGGCGGGATTCGCCGACGCCCCGCCGCAGCGGCACCGACGCGGGGAAGGCGGCCTCGCAGGCGTAGGCGACGGCCCGGCCGTAGGTTTGGGTCGTGTAGCGGTCGCCCGGCCCCTTCCTCGGGTTCCCCACGCGGTTGCTCCCGACGGTGTTCCCGCAACGGGCGGGCGTGGCCCGCGCCGGGGCCAGGGGTATGGATCGGTCGATGCCGCGGTGGGCGGTCTTGTGGTGCGCAGGCCGGCCCGGCCGCCGCCCACTGAAGACGCGCCTGGCCCGGTTGCACTGGCGATATACGGTGGGCGGCCCCACGGACAGAACTCCCAATCCGGCGTCGCGGCGGGGGGTTCCAACGAACCTCAACGGGGCGGCGGACGAATCGGCGGGCGGGGTGAACGGGCGCGTGGCGAAGCGGGCTCAGGGGCGGGGCTTGGCGGGCCCTTCGGGAAGCGAATAGTGTCAGTGACACAACTCGCGGCCTTGTGGCCCGGCTGCCACGAAGGGAGAGTCAGCAGCTAACTGCCGCTTCCGGCGCGATTTACGTTCAAGCGGGCGAAGGGGGTCGAACCCTCAACATTCAGCTTGGAAGGCTGACGCTCTGCCAATTGAGCTACGCCCGCGGGAGGGCGAGTCTAGGGCCGCCCAGGGGCCGTTTCCAATCCGGCCGGGGGTGGCGGGGCGGGAGGTGGCGGGGCGGGAGGTGGGAATTGCTCGCGGCGCGCGGGGGTGCCGGTCGCGCGGGCGGCGAGGTGGGAGGCGGCCGAGGCGAGGCCGGCGGCCAGGTGCCGCAGCGGGCGGAAGGTCGGGAAGAACGTGCAGCCCAAATCCCCCATCAGCCGCCGGCGGAACGGCCGGCGGCCGGCGAACAGCCTTCGGACCACCGCGAACCGGCTGAAGGCCAGGTCGACGCACGGCGAGCTGACCAGCCCCATCAAAAAGTGGGGGTTCCAGTGCCGCTCTAAAGCCTGCCGGGCTTCGTCGAACGCGGCGCTGCGGTGGTTGCCGGCGCTGAGGTGGGTGAGGTGAAAGTCGATGACGTAGCACCCCATGCCCCGGCGGGCGGCGTTGAGGCACAGGTCGGTGCCGTAGAGGTGGAAGCCCGACAAGCCGGCCGAGCAGGTCGGGCGGGCGGCGGTGCGCAGGACCAGGAAGTTCTCGTCGAGCGTCACCACGCGGCGCGGCAGATCGGCGGCGCGCCAGACGAGCGGCCGGTCGAGACTCCCGTCGGGGCGGGGCTGGGTGAGTTCGGTGACGCCCTCGATCCACCGGGTCACGCCGGCGTTGCCGGCCACGGCCCAGGTCGGGTCGAGGGCGGCGAGTTCGTCGAGGCACCGCGACAGTTGCTCAATTCCGTGGCCGCCGGGTCCGCCGTCGAGCAGCAAATCCTGGTGGCAGACGATCAGGTACGGCTCGGCGGTGTCGGCGGCGAGGCGGTCGATCAGCGCGTACGGCTCGTGGGCATTGCCGGCGGAGTTATCGAAGGCGTCGAACCGGCAGCGGCCCGGCCCGAACCCGCCGGCGGCGAACGAGGCGCGCATCCGCCGGTACTGGTCCGGGTCGTTGACGATGGTGCAGATGCGGAACTGCATGGAGTTTCATGGGATTGCATGGGGCGCGGTTCACGGGGCGGGGCGTGCGGCGCGCCCGACGATCCGCGCGATGTGGGCCGCCGCGTCGGCGGGCCGGTGCTGCTCAAGCACCTTGCGGCGGGCGTTGTGGCCGAGGCGGCGGCATTCGGCGGGATCGCCGAGCAGGTCCAGCACGGCCTCCGCCATCGCCGGGAGGTCGAGGTAGGGCACCGCCCGGCCGCAGTCGCCGGCGACGAACTCGGGCATGCCGCCCGCGCGGTCGAAGCAGACGGTGGGGACGCCGGCGGCGGCGGCCTCCAGGCAGACCAGCGGGTAGGGGTCCTCCCGGCTGGTCAGCGCGAGCACGTCGAAGCCGGCGATCCAGGGCACCGGGTCGGCCTTCGCCCCGAGCGCGAAGACGCGGTCGGCCAGCCCGGCGCGCCCGACGTCGTGGGCGAACTCCTCGCCGACCAGCCGGCCCTCGGTGCCGCCGAGCCAGGCGAAGTAGACGGGCGAATCGGTCGGGGCGGCCCGACCTCGGACCAGCAGGGCGAGTTGCACGAACAAGTCGAAGCCCTTGCGCCAGTTCATCGTGCCCGCCGCCCCGACGACCAGGGCGTCGGGCGGCAGATTGAGGGACTCGCGGAGCAGCCTCGCCGTCGGCGACCGTCTCGAGCACCCCGCCCGCCCCCGCCGCCACGACCGGCCGGCCCGCCGCCATCGCCTCGACCACCACCTGCCCGAACGGCTCGGGCACGGTCGAGGCGTGGACGACCACGTCGAGCCCCGCGATCAGGTCGGCCACGTCGTCGCGGAACCCGGTGAACTCGACCGCCCCCGCCAAATCCGGCTCGGCCGCCCGGCGGCGCAGGGCGGCGTCGAGGTCGTCCTCGCCGAACAGCGGGCCGCCGACGACCAGGAACCGCGCCGACGGGTGGGTCGCCCGCACCCGCGCCGCCGCCCGCAGGAAGACGTCCTGCCCCTTCCAAGCCGCGATCCGCCCGACGAGGCCGACCCGAGGCCCGCCGCCGGTCCCCGCCGGAGTCGCCCGCGCCCGCCCGACCTCGCCCGCCGGCACGCCGGGGTAGACGACGCAGCACGGCTTGCCCGGCGGCAGGCGGAGCGTCCGCCGCGTCGCCTCGGAGTTCGCCACGACCCCCGCCGGCACCCACCGGCACGCCAGCCGGAACCGGCGCACCGTCGCGGTAGGAGTGGCCCCAATCGCCGGTGAGCAGCCGCCCGGCCCAGTCGAGGTACTGGATCGGCAGCGGTCGGTCGAGGCCCATCTGGTGCGCGATCTGCGCCATGGTCGCCGCCGACATGCCGGGGGTAAGCGCGAACTGGCTGAGCGGGCCGCCCGGGGTGAGGTGCAATAGGCCGAAGCCGATCATCGACACGAGCGCGAGCAAGACGAGGCTTTGCCCGATGCGGTGCAGGATGGTGCGCGCCATCGCGTCTAACCGTGCAGCGTCAAGGCTTCGGCCGGGCGGGAGGCGGCGGCGAAGCGGGCGAGGGCGAACGGTTCGATCGGCAGGTTCGGCCTCTCGTCGCGGGCGAGCGAGGCGCAGATCCGCCCGGTGACCGGACCGAGGCAAAAGCCATGCCCGGAGAAGCCCATGGCGATCACCAGCCCGCGCGGCTCGGTCGCGGCCTCGATGACCGGCAGCGCGTCGGGCGTGGAGTCGATCAGGCCGACCCAGGTTTCGTCCAGCTCCGCCTCGAGCGCCGCCGGCACCAGTGCGCCGAACAGGTTGGCCACTCGCGCCACCTCGGCCACGCGCGGCCTGAGCCGGGGGCCGGGGCGGCGTCCGTTCGCCGCCGGCGCGTCGGCGAACCCGCCCCCCTTCCAAGCGCCGCCGCTGCCGGTAAAGCGGAACCGCCCATCAACCTCCTGCCGCCCGGCGCAGGACGCGTCGGCGACGCCGATCACCTGTTCCAGCACCGGAGCCGCGGGCGCCGTGCGCAGCAGCGTGACCGCGCGGAGCGTCATCGGCGCCTCTAAGCCGAACGGGCGCAGCAGCGGGTTGCCCAGCACGCCCGCCGCGAGCACGACGCGGCCGCAGGCGATCGTGCCCCGCTCGGTGCGAACGCCCGTGACCCGGCCCGCCTCGGTCTCGATCGCCAGCACCGCCTCGCCGAAGCGCAGCACGGCGCCAGCCCGCTCGGCCGCGGCGACGAAGGCCGCGACGGCCGCGTGCGGGTCCGCATGGCCGTCGGTCGGGCAGTAACACGCGCCCAGCACCCCGGGCGCGATAGCGGGGGCGAGCGCGCGCAGGGCGCCGGCGTCCAGCATCTCCAGCGCCAGCCCGGCGGCGGCCTGCGCCTCCACCATGGCGGCGAGGCTCGTCATGTCGGCCTCGGTCCGCGCGAGGCGCAGGTTGCCGCGCTGGGTGTAATACGTCGGCGCGCCGAGCTTCTCGCTCAAGTCTTGCCAGTCGGCCACCGCGGCTTGCGCCAGCGGCAACTCGGCCGGGTGGCGGCCCGATTGGCGCACGCCGGCGAGCGTCCATCCGCTGGCCATGGCGGCCGGGCCGTAGCGGTCGATCAAGGTCACGCCGACGCCGGCGGCGGCCAGCTCGTAGGCGGCCGCGGCGCCGCTGATCCCCGCGCCCACGACGACGACATCCGTCACAGCATCATCTCCAGCCGGCAGTTGACGAGAAGCTCCGCGACCGTCGCGGTGTTCGGCAAGCAGAGCACGGTCGCGATCAGGTGGGCAACGTCGCGCGGGTCGCTCATCTGCGCGCGGGGGAACGTGGTCACGCCGGCGGTCATGTCGGTCGCGACGAAGCCCGGGCACACGGCGCAGGCGCGGACACCATCGTTCCAGCCCTCGCGGCGCACCGCGTGCGTCAGCGCCAGCAGCGCGTACTTGCTCATCGCGTAGCCGACGTTCTCATTGGCCACGCGCTTGCCCGAGAGCGACGACACGTTCACCACCCGCCCCTCGCCGCATCGGCGCAGCGCCGGCAGGGCGCCGCGGATCAGCCGCATCGGCGCCTTCACGTTCACGGCCCATAGCGCGTCGAGCGCCGTCTCGTCCTCGTCGGCCAGCGTCGCGCGGGCGTTGATGCCGGCCGCGTTCACCAGCGCGTGCAGCGCGCCGAAGCGGTCCTGCGTGGCCGCGATCCAGGCCTCGGCACTGCCAGGGCTTTCGGCGTCGTAGCGGTGCAGCATCAGGCGCTCGGACGCTTGCAGCCCCCGCGCATCCCGCACGCCGGCCGACACGCGCCAACCAGTCTCGATCAGGCGCTCCACTGTCTTGCGGCCGATGCCGCGCGACGCGCCGGACACCATAACAACCCGGTCCTGCGGGTTCAGCATCGCACCACCTCGTCTCTGACACAGGCTACGCGCTGGCCAGGCGCGGCCTCACGCAAGTTCGGGACGCTCTCGGCACAGACCGCCGCCGCGTGCGGGCAGCGGGTG
The DNA here is from genome assembly GCA_965260985.1 of Tepidisphaeraceae bacterium. GTDB lineage: Bacteria > Planctomycetota > Phycisphaerae > Tepidisphaerales > Tepidisphaeraceae > CBDHCE01. Next base: position 29,243 of record CBDHCE010000005.1, on the reverse strand, counting down.
CGGAACACGCAGCCGGAAGGGGGCGCCGCGGGGCTGGGCGGATCGCCTTGCAGCACGATGCGGGCGCGCCGGGCCGCGGGGTTGAGCCGCGGCGAGGCGGACAGCAGAGCGCGTGTGTAAGGATGGCGCGGGACGGCAAACAACTGCTCCGAAAGTCCCTCTTCCATCACCCGGCCGAGGTAGAGCACGGCCACCCGGTCGCACAGGTGGCGCACGACGGCCAGGTCGTGGCTGATGAACAGCAGCGCCAAGCCGAGGCGCGCGCGGAGGTCGGCCAGCAGCGCCAGCACCTGCGCCTGGACCGACACGTCGAGCGCGGACACCGGCTCGTCAGCAACCAGCAGGTCCGGGCCGGGGGCGAGCGCGCGGGCGATGCCGATCCGCTGACGCTGGCCGCCGCTGAACTCGTGCGGGAAGCGGGCCGCGTGCGCCGGGTCGAGCCCGACCTGTTCGAGCAGGGCGGCGACGCGGGCCGGCTGCTCGGCAGGAGCCGCGAGCTTATGGATCGCGAGCCCGTCGGCGATCTGCGCGCCGACGCGGCGGCGTGGATCAAGGCTGGAATGCGGGTCCTGGAACACGAGCTGCATCCGCCGGCGCAGGTCGCGGCCGGGCTTCGGCGGCAGGCGCGCGCCGGCGAACTCGACATGCCCGCTAGTGGGCGGAAGCAAGCCGAGAACCATACGCCCCACTGTGCTCTTGCCCGACCCGCTCTCCCCTACCAGGCCGACCGCCTCGCCACGCCCGATCCGCAGCGAGACGTCGCTCACTGCCTGCACCGCGTCCCGCCCGACGCCAAACCGCCGCCCGATCGCGTCCGCGGCGACCAGGGCCGTCATGCTGCCTCCTGCCAGCGAATGCAGCGCGTGAGCCGCCCGGGGCGGACCTCACGCAAGGACGGGTGATCGGCTTCGCACTTGGCGATCCGCAGCCCGCAGCGCGGCGCGAACACGCAACCCGGCGGCAGCGCATCTGGCGGGGGCACCGAGCCAGGGATCGGCTCGGGCGCCGCGCGCTCGCCCGACTCGGTCACGGCGCTGCGCAGCAGGGCGCGCGTGTAAGGATGCAGCGGACGGGCGAAAATCTCCCGCGTCTCGCCCTGCTCGACGATCTCGCCCGCATACATGACCGCGACCCGGCCGGCGATCTCGGCCACGAGCGGCAGGTTGTGGGTGATGAACAGCATGCCCATCCCGCTGGCCCGCTGCAGCCCGCCGAGCACCTCCAGCACCTGCGCCTGCACCGTGACGTCGAGGGCCGTGGTCGGCTCGTCGGCGATCAGCAGGCGCGGGTTATTGGCGATCGCCATCGCGATCATCACCCGCTGCCTCATGCCGCCGGAGAGCTGGTGCGGGTAGGCGCGGGCGGTGCGGGCAGGGTCGGGGATGCCGACTTGGCGGAGCAGCGTCTCAACCCGGGCGGCGCGGTCCGGCCCGCCATGCGCGGCAATTGCCTCGGCGATCTGGCCGCCAACCCGATGCACCGGGTTGAGGCTGCTCATCGGATCCTGGAACACCATGGCGAGCGCGCCGCCGCGGACGCGCCGCAACGCTGCTTCGTCCAAGCGGAGCAGGTCGCTGCCGCCAAACCGAACCGTCCCGGCGACCGGTCGGGAAACGCTCGGCAGCAGGCCCATCACCGCCAGCCCGGTCAACGACTTGCCTGACCCGCTCTCTCCAACCACAGCGAGGGTCTCGCCGGGAAACACGTTGAGCGATACGTCCCGCACCGGACGAACCGGCCCGGAGGGCGTGGCGAGCTCGATCGTCAGGGCATCGATCGCCAGCACCGCATTCGGGTCCGGCCGAGCCACATGGCCCGGCAGCAGCACCCCCGGCAGCAGACGCCGGCGCCAGCCCGCGCGGCCGGCGGCGTGCGGATCGAGCCGCGCCTGCAGCCCGTCGCAAAGCGCGTTAATGCAGAAGATTGTCACGCTCAACGCGACGCACGGCATCAGCAGCAGCCATGCCGCCTGCTCCATCAGCGGCCGCGCGGCGCGCACCATCAGGCCCCAGGACGGCGTGGGCGGCACGACCCCGAGCCCGAGAAACGACAACCCGGCTTCCAGCACCACGGCGGACGCAGCCGCAAGGCTCGCCTGCACCAGCAACGGCCCTGCAATATTGGGCAGGACAGTGCGCAACATGATGCGAACCGGGCTTGCGCCCAGCACGCGCAGCGCTTCCACGTAGTCCTGCGCCCGCGTGGTCAACGCCCCCGCATAGGCGACGCGGACGAACCCCGGCAGGAACAGCACGGCGAGCACTACGATCAGCGTCGTAGCCCCCGGCCCGGCAAGGGTCACGACCAGGACGGCGAGCAGCAAGGGCGGAAAGCAGAGCACCACATCCATCGAGCGGACCGTAAGCAGCTCCGCCGCCCCGCGTAGGAAACCGCCAACCAGGCCGAGCGCGGAGCCGACAACACAGGCGAGGGCAGTCGACGCGAGCGCCACCGTGAGCGAGGTGCGCGCTCCCCAGATCAGCCGGGCAAGTTCGTCGCGGCCGAACTCATCCTGGCCCAGCGGGTGCCCAGCGCTTGCCCCGGCGAGACGATGCGCCACGTCCATCTGCACCGGATCAGCAAGCGGCAGCAGCGGCGCCGCCACTGCGACCACCGCCAGCAGCAGCAATGCCGCGAAGGGGAGAAGCGGTCCCCGGGTCGGTCCCTGGGTCACGCGTGGCGCAGCCTGGGATCAAGCAAGCCGTAGAGCAGGTCGAGCATGAGATTGAGGCCGATGAACAGAACCGAGATCACCAGCACGATGCCTTCGACGACCGGGTAGTCGCGCGCGTTCACGGCGTCGATCAACAGGCCGGAAAGGCCAGGGTAGTTGAACACGTATTCCACCAGCACCGTGCCGCCAAGCAGCCCGCCGAGCTGAAGCCCGACGACTGTCGCCACCGGAACCAGCGCGTTGCGCAGCACGTGCCGCCGCAAAATCCGGCCCGGCGCCACCCCTTTCGCCCGCGCCGTCCGCACGTAATCCTGCAGCGCCACGTCGAGCACCGCGCCCCGCGTGATGCGATACGTCACGGCCGCAAGCCCGGCGCCGATCGTGACCGCCGGCAGCAGCAGCCGCTCGAAATGCCGCCCGGGCGAGCGGGCCAGCGGCGCGTAGCCGCCCGCCGGCAGGACGTGCCAGGTTTGGGCGAACAGCAGCACCAGCAGCGTGCCGAGCACGAACACAGGCAGCGAGAGCGCCAGCGCCGCGACAAGGGAGCCGGCCCGGTCAACCATTCCGCCGGGCCGGGCCGCGGCGATGGTCCCGAAGGGGATCCCGACCAGGAGCGCGAACAGCGCCGCCGCGGCGATCAGCTCCAGCGTGCGCGGCAATCGGTCGGCAATCACCTCGGACACCGGCGCCTGGTCCAGCAGCGACTGTCCGAGATCAAGATGCGAGAGCTTATCAAGAGTGCCCACATATTGGACAAGCAGCGGGCGGTCGAGGCCGAGCTGCTCGCGCAGCAGTGCCACGGAGGCCGGGTCCGGCGCCATGCCGCCCTGCGAAAGCAGCAACTCGGCCGGGTCGCCTGGAACGAGGTGGATTGCCATGAACACCACCGTCACCACCACCCAGATGAGCGCGAGAGAGACCCCGATACGCTTGGCTGCCCAGATCATGCCGGCTCCGTGCTAGGCGACGCTCGTCTCCTCCAGCGTAGTGCCTGAAAGAAAGGTCAATGCGCCCGGCATGTTGGTAAAGCCTTTCACATGATCGCCCATGGCATAGCCTTGCGAACGCCACGCCAACGAGACGATCGGCGTCTTGGCCAGCACCTGCTTTTGCAGATCGACGTAGATCGCCCGCCGTTTCGCCTCGTCGAACTCGGCTCGGCCCGCGGCCAGCGTCTTGGAGATCCCCTCATCCTTCATGCCATAGCTGCGCGAGGCGCTCGGGCCGAGCGTGCCGTCGATGATAGCGGACAGCCCGTCCGGGTCGTTGCTGTCGGCGGTCGTGCCGCCGATGGCGAATTGATACTGGCCGCGGTTGCCGAGTGCCACCCGCGTGGCCCAGTCCGGCAGCGCTAGTTGGACCTGAATGCCGAGTTCGGCCAAGTGCTGCTGCACGAGGACCGCCGTGTTCTTGTGCATCCCGTACTGCGCGGTCGAGAGCAGGGTGCAATTGAACCCGTCGGCAAGCCCGGCCTCTGCCAGCAAATCTTTGGCTTTCGCCGGATCATAGGCCCAGCCGTCGGCGAGCGAGGCGTCGTAATAGGGGCTGCTCTTGACGATCGGCACGCCGGCCAGCACGGAGCTGCGGCCATAAAACACCGACTTGACGATTTCGTCCCGCTTGATCGCGTGCGCCACTGCGAGGCGCACGCGCGGGTCGGTGAACGGCCCGGCGGCGCCGTTGAACAGCATATACATGAACGGGCCGTCAACCGTTTCGAGCTTCAGCTTGGGGTTCGCCTCGATCGCCGCCATCGACTGCCAGGGGACGTACTCGATCAGGTCAACATCGCCTGTCTGCAGCGCCGCCACCCGCGCGGTCTCGTCGCTGTAGACCACCATGCGCAGCGTCTTCAGCTTGGGCAGGCCCGGCTTGTAGAAGCCCGGAAATGCCTCCAGGTCGAGCGAGACGCCGCGCTCCTGGGCGGCCAATGTGAACGGGCCGCAGCCGACCGGGGTCTTTCCGGCATCGACGGAGCTGGCCGCCATGATCGGCATCTCGAATGCCGCGAGCCATTCCGGAAGGGTCGCGGTCGGCTGCTTCATGATGACGCGCACCGTGCGCGGGTCCGGCATCTCGATCCGGTCAACGCCCTGGAATTGCGTTTTCATGTAGGCGGTCGAGCGGGGCGCCGCGATCTGCTCAAGCGTGTATTTCACGTCGCCCGAAGTCACCTTGGCGCCGTTGTGGAACGTGGCGTCGCGCAGCGTGAACATCCAGCCGGCATCGCCGTCCCGCTCCCAATGCTCGGCGAGTTCGCCGCGCAGCTTGCCGTCCGGCGCATAGGAGGTGAGGCCGCGGTTGAGCTGGAGGTTGACCGTTCCCGCGGCGGTCCCGGCCTGCACCCAAGGCGAGAAGTTCGGTGGGTAGCTCGACAGCCCGAACGTCAATTGCCCCGGCGTGCGCGCAGCGCGGGCGGGCACGCGCAGGAAGGGCAGGGCGGCGCTGGCGGCGATCAGGGCGCGGCGATGAATCGGCATGGCGGTCTCTCCCTGTCAGTCACTGAGGTTGTAAGCCGTGCGGGCCGTCGCTTCATCGATGCGGCTTTCCCGGAGGTCGCGTCGTACCAGGGCGATGTCGCGGAGCGCGGGCGCCCCGTAGCCCCCGGCGCCGGGCGTGACGATCTCGACCACGTCGCCGGGCCGCAGCGTGCCGTTGCCGTGCTCGAACGGCGCCGTCCCTTCGCTGAACCGGAAATTGCAGCCGCCGCCCTCGCCGCCGCCCGCAAGCCCCCATGGCCGCGAGGCGAGGCGCGAACCATCGATCCGCAGGCGGCACTCCGCCTCCGCCCGATAAACCCGGCGCAAGCCCATCCCGCCACGGAACGCGCCCGGCCCGCCCGAGCCATCCACCAACTCGTAGGCCAGCACAGTAAGCGGATACTCCCCCTCCAGCGCCTCAACGGGCAAGTTGGAGGTGTTGGTCATGTGGACGTGCACGCCGTCGAGGCCGTCTTTGGTGGCCCGCGCGCCGGAGCCGCCGCCGATGGTTTCCAGGTACACCCAGAGCGAGCGGTCAGGCCGGGCGCCGACGAAGGTGGCGGACAGGACGCTGCCGTTGCAGGCGGCGATCACCCGCTCCGGCGCCGCTTGCGCGAGCGCGCCGTGGATCAGGTCCACCACGCGCTGGCAGGGTCCGATCCGGCCGTTCACGGCGGCTGGATGCACGCAGTTAACCACGCTGCCCTCGGCCGCCGTCACCGTAATTGGCCGGGCGAGGCCGGAGTTCGGCAGTACGGTAGGGTCAACCACGGTCTTAACTGCGTAATACACGGTCGAGAGCAGAGCCGTGTAGGTCATGTTGATGCCGGCGCGCAATTGCGGCGGCGCATCGAAATGGAGCCGCATCTCGTCGCCAGCGACGGTGATGACGACGGAGAAGTCGAGCTCGCCATCGAACTCGGGCCCGTCATAATAATCGGCGAAGCGGTAGGTCCCGTTGGGAATGGCGGCAATGCCGGCACGCATCTTGCGCTCGGCATAGTCCTGCAACGCGCGTCCGGCGGAAAGCACCGTCTGCCGCCCGTAGCGCGCGCAAAGACCCGTCATGCGGGCGACGCCGAGGCGGTTGGCGGCCATCTGCGCCCGGAGGTCCGACAGGCGCTCGTGCGGCACCTGGCAATTGAGCAGGATCAGCGCCTGCACGTCCGCTTGCAGCTCGCCCGCGCGGTAGAGGCGGATCGGCGGGATGCGCAAGCCTTCCTGGTAGATGTGCTGATGGCCGCGGTCGGCGAAGTCGGCATGATGCGCGGTGTTGACGGCCCAGGCGACGATCTCGCCCTCGACGAAGACCGGCTCGGCGAGCACTAGGTCGGGCAGGTGGGTGCCGCCGCCCTCGAACGCGTCGTTGCCGACGAAGACGTCGCCGGGCCGCATGTCGCCGGTCGGATGTCGCTTCAGAATATGCGGGATGATGCCGATGAAGCTGCCGAGGTGCATCGGAATGTGCTCGGCTTGGCAGAGCGTGGCGCCCTCGGCGTCGAACAACGCCGTCGAGCAGTCCCGCCGCTCCTTGATGTTGGTCGAGTAGCTCGCGCGCACCAGCGCCTCGCCCATCTCCTCGGAAATGGAGGAGAGCGCGCTGCCGATCACCTCGACCGTGATCGGGTCGAGCGCGACGTCCCCGCCCGGCCGCTTCAACGCCTCGCTCATGCGGCCTCCAGGATCAGGTTGAGATAGGGCTCGACCCGGCCGGTCATGCCGGGCAGCACGAGGGTGGTCGCGTCCATCTGCTCGACGATTGCGGGGCCGACGATAAGGTTGCCAGGGCGCAGCCGCTCGCGGTCATAGATTGGGCAGGGCACGAGCTGCCCCGCCTCCGGCAGCCAGACGTCGCGCGTGCCGACGACCGCACCCCTGCCATCCGGCCCGGCATCCTCATGCATGGCGAACGCCGCCTTGCGGACGATTCCGGTGGCCTCCACGCGCGTGGTAACGAGCTGGATCGCCTCGTTGTCCGCCGCAAAGCCGTAGAGGCGGCGGTGGGCTTCCTCGAACCGACTGGCCAAGTCTTGCAGCGTCGCCTGGCTGAGCGGGCCCGGCGGCAGCGGCACCGGAAGCTCGTAGTTCTGGCCCGCATAGCGCATGTCCGCCGTGCGCAGCGTCAGCCGGTCGGCATCCGGAACGCCCTCGTCGGCGAACCACGTCTGCGCCCGCGCGTCCAGCACCGAGAAAGCGTCAGTCAGCGCAGGCAACGAGGCGTCCTCAAGAGTGAGCAGGCGGGTCGAGGCAAAATCGGCGCGCAGGTCGGTCAGCAGCAACCCGGTGGCGCATAGGATGCCCGGGTTGCGCGGCACCAGGACGCGGGCGACGTCCAACTCGCGCGCCAGCCTTGCCGCATGCAGCGGCCCGGCGCCGCCGAAGGCAACCAGCGTATAGTCGCGCGGGTCGTAGCCGCGCTGCACGCTGATAACGCGGATGGCGCGGGCCATATTGGCGGTGACGACGGAAATGATGCCCTGCGCCGTCGCCGTCACGTCGAGGCCGAGCCGTCCGGCCAGACGCGCGATTGCCTGGTGCGCGAGGCGCTGATCAATCGGCATCCGGCCGCCGAGCAGGTGCGTCGGGTGCAGCGTCTGCAGCACCACGTTCGCGTCGGTCACGGTCGGCTCATCGTTGCCGCGCCCATAGCAGACCGGCCCCGGCGCCGCCCCGGCGCTGCGCGGGCCGACCTTCAACAGCCCGCCGCTGTCCACGCAGGCGATCGAGCCGCCGCCGGCCCCCACGGTGTGAATATCGAGCATCGGCGCCTTGATCGGGTAGCCGTGCACCACCGCTTCGCTGGCCAGACGGCATTGGCCGCCGGTCAGCAATGCCACGTCCGTGCTGGTGCCGCCCATGTCGAAGGTGATCAGGTCTCGCATCCCGGCGACCTGCCCGATCTCCTGAGCAGCAACCACGCCGGTGCTGGGCCCGGACAGCACGGTCCGCACCGGCAGCCGCGCTGCCTGATCGAAGCCGATCACGCCGCCGTTCGACTGGGTCAGGTGCGGCTTGGCCGGTATGCCGAATTCCTGCAACCGCACGCCGAGCCGCTCGATGTAGGAGTGCATGACCGGACCGAGATAGGCGTTCACCACCGCGGTGGAGAGCCGCTCGTATTCGCGGAACTCGGGCGCGACCTCATGGCTGGCGCAGGCGAAGGCGTCTGGGAATTCCCCGTCCAGGATGCGGCGGGCGGCGGCTTCATGCTCGGTGCGTACGAAGCCGTAAAGGAAGCATACGGCGACGGCCTTTACGCCGGCCTCCCGCAGGCGGCGCGCGGCGGCGCGGAAGCCCGCCTCGTCCAGCGGCGTCTCGATGGCGCCGTCATGCCGCACGCGCTCCTCGACTTCGAGCCGCAGGTCGCGGCTGACCAGCACGGGCGCCTTGTCGGCTTGGAGATCGTAGAGGTCGGGGCGCTTCTGCCGGCCGATCTCCAATAGGTCGCGGAACCCTTTAGTGGTGATCAGCCCGGTCGCAGCGCCGCGATGCTGAATCAGCGCGTTGGTCCCGACCGTCGTGCCGTGCCCGAAATAGGCGACTTGGGCGGGCACCGCGCCGACGCCGGACATGCCCTCCGCCAAGCCGTGCGCAATGCCTTGCGACGGGTCGTCCGGAGTGGAGGGCACTTTCCAGACCTCAACGCGGCCTCGCTCGTCGTCGAACAGGCAAACATCGGTGAACGTGCCTCCAGAATCGATTCCGACGCGCCACGCCATTCAAGGACTCCGGCTCTTTGCTCTCATCCAGGGCAACTGCTCTCGATACAGTCAATCTCGGTATGCGAGTGTTGCATTGCCTTTCACTATGCTCGGCACTACGGCATGTATACACCGCGTGTGCAAGCTTAAAAGTTCATGACGGAGACTTCGAGTTGCCATCGGCCCCGGCAAACCCGCCCGAGACGGACCGCGCACCCATCTCGGCCCGCGAGCGCGTCTATGCCTACGTGCGCGGTGCGATCCTGCACCGGCAGGTGAGACCAGGAGCCTTCCTAGAGGAAGAGCAGGTCTCGGCCGCCGTCGGCGTCTCGCGTACGCCGGTCCGCGAGGCGTTCCACCGTTTGGAGGCGGAGCGATGGATTGACCTCCTGCCGCGTCGGGGCGCGTTGGTCCGGCAGGTAACGGCGCAGGAGCTGGTTGATGTTTACGAAGCGCGCCGGGTTATCGAGACCCATGCAGCGCGCCGCTTGTGCGGCGAGCGCCGGGCCGTGCCGCGAGCGGCGTGGGAGCTGCTGCAAGCGATGCGGGCCGACCCGGCGCCGGAGATCGGCGAACACGTCGAGCTCGATCAGGCGTTCCATCGCGCGCTCGTCGCCACGCTCGGCAACGACGTCATGATCGAGATGTATGACGGGCTTCGCTCGCGGCAGCAGCGGGTGGCGCTGTCCGCGTTCGGCGCCGACCCGGGCCGGCTGCTGACGATCCTCGACGAACATGAGGCCCTGCTCGACGCCTTGGCCGCGCATGACGACGCCATGGCTGAGCGCATCCTCGAACGGCATTTGCGGCCCTTGGCGGACATCATGGACCGGCTTGGGGCGTGACGGCGAAGCGCGCGGCCTGCAGCCCGTCGATCGGCGTGTTGGTGTGGCCGGTCGCGATCAGCTCGGCCATCACGGCGCCGGTTCCGGGTCCGAGTTGGAACCCGTGCAGCGAGAAGCCGAACTGATGATAAAGGCCGGGGTGCGTCGCACTCGCGCCCACGACCGGCAGCCCGTCCGCCGTTTTGGCCTCGATGCCGGCCCAGGCTCGCACGACCATCGCATCATGCATCGGCGGGAATAACTCCCAGACCGTGCGTGCGCTCTCCCGCAGCTTGCGCCAGTCGAGCACGGTTTCGTTCGTCTCCGGATCGGCCGCGGCCAGGTGGCCACCGCCGATCAGCACCGTGCCGTTGTTGAACTGCTTGAACGACAGCTTGCGTCCGCGCAGGATCACGACCGGCTCGATGAAGCGCGGGACCGGCGAGGTAATCATCAGCATCGGCGCGACCGTCTCAACCGGAACCGGCTCGCCCAGCCCGGCAGCGATCCGTCCTGCCCAGGCGCCGGCCGCGTTCACCAGCACCGGGGCCTCGAAGGTCTGCCCGCCCGCGTCCACTCGCCAGAGGCCGTGATGCCGACACACGTTTTCGGCGGGATGCCCCTCAAGAACGAGCGTGCCAAGCGCTTCGGCCCGTCGGCGGAAGGCGGACGTGGTGCGTGCCGGATCGGCGGCGCCGTCGCGGCGGGAGACGACGCCGCCGGGGCAGGTGTCGGAGACAGCCGGCAGCAAGCGCCTCAGTTCGGCCCCGTCGATGAGTTCCTCGTGAACAAAACCGCGCAGCCGCAGGTCGTCGACCCGCGCCCGGCAGGCATCGAGTTCCTCCTCGTTTTCGGCGACCAGCACCTGCCCGTGATTTTCAAAGCCGCAGGAGTCGCCGACCAGGTTCTCGACCTCCTCCCAGATGCTCATCGACCGGAGCGACAGCGGGATTTCCGCGACATCGCGCATGAGCTGCCGCACGCCGCCGGCGTTCACGCCCGAAGCATGGCGTCCGGCGTGATCCTTCTCGATCAGCACCGGACGCAGGCCACGCAGGCATAGGTGCAGCGCGGTGGAACAACCATGGATGCCGCCGCCGATGACGATGGCGTCGCGGCGTACCGTCACGTCCGCACCACCGCCTTGGCCGCAGCCTCGTCTTTCGGCAGCGCGGCCAGTTCGGCCAGTTCGGCCAGGGTAATCGGCTTGACCGGCGCGCGCAGCCGGTAGTGGCCGATCTCCGCCGGCGTCCTGCCGCGCGCCTGCGCCATCAACTCGGTCACGGTCAGGCCGCACAAACGGCCCTGGCACGGTCCCATGCCGGCGCGGCGATACGCCTTGAGCTGGTTCGGCCCCGTCGCCCCGATCGCGACCGAGTCCAGCACGTCCTGCGCCGTCACCTCCTCGCAACGGCAGACGACGGTGTCGCCCGCCGGAATACGAAACTGCGCCGGCGGCCGGAACATGGCGTCAAGGAAGCCGCGCCCCCGTTCGGCCCGCGCGAGGGCGGCGCGGAGCCGTCCCGCCTTGGGCGCCATAACCAGCCTTTGCGGCGACAGCGCCGCGACCGCCGCGCGTCCGGCAATCCGGCCACGCGCGACGGCGGCTTGCACCCCGCCGATCCCCGCCCCGTCGCCCGCGATGCAGATGCCCGGCACGGACGTCTGCCCGTCCGCGTCCAGCACCGGCGACCAGCAGAGTTGCATATCGTCCCAGCGGTGCCGCACCCCGGCCGCCATGGCGAGGTTCACGTTCGGCACGACGCCTTGGTGCAGCAGCAGCAGGTTGGCTGGCAACGTCCTCGTCGTGCCTCGCGTCGTGAAGCGCACCGTCTCGAGCCGACCCTCGCCAGCGGCCGCGAGATCCGTCACATCGCGGATCACCGGCACGCGGCGGCGGACTTCACGCATCATCGCCAGCCCCTTGAGCAGGTAGGGCGAGTTCATGAAGGCCGGCGCGTGGCGCAGTGCCCTCCAGGCGTTGGCCCGGTCCGTGGTGTCGAGCATCAGATCGATCCGGCCGCCGAGGCGCAGGATCTGCCCGGCCAGCAGCCAGAGCAGCGGCCCCTGGCCGGCGATCACCGTGCGCCCGGACGGCACGATCCCCGATGATTTCAACATCGTCTGCGCCGCCCCCGCGGTCATGACGCCCGGCAGCGTCCAGCCCGGGATCGGGAAGGGGCGCTCCATCGACCCGGTCGCGATGACCACCCGCTTCGCCGCCAGGAACCGCGAGCCGCCGCCAATCGACACGCCCAACTCGAGCGTGCGGTCCAGGCTCCATACGGTGGCGCCGGGGATGATTTCGGCGCCGCTCGCCCGCACGTCGGCGACCAAACGGCCGCCCCGTCCGTAGTCGTCGCCCAACACGCTGCGCACGGCCTCCGGCGCGCTCGTGATCCCGCGCCAGACCTGCCCGCCAGGCCCCGGGTTCTCGTCGAGCAGCAGCGTTTGCAAGCCGCAACGTGCCGCGAGCGAGGCGGCGGCAAGCCCGGCCGGGCCCGCGCCCACGACGGCGACGTCGTACTCGTCCCGCGTCATTGTCCCAACTCCCGCCGCCCGCGCTGAATGTCGACCTGCATCCCGGGTCGCACCGGGACAAGGCAGCCCTGCCGGTTGCCGATTCCGTCCACGGTGACGAGGCAATCGAAGCACGCCCCCATCATGCAATACGGCAGCCGCCCCGTGCCGCTCACCGCGCTCCCGCGCCGGACGTCGAGACCCGAAGCCAGCAGCGCGGCCGACACCGTATCGCCCGCGCGGGCCAGCACGCGCGTGCCGCCAACGAAGATTTCCACCGGATCCCGTTCGTCCTGCCCGATCCGCTTGAACATGCTTGCCACCTCAACAATAGCCGCTGCCGCCCGCAGCGCCGGCGTGGAAGCGCGCGGCCGAAAATGCGCCGACCTTCGCCCCGTCGAGCGACCCGGCCGCAATCATCGGCGCGATCTCGTAGGCGTGGTTCGGCGCCAGCGTGACGCCGGAATGGCAGCACGCGACGAAGGCGCCCGGACAGGCATCCGACGCATCATAAATGGGGAACCCGTCCCGCGGCATCACCCGGATGCCGGACCAGGCGCGGACCACGTTCAGGCGGCCCAAGAGCGGGAACATGCGCTGCGCGCGGTCGGCCATGACGGCGTTGATGCCGGGCTTCATCTCGGCGTCGTCGAGCAGGTCTTCCTTGCTGTCGCCGATCATCACCGTGCCCTCGTCGGTCTGCCGGATCGTGGCGAGCGGGTACGGCAGGAACGGTTGCGCACGCTCGGTCACGACGATCTGCCCGCGCGTCGGCCCCATCGGCGCATCGAGGCCCACGAGCGGCGCGAGGCGTTGGTTGGCGTTCCCCGCCGCGAGCACGACCTTGCCGGCGCGGATCTCGCCGCCCGGCGTGGCCAGCCGGAACTCGCCCCCGCGATGGGCGATGCCGGCGACGGGGCGCTCCGGCCGGTAGTCCACGCCCAGCATCGCGAACGCCGCGTGGAAGGCGCGGAAGGTCCGCAGCGAGTTCACGTGGCCGTCGAGCGGGCAGAAGCTGCCGCCGGCGACCTCGGGGCCGATCTGCGGCAGCATCCTCGCAACCTCGTCGTGATCGAGGATCTCGACCCGGTAATCCGCTGCCCCGGCTTGGTTGTGCAGCCGCTTCAGTGCCGTCCGGCGATCCTCAAGCTCGGCGTCGCTCAGCGCGAGCTGGAAGCCGCCGTTGCGCTGCAAGTGGACGTCGAGCCCGGTCTGCTCGCGCAGGTCGCCGGCAAGCCGGGCCCAGGTCTCGGACGCCTGAACCGTCCATCGCGTATAGGCCGGCATGCCAAGGCCTTTGCTCTGCACCCAGACCAGGGCGAAATTCGCCCGCGACGCGCGTTTGCCCACGTCGCCCTCGTCCAGCACGCAGACCCGTTGGCCGAGCCGGCCAAGACCCCAGGCGATCGCCGATCCCAGCAAGCCGCCGCCGACCACGGCGATCTCGTAATCGTTGCGCATCATCTCTCCGCATGTCCGGTCAGCACGCGCTCGAGCCCGTAAAGGCGGTCAAGCAGCACGAGTGCGATCAGGGTGATGAAAACAACGCTCGCCGAAACCGACGCGACCAGCGGATCGATGTTGTCCTGAACGTAGAGGAACATGCGCACCGGCAGGGTTTCGGTGCCGGGTGCCGCCAGGAACACCGTCATCGTCACCTCGTCGAACGACTGCATGAAGGCGAGCATCCATCCGCTGATCACGCCCGGCAGGATGAGCGGCAGGACCACCCGCCGGAACAGCGTCCAGCCGCCCGCTCCGAGCGATACCGCAGCCATCTCGATTGACCGGTCCGCGCCGGCCGCCGACGAGAGCGTGAGCCGCAGCGCGAATGGGAACACCAGCACGAGATGGGCGACGACCAGCGCCGCGAAGGCGCCGCCCAGGCCGACCTGGGTGAAGAAGCGCAGGAACGCGATCCCGAGCACGACGTGCGGGATCATCAGCGGCGAAAGGAACAGGGCCGACAGCGCATCCCGCCCGCGAAACCGGTGCCGCGCGATCGCCAGCGCCGCAGGCACTGCGAACAGCAGGGCGAGCAGCGCCGACAGCGCCCCGAGCCACAAGCTGGTGACGAACGCGCTGATGAACTCGGGGTATTGCGCGATCGCGCGGAACCAGCGCAGCGACAAGCCGTGCGTCGGCAGCGAGAGGAACCCCTCCGGCGTGAACGCGACGGCGCAGACAGCAGCAATTGGCGCGACCATGAACAGCACGAACAGCGCGTGGAAGGCGAGCGCTGCCGGCCCGTTGCGGCTCAACGGAAGGCCTCCGCGTAACGGCGCTCGACCAATGCGTTGCTGCCGACCACGATGAGAGCGAGCGCCGCCAGCAGCAGCACGGCAACCGCCGCGCCCAACGGCCAATTCAGCGTGTTGAGGAACTCGTCGTAGGCCAAGGTCGAGGCAACCTTCAGCCGTCGTCCGCCGATGATCGCCGGCGTGGCGAACGCGCTCGCGGCCAGCGAAAACACGATGATGGCCCCCGACAGCACGCCCGGCATGACTTGCGGCAACACGACCCGGCGCAGGACCGTGAGCGGCCCCGCCCCGAGCGAAAACGCCGCGTTCTCCAATTGCGGGTCCATCCGTTGCAGCGCGGCCCAGACCGCGAGCACCATGAACGGCATCAGCACGTGCGCAAGGGCGATAACGACTCCCGTCTCGGTGAACATGAATGGGATCGGCCTGGAAAGCAGCCCGGCCGAGATCAGCGCCTCGTTGACGATCCCGCTTCTGCCGCCGAACAGCAGCGCCCAGCCGAGCGTGCGCGCGACGACCGAGATCAGCAACGGGCCCAGGATGACGAGCAGGAAAAGCCCCCGCCACGGTTTGCCCATCCGGTTGAGGATAAACGCTTCGGGCGCGCCCAATGCACAGGTGATCAGTGTCGCGAACGCCGCGATCCGAAAGGTGCGGGCGAACATCTCGAAATAGTAAGTGTCAGACCAGATCTCGCGCCAGTTCTTCAGGATCAGCACCGGCTTGATGCCTTTATACTGACCCCAATCATGGAACGACAGCAACACCGTCATTGCCAGCGGAATCAGCACCGCCGCGCAGAACAGCATGAGCGCCGGCGCGACCAGCGGCCATGGGGCGCGGTCCGTATCCGAGGCAGCGAACCGGCTCATCCGGCCGCCCGCCGCACGATCATGTCCTCTTGTCGCCAGTTGAGCCGCACCGCGTCGCCTTCGACCGGCTGCGCCTGCCCGCTGTTCTGAGCAATAACCAGGGCCGGGCCGGCTTCGGTTTCACATTGGAACAGCCAATGGTGCCCCTGAAAAATGCGGGTCAGCACCCGCCCGGCGATACCAGGCATCACTTCGGCTGCGAACCCGACTTTCTCCGGCCGCACGGCTACCGTCACCGCACCCGTTTGCCCCAGCGGCGCCGGCCACGTGCCCGTCCCGACGGCGACGAGCGTGGCGCCGCCAATCTGCCGGATTTCTCCGGCGAATTCATTGGTCTTGCCGAGGAAGTTGGATACGAACGCCGATGCCGGCTGTTCATAGGTTTCCTGCGGCGTGCCGATCTGCTCAACACAGCCGGCGTTCATCACCACGATCCGGTCCGACAACGCCATCGCCTCGGCCTGGTCGTGCGTGACCAGCACCGTCGTCGTCCCGAGAGTGCGCTGGATGTGTAGTAATTCCATTTGCATTTCTTCGCGCAGCTTCGCGTCGAGATTGGACAACGGCTCGTCGAGCAGCAGCACGCGCGGCCGGATCACCAGGGCGCGGGCGAGCGCCACGCGCTGCTGCTGGCCGCCCGACATGCGCCGGGGGTGCCTGTCGGCAAACCCGTCCAGGCCCACGAGCTTGAGCATGTCACGCACGAGCCGCTCCCGCTCGGCTCGCCCCGTCCCGCGCATATCAAGGCCGAAGGCGACGTTTTCGGCCGCGGTCATGTGCGGGAAGAGCGCATAGCTTTGGAAGACGATGCCGAGCCCGCGTTTGGACGGCGAGATGTGTTGCAAATTCTGCCCGTCGATCCGGATCAAGCCGGACGTTAGGGCAACGAAGCCCGCGATCATCTGCAATGTCGTTGTTTTGCCGCAGCCTGACGGCCCGAGCAGCGAGATGAACTCGCCTTTCGCCACGCTGAGCTGTAGGTCGCTCACCGCGACGTGCCCATCATAGCGCTTGGTGACGCGATCGAGTTCGAGGAACGCCATGCGACAGTCAGGCCTCTCCGCTCAGCGCTCGACCTCGCGGTTCCATCGATTGGTCCATGTCGCCCGATGCTCGTTGATTAAGGCCCAGTCTGGGTTGACGAGTTCGGTCGCCCGCTTGCCGACCGGCGCCATCTTCGCCATCTCTGACGAGATCTGCACGGTCTTGTTCACCGGCCCATAGCCGTATTGCTGGAGCAGAATCAGTTGCGGCTTCGGTTGCAGCATCGCCTTGATGAACTCCGACGCCATCGGCGACGCGTCCGACTTCTCGACCGGGCAGGCCGACGCCAGGAGCGTTACTGCGCCCTCCTTCGGATAAACGAAATCGACCGGGAACCCGGTATTGGCGAATGACTGCACCCGCCCGGAACCCCACACTGCCAGCGCCGCCTGGCCGGATTGGAACAGCTCCGTCATCTTGCCCGGCGACGGCTCATAGGCCAGCACGTTCGGGTTGACGTCATTTTTCATCACCTTGAAACCGGGATTAATGTCGTTCGCACCGCCGCCGTTCAGTTTTGCGAACATCAGCAGCGTATAAAGGCCATAGGTGTTGTTGATCGGCGGAACGACAATCAAGCCCTTGTATTTTGGGTCCTTCAGGTCATTCCAGGACGTAGGCGCCGGCCAGCGCTGATCCGCGAAATACTTGGCGTTGTACATCAGCCCGGTCGCCACCAAGCCGATCGCCACTGCGCGGTCGTCCTTGAAACGTGCCGCATCGTAGAGGTCGGCGGTGTGCAATCCTTGGATCTCGCCGCAGAAGCCGAGTTGGATCGCCTGGTACATCGGTCCGTCATCAATGATGGCGACGTCGATCTGCTGGTTGCCCTTCTGCGCCTGCAACTTGGCCAACGTGTCGGTCGAGTTCCCGGCGACGTACTCGATCTTGACCCCGTGCGCTCGCTCGAACTCCGGGATAATGTCCTTGCGCATCGTCTGCTCGAACGACCCGCCGTAGCCCGCCACGTAAAGCGTCTTATCTTGCGCCGCGGCATAACCGCTACAGGCAAGCAGTGCGGCGAGGCTGGCAGCGGCGGCAAATGGACCGAGGCTTTGCATGTCTGTTTCCCCTGCGACGTCCGCCGACTCTTAGCGGCAACGCGAGCGTCTCCGGCATAGCCATCGCAGTCAAATACATAATGGTGAGCCTCGATTTTGCCCATTCCCTTGTAGCTGGCTCAAGCCGATCCGGGTCTGGCTGAGGCAACACTGTTCATTTACAGTCCGTTGGGAAAGGGTCATTGCATAGTCACTGACGCGAGCAGCCGCCCGATGGAGGCGAACAGGATGGTTGCTGCCGAGACGTGGGTCAGCGTCTCGTAGTCGATCTTGAGGCGGCGCGAGATTAGTCAGCGCGCCGATGCTCTGCTCAACTCTCCAGCGCTTCGGCAGCAGAACAAAGCCCTTCGTGAACTCTGGCCGTTTCACCACCTCGACGACGCGGCCGGCCATCGCCTGCACGGCTTCTATGAAGGTCTTCTTGTAGCCGCCATCAACCACCACGGTCTCGATCCAGGGGCAAAGTTTCACAAGGTGTCTCACCAGCGGTATGCCGCCAGCCTGGTCCTGAACGTCTGCGGTCGTAATCCTCATTGCCAACAGGCGTCCGTCGGTGTCGACAGCAATGTGGCGCTTGCGCCCCAACACCTTTTTACCTGCGTCATACCCCCGCCCGCCCTGGGGCGCGTCGCATCTGACCGGCTGCGCATCGATGATGGCCAGCGTGGGGCGAAGCCTGCAAAGGTTCGTCGGCGCAGCCGATGGAAAGCTGGCGGAAGGTGGCATCCCGCCCCGCCTTCTCCCGGTCGGCCATGATCAGCAAGTGGTTGATCCGGTCCAAGTGCCCGCCATCCGTCAACATGCGCCAGTCGTCGTAGCAGATGCTGCCCGGCGGCAGGTCTTTCGGCATGGCGTCTCAACTCGACTTTCCGCATTTTTGGAGGATCGAGGAATCGGTTCTGCCTGTGTGTAGTTCCATGCAAGGGTTGACCTCTCATGGAGAACACGATGGACGCTGCGGGATGCGAACATGGGCATCTGGAGCGGTGGCTGGCACCGTTCTCGATCCTGTTCACGCGGCCGACGTGGCGACGGATGCTGGTGCTGGCGTCGGGCGCGATCCTCACGACGCATCGGCGCACCGTGACGGCGGCGTTGCGGGCGGCAGGACGGGCACAGGACGCGGGCTTCTCGCGCTACCACGATGTTCTCAGCCGGAGCCGCTGGTCGCCGTTGGCGACGGCAAGGCTGCTGCTCGGCCTGCTGATCGTGGCCTTCGTTCCATCCGGCCCGGTGGTGATCGGACTGGACGATACGATCGAGCGGCGCTGGGGTGCCAGGATCGCCGCGCGCGGGATCTACCGTGATCCGGTGCGATCGAGCCACGGTCACTTCGTGAAGGCCAGCGGGCTGCGGTGGCTCTCGGTGATGCTGCTGGTTCCGATCCCCTGGGCACACCGGGTATGGGCGTTGCCGTTCCTGACACAGCTGGTGCCCTCGGAGCGATGGTCGAAAACGCAGGGCGTGCGCCACAGGACGCTGATCGATGGTGCGCGCCGGATGCTGCGGCAGGTTGCCCGCTGGCTGCCAGACCGGCGCATCGTCGCAGTCGCCGACAGCGGCTTCGCCGCCATCGACCTGCTCGATGCGGTCCGCTCCCATGTCTGCGTGGTGACACGCCTGCGGCTCGACGCCCGCCTGTTCGCGCCGGCGCCGCGACGCTTGCCGCATTCCATCGGCAGACCGCCGCGGACCGGGGGCCGGCTGCCGACGCTGCAGCAGCGGCTGACCGATCCGGCCACCACGTGGCGGCTGCATACCGTGCCCGACTGGTATGGTGCTGGCGAGCGCCAGGTCGAACTGGCCACCGGGTGCGCGGTCTGGAGCCATCCCGGCAGACCCGTCGTGCCGTTGCGCTGGCTGCTCGTCCGCGATCCGACCGGCTGCCTCAAGCCCCAGGCCCTGCTCGCCACGGACACCGACACCGATCCTGCCGACATGCTCGCCTGGTTCATCCGCCGCTGGTCGATCGAGGTCACCTTCGGCGAGGTCAGGCGCCATCTCGGGGTCGAAACCCAGCGCCAGTGGACCGATCGCGCGATCGCGCGCACCACGCCGATGTTGCTCGGCCTGTTCTCGCTGGTTGCTCTGTTTGCCGACGACATCCAGCACACCGACACCATCGTCGCGCGAGCCGCCAGATGGTATGCCAAGACCACCGTGACCTTCAGCGACGCCCTCGCCGTGGTTCGTCGTCAGCTCTGGGTCAACGAGAGTTTCGCCATCTCCCGGCCAGGCCATGACCAGCATAAAGGGCGGCCGACCGTTCTCGATCGCTTGGTCGACCTCGCCTGCTACGCAGCGTAATTGCGGAAAGTCGAGCTCAAAGGATGTCGTAACGCTGCACGTAGCGAATGCCGTACGCTGCACGTAGCGGATGCCGTTCACGACCTCGCGCAGGCAGCATGTGCGTGCGCGGCCGCCTCTGACCCTGTGCTATTGGAAGCAACGGCTCCAGCGCCGCCCAATCCTCGTTCGTCAAGTCGCTCGGATATCTATGCCCGCGGCGGTCATACCGCGGCCTGTTCTCGTCCGTCCAAACCAAGGCAGTCCCACTCAACAGCCAAATACGATACGACATGCTTGCCAGCCTACAAACCTCTACTCAACCAGGCTTTCCCAACGGACTGTTAGGTGATTAGCCACCCTATATCACTGCTCGGGTTTTCTGGGATCGACAGCGATGGTGGGTGTTCCCGCCGGCCTCCCGGCCGGCGTTCGTGTCAGCGACCATGTCAGCCTCGGCGTGATCGCCAAGACGTTTCCGCCCGACCGGGTGCGGCAGGTCCTGTCCGAGACCGGCCGGGCGAGCGAGCGCGAGCGTGACCTGCCGGCGCAGGTGACGGTGTACTATGCCATCGCCATGGCGCTGTACATGGGCTCCAGCACCCGCGAGGTGCTGCGCTGCCTGCTGGAGGGCCTGCGCTGGCTGTGGGGTGCCGATGCGGTCAGGGTCGCGGGCAAGAGCGGCATCTCGCAGGCGCGCAGCCGCTTGGGCGAGCTGCCGTTGCGCCGGCTCTTTGAGCAGGTCGTGCAGCCCCTGGCGACGCGCGCCACCAAAGGGGCGTGGTATCGGACGTGGCGGCTGGCAAGCCTGGACGGGTCCAGCCTGGACGTGGCCGGCACGGCCGAGAACGGCGCCGCCTTCAGCTATCTGGGCGCCAGCCGCGGCGAGAGCGCCTTCTCGCAGCTCCGTTTCGTGGCCCTGGTGGAGAATGGCACGCACGTGCTGTTCGGCGCCCGGCTGGGCGGCTGCGCGGACGGCGAGACGACGCTGGCCCATGGCGTGGTGCCGGCGCTGCGGGCTGGCATGCTGTGCCTGGCCGACCGATGCTTCTTCCGGGTATGCGCTGTGGGGGACGGCGGCCGCTGCCGGCGCCGACCTGCTGTGGCGGGTGAAGGCCAACCTGCGGCTACCGCGCGAGGCGGTGCTGGCGGACGGGTCCTACCTGTCCATGGTCTACCCCAGCGAGAAGGACCGGCGACACGCGACCTGCGGCATCCAGGTGCGCGTGGTGGAATACCGACTCGAGGACGTGGCCGATGCCGAACCGCTGTATCGGCTGGTGACCACGATCGGGACCCGGCGCAGGCGCCGGCGGCGGACTTGGCCGCCCTGTATCACGAGCGCTGGGAGATCGAAGTAGTCTTTACGCAAATGGCAAAACCGGACGTGTTCGCTCTCTGGGCTGGTGGGCAGCACGTATCGGATCTCGACGTCAGCGTCGGTGACGACCACGCGATCGATGAGCAGCAGCACGAGTTGGCGACGCTGCTCGAAGCTGGCCTGGGCCAGTCCGCGTTGCACACGCCCGCGGAACGCCTCCAGCGTCGCCGCGATGCCGGCGAGCTGCTGCTGGCGTGCGGCGTCGCTGCGTAGCTGCTCCTCCTGGCCGGCCAGCGCCTGCATACGCTGCTCGAGGTCGCGCCGGCGCCGCTCGTATTCGTCGAGCGGGATGACGGCTCTGAGATAGGCGTCGGTGAGCCGTTCAAGCTGCTGGCCCAGGTACGCCTGGCCGCGGCGCAGCGTTTCGCGGCGTGCGAGCAGCTCCTGCGGCAGCCACGCCCCGCCATGGGCACGCGCCACGGCCGAGGCCAGCGGCTCCGGCTCGGCCAGGAGTGTGCACAGGTCGTCCCACACCAGCTCGTCGAGCTGCCCAGCGGGCGTATGGCGTGCCGGGCAGCACGTGGTGCGGTGCGAGATGATGCTGCGGTTCTTGCCGCTGCACAGGTAGTAGAAATACCGCCCGTTGGTCGCGCGCGCGGTGCTGGCCAGATCGCACTGTCCGCAGCTCACCAGGGCACGCAGCAGATACTGGTGCGCGGTGTTGTTCCGCCGGGCAAAGGACTGGTTGGTGGCCAACTTGGCCTGCACCTCGTCAAAGTGGGCCTGGCTTACCATGGCGGGCACCTGTCCGACGAGCAGCCAGGTGTCGGCCGGCTGGGGCACGGCAGAGCTATGCGGGCGGCCGATCGGGTGCGTCGCCGAGCGGCGATGAGTAGCAGCACGATACTGCGTGCGCTGGGCATGCACCTGGCCCGTATAGGTCGGATTGCGCAGGATGCCCCGGATCGTCGGGCTGGACCACCGCGGGCCGCCCCGAGGCGTGGGCACGCCGCGTGCGTCGAGGTGCATTGCGAGCCCCATCAGCGAGGTCCCGGGCTCGCGATACATGGCGAACAACTCGGCCACCACGGCGGCCTCGGCCGGGTCGGTCGCAACCCCTGCCGGGTCGCGCGGCCGGTCCGGGCTCATGCGGTAGCCATACGGCGCATATGTCCAGGGCAGCAGCGTGCCGGCGCGCAGCTTGGCCAGCCGCCCGCGGCGCATGCGCTCGGCAATCAGGGTGCGCTCATACTCGGCCACCGCGCCGCGGATCTGCAGCAGCAGGTGGTCGTGCGGGTCGTCGCTCATGGGCCGGTCCAGGAACTCGGCGGCGCAGCCGGCACGCGTCCACTCTTCCAGCAGCACCATCTGGTGGACGTAGTTGCGCGCCAGGCGGTCAGGAGCCGTGACGAGCACCCGGTCCACCTCGCGGCCCTTGATAGCGTCACGCAGGCGGTCAAGCCCCGGGCGCGCCAGCGCGGCGCCGCTATAGCCGTCGTCGCGGTAGACGTTTGCCGGGTCGAGCGCCCAGCCCGCGGCGGCCTGCGCGCCGACGTGGGTGGTCAGCCGCCCGAGCTGCTGCTCAATGGTCTGGTGCTCGACTTGGTGGCTGGTCGAAACGCGGCCGTAGATCGCTATGCGCATGGGGTGCCTCCGGCGGGATTGGGGGCGCCGGCGCCTCGGCCGGCGCGGGTGGCAGCGGCGCCGCCCACTGCAGGAGGAGCTGGTAGGCCCGGTCCCAGCGCTGCTGGCCCGTTGTCGCTGGCGCGCCCGTCCGCCGAACACGCCAACTGCGCTGCCGCCGTCCCATGCTCTCCTCCCTGGTGAGTGACCTCACCAGAAGGTTGGGGACGGTCGGCACGCAGGCGGCCCCGTGCCCGACGCCAACTCAGCCGCAGCCGGACCGTGCGCGTCAGGCAGAACTTGTCATTTGCGATTAGGCCATTGAGGGCGCGCTGGCCGAGCTGAAGACGCAGCTGCGCGGGGCGCAGGCCGTGCTGCGCAGCAAGACTGCGGACTTGGCGCGCCAGGAGTTCTGGGGCTTGGCTCTGGCGCACTTCGCCGTGCGCGGGCTCATGCATGAGGCGGCGCTGCTGGCCGATGAGGACCCGGACCGTTTGTCGTTCCTGCACGCCGTGCGCGTGGTGCGCCGCAAGCTGCCGCTGCTTGCGGCTTTTCCCCCCTCGGAACCGGCTTGCCCTGCTTGACGAGGTCTTGGCCGAGATCCTGGAGGAGCGCGTGGCGCGTTTCCGCGGCCGGCAGGCGCCGCGCGGGGTCAAGTGCAAGATGAGCAGCTGCCCGTTGCGTCCGCGTACGCCACAGCCAACCACGCGCATCGACTTCAGCGCTGCCGTCCGGATCGTAGAATGAACGGTATTGCCATTAAGCCTGAAAGGTTGACCAGGTCGGATACAGCCATGACGCAAGCTCCTCGTGCGAACCGGTCAGCTATCTCCGATCTTGCCTTCGCACCAAGCGTCCTGATTCCTGCGTCACCGTTCCAACCCCACCACCCCGGAACCCAATAAGGGCCGACCAGATTATCGTCACTGACGGCACCGTCGAGATCCGCTATGTGGTCCCGGCCGGCCCGGATGGCGAACGCGAGCCGCTTTGGCGATTGCGAACAGACTATCGAGATTGCCGTGGGCAGATACAAGCATCTGATCGGCCCAAGACTTTGCGCCAGAACTTGGCCTGGTCAGCAGTGAAAGGTCGCGATCGGGGTCAGCGGGCTCAACCGGATGATCCAGATAGGCAAACCCGTCTGCGTTCGCGCCTGATTATCCGAACGCTCAAGGGCCAGCTACAAGAGGTTCAGCCCACCTGCACCAACGCTACGCGCGGCCAGTAATTCGTTTACCATGCGCAAGCACAGCGGAAAACGGAAGTAGAGCCAGACGGCTTGGCTGATGGCCCCAACTGAAAACCGGTAGCCAGCGTAGCTCAGGCAGGCGGGTGTCGTCATCCCGCCTACCCAGATCAGCCGCCACCCGCAAGCCAGATACCCGCGAGGTTGACGGCACCTCCGCGTTGCATACGCGATCCGGAAGATGGTAGATGTATCCCGCACGTTGAGGCATACACATACCGGCATGCGGACGAACATCGATTTAGATGACGGCCTTCTGGCGCAAGCGATGACCGCTACCGGCCTTGCAAGCAAGAAGGCGACGGTCGAAGAAGCTTTGCGGCGCCTCGTACGGCACCATCAGCAATGCGAGGCGCTGTCAGATATGGCAGGGCTTGGTTGGGATGGCGACCTCCATGCGATGCGAGAAGGACGGGATCACGATCAGCGCCGGTGACCGTCGTTGATAGCTCCGTTTGGATTGCTAATCTTCGTGGTCTTGAGACCGTAGCGGTAGGACATCTCCGTCGTATCATACACAATCGGTTTGATCAGATCGTGGTTGGCGATTTGGTGCTGCTCGAAGTGCTGCAAGGCGCCCGCGACGATGGACACGCTGTTCGCATCGAGCAAAACATGCGGCGGTTCACCATCGCATCCATGCTTAACCCGAGCCTGGCGACCATGGCAGCGTGCAACTATCGCGCGTTGCGAAACATTGGAATTACGGTGCGCAAGACGGCCGACATGATCATCGGCACGTTCTGTCTAGTGGAGGGTTATACGCTCCTCCACGACGACCGGGACTTCCTCCCCATGGTCCAGCACCTCGGCTTGCGAGTCGTTTAACGGTTAGCAAATGCAGCCTCGGCCTGACCCAAACGTATTCGTCGCCGGTCGGGAGCAGAGTAACTTTCCATAAGATCGCTTATCGCATTGAGCGGTGTAGATCACCGATGGAAATGTCGCTTCTCTCACCGATAGAGATGTCCTGGCTGGCACTCTGCCGTGAGATCGGTGGAGCGGCCAAGCATGACGGTGGTTCAGGTGAGCGTACGGGAATTGCAGCGCGTCAAGGTGCTGGTGGAACTGGGCGACGGCCGTTTGGGCCTTGACGAGGCGGCGACGTTGCTGGGCATCGGCCGGCGGCAGCTTTTACGGCTGCGAAGCGCGTTCCAAGCGCAAGGTCCGGTCGGCCTGGTGTCGCGCAAGCGCGGCCGGCCCGGCAACCGGGCGCATGGCGCAACGCTGCGCCGGACGGCGATCGGCCTGGTGCGGGACCGGTATGCCGATTTCGGGCCGACGCTGGCGGCGGAGAAGCTGCTGGAGCTGCATGGCCTGCCGCTGGGCGTCGAGACGTTGCGGCAGTGGATGATCGCCGACGGGCTCTGGCTGCGGCGCCGGGACCGCCGTGCGCGCGTGTTCCAGCCGCGGCCGCGCCGGGCTTGCCTGGGCGAGCTGGTGCAGATCGACGGGTCCGAGCATTGGTGGTTCGAGGGCCGCGGCCCGCAATGCACCCTGCTGGTGTTCATCGACGACGCGACAAGCCGGCTGATGGAACTGCGCCTGGTCGAGACCGAGGCGGCATTCGGCTACTTCCAATCGACCCGGGCCTATCTTGCGGCGCATGGCAAGCCGGTGACGTTCTACTCGGACAAGCACAGCATCTTCCGGGTCAGCAAGGCCGACGCGGTGCAGGGCCGCGGCATGACGCAGTTCGGCCGGGCGCTGCACGACCTGAACATCGGCATCCTATGCGCCAACACGCCGCAGGCCAAAGGCCGAGTGGAGCGCGCCAACAAGACGCTGCAGGACCGGCTGGTGAAGGAGTTCCGGCTGCAGGGCGTCTGCTCGATCGAGGCCGGCAACGCCGCCCTGCCCGCGTTCATGGCCGCCTACAACGCGCGCTTTGCCAAGGCGGCAAGCGACGCGCGGGACATGCATCGGCCGGTCGCCGGGACGGACGACCTCGACACGGCGTTCAGCTGGCAGGAGGAGCGCACGGTGTCGGACAGCCTGACGGTGCAATACGAGAAGGCGCTGTTCCTGCTGCAGCCCAGCGAGCTGACGCGGAGCCTGGCCCGCAAGCGCGTGATGGCGCACGACTTTCCCGACGGCCGGTTCGAGATCCGTCACCAGGGCCAGGCTTTGCCTTACCTGGCGTTCGACAAAGGCCGTCAGGTGCAGCAGGGCAGCGTGGTTGCGCACAAGAACCTTGGCGCCGCCATGACGGCGATCAAGGCGAAGCAGGCGCGACGGGACACCATGATCGCGGGCTCCTTGGCGGCCCTGGCGCCAACTGCGGGAGCACCGCTGCCTGACAACCGCCTTGGCCCTGTTCTAGCCTATGCGCAAATGCTGCAAGGGCAAGCGGGGTGAAAGCCAGGTGTCGCGACACAACGCCCAAGCGCTGCTCGCGTATCCAGTGACATCTCTATCGGTGAGAAATCGTGACTTCTCTATCGGTGACTAACAAGTGGTGTGTAGGCGCAAAGCTAAACTGTCCCCTGTTTGCAAAGCAGAAATGTCAGGCTTCCCGGAAATCAATCTGACCGGGAGAGCGGGTTGTGGGCTGGGTGATGATGAGCAAGCGCGACATACAGCGTATCGAGACGCTGTCGGACGTTGCATCCGGCCGCCGCACGGTCACGCAGGCGGCGGCACTGCTGTCGATGACGCCGCGGCATGTGCGCCGCCTGTTGCGGCGGCTGCAGGCCGGCGGCGGCGCGGCGCTGGCGCACACGGCGCGTGGCCGGCCGCCCAACAACCAGATCGCGGCTGGTGTGCGCGGCCAGGCACTGGCGCTGATACGGGACCAATACGCCGATTTCGGCCCAACCCTGGCCACGGAGGCGTTGACGCAGCGGCATGGGCTGACGGTGTCGCGCGAGACGCTGCGCGCCTGGATGGCGGACGCTGGCCTTTGGCTGTCGCGCACGCAGCGCCGTCGCTTCCACCAACCTCGGCTGCGCCGTGAACGGTGCGGCGAGCTGGTGCAGGTTGACGGCAGCGAGCACCGCTGGTTCGAGGAGCGCGGACCGCCGTGCACGCTGCTGGTGTTCATCGACGACGCCACGGGCCGGCTGATGCAGCTCTGGTTCGTTGAAAGCGAAAGCACGGCCGCCTACTTTGCGGCGCTGCGCGGTTACCTCGAGGCGCACGGCCGCCCGGTGGCCTTCTACTCCGACAAGCACACGGTTTTTCGCGTGGCCAAGGCTGACGCAAAGGGCGGCCAGGGCATGACCCAGTTTGGTCGGGCGCTGGGTGAATTGAACATCGACATCCTCTACGCCGACACGCCGCAAGCGAAGGGGCGGGTTGAACGCGTGAACCGCACCTTGCAGGACCGGCTGGTCAAGGAGCTGCGCCTGGCTGGCATCGCCGCCATGGAGACCGGCAACGCCTTCCTCCCGGGCTTCACCGAGCGCTTCAACGCCCGTTTCGCCGTCACGCCGGCCCACCCAAGCGACCTGCACCGGCCGCTGGACCTGTCGCCGGGGCGGCTCGGCGACATTCTGTGCCGCCGCGAGCTGCGCCACGTGGGTCAGCAGCTCACCCTGACTTACGACCGTAAGCTGCTCATCCTGGCGCGTAACGGCGTCACTGAGGCGATCGCCGGGGCGTATGTCGAGGTCTACCATTATCCTGACGATCGGCTGGACATCCGCTGGCAGGGCCACTCCCTGCCCTACAGCGCGTTCGACAAGGAGCAGCGGGTTGGGCAGGGCGACATCGTCGAGAACAAGCGGCTGACGGCGGCCCTGACCCTGGTCAAGGCGCAGCAGGAGGCCCGGCGCCCGTCGTCACGTGTGCAAACGAACAGCGAGGCTGGAGGCTATCAGGCCCGACCAAGACGGCGGGCCAGCCCGCCCGGCGCCGCTCCGCCTGTGGCTGCGCCGCGCTGAGCGGGCTGGCAGGACATTTCAGCTTTGCACGCCAGCGGACATTTCTGTCCGGTTGCAACAACGTTCTGTAAGCGCAGCATAGTGATGACATTCCTGTGTCAGGTAGAGATGGCGCCCTGCCCGGCTTCTGTGCCGTGGGAGGCTGGTGATGGCGGTGGTGTCGATGAGTAAGCGTGAGTTCGACCGCTTGGAGGTGCTAACGGGCGTGCAGGCCGGCCGGCTGCGGATCGCTGACTCCTGCCCACGGCGGCACGCGACTTGGCGCTGGTGCGCGCGCACGACGCCGACTTCGGCCCTACGTTCGCGGCGGAGAAGCTGGCCGAGCGGCACGGCCGCCGGGTGTCGCGCGAGACGCTGCGGCAATGGATGATCGCTGACGGGCTGTGGGTGGACCGGCACCACCGGCTGCTCTCGCCGCACCAACCCCGGCGCCGGCGGGACTGCCTGGGCGAGCTGGTGCAGATCGACGGCTGCGAGCACGCCTGGTTCGAGGATCGCGGGCCGCCCTGCACCTTGCTGGCCTACGTGGACGACGCGACTAGCCGGTTCGGGCGCGATCCCGCCAACGCCAAGGACCTGCACCGGCCGCTGTCGGCGCAGGATGACCTCGACGAAGCCCTGGCCTGGCGCGAGACGCGCACGGTGACGGTCAACCTGGTGCTGCACGATGACCGCATGACGCTGCTCCTGGACCCGACGCCACAAGCGCGCGGCCTGGCGCGCAAGCAGGTCGAGGCGGTGAATTACCCGGACGGGCGGTTCGCGGTGCGGCATGCGGGCGCGGACCTGCCTTTCCGGGTGTTCGACACGATCGCGACGGTGGCGCCGGGCACGATGGTCGAGCACAAGCGGCTTGGCGAAGCGCTGGCGCATGTGCAGGCGCGAGCCCGCGGCCTATCCGGCGAAGTGGCGGCGCGGGGTGCCTGAGCGGACGCGGCCGACCAACAACCTGGAGGCGCCCGGGGTGCCGGCACACAGAGGAAAACGCCCAGGTGACATCTCTATCTTGCACCGACAGTGCGGAAGAGCCACGCAACAAGGTCAATCCGGTGCCAAATTGACGGCACCACGCCAGTTGTATCAGGCTATTCGGGCGCGTTCTTTTCATTTCGATGCAAAATTCGACCTTCTTTTGCTAACCCCTTCCATTTTAGGAAGACTTAGTGGAAACGACGTGCAATCACTCCCGGTCGAGTCATCCAAAATCGACCGACTACGTAGGATCAAGGTTCTAATCGGAGGCTACCGGTGGCAACAAATATCCAACAGCGATTGTTGAACTTAGCCGGTGACATCGCAACGTCGCCTCCAGAAGACTTGGCGTTCACCCATACGGTGCTCGCTCAGACATCCCTGCCGACGTCCAAGCCGCCTGAGGGTATGTTGCGTTGGGAGCGGCGCCAGGGGCGTGCCACACTCTTAGTAGTAGCCGGAGAGGCAATA
>CBDHCE010000004.1:0-22580 GCA_965260985.1 Tepidisphaeraceae bacterium | reverse complement strand
TTGCGCGACCAACTGCCCCCGCTGGAGGATTTGATCATCGGCGGCCAACCCGCGCCGCTGGGGCAGGGCAGCGCGGTGGCGACGATCATCGGCGGGCTGTTCCTGCTTTACCGCGGCGTGGCCGACTGGCGGGTGCCGGCGGGGGTGCTGGGGTTCGGCTACGCCGCGCTGGCGGGGCTGCCGGTGCCGGTGGGGATCGGCCAGAACGGGCCGCAGTTCCGGTGGCTGGCCCCCCGCGCTGCCGGGGGTGGGGTGGCCGACGGGGCTGACGCTGGTGCATTACGAATTCTTCGCGGGCCCACTGCTGTTCGTGGCGTTCTTCCTCGCCCCGCTCTCGCCCCTGCTGCCGGCGGGGCGGAAGGGCCGGTGGGCATTCGCGGGCCTGCTGGGGATGGGGTCGGCGGCGCTGAGCTTGTACATCTCGTCCGCCATCGGCCCTTACCTAGCCCTGCTGGGCGTGGGGCTGCTGGCGAAGAACTTAGTGCGTAAGGATGAAGGCGGAAGGATGAAGGATGAAAAAGAAGGATGAGACGAGGTTTTCCCCCCTTCATCCTTCATCCTTCCGCCTTCATCCTTACAATGCCCCCGTGCCCCACCGCATTGCCATTCTCGGGTCGACCGGCTCCATCGGCTGCAACGCGCTGGAGGTGATCGAGCACCTCGGCCCGCCCTACCGCGCGACGGTCCTCAGCGGCCACGCGAACGCGAAGAAGCTCGTCGAGCAGACGCACCGCCACCGCCCCGCCGCCGTCGCGGTGACCGACGAGGCGACGGCGCGGGAGGTCGGGCCGGACCTGCGGCGTCTCGGGGCGTCGGTGGTTTCCGGGCCCGACGCGCTGGCGGAGGTGTGCGCGCGGGAGGACGTGGACGCGGTGCTCTCGGCGGTGGTCGGGGCGGCGGGGCTGCCGGCGGCGCTTTCTACTTTGCGAAGCGGCAAGCCGCTGCTGCTGGCGAACAAGGAGGCGCTGGTGGTCGCCGGGTCGCTGCTGATCCCCGAGGCGAAGCGGCGCGGCGCGCCGATCCTGCCGGTCGATTCCGAGCACTCGGCGATCTTCCAGGCGATGCGCTGCGGCCGGCGGGAGGAGGTGAAACGAGCGATCCTGACGGCAAGCGGCGGCCCCTTCCGCGGCAAATCGGCTGCCGAGATCGAGCGCGCCACGCCCGCCGACGCCCTCAAGCACCCGACGTGGACGATGGGGGCGAAAATCACCATCGACTCCGCCACGATGTTCAACAAGGCCTTGGAGTTGATCGAGGCGTGCTGGCTGTTCGATTTGCCGGAGTCGATGATCGACGTGGTGGTGCACCCCGAGTCGGTCGTCCACAGCTTCGTGGAGTTCGTGGACGGCTCGACGATGGCCCAACTTTCGCCGCCGGACATGAGGACGCCGATCCAGTACGCGATGACCTACCCCGAGCGGGCGGCGGGATGCTCGCGGGCGATGGACTTTTCGTCTCGGTTCGCGCTGCACTTCGAGCCGCCGGACGTTAGAGCGTTCCCGGCGTTGGAGTTGGGCCGGCGGGCGGCGGCGGCGGGCGGGACGGCGGGGGCGATCCTCAACGCCGCGAACGAGGAGGCGGTGGCGGCGTTCCTGGCCGGCCGGGTGCGGTTCGGGCGGATCGCCCGGACGGTCGCGGCTACAATGGATCGTTGCGGCGTAAAGTCATCCGTCGGCACGTTGAGCGCCGAGGGTCAGCCGCCGCCGGATTTGGACGATCTGATGGGGGCCGACGCCCTCGCCCGCCGGACCGCCCGCGACCTGATGGCGTCGGCGGAATGATGTGGAATAATCCGGCCGCTGCGGCATTTCCCCTACTGCCTTTTTACCTTAACGCTCATAGGCCGCCATGGACCCGTCGCACCTGCTGATGATCGCCCTGCTGATTTTCGGGTTCGGGTTCGTGGTCTTCTGGCACGAGCTGGGCCACTTCCTGGCGGCGAAGTGGGCGGGCGTGAAGGTCGAGCAGTTCGCCGTCGGCTTCGGGCAGGCGCTGGTCAGTTACCGCCGGGGCATCGGCGTGCGGATGGGGTCGAGCCAGAAGGAGTACCAGAAATTGATCGACGCCGAGACCGGCGGCGGCGAGATTGAGCCGCACAACCCGGCCGACATCCACGCCGGGCCGGGCGAGGTGAGTGAAACCCTGGCCGAGGCCACCGGCACCGTTTCCCCCACCCCGCCGGTCAGCGTGAATCTCAGCGGCGTCGGCGAGACCGAGTACCGGCTGAACTGGATCCCCCTCGGCGGCTACGTCAAAATGCTCGGGCAGGACGACCTGCGGCCCAACAGCGAGGTGACTGACCCCAAGGCCTACAACAACAAGCCCGTCTACCAGCGGATGGTGATCGTCTCGGCGGGCGTGATCATGAACGTGATCCTGGCGGCGATCCTGTTCACGGTGCTGTTCTCGATCGGCTTCAACACCACGCCGCCGGTGGTGGGGTCGGTGCAGGCCGGCTCGCCCGCGCAGGCGGCGGGGCTGGCGGCGGGGGACCGGATCCTGTCGGTCGACGGGTCGAAACCGACGAACTTCGAGAAGGTCTCCATGGCCGTCGCCCTCTCCGGCGGCGAGTCGTTCCCGATCGAGTTCCGCAAGCCCGACGGCACGGTGCAGACGCGCACGGTCACGCCCCGCGCGTCGGCGGAAAACATGGGGTTCCAGTCGCTGGGCCTCTCCTCCTCCCAAACACTGCGCGGCCCGAAGGCTGACGCGGACCTGGCCGACCTCAAGCCCGACCTCGCCCCGGCGGATTTGTTCGCCCTGAAGCCGGGCGAGGCGATCGTGGCGGTCAACGGCCAGCCCGTCCACCCGATCGCCGCGAGCGGCAAGCAGGACGCCGAGCACCCCGACGAGTATTACAAGTTGGCCGACGCGGTGCAGAGCTCCGCCGGCGAGCCGGTGAAAATCACGGTCGAGGGAACCGACGGCAAGCGGCGGGAGGTGGAGATTCACCCCTACCTCGCCGCGCCGTTCGGCAACGGCACGCTGGACTTCGCCGGCCTGATGCCCCGCCCGCAGATCGCCGCCGTCGAGGCCGACAGCCCCGCCAAGGGCAAGCTGCTGCCGGGCGACGTGATCCTGTCGCTGCGGAATGAGAACACGCAGGACGAAATCTCGCCGCTGACGTACAAGACCTTCCAGGAGGCGCTGGGCAAGGCGGGGGCGGGCAGTTTCAAGGTCAGCCTCGTGGCGAAGCGCGGCGGGAAGGTGCTGCCGCCGATCCCGGACCTGTCGCCCAACGTCCGCCTCGGGCCGGGGAAGTGGGGGCTGAGCGTCCGCCTCGGCTTTGACGCGGCGGCGGTGGTCGGGGGCGTGGTGCCCGACAGCGCCGCCGCCAAAGCGGGCATTCCGGCCGGCGCGGCACTCCAAAGCGTCGCCGGCAAGCCCGTGAAGACGTGGTCGGACGTGCGGGCCGCGCTGGCGGGGCAAAAGCCGGACGTCGCGCTGCCGGTGGTGGCGACGATCGACGGCCAGGAGAAGACTTACGCGCTGACTCCGACCGAGGCCGACCTGACCGCCGCCGCCAACGTGCAGTACGACGTCGCCCTGCCGCTGCAGCAGTTGATCGAGCCGCGGCAGACCAACAACCCGGCCCTGGCGGCGTGGTGGGGCATCGTCGAGACGCGCGACCTGATCACCCAATTCTACCTCACGCTGCGGCGGATGGTGACGGGCTCGATCAGCCCCGCCAACG
This sequence comes from Tepidisphaeraceae bacterium, assembly GCA_965260985.1. Lineage (GTDB taxonomy): Bacteria > Planctomycetota > Phycisphaerae > Tepidisphaerales > Tepidisphaeraceae > CBDHCE01. The sequence goes on along the minus strand of CBDHCE010000004.1, from coordinate 18,886 downwards.
TGCAGGGGCCGCTGGGCATCGTCCACGTCGGCAGCAACATCGCCGGCCGCGGGCCGGACTACCTGCTGTGGTTCCTGGCCCTGATCTCCGCGAACCTGGCGGTGGTCAACTTCCTGCCGATCCCCATCGTCGACGGCGGGTTGTTCGCCTTTTTGATCTTTGAGAAAATCACCGGCAAGCCCCCCGGCCCGACCCTGCAAACCGTCGCCCAACTCTGCGGCCTCGTCCTGCTGCTCGGCGTGTTCCTGTTCGTCACCTATAACGACTTGCAGCGGCTGCTGTTCTGACGTGGCACGGGCGTCCCGCCCGTTTTCCGACCAAATCCGGGCGGGACGCCCGTGCCACGATAAAGGCAACTCATCATGCGCGTCCTCCTCATCGGCGGCACCGGCCTCATCAGCGTGGGCATCGTCAAGCACCTGCTGGCGCGCGGGGCCGACGTGACGATGTTCAACCGCGGCAAGCGCGAGGACCGGCTGTCCGACGGCATCCGCCGGGTTCACGGGGACCGGAACGAGCCGGGGGCGTTCGACGCCGTGGCCGCCGAGGAGTTCGACGTCGTGATCGACATGATCTGCTTCACGCCGCAGCAGGCGGAGGCGAGCATCAACGCCTTCGGCCACCGCTGCGAACAATTTCAGTTCTGCTCGACCGTCTGCACCTACGGCATCAAGATTCCGCCGGGCGCGGTGATCGACGAAACCTTCCCGCAGGAGCCGACCACCCCCTACGGCCGCGACAAACTCGCGTGCGAGCGGATGTTCACGGACGCCCACCACCGCGGTTTGTTCGGCGCGACCATCGTCCGCCCCAGCAGCACCTACGGCCCCGGCGGCTCGCTTGTCGACAACCTCGAGGGCGACCCGGTGAGTTGGGGCCGGATCGAGCGCGATCTGCCCGTCCTCTGCGCCGGCGACGGTTTGGGCCTGTGGAACGCCACGCACCGCGACGACTGCGGCAAATTCTTCGCCGGCGCGGCGGGCGAGCCGGCCACCTACGGCGAATCCTACAACGCCACGCGGCAGGAGATCCTGACCTGGCAGGATTACTACCGCGACGCCGCCGCCGCCCTCGGCAAAACCGCCAAGCTCCTCTTCATGCCCGCCGACTGGATCGTGGCGCAAGACCCCAAACGCTTCGGCCTGCTGCGCGACATCACCCGCTACCACGGCCCCTACACCAGCGCCAAGGCGATGGCCGCCGTCCCGAGCTTCCGCTGCGAGATCAACCTGACCGCCGGCGCGGCCGATACCTTCGCCGACCAGAAGCGCCGCGGCAAGTGGAAGACCGGCGAGGGCGATGAGCAGTACCAAACGATGGTCGACGCCGCGGTCGCGGCCGGCGCGGTCGAGGTGGAGGCGTAACTTATATCGCAAGCGTGCCCGGTAGCTGCGGGCCAACGGCCCGCAGTCCTGGCTCCGCAAGCCGTACCACAACGCACACAACCGCTATTTCTACGATCGGCCGCTTGCGGCTTCGCAAAGAAACCGAGTTCGGAAATCCCTCACTTTGCGAAGCCGCAAGCGGCAAACAGGGGTTGGAAACCCGTGCCACGAGCTAGTTACTTTGTGCTTCTATTCCTTTAGCGACCCTCCGCGGTAGCGGCGGGTCGAGGGGCCGCGGTCCACCGTGCCGTCCAGAACCCGCGGCCGAAGGTGCCGATGACGATCCGGGTCGAATCGAACGGGTCGAACGCCGCCGCGGTGGCGCGGAGCATTGGCAGGCCGTCGTTCGCGGGCTGCCACGTCTTGCCCGCGTCGGGGCTGACGAACACGCCGTGGCCGGTGGCGAAGTCGTGGTAGGGGTCGTCGCTCGTCACCAGCAGCAGCCGCGACGGGTTGGACGGGTCGGCCACGCACTCGACCGTGAGCGGCTCGTCGAGCAGGCGCGTCCACGCCTTGGCGGCCGGGTCGTAGCGCCAGATGCCGGCCGGGCCGTCGCGGAACTGGCAGGCGTAAACCCGACCGGCGGCGTCGCAGTTGATCCGCCCGCGCCCCGCCGGGTGGGGGCCGCCGATGCTGGTGAACGTCGCGCCGTCCTCGGTGACGCAGACGCCGTCGGCCCCGGCTGCGTAAAAGCGGCCCGGCTTGGTCGGGTCGCCGGCGAGGAAGCGGAAGCCGTGGGAATCGTCCGCCACCGCCCAGGTCGCCCCGCCGTCGATTGTGCGGTAAAGCACCGCGCCCATCACGGCCCACGCCCGTTCGCCGTGATCCGGGTCCGCGTAGACGCCGCCGCCCTCGACGGTGCCGCCCCAGCCGGCGGCCGGCAGGCCGTGGTCCGGGCCGGCGGCGGCTTGAAAGGTTCTCCCGAAGTCGGCCGAGTGCCAAACGCCCGTGTTGCCGCCGAACTGGCCGGTGCTGACGTAGACGTGGCCGTCCTTCGTGAACGCGCAGTCCACGCCGCCGAGCCACGGGTTTTCCCCGGCCGCGGGCGAGCGGAAGGTCTTCAGGCCGTCATCGCTGAGCAGCATTTTGGCGGCGTCCATGCCCTGTAGCGCGACCTGCCCCCGCCGATAGGGGTTGAACGCGATGTTGGTCGCGCACCACCCCGTCCACCCCCGGCCGCGCCAGGCGTTGGGCGCGTTATCGGGGTCGGGCCGGCAGGCGGTGAGGTCGGTCCACGTCTTGCCGCCGTCGGTGGTGCCGACGGTGAACTCGGTGCCGAAGCCGTAGCAGACGTTCGGGTCCTTCGGGTCGGCCGTCAGGCCCGACAGCGAGAGGCCGGCGGGCGTGGCGGTCTGGACCGTGGCGAGGGACACGGCCCGGTCGCGGCCGACGTTCTGCTTGGTCGCCACCGCCCGCCAGTGCCCGCCGCCGTCCTCGGACTTGTAGATCACGCCGGTGTTCCAACTCGCCTCGTTCGTCCACAGGACTTTGGGGTCGGCCGGCGAGACGGCCAGCGCGCCGAAGGTGGCGGTGAGGTTTGCGTCGGTATTGCGGAAGGTGCCCAGGCCGTCGCAGATCGGGTGCCACGACTCGGCCGCGTCGGTGCTCTCGTAGACGCCGCCGGGGCGGAACTCCGCGTCGCCGTCGAGCTTGTAGGCCCCCATGGTCAGCCACAGGTGGTCCGGGTCGGACGGGTGGACGGCCAGCCGCTGCACGTTGGTCGCCGGCAGGCCGGCGTTGCGCGTTTTCCACGTTTTGCCGAAGTCATTCGAGACGTAAACGCCCGCGTGATCGACCAGCGCATAAATCCGCGCCGGGCGGTTCGCCGCGAACGCCGCCGCCACCACGTTCTTGCCGACCTTTTCCGCCGGCACGTTGTCGGCCGTCGACCCCTCATCTGTGATCGTGCAGAGGCGTGACCACTTCGCCCCGCCGTCGCGGCTGTCCCAGACGATGCCGAAGCCGGTCGGCAGCCCCTCGCCCCACCGCCGGCTGCTGCCGCCGAGCGCGAGCAGGTGATTCGCGTCGGACGGGTCGATCAGCACCGTCTCGACCGGTGCCGAATATCCCACCCCCGCCGGCGGCGGCATCCCGACGCGGCGGCTCTCCCAATGCACCCCGCCGTCGCGGCTGACGTGCGGCCCGCTCATCGCCCCGCACCAGACGATGGTCGGGTCGGTCGGGTGGAAGGTGACGTCGGCCATCTCGTAGCCGGCGAGGCCGAAGGTCGGGTGCCACGACTCGCCGCGGTCCGTCGAGAGGGCCATCCCGAGCATGTCGCCGCCGGAGAGCAGCCGCGCCGGATCGTGCGGGCTGACGCGCAGCGACACGACCGCCCCGCCGTTGCCCGGCTCGCCGGCGGGTTCCCAATGGATCGACGGCTCACGCGGGGTCCGGCCGTCCCGCGCCGGCCGCGTGGCCGGCCCGGCCGCGAGTGCGGCGGATGCCAAGGCCATCGTTAGCAGAACGCAAAATGACCGCATCACGTCGCCTCCTGTTTCACGCCCCGGTCGATCGGCCGGCCGGCCATTTTGGGGAGTTTCGCCAGGACACGGTAGGACGCGGGCCGGCGGAACGGCCGCAGCCGCAGCCGCCCGGCCATCGCCGCCCGCTCCGCCAGCGGCTTGCCGGCCGCCGCGTCGAGCGCCGCGTCAAGAACCGGGCCGAACTGCCGGGTGAAGTGCTCGCGCTTGCCGACGCCGAAGTACGGGTCGACCCAGTTGCCCCAGTAGTGCTCGATGGTGGCGTCGGAGCGGATGAGCCGCGTCTTCTCCTGCAGCACGTGCGAGAAGCCGTACTGCTCGACATTGAAGGTCTGCCGCCGGCCGTAGGTCTGGTTGATGGCGAACCGCACGTCGTCGACCAGCGCCGCGTCGGCCGGGTGCAGGCCGGTGATGCCCGCGATCCACATCTCCAGCCGCGCCGGGTCGATGACCATCTCCCGCCCGCCCGGCAGCGGCACGCGGAGGTCGGGGTAGGCGTCGCGCAGCAGCCCGGCGAAGGCGGCGTATTGCGGGGCGGCAAAGATCAGCCCGTCGGGCCGGTCCATCACCGAGACGCCCGGCACCATCCGCGCCATCAGCGGGCCGGGGTGCCGCTTGAAGTAGGTGTCGCCGTCGACCATCAGCGTCGGCAGGCCGTGCTCGCGCAGGGCGAGGGCGAGGGCCTCGACCTTGATGAGGTAAAAGTAATCGTGCGGCCCGTGCCACGCCTTGAGCTGCGCCGCGTCGACGGCGTGGACCGCCCCGCCCGGCCCGACGAGCGGCGCGAACTCCGCCGGCCGGTCGGTGAGCACGACCACCCGCCCGCCGTCGGGTCGCTTCAACAGAAAATGCTGGGCCGTGAGGATGCTGAACGCCGCCTCCCGCCGGTAGGCGTCGGCGCCGAAGGCGAGCCAGAGGAGCGCGTAGGGGCGGGCGTGGGCCAAGCGGGGCGATTATGGCACTGGGATTGCGTGGTGGGAAGGTCCACAAAATTCGGTACGCTGGGTGCATGAGCAAGCTGCCCGCCGCCCTCGCGTGCCTCGCGCTGCTGCCGCCGATGGCCCCGGCCGCCGCCCCGGCAACAGCGCCGCCGGCCCCCGCCGCCGCGACCCGCGCCCTCACGCCCGCTGACGCCGTTGAGTGGCGGCAGCGCGCGGTGGCCGACATTTCGCGGATCGACTCGCCCGACGGGCGGGTTCGCGCTGCCCTGCTCCTCAGCCGCATGGCCCCGGTCCTCCGCGAGGGCGAGGCGAGGGCGGCGCTGGCGAACCTCATCCGCAGCGACCTCGGGCAGGTGCCGCAGGGGCTGGCGAATTCGGCATGCGACTACCTTGAGGGTCGAGGCCCGGCCACCCGGTCCGCCCTCCCCACCGTCGATTCCATCGTTGCGGAACTTCGAGAGAAGGGGGACTTCGCGCTGACCGATGTCAGCAGCGCGGTCTACAACGCCACCGGCAATCGACCGCTGGCAGACGCGGAGTTGCGGCGCGTCACCGACGCGATGGAGGCCGCCGCCGCCGGCTCGCAAGCGCCTGGCCGGTGGCTCCACTTGGCGCGGGCATATGTTTACCTAGCCCAATCCGCGTTGGAGCACCAGCGGCCCGAGCGGGCGGGGCGTCTGTTGGATCGGGCCGTTGAAATGTTGGTCGCCCACCCCGCCCCGCAGAACCCTGAACCCGCCAAAACCTACGCTCCGGACGCCCGCGCCGTCGTGAAACTGATGCACGACCTTCACCGGGAGGCCGACCTCAACCGGTTGGCCGCGGCGCTGCCGCCGGCCGACCGCCGGCGCGTGCTGTTGGAGTGGGTCGCGGCGCCCCTTCGGAAGGGAGATTTCGCGGCGGGGCGGAAGCTCATTGAGGTCCAACTGGAAGGGCCGGACAGGGGTGCCGAGCTCGCGGCGGTGGCCGGGGTGCTCCGCCGCGCGATGGACGGCAAATCCCCGGCCGACGGTGAGCCGCAGGACGGCGTCGGCGCCGTCGCTTTTGGGCACGCGGCCAAGGGCGATGTCGAGACCGCCGAGCGGCTGCTGGGGGTGCCCGACCCCCACGCGGAGTTGGAGCACCAAACGCTCGCGGGGATCGCCCGCGCCGCCTTCGACGGCGGCCATCCCGACGCGGCCAGACGCGAGATGCGGCGGGCGTGGGCGTGGTATCAAAAACACCCCGAGCCGGACACGCTTGAGACGCAGCACTTGGCGAACACCGCTTTGGAGATCGGCGCAGACGCCGTGGCGGAGGAGGTTTTCGCCGGCGACCGAAGCTTTTGGCTGGTCGAGCCGGAGGTCGCCCTCGCCCGCCGCAGGCGGCTCGCCGGCGACCTCGACGCGGCCCGGCGGCTGCTGCACGACGCCGCCGCCCGCGCCGAGACCACCCCCACCGGCGACGGCGGCCCCGCCCGCTTCCTCGCCAAGGTCGCCGCCCTCGGAGACGACTTGATGGCCGGCCGACTCATTGCCCGCGCCGCGGAACTGAACGAGAAGATGAACGACACGTTCTTCTTCGCCCCCGGCGGCTACGCGGCGATCATCGGCACCGGTGCCGACCTCGGCCGGCCCGACCTGATCCAACGCGGCTACGACGCCCTCACCCGCCCCGCCGACCGCGCCCTCTACGCCGCCATCGCCGCCCAGGCGGCCCGCGACTCTCACGCGGCGGTAGAATGAGCCGATGGCCCTGCTCGACCCCTTCCGCCCGCCGCTGAGCCACCGCCGGCACTGGCGCGCCTTCCACAACGCCTGGGCGACCTACCTCGCGTCGGACCTCAACCGCCTGCTGCCCGACCCCTACTTCGCCGAGCCGAACGTGCAGTTCGGCATTGAGATCGACGTATCGGCGTTGGTAAGCAATAGCGGCCCTGCCGTCCTCACTTTCGGTGCCGCACGATGAGGTCGCCGAGCGCGTCGGACCCGAAAATGGTGCCGTCACTGCCGAACCGCTCGGCCTCGACCGACCCGTCGGCGAGAAACTCGACCTCCCAACGCTCGCCCGGCACCGCGACCTCTACCATGAGCGCGTCATCGCGATGTTGGCTGATGTGGTAGTTGATGTCGGCGGCGCGTAGGTCGTTCAAGAACGACATCGTTTGGTTCGTTTGTTCGTTAGAATCCATAGTTGGATGCCCTACTAGCCGGGAGCGGAAGCCCCGGTCTTCGGTCGCCGAAACGCTCTATCTATAGAACACTGCTTCAACCGAAGACCGGGGCTTCCGCTCCCGGCTATTAAGGAAAACTCTTAGTTGACTCACGCCAGCGTCCCCAACTCCATCTCGTGCAGCCCCTTGCCGCTCGGCACCATCGGGTAGACGTGCTCGTTCGGGTCGACCACGAAGTCCACCACCACCGGGCCGTCGTGACTGAGCATTTGGTCCACGGTTCTGGCGATGTCCTCCTTGCGCTCGCACCGCAGGCCCTTCACGCCGTAGCTCTCGGCGTTCATGGCGAAGTTGGGGTTCTTCATCCGCGTCTGGCTGTACCGCGCGCCGTAGAACAGGTCCTGCCACTGCTTGACCATGCCCTGGAAGTCGTTGTTCAGGATGGCGACCTTCACGGGGATATTATATTCGGCGCAGGTGGCGAGCTCGTAGCTGGTCATCTGGAAGCTGGCGTCGCCGTCGATGTCCACGACGATCTTGCCGGGCGCGCCGAGGGCCGCCCCCATCGCGCTCGGCAGGCCGAAGCCCATCGTCCCCAGCCCGCCGCTGGTGATCATCTGCCGCGGGAACCGCCAGCGGTAGAACTGCGCGGCCCACATCTGGTGCTGGCCGACGCCGGTGCTGATCAGCGCCTCGCCGTTCGTCTGCTTGTAGATCTCCTCGATCACGCTCTGCGGCTTGGCGAGCGGCGCGTCGTCGAGGTACTTGAACGGGTACCGCTGCTTCCACCCGTCGATCTGCTTGAACCACCCCGGCCGGTCGCGGTGCTCGACGTGCTCGGCCATCGCCTCCAGGCTCGCCCGCGCGTCGCCGATCACCGGGAACTCCACGTCCACGTTCTTGCTGATGCTCGACGGGTCGATGTCGACGTGGACGATCTTGGCGTTGGGCGCGAACGTCGCCAGATTGCCCGTCACGCGGTCGTCGAACCGGGCGCCGACGGCGATCAGGCAGTCCGACTCTTGGACCGCATAATTGGCGAACGCGCTGCCGTGCATGCCGAGCATGTAGAGGCTCTTGGGGTCGAGCTCGTCGAACGCGCCCATGCCGAGCAGGGTGGTGGTGCAGGGGATGTTGCCGGCCTCGGCGAGGTGGCGGACGGCCTTCCACGCCCCGGCGATGATCGCCCCGCCGCCGACGTACAGCACCGGCCGCTCGGACCGGTTGATCGCCTCGCACGCCGCCTCGACCTGCTCGGCCGACGCCGGCAGGTGGTGGGTGTCGCGGCGGGCGAGGATGTGCTCGCGCGGCGTGTCGTCCGGCTCGCTCGGGCAAATGCCGCTGGTCACGTCCTTGGGCAAATCGACCAGCACCGGCCCCGGCCGGCCGGTGGTGGCGATCAGGAACGCCTCGTTGATCACCCGCGGCAGCTCGCGGATGTCCTTCACCAGATAATTCCACTTCGTGCACGGCCGGGTGATGCCGGTGACGTCCGCCTCCTGAAAGGCGTCGTTGCCGATGGACTTCGTGCCCACCTGGCCGCTGAAGACGATGATCGGGATGCTGTCCATCTGCGCCGTCGCCAGCGGCGTGACGGTGTTGGTCGCGCCCGGCCCGCTGGTCACGACGCAGACGCCCGGCTTGCCGCTGGCCCGCGCGTAGCCGTCGGCGCAGTGCCCGCTGGCCTGCTCGTGGCGGTTGAGGATGAACTTCGCCGGCGTGCGGTAGAGCTCGTCGAACACCGGCAGGATCGCCCCGCCGGGGTAGCCGAACATCGTGTCGACCTTGTGCTTGCCGACGAGCAACTCGTGCAGAATCTTCGCGCCGGTCTTCCCCTTGTAGCGGGGCTTGGCCGACGGCGGGCCGGCGTGGATCGAGGCGGCGGAGGCGGGGGAATCGAGCAGGGTCATGGCGAAATCCGGGGTTCTGGAACGGGGGAACTCGGTTAGTTTATCGCCGACCCCGCCTCTCATCAACGAGAAACCGGCCGGGCACGGGGTCAAAACTGGAAGATTCGGCCGGCCAAGCCGGCCACGGCCCCAAAAGATCGGGGCGGGCGGAGGTGGGCCGGATGCCGCCACGCGGCAGGACCGGCCTAGGCTACGGCGACGCCAGGAAGGCGGGCGGGGATGGAGGGTCGGGCGGTGCTCATGGGTCGGGAGCATAGCTACCGCCGGGCGCGTGGGTCAATAGTGCCGTTGCAGGCCATAACAAGCCGGCGTCTGAGCCAAAGGCGAAGACCCGGATGCCTGCCGCTTGCGGCTTCGCAAGAGAAGAGACGGAAAATTTTGCCTCGCGCCAGACGATCTACGTCTTCGCGTACGGTTCGACACAGGACTGCGGGCAACCAAACATGATTCGCTTCATCACCCAGCAGACTCACTTGTGCGAACCCGAAGGTATAGAAAGTGGAGCGCGCCCAATACGTTGTCTGCCATCATGGACCGCGCAGCGACGTGAAGAGTCTTCTTGTAGAACACGAGTTCGCCGGTGTCGTTGTTTGGATGCAATTGAAGTTCGTCCCACGAGATCCGCTGGCCTTCAATCTCAATTCCGTCTTGTGTAATCATCCATCTTGGATCAACCACGAAAGGTTTGCCTGCCGCTAACGATCGGCCGATCTGCTCGGCGATGTGATCAACGAGGCAATCACGGAGAGACTCAACTTGATCTACCGACGGTTCGCTGCGCGTGGGTCGCTGCCCCGGTCTTCTCATAGTGAGGATGGTGAATTCCGCTTTTTTTGGCCCGTCAATCGAAAGCAGGTGCTCGCTGCCGTTGGCCCTGAAAGCGTAGGAGAATTTGAACTTCTTGGAAAAATCGATCTGCTCAATGACCGTCGTGCCTCGCACCCTCTCTGCGTGGTCCGTATAATACAGTCGGACGTAACGAAAATCCTCGGCTTCGTACACGGCCCAAGCAGCCAATAGAACTCCAACAGCGGCCACGATGATTGCCGCTCCCCAATGGGAAGTATCCTCGAGGAGGAGCCCAATTGCGAACGCAAATGCCCCAATTGCGATGACGAAAATGACGGCGGCAATAAAACCGTTCTTAAGCCCGGGCTTTGCGGTGAAGAGCAGAGTGCGTTCTTCCCAGTTCGTGGTGGACATGACAACATTCGCTAGTTGATAAACGACGGCGATCAGATTTGGGTTTCAACACTTTAAGGAACTCAAGATACCTTGTCAATCCGCGGTGGGGAGCGGAAGGAGCGGAAAAGAGGAGGCGTCTGCTCTGTCCGGACCCTCTCCCGGCGTGGCTACAGGGCCACGTTGTGGGTCAGGACCTTGAGCATCATCTCACGCTCCCGCCGCGGGGCCGTTGCCGCGCGGAGGCTGCTGCCGTAGTTGCGCTTCATCCTGCTGTTGGCCGTCCCCACCTGCCAACGCCGGCCGCACGCGCCGGGCGATGCCTCGGCGGCAAACAGTTCGGCCATCCCCGCGCGGTACGGCGTGGGCGGGGCCTTGCCCGTCGGCCGCCCCGCCCGCGGCGGGATCAGGCAGTCGAGGCCCATGTCCTGCCGCGCGGGCCGGTGCGCCCTCTCCGAGTCGTGCCCCGCGTCGGCCACGACCGCCCGCACGTCGGCCCGCCGCCGGGCGTCGAAGACGACCGTTTCGAAGTGCGGGTGGTCGGCCCCCAGGCCCGTCGTCGCCCACGCCGGGAGGATCGGGTGGCGGCCGCACGCCACGCCGATCGCGAGCTTGGGAAGCGACCGCACCGTCGCGCTCCTCCTCGCTTTCGCCGCCCTTTCCGAGGAAGATCGCTCCTTGCGCTTCTCGAAGTGCCGGCCGACGTGCCGGCCCTCGAAGGCCGTCGAGTCCACGGCCGGCGGCTTGTCGTCCAGGCCGAGCAGCCCGGCCTCGCCGAAGGCCCGCGCCGTCCCGTCGAGCATCGCCCGGACCGCCGGCCCGCGGGTCGGCAGGCCGAAGGCGTCGCAGAGCGTGTTGTGGTCCGGCGTGCGCTTGAGGCCGATGGCCCGCCGCCACGAGGGGCTGTCGGCCGGCATCGCCTCGGCCCGGCGGCAGCTGAGGTTGTAGAACTGGCGGAGGACCGGGCAGGCGAAGAGCTGGGGCAGGGTGAAGTCCCTGCGGCTGAAGCGGCTGGCGTACTCGGGCAGGCTCGCCTTGCCCAGGCGGTGTGCCGTGACGAGCACCTTGCGTGGCGACTGGCAGGAGGTCATGCTGCATGAGGTACCCGAACCGACCGGATCGCGCTACCCGTTCACACGCCGAACATCGGCAGGGTCCGGACAGAGCACCCGCCTCCCCATTTCTGCCTCCGGTCACGCCTGCGAGCAGTCGGATCGTGCGGGGGCATGGGGGCATGGCGCTTATCCGTCTAGTGGCCGGGGCGCCGTCACCCCTCGCGCCCGTCCTTTTGCTCCGCGACCCAGCGCTTCAGCGTCCACGCGGCGGCGGGTTGACCGTCGGCGGCGGCGACTTGCACGAACCGTATCACGTCCGCCGGCGAGAGGGCGGGGAAGGCGGCGCTGCGGTCGGCGGGCCGGTAGGTGCCGTCGGGCTGGAGGTGCAGGAACAGCAGGGCGCGGCCGTCATACCGCCAGACCTCTCCCGCGCCGAAGGCGGCGTAGATCGGTTCGCGCCGGATGCTGCTGCGGGTGACGTCGATCTCGACGATCAGGTCGGGCGGCGGGTCGGTGCGTAAATCGAACGGCTTGCCCTTCAGCTTCGGCGGCGGGGATTGGATGAAGTAGCACTCGTCGGGCTCGGCCCCGCGGTCGAGGTCGGGGTTCTGGTGGGTCGTTTCGCCGAAGCCGTGTACGGCAATCTCCATCTCCGTCCCGTAGGTTTCGATCAGGCGGCCGAAAAGCTTTTTGCCCCACTCGTGCTCGTCGGACTTGCTCATGATCTCCATCCTCCCGCGGTCGAACGTGACGCGCAGCCGGCGGCCGGACCTTTCAAGTTGTTTGAGGGTGGCGAGGTAGTAGTCCCACGTCACGCCGTCGAGGAGGAGGTGGTCGGCCGCGTCGGCGCGTGGCGGCCGGCGACGGGGTGACTTGCCCTGGGGCGGCGGGGCTGGGGCGGTCATCGTCATGGGGTTGCCTCCGGTTGCGGAACCCAAGTCTACCCCGCGGTGAACAGGGCGTCGATGAAGCGCTTGGGGTCGAAGCTCTCGATGTCCTGCGGCGTCTCGCCGAGGCCGATGAATTTTACTGGGACGTTCACCGCGTCCTTGATCGACAGGACGAAGCCCCCCTTGGCGCTGCCGTCGAGCTTGGCGAGCATCAGGCCGGTCAGCGGGACGATTTCGTTGAAGTGCTGGGCCTGGCGGAGGGCGTTCTGGCCGGTGGTGGCGTCGAGCACGAGCAGGGTTTCGTGCGGGGCGCCGGGGATTTTCCGGCCGATGACGCCGCGGATCTTGCCGAGCTCGCGCATGAGGTGGTCCTGCGTGTGCAGGCGGCCGGCGGTGTCGACGATCAGCACGTCGATGCCGCGCCGGACGGCGGCGTCGCAGGCGTCGAAGGCGACGGCGGCGGGGTCGGCGCCGGTCTTGTGCTTCACGATGTCCACGCCGATGCGGTCGGCCCAGATGCTCAGTTGGTCGACGGCGGCGGCGCGGAAGGTGTCGCTGGCGCAGACCATCACCTTCTTGCCCAGCTCGTTCTTCAGCAGCCAGGCGAGCTTGGCGATGCTGGTGGTCTTCCCCGCGCCGTTCACGCCGGCGACCATGATGACGGTGGGGCCGGTTTCGACGAAGTGCAGTTCGCGGTCGCGCTCGGGCCACTCGCTCGTGAGCTTGTCGCGGACGACCTGGCCGGCCTGCTCGGCGTTCTTGATCTTGCCCAATCGCCAGCGGTCGCGGACCTCGGCGACGATGCGCTCGGCGTTCAGCACGCCCATGTCCGAGCGGATGAAGTTCGCCTCCATCTCGTCGAGGTAGGCGGCGTCGATCTGCCGGCCGGGCACGAAGAGGGTGCGGACGTCGGTGTTGAGGACGGCGGCGGTCTTCTTGAGGCCGCCGCGGAGCTTGTCTAGGGTTTTGGCGAAGAAGGCCATGTGGGAAGTGTCCGTTGTCAGTGGTCCGTTGTCAGTTGCTTTTGCCAGTGGGTGCCGCTCGCCAAAGCAACTGACAACGGACCACTGACAACGAACTCACGCTTGCTTCAGGGCCGTTATCTCTTTTAGGACCGCATCCAACACCCCATTCACGAACTTGCCGCTGTCGGCGGTGCTGTATTGTTTGGCGAGCTCGATGGCCTCGTCGAGGACGACCTTCGGGGGGGTGTCGGCGTGGGTGAGTTCCCAGACGGCCAGGCGCAGGAGGTTGCGGTCCACGCCCGGCTGGCGGTGCGGGGGCCACTGGGGGGCGAGGCGCAGGACCATCTGGTCGGAGGCTTTTCGATTTTCCCAAGCGCCGGCGGCCATGTCGGCGGCGCGGGCGCGCATCCGGGGGTTGTCGGCGGGGTCGAGGTCGCGGGTGAGTTGGTCGACGGTGGGCCGGTCCGGTCCGCCGCCGGCGTCGTAGACGAACAGGAGCTGCAGCGCCATTTCGCGGGCGGCGTGGGGGTCGTAGGGCGGGCGTTTGGGGGCGTCGGGCGGCACGGGTCGATTATAGCGGGCTTTGTCGCGGGGGCCGGTGGACGAGCGCGGCGAGGGCCGCCATTTCCGCCGCCGCCTCCGCCGCCGCCGCGCCGGCGTGGCCGTGCGACCCGCCGAGGCGGTCGAGGGCCTGCTGCTCGGTGTTGGTCGTGAGGACGCCGAAGATCACCGGCACGCCGGTGGAGAGCGAGACGGATTGACAGCCGCGGGCGCACTCGCCGGCGACGAAGTCGAAGTGCGGCGTGTCGCCCCGGACCACCGCGCCGAGGCAGACGACGGCGGCGAAGTGGCCCGACCCCGCCAGCCACTTCGCGGCCGTCGGCAACTCGAACGCGCCCGGCACGCGGTGGAGGGTGAGGGCGGATTCCTCGACGCCGAGTTCGAGCAATCGGCCGCGGCAGCCGTCGATCAGTTGGCTCACGAGGTGGTCATTAAATCGCGCCGCGACGAGGGCGAAGCGGGCGTCGGCCGGCGGCGCGGCGATGGGGGCGGGGCGGGCGGTGGACATGCGCGATGGTATGGCGTTTCCTTAATAGCCGGAGGCGGAAGCCCCGGTTCATCGGTCGAAACGCGCCCCGAAATCCGAGCCGCTCCACCCCCGAGAAACCGGGGCTTCCGCCTCCGGCTATAAAGGAACGCCCTTTTCCCTATCGTGGCCCCATGATCCTCTCCGCCCTGCTGCTGATCCTCGGCCTTGCGCTGCTCGTGGGCGGGGCGGAGTGGCTCGTGCGGGGGGTGTCGGGGGTGGCGGCGGGGCTGGGGGTGCCGACGGTGGTGATCGGGCTGACGGTGGTGGCGTTCGGCACGAGCACGCCGGAGCTGGTGGTGAACCTGTCGGCGGCGGCGGGCGGGCGGGCGTCGCTGGCGTTCGGGAACATCGTCGGGTCGTGCCTGCTGAACGTGGGGGTGGTGCTGGGCGTGACGGCGCTGGTTCGGCCGACGCGGGTGGGGTCGACGGTGGTGTCGCGGGAGCTGCCGATGCTGCTGCTGGCGGCCGGGGCGTTCGCGGCGATGGGGGCCGACGGGCCGCTCGACGGAGTATCGGGCGTGATCGGGCGGGCCGACGGCGTCGTGCTGCTGCTGCTGTTCGGCGGGTTCCTCTACTACACGATTTTGACCGTGCTCGGCCGGCGGCGGACCGACGCGCTGGTCGGCGAGGCGCGCGGCGCGGCGGCCGACGCGGTTCGGCGGCCGGTGTGGCGGGACGTGCTGTACGCGGCGGCCGGCATCGCGGCGGTGGCGGTCGGGGGGGAGTGGACGGTCGGGGCGGCGTCGGCGATCGCGCGGTCGTTCGGCGTCGGCGAGGACGTGATCGGCCTGACGATCCTCTCCTTCGGCACCACCCTGCCGGAACTGGCGACGAGCATCACCGCCGTGCGGCGGGGGCAGGACGATTTGTCGGTCGGCAACGTCGTGGGGTCGTGCATCTACAACCTGCTGTTCATCGGCGGGGCCGTCGCGGTGGTGCGGCCGGTGGCGGTGCCGCGGCACGGGCTGGTCGACCTGCTGGTGCTGGTGGGGTTCTGCGCCGCCCTGCTGCCGATCGCGCTGCTTCGGCGTCGGCGGATCAACCGGGCCGAGGGGGCGGCGCTGGTGGTGGCGTACCTGGTTTACTTCGCGTGGCGGACGACGGCGGGGTGAGGATTGATTAGTCGGCGGATTGATTACTTTGCGAAGCCGCGAGCGGCTGATTCGCCAGCCGCTTCGAGCGGACCAGGCTGGCGACCACGCCGGCGGCGAGGATCAGCACGATCAGGCCGAGCGTGACGTAGCTGAGGTACTCGTCGAGGAACGGCACCTTGTGCAGCACGTCGGCCAGAATCATCTTCGCGCCGATCATCGCCAGCACGCCCGCCAGGGCCGTTTTGAGGTAGTAGAACTTGTCAAGAATCCCCGCCAGCGCGAAGTAGAGCGACCGCAGCCCGAGCACCGCGAAGATGTTGCTGGTGAAGACCAAAAACGGGTCGTGCGTGACGGCGAAGATGGCGGGAATCGAATCGACCGCGAACACCACGTCCGTCCCCTCCACCACGATCAGCGCGAGGGCGAGGGGCGTGAGCACCCATTTCCCGACGCCCGCGGGTTCACCCGTGGGACCGGACCCCTCGCGCACCGCAAAGTGCCGGCCGTGCATCTGGTCGGTGAACGGGAAGTAGCGGTGGACGAACCGCACCAGGGGGTTGCGCGACGGGTCGGGGTCCTCGTCGCCGGCGAGCATTTTGTACGCGGTGAAGAGGAGGAACGCGCCGAAGAGGTAGATGACCCAGTGGAAGGTTTGGATCAGCGCGGTGCCGACGCCGATGAACGCGCCGCGCATGACGACGGCGCCGAGGATGCCCCAGAACAGCACGCGGTGCTGGTGGATGGCGGGAATCTTGAAGTAGCCGAAGATTAGCGCGATCACGAAGATGTTGTCGACCGAGAGGGAGTACTCGATGACGTAGCCGGTGAGGTACATCAGCGCGGCCTTGGCGGCGGTGGTGGGCAGCAGCTTGGTGGGGCCGTCGGCGCGCGCGGGGTAGAGGCCGAGATCGCCCCAGTGGTGCTTGTAGGCGAAGTAGACGAAGCCGCTGAACAGCAGCGAGAGGGTGATCCAGACGGCCGACCAGCCGAGGGCCTCGCGGACGGTGATGACGTGGGCCCTGCGGTTGAACACGCCCAAGTCGAGCGCGAGCATCGCCAGCACGAGGAGGATGAAGCCGGACCAGATCCAGAAGAGGGGCGGGGGCATGGGGGGTGCAGCATAGCCGCCCGCCCCGCCGAGGCAGAACCCCGGCCGCCGCTACTCCGCCGCTACTCCGCCGCCGCGGTCGCGCCGTGGGTGAAGCCCGTGACCTTGTAGCCCGCCCCCGCGACGGCGGCGGTGAGGTCGCGCGCCGAGACCGCGTCGCGGTCGTGCAGGACCGAGGCTTGGCCGCTGGCGAAGTCGACCTCGACCTCACGGACGCCCCGCAGCCCGCCGAGCGACTTGGCGATCGCCTGCTCACAGCGATGGCAGTGCATGCCCTCGATCCGCAGCAGCACCAGCCCGTCGCCCGCCGCGGGGTTCGCGCTGATCGCCACGTCGTCGTGAAATGTCGTGCACATGATCCTCCCTCAACAGACTATCTCGCGCCCCCGTCCTAACACCACTGTAACAACCCCCCGCCGCCGACCGCAAGGGCCGCGGCCGAAATCCCTGAACTTTTACGCCCGGTGGCGGCGGGAGTTCGCGCCCGGCCCGTGTATCATCCCGCCACGATGCTCGTCCTCATCGACAACTACGACAGCTTCACCTACAACCTCGTCCAAACCCTAGGCGTCGCCGCCCGCGAGTTGGCGGGTGAGTCGGACCCGCTCGAAATCCGCGTCTTCCGAAACGATAAGGTCACGACCGACGAAATCGCCGCCCTCAACCCCACGCACCTGGTGATCTCCCCCGGCCCCTGCACGCCGGCGGAGGGGGGCATCAGCAACGATTTGCTGCGCCGCTTCGCCCCGACGATCCCGACGCTGGGCGTCTGCCTCGGCCACCAGTGCATCGGCCACGTCTTCGGCGGCGTTGTGGAGCGCGCCGGGCGGCTGATGCACGGCAAGACCGACCGCATCTTCCACGACGGCCGGGCGATCTACCGCGACATGCCCAACCCGTTCGTCGCCACGCGATATCACAGTTTGATCATCCGCCCCGGCACCCTGCCGCCGGCGTTCGAGGTGACGGCATGGACCGACCGGGACGAGATCATGGGCGTCCGCCACCGCGAGTGGCCGCTGGAGGGCGTGCAGTATCACCCCGAGAGCTTTTTGACCGAGCGGGGCGGCCGGCTGCTGCGGAACTTTCTGGAGCGGGGCCTTCCCGCGAAATAGGCACCGCCCCGCCCGATGCCCAAGCAGCGGGCGGGCGGGCATTCATCGGCCGATCTCGCTGCGAGGCAAGGAGTTGATTCGGACGGCCGTTTCCCGGCCGCCCGTGCTGCTTTCCCCCGCCCGAAATAAATCTCCCGCCCCGCCGGGAGTCTGGCATTGCGATTGTTATGTCGATCCCGTCACCCACGGGTGGCGCAAGACAATCAGACGGCCGGCCGACAACGGCCCGCCCCTGCGAAGGCTCTCGTTTCCTCCTCCGCTAGGCCCCACGGTACAACCCTCCGCCGTGGGGCCTTTTTCGTGCGCGGAAGGATGCCCCACAATGCTCGAGATGTAACCGGTAGCTGCGACTCAACGAGTCGCAGTCTCGCGTGCGAAACCACTGCGACTCGTTGAGTCGCAGCTACCCGCGCCCTTGCCCCTTCGCTCCGCGCCGGAATAATTCGGGTCGCCCCCTGGGTTTTCACGCCCGGACGCTTTACCCGAAGGTGCCGCCCATGCCCGCGACCGACGCCCCCTCCCGCTCGCTCTGGCGAACGCTCTGGACCCGCAACCCCATCGCCCTGTACGCCCACTGGCTTCACACGCAGTGGCCCGCCGGCACCGTCGAGAAGCTGCCGACGGCGGCGGCGGACGGGTCGACCAACGTGGACGGCCTCTACATCGTCGGCGACCTCACCGGCGTGCCGCTGCTGAAGCTCAGCGCCAACGCCGGCACCGACGCCGCCCGACTCATCGCCGACCAACTCAAGGGCGAGGGCGACGCGCCGGAAGACGTGCTCGACCTCGCCATCGTCGGCGGCGGCACCAGCGGCTTCGCGGCGGCGAAAGAGGCGAAAAAGCTCGGCCTCCGCTGCCTCGTCTTCGAGGCCAGCGAGCCGTTCAGCACCATCGTCAACTTCCCCAAGGCAAAGCCGATCTACACCTACCCCACCGACGTGGCGGTCGAGGGCGACCTGGCCTTCCACGAGAAATCGGACGTCAAGGAAGGGTTGCTCGACGACCTGCTGGAGCAGACCGTGCAGGACGGCGTTCCCTGGGTCCGCGGCCGGGTCGAGGAGATCGACCGCGCCGGCGGGATGCTGGAACTCCGCGTGCCCGACGGCGTTTCGACCCCCGACGGCGTTCACCTCAACGGCAGCGGCTTCGTCGACGGCAGGACAAGCGTCAAGGCCCGCCGCGTGATCGTCGGCATCGGCCGCAGCGGCAGCTACCGAAAGCTCGACGTGCCCGGCGAGGCACTCGACAAGGTCTACAACCGCCTGCACGACCCGGCCGACTATGCCGGCCAAAACGTGTTGATCGTCGGCGGCGGCGACAGCGCGATCGAGACCGCCATCGCGCTGGCCGACGCCGGGGCGGAGGTTTCCCTGTCGTACCGAAAGGCCGAGTTCAGCCGGCCCAAGCCCGAGAATCAGGAGAGGATCGACGCGCTGTCGGACAATGGAAAGATCGATTTGATGTTCAGTTCCAACGTCACCGCAATCCGCGAGGATGAGGTGGACGTGAAACTACA
>CBDHCE010000003.1:0-213764 GCA_965260985.1 Tepidisphaeraceae bacterium | reverse complement strand
TGTTTTCACTGCCGCTACGTCGGGGAATTACGCGTCAATAAACCATGACGCGGTGGGAAACGAGCTGTTCAACCTCGACGCGCTGCGAATGAACCAGGCCAACGCCCGCGCCGCCGGCGTGCTCGGCGCGCCGGCGACGGTCGGGATGAACCCGATCCACGACGACTCGTCGCTTAACCCGGACGCGACGTTCAACTTCCTCACCCTCGGCGATGCACTGCAGATGCAACTCGGCCGGCGGCTGGAAAACCCCGGCTACAACACCACGGCGAAGCTCTACCAGCCCTTCGCCGACTCCGAGTGGATGGCGCTGATCTACCCGTTCGGCCTGACCGGCGGCGGGGCGGGCACCACCTCGCCGCTGTCGACCGCCATCTACCGGTCGCTGGACACGTCGGCGAACAATCTCGTGGTGGCGGGCACGGCCGCCAACCCGACCTCTCCGCAGCGTGGGCCGTTCATGGCGAACGACGTGAACCGTTGGTTCGACACGAGCTTCAACTTTAACCAAGAGGATCACGGCAACGCCGGCAACCCGCCGGTGCCGGCAACGTACCGGCCGGTGCGCACGCTGCTGACGGGCAACAGCGGCGAGTCGAACCTGACGCCAGTGCATTACGCTTTCCCGGCGAATCAGCCGCCGACGCCGAGCGTTCCGAACCAGATTCGCCAGGCGATCACGACCGCCGTGCCGGTGGTGGACGCGATGTTCTTCCAGACTCCCGGCCAGACGCCGCGCCTGTCGGCGAACGTGGCGGACAAGAGCAAGCTGTGGTGGGCGTACTGGAACGCGATGACCGAGTTCAACACCACCACCAGCCAGCCGGACGCGCCGTTCTGGCAGGTTCGGCAGGTGTATGAGGCGAGCAGCGACCCGACGACGTTGAACGACCCGTATCTGGGCGGGCGGTTCGTCGATCCGGGGGCCGGGGCGATCACGGGGCCGGACGGGTTTTCCGCAGCGCTGCCGACGTCGACGCAGGTTCCGAAGCCGCTGGTGCCGCAGACGGCGGAGTATCACCCGGATCGAATGTTCCGCTCGCCGCTGCGGGCGGTGAACAAGACGCCGGGCACGCCGATCAAGGCCGGCGCGCCGCGGATTCTGCCGCGTGGGATGGTGCTGGTGCGGTCGGCCCTGGCGGCGGTGAACGCGGTGGACTGGCGCGACACGGATTATGACGTGACCACGATGCGCGTGGACCTGACGTTAAACGATCAAGAGGTAACGGCCGACGTACCGGCGATGTCCGTAGCGGTCTTCGGGCAGGAGCCGCAGCCGTTCATCACGGAGGTGTATGGCAACACGGATGTGCAGACGATTCCTAATTATCCAGGCGTAGCCACCCCCAATCCGAATGGTTATGTGGCGATTGAATTGCACAATCCCTACCCGTTCGCCATCGACATCGCCGAGTGCGAGCTCGACCTGCTCGACCGCACTGCGACGTCGCCCTACCCGGACATGCCGCTGGTGCAGGGGTCTGCCGCGCCGACGCCCATCGTGCTCTCGACCGCGATATCGAACCTTGACGGCGGGGCGGCATTCACCCCGCCGACAGTCATCCCGCCCGGCGGTTATCTTGTGCTGGAGAATTACAATGCGAGTGCCGCCGCCGGGTCAGTGGTGGGTGCCGATGCCGTCTACCGCCCTGGCGGGCTGAACCTGCCGGACGAGCAGACGGCAATGCCGAACAGTCAGGGGCTGATCGTCTCGACCGGCAGGCCGCTGGTGAACTTCGCCTTCGTGGCGAATTTGCACGCGGTGCTCGATCACGAAGTGGTGTTGACGAGGCCCCTCGGGTATCTGCGGCCGACGCCGCTCAAGCGGATGGAGTTGCCGAAGACGCTGGTGGGAGGCACTTCGGTAGACGTGCTGCGGTACACTCAACCGGTCCCGCCCAATGTGCCCACGACCTATATCGACTATGCCCCGCTAGATGCCTACGACTTCACGGGGTTGAGTACCGCGTCCACGGCGGCATGGCATTACGTTCGCGCCAACGAGCGGGCGACCAACCCGTGGCGGTTCGTCTACCCCGGCCGATACGACGGCGACCAAGCGTTGGGCGCGCCCCGGCAGCAGGGCACTCAGCGTGTAGTCTGGACCCCCGACCCATCCGGCGCTGTCGGTGGCCCCGGCACGACTGATCCTTGGGATACAACTCTCGTCGCGCCAGCGACGCCCGGTATTCAGCCGACCCCTGCAATCAAAGTCGGGGCGGCCGATGCCAACGCTTCATTCTCGGTCTCCTTCACCGTTCAACTAAACAACGCCGGGCGGTATCCGTTCGGCACAACCGACTCGACCGGCGCGCTCAAGCCGTTCTTCCCCTTCGGCGGCTTCGCCCGTGACGGCGATTTGCTGCAGGTGCCATTCATCGGGGCCTACCGCGTGCAGCGTACCGCCAACCTCGGCGGAACTAACGTGGTCGAGGAGAATCCGGTCACGATGGATGCGGTCTTTGCTGAGGACACCGACACAAACGACGACCCGACCCCAAACAGCCCTGCCGTGTTGACCGACCTCGACCGCGAGCAACTCGGGCGTTTCAGCCCGCTGGCGCGAGACCAGATCATCAGTGTCGAGGGGGCCAACACGGTGCTGTTCGATGACCTGTACGTCCCGCCGACGGGATACCAGGACGAGACGATGTTGGGCTACGTCGGCGTGGCGCAGGGCCAGTCGCGGCTGCGCTACCGCTGGGCGCGGGACTTATTCGACTACCTCTCCGTCGCCTCGCCACAGGACGATTTCCTGCCGGACGTGACCGAGGCGAAGCGGGTGGCACTCGGTTTGGCGAGCCGTGAGCCGGTGGCGAATGCTCCGGGCGTGGCGAGCGGCACGACCGAGAAGCTTTACCCGCGGCAGGGGCGGATCAACGTTAACACCGCCCCGGCGAAGGTGCTGGACATGCTGCCGTTCGTGGCTCCCGGTACGGATGCGGCCATATTCGTTTACGACGCGAACACCGGCAAGCTGATGGTGACGCCGGGGAAGGACGGCGTGCCGGACAACGTGCAGCTCGCCCAAGCCATCGTGAACTTCCGCGACGGCAATGCCCAACTCAACGTGGCGCCGGCCGGCCCGTTCGCCAGCGTCTTCGACCTCTACCGGCTGGACGCCGTGCGGCGGGTGCAGGAGTACGCCTTCAATCTCGCCAGCGCAAATCCTGGCAATGCCGCCGGCGACTTCACGCCGTTCTCGGGCGCGTTGAGCTCGAATCTTGTCTATGCGGAAAATGCCTTTGACGGCGTCCGCTACGACTTCGAGGAGCGGAACCTCCTGCTCACCCGCATCAGCAACCTCGTCACCACGCGGTCGGACACCTTCACCGTCTACCTGCTCGTGCAGGGGTGGAGCAACGCCGGCACGGCCAACGCCAAGGTCGAGGTCGAGCGGCGGCGGGCGTTTACATTCGACCGCTCCCGTGTCGGGCCGGGCGGGCAGGGGGCCATCGCCTACCCCGCGCCGATCCGATGACCTCCGCCCGAGCGGCGGCAATGGGCGATGAGCGGTTGACTTCGTGTTCGGATGACACTATAACCGTGTCGTCCGAACACGAAGTCCATTGCTATGCCTCACACCTACGACTATCCCCGGCCGGCCCTCACGGTGGACGGCGTGATCTTCGGCCTCGACCCGGCGGGGCTCAAGGTGCTGCTGATCCAGCGCGACCGGCCGCCGTTCGAGGGGCGGTGGGCGTTGCCGGGCGGGTTCGTCGACATGGGCGAGACGCTCGACGCCGCCGCCCGGCGGGAGTTGGCGGAGGAGACGGGGCTGCGGGACGTCTTTTTGGAGCAACTTTACACCTTCGGCGACCCCGGCCGCGACCCGCGGGGGCGGGTGGTGAGCGTGGCCTACTTCGCGCTGGTGAACCTGCACGACCGCCCGGTGGCGGCCGCGTCGGACGCGCGCAGCGCCGCTTGGTTCGCCGCGGATGACGTGCCGCCGCTGGCGTTCGACCACGCGGGCGTGCTGGAGGTCGCGCTCGCCCGGCTCAAGGGGAAGGTGCGGTACCAGCCCGTGGGGTTCGAGCTGCTGCCCGAGCAGTTCACGCTGGGGCAGTTGCAGCGGATGTACGAGACGATCCTCGACCGGCCGCTGGACAAGCGGAACTTCCGCAAGAAGATTCTAGGCATGGATTTGCTGGCCGACACCGGCGAGATCCAGCAGGACGTCGCCCACCGCGCGGCGCGGCTATACCGGTTTGATAAAGCGAAGTACGACGCGCTGGTGGAGCGGGGCTTCAACTTTGAGGTGTGAAGAATGGTGTCCACGAATATTCACGAATGAAACACAAATAGGATTTGCTGCCCAAGCATCTCCTCCCATTCGTGTTTGATTCGTGACCATTCGTGGAGACTCTTTTCCGTCGGCCGGAAAGGTGGAAAATGGACGCGCTGATTTTGGTCGATCTTCAGAACGATTTCCTGCCCGGCGGCGCGCTGGCGGTGGCGGAGGGGGATCGGGTGGTGCCGCTCGCCAACCGGCTGCAGCGGGCGTTTGAGTTGGTGGTGGCGACGCAGGATTGGCACCCTGCGGGGCACCGGTCGTTCGCGGCGAATCATGCCGGCCGGACGCCGGGTGAGGGGATCGAGTTGGACGGGCTGAATCAGGTGCTGTGGCCGGCGCACTGCGTGCAGGGCTCGGCCGGCGCGGCGTTCGCGGCGGGGCTGGAGATGAACCGGGTGGAGGCGATTTTCCGCAAGGGGACCGACCCGCGGGTCGACAGCTACAGCGGCTTTTTCGACAACGGCCACCGGCGGGCGACCGGGCTGGGCGGTTATCTGACCGGGCGCGGCGCCTCGCGCGTGGCCGTCTGCGGGCTGGCGACGGATTACTGCGTGAAGTTCACCGCCCTCGACGCCCGGCGGCTGGGGTTCGACGTGACGCTGATCGCCGACGCCTGCCGGGGCGTAGATTTGGCGGCGGGCGATGTGGGGCGGGCGGTCGACGAGATGCGGGCCGCGGGCGTGGAGGTGGCGCGGGCCGCCGATTTTGCCCGCGCCTGATTCGTGGTAAGCTTGGCCGATGCGGTTCCCCCTCCTGCCGCTCGTTGCCCTTGCGGTGCTGGCGTCGATTCATGCGGCCGCCCGCGCCGCGGAGTGGGCGCCGGTGCCGGGGCCGCTGATGACGCCGTGGGCGGCGGAGGTTTCGCCGACCAACGCCCTTTCGGAGTACCCGCGGCCGCAGATGGTCCGGCCCAAGTGGCAGAGCCTGAACGGGCTGTGGGACTGCGCGTTGACGGATCGGTCGGCCGCCGCGCCGCAGTCGTTCGACGGCCGGATTCTCGTGCCGTTCCCGATCGAGTCGCCGCTGTCGGGCGTGAAGCGGCCGCTCGCACCGGACCGGCGGCTGTGGTATTGGCGGACGTTCACCGTGCCGGCCGACTGGCGCGGCGGGCGGGTGCTGCTGCACTTCGGCGCGGTCGATTTCGAGGCCGCCGTGTCGGTCAACGGCAAGCCGGTCGGCTCGCACCGCGGGGGGTATGACGCCTTCACGCTCGACATCACCGACGCGCTGCGGCCAGGCGATGAGCAGGAGGTGATCGTCTCTGTCCTCGACCCGACCGACGCCGGCCCGCAGTTGCGCGGCAAGCAATCGCTGCACCCGGCCGGGGCGTTCTACACCGCCTCGTCGGGCATCTGGCAGACGATCTGGATCGAGCCGGTGGGGGCGTCGTCCATCACCTCTCTGAAGATGATTCCCGACCTGAAAACCGGCGCGCTTCGGCTGACGGTGGAGGGGTCGATCGCGCCCGCGCCGCTGCGGGTCGAGGTCGAAGCGTTCGACGGCGAAACGTCGGTGGCGAAAACCGCCGGCACCCTCGGCGGCGAGATCACGCCGGCCGTGCGGGAGAATCTGGTTGAGTTCTACAAAGCCACCGCCACGTTCGCGTCGGCCACGAGCGACTTACCGATCAAGAACCCGAAACGCTGGTCGCCCGACCATCCGTTTCTCTACTGCCTGACCGTCACGCTGACCGACGGCGAGGGCAAGACGTTGGACACGGTGAAGAGCTACTTCGGCATGCGCAGCGTGGCCGTCGGAACCGACGCCGACGGCCACGCGCGGCCGATGCTCAACGGCGAGCCGGTCCTGCTCGCCGGCGTGCTCGAGCAAGCCTTCTGGCCGGACGGCACTTACACCGCCCCGACGGACGCGGCGCTAAAGTTCGACATCGAGGCGATGAAGCAACTCGGCCTCGACGCGGTGCGCAAGCACGTCAAAGTCAAGCCCGACCGCTGGTACTACTGGTGCGACACGCTCGGCCTGCTCGTGCTGCAGGACATGCCCAGCGGCGAGGGGGCGGGCGACCCGAAGACCGACCGCATCCTCAACCCCGCCGCCGCCGCCATCGCCCCGGCCGCGCGCGGCGAGCCGCTGCCGGCGGCGGCGGAGTTGGCCGGGCCGGGCGAGTGGGCGTACACGACCGATGCGCCGCCGAGTGATTGGGCCGCGCCATCGTTCGACGCCGGGGCGTGGCGGCGCGGGGCGCAGCCGTTCGGCGCGGGCTATGGCGGACTCAAAACCGAGTGGGCCACGCCGGACATCTGCCTGCGCCAAGAGTTCAACGTGTCGAATCTCCCGAAGCACCCGATGCTTCGGATTCGGCACGACGAGACGGTCCACGCCTACCTAAACGGCGTCCCGGCCGCGACAGACGGCGGCCACATTGACGCGCCGGACGATTTCCCCCTGTCGCCCGCGGCGGCGAAGGCGCTGAAGGTCGGGCGGAACGTGATCGCGGTGCGGTGCCACCAAACCGTCGGTGGGCAGTTGGTGGACGTGAACCTGGTGGACGTGAAGGAGTGACGGATGTGGAACCCTGTTTTGATCGCGCTGCTGGTTGCAATGATCGTCCCCGTGGCGAATGCCGCGCCGCCGCTGCGGGTGATGAGTTTCAATTTGCGCAACGACGACCCGCGCGACGGCGAGAACGGCTGGCCGGCGCGTTTCCCGCGCATCGCCGAGACGCTGCACTTCTACCGGCCGGACGTGCTGGGGTGCCAGGAAGCATTTGACCGCCAAGTGAGGAAACTGGCCGACGCGCTGCCGAACTACAAATGGGTCGGCGTCGGGCGCGACGACGGGAAGACGAAGGGGGAGTACTCGCCGATTTTTTACAACGCCGCCCGGCTGGAGGTGGTCGACAGCGGCACGTTCTGGCTGTCGCCGACGCCGGAGAAAATCGGCAGCGTCGGGTGGGATGCGGTGCTGCCGCGGATTGCGACGTGGGCCCGGTTCCGCGACAAGCAGGACGGCGGGCGGGAGTTCCTGGTCTTCAACGCCCACCTCGACCACGTCGGCGAAACCGCGCGGAGCGAGAGCGCGAAGTTGATCGTCGCCAAGGCCGCCAAAATTGCCGCGGGCCTGCCGCTGATCGTGACCGGCGACTTCAACAGCGGCCCGGACACCGGCGCGTACAAGACGATGGCCGAGCACCTGACCGACAGCCGCGCGATTGCCAAAACCGTCCTCGGCCCCGCCGGCACGTTCGGCACGTTCGCCACCACCGGCAAGCCGTCGCCACGCATCGACTACATCTTCGTCAGCGCCGGCATCACGGTCCCACGCTTCGCCACGCTGACGCAGGAGTGGGACGGCAAGCACGCCTCGGACCACTTCCCGATTCTGGCGGATGTCGAATTAGGAAAGCCGTAATAGCCGGAGGCGGAAGCCCCGGTTCTTCGGCGGAGGCACGATGCGTCCGACGAAACTAATCAACCGAAACCGGGGCTTCCGCCTCCGGCTATTAAGGAACGGTTTTTGATGCGGCACCTTATACTGATCGCCGTCCTCCTCGCCCCCTGCCTCGCCGCCGGTCCGATGATCTCGCCCGACGACCCTGCCTCGCTGCAGCGCGGCATCGACGCGGCGGCGGAGTCCGGCGCGAGGCGCCTTGTGATCCCGCCGGGCATTTACGAACTGTCCGAAACGCTGCGCTTCAGCCGCGTCGAAAACCTGGAGGTGATCGCCACCGGCGTCACGCTCTTAAGAACGAAAAATGAGACGCGCGGCATCGAACTCGATCACTGCAAAAACCTCACCCTCCGCGGCCTGACCGTGCGGTGCGAAACCGTGCCGTTCACGCAGGGCACGATTGAGGAAATCGACCCGGACGGCCTGTGGGTCGACCTCCGCGTGGACGCCGGCTACCCGGTCGAGTACCTCGAGCGCCGCACGACCGGCTACGTCTTCGACGTCAAAACGCGGCAGTGGAAGGCCGGCACCTACGACTATGGTGTTAGATCGGCCGCGCTAAAAGGTGGAAACCTTGTCCGCCTGTCACTCGGCGGGAAACTCGGGGGCGACGTAAAAGTCGGCGATTTGATGGCCTTCCGCGGGCCGGGCGCGCAGGACGTTTATGTCCCCGGCTGCGAGAAGATCAACCTCGACGGCCTGACACTAATTGGCGGCACCGGCTTTTGCGTCCACGAGGACGGCGGCGAGGGGGGCAGCCGCTACTCCTACACCCTCACCTACCCGCCAAAGCCCGACGGCGCGACCGCCGCCCCGCTGATCGCCTCCAACGCCGACGCCTTCCACAGCGGCGGCGCGCGCAAGGGGCCGACGCTGGAAAACTCCAGCTTCGAGGGCATGTGCGACGACGGCATCCCCATCCACGGCTACTACGGCCTGGTCGTCGAACGGCGGGACGCGGGCAAAACCCTGCTGATGGCCGGGCCGTGGGACCGCAGCTTCTTCCGCCCCGGCGACCCGATCCGCGTGCTGGACAAGACCGGCGCGATCGTCGCCGAGGCCAAAATCCTCTCCGGCGGCCCCGCTCCCGACGGCTTTTCGCCCGAGAATCCGCCGGACGATGATCACTTCAAGCTCGACGGCAACTTCTTCCAACTGAAGCTCGACAAGCCCGTGCCGGCCGAGCCCGGCTTTCGCGCCAGCGACCCCAACGCCATGGGCAGCGGCTTCGTCATCCGCGGCTGCAAGATCAAGAACCACCGCGCCCGCGGCATTTTGATCAAAGCCGACGACGGATTGATTGAAGGGAATGAGGTCGACGGCAGCACCATCGCCGGCCTTGTGATCTCGCCGGAGTATTATTGGAACGAGGCGGGCTACAGCCGGAACATAATCATTAGAAACAACGTCTTCCGCCACTGCGGCTACGCGACGGCGGGCCCGTGGACGGGGCAGGCGGGGGCCGTCACCGTCGCGGGCGAGGGGACGCAGGCGAACGGCATCGCGTTCGGCAACCAACACTTGCAATTTATCAATAATGCGTTCGAGGACAACGACGGCGTGAATTTGCTGATCGACGGGGCGCAGGACGTGCTGATTCGGGGCAACACCTTTTTGCGCGCGCAGCAATCCGAGAGCCGCCGCGGGGCCGACCGGGGGATCGACCCGGCCGCGCTGATCTTCCTGCAGCACTGCCGGAACGTGCGGATCGAGGGCAACACGGCGGCGGGGGGGTCGGCAAAATCCCTCGTCAAACTCGGCGAGGCCGCGACGGAGGTGAAGGGCGAAGTGGGCGGCGTGCGGGCGGTGAAATGAGGTTCCATAATAGCCGGAAGCGGAAGCTCCGGTCTTCGCTCAAGAGTGCTTCATATCAATAGAGGCGTTGCCGAGCGAAGACCGGAGCTTCCGCTTCCGGCTACTATAGAACACTGCTCTAATCGCGCGCCTTCGCCCCCGCCGCGCCGATGAGGCCGAGGGCGACGAGGCCGACGGCGACCGCGACGCCGGCGGTGCCGTAGGGGTGGCGTTCGGCGGCGGCGTACAGGCTGGTCTGGCGGACCGCGCCGCCGTTGGCGGAGTAGGGGCCGGTGGCCGAGCCGTAGTAGCCGCCGCCGGGGCTGTGCAGGGCGTCGGCGTGGTCGTTGGGCCGGTCGGACGACTGGCCGTCCTCCATCAGGTTGCTCTTCATGGCGAGGTCGACGGTGCCGGGGATCCAGTTGCCGGCCTTGGCGATCGCCGCGCCGCCGCCGCCGACGAACAGCTCGCGGCCGCCGTGCGCCGCGGCGTGCAGGATCGTCTCGGCCACCAGTTCCGGGGCGTAGACGGGCTTGGGGTGCGTCGGCTCGTCGGCCATGTAATTCTTGGCGTGGGCGAGGTAGGGCGTGTCGATCGGGCCGGGCTTGATGAGGGTCACGCTGATGCCCGCCCCCTCGGCCTCGAGCTCGATCCGCAGCGCCTCGGTCAGCGCCTTCACCGCGTGCTTGGTGGCGGAGTAGATGCCTTGGATCGGCAGGGCGCGGTCGGAGACGACGCTGCCGAGGTTGACGATGCTGCCGCCGCCGCGGGTTTTGAGGTGCTCGGCGGCGATGCGGCAGCCGATCATCAGGCCCCAGAAGTTCGTCTCGAACACGCGGCGGGCGTCGTCCATCGAGACCTGCTCGACCGGGGCGTAGACGCTCACGCCGGCGTTGTTGACCCAGGTGTCGAAGCCGCCGTAGGTCTCTTGGGCGAGTTGGGCGACCTTGCGCAGCGCCGCCTCGTCGGCCACGTCGGCGGCGGCGCTGACGGCCTTGCCGCCGGCGTCGGTGATTTCCTTGACAATGTCGTCGAGCGCGCCGCCGCTGCGGGCGGTGAGCACGACGTTCGCGCCCGCCTCGGCGGCGGCGCGGGCCGTGGCGAGGCCGATGCCGCTGCTGGCGCCGGTGATGACGATCGTCTGTCGGTTGATGGGCTTGAGGGTCATGGGGTTCCTTGTGGTGTGAATGGTGAAGTCGCAAGGTACACCGTTCGGTCCGTCTCGCCAGCCCCAAAAATTGAGCGGGTTCCTTGATAGCCGGACGCGGAAGCCCCGGTTGATCGCGCAGGGCACCTTCGGAGCTCGATCAATCTTCCGCCCGACGAACCGGGGCTTCCGCCTCCGGCTGTTAAAGATCACCGTTTGGAGAATGCCGCCTACACTCCCGCCTTGCCCGCGACGCCGCCATCCGAGGTTCAGGGGCCGCGCGACCCGGAGCGGCCGGCGACGGCCGTGCTGGACTACGCCGCCGAGTCGCCGCACCCCCCGCACCCCCCGCACGACCCCTACGCCGCCCTGCGGCACCGCGAGTACCGGCTGCTCGCCGGCGGCTTTTTCCTCTCGGTCATCGGCGGGCAGTGCCAGACGGCGGCGGCGGGGTGGGAACTTTACCAACGCACCGGCTCGAAGCTCGCCCTGGGCTACCTCGGGGCGGCGCTGGCGATCCCGGTGATCGGCCTGGCCCTGCCGGCGGGGCACGCGGCCGACGCCTTCAGCCGCAAGCGCGTGCTGATGGGGGGGCTGTTCGTGGCGATTGTGGCGGCGGTCGGATTGTCTGCCCTCGCGGCGTCGCGGCCGGCGGCGGGGGGGTCGGTTCTGGGCATTTACGCGCTGCTGGTGGCGGGGGCGTCGGGCCTGGCGTTCAGCCGGCCGGCGCGGCAGGCGCTGGTGCCGCAGATCGTGCCGCGGAAGGATTTTCCGAACGCCGTGACGTGGAACAGCGGCGTGTTCGAGACGGCGAGCTTCGGCGGCCCGGTGCTGGCGGGCTTCCTGCTTCTTTGGGGTCCGGCGGCGGCGTATGCGGCGGCGGCGATCTGCTGGGTCGGCACGCTGGCGACGCTTGCGTTCATGGCCCCCACGCCCACCCCGCCCAAAACGGGCAAGCGGCCGAGCTGGGGCGACCTGCTCGCCGGCGCGAAGTTCGTCCTCAGCACGAAGCTGCTGGTGGGGATCATGACGCTGGATCTGTTCGCGGTGCTGCTGGGCGGGGCGGTCTACCTGCTGCCGGTGTTCGCCACGGACGTGCTGGGGGTGGGGGCGGTGGGGTTCGGGTGGCTGAAGGCCGCGCCGGCGGCGGGGGCGTTCGCCAGCGCGATCGTGCTGAGCTACCTGCCGCCGATCCGCCGGGCCGGGCCGACGCTGCTGGTCGCGGTGGCGGGGTTCGGGCTGTCGACGATCGTCTTCGGGCTGAGCACGTCGTTCGCGCTGTCGATGGCGATGCTCGCGCTGACGGGCGCGTGCGACGCGGTCAGCGTGGTGATCCGCAGCACGCTGGTGCAGCTCGTCACGCCCGACGCGATGCGCGGCCGGGTGAGCGCGGTCAATTTGGTCTTCATCGGCGGCAGCAACGAGATCGGCGGCCTGGAGAGCGGCCTGACGGCGGCGTGGCTCGGCCCGGTCGGCTCGGTCGTGGCGGGCGGCATCGGCACGATCCTGGTCGTTTGCGGCCTGGCCGCCGCCTTCCCGTCGGTGCGGAAACTGGGGCGGATGGAGGACGCGGGGGCGGAGTGATTATGTGGAACGGGCGTCCCGCCCGGATTCGCTTTTTCTTGCAGTGGCAAAGCGGAAATCCGGGCGGGACGCCCGTTCCACGTCAGAGCATCCGCGCGATCGTCAGGTGCGGCTTGGGCATCGGGTGTTGATCGAGTTCCGCCGCCGTCGACCAGCGCTGATTTGACTTCAAGTCGACCTTGCTCGCCTCGCCCCGAAACACGCGGAAGCGGTACCGCCGGTGCGTCAGCGCGTGGCGGACCTCACCGAGTTCCGTTAGCGAACCGATCGGCGGCGGGGCGGAATCGTCGAGCGTTAAAAACTGCCACATCCCCGCCCACCGGCCGGTCGGCGGGCGTTGCTCGATCAGGTATTCGAGCTCGCCGCCGGGCCGCGGGCGCGAGAGGACGTAAACCGACCGCTCCACCAGCGGCGTCGGCGCCGCCCTCTTCGCCGGCGGGATTTGCTCCTGCACGCCCGCCGCCCGCGACTCGCACGCCTCGGCCACCGGGCAGATCAGGCACTGCGGCGAGCGGGGGATGCAAACCGTCGCGCCGAGCTCCATCATCGCGCTGTTGAAATCGCCCGGCCGGCCCGGCGGCAGAATCGCCTCCGCCCGCGCCCACAGCCGTTTCTGGACGGCCGGCGTGCGCGGGTCGGTTTCGATCCGGTCGACCCGGCAGAGCACGCGCACGACGTTGCCGTCGAGGATCGGGGCGGCGGTGTCGTAGGCCAGGCTGGCGACGGCGCCGGCGGTGTAGCGGCCGACGCCGGGGAGGGTGAGCAGCGTTTGGACGTCCGCCGGCACCCGGCCGCCGTGGGTTTCGACGATGATCTGCGCCGCCCGGCGGAGGTTGCGGGCGCGCGAATAGTAGCCCAATCCCTGCCACGCCCGCAGCACCGCCTGCTCGTCGGCGGCGGCCAGGGACTGCACCGTCGGGAACTGCTCGACCCACCGACGGAAGTAGGGGATGACCGTTGCCACCTGCGTCTGCTGCAGCATCGCCTCGCTCACCAGCACCAGATACGGGTCGGGCCGGGCGTCGGCGGGCGAGTCGAGCGGCACGCGCCACGGCAAATCGCGGCGCGACCGGCCGTACCACGCCAGCAGGCGGTCGGCGAAGGCGGCGGGCGGGAGGAGCATGGCGTCAATAAGGGTCGGCCCGGCAGGGTGGGCGGACGGGGGGCGGCGGCGGGGTGGGGCGGGGCCGGCAAGATTTTTCGGCCGCCCGACGCACGCGGCGGAACTGTGGGGTAGGTTAATGCGTCGGCCGGTTCGCCCCAACCCCCGGAAGCTCCGGGAATGCCGAGCGGGCACCGGTCGGCCGGTCGGAGGGCCCTTTCGCCGAGGGCGTCGCTCCGACGCTGCCGACCAACAGTCTGATCCGCCACGGCCGGAGTCAAGCGGCACCCCCCACCGGGCCGCCGCCGAAACACCGCCGCCGGCTTTGGCGGACTGGGAAAGATGGGAAGTTTTGGAAACCTGTTCGGATTGTGCCGATAAATCGTTCGGATCGTGAGGGCGGATGCCTTCGCAACCAGACGGCGAGGCGGCCACGGATCGGCGGGCGGCGGAACCTTTGATTCCGCGTCCGCATCCGCGATCCGAGGGCGAACGTATTGCTAACGCGCGGGTGCGCGACGAGCATGCGCCCGCCGCCGGTCCGCCGCCAGAAGCGGCGTGGCCCGGCAACAGGCCTTCGCGGTATACCGTGGAGGCGGGTCCGCCCGGAGGAAATCCGCTCGACGGGTTCCCGCGCCGGGCGAACCGATTCCGAGGCGGGGCCGTTCCGCCCGCCCCATCGCCCGCAGACGGTTTGTCGGCGTCACGCGGCCGGCCGGTCCCCCGATCCGTCGGGGGTCCGGCGGGCCGGCAGGGGAGTTCGCCGGACGCCCGATTGTCGGGCGCCAACAGGGAGTGACGAGCATGAAGACCGTATTCACCACGGGCGAGGCGGCCGAGATTTGCAAGGTCAGCCAGCAGACGATCATCCGCTGCTTCGACAGCGGCCGGCTGAAGGGTTTCCGCGTGCCGGGCAGCCGGTTCCGCCGGATCCCGCGCGACGCGCTGATCGCCTTCATGAAGGAAAACAACATCCCCCCCGACGCCCTCGAGAGCGGCCGGCAGAAGGTGCTGGTGGTCGACGACGACCCGGAGATCGTGGAACTGTTCGTCGACGTGCTCAACCGCGACGGCCGGTTCGAGGTCCGCACCGCCGCCACCGGGTACGACGCGGGCATGGTCACGCAGGAGTTCAACCCCGACCTGATCGTGCTCGATTACATGCTGCCGGACGTGAACGGCAACGTCGTGTGCCAGACGCTCCGCAAGAACCCGGATTTTCAGGGCACGAAGATCATCATCGTCAGCGGCGTGGTGAACCAGGACGAGATCGACGATCTGATGAAAAGCGGCGCGGACGACTTCGTCAAAAAGCCGTTCAACATCGAGAAACTCATCGAGCGGATCGGGCAGT
Source organism: Tepidisphaeraceae bacterium (assembly GCA_965260985.1). Lineage (GTDB taxonomy): Bacteria > Planctomycetota > Phycisphaerae > Tepidisphaerales > Tepidisphaeraceae > CBDHCE01. The sequence continues at coordinate 199,078 of CBDHCE010000003.1, read as the reverse complement.
TACTGGCGGTCTGAGGCGGGCGGCGGGCGGGGCGGTGTGGCGAAGGGCGGGCGGTCGGCCGATAGGAGGGTAGGAATCCCCCGGCCGACCGTTCGCCCCCAAGCCCGCCCGCCCCCATGCTGCTCTCCCGACGGACCGAACTTGCGCTGCGGACGCTGGAGCGGCTGGCCGCGCCGCCGGCGATGGCGTTCGACACCGGCGACGCGGCGCTGGACGGGATCGCGGTCCACTCGCTCACCGTCGCCTGCGCCGCCGAAGGCTTGGCGCGGGAACTGGTCGCGGTGTACGGCGGCGATGCGGGCATCGAGCCGGCCGAGGCGTTTGAAGGCGGGCTGTGGCACGACGTGGGCAAGCTCGCGCTGGCGGCGGCGTTCCCCCGCGCCTTCGGCCGGGTCGTGGCGGCGGCGGAGTTGGTGCGCGGCGACTTCGCCGACGCCGAGCGGCGGGTGATCGGCGTCGACCACCTGCTCGCCGGCAAGCGCGCCGCCGAGCGCTGGGGCCTGTCCGCCGCCGTCCGCGACTGCGCGTGGCTGCACGGCCAGCACCCCGGCGCGCTGCCGGCGGGGGTGGCGAACGCGCGGCTGGTGCACGTCGTGACGCTGGCCGATCAGATCGCGCGAGAGCGGCGCGCCGGGTACAGCGGCAACTATGGCGGGTTCGTCCCGCGCTCGGTTTTGCTGGACGCGATTGGGGTGGGGGAGGAGCAGGTGGCGCGGGTGGTTGATGGATTGGGCGAAGCGGTCGAGGCGCTTCAGGGAAAAGAGCTTCTTTGCGAAGCCGCAAGCGGCAAGCCGCGGATTGAGCCGCTTGCGGCTTCGCAAAGAAATCCCGACCGATCCGAACTCAATTCATCTAAAGAACGGATTGACCCGGTAGCTGCGGACCAAGGGTCCGCAGTCTTCGTAACGAAAAACGCGGACTGCGGACCGTTGGTCCGCAGCTACCGAGATGTGTTGAACGCCATCATTTTTTTCCAAACTAATCAAACGGACGAATCGACCGTTTCCTGCGCGCTAACCTCCATCGCTACAAGCGCGTCAAACACATTTAATCAAACCGCCGCCGCCTTCGGTCTCGTCATCAACCGCGGTTACGCCGAAACCGTCGTCGTTGATGCTGCGGGCGCCCCCATCCACGCCGGCGTGGCGGAGGCGGGCGAGTGGGCCGGCGAGTCGGCCGGCGAGTCGGCCGGGGGCGAGCCCGTCCGCCGCGCCGGCGACGCGCTGGAGTGGGTGCGGGCCGACGTCGAGCCGCACTTGACTGGCGGCGACGGCGCGACCGGCTTCATCCCCCTCCAAGCCGCCGGCCGGACCGTCGGCGGCATCCTTTGGCCGGCGGGCGACGGTCAAATCGACCAACTGAATATGTCTGCGGCGTTCCCCGCGCTCCTTGCCGCGTGGTCGATGGCGCTGCGGTCGGCGCAGGTGCGCGACGAATCGCGCCGCCTCGCCGAGCAACTCGCCGAGTCGAACCGCCGGCTGCAGGCGGCGCGCGGGGAGGTTGAGCGGCACCGCGCCCACGCGGCGGTCGGCGAGGTGGCGGCGGGGGCGGCGCACGAGATGAACAACCCGCTGATGGTCATCTCCGGCCGCAGCCAACTCCTCGCCGCCTCGCTGTCCGACGAGAAGCAGCGGGCGGCGGCGCAGCAGATCGCCGAGCAGAGCCAGCGGCTTTCCGACATGATCACGTCGCTGATGGACTACGCCCGGCCCCGGCCCGCCAGGCTCGAAACGGTCGATTTAATCGGACTCATCGGCGAGGCACTGGGGCTTGCCAAGCGGCAGACCGAGCCGGCCGATAGGACGGTTGTGGTGGACGTCGCCCCCGAGGTTCCGCCGGTGCGTGCCGACGCCGGCCAGTTGGCCGAGGCGGTCGCCGAGGCGGTCGCCAATGCGTACCAGGCGACGGGTCCGGCGGGCCGGGTGGCGGTGTCGGGGCGGTACGACGCCTACTCCGGCCGCGTGGTGCTGTCGGTGGAGGACGACGGGTGCGGGATGAGCGGCGAGACGGCGCAGCACGCCTTCGACCCGTTCTTCAGCGCCAAGCCGGCGGGCCGGCGGCGGGGCATGGGCCTCGCCACCGCGCTGCGGAAGGTGGAGGCCGGCGGCGGCTCGGTCCGCCTCGACAGCCGGCCCGGCGGCGGCACGCGGGCGACGTTCCTGCTCCCCGCCGCCGACCCCATCCCGCTGCCGGCGCGGCGGCGGAAGAGTGCTTGAGTGAGTAGGTAGTAGGTGGTGGGTAGTAAGTAGTGGAGTCCGCCGCTTTTTCACCAAACGACTGCCGACTGAAGACTGCCGACTTCTTAGAAGGAGAGTTTATGCAACAGGCCGTCGAAACCCCCAGTGTCGAGTTGCCCACACGGTCCCGGCCGCGCGTGCTGGTGGTCGATGATGAGCCGGATTTGCTGGAGCTCATCGGCGATTTGCACGACGGCGGCCGGCTGACCGGGGCGGTGGGGATCGACCTCGTCCGCGTGCCGACGATCAAGGCCGCCCGGCGCGAGCTCGAGCGCAAGGCCGTCGATCTGCTGCTGACCGACGTCCACCTGCCCGACGGCGACGGCGTGAGCCTGCTGCCGCTGCTGGCCGCCGCCAACGCCGCGGCGCGGGCGATCGTGATGACCGGCCGGCCGTCGGTCGAGAAGACGGTGGACGCGCTGCGGGCGGGGGCGATCGACTACCTGCCCAAGCCCTTCACGCCCGACGCGCTGGCGGACCGCATGGGCCGGGCGCTGCGGCGGCAGGGCCTCGACGCCCGCGACCACCGCCGGCTGGTGCGGCTGCGCGGGGCCGTCAAGCGCCTCAACGCCGCCCGCCACCACGTCGGCAAAAAGGTCGATCTGCTCTGCAACGATTTGGTGACGGCCTACGGCGAGCTGGCCCGGCAGGTCGAGGTCGTCCGCACCGAGGAGGGCTTCCGCAAACTCATGGCCGAGGCGGCCGATCTGGAGCAACTGCTCTGCCACGCGATGGACTGGCTGCTGAAGGCGATGGGCTTCAGCAACATCGCCATCTACCTGGCGGGCGAGGAGGAAGACGACGCCAACTCGCCGCCGTTCGAGCTGGGGGCGTACATGAAGTTCACCCACCCCGGCGAGGCGCCGCTGACCGAGGCGATCCGCGACGGGCTGCTGCGGAAGACCGTCAGCGACGGCCCGGTCCGCTTCGGCGGCATCGCGCCGGCCGGCCAGTCGCCGCTGAGCAAAGCCGAGCGGCAGCACCTCGACGGGCAGGCGATCCTGACCGAGAGTTGCTGCTACCTGGGCGAGTCGCTGGCGGGCATCGTGCTGTTCCGCGATGCGGCGCAGGCGTTCACGGACGAGGACGCGGCGATCCTGTCGGCCGTCGCGCCGCTGTTCGCCGTCGCGCTGGCGAGCCTGGTGCGGCGCACCGCCGACGATTTGGGCGACCCGGAAGAGTCCGACTTTGAGCCCGACGCCGACGGCCCGAAACTGTCCGACTTCGACTCCCCCGGCCGCGGCGGCGCGGCGGAAAAGCCCAAGGGCAAGAAAGATAAGAAGAGCGAGGCCGACTGGTGGAAGCGCGGCGAATCCCCCCCGTTCTGACCCGTGGAACGGGCGTCCCGCCCGGATTCTCTTTGATCAACCAAAGAATGGAACCACAGAGGGCACGGAGAACACCGAGGAAGTCACAGAGGAAATACAGAACCGTCTTCCGCTCCTCTGTGCCTTCCTCCGTGTTCTCCGTGACTTCTGTGGTTCAATGCTTCTCTTCGAGCGTCGGCCGGACACCCGGCGCCTCACACCGCATGGGAGTGGCGAATAATCCGGCCGGTGCGGGCGTAGACGACATCCTCGGCGATGTTCGTGCAGTGGTCGCCGATGCGCTCGAAGTTCTTGGCGATCATCACGTACGCTAAATCCCGCGTCGCGTGGCTGCCGTCGCGGACGAGGTCGGAAAGGACCTGCTGCATCACCTGGCTGTAGAGCGCGTCGTTCACGTCGTCGCCCGCCGCCACCTGCCGGGCGAGGGCCTCGTCGTTCAGGTTGAAGGCGTGGATGGTGGTGCGCAGCATGTCCACCACGCCGTTGAGCATGATCCGCAGATCCGCCGGCGGGTGGAAGCCGTTGGCGTCGGTCCGGGCGTCGAAGTCGTTCGCCAGCGGCAGCACGCGCTGGGCGGCGTTGACGGCGGAGTCGGCGATGCGCTCGAAGTCGTTGTTCGCCTTGATGATCGTCGTGACCAGCCGAAGGTCCGAGGCGGCGGGGGAGTAGAGCGCCAGCAGGTTGATGGCGACGGCCTCGACCTTGACCTCCTCGTCGTCGATGTGCCGGTCGGCCTCGATCACCGCCCGCGCCAAGCCCACGTCCGCCGACAGCACCGCCTCGGCGGCATCGTCGACGATGCTCTGCACCTTCGCCGTCAGCCGCGCGACGCGGGCCCGCAGCGAGTCCAAACTTTCCTGTAGCGCCTGGGCCATGGCATCCCACTTTAGCCGAAGCGGCCGGTGATGTAATCCTCGGTCTGCCGCTTCGACGGGTTGGTGAACATCTTCTGGGTCTGGTCGACCTCGATCAATTCGCCGAGGTAGAAGAAGGCCGTCACGTCGCTGACGCGGCTGGCCTGCTGCATGTTGTGCGTGACGATGGCGACCGTCACCAACTCCTTCAACTCCTGAATCAAATCTTCAATCTTGCTCGTGGCGATGGGGTCGAGCGCGCTGGCCGGCTCGTCCATCAGCAGCACCGCCGGCTTGGTCGCCAGGGCGCGGGCGATGCACAGCCGCTGCTGCTGGCCGCCGCTCATGCCCAGGGCGCTGCTCTTGAGGCGGTCCTTGACCTCGCCCCACAGGGCGGCCTTGCGGAGCGACTCCTCGACGAGTGGGTCAAGGTCGCCGCGGCTTCGAATGCCCTGCAGGCGCGGGCCGTAGGCGACGTTGTCGTAAATGCTTTTCGGAAAGGGGTTTGGCTTCTGGAACACCAGCCCCACGCGCCGGCGCAGGGCGACCAGATCGACCTTCGGGGCGTAGACGTCGTGGCCGGCGATTTTGATCTCGCCGGTGACGCGGCAGCCGGGGATCAGGTCGTTCATGCGGTTGATCGACCGCAAAAAGGTGCTCTTCCCGCACCCGCTGGGGCCGATCAGGGCCGTCACGCGGTTGGGGGGCATTTCGATCGAGACGTGCTTGATCGCCTGCATCGGGCCGTAGTAGACGCAGACGTCCGTCGCCACGATCGAGGCGGTGCCGGCGGCGGCCTTCTTTGACCCGGCCGGGCTGCCGTTGGGCGCGGGGTGGACGGCCGCCGAGACCACGGGCCGGGGGGGCTGGGTGGGGGTCGGGGAGTGGGCGAACGTGCTGCGGGTCATGGTCGCTCCGGCTTGGGAGCGAACGATAGCAAACCCGCGCGACGCCTCCAACGGGTTCACGAAACATTAGCGCGGCGGGCGGCCACATCGACGGCCGCCGCTCACCGCAGCGCGAGCGCGCCATACGCCACCGCCACGGCGGCGGCGAGGAAGACCGTCAACTCCACCGCCGGCTGCGCGACCGTCGTGAACCGTGAGAACATGATGAGACTCCTTCCGAACCGCCATGGGGACCACTCGACGCCACCCCAGCATCGGCCCGATCCGCCCGCGACCTTTGGCGAAACGCCGCGGAACCCGCCGCGCACGACACGCCGCCGCCGACCGGCTAGACTGCCCGGCTTCGCCACCCGCCGAACCGCCGACCGAACCGCCGACCGATCCCCCAGCCCACCGGGAGCACCTTGGACCCGACCTTTCTCCTCGCCACCGCCGCCCCGGCCGCGGCCAAGCACGGCGGCGGGCTGTCGATGGCCCTGGCGCTGATCCTGTTCCTCGGCGTCGGGGCGCAGTGGCTGGCCTGGCGGCTGCGGCTGCCGTCGATCCTGCTGCTGCTGCTGTTCGGCTTCCTCGCCGGACCCGTCGCCCACGCCGTCACGCCGCACTGGTTCGGGCGGACCTACAGCCTCGACCCCGCCGCCCTGTTCGGCGAGGAACTGCTGCTCGCGCTGGTCTCGCTCGCGGTGGGGCTGATCCTGTTCGAGGGCGGCCTGACGCTGAACTGGCGCGAGATCAGCAGCGTCCGCAGCGTGGTGCGGAACCTGGTGACGGTCGGGGCGGGCGTGACCTGGGTCATCGCCGCCGTCGCCGCCCACTACCTGTTGGGGCTGATCTGGCCGGTGGCGATCCTGCTGGGGGCGGTGCTGATCGTGACCGGGCCGACGGTGATCGGCCCGCTGCTGCGGCACGTCCGCCCCACCGGCAGCGTCGGCAGCGTGCTGAAGTGGGAGGGGATCGTCATCGACCCCATCGGCGCGATGGCGGCCGTGCTGACGTTCGAGGCGATTCTCGGCGGCCTCGGCCGGGCCTCGCCCGACGACGCGGCCGGCGCGGCCAATGTGGCGATCCAGGGCGTGGGCGGCTTCCTCCGCGGGGCGGCCCTCACCGGCGGCGTGGGCATCGGCATCGGCGTGGTCGCCGCCGTCCTGCTCGTGGTCGCCCTGCGGCGGTTCTGGATCCCCGACTACCTCCAGACCCCCATGACCTTCATGCTCGTCGCCGGCGCGTTCGTCGCCTCCAACGCCGTCGTGCCCGAGAGCGGCCTGTTCACCACCACCGTCATGGGCGTGGTGCTGGCAAACCAGCAGAAGGCCCACGTCCGCCACATCGTCGAGTTCAAGGAGACCCTCACCGTCCTGCTCATCGCCGCCCTGTTCATCGTGCTCAGCAGCCGGCTGGAACTGTCGGCCTTCTCGGAGATGGGGTGGGGGGCGGCCGGCTTCGTGGCGGTGCTCGTGCTGATCGCCCGGCCGGCGGCGGTGTACGCCAGCACCTGGGGGTCGAAGTTGACCCACGCCGAGCGGCTGTTCCTGTCGTGGATGGCCCCGCGCGGCATCGTGGCGGCGGCGGTGGCGTCGGTCTTCGGGCTGAGCCTCTCCAGCGCGGGCGTGCCGGGGGCGAACCTGCTGGTGCCCTACACCTTCCTCACCATCATCGCCACCGTCGCCCTGTACGGCCTGACCGCCGCGTTCGTCGCGGCGCGGCTGGGCCTCGCCAAGGCCGCCTCGACCGGCTTCCTCATCGCCGGCGCCCACCCGCTGGCCCGCATGATCGCCACCGCCCTCGCCGAGGAGGAACTGCCGGTGATGGTCGCCGACACCAACCACGGCAACATCCAGGCCGCCCGCCTCGCCGGGCTGCCGACCACCCAGGGCAACGTCCTCAGCGGCCAGGTGCAGGAGCGGATCGAGCTCACCGGCATCGGCCGGCTGATCGCCATGACCCCCAACGACGAGGTCAACAGCCTCGCCGCCCTGCAATATGCCAAGCACTTCGGCCGGTCCAACGTCTTCCAGCTCGACCGCCCGACGGACAAGAAGCGGAAAAAGGGGGAGGTCGACGAGGAGCTCAACGGCCGCGTGCTGTTCGGCGAGGGGCTGGGCTTCCGCGACCTGCTGGCCCGGGTCGACGGCGGGTCGGTCGTGCGCAAGACCCGGCTGAGCAAGGAGTTCACGTTCGAGCACTTCGCCGAGCAGAACGGCCCGGACTTCGTGCCGCTGTTCCTGATCGGCGAGACCGGCGACGTGCAGACCTTCACGGCCGACAAGCCCCTGACGCCCAAGGCGGGCCAAACCCTCATCAGCCTCAGCCGCCCGCCGACCAAGGAGGTCATGGCCGCCAAGCACGCGGCGAAGCGGGTCGCCAAAGAGCCCCGCGACTCGGCGGCGTGAACTCCGGGTGCCACGGATCGAGGTACTCCTCAACCCGTGCCGGACCGCGCGCCGGACACCGCACGGCACGGGTTGGCGAGTACGCCAATCCGTGGCACCCGGACTCGCGCGGCGTCGAATCACGACGAAAAAGCCCTCCCCGGTCGGGGAGGGCTCGGTGCCCTGCGAAGAATCCGCCTGTGCCGTGTGGTGGGGGGTTGACGAACCCTTCATTAACGCGGGCGGGTGCCGGTCGCGTCCGAAGACGCGCCCCCGGACGTTCGTCGCGTCCGGGAAGTCCCGACCGCTCGGTTCCCGTCAAGCGGGCATCCTCACGGCGGGCGGCGGTTGCCCGAAGGGTGTTTATAGGCTCCTCAACTTGTCCACCGAATCTCGTACACCGCAGACCTTCGCGTGGTCCTTTGTGGTCCTTGAAAAATCGTTCATTCCGACCCAGCCATTATCGGCCAGATCGGGCGGGGGGCAAGAGGCAAATTTGCCGGCCACTCGCCCCAGTCTTACGGCCGGCGTCTGTTACGGTTCGACGATGAAAGCCCTTTAATAGCCGGAGGCGGAAGCCCCGGTTTTCTCCGATCTTCCCGACGAAACAAACCGGGGCTTCCGCCTCCGGCTATTAAAGAAGCCTCACGCCCGCCGGCGCCGCAGGAGAACGCCGCCGAGGGTCAGGCCGGCCGCCGCCAGCGAGGCGGGTTCCGGCACCGCCGCGCCCGGCAGTTGCAGGCCCAGCAGGCCCGCGGGCTGGTCGAACGTGACCCAGTCGAACGCGCCCGGCGTCAGGCCGTCGATCGACGGGATGTCGCCGGGCGCGCCCTCCGTCAGCGACGCGGTGGCGACCAGAAAGTTCATCCCGAACACCCCGTCCAGCGTCAGCATCTGCCCGGTGATCGGGTCGGCGACGGTGATGTCCGACACCAGCACCGGGGCGTCGAGGAAGACCAGCGGGTCGCCCTCGGCCGTCGGCACGGCGAGGCGCGGGACGAGGAAGCCCGCCACCTTGCTCGTCCCGCCGATGCCGCCGATGGTCAGTTGGAACTGCCGGTCGGCGTCGACGCCGAGCAGCACCGGGGCGTCGGTGCCGACGGTGGCGGGGTCGTAGGTGACGCCCAGCGCCGCCGCCTGCGCCTCGGACATGATTGACGCCGCCGCCCCGGTGTCGAGCAGCCAACTGCCGGCCGACGAGCGGTCGCCGTTGCTGACCACCACCGCCGGCGTCGAATCAGGCGTGGCATTCGCGCCAAGCCGCAGCACCGGGTTGGGCCCGATGAACGGGTTGCCCGCCAGCGTCGGCGGCGCGGCACCCGGCGTGGTCGTGGTGAAGCGGTCGAACGAGCCGTAACTCAGTTTGACGTGCCGGTTCGTGGCCGGAAAGCCCGGATCGGTGTCGGCCGCGGCGGGGTTGAACGGCGCGGCGGGGTCGTAGACGTAGGTGTTAAGGAAGCCCGCGTCGGTCAGGTCGCCGGTGCGGGCGAAGGCGTTGAGGGCGCGCGGGTCGAGGACCACGACCTTGCCCGCCATCGCCGGCACGCCGATCACGTCCAGATCGCCGGTGGCCGGGTCAGGCGCGCGGCCGACCGGCCCAATCTGCGTGCGGACGGGGCCGAAGGTCTGGGTATAGACGGGGCTGTCGGCCGTCGTGCCGCCGAAGGGGTCGCTCCCGAACGCCGCGCCGCCGTTGTACGCCCCGACGTTCACGTACACCGGCTGGGAGATGTTGAAGTTGTCCGTGCCCGCCACCCCTACGTCGCCGAACACCGCCGGCGCCCCGCCGACGGTTTGGCGGGCGATGCCCAGCGCGTCGGCGGTGTTCTCGCTGAGCAGGATGCCGCTGGCGCCGGTGTCGTAGTAGGCCTGGATGTTCGACGTCGTGACGCCGCCGAAGTCCGCGACGAGCGGGTCGCCGCCGGGGGTGAGCGAGATCGAGGCGTTGATCTGCGGCTGGTCGATCGCCGCCGGCTGCACCCCGGCGATGTCCGTGGCGAACGCCGCCCCCGCGAGGTTCAGCGACGCGACGGCCGCGACCAGCAAGGCGCGGCGGGAATTGAAAGGCTTGATTCGATGAGTCATCACGTCCTCCATCGCCACAGCCTACCACAATCCCGCCGCTCGCGGCTTCGCAAAGAAATCCCGCGCCCAAGATGGTTTCTCAAACCCGCCGCGCGATCACGATTATATTATCCCCCCGCTCCCCCTCCGCCAGCGGCGCGGCGGCGTCCGGCGTGTCCGCGAACGCCAGCCCCCCCCGCACCGACCCCACCGCCGCCGCCAGCGCCGGCCCCACGTCCGCCGGCGGCTTCGCCAGCCACTTCTTCGCCCCGAAAAACGCCCGCGCCGCCGGCCGCAGCAGGTGAGCCGCCCGCGCCGCCCCCACCGCCGCGTCCCGCGCCCGCCGGCCCGCCGGCTGCGACTCGTCCAGCGGCACGTTCGAGTAGCTGAACCGCCGCTCCACCCGAAACCCGTGCCGCTCCAACAGCAGCGTCAAATTGGTCGTGTTAAACAGATAAATATGAAATGGATTAAATCCCTTCCACGCCAGCCCCTTCACATTGATATTATACGAATCCGCATTCGGCGTATCGACCACCAGCAACCCTCCCGGCGCGGTGACGGCCGCCAGCGCGGCGGCGAAGGCGGCGGGGTCCGGCACGTGCTCGATCACGTCCACCGCCGTCACCAGCGGATACTGCTTCGCTTCGCCCGACAGTCCTTCCGACGCCGCGTACTGCTCGACGGTGCCGGCGAATACGGTCAGCCCGAACAGCCGCCGCGCGTCGTCCGCCGCGCCGAGCGAGATCTCCACCCCGTCCGCCGCCCACCCGAGCCCCTTCATCACCGCCGGCAGATAGCCTCGCCCGCACCCGATGTCCAGCGCGCGGCGGTCCTCCACTTCATTCGATAAGACGCCGACGGTTCGCCGCGCCATCTCCGCCGCCCGCCGCAACTCGCGCGCCGGCGGCCGGAGGAAGAAGTAGTAATTCCGCCCGTACAGCGCCGCCAGCGCCGCCCCATCCAGCCGCGGCGAGTTGAACAGCAGCCCGCACCCCCCGCACCGCCGCAGGACGAACCGTCCCGGATAGCCGTGCTCCGGCCAAGTCGTGAGCCACTGCCGCGTGCTGCGGGTCGCCCCGCACGCGGGGCAGGGCGAGCCGTTCAAGTCAATCTTCGCGGCGTCGGTGGGCATTGGGTGCGTTGTACCGACCGCAAGCCTTTCCGCAACCCGGCCGCTTGCGGCTTCGCAACACCGCCGCTTGCGGCTTCGCAAAGAACCATCTTGTGGACCTCGTTTCTTTGCGAAGCCGCAAGCGGCCGGACGCGCCGCGTCTTTTCGATTATGTTAAAAGTGATGGTCCACCCCCTCCCACCGCACGCGGTGGCCTTGCTCGCCGCCGGCCTGCTCGGCCTGTTCGCCGCGGCCGGTGCCCTCCTCCTGTATCGCGGCCTGCGCGGACGGCGGACCGACGACCACCCCCTCTGCCGCCGGTGCGGCTTCGACCTCACCGGCCTGCCGGGCGGCCACCCCGCCTGCCCGGAGTGCGGCGCGACCCTCGCCGCGCCGCAGGCCGTCCGCGTCGGCCACCGCGCCCGCCGGCCCGCGCCCCTCGCCGCCGGGCTCGCCCTCCTGCTATTGACGGTCGGCCTCGCCGGCGGCGCGGGCTGGGCCGCCCTGCGCGGGGTCGACTAGCGGCGGCTCGAGCCCGCCGGCTGGCTGATGGCCGACGCCCGGTCGGCCCTGCCCGCCACGCGCGACCCGGCCGTGTCCGAACTCGCCCGCCGCCTGCGCGCCGGCGCGCTCGACTCCGCCCAAACCGCCCGCCTCGCCGACGCCGCCCTGGCCGCCCAAGCCGACCGCGCGACGCCCTGGCCCGCCGCCTGGTTCGCCGCCACCGACGACCTGCTCGCCGCCGGCGCGTTGGACCCGCCGCGCCTCAAACGCTACCTCTCGCAGGCCGTCGTCTACACGCTCCAGAGCAAGCCGATCGTCCGCCGACGCCGGCGGATGCCGATCTCTTATGGGGTGAGTTGGGACCGCCTCACCCCCTCCACCCGGCTGACCGCGACGCAGAAGTCGCTCGACCTCCGCCTCGGAGGGCTGGTGGTGGAGCGGGATTTCTTCCCCGCGCGAAACGACACCATCAACGGCTGCATCGTCCCGTCGGCCGCCTTCAGCCTCGGCGGGAGCCGGAACATTGACTTTTTCGGCAACGAATTGGAGGCGATGGAGAACGGCCCGACGCAGCTCGCGTTCGCCCCGCACGTCGTGGTCGCGCTGGCCGCCCCGGTCGCGGCCGGGCCGTTCGTGATCGACCGGGCGGTGGCCGTGCCGGTCGAACTCTCGTCGGTCAGCGCGACGGCCGACGACTTCGCAATCGACCCCGCCGCCCGCGCCGCGATGCGGGCGGCGGTGTCGGCGGCGCGGGTGGAGGTCGAACGGGGCCGGGCGACCGTGGCCGTGCGGATCGACCCCCTGCCGGTCGCCCTGGCCGCCGAGGTGCGGGTCGAGCACGCCGGTCGATCGGTGTGGGCCGGGTTTATCCGCGTCGAAGCGAATCAACCGGCCGCGTGGCACGCGGCGACGTCGGACTCGGTTCAACACTACCTGACCCAGGGCGACAACCGTCAAAGCCTGGAAGATTTCCTCGCCGCCCTCCCCGGCGGCCCGGCGGGGGCGGTGGTCGACGTCCTGCTCCGCCCCTCGCAGGACGCGGCCGACAATGAGTTGCAGCGGCAGACCTACTGGGGCGAGGACTTAGCCGTGCGCGGCGTGACCCTCAACGCCCCGCACGCCGCGGCCTTGAATCATGACGAATCGCTCCGCCCGGCGGTGGAGGCGAAACTCACGTTGGGCAGAATTGAGTGGACGGACAGTTCGGGCAGGGCAACGATCTCGGCGGACCAGAAAGACTTGACGCTCCACGTCTGGCTGGAGGTGGCAAGTCCGCCGGTGAAGTTGGCTTATGTTGCAGGATTCCGATTTGGAGGGAAAGACCAGCCGGTCGTGCCGCTCACCAACGTCTTGAAGGCCGGCACTCACACATCCTGGGGACTGATCGTCGACCTGCCGGGTTCCGCCCCCACCACCTTCGACCTGATCCTCCGGCCCAGCACCGACTGGGAGACCCTCTCGCCCGACCTGACCCCGCCGTGGGGCGGCGAAGTTACCTTCCGCGACATCCCGATCCCCCCGCGTGGCGGCCCGACGATCGCCGGCCCCTTCCACCCCGCGCCGCCCGCCCCGGCACCGCAAACGCGGCCGCGGTGAAGAGGGCTTGACGAAACATTCCCGCCGTGTCACTTTAGCGCCGAACCGCGTCGGGCCCGCCCGCCGGCCAACGTCACCATGTGCTTTTGCCCCCATCAACCCGGCCCCCTCCCCTCCGCCGGCACCGTGACCGGCCGCATCCGGGCCTACAACGCCGCAGGGTTCTCGCCGTGGGTGGCGGGCACGGCGAAGACCGCCCACGCCTTCACCCGACTGTCCGCCCCGTCCGTCACGGCCGTGGCGGGGTCGGCCCCCGGCGAGGTCAACATCGCCTGGGCCGCCCCGGCGCGGACGCAGGTGCCCAACAACTCCGGCGGCACCAGCCCGATCCTCTACCGCGTCGCCTACGCCCCGGCCGCCCAAAGCTTCGACGCCGACCCCGCCTCCACCTGGACCGACGCCTTTTCCGGCTACACCGCCGCCCCGGCCGCCGGCGGGCACCTGACGATCACCGGCCTGACCCCCGGCGTCCTCTACCGCTTCGCCGCCGCCGCCGTCTCGAGCACCCCCTACGTCGACTACATCCTCGCCTCGGGCGCGAGCGCCTTCGTGACGGCCCCCGCCGCGCCCGCCGTGGTCCCCGTCACCAAGCCGGCGGCCGTGACTGGGCTGCACGCCGACATCAGCTTCGGGGATGCGCCGTACTACGACGACCCGGCGAAAAACAAGGTGGAGCTGACGTGGGACAACGTGCCGAACAATGAGGAGGGGTTCCGAATTCTTCGCGGACTTAAATCTGCCGAGAGTCCAAACCGTACAAATCTGGTCTACGTCGGCGAGGTCGCGGCAGACATCACTTCCTGGACCGATCAAGGCATCTTGCCTGGCGACTAGATTTACGACGTTGTGCCTTTTAACCAGGTTGGGGAGACGCTGGGAGGTTCTCTCTATGCACCAATCTGGGCACCTGGATTCTCGGCAGCATTCGACGGTACCTGGGATTTTCCTACAAATACGATGCACGGAAAGACCGTGATAGCTAAGTTTGACGAGATCTACCGCGGCACCGGAAAGAACTACGAGAAAGGGGTGGGTAACTCGGTTGAACACGGCTTGGTTGGTCAAGCCATTGAAGGTGTTTTCGGCTTTGAGGCTTCAACCAAAACTGACGCAATGTACGATAGACTCGTTGATTTTTACCAGAATGAAGAGAACCGCAAGCATGTGCCCCTCGACGTCACTGGTTACAGTCGCGGGGCCTTCTCTGCCATCAAGCTAGTTCAAAAGGTTCTCAAGGACGGAATCCCAGACCTCGGCCGGCCCGCTTACATTGTTTATGAGCGGCGACTTGTAAGTACTCAAACTGTTCGGGGCAGTGTTGAGTTTTCTTACGTCAACGTTCCTCTCAAGAAGTACCACACGTTTGACGACGTGAAGATTCGTTCGCTTGCAATCATTAGTGCCGTCGGTCAGATGGGGGCCACTCCGCTGATCCGTCTGATCACTTTTGGCAAGTGGAACACGAACTTTGGGTGGTCGACTACTCTGCCATCTGGTATCGCAACTGTTACCCAGTTGATCGATAATGAGCCGAACAATCTCATTTACCCGCAGACAACGATCACATATCCTTCGGGAAGCGGATACTCTCCACCAGTCAGTCCTGACACGCATCCCACGGATCCAACCAAGGCACCGGAGCCGTTTCTTGATCACCCTGGAATTGGCGTTTCTCGCTGGACGTGGGATCGGCTCAAAGATGCTTCGCGTGGGTACAACGTGCCGCTCTCGGACGTTGATTTTCGGTAGTCTCTAACACAATTAGGAGGAGCAATGAAGCGGATCATGATGATCGCGCTCGCAGTCCTTGGCTGCGTGTCTGGGTGCAGTGGGTTTGGTCGAGCGGGCAACGCGCCTTCTACTCGGAATCCTCGTTATTCTTGGGGGTTCTTCAACAAGTCAAAGCAGGACTTGGACAAGGTCCAATTCAAGGCTGGACCTTGGGATATGGGTCCAGGCGCCCTTCCAACCCGGATGACTGGTGGAGCAGAACTTGGTCCCGGCTTTGATCCAATTCCCGAAACCGGAGTGATTACATGGAGAACTTCCAACGGTCGGGTTGAAACTCAAGAAGTGCAGATTGCATCTGAAGTTCACGACCTGAAACGGTTCAACGGGACGATCTTCTTCGTGTACGATGGGAGGCGATGGGAGGTCCGCACGCTGACCGTTGAAGAGGGGCACAGTCGTGCCGGAAAAGGGTGGGATGCCCCGTTTCTCTACCCTCCAAAGCCTGCTGAGGGCGAGGCCGGTGTGGACGCGAAGCCGGCGGCGGATCATCATCCTGAAAATGTGCCGGCAGCAAAGCCCACCGCGACAGAGGGGCCGGGGTATGTCTGGGGCTTCCGCAACGCCTCCGGGGCCCCCGTCGACGGGCCGACGGTGGACTACCCGCGCGGCGACGAGGGGGCGACCGGGTCGCTCTCGGTGGTGGGGCCGGTCGCGGCCGGCGCGACGGCGGGCGGGGGGTTCGGGGTGTCGCCGGTGCCGGACCACGCGACCGTCTCGTGGACGGCCGGCGGGGCCGAGCACAAGGAGCGGGTGGCGGTGCCGCCGGTGCAGAACCCCGCGGCCTTCGACGGCATCCTGTGGGTCGAGTTCGGCCCCGCCGGGGCGGTGAAGGTCGCGCCGATGACGCGGGCCGAGGCGCAGCAGGTGCGGCGGCAGCGGGGCGGGTAGGGTCGGGCGGTTCAGGCAGGCGGGGCGGGGGCGGCCAAGGCTTTGTCGACCGCGGCGCGGACCTCCTCGGCGCTGCCCTCGCCGTAGCCGACGACCGCGTGGGCGACCTTCCCGTCGCGGCCGACGACGACCGTGGCGGGCAGGCCGTAGACGTGGTAGGCCGCCGCGGCGGTGGCCTGGGGGTCCATCGGCACCGTGAAGGTGAAGCCGTTCTGCTTCATGAACGCCGCGACCTGGGCCGGGTCCTCCTGGGCGTTGACGGCCAGCACGATCAACCCCTTGTCGGCCAAGGACTTGTCGCGGCCCATCGCCTGAAGGTGCGGCAGCGACTCGCGGCAGGGGGGGCACCAGGTGGCCCAGAAGTCCAGCAGCACGACCTTGCCCCGCAGGTCCGACAGCCGGGCGGTGCCGCCGGTGAGGGTGTCGAGCGAGAAGTCGGGCGCGGCGGTTCCCAGCAGATCGGTCGGCGAGGGGTCGGCCCCGACGGTCTGGGTTTGCCTGCCGAACGCCCCGCTGCTCGCCGGCGGCCGGGCGGTGCTGGCGACGATCAGCAGCACCAATGCCACGGCCGCGGCGGTCACGGCGGCGAGGGTCGCCAATCGCTTCATCATCGGCCCCGTAAAGGTTCCGGTCGGCGGCGGACCGTGCGGCCCAGATGGCGGATCATAGGGCGGCGGGCCGGACGCGGGCGGCGAAGGTGGCGTGGTCGGGCGTCGCGCAGCCGCGATCGACGGCGGCGAAGAGGGCGGCCAAATCGCCGCGCATCAGGGCGGCGGGGTCGAGCCAGAGGCCGGGGAAGGTGCGGCTCTTCAGCAGCCCGTCCGCCGGGTCCGTCGCCAGCGGGGCGAACCGGCCGTTGTCCAATGCGAACCATTCGACGACGGCATCCTCGGTGCGCCAGACGAGGTATTCCCGGACGCCGTTGCGCTGGTAGGCCTGGAGTTTCGCGTGCAGGTCGATGCTGGCGGAGCTGGCGGAGATTTCGGCGACGAACTCGGGGGCGCCGTCGATGTAGTGCTTCTTCTTCCGCCGCACCAGCTTGGTCTGCCCCCCGGCCGCGACGGGGATGCCGAGGAGCACGTCGGGTTGCGGCTCGTTCACGCCGTCCAGAAAAACGCTGGGATTATCACCCGCCAGCAGGCCGGGCGTTTTGCTGAGGTAGTAGGTGATCCAGCCGCCGAAATCGAGGTGCGGCGCGGCGTGGAAGTCGATGCTGACGGGCGAGGGCATATACACGACTCCTTCGATCAGCTCCGCCTTCTTGACGTGCGGCATGTTCAGGTAGCGGCGGTGAAACTCCTCGCGCGTCAAATGGTCCCCGTTCACCAGCGGCGGCACCGTCTCGCGGGGCGGCGGGGGCGGGGCAATCGGCATGGATCGGGCACTGCTCATGTTGGACCAGTATATCACGTTCTTTCCCGGCGGAACTTCGGCGGGGCCGGGGGCGGACAAGGCCTGCGTTCGTCGAGGCCCGCAAAGGTGCCGGTGCCGGCAAGGGCATTTCGAGACCACGGCACCGCCGAACAACCATCTGAAACATCACTTTCGACTACGGCGGACATGGGCGGCCAGAGCCGCTTTGGCGCACGTCGGCAGCGGAGTGTTGCGCGCGTCCGCCAGCGCCTGCAGTCGCGCGTGATCGCGGACTTCTTGCTCGCCTAGCCAAACGATATCGACCCGGCGGATTTCCTTCAACGCGATGTGGTCATCTCCTTCCGGCCGAGCCCAGCAGCACCGCTCGCAAATCTCTGGTAGTCGGGCCTCCCGCCAATTGTCGCAGTATTCGCACGACCATGACTTAGACCGCTGGCAGGCGGCGCAAAGCAGCATGCAATCTTTCGGGTCGCGGGGGCCGCTGACCTCATCACCGGCAACTTCATAGGGGGGCGCGGTGGTTAATTTGCAGGTATCGATTTTCATAGGGCGTTTGGCAGATGTCGCATTGCCTTGGCTGCGACGGCTGGACTTTCGCCTTGAACTCTTTGGGAAAGGTTTTCCTCCCGTCGAGGCGATCCCGCCGGGTTTGCGTCGGGTCGCCGAAGGAGTAGCTGGCAATCGTCCGTCCGGTGCTGCTCTTGACCGAGGACTTGTTGAGCGGGATGCCAAGTTCGCGGACATTGCGAATCGCTCGGGGGCCGTGCCCGTAGCCATAATCTTTTTCAATCTGCTCCGTCGTGATGCTGCCGTGCTTGAGGAGGAGGTCGATTACGACCCGCGCCCGACGGTTGGTGATCTTGGCGAGCAAGGCTAGGCATTCCGCCGGCAAGTTGTTCGGGCGTCGCGGGTCACTCATGCGACCCCCGCGAACAACGTCGACTGCTCGGCGCCCCGCGTCGCCCTGGTGCAGGGTCGTACCAGCGCCGCCGGTGTCCCGCCATGGCGGGTGAGGAGGGCGAGGGGCAAGTAGAGCGACTCGACCGTCTGGTCCGCACGGCCGAGCAGCGTGGCCTGGGTCGACCGGCCGGCGGCGACCTCGTGGCGTTGCAGGCCCAGCGACGCCGGCAGGTTATCGCCGTAGGTCCGCTCGCCGAAGCCGACGCCGCCGATGGAGGGGCATCGCGGTCCTTTTGGATGCCCTGGTAGGGCGGGTCGAGGTACAGCAGATCGGCCGGCGTGGCCTTGTCTGCGACGGCGCGAAAGTCCGCGCAGCGGATCGTGCCGCCGCTCCGCGAACGCGACGCGCCAAAGATGTGGCGGTGAACCACCTAGGGCCTGGCCCCGAGTCGGCGGTTGTCGGGACTGTTGTTCAACTCGCCCTTAGAGTTGTGGCGGATCGCGGCCTTCACGCACCGAGCCAGCAGGTAGAGAAACGCGGGCGGCTCATGGGTCCGGTTGAATTGATCCCGAACCTGTTCGTAAAACAATCGCTCCCGGCCGACTTGGGCGTGCCACAACCACTCGTATCCGTAGGCCAGCCGGTCCGGCGACCCGAGGATCGCCTGCCAAAGGTCGATGAGGGGCCGGTGAAAGTCGCCCAGAACAAACCGCGAGGTCAACCCGCGCGCCGAGGCGGCCAGTGAGAATGCGGCCGAGTCGGCGAGGGTTCCACGATCCGCCGCACGTCCCCCGGCACGCACGGGCACAGCAGTGGCGCGAGCCGCCGCTCGCTGCCCTGTTGTGGGATGGGGTGTGGAACATTCAAGCCGGCTTCACCCTACCCACTGGTTTTCCGCTTCGCAACGGCGTCGGGGCCGGGCGACAGGCGCGCCCGTTCGCGCGGTGGGGCCGAGGACTGACCGCCGCCGGGAAGCCTTCGGTGGGCCAGCCGGCCGGGTCGCCGTGGGTCGGACGGGTAATGCCCGATTCACGCGCCGCCCGGCCGCCGGGTTAGAGTGATGTGGTGCCTTTCGGAGTTTTTATGGACGTACCCCTGCCCTGCCACGCCTGCGGCTACGACCTGCGGGCGCAGCCCGAGGGCGGCCGGTGCCCGGAGTGCGGCGCGTCGGTCGCCGAGAGCCGCCGACTCGGGGCGATCCCGCGCCGCCCGGCGTGGCGCGACAGCGACCCGCGCTGGCGCCGGCGAATGCTCGCCGGCGCGTGGGTGCTGGCAACGATCCCGCTGTTCGCGCTGCTGCGGCAACTCGGCGTCGCCTACCCGCTGCCGGCGCTGCCGGGCTTTCAACACGTGATCCAGACGTTCGACGACACCTTCCTGACGTACATCGACCCGCTGCCGACGTTCTGCATCGGCGCGGTGCTGCTCTTCTCGCGCGAGCGCGGCCGCCGCGCCGGCCGGCTCGACTGGACGCGCCGGTGGGGCGTGCTGGGCAGCTACCTCGTGGTCCTGCTCGGGATCCTCAGCCTCGGACTCATCGTCGCGCTCATCGCCGTCGGCATAGCGAGATTATTTTACAGCATGCCGATCCAAAATCAGCCCGCGATCGGGCCGGTGCTCGCCTACGCCGGGGCGGCGTACCTCCACTACCTGACGCCCAGGACCGATGGCGTGCACTTCATGTTGGGCGCGGCGTCCGCGGCCGTGATGCTGCTCGCGTGCGCGCCGTTGTACGACGCGCTGCGCAGCAGCGGGCCGCGGTGGCTGGCCGCCGCACTGCTGACGCCGTTTGGTATCGCCGCCGCCGTGCAGCTCGCCGTCGCGGCGTTGGAGTGGTTTCAAGGTGGTTCCTATTCGTCCTGGTCCGGTTTGCCGCTCGCCACCCCGTTCTTCTTCAACCCGGAGTCCGTCGCGACGAAGGTCACGGGGGCTTCGCTCCCGGTCTGGGCCCAGGGGCTGCCGGCCTACTACAGCGCCTACGAACTGGCGAAATGGCTGGTGCCCCTGCTGGCCGCCGTCTGGCTGACGGCCGCCCAACTCGCCGCGCTCCACTCCCGCCCGTCGCGCGGCGGGGAGTCCGAGCCGTCGTGAGTTTCCGACGCCCCGCCCTTGCGATGAATGTCCGGCCACCGGCGCTTCCGGTAGACTGCCCGCCGTGAACCCCGCCCGACCCGTGCCGCTCAACTATGGCTCCGCCCGCGGCCCGTCCGGCGCCGGCGCGGCGGGGCTGGCACGGCGGGCGACGCTCTGGGCCGGCCTGATCGGCGGGGCGGGCGCGGCGGTTGATCGGCTGGCGCGGCACGCCGAGGTCTGGCCGCGATTGATGGCCCACGATTCGCATGTGATTGCTTGGCTGGCGACCTCCTCGGCCGCCGTGCAGTTCGCAACGCTGGCCGCGGCGGCGGGGCTGACGGCCGCCTGCGCGGCAGGGCTGTGGCGGCCCGGCACCGGCCGGCTCGCAACGGCGGCGGCGGAACTTTACCTGATCGCCGCGCTGCTCCGAGCGGCAGTGGAGGGGCGGGCGTACTGGGCGATTCTCCAACCCAGTCTCATCCACCACAGCCGCCTCGCCCTGGCGATACGGGCTGTGGCGACCGTGGCCGACTGGCTGCCGACCCTGCTGCCGGCGTCGCTGGTGTTGGGCACCGGCCTCCTGCCGTCGGCGGGCCGGGCGTTGACCCTCGCCTCCGCCGCCGGCCTCGCCGGCGCGATGCTGGCGAACCGCGGGGCCTACCTCTTCGTCGAGGCACTTTACATGCGGCAGTTCGGGCTCGGCTCATCGGGCAGGGTCCGTGGGCAGGCGATCGCTTACTGGTGCGTCACCAGCCTGGCCTGCGCCGCGTCGATTTCGCCGCCGGCCGCCGCGCCGCGGTGCCGATGGCGTGCGCGCTGCTGGTCGCAACGCTGGCGCCGATAGGGCTGTCGACGGCGCTGGAAGTCCAAAACAGCCTGATCCGATTCGCGTATACGCACGGCCCCCTCTCGGCGTCGGTCCCCGCGACGCTCCTGCTGGCCGCCGCGACTCCGGCGGCGGTCGGGCTGGCCTTCGGCAGGCGCGGGTCGGGGTGAACGTCGGGGCGAACGTCGCGCGCCTTCCGTCTGGGGCGGTCGGGAACACTGGTTGAAAACCCGTGCTACCGGAACGCCCCGGGCGGCTCGCGCGGGGGCGGCCCCACGCCCGTAGCACGGGCTTCCAACCCGTGTGCCCGACCGCGCCTCGGTGAACGGTCCTTGCCCGACGAAAGACCGGGGCTTCCGCTCCCCGGCTAGTTTGGAAATGCCCTTTGAGGCGCCGGCCCTTCAGTCGCCCTCGAAGAAGTCGTCGTCCACGCGGCTGACGGTGTAGGTTTCGACCGGCGTGACGCCGATGCCGTAGTCGATCATGTGCTGGGCTAATTCCGCGCCGTCGATCAGCACGATCTTCTTTTCGATGTTGCGGACGTACTCCCGCGCCGTCTGGGTGAACTGCGAGGTGGTGATGAGGATGCCCTTGCGGGCGCGGACGCCCTCGAGGCTGCCGGCGAAGGTCTGCACCTCCGGCCGGCCGACGGGGGCGGCCCAGCGTTTGGCCTGGATGTAGACCACATCGAGGCCGAGCTTATCTTCCTTGATGATGCCGTCGATCCCGCCGTCGCCGCTGCGCCCGACCGCCGCCCCGGCGTCGCGCAGCGACCCGCCGTAGCCCATCGCGACGATCAGCTTCACCACGAGCCGCTCGAAGAAGACGGGCGGGGCGTCGGCGATCTTGCCGAGCAGGTCGTCGGCGAGCTGCTGGCGGATCAGGGAGTAAGCGTCGCCTAGGCGTTCCTGTGGGGTCGCCGAGTCACCTTCCTCTTCGGCTGCGACGGGCTGGGAAGCGGGCGTGGCGGCCGGATTCTTGAACGCGCGGTACTCCTCAAATTTCAGCAGATCATCGGGCCGGATACGCGCATTCCCCTCCGCCAAAACGGCGCGGCCCCGGTCGGTGATGCGAAACCGGGCGCGGCCCGTGACCTGCAGTAGCCCGGCCTTGCTCAGGTGGGTACGAGCCCAACTCACTCGATTATCGAAGCGGCTCATCGCTCCGCTCGGAAGCATCTCATTTCGGTCCAAATCGGATAGCCGAAAGTGAACCGCCAGCCCGTCCTTTGCTTCGGCCACCCGGCGCTCCACCCCGTCCTCTGCAAATTGCAGAAGCGGCAGCATGAACTCCCAGAACTTCGGGACGGCCATTGGTCAATTCCTTTCCCGCCCCCTCACACCCCCAGCGCCTCCGCCATCGCATCCCCCATCGTCGCGGGGCTCTGGGCCACCGTGAACCCGCACGCCGTCAGCGCGGCGATCTTGCTCTCGGCGTCCCCCTCGCCGCCGCTGATGATCGCGCCGGCGTGGCCCATCCGCTTGCCCGGCGGGGCGGTGCGGCCGGCGATGAAGGCGGCCAGCGGCTTTTTCACATTCGCCTTCGCCCACGCGGCGGCCTGCTCCTCGTCGGTGCCGCCGATCTCGCCGATGAGGATCATCCCGTCCGTCTCCGGGTCGGCCTCGAACATCTTCAGCAGGTCGATGTAATTCAGCCCCTTGATCGGGTCGCCGCCGATGCCCACCGCCGTCGTCTGGCCGATGCCGCGCCGGCCGCACTGCCAGACGGCCTCGTAGGTCAGCGTGCCGCTGCGGCTGATGATGCCCACCGCCTTGCCGCTGGTCGCCTCGCTCTTGGGCACGTGGATGTAGCCGGGCATGATGCCGATCTTGCACCCTTTCCCGCCGGGGCCGGGGGTGATGACGCCGGGGCAGTTCGGGCCGACCAGCACGCAGTCCGCCCGGTCGCCGATGAACTCCCTGGCCTTCACCATGTCGAGCACGGGGATGCCCTCGGTGATGGCGACGATGACCTTCACGCCCGCGTCGGCGGCCTCCATGATCGCGTCGGCCGCGAACGGCGGCGGGACGAAGATCATGCTCGCCGTCGCGCCGGTTTTCTCGACGGCCTCGCGGACGGTGTTGAAGATCGGCAGCCCGTTGGGGTCGGTCTGCCCCCCCTTGCCCGGCGTGACGCCGCCGACCATCTGGGTGCCGTAGTCGAGGCAGCCCTTGGTGTGAAACGCGCCGGCGCTGCCGGTGATGCCCTGGCAGAGAACTTTGGTGGTGTGGTCGATCAGGATGCTCATGGCGAGGATGGTAACGGCAAGCGGCGCGGTGCGGAAGGCCAGGGAATCGGCCGCGCGGCCGTCTTCCGCGATGCCCCGGACCACGCCGCCTTCTGCCGCCTGTTCGGCGAGGCGTGCGGCCGGCTGCCCTTCCCCCCGCTCGTCTACACTACTTGCGGCCATGCGAACCTTCCTCTCACCGCTCCTGCTGATCGCCCTCCTGGCGTTGCCGGCCGCCGCCCGCGCCGCGCGAGTCGGCCCCGATGCCACGCTGGTGCAGTTGGACGAGGGCCACGGCATTCTGGCCGCCGAGGTGATCCGGGCCACGCCCACCGCTCCGCCGCCGCCGGGCCGCGCCGCGGACGAGTATGACGTGACGTTCCGGGTCCGTGCCGTCTACGCCCAGCCGATCGTCGGCGCCCCGTTCCCGGTCGGGCCGGGCGGGGTGATCCAGGTCCGCCTGTCGGCGGGTTACGGCGGGCAGGTGGAGCCGGACCTGCCGCAGGCGCTCGCGCCGGGCCGGCGGTTCATCCTCACGGTCAAGCGCGCCGGCGGCGACCGCTACGAGCACGCCCCCGGCGCGTCGGCCGCCCGCGAGGTGGAGGCGTTCGCCGACGCCGACCGCGACCGCTACGCCCGGCTGCGCGAGCTGTCGCAGGTGCCGGTCGCCGACCGCCCGGCGCGGTGGGTGGCGGTGGCCGCCGACGACGCCAATGCAGACGCGCTGCGGTCGGAGGTGCTGGCCGGCCTCGACTCGCGGGAGGTGAGCCGTGCCTTCACGCCCGAGCAAACCGCCGCCGTCACCGCCGGGCTGCGGGCGTTGTGGAACGACCCGCGCCCGGCCTTCTCGCCGGACCTGCTCTACACGCTCGATCATCTCTTGCGCGGCACCGACTACCGGGCCTTCGTCGGGTCGGCGGACCGCGCCCGCGTGTGGGCCGCCCGGCTGCTGGACCCGACGCCGGCAAACCTTCGAGACGACAACGACCGCGACAACCTCGCGCTGTCGATGCTGCGCGAGTTGCTGGCGTCGCGGCCGCGGATCGTCGGGCCGCCGTCGGTGGCGGCGTTGGCGGACGCGCGGTGGCCCGAGGGGTTCCGCCGGGCCGTCGCCGCCGCCCTGATGATTGCCTACGAGTCAGCCGATGCCCCCGACCCGTCGTGGAACCCCGCGCTGCAGGCGCACTACGCCCGCGTGCTGGCATCCGGGAAGCCGTGGCCCGTCCGCCTGGCGGCCGGGGATATATCATCGACCGCATTGATCAAGGGCCGGCATCGCACGTTCCGGCCCAACTTGTCGGTGCGGTCGGCGCTGCGGCGAGCACTGGCCGACATGCTGGCCGCGGGCGAGACGGACCCCAACGCACCATCCGCCGCCCGCGACCTCCTCGAGGCCCTGCGAACGGTGGAGGGCGACCGGCCCACAACCCCCTGACGCGGCGCGATGCGCCCGCGCACGGCGCGACCAGCATCTGCTGGTATCAATGGACTGCGGCACCCCGTCCTGGCACCTTGCGACGGCGGACCCCTAGCTTAGAATCCATCCCTCCGCCCGCCAGGGCAGTCGCCGAAGCGGGAGGAGGGGGAGAAATTAGAATCTCCCCATTCCTCCCATCAGGCAGGCAGGTCCACTGGTGCCACCAACCACTTTGAACAACGGAAGGAGCACGGCAATGGATGTGAAAACGGGAATCCTTATCATCGTCGTGTTCACGTTTCTGGTGTGGGCGGTCGTTGTTGCGGCATGCGAGATATGGTATCGGCTGAATCGCTCTTTCGCCGTCGCCAATGTATTGGCTGTGCTCGTGTTGTTTTCGGCAGTGGTTGCCGTGTTGTCAGGAGTTATCCGGAACCATTACGGCGCGTACGCGCCGCGCACGCTGCTCGGTGATTTGGGTACTTTCGGCTCCACATTTGTTTTTTTCATTCTCCCTTCCAACGCGCACCGGGTCGCGCGCATGATTTACCAGCGCAAGAACCGCGGTGCCCCACCCGACGAGGACGTCCGGGTTCAGAAAGAGAAAGGGACTTGATCATTTTGAGGCGTAAACGCAAGGCTCATCATGACTTCCCCGGCACGGTGCCGCGCCGGCGTCCGGCACCGCTACCGTCGGGCCGCGTCGGGCCGAGTGCCCTTTGCGATCCGGGGTTCCCCGATCGCCCGGAGGATGAAGGCGTCGAACCATCGGTCCGGCAGCAGCCACTTCAGCGCGGCCATGACGCGGGCGTCGGTTCCGATCAGATACCGCGTCCGCGGCCGCCGGGCCTGGGCGGCGCGGAGGATCACGCGGGCGGCCCGGTCGGGCGGGAGCTCCTGCTTGTCGGTGCCGGCCGCGATGTACTCGGACAGCCCTCGGGACATCGGGCCGTAGATCGCCTCCATGTCCGGCGGCAGGGCGGCGGCCTCGGCGTCGACCCGCCGCTTGGTCTTGGCGGTCATTTCCGTGCGGATGGCGCCGGGCTCGACGATGGCGACCGTGACGCCTTGGCGGCGGGTCTCCATCCGCAGGGCGTCGCTGAACGCCTCGAGGGCGTACTTGCTCGCCTGGTAGACGCCGATCGTCGGGGCCGTGATCCGCCCGCCGATCGAGCTGATGTTGATCACCCGCCCGCCGGCCTGGCGCAGGGCCGGCAGCAGCGCCTGGGTCACGGCGACGGTCCCGAACAGGTTCACCTCGAACTGCTCCCGCCACCGCGCCAGCGGCACCAGTTCGACCGCGCCTGGGACGGCCACGCCGGCGTTGTTGACCAGCACCGCCAGCGGCCGGCCGTCGGCCTCGACGCGCCGCCGCAGCGCGGCGATCGTGGCGGGGTCGCAGACGTCCATCAGCACGGCCTCGATGCCGACGCCCTCGGCCCGCAGCGACTCGGCATCGGCCTCCCGGCGGACGCCCGCCAGGACGTGATACCCCTCCCGCGCCGCCAGCAGGGCCGTCGCCCGGCCGATGCCGCTCGAGGCGCCCGTCACCACAAACAAGGCGTTGGACATTTTTGACGATTCCATCTTCGACTCCGTTCGGGGCGGTTTCGGTCGACTGCGGGACGGTGCCGACCGCCCCGCCCGAAGTCGGCTGCGAAGCCGTCAATCGCCCCGTCCTTCCACCGACAGTCGCGCCAGCAGGGCGTGTGTCTCGGCGACGACGCGGGCCGTAAAATCCGGGTCACGCACCCGGTCGGAACCGAGCATCGGCTGGCCCCGCTCGTCGCAGTAGACGCCGGTCCGGCCCGACTCGTCCAGCAGCACCTTTGTGATCATGCGGGCCGCCGGCTGGGGTGTGCTCCAGTACTTAAGGAACGGGGCGAACAGCGTCAGGACGTACTTCAGCAGGAATCGGACGAAGGCGTTGGCCCCCCGCGCGAGCCCCGTTCCGGGGGGTGTTCGCGGGCGAACTCCAGCACCGTGGCGAGGTTGCACTGCTTGGACGTGGCGTAGGCGTCGACCCCCGGCAGCTTCGATCCGCCCGGCTCCCACTCGCCGCGGGCGCTCGCCTCGGCGGAAGTGTACCGGCCGCCGCGGAACCCGGCTACCCGTGCCGGCCTGCGATCCGGGTTCTCCACCCCGGAGGCGACAAAGACGACCGTCGCGCCGTCCGGCAGGTGCGGCAGGTGCGGCAGCAGGGCCTCGGTCAACGCGAACGGGCCGAGGTGGTTCGTGGCGAACGTCAGGTCGCACCCCTGGGCACCCGTCGCGGCCCGCAACGGGGAGATGCCGACATTGTTGAACAAACCGACGACCGGCAGTCCGAGGCCGATGATCTCCCGAGCGGCACGGCCCACGCTTGCCAAGTCCGACAAATCACACGCCACCGCCACCGCGTGCCGGCCGCGGCCGTCGATGATCGCCTTGACCTCGTCGAGCTTCGCCCGATCGCGGCCGACCAGGACGACCGTGCCGTGCTCGGCAACCAAAATGGCCGTCAACCGGCCGATGCCCGATGTGGGGCCGGTGATGACGTAGGCCCGAGTCCCCGGCGAAGGGTGCGAGACGAACTCCGACATGCGTGCTCCAATCAGCGCAATGAGTCAGTCATCAATTGAACGACAGGCCGTCAGCCGATGGCCCGCCAAAGGGCGTCGAACCCGGTTTTGCAATGTTGGTCGGCGTGGGCCGGGTCGCCGGCCATGAAGTCCACCGTTGCTTCCGCCAGCGCGGTCATGACCGCGACGACGAACCCCATCGGGGCGTCGCGCATCGGGGCGTCGCGCATCGGGCCGTTGGCGCGGCTGCGCTCCAGCAACTCGCCGATGCCCGCCATGGCCTGCTGTGCCGCGGCACGGGTGGCGGGCGTCACCTCGTCGGACAGTCGAGCTGGGCCAGCCCGCGCCGCTTCCCACGGTGCGACACGGCCCACCGCGTCCAATTGGACCAAAGGTGCGAGAGTTGCATCCGCCCGGCCGCGTCGGCAATCCTTTATCCGGTGGCAGAAGCCCGAAGGGCGCGGCGGACTTCACCATTGCCGTCGGCGAGATCCCGGCCCTGCACGGCTTCGGCGACGGCGTCTGCGTGCCGGCCGTCGCGTGGATCGACCGGCACCTCCTCACGCCGGTCTTCGCCTCCGCCCGCGCCGCCACGCCAGCCGGGCGGGTCGGGTAGACTTCCCGCCGTGTCGCCTATGGTGGGAAAGCGGAATTCTGCTTTTCGACGATTGGCGTATACTTGTAGGACGCCTTGCGGGAGAGAATGCTAAAGCGGGAGAAAAATGAGAATGTCCCCTTCTGACTTTCCGCGTTCGGCACGGGCGATAGCCTTGGGCTCCTTAATGCTGGCTGCCGGCTGCGGCAGCGTGCTCTCTCGGCCTCCGGGAGTGTACGCGAAGGCCGACGCCCGTCTCGTGCCTACGCGGTGGAGTGGTGCTGTGGAACGGAGCGCCCAAGACGCGGCAACTCGGCTCATCAAGTATGATGTCCTTTATGTGGCCGATAGAGACGAGTTTGCCGAGCGTGAGGGAACGTCATTCTTCTATCGTTTCTGGCCAGGTGGCGAAGCCATGGCTTCGCAGAGCGAAGGTGCCGTTCCTACCGCGAACGACGGCGATACCTTCCGGGGCTCAGGGCCCAGTCGGTACTCGGTGGTGGTCAACGTGCTCTCGATTGAGAGGGTTGGTTTTGACGAAACTGGTCTTGTTTACGTCCGCGAGGTTGGAACCGTCAACGCCGACGGCTCCTTCACGCTCGTCCGACCGCCGCTCTCGCCCGGTGCTGGTCGCCCCGAGCGGCGGATCACTTTCCACCCGATTACCGTCGGGCCGATGAAACGTTATCCGGACTGGTGAACGGCCGATTCGAAAAGGAAAAAGGGAACATTGTACTTTGCCTCGCCGCGTCTGTTCCCCGCCCATATTCGCCGCGTTGCCGCCTACCGCCCCGCGCGTCTCCACCGACCGCCCACCGATGCCAGCAGCACGGCCGCCACGGCGGGCACCAGCACCGCCGCCATCATCAGCAGCGATGCCTGGATCATCGGGTCGTACCGCGACATGTGGACCCACGTCATCAGCTTCGGCGTCAGCACCTGCGGGTGCTGCGGCATCAGCAGCACCGTCGCCGGCACCTCCGTCAGCGACAGCGCGCCGACCAACAGCGCCCCGGCCAGCAGCGTCGGCCACGCGGCGGGCCAGATGACCGATGCCGCCGTCCGCAATCGACCCGCGCCGTCGAGCGACGCCATCTGCCGCAGCTCGCGCCACGGGCGCGTCCACGTCGCGGCGCCGGCGGCGACGGCGATCCAGCCGAACCGCCCGACATAGGCCACCACCGGCAGGACCGACGTGTCGTACGCCCACGACAGGACGGGGCGGTTCCACACCCGGATCAGCGCGATCGCCAGCAGTTGCCCGCCGACCAGGAACGTCGCGCCCGCCGGCAGCAGCAGGCCCGGCGCCCGGCCCGCGGCGCAGAACGCCGCCGCCACCGCCGCCACCAGGGCCGCCTCGCCGGCGACCAGCAGCGCCCCCTGCACCTGACGCCCGAAGTCGTGCCACATCCGCCACGGCTCCACCGGCTCGCGCAGCGACCCCACCAGCGCCGCCACCGGCACGCCCACCGTCACCAGCACCAGCAGCACCGTCAGCGCCACCGTCCACCTCGACGCATCCAGCGACCGCGGCCAACTGTGCCCGTCCGCCTCGTTCGGGTTCAACTCCTCCGACATGCCGACCCGCGCCGCCCACGCCGCGAGCGCCGCCAGCGCGATGGTGATCAGCACCAGCGGCATCGCCGTCGCCACCGCGGCGGCGGCGCGGGCGGGCTGGTCCGGCGATGCCAGCCCGCCGCCGAGGTTGCCGGGGCCGGCGATGGAATTGCCCGCCGAGCTCATCACCGAGCTGACCGACCCCGTGTCGAACACCATCCGCACCTCGGTCGCCACCACGCTGATGCCCGTCGGCTCGTAGACCGCGAACTCCTGCGTCGCCAGCACCGTGACGATGGCGACCGACGCGAAAATCGCCGGCAGCAGGTGCCGCAGCGTCACGCGGCGCAGCGCGCCGTCGAGCGCCGCCTGCTGCTGCACCGCCGGGTCCATCCGCCGCAGCGACAGCCCGATCAGCACCGCCGGCACCGCCCACAGCCACGTCCCCAGCGACCAGATGCACCGCAGAATGTCCGCCATGCCGTTGGGGCGGAACGTCACGCCCCACGGCCGGAACATCGGCCGCAGGATGCGGATCACCTGCAGCCAGCCGTAGGAGTACGAGAGCGACGGCAGGATCAGCGACGCCGGCAGGATCACCCACAGCGCCCGCGTCACCACCCCCCGCCCCCGCCCCAGCGCGAACGCCGCCGGCAGCCCCATCGCGGTGGCGATCAGGGCCGAGGCGAGGTTGAACCCCAGCGTCCGCCCGAGCAGGTCGAGGTGGTAGGCCGACGGCGCGAACTCCCGCCAGACCGCCGGGTTGGTCAGCAGCACCAGCGCCATCCACCCCAGCGGCAGCGCGCAGCAGACGCCGATCACGACCAACGCCGGGCCGGCCACCGCCAGCCGCTTCAGTGCCTCTTTCAACGTGCCCTACTCCGTCTGCCGGCCCTCGAGGATCGCCGTCGCCTCGCGCTGCGCAAGACTATATACCGCGGCGGCCTTTTTATAATCAATATCCACCGCCACGATCCCCGCCCCGTCGCGCACGCTCCACCGCGCGAATTTCAGGTCGATCAACTTCTGCTCCACCCGCTTGCTGGCAAGGTAATCTAATAACCTCTTCGCCAGCTCCGGGTGCGGCGCGCCCTTGACCAGCCCCAGCGTCGTCGGCATCGCCAGCGTCCCCTCCCCATCCTGGTCGGGCACGACCATCGACTCCTTCCCGCCGCTGGCGAGGGAGTTGGCGACGTCGTCCGAATCCGTCAGCCCCACCGCGTAGCTGCCGACGCCCACCTGGTCCGCCACCTCCGCGTTGCCGCCGAGCAGCGCGACGTCATTGTCGTGAAGTTGGCGGAGGAACGCCCGCGCCCGCGCCGGCCCCCACAGGACGTACAGCGCCGCGAGGTGCGCCCCCGTCGCCCCCGCCGTCGGCCGGCTGAGGCAGACTTTTCCCTTCAGCCGCGGGTCGGCCAAATCGTGGATCGAGGTGATCGCAAACCCCGGCGGCGGCTCGCCGACCGCCAGCACGCGCGCCCGCAATCCACAGCCGGTCCACAGCCCGTCGGCGTCCTTGAACTGCGGCAGCACATCCGCCGCCGTCGGCGGGCGGTAGGGGGCGAGGATCCCCTCGTCCGCCAATCGCACCGACAGGAACGCCTCGCTGCCCCACCAGACGTCGGCCCGCGGCCGGTCGCGCTCCGCCTCGAGCTTGCCCGCCAGCCCGACGGACTTGCTCGTCTCGATGTCGTACTCGGGCACGACCCGCACGCCCGTCTCGCGCTCGAAGTCGGCGAACACCTTGGCGCCGTAGGGCTCGTCGACCGCGCAGTAGACCACCACCTCCGGCCCGTCCGGCCCCCCACACCCGGCCACGCCGGTCAGAACTGCGCCGGCTTGGACAGCCACCCCGACCGCCCTCGCCCACCGTTGAAACGCCTTCATCGCCCGCAGGGTAATGCCCCCGCGGCGCGTTGGCGACCCCCCGCCGAGATTCGGCAGACTCGGGAGTCAGGCCGCAACCATCCCGCCCCAACGTGCTTCGGTCGGTGCCCGGCGCCTTTACCTCGCCTCACTCGCCGACGGCCTTCCAGCCGAAGGTCGCGCCGCCCCTGTGGTCGGGGCGGGGGCCGCGGGCGTCGGCGGTGATGGACTTGTCGGGCGCGACCGACAGGTAGCGGTGGGTGGCGAGCGACATCAGCATCAGGTCGCCGCGGCGCAGGTCGACCCACTGGAAGGTCTCGGCCTCACCAGGCGGGCCGGACTTGAGCGTCACCGCGCCGCCCTCGGCGGCGACGGAAAGGAAGCGGCCGTCGGCGGCTTGCAGCGACACCCGGCCGGGGCCGGCCTCGACCACGCGGAACGCGGCGTCGGCGGCGGGCTTGTCGGCGGCGGGGGCACCGATCAGGTGGTCGCCACGCACCGTCAGCACGTTCCCGTCGGCGCGGCTGGTGAGGGCGATGCGCCGGCCGTGGGGGATCGGCGCGGTCATGCCGCCGGGGTGCGGCTCGTCGACCGTGAAGTGGTCGAAGTCGGCGTAGCCGGCCGGGCCGGCGGTGCTGAAATTGAACAAACTGTAGCGAATGCCCTGAAAAGTTCGCAACTGAAAGAGCATGACGAACGGTTCGCCGATCGGCTCGAACGCCTTGCCGTCGCGGCTGCAGGAGAACGTGGCGACCGAGGCGTCGAAGTCGCACGCGGCGCGCAGCCAGACGCGCGAACCGTCCAGCGGCCGCTCGACGGTCTTGTCGGTCGATTGGTCGTACTGCCGCAGCACCAGGCCGTCGGCGGACTTCGCCGCGCCGAGGAAGGCATAGGGGTAGTTCAGCAGCGCGAGGCCCGCGACGTCGCCCGCCTTCATGCCCTTGGCGTCGAGTTCGACGGTGACGGTCGATTGCGGGCCGACCGCGCGCTGCGTCAGCGTGTTGCGGGCGGCGAAGAAATCGTCCGCCGGCAGGGCGTGCAGGCGGAGGGTGCCGGGCTTTTCCGTCAGCGACCACTTCGCGTCGTCGGGCGCGTGGTTCCACTGCCAGATCGGCTGGAGCTTGGGGGCGTCAAATTCATCGGAGCGCGCGTAGGTCGGGCGCGGCACCACGTCCGCGCCGGAAGGGCCGACGTCGGGCTTGACCCAACTGACCGGCGCCTTGCGGAGGTTGCCCGGCAGGCCGACCAGCGGCCAGCCGTCGGTCCAGGTGATCGGCACCAGCGTCGAGAGGCGGCCGACCGCGCCGTGGTCCTGCATGAGGATGCTCCACCACTGGCCCGAGGGCGTATCCACAATGCCGCCCTGGTGGATCGTCAGGCCGCCCTCCAGGTTCGGGTCGCGCCGGACGGCCTCGAACCGCCGGCCCTCGTCCGACACCTTCAGCGCCGGGTCCGTCGGCACCCCCAGCGATTCGCTGTCGGTCAGCGGCTCGACCGTCCACGGCCCGTCGAGCGTGTCGGCGCGGGCGCACACCACGTTCGTGTGCGCGCCGGGGATGGCGCTGAGCAGGTAATACTTGCCCTTGATCTTGTAGGCGTGCAGCCCCTCGCCCATGCCGCTCTTGGCGGGGATCAGCAGGCGGCGGGTGTTGGGCACGACGTCGGTGAGGTCGGCGTTGAGCTGGGTGAGGTAGATCGGCTCGGTGCCGTGGAAGGCCCAGATTTTGCCGTCATCGTCGAACAGCACGCCGAGGTCGTAGAGGGTGGTCTTGAGGGCGTTGTGCCTCCACGGCCCGTTGGGGGATTGGGAGCGGTAGACCTGCGTGCCGACGCCGTTGATGTTGGAGAAGACGTAGAACCAGCCCTTGCTGTAGCGGAGGCAGGGCGCCCAGATGCCGCCGCCGTAGATGTCGCCGCCCTTGAGGGCGAACTTCGGCCCGAAGTCGAGGCGGTCGGCGCAATAGCTGGCGAACTCCCAGTTCACCAGGTCCTTCGAGTGGAGGATCACCAGCCCCGGCATCGCGTGGTTGGTGGTGCCGGCGAGGTAGTAATCCGTGCCGACGCGGATGACGTCCGGGTCGGAGAACTCGTCGTAGAACAGCGGGTTGGAGTAGGTGCCGTTGCCGTTGTCGGCCGTCCACGAATGGGGCGCGGCGGGCGGGGTCGCGGGCCGGGTGGCGGGTTGGATTTGGGCCGGCGCGGGCATGGGGAGAATCATTGCAAGGAGCGAGAGGGCGGCCAGGCGGAGCGGCGTTCCGGGCACCACGCTGCGCCGCCAAGTGGGACAATTCATTTGCGCGAATCTACAGCAGACGGGCGGCATTGAGAAGGTGCGTTAAGTCAAGCCCCCTCACGGTCGCCCCCGACGGCGGCCGCCGAAGCAGGCGTAGGATTGGCCGTTCGTGTTGCAGCACTCTACCCAAAGGAACCCCATGAAGGCGATCCAAACCAACGGCTACGACGGCCCCGACGGCGTGAAACTTGTGGACATCGCCGACCCCGCCCCCGGCCTCGATCAGGTGCTGGTGCGGATGACCGTCGCCACCGTCAACCCGGTCGACTGGAAACTCCTCGACGGCTCGCTCAAGGAGCAGATGCCGATCGACTTCCCCTACACGCCCGGCATCGACGGCGCGGGTGTGGTGGAGGCGGGCGGGGGAGGCGCGATGACGCCCGGCACGCGCGTGGCGCTGCGCAAAGGGCTGCAGGGCGGCACCTACGCCGAGAAGGTCGTCGTGGACGCCGACGGCGTCACGCCCATCCCCGACGGCATCACCGACCGCGCCGCCGCCGCCCTCACGCTGGTCGGGCTGACGGCGTGGTTCGGTTTGCACCACGAGGCGAAGATTCGGCCGAACGAGCGCGTGCTGATCCTCGGCGCCAGCGGCGGCGTCGGGCAGGCGGCGGTGCAGATCGCCAAGGCCGCCGGCTGCCACGTCGTCGGCGTCGCCAGCGGCAAGACCGAGCAGATGGTCCGCAACCTCGGGGCGGAGGCGTTCGTTGATTACAAGACCGATGACTTGTCGAAAATCGACGAGGTGGACGTGATCCTCGACGCCGCCGGCACGCCGAACTTGGCCGAGGCGATGAAGCGGCTCAAACGCGGCGGCCGCGTCGTCA
Source organism: Tepidisphaeraceae bacterium (assembly GCA_965260985.1). Lineage (GTDB taxonomy): Bacteria > Planctomycetota > Phycisphaerae > Tepidisphaerales > Tepidisphaeraceae > CBDHCE01. The sequence goes on along the minus strand of CBDHCE010000003.1, from coordinate 164,908 downwards.
GCGCCGCCCAGCCGGTCGACGAGGCGCTGCTGGCTGAGAAGGATGCCACCGGCGGCTTTTTCTTCACCAAGCACCAGCCCGGCGACCTGGAAAAGCTCCTCGCGATGGCCGCCGACGGGAAACTGACGGTCAGCATCGACGCCGAGATGCCGTTGTCCGACGCGGCGGCCGCGCTGCAGAAGAGCAAGGACGGGAAGACGACGGGGAAGATTTTACTGGTGATGTGAGTGTCGTTCCGGTTCTTTGCGTCGAACGATTTAACCGAAGACCGGGGCTTCCGCCTCCGGCTATTAAGGAGCGCCGCGACGGGGTGGGGCAAATCGGGTACATTTCTTCCCGTGCCCCCGCCCGCCATCCGCGTCGTGAACCTCACCTGCCACTACTGCGTCGCGCCGGTGCTGCGCGACGTGAGCCTCACCGTCCCGGCCGGCGAGGTGGTGGCGGTCATGGGGCCCAACGGGGCGGGCAAGAGCACGCTGCTGGCGGCGGTCGCGGGCGTCCTCTCGGCGTGGCGCGGGTTCGTCGACATCCACGGCCACCGCCGGCGGGGCACGCCCGAGTCGGAACTCGCGGCGCGGCAGGCGTGCGTCTACCTCCCGGCGTCGCCGTTCGTGCCGACGGCGCTGGCGGCGCGCGAGTGGGTGGTCGCCTGCGGGCGGGTGTGGGGCGTGGACGACGGCCGGCTGCTCGACCACGCCGAGCGGCTGCTGGGGCTGTTCGACCTCGACCCCGCCCTGCGGCCGGCCGACGCGAGCACGGGGCAGCGGCAGAAGCTCGCCCTCGCCGGGGCGCTGGCGACCGACGCGGCGGTGCTGATCCTCGACGAGCCGTTCGGCGGCGGGCTCGACCCCTCGGGCATCGTCGCGCTGCGGGCGGTGCTGCTCGACGCGGCCCGGCGGCGCGGGCGGACGATCCTGCTGGCCCAGCCGGTGCCGCAGTTGGTGGAGGGGCTGGCCGACCGCGTGGCGATCCTGGGGCCGGGGCCGGGCCTGGCCGCGCTCGACTCGCCGGCGGCCCTGATGCGCGCGACGGGGCTGACGACGCTGGAGGCCGCATATCAGTCGCTGATAACGTCGGCCGGGCGGCCGGCGGGCGCGGCGGGGCGGTCGGGGTTTGAGGCGTATTTGAGCGGCGAGTCGGAGCGATAGGGTCTACCTTTTGCAAATCGTTGAAAATCGGCGCGCTCCGGCACTAACTCATCATGTCACTCTTGGAATCCGAACAATCCAGCCGTAGATTGCCGCTCGCCTCGAATTTCGCGTTCTTCGTGGTTCTAGTGACGCTATGGCTCTGGCCGCTCGGTTACGCGAGGTATGTCGGGATTGATCCCGCGTCGATGTTGGACGTCTGGCTGACCTGCACCAAAGTCATTAGCGGGTTCGCCGCGTTGTTCGGCGTGGCGTTTAATAGTAACGTTTTTCCTATCGGCGACTATGAAGAATGGCTCCGGGCCAGCCCGTGGCGGCGCGGGCGGCCGCTGCCGTTGGGGAGGCTGGGGCCGACGGGGTGGGCGTGGGGGTGGGTCGGGGTGTCGGTGGCGATCTGCCTGGCCGTGGGAGTCTGGCCGTGGCCGACGGTGGTGGGGCTGGCCTTGCTCGGGTGCGTTTTGACGTTGGACCGCCCGCGGGTCGGGCCGCAAAAACTGATCGGCGGGCTGCGGTATGCCACGCTGTTCCTGCTGCTGCTGGCGGTCTGGGTGGTGGCGCGGGGGGATGCGATGTTTCCGCCGGATGAACGGCTGGCGATCGGGGTTCTCCTGCTGCTGTTCGCGGCGGCCGGCGCGGCGGGGTTTGCGTCGTGGACCGTCGCGTGGCGCGGCACCGACCTCGGCCTGCCGCCGGCGGAGGCGATCGGGTGGCCGTCCGACTCGCCGGAGGGGCGGGCGGCGATGGCGGGCGTCGTGCTCTGGCCCGCCCCGGCCGCGCCCGACCCGCGCCCGCCGCGGCACTGGGTCGGCGTCGTGGCGAAGGCGGCGGTCGCCTTCCCCCTCGGCGCGGTGGCGGCGGTGGTGCTGCAATACCTCGGGGCCGACCCGCCGGTGGTGTGGACGCTGACGATCGCCGCCGTCTTCGTGGTGCTGCTCGTCCGCGGGCCGATCATCAGCGACGGCCGCATCTCGCAATCGCCCTTAAAACTGCGGCTGCGGACCAGGCGGCTGGTCGTGCCGCGGCGCGACGTGCGGTGGGTCGGCAGCCTCGTCGGGGCCGCGGCGATGTTTTGGACGGGACTCCTCGCCGCGTGGCTGGGCGCGGCGACGCCCGAGGCGGTGGGGCTGGCGTGGGCGGCCGTCACGGCGTGCGTCTTCGGCTGCGGCCCGTCGCGGCGGTGGGTCGACCTCTGCGCCGATGGCGTGCTGCGGCGGGTGCGGGAACGGGCGGCGCCAGCCTCCCGGCGCGAAGCGTAGCCGGCGTTGGGTACGCCGGGCGGCAAGGGGGCGGGACAGCAGAACCTTCCCCAGCCTCATCGGCAACGGCCTGGGGCCGCACGGCCGGCAAGTGTTGCCCAGTTTCGCGCCGGTCGGCACCGGCCTGCACGATTTTGTGGCGGCGCGAGTTCGTTTGCTGTTGACAGGGCATTGCGCCGTGTTAGATTGCTGGGATGAACCCATTTCGCTACCGTCCTCTGCTCCTCGCCGCGGCCACCGCCGTGGCGGGGCTCACGCTCACCTCGCACGCCTCGGCGGCGGCGATTTATTACGTCGATTTCGGCGTGAACGACGCCACCAACGGGTCAACGACGCCCAGCCCCGCGTCGAACGGGATCTACTACAACAATTACTTCTTCAACGGCCCGAACTTCGACGCCGCGGCCGTGCTGCCGCCGGTTACGAACCTCGTCGACAGCACCGGCGCCCCCAGCGCCATCGACCTCACCGAGACCGGCTTTAAGGCCAACGGCCTGCAAAACGGCGGGCTGGCGACCCCGAACCCCGCCCTCCTCGGCAACTTCGCGGTCGGGACCGTGACGGGCGATTATTTCTTCACCGAGGGCACCCCCGCCGCCCCCGCGACCGGCACGCTGGTCTTCTCCGACCTCAGCCCGGCCGCGAACTACAGTCTCAACCTCTTCGGCGTTCGGTCCACCACCGAGGTCCGCAACACGCTGTACAGTGTGACCGACCTCACCGGGCTCCAAACCGCCACCCTTCAGACCTCCGGCCCCGGCTCGGGGTCGGCGGCGAACCCGAACGGGAATGACGACACGATCATCGCCTTCAACGGCCTGATCCCGACCGCCGGCGGCACGATCACCCTGCAGGTGACCAACGTCGACTCGAACTTCAGCTACCTCGGCGCGCTGTCGCTGACCGTGACGGCGGTCCCCGAACCGACCTCCGCGGCGAGCCTGCTTTGCGTCGTCGGCCTCTCGTTGAACCGCCGCCGTCGCCGTTGAATTGCGTCGGTGTCGAGTCGAATCGAACTCCCTAGTGCCTCTGCTCGCGGGAGCGGGCGCTCTTCTACATCTGTCGAGCGATTTTCACTCGGCGGGGCGCGACGTCTGGGCGGTGGCGAGGTTGAGGTCGGCGGCGATGGCGTGGGCCCCAGTGCCGGCCTATATGGTGAGCCGCCGCCGCCCCCGCGAGGTGGGCCACGCGACCGGAACAACGCTGCATCATGGTTTCTCCTCCGCCTGCTCTGCTCGCGCCCGGACGCGGGAAGGAGTGACATGAACTTCGCGCGCCAGGAACGGCCAATTTCAAGCTTCTTCGTGGGCGGGGAAGGGTGTTGGCGAAAATTGCCCGCTGCGCTCGCGGGTCAGCGGTAGTCGGTTTCGGCCCCCCGGACTGATTCTGCTCGTCGCGGGCGTGCTGCCGGCCGAGGCGCTGCTCCTCCCCGGTCCAGGGCGAGGTTGCCCGCCTTCGCCGACGCCGCCCTCCGTATCGACCCCCGCCCGCCGCCGAGAGAGTCGTTCCGGTTGGCACCATCCTGTCGGACGCGCGGGCGGGGGAATCACGCCCGAGCCCGCGCCCCCTAAGCAAGGTGCCACGTTCTTCCCGAGAGCGGGGCGGCTTTTCCCGAGAGCGGGGCAGTTCTTCACGAGAGTGACCCCGGTTTGTTCCGGCGCGCGACCGGCCCCGTGGCGGGCAAACCTCCCTTTGACCCGTCGACCCGACATGGTTTGCGACGCCCGCGAAGACACGTTGGGCAGGATCCTCCGTGGCAATCGGCGACGCCGGAGCCGATCTACCTCTCCCGAGGTCAAGAAATTGCTGTTCGACCTCCGCGAGACAATCGACGCCACCTTCGCATCTGCGCGCGACGCTACGCTGGCGGATGCTTGACGCCGACCTTGCCCTGCGGTCGGCGGGGCAGTGGCAGTTCGCCGCGATCACCTCGATGTGGCCCAATGCATCGGCGAACACGCCCGGATCTCCGTTGAGCGGCACGTTAGGGAAGCGTGGTTAGCCGCGGGCGCGGCGAGCGCTTTTCGTCGCGGTTGAGAAAAGCTTTCGCTGCGCTCGCGGCTCAACGGGGAGAAGGTTGAGCCGACGGACTCAGTATTATTCGGTGGCAAAGGCGTTTGTGGAGATGGTTTCTGAGCCGGTCGGGGGAAGACTCGAATTTCCTTGCGAAGCCGCAAGCGGCGAAGAATCTGCGCTTCGCCTTTGGCTCAGACGCCGGCTTGTTTCGACATCCTTCGCCCGCGTGCGAATCGGGCGTGGTTCGGGATAATGTGCGGCGCCATGGAATTGAACCCCGACCGCTTCCGCCCGAGTCCCGCCGGGGCGATGATTTCGCTCGGAATCGTCTCGCTCATCTGGCTCGGCTTCGGCGTCTTCGGCTTCTACCTCGGCGTCTCCGGCGAGCGGCGGCACGAGCGGCGGGTGGCGGCCATCGGCCGCGGCGAGGTGCCGGCGGTCGTCCTCACCGTCACGCGGGTGGCGAGGGCCGAGGACGTGCAGTGGCCCCAGACGTGGACCCTCGGGCTAACCGACGAGCGCGGCCGCCCAGTCTACGGCCAGAGCACCACGCTGCCGGACGTCGCCGCGACGCTGCGGCCGGGGTCGCGCCTCGACGGCTACCGCTTCGGCACCGACCTCCTCGTGCCCGCCCTGGGGTGGGGCGGCCGGGGCGGCAAGTGGATCTTCCTCGGCTTCGGGTTCCTCCCGCTGCCGGTCTGGGCGGCGGGGCTGGTGGTGTCCCGAAGGCGTCAAGTTGCGGGCCGGCCGGCGCGGGAGCGCGTCGCGGGCGCGACGGCGGCGGTGGAGCGGGTCGAGCCGGCCGAGCCGGTCGAGCGCGAACCGTCGAACCGGCTTGAGTATGAGCCGCGACACCGACCGAAGGCGGTCCGCCTGCTGCGGGCGACCACCGCCGCGTCGGCGGTGCCGGTGGCGTTCTCGGCGGACGTGATCGTCTTCGATCACGACCCCGCCGACGCGGAGCTCGTCGCGCTGCTCGGCGATTCGGACCACAGCAGCCGGATTCAGTTCAACGAGACGCCGCGGATGCTGACGGCGCGGTACGGTACGATCCCGATGAAGTTCGTGGTGCCGTGGATGGTGCTGGTGGTCGGGGCGGCGACCGTGATACCGCTGTTCGTGAAGTCGACGCGCGAGCCGTTTTACTACGGCATGATCGCGCTCGCGTGGCTGGTGATCCTGCCGACGATGTTCGGCATCGTGACGTTCATCAACGGCATTATCGACGCCAAGCCCGACCTGTTCCGCATCGACAAAGTCGTGTTAATGCTGGAGGTGCCCCAGAGCGGCCTGCGCGTCGGGCGCGGCGGGATTCTCGCGTTCGTGGACCTCAAGCGGTGGCACCGGCATCTGGAAGGGACGGCCCCCGTTCGCCAGGCCGGGGTGCTGGTGCGGGCCGACGCCGTCGGCGGGGCGGCGGGGGAGGTGCAGTATCACCCGGTGCTGCGCGTAACGGCCACGCCGCTGTTCAGGCAACCCACGGCCGACCGATTGGCCGACCTGTTCGGCGCGCCCGTGCGGCGGGTGAAACTTTCGATGGGCGAGAGCCGTCGGCTGCGGGACTCGCGGCGTGGATGACCGCCGCCGTCACTGCATTGCGGCGCGCGACGCCCGCATCCAGTAGCCGTGGCGGCGGGAGTCGCGGACGGTGATTTCGTCGGCCGACCGCACCAGGTCGGCCAGCCACGCCGCGCCGTCGGGAACGACCAGCAGGCGGTCGGGCCGGTGCGGCGGGGGGAGTTGCCCGACGGCCGCCGCCAGCGCGTCCGCCGCGGCTTGATCGGCGACCGCCGCCGACCGCACGACGACCAGGCACCGCCCGCCGCCGGCCGGGGGCGGGGCGGCGGGGGCCGTCCGCAGCGACGCGAGGCAGGCGAAAAGCAGGCCGGCGTCGAGCATTTCGACGCACTCCCGCAGCGCGCCCAAGGTCGCCGCGTCGGCCGGCGGCACCGGCGGGCCGAAGCCGGTGATCGGGCGGTTGTCGCGCGGCAGGGCCTGCGTCGCGGTCTCCGCCACCGGCACCAGCATGACGCCGTAAAGGTCGGGGCTCGGCTTCGCCACGGGCGTCGGCACCGACGCCATCGGCTCGCGGCTTAGATCTCCGCTCATCGACTCGCCCGCCTGCCGCCGCGGTTGAACCGGCCGCCCGCGCCGCCCCCGCCGGCCGCCGTTTCGGCCGCGCCACGCCGCCAGCAGCACGGCCATCGCCACGAGGATCGCCACCGACACCAGCAGCCCCGCGTCCGGCGGCGGGTTGAGGCCGCGCGGGTCGAGCCCCCCCGCGCCCCACGGCGTCGGCCGGGCCGTCACGGTGGCGAGGGTGGCTGGGGCATCCGCGGGCATCGGCGGCGGAATCCTACGCCCTCATTCCGCTGCCTTCCCCGGCAGTGTGAACGTGTTCCACGAGTGCGCCGCCAGAGTCGCCCGCGCCGTCTGCCCGCCGAAGTTGATCCGAACCCGCCGCGCCCGATCGCCGCTATTTTGCGCCACCAGCACCACGGTGCCGTCGGGGTTGCGGAAGGCGATCTTGTCCGACAATCCCCCGCCCGTCCGCACGCGCACCGCGCCCGGTTGCACGAAGGATGAGAAATGCTTGAACGCGTAAAACTGCGGGTTGAAGGTCGCGGTTTTCGCCGCCGTGTCGATCACCACCGGCGAGTTCTGCTGCCAACCTTGCCCGCTAGGGTCGGGCGTCCAGTTCGAGCCGTTTTCGTCCAATACCATGTTCCACAGCGTGTAGGATCCGACGCCCGCCCGGAAGTATTGCAAGATCAAACCGAACTGGCCCTCGGCGTACGTCCAATCGTTCTCGTGGTTGCCGCACTGCGTCTCGGTTTGCATCATCGGCAGCGACGGCCGCAGCGCGTTGACGTGGCGGGCGGCCGACGCGCCGAACCATTGGAAGCCGACGCCCTTGACATACTTCATCGCCGCCGCGTCGGCCAGGGTCGGGGCGGCGTGGCCCCAGTCGGAGGTGCAGAGGGTGCCGAGCCAGATTTCCGCGTCGATGCCGTCCTTCTCGAAGCGTGGGCCGAGGTGTTGGGCGATGAAAGTGCTCAATTCCTCGCCGGTCCACAAGCAACTCGGGTAGGGTGCCTCCACCGTCGGCTCGTTCTGCGGCATGATCATGTATAGATCGATCCCCTCCGCGCGGTAGGCCTTCACATACTTGGCGAAGTAGAGGGCCAGCGCGTCGAGGGTTTTCGAGTCGGCTTTGATGTGCCCGCCGCCGGGCATTACGCCGGTGTCCTTCATCCAGCCCGGCGGCGACCAGGGAACGCCCCACAGTTTCAGATCGGGCCGCACCTTCATCGCCGCCTTAATGTACGGAATGAGCTTCTCGCGGTCGCGGGCGATGCTGAACTGCTCCAATGCATAATCGCCCGGCACGTCGTCCAGCGAGTAAGGCGTGATCGCGTAATCGCTCCCGCCGATCGGCGTGCGGCAGATACTTAATTTCAGCCCGTCGGTCGGGTCGAAGAGGGCGCGCATGACTTTGTCGCGCTCGCCGTCGGGCAGGGCAGAGAGGGCCGCCCAGCCGCGCTCGTTGAAGCAGCCGCCCCAGCCGGCGATCATTTGGAAGGTGGCGGCGGGGTCGACCACGATGTCCGCCTCGGCCGCCCCTTGCTCCGCCGGCACAACCACGAGCGAGCGGTTCTCGTGCCACAGTTGATCGGCGGTGGAGGAGGTCCATGCCACGCGCCTGCCGGCCGCCGCCCACGGCCTGGGGGTCGGCACCAGGGCGGCGTCGGCGATCAGGCCGACGTCCAGCACCTGCCCCTTCGCCACCTGCCGGCAGTGGGCGGCGATCACGTTCGGCCCGCCCGGCACCAGCGCCGCCCGCGCCGCATCGGTCAGCGGGATGAAGGCATAATCGCCCGACGCCCCCTTCGCCCCGACCGCCTTCGTGCCGTTGGCGTACACCTCCGCCGCGTCGTCGTGCGCGACCATCCAACTGAGGTGCGGCGGCAGCGTCGCGGGCAGGTTGACGGTCCGGCGGATCCACAGGTCGCCGGGCGTGTCGGCCCACGCGGTGTTCGCCGGGTAGCCCTGCCCGAACGGCGCGGCGCCGGTCTTCCACGCCGAGTCGTCGAAGGTTGCCGACGCCCAATCCGCCGGCGGCTCGACAGTCGTGTACCGCCAGATTTTCGCGTCGCCCTCGGATGTCGGCACGACCTCCGCCGCGGCATCCTTCAGCGGCGCGGCGGGCTTGGCCGCCAGGAGCGCCAAACCCGCGAGCAGGGCGACGGCGGCGGCGGCGGCGGCGGCGGACCGGTTGCGGATTGACATGGCGAGTCTCCCGTATCCTGTCATAATCTGGGCAGACATTAAACGCCAGCCACCGGACCGATTATTTCTTTGCGAAGCCGCAAGCGGCAAGATGGCTACTCCCCCGCGTCCGTCAGCGGCCAGAGGGCGACCTTCAGCGAGCGGCTGAAGAGCAGGTGCGGCTCCCCCTCAATTGCCACGCCTTGGGCGGAGGCGACCGTGTTGACCGCGACCTCGGCCGCCGCCCGCTGCAGGGGCCACGGGGCGTGGTGGATGTCGCCGCGCAGCACCCGGCCGCGCGGGGAGCCGACCGGCTCGCCGGGGGCCGGGGCGGTGGTGAAGAGGCGGTAACGCTCGGTCAGGAAGTGCTCGAGCGTGCCGGGCGCGGAGTGGAAAACGCCAGACGTCGGCCGGTACGTCGCCTCGAGCGCGACGGGGGCGGTGGAAGTGTCGGAACGGTCGGAACGGAGTCGGGCGGAGCGGTAGACGACCGCCTCGCCCTCGCGCCGGGCGGCCATGTCGGCGCGGTAGTAGGGCAGGTGGAAGAACCGCCGCGCGACCCAGACGGCCAGCGGGTTGGCGGCGTCGAGGCTGAGGAACCAGACGCCCGGCACGCCCCGGCACGTGACGTACAGCCGCAGGTTCAGCTCCGCCGTCGCCGACACCCACGGCACCGCCGGCAGCCCCCGCGGCGCGATCCCCGCCATGCGGAACGGCACGACCCCGACCCACGCGGCGCCGCCGAAGGTGTCGATTTCCAGCGACGCCGGCACCAGCGGCCGCAGCGCGTCGGCGTCGGCCGGCCAGTGGGCGAACAGCAGGTCCTTCCACGTCTGGCGAAACAGCCACGGCCGATTCGGCAGGGGAAAGGGCCGGTGGGCGGTGTGTCGAAGGGCGGGGTGCATGGACGCCGAACGGTAGGGCGGCGGTGGGACGTGAGGGTAGACCGGGCTGGAGAGGCATCCGGCCGGCCGGCGGACCCGTTCGGACACATGGTCACCACGTCTGGTGACACGGGTTATTCGGTGTATCCCCTACTCGCCCCGGCTCAACCGCCCCGCTACCGTTGCATCTGCTGGGCCTCGGCCCGCGTCATCGGCGCGACCTTCACCGCCCCGGAGGGGCCGAACTCGACCCACAGGATGCCGTCGAAGGCGGCAGGGTTCTGCACCGCCGGCACGGCCACCCGCTCCTTGTGCTCGACCCCGCCGGCCGTCCACGAGACGGTCGCGTGGTCCGGCACCGGCGAGACCCCGAACCCCCCGCCCGCCGTCGCGCCGGCCGCGACCGGCCCCACCACCGAGAGCGACCCGGTCGCCCCCTCGTCGCCGCGCGGGTAGTCCACCGTCGGCCCGTCGACGGGGGCCCCGGAGGCGTTGCGGAAACCCCAGACATATCCGCCCCGCCCGCCGCCGGCCGCCCTCGGGCCGTTGGCGCACCCGCCGATACCGACCGCCGCCAGCGTCACCAAGAGTGAAATCAAACGCATACCGCCTCCGCCTGCAAGAAACCGGCCCACGCTTCAGTGGATGACCCGCCTACGGCCCCAGGTCTTCTCCGGCCAAACTCCGGCGTTGCTCTTCGGCATGTGTGATGGGCACCAGCACCCAGCGGCCGCCGCGATAGACGATCCAGACGATCCCGTCAAAACGCTCCGGGCGCGGAACTTCGGTTGCGATCTGCAACGTCTGGCTGTGCATCTGCATGTCAGGCATTGACATCCAGACCATCTCGCCCTCATCCGGCATGGGTCTGGGGCCGGGGCTGATCATGCGACCACCATTTACCCGGATCTGACCCACGTTCACCAACTCGGTAGCGAGTGCGCCATCAACACTGCGGAGTTTTACATGCTCGAATTGTTGAAGGCCGTCGTTCCCAAAACCCCAACCGTAGTAGGGCGAATGAGAACATCCGCAAATCAGAAGGATGACAAGAGAAATGAGAACACACTTCGCTATTTTCATTTTTGCCTCAACTGACAGCGGTCAACCATGATGACAACCACAGGATACTGTCTACCGTCTCGTTGCAGACCACTACGGCCCCGGCTCTTCCCCGGACAGGCTCCGACGTTCCGCTTCAGCATGAGTAATGGGAACCAATACCCAGCGATCGTCGCGGTAGACGATCCAGACGGTCCCGTCGAAACGTTCGGGGTGCGTAATTTGCGTTGCAATCTGAAGCGGCTGACTATGCATCTGCATATCGGGCATCGTCATCCAGACCATCTCGCCGTCATCGGGCATTGGTCGGGGACCGGGAGTGATTCTGCCGCCTCCGTTCACGGGAACATGTCCTAAATTGACCAGTTCGATGGGGGCAGCATCATGTCCCCTCTGCAACGCTACATGCTCGAAGAGTTGATGACTGTAATTTCCAAAGCCCCAACTATACGAGGGAGAGTGGGCACACCCCGCGGAAATGACAATAACCAAACACGACAAAATGAGGTGTGTATACTTCATTGACCTCCTCTTCAATTCGGGAACAATAGAGATCGAGGCAAACTCGCTTCGCTCCCGAGCAGAATTGCGAGGCACGCGGCCAACAAGAAGTTAGCAGGATAACCCGATATTCGCGGACTATTCATCACTCGGGATGAGGCGGTGGCGGATCAGGTATGATGCGATCTACCGGGACGTTGACAATCCTAGCCCTGTCGCTGAAGACGCGCCCAACTGCTTTGTTCACGCCGATGCTCGGATGACCGCCGTCGAACAATCCATGATCGAAGAAGTTCTCGTTCGGGAGGTCGGCCGGAGAATCGAAATAGTCGGTCGCCGGATCAACGGCCATCTTCGTCTGTGGGAAGATGCGGTGATTGGGCTGATTATCAAGGAGCTGAACGACATGCCTGACAGCACTCGGAACCTTCGTCGGCCAGCCGATATGAAGGTTGATTCCCCCAGCAGTGATGAAGTTGGGAAATGCATCCAACCCGAATTGCGCTACAGGACTAATCAGACCAAGGAATCGCATCGGAATCTGGATTCGTTTGTAGACGGGAACCCTCGACATTACCCCGTGAGCATTGGTTCCCGTCTGTACCGGCTTGTTCTCGAAGCGAAGAAACTGCTGCTTATCCTCCAAGCCCTGGGACACCAAGGCGGCAAGCTGGACTGCGCTGAACGCACCACGGCTGTACCCTACGATGTCCAGCGGGATGTTGAGGTGTGAAGGGTTTCGGTAGAATTCGACCAATCGCTCGACGGCGTTCTTAATTTTGGTTGGCGCGTCGAGTCCGGTAGCACCGAAGACAGCCATCCGAACAATGTCTGGGTTGTCTCCGAAAATTCCCGTGCCGACGTGATAGTCGTTTGCGCGTTTAGGGGCATTGTATAGCTCCGAGAACTTTGCGATGACGGTCTGGTTCCCGAAGTCTCCGCCTCTGATCGGATTGTTCAGGTAATCCAGCGTTCCGTCCAACGCAACGAGGACTCCCGGTGCCCAAACTCCGGCAGTCATCGACAGTCCGGCCGAGTCTCCAGCGGCGTTGTACGCGATGAGTTCGTAGTCGTAGTTGCCGGGCAGCATGCCTTCGTCAGTCCATGTCGTCACATCTGCGCCAACGCTGCCCGCAAGCGTGATGCGAAGCGTTGGAACATTCGTCGAGGTTACAATTCCTTTCGAGTCCTTCGTTTTGACAACCCGAAATCCGGTAACTTCCGTACGGTAAATCTTGAACCCCTCCTCATTGTTCGGCACGTTGTCCCACGTCAACTTCACCTTATTCTTCGACGGGTCGTCGTAGTAAGGCGCGTCCCCGAAGCTGATGTCGGCGTGCAGCCCGGTCACGGCCGCCGGCTTGGTGACGGGAACCGCGGCGGGCGCGGCGAGGGCCGTCACGAAGGCGCTCGCGCCCGAGGCGAGGATGTAGTCGACGTAGGGGGTGCTTGACACGGCGGCGGCGGCGAAGCGGTAGAGGACGCCGGGGGTCAGGCCGGTAATCGTCAGATGGCCGTCGGCGGCCGGGGCGGCGGTGTAGCCGGTAAAGGCGTCGGTCCAGGTGGAGGTGGGGTCGGCGTTGAAGCTTTGGGCCGCCGGGGCGTAGGCGACGCGGTAAAGGATCGGGCTGGTGCCGCCGGAGTCGTTGGGCACCTGCGTCCGCGCCGGGGCGGCCCAGGCGATGTTGACCTCGCCGGGGGCCGATCCCGCCGCCGCCGTGACGGACGGGGCGGACAGTCGGGTGAAGGCGTGGGCGGTCTTCGCCGTGCCCGCCACCCACGGCGAGAACCCTGCGGCGTTGTAGGCCCGGATGCGGCCGGTCACGGTGCCGGCGGAGGGGAGGTCCGAGAAGTTTTCGAGGGCGGTATCGCTTCCGCCAAGGTAGGTGCCGCGCTTCGTGACGCCGTTGCCCGTCAATTCATACTCGTACCCGTCGACGTTGCCGGTCCACCCGTAGGCGCCGATGCCGAACACGGTCGGGGCGGGGTAGTTGTAATTGGTGGGGTTGCCGATCGTCGCGCTCGGGGCGGCGCCGAGGGTGCCGGTGGCGCGGGCCGTTGAGAGGTAGGTTTCGTTGGGGGCCGAGTAGACGTCGCCGGTCGCGTCGCGGCGGCGGGCGCGGGCGCGGAGCGTGACGCTCGCGTTCATCGGCAAACCGCCGACCTCCAGGGTCGGGCGCGCGCCGGGGGAGGCGGCGGTCGCCACGCCGGCGGGGGTCCAGGGGCCGTTGTTCACCGAGCGGTCGATCACGAAGTCGGTTTCGGTCGACGAGTTGTCGGCCACCTCGACCCGCAGCGTGTCGCGCGTCAGGAACCGGCCGTAGACGTAGGGGGCGGCCGGCGCGGTGGTGAGTTGGGCGGCGCCGTACTTGGTGCGGGTGCCGTCGGCGAGGAGGGCGCGGACGCGGAAGGAGTGGGCCGCGTCGGTCGGCAGGTTGTCGATGTGGGCGGTGAACTGCTTGGTCTGCGGGTTGTAGCCGGGGTACCGGCCCGAGCTGGAGAGGTGGAAGTTTTCTTGCCCGTCGCGCCGAATTTCGACCTGGAAGCCGTCGGCGGCCGACTGGACCTTGCCGGCGTACACCCACGAGACCTCGACCGAGGCGTAGCCGGCGCGGCTCGAGGGCACGGCGGCGACCGTGACGGCGGGGGCGTCGGTCGCGGCCGCGACCGGCGCGGCCTGCGCGGCGGGGGAGGGGCCGGCCCCGTTGGACGCCACCACGCGGTACAGCCGGGCCGACGCGGCGGGCGTGCCGTTCGGCGGGGCGATCAGCCCGGCGTCCGAGAAGGTCGTGGCGCCTCGGGCGAGCGTGCCGACGTCGCGCCACGTCTGCCCCGCGTCGTCCGACCGCGAGACGACGGATTGAACTGCGTCGGGCGTCGGCTGGGTCCACGCCAGGTCGATGCGGCTGTCGGAGAAGGGCGTGGCGATCAGATTTACGGGCGCGGCGGGCGCGGCCACGCCGGTCACGCTCACGCCGAGCGGGTCGGCGACGTGGTCGAAGCCGTCGTTGTCGACGGCCGACGCGCTGACGACGGGGCTGGTCACGCCGGGGGCGAAGGTGTGGGTGGCGGTCGCGGGGCTGCCGGAGGGGAGGGTCTGGCGGTCGGTGCCGTCGCCCCAGTCGATTTGCCAGTGGTTCCACTCGCCGGCGGCGAAGCTGGTGTTGAGGGAGAGGGTGTAGGGGGTCCCGCCGGCCGCGGTGTCGGCGCCGGCGATGGCGAGGGTGGGCGTGGTGGCCGCCACCGGCCCCGAAAAGGCAGACGCGGCATCGGCCCCGGACGCCCGGACCTCGAAGCGGTAGGTACTGTCAGGGTAAAGACCGGGCAATTGAAAAGCGGATGCGCCGGTGCCGGGATAGAACGAAGTAGTGCCGAGTTTTACGAAGTCTGCACCGGCTTCGGACGCCCAGATTTCGTAGCCGGTTTCATCAATCGCGTTGTCGAACCACTGCAGCGTCACCGTGTCGGGCGTGACCTGCGTGACGGCGAGGTCGGTGGGGGCCTCGGGGCGGGCGGCGACCACCAGGCGGTTGTCCGGCAGCAGTTGGTGCAGCGCGAACTGGCCCCACAGCGTGCCGCCGCTGACGATCTTGCCGTCGGGCCGGCGGGCGAGGCTGTAGCTGGCGCCGTAGGCGTTGGTGCCGGTGCCCCACTCGTCCTGGAAGAACCCGCCGATGCCGAACGTCGGGTCGGGGGTGCCGTCGGGGCGGAAGCGGGCGAAGGAGGGGAAGGTCTCGGTCTCGCCGCCGACGGTCAGCGAGCCGTCGGGGTCGACTAGAACCGTGTGCGCCAGCCCGCCCAGCCCCGCAGCGACCTGCGCGGTGCCGCCGCTGCCGAAGGTGGTGTCGAGCGCGCCGGCGGGGGTGAAACGGCTGACCGCGAGGCCGCCAGCGGCGTCCTGGCGCGTGACGACGAACTTCCCGTCGGGCAGCACCGCCACGTCGGTCGGCACGTCCGGGCCGCTGCTGAGGTCGTGCGTTCGGCGGCCGCCGGTGCCGAAGGTTTGGTCCAGCGCGCCGTTGGGCAGGTAGCGGGCGATGCCCACCACCGCCCCGCCGGGCTGGTTGCCGCCGGCGGTGCCGACGACCAGCAGCTTGCCGTCGGGCAGGAGCTCCATCGCGGTGCCCACGCCGTTGTCCATCGTGGTGAACAGCTTCCCGCCGTTGCCGAACGAGGCGTCGGGCGACCCGTTCGGCAGGTAGCGGGCCAGCCCCCACGACCCGCCCGCCTGTCCGGCGACGACGATTTTGCCGTCGGGCTGCAGGCGGACCTCGCGCGCCCAGTCGTAGGCGTTGAAGTCGGTGGTGACCTTCCCGCCGACGCCGAAAGACGGGTCCAGCGACCCGTCGGGCAGGTAGCGGGCGGCGGCGAAGTTGCCCGTCGGCCCGCCGTAGCCGACGACGACGATCTTGCCGTCCGGCTGCAGCGCGATGCCCTCGGCGCGGTCGGTCGCGCCGAAGTCGGTGAAGACCTTCCCGCCCGACCCGAACGACGGGTCGGGCGCGCCGGACGGGAGGAAGCGGACCAAGGCGAAGTCGCCGTTGGAGTCGCCCGCGGCGATCAGCCGGCCCGAGGCGTCGGACTCGAGCGCGACGTTCTTGACCTTCTCCCACGACCCGAGGTCCATGATGACGCGGCCGAACTGCCCGAAGTCCGGGTCGAGTGCCAGCGGGTGGGCGCGGCCCTCGAACGTGGCGACGGGCGTGTAGGTGCCCGCCGCGTACCGGTGCGTCGGCAGCAGGTAGTTGCCGCCGCTGACGGTCTCGGCAACGCCGTCGCCCCAGTCCAGGTCCCACGCCGAGTTGGGGTTGCCGTAGACGAGCTGCAGCGGGTAGTCCTCGCCGACCTCGGCCGTCGGATCCCCGGCGATGCCCGCCAGCAGCCGGCGCGGCTCCAGCGCCTCGATCACGGCCCGCACAATGGCGGCGCGGGCGGCGGGCGCGGGGTGTCGCGGGCGGCGGGGCAAGCGGGCTCCTGCTCGAGGAAGGCGGGCGCGGCGAAGGGCACCCTACAGCAAGGAGACGGGGCGTCAAGAGAAATCCGGAGGAGATTTTCATCGGGTGCAACTGTTGGCCGTGCGTCGGGCCGCCGTGGAACGGGCGTCCCGCCCGGATTCGGCGACGGAGGCATCAAGGCAATCCAATCCGGGCGGGACGCCCGTTCCACGGCGGGCCGAAGGGTTTGCGCGCGCAAACGTGGTTATTCAGACTCCAATAATGGATATTGGGATCTAATTCGCCGCGTTTGCGCGCTGATTCTCCGCGTTTGCGCACTGATTCGGCGCGTTTGCGCACTGATGCGCCGCGTTTGCGATCTAATTCGGCGCGTTTGCGCTCTAATACGCGCCGTTTGCGCTCTAATTCGCGGCGTTTGCGCTCTCAATAACCATTGTTGGAGTCTAATTCGCGGTCGACGGGCGCAGCGAATATGCGTTAGCAGCATTGGCGTTGGGGTTCGGTTCGTTACCGGACGATTTATCAATGGCGGGGCGGAAGACTGCGGGCCGTTGGCCCGCAGCTACCGGCGCGGAAGGATTTTTTCGGCATGTGCACTGCGGCTCGGCAGCGGTCGATGGAAGCGGTGGCGGCGCGGGCCGCCGCCGGGGCTGTCGGGCGGTGTGGCGGGCGGTGTGGCGGGCGGTGTGGCGGCCGGGTTGTCGGGCGGCGGGTGATGGGTACAATCCCCGCACGTTCGAGTTTCCCCATCAGGAGCCCCCGCCATGACCATTGCCGACGCCCCCGAAGCCGCCGTTTACGACGAGACCAGCGAGACCAGCGAGACCAGCGAGACCAGCCAGACCGACCAGTCCTCCACCGACGGCCGGGGCCACCGCGACGGCGGCGGGTCGGCGGCGGTCGGGAAGATCAGCCAGGTCATCGGCTCGACCTTCGACGCCGAGTTCCCCGAGGACTCGCTGCCGTCGATCTACAACGCCATCACCATCGCGTACCAGGCGGAGGGGGCCGACGGGGAGATGGCGGACAAGACCCTCGTGGGCGAGGTCCAGCAGCACCTCGGCGGCGGGAAGGTGCGGGCGGTCGCGCTGGGCGGGACCGACGGGCTGCGGCGGGGGATGAGCGTCGGCGACACCGGCGGGCCGCTCACCGTGCCGGTGGGGACCGAGACGCTGGGGCGGGTGTTCAACCTGCTCGGCGAGCCGATCGACAACCGCGGGCCGGTCGACGCCAAGGCCCGGCGGCCGATCCACCGCGAGCCGCCCGACTTCGTCGACCTCACGCCCAAGGCGGAGGTGTTCGAGACGGGCATCAAGGTGATCGACCTGCTGACGCCGTTCATCCGCGGCGGCAAGGCGGGGCTGTTCGGCGGGGCGGGGCTGGGCAAAACCGTCGTGATCCAGGAGCTCATCGCCCGCATCGCCCAGCAGCACGGCGGCTATTCCGTCTTCGCCGGCGTGGGCGAGCGGACGCGCGAGGGGACCGACCTTTGGCTGGAAATGCAGGAGGCGGAGATCGGCGACACGGGCAAGCACGTCATCGACCAGACCGTGATGGTCTTCGGCCAGATGAACGAGCCGCCGGGCGCGCGGATGCGCGTCGCGCTGAGCGCGCTGACGATGGCGGAGTACTTCCGCGACGAGACCGGGGCGGACACGCTGCTGTTCATCGACAACATTTTCCGCTTCACGCAGGCGGGCAGCGAGGTGAGCGCGCTGCTGGGCCGGATGCCGTCGGCGGTGGGGTATCAGCCGACGCTGGCGACGGAGATGGGCGAGCTGCAGGAGCGGATCACCAGCACCAAGAACGGCGCGATCACGTCGGTGCAGGCGGTTTACGTCCCGGCGGACGACCCGACCGACCCCGCGCCGGCCAACGCCTTTGCGCACCTCGATGCGTTCATCTACCTCGAGCGCAGCATCGCCAGCAAGGGCATTTACCCGGCGGTGGACCCGCTGGCGTCGGCCAGCCGGGCACTGTCGGCGGACATCGTCGGCGAGGACCACTTCCGCGTCGCGCGCCAGGTGCAGAACATGCTGCAGCGCTACCGCGACTTGCAGGACATCATCGCCATCCTCGGCATCGACGAGCTGAGCGAGGAGGACAAGCTGATCGTCGGCCGGGCGCGGAAGATCGAGCGGTTCTTCAGCCAGCCGTTCATCGTGGCCGAGCAGTTCACGGGCAAGAAGGGCATCTACACGCCGCTGGCCGAGACGATCCAGAGCTTCGACGACATCGTCAGCGGCCGGGCGGACGACCTGCCCGAGGGCGCGTTCCTCTACGTCGGCGGGCTGGACGACGTGCGGGCGAAGGCGAAGGGGTGATTTGATAAGGACGAAGCTATGACGTATAGTGACCTTCAATTGAAACTGGTAGATCATCCGTTTCAACCGTTCCGGATTCGGATGGTGAACAACTCCATTTACGACATCACCGAACCGTGGCTATTGGCGGTTAGCGAGACGACCGCGTTGGTGGGAATTAACGTGTTCGTGAGCGATGTGGGTTACGATATCGCCCGCGGGTGGAAGACGATCTCAATTGCGCACATCCTTGAGTTTGAAGATCTGAAGCCCGCCAAGGGAAAGAAGGCGAAGAAATGAGCGGGTAAGATGCCCCGATGGACCCCTACCCCGCCGCCCGCCTTATTCTCTACATCGTCGCGGCCAGTTACGTCCTCAGCGGCGGGCTGCTGTGGGTGGCGCGGGCCAAGGGGCAGTCGGTCCCGGCGTGGGTGATCGGGACGTGGCTGGCGGCGGGGCTGATCGGCGTGGGGTTGACCTACGCGATGGCGCCGGGCCGGCGGGGCGTGTGGGTCGCGCTGGCGGTGGTGCTGGGGCCGTGGATGGCGTACTCGCTCGTCGGCGATCTGCGCGAGGGGCACTGGGTCATCGCCATTCTGGACGTCGGCGCGCTCGTCGCCATCGCCTTCGCCCTCTGGACGACGGCCCGGCCGAGCTTTTCCTAAATCGAAATCGACGCCAGCGACCGCCGGCTGACGGGAACGGCCGTGCGGGTCAACGTCGGGGCCACGGCCAACGCCGCAATGGGTGGCGCAACTGGCGGCGGAAATGCGCCGGCGAAGGTCTCCACCGCCCCGACCGTCCACAACTGACCGTCGGCCGGCCGCAGCTTGCCGGTCAGGTCGGTGAAGACCCCGCCGAACGGTCGGGCGGCGGCCGTGTACGCAGAGTTCGGGGCGAACTGCCCGTCCAGCGGCACGTTCAGGAACAGGTCATTGCCGGGGAACCCGCCCGCCGCCAGCATCGCGTTCCAAGCCGCCGGCGTGATGTAACTGCCGTCGTACTTGATCGCCGTGCTCGCCTTGCCGTCCTTCCCCGCGTACCAGATGTTGTCCGCGACGTAGGTGTAGAGCGGCACCACCGGCCCCTTGGTCGCCGGGTCCGCCCCGGTGTCCAGCGCCTTGCGGTTCGACTCGTAGGGCACGCCGTACTCGGTCGTCACCAGGTTGCCGACCAGCGAGTTGCCCACCCCGCCCGGCACGATCCAGATGCCGCGGTTGGGGTTCTTGCCCATCACGACGGTGTTGAACAGCACCGCCACCCGCTGCGTGCCGCGGTTGTAGGTCACGCCGCTCTGGGTGGTGGTGTAGCCGTCGACCTTGATGCCCTCGTACTGCCCGTCCTGCTTCATCACCACCACATTGTTGCGGATCACCACGTCCTGCGCCCCGTGGATGACCTCGATTTTCTCGCCGGTGACGCGGTTGCGCTCGACGACCACGAAGTTCGTGCGCTCCGGCGGCGTGCCGTTGCCGTCGCCGAGCGGGCCGACCACGATCGGGCCCTGAATGCGGTTGTCCGCCACATAGCCGTAGTTGCCGGCCTGCAGCACCACCGCGCCCTTGATGATGTCCACCGGGTCGGCGATCGTGTTCGTCAGATTATTGTGGGCCACCAGCACCCGCTCCCACCCCGCCCCGCGCACCACGTGCTCGCGCGTGCTGTTGGCGACGGTGTTGCCGGTGATGACGATGTCCGACCCGCCCAGCCACACGAAGTAGGCCCGCAGGTCGCTCACGGCCGGCGCCCGGTTGCCCTGCACCAGCACCCCGTCCGGCCGCAGATTCGTGTTGACGGCGTAGCTGAGGTTGTGGAACTCGTTGTCGATGATCGAGATGTTGGTCCCGCGCGGCTGGATGCCGTCCGGCACGCCGGCCTTCTCGAAGCCGGTGAAGATCGACTCCAGCGACAAATCGCGCACCGTCAGGTTCCGCGTCGCGTCGTTCATGCCGATCAGCGGCGTGATCGACACCGGCGCGCCGCCGTAGCGGAGGATCGGCTTGCCGCCGACGCCGTACGCGCCGAGGGTCAGGTCGTGCAGCCCGTCGAACCGCAGCGGGGCGGTGAAGCTGAACAAATCGCCGCGGCGGAAGAGGATGCGGGCGTCGTTCTCGGGCGCACCGGTGGTCAGGATCCGCCGCAGCCCGTCGAAGTTGACCGCCGACGCCTGGGTCGCGCCGTCGGCGTCTGCCGCGCCGGTCGCCGCGACGTACACCGCCCGCCGGTCGTCCGGCGAGACGTGGACCGGCACCGTCGCGGTCGACACCACCCCCGCGGCGTCGGTCACGGTCAGCGACAGCGAATAATCCCCCGGCCGCTCGTAGACGTGGGCGGCGTTGAACCCCTCGAGCGTGTTGAACTGCCCGCCCGCCACCGCCTGCGGCGCGGTTCTAAACGCGCCCCGAAGCACCGGCACCGGCACCGCCCGCGTCAGCCCCCCCAGCACCGGCACCTGCCGCACGGACACCGACGCCGGCGCAACGACCGGCGTCAACGCGGGTGTCGAAGCCGTCGACCCCTCGGCCGACACCGGCCCGACCCCCTCATTGCCCGTCGGATCGGCCCCGGTCGGCACGAACGGGTTCGCCCCGCCCGACACCGGCACCACCGGCACGCCCACGATCGGCACGACCCCCACCGGCGTGGCGGCGGTCGGCACCGCCGGGTCGCCGAAGTTCCACTGGAACCGCGCCGTCAGCACCGTGCCCGGCCCGGTCGCGGGGTCGGCATCGCCGTCGGCCGACACGTCCGACCCCAGCCCGTTCACCTGCACCGTCTGGCCCGCCCGGATGTCGAGCGCGGTGGCCCCGCCGATCACGCCGATCACCGCCGACAGCAGCGCGCGGCGCTCCAGCGGCTCGAACAGGTGCCGCTCGGGAGTCGGGCGGGCGGCGGCAGTCGCCGACCGGGGGCGGGCTTCGGACGGGGCGCGTCGGGTCATACGGCACCTGCTTGTGGGTGGGCGGACCTTCCCGCACGGGCCGCCTGGCCAGCGCCGGAGGAGGGGGTGAACAACGATGGGAACGCCGCGCCGGGAACGGGTGCGGTTCGGAAAGAATAACCGCCGCGCCCGGTCGCGTCAAGCGAACCGAGCGGCGAAGCGCGAGTTGAACGCCGTGCCACAGAACGCCCGGCGCGGTAGGCTTGTCGCATGACCGATTGGCAGGCCCAGCTCGATGTTGACGGCGCCGCGGTGATCGACGCGCTGCTCCCGCCCGACGCCTTGACCGATGTGCTGGCGGCGATTGACGAGGCGTCCGACGACGGCGACACAACCACGAGGCGCGCCGCCGGGCGGCGGAACGTGCTCGACGTGCCGGCCGTCGCGCGCGTCGCGGCCCACCCGGCGGTGCGGGCGGTGGTCGGGGCGGTCCTCGGCGACGCCGCCCGGCCGGTGCGGGGGCTGCTGTTCGACAAAACGCCGGCGGCGAACTGGACCGTGCCGTGGCACCAGGACCGGGCGATCGCGGTGGCCGGGCGGGTCGACGTGCCGGGCTACGGGCCGTGGTCGGTGAAGGCGGGGGTGGCCCACGTTCAGCCGCCGGTGGGGGTGCTGGCGGCGATGCTCACCGTCCGGCTGCACCTGGACGACTGCGGGATCAACAACGGCCCGCTGCGGATCGTGCCCGGCACCCACCGCCGGCTGCTGGACGCCGCGGAGGTCGCCTCGGCCGCCGCCGCCGGCCCGCGTCGGCCGCTGCCCTGCCCCGCCGGCGGCGCGGTGGTGATGCGGCCGCTGGTGCTGCACGCCTCGTCGCCGGCCGCTTCCCCGAGCCACCGCCGCGTGCTGCACGTCGAGTACGCCGCCGCGGAGTTGGCCGACGGACTGGCGTGGCGGTTCGGGTGAGGCGGGGCCAACCGCTGGAACCCGCCGCTTGCGGCTTCGCAAAGAAATCGATCCCAACGATTCCCCCACGCCCAAAAATCCGGGCCTTCGCCTACGGCTCAGACGCCGGCTTGTTTGTCGAACGGGACTTTGACAGTTTGCAGCAGTTCGCGTCTTGACGTACCGAGTTCCGGCGTGGCCCGGTTTAGCGGGCGGCGTTCGGATCCGGTTCGCCTCCGAGCTCTCCACGCCAGTGCGGCAGGAGCGCGTCGGGCAGCAGCACAAGCGGCCCGCCGCCGGAGACGATGGGGTGCCAGGCGTGGATGGGGGCGAGGGCTTCCATATCTCGCGGGACCGGGGCTTCCGCTCCCGGCTACTGGTACTGCGTCACTTCGCGTATTTGTCCCGGTGCGCCACGAGTTTGCCGTCCTCCACGCCCAGCTCGGCAATCTGCAAGCTGCTGCGGTTGAACTGCGGCGTGGTGTTCTGCGGGCTGGTCTCCTGCCGCACGTCGAGGTGGCGGCCGGGGTGGGTGAAGTAGACGACGAACGCCCGCTCCCCCGCCACCATCACGCCGGCGTGGCGGCCTTGATCACCATCGTCCGGCCGCTTGCCCTTGCCCTCCAATATGCGGCCATTCCTTTTATAGTCGATGCCGTTTTCACTGGCGTAAACACCCAGCCCCTTCCAATCGTCGGTGAGCATCCAGAAGGCGTTTTTCCAGTGGAAGAGGACCGGCCCCTCGTGCGTCTGGTCGCCGGTGACTTGCGGCAGCCGGGTCCACGTCTTCAGGTCGGTCGAGACGCACATGGCGGTTTTGGTGCCGGCGTTGTCGTCGCGGAACACCAGCAGCCACCGGCCGTCGGGCAGCCGCAGGACGGCGGGGTCGATCACGTTATCACTGCCGACGTCGACCAAGCCTTGGTCGGCCCACGTCTCGCCGTCCTTGCTGGTGTAGTGGGCGAGCTGCGCCTTGCCGCCCCAGTTGCCGTTGCCGCCGATGCGGGGGATGTAGGTGACGATCATGTGGAACGCCCCCGCGTGCCGCCAGACGTGCGGGGCCCAGAAGGTCTCCGCCTGCTTCCCGCGCGAGAGGTTCAGGCAGACGCCCTGGTACTCCCAGCTCCGCCCGGCGTCGGTGCTCTTGGCAATGCCGATTTTCGTGCCGTAGCACCACCCCACGCCTTGCAAGACCTGGTTCGCCCGCCGCTGGGTGTAGTAGAGGTACCACGCCTGCTCCCCCTCGTGCCAGACGGCGCTGGGGTCGGCCGCCCCGTCGAAGATCGGGCAGCGGAACAGCGGCGCGGGGCAGTTGGCGACGTCCAGCGACCCCTCGGGCGCGACGGCGAAGCCCTCGGGCCGATAGTCCTCCTGCGCCCGCGCCCCCGGCCCGGCGAGCAGCAGCAGCGACAGCCCGAGCAGGGCGATTTGGAGATTCATGGCGGTCTCGAAAATGGGAGTCCACAGGTAGCTGCGGACCAACGGTCCGCAGTTGTCGCGTCGATCCGACAGGTTATCCGATAAGATCGCGCCATGCCCGCCTCCGCCGAAGCCGCGCCCGAAGCCGCCGCGACGTGCCCGCTGTGCGGCTACGACCTGCGGGGCCAGCGCGACCAGCCCGAGCCGCGGTGCCCCGAGTGCGGCCGGCGGTTCGACTGGGCCGACTTCGCCGACCCCGCCCGCCGGCGGCACCCCTCCCTCTTCGAGCACCACCCCGAGCGGCCGGTCGGGTCGTACTTCAGGACGCTGATCGGCGGGTTGCGCCCGCGCCGCTTCTGGGGGTCGATCAACCCCGCCGGGCCGTCGAAGCCGCGGCGGTTCGTGGCCTACTGGCTGGTGGGGGCGACGCTCTGGACGGCGGTGGCGCTGGTCGGCCCGATGGCGGCAGCGGTGGCGGAGCAGGTGCAGTCGAACCGACAATATCGTGCTAGTCCCGGTCCGGTGGCGACCGCTAATTTGTTTCAATCTTTGAGCCCGGAAGGCAAGCGCAGCTTCATTAGAAATAATGGCACTCCACAAGCGTGGCTTGATCAGAACCATCCCATGTTTGCAACTTGGCAGATGTTGCGAGATACGGTGCTGTACAGAGATCCTAATCCCGTGGCATGGCGATCGCCAAGTGGGTTTGAGTTCAGCAACCGCCAGTGCCTCAACGAGTTTGCGGCGGTGTGGCTGATCGCCCTGCTGTGGCCTGTTCTCTCTCCTGCAACGCTGCTCGGGCTTCGGACTACACGGCGGCAGGCGAAGATCCGCACCGCCAGCGTGATGCGAGCGGCTGCATATTCTGGCGACCTTCTCATCTGGATGTCTGCAACATTAGGTTTCGCACTAGCCTCGGCCGCCTATGTGCGACTTTTTGCCGTCAGACCCCCATTTTTCGTTGCGACTGGTTTTGCGGGGAGTCTGCCGGATGTCGTGGCAGTCTTTTCATGGATCCCCGCCGCCCTCGGCGTCTGCTGGCTCCTCTTCGCCTACCGCCTCTACGCCGCCCACCGACATTACCTCCGCCTGCCGCACGCGGCGGGGGTGGTGATCGCCACGCAAGTTGTGCTACTGCTCATTCTGGCGAACCTCTATGTGCTGACGTTGATTTGATGATCGCTTGCTGCGGGCAACTGCATAGTTGTTGCCGAAGCCGCTAAACATATGTATAGAAAATCCGCTCGCGCTTCCGTGGGCCGGTGATCGTCCATTCCATCTCCACCCGCCCCGTTGCAATGACGAGCGTCGCAGCGTAATGATCCTCCCCGCAGACGTGCGGGGTCCTTGATCGCCAGCGGCCGGCGTCGGGGATCAGGTCGAACAGCACCACCGGCCGGGCCGGGCCGAAGCGCAAATGCTCCAGCCGCACCGCGACATCCGGGGCGGCGGCGGGGGTCCAGCGGTAAACGTTGGAAAACCCCAGCGGGCCGCCGAGGGTAGGCTGCCAGGTGCCGCGTTCGGCGAAGACGATCCCGCCGCCGGGCGCGTCGGAGACGTCGACGGTGCCCTCGCCCGCCCCCTCCCACCCCGCCGCCGCCCCGCCGGCGGCGGTGAACCGCACGGCCCGCACCGCCCGCAGCCGCGCGAGGAGGCCGACCGGATCGCTCGCGGGGGCCTCCGATGGTGCGAACGGCATCGTGCGACTCCTCCGCCTCACAGCCAGTCGCCGTGGATGGTGCCGACCAGGTACAGCATGATCCCGTCCGCGAACCAGTAAAAGGCCGCCGCGCAGGCGAGCAGCAGGCCCCACCGCGCCCACTCCGGCAGCGGCAGGCGGGCGGCGAAGAACGCGCCGGCCCCGCACGCGATGCCCTCGGCAAGGAAGTCGCTGCGCTCCGTAAAGATGCGGCCAGGCCACCGGGAGAAAACAACGTAGATCACGGCCACCGCAAACGGCGCCAGCCCGAACGCGGCGGCGTTCAGCCACGCCCCCCAACCCCACCGCCGGGGCGGGCGGGCGTAGTCGAGCACGGTCGGCAAGGGGGCGTCGGGCGGCATCCGGCTGTTCTCGTTAATGGACCGCCAATACGCCAGCACTCGACGACTCAAACTTCAGGCGAAGCTCATTCCTCGCGGCCTCATCCACCGGTGCGACGCGAATCGAAACGCTGGCCGCCCCCTCGTCGCCGCCGGGCGCGAGCCACCCGTAGTGCAGCCGGTTCGCCTTCACGTCGGCCACCAGCAGCAGGCCGGGGATGTTGGAGCGGGCGAAGCGGTCGAAAATGTCACGTTGCACCTTGACACTCGACCCCGGCGGCCGCTCGGTCGCACGAACCTCGACGGCGAACGTGTTGATGCCGCCCCGCCCGTTGAGGAAGCCGGCGAGCAGGTCATAGCCGACGTCCGGGGAGGTCGGGCGGGAGAGGAACTGTGGGCCGAACCCCTCCAGGAACAGCTCGGCCATCAGGTCTGCGCGGCGGCGAACAAAGTCCGATTGGGAAGGGGTGGGAGTCATGTAAAAACTGAGGTGAGCGGCTTGTGAATGGCGGAGGCCCAGTAATCCCTCACCTCATCGTATAGACGCTGGAGGTTGGTGGGCGTCAACTCGTGTGTCAACGGTATGCGGGTGACCGCCTTGGCGGCGGTGCCGTCGTGGACCGATTTGGCGAACACGCGGGCCGACGGTTCGTGAACGCCCAGGATGTAGGTCGGGCCGGGCACCTGCAGTAGCCGATCCACGTCCCGCTTCTTCGAGGTCACCCGGAGGGATGAGGCATTGACGGCTACCACTTTGGAGGTGGACTTCACTTGGATAAGGAAGTAAGGCCGCCTGCCCTGCACGCCCTCTAGCTCCACGTAGAAATCGACTGCCGGCCACTTGTCGCCCAGAAAGCCGGGGCGGAACAGCGGCTGCGCCGACGCGGCGTAGTTTGTCAGGCAGAGCTCGACGATCTTTTCGCCGCGGAAGCCGGTGACGTCGCTCAGGGAGGTAACCGTCGGCATCGCCGGTCAGTGTATCACGACTTGGGGCTTCGGAAACCTTTGCTCACGCCCCCAAACCACCGCCCCCCCACCGCCGGGGCGCGCTCCCGCGCCGTTCGCAGCGAGTCGCCCTCGCCCCACTCGCCGGCGACCTTCGGCGTGCCGATCCGCTGCGACAGGTAGATGCCCGAGTGCCCGCTGGTCAAGTATGCCACGAAGCACGCCACCGCCAGGTAGACCGCGAACCCGTTGCCCACCAGATCCGACCCGCCGCCGGCGAACAGCTCGACGCCCATGATCGTGCAGGCCAGCGGCGTGTTCGTCGCGCCGGCGAACACCGCCACCAGCCCCAGGCCGGCGAACAAATCCACCGGCGCGCCCAGCAGCCAACCGGCCGTGTTGCCCAGTGCCGCGCCGATGAAAAACAGCGGCGTCACCTCGCCCCCCTTGAACCCGCTGCTGAGCGTGACGGCGGTGAACAGCAGCTTCCACCACCAACTGAACGCCGTCGCGCCGCCGGGCTGGAAGCAGGTGACCAAGCTCACCTTCGCGCCGGGGTTGAGGTGGACGCCCAGCCCAAGGTAGTCGCGCCCGACCGCGTGGGCGAGGCCGATGACGATCAGCCCGCCGATCACCGGCCGGCCCAGCGGCCACGGGCAGACCTTCTTAAACACCTGCCCCAGCCCGTGCGTCAGCTCCGCGAACAGCGTGCCCGCCAGCCCGAACGCGACCGCCGCCAGCGCGACCTTCCCCAGCAGCGGCCAGCTCAGGTGCGTCGTCTCCAGCGGCGAGAGGGCGGCGATGGCGTAGGTCGTGTGGTGGATGCCCCAGGCGCGCGTCGTCCAGTCGCCGACGATGCTGGCGATCAGGCAGGGCAGGATCGCCTCGTAATTTAGCCGGCCCAGGGCGAGGACCTCGACGGCGAAGATCGCCCCGGCCAGCGGCACGCCGAACACCGCCCCGAACCCGCCCGCCACGCCCGCGGTCAGCAGTTGCCGCGTGTCGACCGCGTCGAGCCGCAGCCGCCGGCCGACCTCGGCGGCGATGCTGCCGCCCATCTGAATCGCCGTCCCCTCGCGCCCGGCCGACCCGCCGAACAGGTGCGTGGCGACGGTGCCGATCAGCACCAGCGGCGCCATCCGCGCCGGCACCCCGCCGCCGGGCGCGTGGATCTCGTCCACGATCAGGTTGTTCCCGGCCGCGACGGACTTCCCGAACGCCCCGTACATCAGCCCGATCCCCACCCCGCCCACCGGCAGCAGGAACAGCAGCCAGGTGTGGTGGTGGCGGAAGTCCGTCGCGCCCTCGAGCGACCACAAAAACAGCGCCACCGCCGACCCGATCGCCGCCCCGACCGGCACGGCGATCAGCACCCACTTCAGGGCGTACCGCAGCAGGGCCAGTTGGTCGCGCGGGTTCCATCGAAACGGCATGGGCCGCAGTGTACGGCCGATCATCCGGGCGCGTGAATCCGGCGAGCGACGTCACGGGTAGCTGCGGACCAACGGTCTGCAGTCTTGGCGTCGCAGGGGCAGACCGCACCAGATGCCGTAGGCGATCAGTCCCCCGGCAAGGTAGGCGAGGGCGTCCATCGGGTCAGCCGTCGAGCAGAAGACGGTCGGGAAGCGCGGGATCACGATCTCGAACATGACTGAGAACGCCGCCGCGTGCTGCACCACCTCCCACAGCCGGGGCCGCCCGTCGTGCCGGCGAAGGCCGACGCGCCGCTGCAGCCCGAGCGAGATCGGCAGGAACAGCGGCAGGCAGAGCAGGTCGTTCAAGTAACCGTGGCAGAACGCCCCGCCGGCGCCTGCCGGCCGCAGCATCGCGCGGTACGCGACGTAGGCGACCGCCCCCGCGAGGCAGACCGGGTCGGCGGCGTAGCGGAACGGGCGCGGGCGGGTCATGCGTCAGTGTCCGCTGGTGCCGGCGATTTGGAAGAGCGCCACGATGAACGCAATTAAGCAAGCGAAGAGTGTGGTGAAGAGGATTTGGCCCACCACCGTCCACCGCCCCGGAAAGGGGCGGGCGAGGAAGGTCTTGGGGTCGGCCGGATCGAACGCCGTACCGCACGACGGGCAGGCGTCGGGGGCGTGATGAAGGTCGGCGTAGCACTTGCGGCAGTAGGGCATCGGCGGTCCTCACTCGGCAACCGGCGGCAGCGGAATCCGACCCTCCGCGAAGGGGCCGGTGACGTACCACCCCTCATCAGGATACCGCGCGTAAAGAAGATCCTCATACGGTTGCGTGGAATCTCCCCCAGCGTCCGGCCGGGCCCGAAAGCGGTAGAAGACCCTGTGGTTGTGCAGCGCGACCGCCCGGAACTCCCCTCGAGTCACTGCATACCGCCACCGCTCCGCCACGTCCTCGGGCAGGTATTTCGGCGCCAGCGCCTCCGCCCGGTCCGGCCGCCGGCCGTGGTCGCGCTCGTACTGCTTCATCGCGCGGACGATGGGGACGTCAACCCGCTCGACCGACACCGCAAAGTCGGCCGGCGTCAGCCCGGTGAGCTTGCCGAACAGGATGACATTTGGCCCGACGTAAAACGCGATCGCCGTGAAGAGGACCGCGAGGCCCACGTAGTAAAGTCGACGCCGCCGTGCCCACCGCCGCGCGTCGACTGACCGAAATGGGGCGGCGGGTCCGGGCACCCGCTCATCCTACCGCAATGCCCTTCCCGCGCCCCGCGGCGCGGCCGGCGGCGGGGCGGACATGGGCGGGTCCGAACCCCTCCGGCCGGCCCTTTGACTACCCGGAAACTGCCGTGCTACGGTGGCGTTCGCAGCCGAACGACAAGTTCAACCACGGAACCGCCATGAAGGTCTTAGTCATCGGTGCCACGGGAGAGTACGCCGGTGCCGTCGTGCCCGCGCTCGCGGCGCGTGGCGCGACCGTCCGCGCCCTGATCCGCGACGCGGGCAAGGCCGATGCCGCCCGGCAGGGTGGGGCCCACGAGACCGCCGTCGGCGACCTGGCCGACCCGCCGAGCCTGCGGGCTGCGGCGGAGGGCGTGGACGGCGTCTTCCACATCAACCCCGCCTTCGCCGACCACGAGGCCGACCTCGGCGTGGCGATGGTCGAGGCCGCCACCGCCGCCGGCGTCGGCAAGTTCTGCTTCTCCGGCGTGATCCACCCGTCGATCACCACGCTGGTCAACCACGCCGCCAAGCTCCCCGTCGAGCGGGCGATCTACGAGTCGGGCATGGCCTTCACCGTGCTGCAGCCCACGATGTTCATGCAAACGCTCGCCAACGGCTGGCCCGCCGTCGCCAAGACCGGCGCGTTCGGCCTGCCGTTCGATCCGCGCAAGAAGCTCTCCTACGTCGACTACCGCGACGTCGCCGACTGCGCCGCGATCGCGCTCACGACCGACCGCCTCGACCACGGCACGTTCGAGCTCTCCGCCCCCGGCATGGTCGACCGGACGGAACTGGCGGCGATGATGGGCAAGGCCCTGGGCCGCGAGATCGAGGTGGCCGAGCCGTCGTTCGACGAGTGGGCCGACGCCGCGGGGCTGCCGGAGTCCCGCCGCGACGGGATGCGGGCGATGTACGCCGACTACGACGCCTTCGGCTTCCCCGGCGGCAACGCCCTGATCCTGCGCGCCATCCTCGGCCGCGAGCCCCGGACGCTGCACGCCTACCTGGCGGAGTTGGCGGGCGGGTGAGCACGCTCACCGACCCGCACTCGAATCAAATGACGAATGACCAAACCAGAATGACTAAAAAATGTCCAATGTTCAAGCCCCAAGCTGGGATTTGGACATTGGTCATTCCTTGGTCATTCTGGTTTGGTCATTCGTCATTGAAGACTACGCCGCGGTCTTCGCCACGCCGCCGCCGGCGAGGCGGGCGCTGACCGGGTTGGCGGCGTCGCCACTCTGGCCGCGGGGGTTGAACCAGAAGGCCGTCACCCACACCTTCGCGCCCGGCTGAAGGGCGGCGCCGAAGTCCATGTCCGCCGTCGTGCGCGTCGTGTTGCCCATGAACGTCCAGCCCGACAAATTGGCCGGCACCTGCTCGCCGACGAAGCTGAAGAGCGACGCCCCCGCCACGCCCGCCGGCTTGGCGCGACCCGCGCCGGTCGAGAGCACCACCCGCAGCGTGTTGCCGTCCAACGCAATCAGCCCGACGCCCGGCTTCTCCGCCGGCACCGGCACCGGCGGGTACCGGCGGTCGTGGACCGGCAACCCCAAATCCTCGCGCTGGGCGTCGGTGACGGTCATCGACCCCTGCAAAAATCGGGCGACGGCCCGGATCTCGGCGACAAGAATCTTCTTATCTCGATCCTTCGCCCGAACGGTGGACTCCCCGCGCGTCGTCGGGTTGGTCGCCGCCTCGAGCGCCACGGCGTAGGTGGCCTGCTTGGTCGCCAGCGTCTGAGCGACGGTATCCGGCACGCCCAAACTCTCGGACCGCCCCGTGATGTTGGCGGAAAAGACCGCCGCCCAGTTGCGGAGGGCGACGTCGGCGGAGGGGAAAAAGTTGCGAGGCATCGGCATCTCCAGTGATTGTTCGGCCGACCGACAGGACGGGAACACCCTACCCAGCGGCGACGCCCCTTTCATCGTTCACCGCCCGCCCGAACTCGCGAAAAATCCCCCGGATTTTCGCCCCTGCCGCCGCGCCCGATAATCCCGCCCCCGCCGCCACTACGGCCGGGGGCTAGAACCTCAACCCACGGCCCGCGCCCCCCCACCCCCGCCGATTCGGGACACGCCCCGGAGGGGAAAGGGCGTGCGCCGAAGGAAAAAGGGCATGCCCTCCTCGGAAAAGGGCGTGCCCTCTTTCTTAAAGGGCATGCACTCAAAGGAAAAGGGCGTGCCCTCAAAGGAAAAGAGCATGCCCTTTAAGAAGGAGGGCATGCGCCGAAAGAAAAAGGGCGTGCGCCCGAACCCGAAGGGCGTGCCCCAGAACAAAAAGGGCCGGCCTCGGCGATTCGGACAACGCGCCAAACCCAAGACGATTTGCCGCAACACAAGGGCGAAATCGAGACGTGACGCCAAAGGTGGGCAGTGCCCGCCCTACGCCGTCCGCTTCCTTTGCTCCCCCGCGTCCTCAACCGGCGGCGCAGTCAGGACGCGGCGAAGACCGGCAAGAAGGCGGAGGGCGTCGTTCACGCTCTGCTCGTTGGGGAACTGCTCGATCAGGTCCGGCGCGATGCGCACGACGTTCGAGCCGCGCATCATCTCAAAGTAATACTTGCCGACCTCGGCGTTCTCAAAGAATGCGGCGTCGAGTTCCGGCGACTCATCGTCGGGAACGCCCGCGCCCGCCTTTGCCGCGTCGGTCGGGGCGGCCGCCTTGGGTGAGCGTTTTGAGGTGGTCGGCATAGAGTTGCTCCTCGAAGGTGGTGGCCCGCCGGGCCGTGATGATTCGCTTGACTTGCCGCAATTCGATGGTGACGGCGGTCGTTACGACGAACAGAATTCGGCTGCGGTCGCTGCGGCCGATGGTCCGCTCCCGATCCTCGCCCATGGAGTGGGCGGCGTCGGGTGCGGTCAGGGCAAGCGGATCATACAACACGCTCGCGGCCTCCTCAAAGGTTACTCCGTGCTTTTGGCGGTTCCCACCGGCCTTGGCGGCGTCCCAAGTGAATTGCATAATCCCTCCCGGACAAAAACCCGTCCCTCAATGTAGCGCTCGAAGGGTAGAGGTTCGTCGAACTGGGCGGTAGGGCACTGGCGTCCACGCCGCAGAGTTGGGTAGACTCCACCGACACGATCCGATCCTCACGAGGAACCCCATGCCCGCCACCGCCACGCCGCCGATCAGGACCGACGCCCACGACCCCGCCGACGGGGCGGCCATCGGCAGCAAGGGGGAGACCCTCGGCAAGCTCGCCGACGCAAAGGGGGCCAAGGAGGCCGGGCACGCGGGGCACTCGAAGGCGGCGGATTCGCAGCGCGGGCTGCCGGGGGGGATGCCGCGGGCAATCAAGGTCGCGCTCCTCGGGGCGGGCAGCGGGTTCTGCCCCACGCTCATGCGCGACCTGCTGCTCATCCCCGGCGGCGGGACCGTGGAGGTCGCGCTGATCGACCTCGACGAATCGCGGCTCGGCATGATGAAGCGGGTGGTGCAAAAACTCGTCGAGGCGGCGGGGAAGGAGGGGGAGTGGACCGTCACCGCCACCACCGACCGGCGGGCGGCGCTGCCGGGGTGCGACTACGTCATCAACAGCATCGAAGTGAGCGGGCTGGCGTGCGTGCGGTTCGACAACGACATCCCCGCGAAGTACGGCGTGGACCAGTGCATCGGCGACACGCTGGGGCCGGGCGGATTGTTCAAGTCGCTGCGGACGGGGCCGGTGTTTCTGGACATCGTGCGCGACGTGCGCGACCTCTGCCCGGCGGCGATGTTCCTCAACTACACGAACCCGATGAGCGCCCTCTGCCTGGCGGCCGGCCGGGCGGTGCCGGAGGTTTCCCTCGTCGGCCTTTGCCATAGTGTGCAGGGCACCGGCCATTTGCTGGCTAAGCGGGCGGGCGTGGACTATGGCGAAATGGAGTGGGCGTGCGCGGGCATCAATCACCTGGCGTGGTTCACGACGCTCAAGCACAACGGCAAAGACCTCTACCCGGTTCTGATGGACAAGGCGCGGGCCGATCTGGCGGGGAACCCGAGCGACGCGGAGGACGCGAAGGATTTGGTGCGCAAGGACATGATGCTGCACTTCGGCGCGTTCATCACCGAGAGCAGCGGGCACCTCAGTGAGTATCTGCCCTACTACCGCAAGCGGAAGGACCTCCTGGAGAAGTATGCAAGGGACGGCTACGACGGCGGCAGCAGCTTTTATGCAAACAACTGGCCGGACTGGCGGAAGAAGGCGGACGAGACGCGCCAAAAAATGGTCGACGGCACCGGCGACCTGCCGAAGCTGGAGCGGAGTTGGGAGTACGCGAGCTGGATCATCGAGGCGCGGGAGAAGGACCACCCGATCCGCCTGCACGGCAACGTGATGAACGTCGCCCGCCCCGGCAGCCCGCTGGCGTTCGGCGGCCCGCTGATCAGCAACCTGCCGCACGACGGCTGCGTGGAGGTGGCGTGCTACGTCGACCGCGCGGGCCTGCACCCGAGCGTCTACGGCCCGCTGCCGCCGCAGATGGCGGGGGTGTGCGCGTCGAACATGCGCTACTTCGACCTGGTGGCCGAGGCGATCATCCACAGGAGCAAGGAGGCGGCGATTTACGCGCTGCTGCTCGACCCGCTGACGTCGGCCGTCTGCAGCCCGGCGGAGATCAAGGCGATGGCGGCGGAACTGTTCGAGGCGGAGGCGGCGTACCTGCCGGGGTTCGAGTAAAAATCGCCCGGCGGCGGTAAGGCGGCCGGCGATGGCTTAGGACCACCCCCCTCATGCGTGACCGAGGCAGTAGATCTCCTACCGCGTGTTGCTCCCCATCGGCGTCAGCACGTTCGACCTGCCCCGCGAGATCGTCAGCGTCGTTTTCCGCGCCGCCGGGGCGGGGCAGGCGGCGGCGAACTCGTCGTAGTACTTGTTGATGAACGTCCGCGTCGCCCACGCCGTGCCGTCGGCCAGGCCGCAGATCGTGGTGCCGGGCATGATGCCCATCGTCTTCTCCAGCTCCAGGAGCATCTCCAGGTCCTTCGGCCGGCCGCCGCCGTCGCAGATGCGGTCGAGGATCTTGCGCATCCACGCGCTGCCCTCGCGGCAGGGGGTGCACTGGCCGCAGCTCTCGTGGCTGTAGAACCGCACGCAGTTGCGCAGGGCGCGCACCATGTCGGTGTGCTCGTTCATGACGATCATGCCGGCGGTGCCCAGGCCGAGGCAGCCGCCGCGGAAGCGGACGTCGTCGAAGTCTAACTTGATGTCGAGCTGGTTCGGCCCCAGCACGCCCATGCTGATGCCGCCGCAGATGCTCCCCTTGAACGCCCCGCCCCGCATCCCGCCGCCGAGCTCGTTGATCGCGTACTCGAGCGTGATGCCCAACTCGTCCTCGTAGACGCCCCGGCGGTTGACGTGGCCGCTCATGCCGAACAGCTTCGGCCCCGGCGAACTCTTCGTGCCCATGCTGCGGAACCACTCCGCCCCGCGCTCGAGGATCGGCGGCACGCAGCAAAGGGTCTCGACGTTGTTGATCACCGTCGGCCGCCCGAACGCCCCGGCGATGGCGGGGAACGGCGGCTTGTTGCGGGGCCAGCCGCGCTTGCCCTCGAGCGCCTCCAGCAGGCCGGTCTCCTCGCCGCAGATGTACGCCCCCGCGCCGCTGTGGACGTACACCTCCAGCTTGTGGTCGCTGCCCAGGATGCCGCCGGGGCCGAAGACGCCCTTGTCGTACGCCTCGGCCACCGCGCGCTCCAGCACCTTGATCTGCCGGTGATATTCGCCGCGGATGAAGATGTACGCCACGTCGATCTGCGTGGCGATCGACGCGATGGCGATGCCCTCCAGCAGCCGGTGCGGGTCGTGGTCGATCAGGTAGCGGTCCTTGAAGGTGCCCGGCTCGCTCTCGTCGGCGTTGACGGCGAGGTAGTGCGGCCCCTTCTTCTCCTTGGGAATGAACGACCACTTCTGCCCGGCGGAAAAGCCCGCCCCCCCGCGGCCGCGCAAGCCGCTGTCGGTCACGAGCTTGATGATGTCCGCCGGCGCCATGCCGACGGCGGCCTTGAGGGCTTCATAGCCGCCGGTGGCGACGTAGTCGTCGTACCAGTGGAGCTTCCGCTTGGCGGGGTCGGGATCGATGCGGCTGAGGAGGACGGGTTCGGCAAGGGGCATGGTGCGTGATTATAAACGCCGCCGGCTGCCCGGTCACGCGCGGGCGGGGCGTTCGGCGGAAATGAAACTCGGTTGACGCGGGGGGCCGCTGCCGAACAAGGCCGAGGGCCGTCGGGTCGTCCGTCCGCTCGCCGAAACCCTGGCCTGGGGCGATGGGTGGCGGCATCGCAGAGCGCTTTGGCCTCACCCCGGCCACTGATTTTGCGACGCGGCGATGACTTGCCGGTCTCCTATACTTCCCCCCGCGCCGCGAGACGTTCGGTGGCGTCCGCCCCACCCATTTTCCCACCCGCCATGCCCCACCGACCCGCCCCGGCCGTTCCCGCGCTCGTCCTCCTGCCCGCCGCCGCCGCGCTGCTAATCGGGGCCGCGCCCGCCCTCGCGCAGCTCCGCGTGGTCAACTACAACGCCGGGGCGATCAAGCCCGGCGCCGCGGCCGTGCTGCAGCAGATCGGCCGCGAGCGGGTCAACGGCATTGCCAAGCCCATCGACGTCCTGCTCGTGCAGGAGCAGCAACCGGGCGGGCCGGCGGCGGTCGCGGCGCTGCTCAACGGCCTCTACGGGGCCGGTGCCTACGCCGCGGCCCCGCTTGTCGGCGATAGCTCCGGCGGCGGGCGGCCGGGGATGGTCTACCGGCCCGCCGCC
This sequence comes from Tepidisphaeraceae bacterium, assembly GCA_965260985.1. Lineage (GTDB taxonomy): Bacteria > Planctomycetota > Phycisphaerae > Tepidisphaerales > Tepidisphaeraceae > CBDHCE01. The sequence goes on along the minus strand of CBDHCE010000003.1, from coordinate 128,906 downwards.
GTCGCCCTCCTCGACGCCCGCGGCGTCGGCACCGTCTCGAGCTCCGCCAACGCCCGGCAAACCGCCCGGTATCAGCTCCGCCCCGTCGGCTACGGCCCGGCGGCGGACCTGTACGTCTACGACGCGCACTACAAAGCCAGCCGCGGCGGCTCGAACGCCGCCCGGCGGCTGGCCGAGGCCGCCAGCGACCGCGCCGACGCCGACGCCCTGGGGCCGGGCCGCAACGTCCTGTTCGCCGGCGACCTCAACCTCTACGGCGGCGCCGAGGCCGCGTACCAGAAGCTCCTCTCGCCCGGCAACGCGCGGGCGACCGACCCGACCGGCTCGCCGCTGAACTGGTCGAACAACCCCGCCGCGAGGCGGTTCCACACGCAGTCGCCCGCGACCGTCTCGGCCTACGGCGGGCAGGTGCTCGGCGGGATGAACGACCGCTTCGACCTGCAACTCGGCTCGGCAAGCCTGAACGACGGCCGCGGCGTCGCGCTGGTGCCCGGCAGCTACCGGGCGTTCGGGAACAACGGCACCCACCCGCTGGGCGGGGCGATCAACGCGCCCTCGAACACCTGGAACCCCGACGGGCTGGGGGTGCCGGCGAAAACCGTGCTGGACGACTTGGCCCGCGCGTCGGACCACCTGCCGGTGGTGGCGGACTACCAGGTGCCGGCGGTGCTGGCCGCGGCGGTCGGGCCGGTGCCGGGGCGGGTGATCGTCGGGGCGGACGTGCCGGTGCCGGTGGCGGTGTCGAACGCCGCAAACGTCGTGGCGGCGAACGGGGCGGACGCGCTGGACTACCAGGTGTCGGGCACCGGCGGGGTGGGCGGCTGGGCGTCGGGCAGGGCCTATGCCCTCTCGCCGGCGCAGGGCGCGACGCTGCGGCTGGGGACCGGCGCCCCCGGCCGGGCGAACGGAACCGTCAGCGTCACGACCACGAGCGAGGCGGCGGCGGGAGGGCCGGTGTCGGCGGCGGTGTCGGCCGACGTGCTCGCCCACGCGCGGCCGGTGCTGGCGGCGGCCGGTGGCGAGGCGGCCGCAGGCGGGCGGCTGGTGCTGGACTTCGGCACCCGCGCGCGGGGCAGCCGGCCGGCGACGCTGGGGTTCTCCGTCGCCAACGCCGCCGATGCGGTCGGCGGGGCGGCGTACACCGCCGGCCTCGATCTGGGCACGGTGGGCGGCGTTCCCGACGGCTTGCCGTCTGGCTCGCCGTTCGCCACGGACCTGACGGCCTTCGCCGGCCTCGCCGCGGGAGGGTCGCGGGCGTTCGCCGCGACGCTCGACACCGCCGCCCTCGGCACCTTCGCCTCGGGCCTGACGCTCGCGTTCGCCGACGAGGAGTTGCCCGGCGCGGCGTCGCTCGGCGGGCTGTCGCTGTCGCTGGCGGGCACGGTGGCGACCGGCGGCGACGCGAACCTCGACGGCCGGGTGGACGCCGCCGACCTGTGGGTCCTCGCCCTCGACCTCGGCCGGAGCGACCCCGGCCTGGCCTGGTCCGACGGCGACTTCGACCGCAACGGCAGGGCGGACGCGCTCGACCTGCGGCTGCTGGCGATCCACTACGGCGACGGCCCCACCGCCTTCAGCGCCGCCGCGAGCGCCGCCGGCCTGCCGGCCGCGGCGGTGCCCGAACCGGCCGCCGGGGCGGTCCTCCTGCTCGCCGGCGCCGGCGGCCTGCTACGGCGGCGGCGTAGCTCGTCGCGGTCCGCCTGACGCCGGCGGCCGGTGAGCCGGCGGAGCTCCCCCGGCCGCTGGCGGTCGCCGCCCCGCCGCCACATCATGCGGCGGTGGCGACCGGCACCCCAAACGACGACGACGGCCCCGCGGCATCGGGTCCGTCCGGCCCGCCGGACGATGACCCGCCCTCCCTCGCCGGGTGGCGGCCGACGCTCGACCCGGCCAAGCTCCGCGCCCGGCGCCTTCGGCTCGGCCTCACCGGGTCGGAGCTCGGCGCGCGGGTCGGGAAGCTCGCCGGCTACGTCAGCGACCTGGAGAACGGCCGGCGGCTGAGGAACACGCCGCTGGGGATCGTCGCGCGGCTCGCCTCCGCGCTGGGGCTGGGCGTCGAGGAGCTGATGACCGACCCGCCGGCGTGGGCCGCCGAGTAAGGACACCGGAGGGCGGCGGATCAGGGGTCGGGTGCCGGGGGCTTAGCCCATCAGGTCGGTCAGCGTCGCGGCGGTACTCTAGTCCCCCGCCGCTGTTCGATTGACGGCGAGGTGGTGGCCTACTCGATCACAATGCCGAACTTCGGAATCCAGACGAGCTCGGGGTCGTTCTTATATGGGCCCCCGTGGTCGATGCTGAAGAAGTAAGGCTTTCGCTGCGGGAACCGCTCCCAGCCGAGCGACCGGTTCCACCGCCACCGCTCCATCCCCGCGAGCCGCCCGGCCCACTCGTCGAGGTCCCGCTCCCCGCGCGGCGCGCCCAGGCGGTCCATAATCTCGCCGAGGGCCGCCGCCGCCCCGCGCGGGTCCGCGGAGTGCAGGCTGAGGTGCAGGTTGGCGATCCGGCCCCCGCGGCGGTTGACGTAGACCCAGCAGTCGTCGAACTCGAACCGCTCGCCGCCCGGCAGCGTGAGCGTCAGGTGGGCGATGTTCTGCCAGATGCGGGACGTGTCGGTCACGTCCGCCGGCCAGCCGATGGACCGGACGGTGGTGGACCGCGAGAGGTCCCAGTCGAGGCGGCCGAAGTGGACGCCGTCCGAGCCGTCGTGGCTCACCCGCTGCAGGGCGTTGCACCCCCGGATCAGCAGGGCGGGCACGGCGATGACGGCCGCGAGGAAGTAGATTCGCCACATGGAAACCTCCGCGCGACCGTCCGCCCTACCTCAAGTAGTTCGGTTTTTGGTGCGCGAGGGTGAACCGCCATCCATCGAGTTGGCTTAGGTCCGAGAATACCATCCCGTCTCGCTCCGCCTGGGGCATCTGACCCCAGAAAGGCCAGAGAACCTCCTGCATGTACTCAAAACGAACTGTATCATCAGTAAAGTACTCGTCGCTCGTGACGTCGTATTTGTTGTTGCGCCATTGGAAGAATGTGACCATGCCGGGGAGTGGGTCACGCACTCTCGAAGCGATCGTCAAAAGGTTGGGCATGGACAACCTTACCGTGCCGAGAGCAGTCTCGATCGCCAAAGGCTCTATTGCTTCTATTTTTCTATAAAGATTTCTTATGGCCACTCGTTGCTCATATTTTACTAGGTCTTCGCTGCCGCTATAGACCTCGACGGATCCTCCGTATGCAATCTTCTTCCATGCTCCCAGCACATCAACGAAACTTACTGCGGAAGGGAGTTCTCCGCGATCTGCAAGACGTTCAAAGTCTTCGAAGCCTCCTGCCGCATACGCCAAATGCTTCCATGCAATATCGTTGAAGATTGCGAACGCGATGTTGAGCCATACCTGGCGGAGAAGAGGAAAGACTATATCCTCATTACTAATTCGAGTTGCTCCCGCAGTGCCATTCCCGGCGACATTGGTTACGATCGCAGCGAAGGTTTCCGTATCGAAGATTGCCGCTGAGAAGAGCACCGCTCCGCCCGCCACGCGGGCACCGCCCGCCCAAAGGAATTTCTCGGGGTTTATCTTGTAGATGTCGCGGTAGAAGTCGTAAATGGCATAGACGTTCTGTGAATTGTAATTGAAGTTCCGACCCGTATCCCACGTTGTCCGGTCGAAGTTTGAAAGCTCAAATACCTTCTCCTGCCATCCGGCCTAATTGTAAACGGCTTTTACAACAACTCTATCCGCTGCCGTGAACTTTATTCCGTCATTGGCGGGCGCGACTTGAATGCTTTTGGGCTTTGCATAGTCGCGCCACGGGCTGGAAGGATCCCAACCGCTGCCAACACCCGCTCGGCGGAAATATGGGTCCGCAACCCCACGCTGACGGCTGAGGAGACCACCGTCGCCTGGGGCCGCCGCGGCGGGCCCAGGCGGGTCGAATGATGCGTTCAACTACGGCGGCAGCACCGGGTTTGGCGCCTTCGGCGGCCGGGGCACGGCCGACGCCGGCTACGCCGCCACGCCGGCGGCCGACGTGCTGCATTACTTGGTGTTCACCTACGACGGCACCAGCGAGCGCTTCTACGTCGACGGCACTCTGCCGACCACCATGGCGGTCGCCCTTGACACCCACAATGACCCCAACCCGTTCCGCATCAACGCGCAGAATGACAACGCGATGGACGCACTCAACACGCTCGGTGACGGGATTCTGATCAACACCGTCCGCGTGAGCACCGGCTCGCTGGGCCAGGCCGGCATCACCGCGAACTTCGCCGGCGGACAGGGCGTGGACATCGGCCTTGCAACGGTGGAGGAGCAGCCGCAAAACTGAGCGGGCGCAAGAAAGTCGCGGGCCGGAACGTCCCGGCCCGCGGCACCATCGCGGTCGCACCTCCGGTCCGGCACCTCACGCCGCGATCTTCATCTTCCCCTGCGTCGGCACCGCCGAGGCGGCCGGCAGGTTCGCGCTCACCGGCGCGCTGGCATTGCCCGACTGGCCCTTCTCGTTGTACCAGAACGCCGACACCCACACCGTGTCTGCCCCGCTCCGCTGCTCGAAGCTGACGGCGAAGGTCGTCCGGGTGATCATCCCCTCGAATTGCCACGCCGCCGGGTCGGCCGGGGCCTCGGCGCCGACGAACGTGAACACGCTCGCCCCCTGAACTCCCGCCGGCCTGCCGCGCCGCCCGGATGCGTGCAGCCGGTACGTCACCGTCCGCCCGTCGACGCGCTCGACGTCGACCATCGGCACCGCCGTCGGCCGCGGCCGGGGCGTCGGCCGCTTGCGCGCCCGGATGCCGAGCTGGTCCCGCTGGGCCTGCGTGGTCACGGGATTGTTATTGATCGCCGCGACCAGGTACTTCGCCCCGTCGATCAGCGCCGCCCGGCTCGACTTCTTATTCGCCGACGCGATCGGCGTCCGCGTCGCGTTGTCCCGCCACGCCGCCAGCGCGGCGTCGAACCCATCGACCAACCCCGCGAACTCGCCCGCCTGCGGCTGGGTGAGGTGGAACGCCGCATAGTCGGCCGTCAGGTGCCCCGACGCCGCCGTCGCCCACGCCAGCAGGTCGGTGTCGCCCATTTCGTACATTGGCTTTGCCATCACAAGTCTCCTGTATCTCGCCCGCCCGCCCCACGCGCCGGCCGCACGGCCGACTCTATCGCGTCGCGGTGGCGACCCCATCATCATCGTCCGCCACCGTCGGAACTTACGTCGTCTACGGCGATTTTCCCCGCTTCGCCCCGCGCCCGATAAAACCCCCGGTGCGCGACCAATACCGCCCGTCCCCCCACGGCCGCCGCACGTTCCGAATCTTGGAACGCGCCACTCGAAGTCGGGAAGCCCCTTCCGAATCTCGGAACGTGCCAATCGAACTCGGGAAGCCCTCTCCGAACCTCGGAACGCGCCAATCGAATTCGAATACCCCCCTCCGAATCTCGGAAGGAGCTAGTCGAACTCGGGTAGCCTTCTCCGAATCTCGGAAGATGCCTCACGAACTCGGAAACGCGCCTCCGAATCTCGGAACGCGCCTCGGGACTTTGGGCATCGGACCCCGAAATGCCGTGTGAGTCATGCGGATCGGCGTGGCGGGCTGTCGCCGCCGTCCGCTCCCGACGCCTTTTCTCGCCGGTGCTCTTCAACAACGCACCGATGTTCTGTTGCGATGCGGTGCTGCGAACTGCCGGGCCTCCGGGAGAAGGAGATTTTTTTCAGCGAGCCGCCGGATTTCCCTTGCACCCCGCCGCTGGGTCGGCTACAACCCTCGTTCTCGGGTCCGGGGAAGGACCTGGACAAGACCCGCCTCGCAGGATTAGCCGCATGTCGAAGAAGCAGTTTCAAGCCGACTCCCTCACCCGCGCCGCCCGCCCCGTGATCGAGGCGTTGGAGACGCGCACACTGCTGAGCGTGTCCACGCTCCCCGCCGCGGTCGACTCGTCCCTCGCCTACGACGCCACCGGCAAGCTGCACTTGGTATATCAGGACGGGGCCGACAAGTCGCTGAAGTACGCCACTCGCCTCGCCAACGGTCGGTGGGCCGACGGCGGCGTGATCGACGACTCCAGCCCGGACGTCGGGGCGATGCCCTCGCTCGCGCTCGACTCGGCCGGCAACCCCGCCGTCGCCTACTACGATGCTTGGAATGGCGACCTGAAGTATTCTCACTGGAACGGCAAAGTCTGGGACACCCAGACCGTCGACACCCACGGGGCGACCGGCCTCTACCCGTCGCTGGCGTTCGACAGCGCCGACGCCCCGATCATCGCCAGTTACAGCGCCACGCGCGGCGACCTGCGCCTGAGCAAGCTCTACCACGGCGGGTGGCGCTCCTTCACGCTCGACGCCGAGGGCGACGTCGGCCGCCACCCGGCGCTGGCGGTGGACCCCACCAGCGGTTTGTGGACCGTCGCCTACGAGGCCACGGAGAAGGGCGAGCTGCGGTTCGTCAACGCCTACAACGGCGGAAGAGTGCTGGGCGGGGTGATCGACGCGAAGGCGCTGGGCGGCTCGGTCGCGCTCGCCTTCGAGGGCGACGGCTCGTCCCGCGCCCGCGTGGCCTACGCCGACGCGGCCACCGGGGAGGTGCGCCTGGCGACCGGCACCGCCGCCGGCTGGAAGTTGGAGGCGGTGGGCGCGGGGACCGACGCTGCCGCCGTCCGCCCCGGCGGCGGCACGGCGGGGGTGGTCTACCGCGACGCGGCCGGCACCCTGCGCCTGGCCGAGCGGCCGGCGGTGCAGAAGGCGGCGTGGTCGTCGGTGGAGATCGGTGCCGGCGCGGCCGGGTCGGCCGCCGCGTTCTCATCCGCCGGCGACGTGGCCGTGACGCAGCCGGGGGCGAACCCCGCCGCCGCGTCGGCCCCGGCGGTGGGGGAGCGGTTCGCCGCCGCGCCGTCGCGGGTCACGGTCACGCACGTGGACGCCTCGACGCTGCGGCTGGACTGGCTGGACAACACGGTGGGCGAGGGCGGCTTCAACATCGAGTCCAGCGCCGATGGCGGCCAGACGTGGCAACAGGCGACGGTCGCCGGCCGCAACGCCACGGCGACCAACGTCGGCGGGCTGACCGAGGGCAAGACCTATACGTTCCGCGCCAGCGCGACGGGCGGGTCGGCCAAGGCCGCCACGGCGTCGGCGAACGCCGCCGCCGCGCCGGCGTCATCCGGCACCACTCCCCTAGACACCCCCGGCTGGTTCAGGATCAACGGCATTGCATTGGCGAGCGAGGCGGAGCGAACTTACAACCTCACGGACCATGTGGGAATCGACACCAGCCGCGCGTTCTACGCCTCCAGCTGGGCCGACGCCGCCTACCAAGCCGCCGCCGCGTACATTAATCCTGATGGGACGAGTGCTTACGAGCACGTTGACAACACCAACCGCGACTACTTCACCACCGACTCCGGCGCGTTCCGCTTCGGCTACTCCGCCGCCATCAAGCGCGAGACCGAGGGGCCGGCGACCCAGTTGCCGGACGACGAGACGCTGAAGATCATCGCGTTCGAGGACAGCCACGCCGCGATCGACCGGGACTTCGACGACCGGTATTGGACGGTCAGTGCCACAAAGCTCCCGGAGGTTGAGATCACAGTCAGCGATGCCGAAGGCTCGGAAGTGGGCCCTAACACAGCCTCCTACACCATCACCAGAACGGGCAGCTTGGAACAGAGCCTGACCGTGACCTACCGCGTCGGTGGGACGGCCACGCCCATGGACGACTACGCGGCGTTGAGCGGTTCGGTTACGATTCTAGCTGGGAGTAGTTCCGCCGAAGTCTTGATCGTCCCGAAGGGTGACCTGGAACTTGAGGACACTGAAACGGTAGAGGTTTCACTAACGGCGGATCGTTACTCGCCGTATGTGCTGAAGTACCCCATCGCAGTTCAAACTTCTGGTGGAGCCACACGCGCAACGGGCGATCCGACGACACAGTCAACCACTACCAAGCCTGCGACCACTAGAATTACTGATCCTCAGGTAGCAGTTGACGGTCCTGTAGAACTCTGGTGGTTCAACGGAGAAGACGCACTCCAATACTCTGAAAGTGGACTCCTCCAAGCGAATAAAGGTCAAATGCAGATCAACATCTTTGACAAAGGAGGGAATGGTGAAGTCCAATGGAAAGTTGTTAATGGCAAGGATCAAGTGACTCTTGAGGATGACGATGATGCCACAATCACAGGTGATGAGGTCTCCACCGGAATTTTGGACGACACTGTAACTGTCAAAAGTACTGCGGGGAGCTTGAAGAAGAACGACGTGGTCGTTCAACTCATAATTGACGGGCGTTTGGTGGGGGACACTTCACTTACTGTGAAGAAGCCAGATTCACAGATGATCACAGGCTTCACTGATATGGGGCCACCGAACCCAAACCCCAATAAGCTTGTGGGGTACTTGAGCCTCTACACATTTAAGATCCTAGATCAGTTTGGCGATGTGTTGCCGAAACAGGTGGAAGTCAACGAAGTGTTTGGAGTGAAAACTGAAATCGCTCCTAACAACTGGTTAGTCCCAAAAGCGGATGGTGCCACGCAGTCGCCGGATGCCGCAGAAGATGGATACGGCGAATTGACATCGAATCCGGCTACTAGCCCGCAGCCTGTTTCTGATGCCAAAGCCGTCAACGCCGGTGACAAGATTAGAACCCTCATTCAGACGCACTTTGTCGGAAGTGAGACACCAGGTAAAGGCGTTCCTGTCGCGAAATTTAAGATCACCTACTACAGGGGTTACGCCCGCATTGAGTTGGCCTAGAACGTCGCGAAATACATGTGAAGCCCTATTCAGCACTTTATGAAGTTTACTAAAGCGATAAAGGGTTTGGTCGTAGCGTTAACTACAGTAATGTTTGCATTGTGCTCGGCGATCTTTATCCGAAGTTTCTCGCAGAGCGACGTAGTTCGTTGGAACAGAACTTCGGCTTATAAGGGCAAGATTACAAGTGAACAATATCTGCTATGGACCGCACACGGCGGTGTTGCCGTTCGCTGGATCGTTCACTCTACTACAGATATGAGACCGGAGAATGAACTAAGCACGTCGGGCACCTTGAAAAGCCAGTGGAGTTCTGATACTGGGGAGCAGTCGCCGAAATATCCCTCGAATGAAGGATCAATCGTTATATGGAATTGTTTAGGGTTTGCCTCGATGGTTGAAATAGGAGGTAGAGCGGGGCCAAAACCGGTGTTCGTCTTTCCCCTCGCATTTCCAATAATCCTGCTTTTGGCGTTACCAATTTGCTTTGTGTGCCGAAGGGTGTATAAGAAAAAATCTGCCGCCAAAAGGCGAGACGCCGGGCTTTGCGCGAATTGCGGATACGATATCCGAGAATCAAAAAGTATCTGCCCAGAATGCGGAATTGGTTTATTGGGAGGGGAAAATGGTGGCACAACCCGATTTCTACTCGGTCTACCGATAGATACCTCTTCCAGAACAGTCCCCTAGCTCCACGATACCTGCAGACTTGCCCCCGCCCGATACCCACGCTACAATCTTACGTTCACCCACAGGGGGCGACCGGCTTCGACCGGATGGTCTTGGTGGTGGTGGCATGCCGAGGATTCTCAGTAGGCCTCGTTAATCACCTGAGAACCACCATAATTGCCAACAGCGATTACGGTTACGCAATGGCCGCCTAAGCATTTAGGCAGTCTCGGCACGGCGGAGAGGCCCGCGACCCGCCGGTCGAAAACAGCGGGATAGCCCTGTCGAGTCGCCCTCGGCGGCGGGGCGAAATGAAGGGGGCTGGGGCGTGGCGAAGACTGTCCGTGGCCGCCGCCGCGCCCGAGATCAAAACGCGGACTAAGCATGTAGAGGCCGCCATCGCGGTTATCACGGGACGGGGGTTCGATTCCCCCCGCCTCCACTGGACAACCGGCTTTCCCCTTGGGGAGGGCCGTTTTGTTGCGCCGGCACGGCGGGGGCGGTAGCATTCAGGGCATGACCGTCGACCTCCTCGCCGCCGTCGATTCGCCCGTCTGCCCGGCGTGCGGGTATGACCTACGCGGCATCGCCAGCGAACGCTGCCCGGAGTGTGGGGCGGCGATCGACCGCGTGGCGGTGTCGCGGGTGCCGTGGGTTCACCGCCGGGCGGTCGGGCGCATGGGCGCGTACTGGCGGACGCTGTGCATGGCGACCTTTCGCACCGCCACGCTGGCGGCGGAGGTGCGGCGGCCGATCTCGGTCCGCGACGGGCAGACGTTCCGGTGGGCGACGCTCGCCCTTGCGTGGCCGCCGCTGGCGGTAGCGGCGTGGTGGGCGGCGGGGCGGGTGCCGTGGGCGGAGGGGGTCCGGTCGGCGCTGGAGTATCACTTGGCCGTCGCCTCGTCGGTGGGCTGGCCGATCAACCTGCCGACCGACGCGCTGCCGCTGGGGTTGACGGTGCCGTGGGCCGTCGGCGTCGACACGGTGGGCGTCGCGCCGCTGGCGGTGGGGGGGCTGCTGGTGCTGCTCACGGGCGTGGGCAGCTACCTGTTCCGGCCCGCCCGGATGCCGCCGCGGTGGCGGGGCCGGGCGGTGGCGATCAGCTACTTCGCCTGCGCCCCGCTCGCCGCGACGGTCGTTCCCGTGCTGGCGGGCGGGCTGCTGGCGGGGGAAAACGCCGACTTCACCGCCACCGGCCCGCTGTGGGTTTGGCCGAGGGGATTCCACCTGCTCCTGCAGATCGTCCTCTTCGGTTGCCCGCTGCTGATCCTCGCGGGCACCTGGCTCGCCACCGTGCGGCTGATGCGGTCGGCGACGCTCTCGGGCTGGCCCGGCACGGCGTGGCGGGCGGCGGCGCTGACCGCCCTGTGGGCCGCGTCGGCGGTTCTGGCGTTCGTCGGGGTGCCGTGGGTCGTCGGGTACGCGCGGCTGATGGTCGGAGCCCTGACGAGGTGAGGGGCGGCCTAACCTGCCTTAATGGCATTCGAGAATGCTCCCGATCTTTCAGCCCGCCCCGATGGCCGGAAAAACCCAGGTCTTCGCCTTCGGCTCAGACGCCGGCTTGTTCCGGCGATCCAGCACAACTCCGATCCGCAAAAAGTCTGGGTGCCACGGATTGGCGCACACGCTGACCCGTGCCTTAGGGTATTGGAGACCGTCCGGCACGGGTTGAGGCTTACCCGAATCCGTGGAGGATTTCGCGCGAACGACGGCTTTCACGACCGCGGGGCGCGCGCGGATGGGTCAACAACCGAATCATTTAGCCGCCTCCGCTTGCGGGGCGCGCCAGTTGATGTGCTTCGCTCGACGCGCCCCGCAAGCGGGGGCGGCTAGAGCACCTTGCACGATTAGCGCTCGCCGTAGCCACAACTGACGGCGTGGTTGCGGCAGTGCTCCGGCGTCACGGCGTCGAGCGCGGCGGCGACGGCCGCGTCCAGCTCGTCCTCGCCCGCCCCGGCCCGGCGGAGGTGGGCCTTGACCTGCGACCACACCTTCTCGATCGGGTTCAGGTCCGGGCGGCAGGTGCCACACGCCCGCCCCGGCCGACGCGACCGCCCCCTCGACGCCCGCGACCTTGTGGGCCGAGAGGTTGTCCATCACCACCACGTCGCCGGGCGAGAGGGCGGGCGCGAGCATCCGCCTCACCCACTCGAGGAACGGCCCGCCGGTCATCGCCCCCTCGATCAGGAGCGACGCCGAGCGGACCACGCCCGACTCGCGGACGACCCCCAGCAGCGTGCGGGCCCGCCAGTGGCCGGCCGGCTCGTGGCCGACGCACCGCGACCCGCCCCGGCTGCGGCCGTACCGGCGGGCCATGTGCGTGCGCACGCCCGTCTCGTCGAGCCACAGGAGCTTGCCCCGCGGGACGAAGCGGCGGGCGAGGGCGAAGTTGCGGCGGCGGTCGCGGACGTCGGGCCTCAGCTGCTCGCGGGCCGCCACCGACTTTTTTTGTGCCGGTGCCCCGGCCGCCGCAGGGCGCGGCAGACGGTCGACTCCGCCACCCGCGACCCGAGGCGGGCGGCGAGCTCGCGCAGGGTCACGCCCGGCCGGGCGTCGACCTCCGACGCGAGCAGGGCCAGGTCGGCGGGGGTGAGCTTGGTCGGCACCGGCCGCGCCCCCGGCCTGGCCGGGGCGTGCCGCCCCGCGGCCGCGTCGCGCCGCCACCGCCGGACGGTCGTGGGGTGGACGTCGAAGCGGGCGGCCGCCTCGGCCGCCGACGCCCCACGTCCCACCGCCGCCATCACCTTGCCCCGCAGGTCGATCGAGTAGACGCTCATGCGCGGCAGGATGCCACGCGAGCGGTAATCGCGCAAGCTGCTCTAAGACGGAAACAAATCTGGTTGAGCCGCGAGCACAGCGAGCGCTTTTTCTCCCGGAGAGGGAAAAAGCGCTCGCTGCGCTCGCGGCTCAACGGGGTGAGTTCGGAGAGGGGCGGTCGCGCAATTCGGCTTGTTCCGAAGAATGGGGACTCCGCTTGATCCGCGCGGACCGACCTCACCCGCGGCCGAAGAAATTTCGGACGCGCGACAACGGGCTGGCGGGGGCGGTCGGCGGGGCGGCCGCATCCGGGGGGAGGCGGGGGATGAGGCGGTGGACGCCGTCCATCAGGTTGAAGTAGGTGCCGGGCGGCGGGTCGGGGATCTGGCCGGCGTCGAGCATGTTGTAACTGAGCATCACGGTCGCGTCGACGCCGGGGTTTTGCAGGCAGCCGATGAGGAAGTGGATGGGGTAGACGGCCAGCGCGCGGTCGGGCGAGAGCACGCCGTGGGCGACCGAATCGCCGTGCTCGTGGAAGGTGATCCTCCGCCACTCCCAGCCGAAGCGGCGGACGAGCTGGTTGCCCCAGAGGCTGCCGAGCGAGAAGGGGGCGTCCTCGGGGTCGACCTCCGACGCCGGCGGGCGGGTGCCGCACTGCCACGCGAAGGCGAAGGCGTCGACGGCGTCGACGAGGGTGGCGGGGGCGTCGGTGGTCGAGACGCCAAGCCACCGCGCCGCCTCGGCGGCCGAGGCGTCGATGCCGTCGCGGATGGTCTGGGACAGGTCGGCTTCGGCGTGGGTCTTCAGCGGTCCTCCAGTGATTCCTGACAGGGTACCGGAAAACCGGGCGGATTGCGTCCATGCGAAGTCGCCCCCTCACTGCGACGCCCCGGCCGGTTCGGCGTCGGCCACCATTTCTTCGGCCTCGGCGCGGTCGCCGGCGGACTCGGCCTGCTCGGGCTGCTCGGCGTCGGCGGCGGGGTCGTAGAGCAATTCGAGGAACATCGGGAAGTGGTCGCTGCCCACCTTGCCCAGGCGGCGGAGGTCGACGAGCTTGAAGTCGTTGCTGTGGAAAAAGTGGTCGAGCGGGAAGCGGAACACGGGGTTCTTGGCGTTGTAACTGTTGTAAAGGCCCCGGCCCACGCGGGGGTCGAGCAGGCCGCTGAGGCGCAGGAACAGGCGGGTGGTGTGGCTCCAGGCGACGTCGTTCAGGTCGCCGGTCACGATGGTCGGCGCGTCGGCGGGGTCGTCGCCGATCTGCCGGCCGACGGTCACGAGCTCGGCGTCGCGCGGGCCGCTGTCCTGGTTGCGCAGCGGCTCGGGGGGCTTGGGGTGCAGGCAGATGAGGTTCACGGCCGTGCCGTCGCGCAGCGTCAGGCCGGTGTGGATCGACGGCACGTCGGCCTCGATCACCTCCTTCACGCGGGGGTTGACCAGCTCCAGCCGGCTCAGCAGGACCATGCCGTAGTAGTTCTCCTGCGGGTGGCGGACGACGTGCGGGTAGGCGTCGCGCAGCCGGTCGATGGCGGCGGCCCACGCTTCATTGACCTCCAGGGCGAGGATCACGTCCGGGTCGGCCTTGCGGATTTCGGCGAGCCAGCGGTCGTGCTGCTGGTTTTCCATCAGCACGTTCGACGAGACGAGGCGGACGGTGCGCGGGCCGTCGTGCGGGGCATCGTCCGACGTGTTTTTGGGGGCGGGCTGGACGTGCTTGCCCGCCAGCGGGGTGTAGGGGTAGACGTTCCAGAGGTTCCACCCGATGACCCCGGCGAGGGACGCGAGCAGCAGCCAGTCCTGCCACTGCCAGCCGCACAGGAATCCCCACGCCACGCCGACGGCCACGGCGAGGGCGGTGGTGAACAGGCGGGGAAAATCCCAGCCGCGGACGTACCAGTTCGGCGAGTGCGTGAGGTTCAGCAGGCTGCCGCTGATGAGCCAGACCGCCACCAGCAGCGTGCCCCAGCGGGCGGCGGGCTCGAAGTCGGCGAGGCTGAGGGCGAGGGGTGGCGGGTGCATGGGGGGAACATACTACCTGCCTCCGGGCGCTGCGGCACGGCCCGACCGCCGGCCGGCCGAATCGCACTTTCGCGGCTTTCGCGCCGTCGGACATTTGACACGCCCGAGGCCGGGCCGTCCGATGGACCGCGTGCCCGACGCGCGCCCCGCCATTCCCGCGATCCCGCTGCAGGCCCCCCGCCTGCCCATGCGGTGCCGGCGGTGCTCCTACGTCCTGGAGCACCTCGAGACCGACCGCTGCCCCGAGTGCGGAACGCCGTTCGATCCGACCGACCCGGCCACCTACGACACGCGCCCGCCTTTCGTCCGGTGGCGGTACTGGCTGCCGGGCGTGGCGCTGACGGTGGCGATCGGGGTGATGCTGTACGTCGGCCTGGAGGCGGTGTACGGCTACGGGGTGGCCGTCACCGTCGTGCTGCCGACCTGCCTAGGGGCGATCCTCGGCTACGGCCTGCCGGTGCGGGGCTGGATGCGGATCCTCTGGGCGATCCCGGCCCTCGGCGCCATCGTCCTGATCCTCTGGGGGATCGGCACCGCCGCCTCCTCCGGCGATTGGCGGAGCGGGGCGGTGGTGATCGGCACCGGCACCTTTTGCGGGCTGGTCCTCTTCGCGGTCGCGCTGGTGCCGATCCTCGTCGGCACGATCGTCGGCATCCTGCTCCAGGCGCGGCTGAAAAAGTCGCGTTGGGACCAGCGGCACTACCTGCCGATCGTGCTGCTCGCGCTGATCCCCGTGCTCGCCGCGGCGGCCGAGGGGCGGTGCGACGCGCTGAAGATCGTCTCGCTCGACACCGTGGCGATCATCGACGCCCCGCCGGACAAGGCGTGGGAGGCGATTCAGTTCTACGCGGAGGTGAAGCACGCCCCGCCCCTGCTGCTGCGGCTCTCGCCGAGCCTGCGGCCGGTGCGGACGGCGGGCCACTCCGAGAAGGTCGGGGACGTGAAAATCTGCTACTACGAGCGCGGCAAGCTCACCAAACGCATCACCGAAGTGATTCCCGGCAAGCGGCTCGCGTTCGCCGTGGTCGGGCAGGCTCACATTGAAAACGAGAGCGTCCAACTCGTCGGCGGGAGCTTCGAGCTCGAGCCGATCGACGGCGGCCGGCGGACGCGGGTGCGGCTGAGCACCACCTACCGCCCGCTGCTCGCCCCCCGCTTCGCGTGGCAACCGGCCGAGGCGCTGGCCGTCCACACGCTGCACGGCCACGTCCTGGAGGGGATGCGGCGGGAGGCGGAGGCGGGCGGAGTGCCGAAGTGACCGTCACCGTCACGCCCGGCGGCCGGGTCGACTGCCGGGCGGCGGTCGAGTTGCCGATGTCGGCCGTCACGGCGTGGGGCCAACTCCGCGATTTCCACCGCTACGCCAGCCACGACCACTTCCACGCCGGGTTCGCCATCGAGGGCGGCCGGCCGCGCGCGGGGGCGGCCCTGCGGATTTTGCACCGCTACGGCCCACTCCGCGTCACGCGAATCGGCCGGATCGTGCGGTGGCGCGAGGGGGAGGGTTACGCCTTCAGCGACCTCTCGGCCGCCGGCCCGCGGCGGGGCTTCCCGCACGTTTTGTCGTACCGGCTCGAGGCGGTCGACGATTCGCGGTGCCGCCTGCACCTGCGCGTGGGCGGGCGGTGGACCGCCCCGGTGCCGCGGTGGGCGGCGCGGGCGTGGCTGTGGTGGGTCTTCGCGTCGATCGTCGTGCGGGTCAGGAATGAACTGCTGCGGTTCGCGTTGGTGCGGGACTGTCGGCGTCCTCTATAGCCGGAGGCGGAAGACACGGTTTCCTGCGCGGGGGCAGTTCCGAACATCGCAAGCCGTCCTCGCCCGAGACACCGGGGCTTCCGCCTCCGGCTATTAAAGAGATTACTTCGGCCCCGCCCGGACCAGCAGGACCGGGACGGTGACTTCGTGGCGTACCTTGTCGGCGGTGGCGCCGAGGAAAAGGTCGGCGAGGAACTTGTGGCCGTGGGTGCTCATCGCCACCAAATCGCAGTGCCGCTGGCGGACCCAGCGGATGATCTCGGCCGACGGCTCGCCGTAGGCCAGTTCGGTCTCGACCTCGAAGCCGTCGGCGGCGAGGTCGCCCTTGAGCTTCGCCAGGTAGGCGCGGTCGGCGTCGATCTCGGGCCCGACGGCGTCGGCGCCGTGGGTCCGGGCGGCCCAGCCGTCGGCGACGTGCAGCAGCACCAGCCGGCTGTTCATCCGCTCCGCCAGCGGCCGGATGTGGGCGAGGATCGCCCCGTCGGCGTCGGTGGCGTCCAGGGTCACGAGGATCGTTTCGTACACGGCGGGCCTCCGTCCAAAATCGCCCTCAAGTCGGTCAAACCCCCGCCCCCAGGTGTCCCAGCCAGATGCCGATGGCGAAGACGATGCCGCCGCCGACGATCACCTGCACGACGGTGCTGAGCAGCGGGGTCTTCATGAACCGGTAGCGAATGTACGCGATGGCGAGGAGCTCGACCACCACCACGCCGTAGGCCAGGTGCAGGGCGAGGCTGAGGCTCGCCAGCAGGAACGGCAGGGTGTGGAGCATCCCGCCGATGACGGTGGCGAGGCCGGTGATCGCCCCGCGGACCCACGGCGAGCCGCGGCCGGTCACGGTGCCGTCGTCGCTCAGCGCCTCGGCGAGGCCCATGCTGATGCCCGCCCCGACGCTGGCGGCCAGGCCGACGTAAAACGCCTTGTACGGGTCGCCGGTCAACCCCGCCGCGGCGAAGAGTGGGGCGAGGGTGGAGACCGACCCGTCCATCAGCCCCAGCAGCGCGGGCTGGACCTTTTGCAGCACGAAGGCGTGGTCGGGGTGGTGGGCGCCGGCGGCCTTGGACTCTTCTTCAGCCGCCGGCTTCTCCTCGCGGCCCTCCTCGGCGTCGAAGTCGGCGCAGCCGCTGGCGGGCGTGACCAGCAGCCGCGTGGCGGCGTGGTCCGGGTGCGTGCAGGCGCCGGCGTCGGACGACTTCTGGCCGAGTTGGACCAGGGTCGACTCGGGCACGTCGAAGTAGCTGCACAAGCCGCAGCGGCCGATGGGGATGCTGGACATGGGATAATCCTACGCTCGGCGGCGGGTCGTGGAACGGGCGTCCCGACCGGATTCTGCGACCTTCCCAGCCCGGACTTGCCGCGCCCGCAACAGAATCCGGGCGGGACGCCCGTTCCACGGTTCAGTGCCCCACGATCACGGACCACGCATCCCGCACCGCGCCCGGCAGGCCCCAGACGTCCAAGGCCGTGATGATGACGGCCGAGCCCCAGCCGGCGGTTAGCAGGAACCAGCCGTTGGCGAACTTGCCCATGATCTTCTTCGAGCTCGTGAAGTGCAGCAGCGGGATCATGGCGAACGGCAGTTGCAGCGCGAGCACCACCTGGCTCAGCAGCAGCAGGTCGTTTACGCTCCCGCCGCCGCGGATGCCGATGACCACCACCGCCGGCACGATGGCGAGCAACCGGGTGATGAGCCGGCGGACCCACGGCTTGATCCGCCAGTGCATGAACCCCTCCATCACCACCTGCCCCGCCAGCGTGCCGGTGATGGTGCTGCTCTGCCCGCTCGCCAGCAGCGCGACGGCGAAGAGGGTGCTGGCCCCCGCCGCCCCGAGGAGCGGGGTGAGGGTGGTCCAGGCGATCTGGATCCAGTCGCTGTCGGCCGAGAGGGGGATGACCTCGCCGTTGCCGACGTTCACGCTCGTCTTGCCGTAGAAGACCATCGCCGCCAGCACGAGGATCGCGGCGTTGATGAAGAACGCCAGCAGCAGCGCGACGGCCGTGTCGAGCGTGTTGAACTTGATCGCCCGGCGGACCGACACCTCGTCGGCCTGGTACTTGCGGCTCTGCACCAGCGCCGAGTGCAGGTAGAGGTTGTGGGGCATGACCGTCGCGCCGATGATGCCGATGGCGACGTAGAGCATCCCCGCCTCGCGGAAGCCGGGGGAGAGGAGCGACTCGCCCATTTGCAGGAAGTCAGGCCGGACCGAGGGGAGCACGAACAGTTCGAGGAAGAAGCAGACCGCGATCGTGCCGACCAGCACGCCCACCACCGCCTCGATCAGCCGCACGCCATGGCTCTGCAGCAGCAGCAGGAGCAGCACGTCGAAGGCGGTGATGACCACGGCCCACAGCAGCGGGATGCCGAAGAGGAGGTTGATCGCCACCGCGCTGCCGAGCACCTCGGCGAGGTCGCAGGCGGCGATGGCGAGCTCGGAGCTGAGCCAGTTGGGGAAGCGCGTCCACTTGGGGTAGTAATCGCGGCACGCCTGGGCCAGATCCTTGCCCGCGACGATGCCGAGGCGGGCGGCGCAGATTTGGAGGAAGACGGCCATCACGCTGCTCAGGGCGACGACCCAGAGCAGGCCGTACTTGAACTGCGCGCCGCCCTGGAGGCTGGTGCCCCAGTTGCCGGGGTCCATGTAGCCGACGCTGACGAGCAGGGCGGGGCCGAGGTAGGCGCGCCACTGGCGGAAGAAGCCGCCGCCGTCGCCGGGGACCGCGACGGTGCCGTGGATGCCCTCGAGCGAGGGGGCCGACCCGTCAACTGGGTCGGGGGGCGGGCCGGGGCGCGGCTCGGGCGGCTGCGCGGGCGGCTGCGCGGGCGGCTGCGCGGGCGGCTGCGCGGGCGGCAGCGCGGATTGGGCCTGCGAATCCAACTCGGGCATGGGCGGCTTTCGGTGGGCGGGCGCGACCCCGGCGGCGGGGAAGGAGCACCCCGCATCAAATTGCGCTTTGGGAGAATGTCAAGTCGGCACCGGCCGGGGTCGAAAGATGGGTGCAGGCCCCGCCGGATAAGGCGGACAAAAACCGGACGACAGGGCGTCGCGGGTGCGGCAAATGGGCGCAAGCATGACCGGATTAAACCGCCGAAGCCGCCGCGTGAGGTGAGAAAAAGTCCGAAACGGTAGCCAAGTTACCCAGATTAACGCAATTATTCTTGTTTTGGGCGTGGATAGGGCTTGCGGCCGATCGGGACTGCCCTTATTGTCCCGCCTTCGTGACCGGGCCGAAGTGGCTCCGAAGAACAAGACACGCGAGACGGCCGAAGGTTAGAAAAAATATTCCGCTCACGCCGGCTGTCCGGTTTGGGCCTGATATTTCGGCCTTGGGACGTATCGGCCGGTTGGCCGCAACGCCGTTCGCCAAAGTTCGAGAGGCCCGCCCGAGCCCGGCCACGATCGTTTCCATCCGCCGCAACCCCGAACCCTCGCCCTCGCCCGCACCGGCGTAGACGTTGACGACCGTCGCCAACGCGAACCGCCGCCGCGGGACCGAGACCAGCCAGTGGCCGCGCCCGGTTCAGACCGACCCGGAGCCGCCAGGAGCACCAACAGAGGCGCAAGACCTCTCCGCCGCAGCCTTCACGCCGAAGCAAAGGACCTCATGACCCAGGCCCCCCCCGCGACTTTCCCCGCGACCCCCCCCGCCCGCCGCCCGCTCGCGGGCGCCCTCCGCCGCCGCGCCGCCGCCCGCGCGATCAAAGCCGCCGCCAAGGCCTCCGCCGCCCCGAGCCGCGCGCCGGTGTTCGAGCCGCTGGAGGCCCGGCAGCTGCTGTCGGGGTCGGGGGATTTGTACTTCGGCACCACCATCAGCCGGACGGACGACCCGAACAAGGCGATCCCGGTCCTGAAGGACCTCGGGTTCAAGAGCGTGCGCTACTGGTTCACCACCGACTTCAAAAACCAGTCGACCGCGGAGATGGACGGGCACTTCGCGCGGATCCACCAGTACGCCGCGGCGGGCCTCAAGGTCATGCTGGTCGTCACCACCCCGGAGAACAGGGGCGGGTCCGCCCCGGCGTACAACGACGTGAAGTCGTGGTACACGTGGCTGCTCAAGGCCGCCCCGCAGCTCAAGGGCGACGTGGACACCTGGGAGATCGGCAACGAGCCGAACCTGACCAAGTACTTCCCCACCGGCAACCTGACCTCCTACGTCAAGCAGGAGCTCAAGCCCGCCTACGAGGTGCTGCACTCGGCCGGCGAGACGGTGATCGGCGGGGCGATCATGCACAGCGTGAACCGCGCCGGCATCATCGAGCTGAAGAACGCCGGCTACGTGAACTACTGCGACATCATGGGGCTGCACCCCTACAGCTACAGCGCGGCCAAGCAGATCGAGTACTTCAAAATGTTCACGGACGTGATGGGCACCAGCAAGCCGATCAGCCTGACGGAGTGGAACATCATCGAGCCCAGCAGCAGCGATGACCACTCCAAGGTCGATTCGTGGGAGGCGAATTGGGTCAACGAGCTCTCCACCGCCCTGGACTACATCGCCCCGCGCGTCGAGTCGATCATTTACTACAGCTTCAACGTTCAGGGCAACAGCGGCAGCCCCGCCGCCATAACGTACAAGCAGCCCGACGGCAACTTCACGAAGCACGCGCCGTTCTACGACTGGTTCAAGTCCGTCGCAACCGCCGCCAATCAGGGCGTAACTCCGCAGGGGAAGCCCACGCCTGCCCCCAAGCCGACTCCGCCACCCAAGCCGACTCCGGCGCCGGCCCCCAAGCCGACTCCGGCACCCAAGCCGACTCCGGCGCCGGCCCCGCAGCCGACCGGCGGGGGCACGCAGACCTTCACCCCGGTGGAGGACACCTTCATCCGCACCTACGACAACGCCGCCCACGGCCGCGAGTCGTCGATCCTCGTCAAGGACGCCAACGACAGCCACTACGACCGCTCGGGGCTGATCAAGTTCGACCTGGCAAACCTCTCTGGCGCGGTCGGCACCGCCACCGTCCGGGTGTACGGCTCGCTCCAGAAGAACGCGAGTTCGATCAACCTTGAGGCCTACCCCGCCGACCCGAACTTCTCCGAGGGATCGGCCAACTATGGCAACCGAAAGCCCAACGCCGCCGGCGGCAAGCTCTCCAGCGTGACCGTCAGCGGCACCGGCGACAAGTGGTACGACCTGGACGTGACGCAACTGGTCAAAGATGCCAAGGCCAAGGGCACCCGGTACGTCGCGATCGTCCTCAAGGCCGTGCAGGACCGCACCAACGACGCCTACGTCGAGTTGAACTCCAAGGAAGCCTCCTCCGGCAAGCCGCAACTGAGCGTGTCGGCAACCGCCTCCGGCGGCGCGACGCCCCAGTCCACCGGCGGCACGAGCATCCGCCCCGCGGACGACACCTACGTCCGCCAATATGACTCGACGGCCCACGGATCGGAGAAGACGCTGCTCGTCAAGGAAATTTCCAACCCCGCCTACAACCGCGACACGCTGATCAAGTTCAACCTCGCCGGCGTCAGCAAATCGCTGAAGTCGGCCGAGATCGACCTTTACGGCGGCCTGCACACGGCGGACGACCCCATCAATGTGGACGTCTACCAGACCGGCACGGCCTGGAGCGAAACGTCCGTGTCGTGGAACAAGGACCGCCCGAGCAACACCGGTTCCAAGCTTGGCACCCTGACGGTCTCCAAAACCGCCGACCAGTGGTTCAAGCTGGACGTGACCGACGCGGCTAAGGCCGCCCAGAAGGCGGGCAAATCCTACATCGCGTTCAGCCTGCAGGCAATCAAGGGCAAGAGCAACGATGCTTACGTCGAGTTCAACTCGCGCGAGGCCTCGTCGAACCAGCCCAAGTTGGTCTTCGCGTAAATCGCTCATTCACGAAGTATTAATGAAGAACCGCCCGGCCCCCCAAGGGCCGGGCGGTTCGCGTTGGAACATTGGAACGTCAGAACGTCCCGGTGCTGGAGTTGTCTCCGCTGAAATTTTCGCCGCCACCGCCGGAGTCGGCGAACCCGCCGCCGGCGTCGGACGAATCGTCGCCGAAGGTGCCGGTGGAGGCCGCGCCGCCGAAGGAGGTGTCCACGTCGGACGACTCGTTGAAGGTGCCGCCCGCCCCGCCCGATGCCGGGGGGGTGGGGCCGGCCTGCGTCGGGGCCGATTGAGAAGGGGCCGATTGGCCGCCGCCGCGGTTGCCGAAGAGTCGTCCGCCGAGCAGGTTGCCGGCCACGCCGCCGAGCAGCCCGCCCATCAGCCCCCCGCCCAGGCCGCCGCCCGTGGCCCCGCCCGTCCGGCCGTAGCCGCCGGTCGACGCGGCGCCCGCGAGGTTCGCCGCCCGGTTGCCACCGCTTCCGCCGCTGCCGCCCCGGCCGGTGAAGAGTTTGAGGCCGAAGTAGATCACGCCGATCACCACCGCGCCGGCGATGATCCAGAAGATCGTGCCGAAGCCCGACCCGCCCGACTTCGGGTTGTCCCGCACCGGAACGCCCGGCCCACTGTCGGGCGTCTGCCCGCTCGCCGAGTCGGCCGGACTGCCGGTCGAGCCGGTCGGCTGCGACGGGAACTTCTGGATCGTCCCGCCCCCGGCATTCCGCCCCGTCACCGGAGGCGTGCCGGCGGCGGAGCGACCCGAATCCCCGTTCGACCGAACCGTTTGATCCACGAACGAGACGCCCTGCTTCAGCCCCGCGTCATAGTCCTTCCGCTTGAACTGGTCCTGCATGATCTGCCGGAGGCGGTTGGCATCGGCCTTCTCGAACACTCCGTTGGCGGTCGAGTTGCCCGACGTGGCGGTCATCACGCCGGGGTTCTTGCAGATCAGCACATACACGCCGTTGACGTGGTCCTGCTGCGCCTTTTGGGCGGCGAACTGCTCGAACGACTGCGACAGCCTGTCCCGGTCAACGCTATTCGGTGCCGTCGCAATCGTCTCGATCAGCAGTTCCTTCCCCGTGTCGCGGCGCAGTTGATTGAGCGTCTGATTCGCCTGCTGAACGGCGTCCTGGCTGAAGAATCCGACCTTATCCACCACGTCCGCCCGCGCCGCTCCGGCGAGGGCGAACAGCATCAGCAGGGCGAGGGTCAGGGGTCGACACGGGCGAGTCATCATCGGCGGCTCCTTCTCCGCCGCCCGATGCAAGCCGCGTGCCGACGGGGCCGTCCTCACATGAAGTCGCCCACCGGGATGGCGGCGTCCGGGGCGGCGAGGGGCGTGAAGGTGTCGCCGGGCTTGAGCAGCGTGATCGCGTCGTAGCGGTGCCCGAACCGCCGGGTGGCGTCGGCCACCGGCGAGCGGTGGACCTCGAGCTGCCGCTCGGCGACGTTGACGATGACGTACTCCGCGATGCCCCCCGCCGCGTAAAGGCCGGCCTTGACGGTGCGGTCGTAGAGGAGCGTGGAGTCGCTGACCTCGATGACGAGCAGGGCCTGCGAGGCGTCGGGAATGCCCCGACCGGGCTTGGCGGGGCCCGGGATCACCACCACATCCGGGTCGGGGGCGGCTTGGTTGACCAGCAGGGTCATCTGGGTACGCACCCAGAAGTCGTTTTCGGGAAAAACTTTATCGGCGGCCCGGCCGGACCGAGTGACGCTGAAGGCGTGGTCGTCGCGTTGGGCCGGCATGGCGATAATTTCCCCGTCGATGAACTGAACGTGGCGGTCGGGAAGGTGGCCTTCGTCCGACAGGGCCAGATATTGGTCGAGGCCGAACGGGTAGCCGTCAGGCGGGATCAATTGGTCCAACTCCATCAGGCAGTCGGGCGGTGCAACGGCCTTGGCGGGGGCCGACTTCTTCTTGGGCTTCACCCTCGGCGTGCGCGGCCGTGTTGGAAGGTCGAGGACGGTCATGGCTTCATCTTATTCGACCGCCCCGAGGCCGGCCAACAGGCAATGCTAATTCATCGCCTCGCCCAGCAGGTTCACCGGCGCCCCCAGCCGCAGCGAGTCGACCAAGTGCTGCCACACCGGCAGGAAATCCTCCGCCCGCGAGGCGTAGTAATCGAACGTGATCAGCGGCTGCACCCGACGCGCGCGGGCGATCACCTGCCGCGTCAGGATGGTCCGGCCGTTCTCCGGGTCGGGCGCGCTCGACTCGCACCAGGCGTAGCTGAGGTCCGGGCGGTCGATGCGGGTCACGCCGTGCAGCACCTTTCGGTCCTTGGCGTAGGCGTCGCGGTCCTGCCGCTGCTTGCGGGTGAGGGGCTTGTCGCCGGGCCGCTTTTTCCGGCTTTTGCGGTCGGCCTTGGCGTCGGTGATGTCCTGCAGCAGCGCGTCGATCGGCAGATCGTTCCAGTTGCCCCGCACCGGCGGGAGGTGGAAGACGGTGATCTGCACCCGGCACTCGTCCGCCGGCGGCCGCTTGTCGTGGACGCCCAGGGCGGTCTTGGTCGGGATCACGTGCCACCCCTGCGGGTACTCGAACCGCACCGCCCCGCGCTCGATCACCAGCACCTGATTCCCCGGCGCGGCCTTCCACCGGCTGCCCGGACCCAGCGGCAGGGTCGTCTTCTGGTACCGGTCGGAGATGTCGGCGTGGGGATCCACGCCGTCATCGGCCTCCAGGTCCGAAAGGTCGCCGTCGGTCCGGTCAACGGCGTCATCGTCGGTCTGATCATCGGTTTCGTCATGGGTGTCGGCCATGCCGGCAGTTTACGCCCGCGCCGCGGGGCGGTACAACCCCCGCACATGGCCCCGCGCGACGCGATCCACCTGATGCTGCTGATGCTCCCCGCCGCCTACCTCGTCGGCTGCGTGCCGTTCGGCCTGATCGTCGGGCGGGCGAAGGGGGTCGACGTCCGCGCCGCCGGCAGCGGCAACATCGGGGCGACCAACGTCGCGCGGTTGCTGGGCAGCGGGTGGGGCTACTTCGTCTTTTTCCTCGACGCCCTCAAGGGCTTCCTGCCGACCGCCGCGGCGAGTTGGGTCGCCCACCGCGTGCCGGCGGCCGACCGCACCGCCGGCCTGTACGCCCTGTGGCTGGCGGTCGGGGCGATGGCGTTCGTGGGCCACTGCTTCAGCGCGTTCCTGAAGTTCAAGGGGGGCAAGGGCGTCTCGACCAGCGTCGGCATCTGCCTCGGCTACATCCCCTACCTGACCTACCCCGGCCTGGTCGGCCTGGTCGCCTTTGCGGCCGCGGCGAAGGGGACGCGCTACATCTCCGTCGGCTCGCTGCTCGCCTCCGCCGCCGTGCCGGCGGCCTACGTGGCGATCGGCCTCGCCCTCGGCTGGGACGTCTTCGGCCGACAACTGCCCGTGCTGCTCCTCACGCTCTGCCTGACGATCGGCATCTGGATCAAGCACCGCGCGAACCTCGTGCGGCTGTTTAACGGGACCGAGTCGCCCATCAAGCCCCGCGCGAAGCGGTCGGCGGAACCGGGATAGGGATTCGCCGCTTGCGGCTTCGCAAAGAAAACGCTTTGGAACACGGTTTCTTTGCGAAGCCGCAAGCGGCGAAGATCGGCGAGTCCAAAGACGCTGTTGGCGATCTCCAAAATCCGCGACCTCATTCTGCGGCGATCGCTACGCCGCCCCGTCGCGCCTCAGGCTGTCGCGGATTTCCGTCAGCAGCCGCTCCTGGGTCGTCAATTCCGGCGATTGCGGCTCGTCGCTCGCGCCGGCCTCCTTTTCGCGGCGGGCGGAGTTGATCAGCTTGATGACCAGAAAGATCGCCACCGCCTGGATCAGGAACGAGATGCAGGCGTTGAGGAACAGGCCGTACTTGATCAGCACCGGGTCGCCGGTGGGCGTGGGCAGATTGACCGAGAGGGCGGAGAAGTCGACCCGGCCGATCAGGTAGCCCAGCGGCGGCATCAGCACGTTGTCCACCAGCGACTTCACCACCGCCCCGAACGCCGCCCCGATGATCAGGCCCACCGCGAGGTCGATCACGCTCCCCTTGAGCGCGAACTCCTTGAACTCCTGGATGATCTTCATGGCCGCCGACTGTACCATCGCGCCATGGCCCGTCACAAAATCGGCGTCGCAATGGTCGGGGCGGGGAAGATCGCCCTCAACAACCACCTGCCCGGCCTGGCGCTGTGCGACGGTGCGGAACTCGTGGCCCTGTGCGACACCAGCCCCGACGTGCTGGCGGCGGCGGCGTCGCGGACGGGCGTGACCCGCACCTTTTCCGACTACAAAGAGGCCGTGGCGGCCGACGGGGTGGAGGCGGTCGTCGTGGCAACGCCCAACGCCTTTCACCGCGAGATCGTGCTTGCGGCCGTCGCGGCGGGCCGGCACGTTTTGTGCGAGAAGCCGCTCGCGCTCGACCTCGCCGGCGCGCGGCAGATGCTCGACGCGGCCGAGGCGGCGGGCGTGCGGCACATGACGGCGTTCACCTACCGCTTCGTGCCGGCGATGCGCTACCTCAAGCACCTGGTCGGCCGCGGCGACCTCGGCCGGCCGGTCCACTTCCGCGCCCAGCGGTTTCAGGACTGGGGCGACCGGCCCCTCGGCTGGCGGCAGTCGATGGCCCTCGCCGGCAGCGGCGAGCTCGGCGACATGCTCAGCCACCGCATCGACTACGCCCACCACCTCGTCGGCCCCACCACCCGCCTCGTCGCCGACCTCGGCCGAGTCCACGACTCGCGCGGCGGCCGGCCCAGCGACGTCGACGACTGGGTATCCGTCCTGGCCGACTTCTCAACCGAAGGCGGCACGGCCAACGGCGTGCTGGAGAGCACGAAGTTGGCTGTCGGCATCGGCGAGGGCTACGGCGGCCGCGACGTGGTCGAGCTCAACGGCACCGACGCGTCGGCCGCCTACTCCACGCAGGAGCCGCTCACGCTCCGCATCGCCCGCGCCGGCGACTCCGCCTTCCGACAGATCGACGTGCCCGCGGACTTTTTGGTCTACCCCGGCTCGCCCCGCGACCCGGCCGCCGGCGACCCGCGCGTGACCTTCCGCTACGACCAGGACGTGGAGTTCATCGCCGCCATTCGGGAGGACCGCCCGTGCCGGCCCTCGTTCGCCGACGGCGTGGCGGCGCAGGCGGTGATGGGGGCGATCCAAACCTCCGCCCGCGAGCGGCGGTGGGTGGACGTTAGTTAGCGAAAGTTTCGGAAGGCACCGGCTTTGCAAGGCGGACCGGCGAGTCGATTCATCACCCTTACCCAAGGAGCAGTGCGATGGCAGAGAAGAAATTGAAGTCCGGCGACAAGGTCGAGTGGGACAGCGCCGGCGGCAAGGTGAAGGGGGAGGTCAAGAAGAAATTGACCAGCAAAACCCAGATCAAGGGCCATACCGCCAAGGCGACCAAGGACGACCCGCAGTACTTGGTCGAGAGCGACAAGTCCGGCAAGGAGGCGGCGCACAAGCCGGAGGAGTTGAAGAAGAAGTAGTGAGAAATGAGATCAATTGCTAAACAAGCCGGCGTCCGAGCCGAAGGCGAAGACTCGGATTCTTGGCGAAGCCGCAAGCGGCTGAAGAATCCGGGTCTTCGCCTTCGGCTCGGACGCCGGCTTGTTCACATCACTTCAGTGCCCGTTCGAGCCGTTGGTCCCATTGCCGTCGTGTCCGTTGCCGTTGGTGGCGACCAACTCGCCGCCCTCGGCCTCCTCGGCGGCTTGCAGGTCGGGGCGGGTGTAGGGCGTCGCGGGCACCGGCTCGGTCGCGCGGTTGCGCCAAGTGCCGAAGCCCTCGGTGACCCAGCGGATCGAGACGAAGAAGATCGGCGTGAGGAAGATGCCGAACAGCGTCACGCCCAGCATGCCGTAGAACACGGCCGTGCCGAGGGCCTGGCGCATCTCGCTGCCGGCGCCGGTGGCGATCACCAGCGGCACCACGCCGAGGATGAAGGCGAAACTCGTCATCAGAATCGGCCGCAGCCGCAGGCGGCTGGCCTCTAGCGCGGCGGCCACGCGGTCCTTGCCGTGCTCCTGCTGCTGCTTGGCGAACTCGACGATCAGCACCGCATTCTTCGCCGACAAACCGGCCAGCACGACCAACCCGATCTGCGTGAAGATGTTGTTGTCCATCCCGCTGAAGAAAACGCCGCCGATCGCGCACAGGAGGCACATCGGCACGATCAGGATAATCGCCGTCGGCAGCGACCAACTCTCATACTCCGCCGCGTGGGTGAGGAACACGAACAGGATGCAGAGCGGGAAGATGAACAGCGCGGTATTGCCCGCGAGTTTCTCCTGATAGGTGAGCTCCGTCCACTGGTAGCCAAAGCCCGGCGGGAGGTTCTTGTTCGCCAGATTTTCCATGATGGCGGTGGCGGTGCCGCTGCTGACGCCGGGGGCGGCGGCGCCGTTGATCTCGGCGGAGGTGTAGAGGTTGTAGCGGTTCACGCGGTCGGGGCCGGTGATGTCCTTGATCGTCAGCACGCTGCCGAGGGGCACCATTTCGCCGCGGCTGTTGCGGGTCTTGAGCTGCGAGATGTCGGCGGCGGTCAGGCGGTACTGCGCGTCGGCCTGGGCCGTCACCTGGTAGGTTCGGCCGAGGAAGTTGAAGTCGTTGACGAACAGCGAGCCGAGGTAGATCTGGAGCGTCTCGAAGACGCTGCCGATGGGGATGCCCTGGGCGCGGACGCGCTCGCGGTCGATGTCGACGAACACCTGCGGCACCTTGGCGCGGAAGCCGCTGAACAGCCCGGCGAGCCGCGGGTCTTGGCGGCCGGCGTTGATGACGGCGTCGGTGGCGTCCTGGAGCTCGACGGCCGTGTGGGTGCCGGTCAAATCCTGCACCTGCATCTTGAAACCGCCGGCGTTGCTAAGCCCCCGCACCGGCGGCGGCGGGAAGACCAGCGCGACGCCCTCCTGGATCTGCGAGAACTTCCCGAAGAGCCCCCCGGTGATCGCCTTGGCCGAATACTGCGGCTTGCCCGCGCGCTCCTCGAACGGCTTCATCACCACGAACATCGCGGCGGTGTTGGCCTGGTTCACGCCCGTCAGCGCGCTGTAGCCGACGACCGCGAAGGTGTCCTGCACGCCGTCGGTCTCGTCGGCGATCTTCTGCATCCGCCGCATCACCGCGTCGGTGCGGTCCAGCGACGAGCCGTCGGGCATCTGCAGCACGGCGATGACGTAGCCGGCGTCCTGGCCGGGGATGAAGCCGGTCGGCACGGCCTTGAAGCCGAAGTACGTCAGCACCAGCAGGCCGACGTACCCCAGCAGCACCAGCGCCGCGACCCGCACCATCCGCGTGAGGAGGCCGACGTAGCCCCCGGTGATCCAGCCGAGCACGGCGTTGAAGCCGCGGAAGAACCAGCCGAAGAGGATGTTGATGACGCGCGTCAGCGGGTCGGGCTTCGCGTCGTGCGGCTTGAGCAGAATGGCCGCCAAGGCGGGGCTGAGCGTTAGCGAGTTGAAGGCGGAGATCAGGGTCGAGACGGCGATGGTCAGCGCGAACTGCCGGTAGAACTGCCCGGTGATGCCGCTGATGAACGCCGTCGGGATGAACACCGCCGACAAACCCAGCGCCACCGCGATGACCGCGGGCGTGACCTCCTCCATCGCCCGGTACGTCGCCTCGCGCGGCGGCAGGCCGCGGGCGATCCAGCGCTCGACGTTCTCCACCACCACGATCGCGTCGTCCACCACGATGCCGATGGCTAACACCAATCCGAACAGCGACAGGTTGTTCAGCGAGAAGCCGAGCAGGTAGAGGACCGCGCAGGTGCCGATCAGCGAGACCGGCACCGCCAGCAGTGGGATGATGCTGGCGCGCCAACTTTGCAGGAAGACCAGCACGACGATCACCACGAGCAGGATTGCCTCGCCGAGGGTTTTGAGCACGTCGCGGAGCGACTCGCGGACGAAGACGGTGGTGTCGTAGGGGATGGCGTACTTCAGGCCGGGCGGGAAGTCCTTTTCGAGCACCTTCATCTTGGCGTAGACGGCGTCGGCGGTCTCGATGGCGTTGGTGCCGGGGAGCTGGAAGATCGGCAGCGCGACGGCGGAGCGGCCGTTGAGGTAGGCGTTCACGCCGTAATTCTGGGCCCCGAGCGTGACGTGGCCGACGTCGCGCAGGCGGATGATCCGGCCGTCCGCGCCGCTCTTGACGACGATGTCCTCGAACTGCTTGGGGTCGGTCAGCCGGCCCTGGGCGTTGACGGAGAGTTGGTAATCCGCCGCCCCCTTGGGCAGCGGCTGCTGGCCGAGCACGCCGGCGGCGACCTGCACGTTCTGGTCGCGGATCGCCTGCACCACGTCGCCGGCGGTCAGCCCGACGCTGGCGACCTTGTCCGGGTTCAGCCAGACGCGCATCGAGTAGTCCCGCGCGCCGAACAGGAACACGTCGCCCACGCCCGGCAGGCGGGAGATCTGGTCGCGCACGTTCAGCAGCAGGTAGTTGCTCTGGTAGAGGGCGCTGTAGCGCGGCTCCCCGGTCTTGGGGTCGTCGTACTCCGGGTCGCTGTAGAGCTGCACGACGAGGGTGATGTCCGGCGACGTTTTCTTGACGTTCACGCCGAGGCGGCGGACCTCCTCGGGCAGGCGCGGCTCGGCGATGGAGACGCGGTTCTGCACCTGCACCTGGGCCTGGTCGAGGTCGGTGCCGAGCTTGAACGTCACGGTCAGGCGGAGTTGGCCGTCGTTGGTCGAGTTCGAGCTCATGTAGAGCATGTTCTCGACGCCGTTGACCTCCTGCTCGATCGGCGCGGCGACGGTTTTGGCGACCGTCTCGCTGTTGGCGCCGGGGTAGGTGGCCGTCACCACGACGGTGGGGGGCACGATCTCGGGGTACTGCGCGATCGGCAGGACGTAGGCGGCCAGGCCGCCGACGATGACGGTCACGATCGCCAGCACGCTGGCGAACACCGGGCGGTCGATGAAGAAGTGGGCGAACTTCATGCGTTGTCCCCAAAAGGCGTGGGTCGAATCACGGGCGGGCGGGCTAGTCACCTCACTCCGCCGTCGGCCTCGTGGCCGGGGCGGCGGTGGGCGTCATGGGCATCGTGGCCGGGCCGGCGGCCTCGACGGCGGACTGCTTGGGCAGCGCGCGGGTGGCGGGCGAGCCGGGGGCGGTCTGCTGGCTCTCGCCGGCCCCCGCCGCCGCCCCGAGGCCGCCGGGGCCGCGGTCGTCGGGCATCGGCGCGAGCGTCGGCTTCACCGGCGCGCCGGGCCGGGCCTTCATCGCCCCGTTGGTGATGACCCACTCGCCGGGCTTCAGCCCGTCGGTCACGACCCGCAGCCCGCCGAACAGCGGGCCGACCTTCACCGGGCGGAACTCCACCACATCGGTCTTGGGATCGACCACCAGCAGCGTCCGCTGGCTCTGGTCGGTGCCGATGGCGGTGTCGGATACCAGCAGCGCGTCGTACCGCCCGCTGCCCGGCACGCGGATGCGGCCGAAGAAACCGGGCGTCAATTCGCCGTTTTTATTCGGGAACACGCCCCGCGCCCGGATCGTGCCGGTGTTCGGGTCCACTCGGTTGTCGACGAAGTCGACGTACCCCTCGTGCGGGAAGTCGGTCTCGTTCGCCAGTTGCAGGAAGCAGGGGATGCGGCCGTCGCGGGCGCTGGCGCGGCGCTTCTCGCGCGCCAGCCGCTGGTACTTTTGCAGCGACGCCTCGTCCACGTCGACGTAGCAGTACATCGGGTCGACGCTGGTGATGACCGCCAGCATGGTCGCCTCCGGCCCGTTGGTGCCGCCGGTCACGAGGTTGCCGGGCGTGACGAGCTTGCGGCCGATCCGCCCGCCGATCGGCGCGGTCACGCGGGTGAACGAGAGGTCGAGGTTCGCCGTCTCGAGCTGAGCCTCGGCGGCGGCGGCGGCGGCCTTGGCGTCGTTGTAGTCGAACGTCCGCTGGTTGAACTCGATCGGCGAGATCGCGTTCTTCGGCTGCAGCTCCTTGGCCTGGTCGAACTCGGTCTTGGCGAACGACACCTTCGCCTTCGCCTGGTCCGCCTGCGCCTTGGCCCGGTCGACCGCCGCCTGGAACGGCCGGGGGTCGATCACGAACAGCAAATCCCCCTTCTTGACCAGCTGCCCCTCGGCGAACTTCGCCACCGTGACGTAGCCCCCCACGCGCGGGCGGACCTCGACGGTCTCGGGCGCCTCCAGCCGGCCGGTGAAGGTGTCCCACTCGATCACCTCGCGCTGCACCGGCGTGCTGACGGTCACGGGCGACGGCGGCGGCGGCCCCTGCGCCGCGGCGGCGTCCGAGCGGTTGCAGCCGGACAACCCGGCCGCGACGAGCAGCCCGGCGGCGGAGAAAACGGCCGCGATGAGCGGCCGGCGAAAGATTGAATCAGTCATGTAGGAAAGGTCCTGCGGGGCCTGCGGTTCGACCGGCGGGTTCGCCCCCGTCCGGCGGTTGCGGCATGGTAGGACCGTACCATGATCGTCGTATAGCCCCCCGACAAGATGCCGCCGAGTTGCGATACGACAGCGCCACCCGTTTATAGCGCTTTGCACGATTACTGCTCACCCGAACCGACGCCCGGTTAGCCGCGAGCGCGGCGGGCACTTTTCGGTCGCGGCGGCGAAAAGCGCTCGCGGCGCTCGCGGCGCTCGCGGCTAACGGAAATTGTTGTGGGTGCGAGCGTTGATCGTGCAACGGTCTATAGCCGCCCCGCTTGCGGGGCGCGTCACGTCATCATCGCGCCGCAGGAGGGGCGGCCAGACGCCGGCGCGGCAAGGACGGGCCGACTTGGTAAACTCCTGGCATGCCGGCGTCCCTCCCGAGCCTTCTGCCCCTGCTATTCCTTTCCGCGGCCGCCGCGCTGGCCGGGGCGGGGCTGCTGTGGCGGGGGATTCGCGGCCGGCGGGTCGATGACCACCCGCTGTGCCGGCGGTGCGGGTTCGACCTGACCGGACTGCCGGCGGGCGGTGGGGGCAGCGGGCGGTGCCCGGAGTGCGGAACCGACGTGGCGGCGGCGCGGGCGGTGGTAATCGGCCACCGACGGCGGCGGCGCGGGCTGATCGCCCTCGGCCTGGCGCTGCTGGTCCCGGCGGTGCTGATCGGCGGCGGCGCGGCGTGGTGGTCGGCGAGCGGGTTCGACCCGACGCCGTACAAGCCGGTGTGGCTGCTGATGCGGCAGGCGGACGCCGCGCCGTCGCCGGGGGCGGACGCGGCGCGGGACGAGCTGTTCCGCCGGCTGGCCGCGGGCAAGTTGGCCGTGCCGCAGGTGCGGTCGCTGACGTCGGTGGCCGTGAAGCGCGTGGCCGCCTCGCCGGCGGCATGGCCGGGGCGGTGGGGGATGGCCGTGGAGGCGAGTTTGGCCGGCGGCAACTTGTCGGCGGCGCAGATCGACGCCGTGACCGACCGCGCGCTGGCGATCCAGGCCGACGCGGCGGTGGTGTGGGACGCGGCGTGGGGCGACTGGGTGGAGCAGGCCCGCGCCGCCGGCAAGGTGTCCGACGCGCGGTGGCGCCGGTACGCGCGGCAGGCCGTGGGGCCGCTGAAAATGGAGGTGCGTCCGCGGGTGTCGGCGGACGCGGAGGTGCTGCGCGTGACCTTCCCGAATCCGACGGCGCGGGTCGGGTGGCGGTCGCGGCTCGTCCTGCGTAGTTCCGACAGCTCGATTCGGTTTGGCGACGGCCCGTGGCGTGACCGGCCGGGGGGCGGGTCCTCGGGGGCGTTGCTGCAAACGCAAAGTAACGGCCTGACCGCCATGCGTCTCGCCCTCGACCCGTTCCGGGCGGAACTGACGCCCGGCCCGCTGCGCCTGTCGATCCGCCGCCGCGTGAGCGTGCGCGAGGGCTTCCGCGACGCGGCCCCGGCGCTGGTGGAGTGGACGGAGGTGTTCGCCGCCGACTTCACGCTGCTGCCGGCGGGCGAGGCGTCGGCGTCGGCGGTGAGCGACCCGTCGGACGAGCCGGCGGTGCTGGCATCGATCCACATCGGCCGGCTGGGGCAGGCCGTCCGCGTCCCGCGCCAACTCGAGCTGCGGATCAAATGTGACGGCCCGCCGGTCGACCTTGCGTTCGACCTTTACGTGCGCGACGCCTCGGGGCGCGAGCGGAAGCTGACCACCGTCAGCGCCGTTGCCGGGCGGACCCTCACCACCGTTTCATCCGGCAGGGCGTTCGGCCTCACCGCCGAGGTCGTCGACCTCGTGCTGCGGCCGAGCCGGGAGGTGGCGGAGCGGTCGGTGGACATCGCAAACTACTGGGGCCGGGCGGTGATCTTCCGCGGCGTGAAAATCTGGCCCGATGCCGCGCCCGGCAACTTTGCGGATTTGGACCCCACCCCCGCCGAGCCGCTGGCGGGGGGGTGAGGGGCCTTGGTACGGTTTCTTTGCGAAGCCGCAAGCGGCGGCTAACCTTGCCCACTGCCCACTACCCACTGCCTCACTGCTCGCGCCAGCCGTAGGGGCTGGGGTCGAAGGATTTGGCGCGCTTCTGGCGGTGGTACTCCTCGCCGATGGCGTGGATGCGCGCGACGTAGCGGTCGTAGGCGGGGTTGTCGCGGATCGACGAGAAGCCGCGGCTGCCGAGGACCGAGTACCACTCGCTCCACGTCTTCAGCCGCGGCTCGACGGTGCAGTCGAT
Organism: Tepidisphaeraceae bacterium; assembly: GCA_965260985.1. Classification (GTDB taxonomy): domain Bacteria; phylum Planctomycetota; class Phycisphaerae; order Tepidisphaerales; family Tepidisphaeraceae; genus CBDHCE01. The sequence goes on along the minus strand of CBDHCE010000003.1, from coordinate 94,556 downwards.
GCCGTTGGCCGCCAGCACCTGCTGGGTCGCGCGGGCATCGGACTCGTCGGCGTAACTCTGGATCACGACATACTGCGCCCCCGGCGTGCGGCCGTCGACCTTCACCGGCGGCACGTCCGGGTTGACGGCCTTGGGGGCGGGTTGATCGGCCGGGTCGGGGTCGGTTGGCACCTGCTCGGTGGGGGCGCCGGCGGCGGGGGGGTGGTAGGGGGTCGCCGGGCCGTTGCCGAGGTCGGCGACGCCGGGGCGGGCCGCGCCGGTGAGGACGGCCACGCCGTTTCCCCCCTCGCCGCCGTCGGAGCCCTGCCGTCCCGCCGCGGCGGCGTCGGACGCGGCCGCCGGGGCGAGCTGCCGGCCGGCGATGAACGCCACCGCCACCGCCGCCAGCACCGCGAACGCCAGCACGGCGGCGGCGGCGTAGGTCGTCTTCAGCCGCACCTCCCCCCGCTCGGCGTCGACCGCCCAATCCACCGCCCGCCGCCCCGGCAGCCACGGCGCGGCCCGCCGCGGCGCCGACCCGTTCACCGCCGCCTCGTGCGCGACCGCGGGGTGCGGCGAGTCGATCACCGGGTCGATCGTCGGATCGGCTAATGAGTCTGACGTGCCGTTCAACGCGCCGAACTCGTCGTCGCGCGTGATTTCGCCCGACGACGCCGGGGCCGAATCCAGCACCGACCCCGCCGCAACCCGCCGGTTGCGGTATTCGTCGGGCATGACGTAATCCGGCTCGTCCGCCTGAACCACCTCCGGCACCTGCGCGGTTTGCGCCGTCTGGGCCGCCAGCGCCTGGGCCTCGGCCTGCTTGGCGAGCAGGGCTTGGCGGAGTTCTGCGGCCCGCGCCTCGCGCTCAACGGTTTTGGCGTCGGCGTCGGCCTTTTGCGCCGCGAGCTCCGCCTGGCGCGCCTCGCGCTCCAGCCGCTTCGCCTCGCGCTGCGCCGATCGCTCGGCATCCCGGTCGGCGCGCTCGGCGGCGCGGTCGGCGTCGAGCCGGGCGGCCTCCTCGTCCCGGCGGGCCTTTTGCGCCGCCCGGTCGGCGCGCTCGGCCTCGCGCTCGGCGCGCTTCTGCGCCGCCAGTTCCGTCTGGGCCGAGGCGATCTCCTCGGCCCGCAGTTGCGCCGCGGCCCGGCGGGCGGCGCGGTCGACCGACGACTCGCGGCCGGCGGCGCGGCGCTTCTCGTACCACCGCTCCAGCCGCTTGGCGAGGCCCGAGTTGGGCCGGTGCACCGGCGGCGGCGCGGGCTTGTCGCGGTTGATGACCTCGAACAGTGCGACGGTCTTTTTCGCCATCCGAAAACCTCGGCAGACTGCGGCGGACAGGGGAGGACTGGGGCAAACTCGGGCGGACAACGGCGGGCGGGTGGGGGCTTGGCGGCGGGCGGAACCAGCCGCCCCAATCGGCACCCCCCGCGCATCTCCCCCGGCCCGCCAACCTAAGACCCCGCCCGCCCGCGGTCAAGCGCGGCGGGGGGAGCGCATTCTGTCGCGGCCCATGAGTTTCGTTTATTTGCGGTGCCGCGGGCGGCGGAATTGTATCGTATTTCTTGCTCGGCCGACGCCCAAGACTGGCGGCGGCCGGTGTTGCACGAAAGAGGTCCGTCATGGCCCGCCCGAACCTTGAGCCCCAGCCGTTCGCCCCGCCCGCCGCCGCCACCCCGCGCGTTCGTCCAAGACGGTTGACGCGGGCGCTCATGCTCGATTTGCGGCCCCGGCGATTCCGCGCGCCCCGGCGGCGAAGCGTCGGCGGGCTGCTGCTGCGGATCGCCCTCGTGCCCGCCCTCGCCCTCGCGGCGGCGGCGGGGCTGGTGGCGGTCGGCACCCGACCGCCCCGCACCCCGCCCGCGCTCGACCCGACCTCCGCCGGCGTCTACTTCGAGGCCGTCACGCTGATGACCGACGACGGCCAGCGGCTTCAGGGGTGGCTCGTGCCGGCGGTCGACGAGGCGGGCGTGCTGGCCTGCCCCCGCGCGGCCCGCGCGCTGATGCTCACCGGCCGGCACCCCGGCGTGGTGCTGGCCCACGACTTCGCCGGCAGCCGCGAGCAGATGCTCGCCTACGTCGGCCCCCTCCACGACGCAGGCTGCGCGGTCCTGGCGATCGACCTCCGCGGCTGCGGCGAGAGCGACCCGGCGGCGCAAACCTTCGGTTTGCGCGAGGCGGCCGACGTGCGGGCGGGGCTGGACCTGCTCCGCAAGCGCAACCTCGTCGACCCGCTGCGGCTGGCGGCGATCGGCCTGGGCACCGGCGGGACGGCCGCCCTGGCCGTGCTGGGCGACGCGGGCGTCGTGGCGGCGGTGGCGGTCGACCCGCCGGCCTCGGCCGACGCGGCGGTGGCCGAGCACCTCGTGCCCGACTGGCTGCGGGCGCGGTGGACGGTCGCGCTGGTGCGGGCGGTGTTCGACACGCTCTACACGATCGACTCGCGCCGGCTCGACCTCGAGCGGTCGCGGCCGCCCGCCGGCTCGCTGGTGGTCGACCGCCGCGACCCGGTGCGGCGGTCGGTCGCCTTTGTGCGCGACGTGGTGGCGATGCGGGAGTGAGCGGCGGGGTCGGCCGCTCGCGGCTCGGCAAAGAAACGACCGCGACTCAACCGGACGCGCCGATGACTGCGGCGCTTCTTGCGCTTGCGGATTGGGTGGGGCCGGATGCGCGTCGGCACCGGCACTTATCGGCCCGCCGCCGCCGACAGCGCGCCGGCGGTCGTGCCGCTTCCAGAGCGTGTCGGGCTTGCCGACCGCACGGGCAGATTGGCCCACGGGCGGTAGTCGGCGGCGGTTCGGCCGGGCCGCACCGGCGTTGGTGGCGGTGCCGGGCGGCGGAGCAGTCGCCGGGTTGTCAATGTTCCGGAACAGGCCGGCGTCAGAGCCGGAGGCGAAGGGCCGAGTCCGTCGGCGCGGAGGGGCGGTCGCCCCCGCACGATTCCACGCCCGAGGGCCGGAGCTTTCCCCACCGGCTTGAAGGCCGGATCGTCGGACTACTTCGCCTCCAGGTGCTCGCGCAGGAACGCGACCGTCAGCGGCCACGCGGCGTCGGCGGCCTTGCGGTTGGCCCCGTCGCGGCCGTCCTGCTGGCGGAGGAAGCCGTGGCCGGCGCCGGGGTAGACGTGCGGATCGTAAGACTTGCCGGCCGCCTTCATCGCCGCCTTGGTCGGGTCGACCGTGCTGGTCACGCGGGCGTCGTCGCCGCCGTAAAAGCCCAGCACCGGGACGGTTATGCTTTGGAGTTTCGCCTTGTCCTGCGGCGCGGTGCCGTAGCAGACGACGGCCGCCAGCAGGTCGCCCCCGTCGGCCGCCTTCTGCGCGCCGGCGTGGGTCGCGTAATTGAAGCTGGCGGTGCCGCCCCAGCAGAAGCCGATCACGCCGACGTGGTTCGTGGTGCTGGGGAGCTTCGCGGCCCACGCGCGCACGGCGTCGAGGCGGGCCTCCTGCATCGCCGGCGTGAGGGTGCGGATGGCCTGCCGCACCCCGCCCTCGGGGAAGGATTCGGTGCCGCCGCCGTTGGGGCCCATGCCGCTGAGGAGGTCGGGGGCGACGGCGACGAAGCCCTGCGCCGCCAGCGCGTCGGCCACGCCGCGGACCCAGTCGCTCATGCCGAAGATCTCGTGGATCACGATCACCACCGGCGCCCTGTCCGGCCGCTCGGGGTAGACGACGTAGCTCCTGAGCGTCGGCCCGCCGGGAACTTGGATGTCCGCCGACTCGCCGTGGCGCGGCGAATCGGCGAGGGCTTTGGGCGCGGCGTCGGCGTCGGGCGGCAGGGCGGGGGCGGGGCGGGTCGATTGGCCGAACGTGGGGGCCGTCAGCAGCAGGGCGGCGAGGGCGGCAAACTTGTGGAATCGCATGGCCGAAGTGTCGGCCGGCCCGGCACCGGCGTCAACGGGCGAAGAACGCCCGCAGCGCGGCGGTCACGCCGGTCTCGCGCAAGTCGAACACCGCCAGCTTCGTCCACGCCTTGCCGGCCTCGGGTTTGGACGTGTCGACCACGGCCCCGACAGCCTTGCCCGCGTTGAGGATTCGCCGCACGTCCGCCGGCGACAGGACGGCGGAGAACGAGAGGGTCGTGCCGCCGAACGAGTCGTCCGGCCCGCCCACCCACGCCACCGGGCAGTAGACGGCCCCGCCGTCGATGCCGTCGTCGACCGCCACGACGAATTTCAGCGAGTCCCGCACCGGGCTGAAGAGGTCGGGCCGGCCCTGAAAATTGAAGATCAGCAGCGCCGGCTTGGCGGGGTCCGGTCGGCTCGCGGCGGTGAGGTCGTTCTGGTACACGCTCGCGGCCAGCAGCCACCGCGCGCCGGCCTCGGGCTTGTGCAGCGTCACGGGCTCGGCGGCCATGTAGGCGGTCTTGCCGGCCTCGCGGAAGGTTTCAATTTGCTTGTCGGGCGCGGCGGCAGGCGTCGGTGTCGTGGGGTCGGGTGAGCGCGCGCCGCCGGTCGCACACCCGGCGAGAAGCAGGCCAATGAGGAGGGCGATAGGGCGGAGGGTCGGCATTTGCATGATTGCAACACGCGCAACGGGGTTTGACAAGCCGGCGTCTTAGCCGAAGGCGAAGACCCGGATTCTTGGGCGAGGCGGGTTCGTCGGGTTCGGTTTCTTTGCGAAGCCGCAAGCGGCGGGATCGCGTGTTTCACCTTCGGTTCCGCGCCGTTTAGCCGCCCCGCTTGCGGGGCGCGATCTCTCCCATCCCGCGCCCCGCGAGCGGGGCGGCTAAACGGGGCGGGGGGATTCGGCGTCGGGGTTTCAGGCATCGAGCTTCTCCCGCAGCCGCCCCTGCACGAGTTTGGGGTTCAGGCCACGGCCGCTCTTCATCACCATGCCCATTAGCGCGCCGAAGGCGGATTGCTTGCCGCCGCGGTAATCCTGAAGCGGCGGGGGGTTTTTCGCCAGCAGGGCGTCGATGGCGGCGTCGATCGCGCCGGTGTCGGTCGACTGGATCAGGCCCAACGCTTCCGCGGCGGGCTCGGCGGCGAGGGCGTCGGCGCTCATCTTCGACAGCACCGCCTTGGCGATCTCCTTGCTCGCCGCAATCTTGCCGCCCTGCACCAGGGCCGCGACGTCGGCGACGGCGGCGGGGGGGATCGACAAATCGAGGACCGTCGTGCCCGTCGGCCGCTCGTTCGCCATCTCGCGCAGCGCCTCCATCAAGGTGCTGGCGCGCTTGGGGTCGGCACCGTGCTTCACGACGGCGTCGTAGAAGTCGCCGGTCGGCCGGTCGCCCGACAGCACGGCGGCGTCGGTGGCGTTCAGGCCCAACTGCCCCGTGTACCGCGCGAGCCGGGCGGCGGGCAGTTCGCCGATCTGGCCCTTCAGCTCGGCGATCCACTCGTCGCTGACCTCCACCGGCACCAGGTCGGGGTCGGGGAAGTAGCGGTAATCGTGGGCCTCCTCCTTCTCGCGCTGCAGGTAGGTGGACTGGGCATTCTCGTCCCAGCCGTAGGTGCTCTTGCGGCCGAGGTCGCCGGTCTCTTTCCAGTTCTCCAACTGCCGGCGGACCTCGCAGTCAACGGCTTTTTCCAGCACGCTGAAGCTGTTGAGGTTCTTCACCTCGGTGATGGCGGTCTTGTGAACGGTGCCCTCGCCGTCGGTGATGTGGACGTTGATGTTCGGCTCGAACCGCATGTGGCCGAGCTGCATCTGGCCCTCGCTGACGCCGAGGAATTGGACCAATCGCTGGAGCTCCTGGGCGAACTGGCTGACGCGCTGCGGGTCGTCGAAGTCGGGCTCGGTGACGACTTCGAGCAGGGGGGTGCCGGCGCGGTTGAGGTCGACGATGGAGTGGTCGATCGCGTACCCGCCGGGCGCCTCGTGCAGCAGCTTGCCGGCATCCTCCTCGAGGTGGGCGCGGCGGATGCGGACGGTGTGGACCTGGCCGGCGGGGTCGGTCAGTTCATACGCGCCGTCGTGGCAGAGGGGCATGTCGTACTGGCTGATCTGGTAGTTCTTCGGGAGGTCGGGGTAGTAGTAGCTCTTGCGGTCCCACTTGGTGTGGCGGGCGATTTGGCAGCCGAGAGCGAGGCCAGTCTTGATGGCGAACTCGACGGCGGTCTTGTTGATCGTCGGCAGCACGCCCGGCAGGCCGAGGATCACCGGGTCGACCTGCGCGTTGGGCTCGCCGCCCGCGCCGTTGGCGGCGGCGGTGAACATCTTGCTCCTGGTGGCGAGCTGGACGTGGATCTCGAGGCCGACGAGGACCTTGTACGACTGGATTTCGCGCATGGCGGAATTGTAAGCGGAAAGGGCGAAGTGGGAAGTGGGGGTTTGTCTTCCCTTCGCACTTCCGCCTTCACCTGCGGCCGGATCGCGCCGATGCAACCCTCATGGACGCCAGCCACCTCGACGCGGACCGCCCCGACGGCTTCGACACCGGCACGCTCGACGCCGACCGGCGGCGGAGTTACCGGCAGGAGGTCGTCACGCTCGGCCGATTGCTGCCGGAAGATACCTACCGGCCGGTCCGCCCGCCGCGGTCGCGGATGGCGTTCGGGGCGACCGGCTCGTCGTCGTTCGACGCCGACGAGGTGACCAAGGTGCTGGTGCTGGACGTCTCGCTGACCGGCTGCCGGTTCCGCTGCCCGGACCCGCTGGAGGTGGGGGATTTCCACCGCATCGAGGTGAACGTCGGCCCGCTGCGGCTGAGCAGCCGGCTGCGCGTCACGCGCGTGCTCTGCCGGGGCGACGCGGCGTACGACGTGGGCGGGGAGTTTGTGTGAGGCTTTGTTCGGATCGTTCGTTGACGCGAAGGCCGCCCCCTGAAGGGGGCGGCTTTCTTCGTGGCACGGGCGTCCCGCCCGCGTCTGCGATCGCGCCCTGCCGCTTGCGGCTTCGCAAAGAATGGCGTTTCTCGAAGACTGTTTCTTTGAGAAGCCGCGAGCGGCAAGGCGCGGACGCGGGCGGGACGCCCGTGCCACGGGGGGTGGCGCGACAGAAAACGCGGTTTTTTCCGGGCGTTGGGATTGCGGAAAGCCGCCGGTCCGGGCCGCCGATGGGAGGGGCATGAGGATCGCACCCCAGCGCGTCGCCCCGAACCTGCCGCCGAGTCTGATGGGCGGAATGGAAGCCGCGGCCGAGCGGCGGGCGCACCCGCGGCGTCGGGCGCGGCAGCCGGGGTGGATCGACGCCGGCGACGTCTGCTGCGCCGTCCACATGCGCGACATCTCCGCCGGCGGCATCGGCTTCGACTTCCCCCGCCCCCTGACCGTCGGCCGGACCTACCGCATGCGCCTCGGCACCGGCGGCGGCCGCATGACCCGCGACGTCAAAATCGTCCGCTGCGACCCTGCCGCGGGGGGCTTCACGGTGGGGGCGAAGTATTGACCCGTGGTGCGTGGTGCGTGGTGCGTGGTGCGTGGTGCGTGGTGCGTGGTGCGTGGTGCGTGGTGCGTGGTGCGTGGTGCGTGGTGCGTGGTGCGTGGTGCGTGGTGCGTGGTGCGTGGTGCGTGGTGCGTGGTGCGTGGTGCGTGGTGCGTGGTGCGTGGTGCGTGGTGCGTGGTGCGTGGTGCGTGAGGATTTAAGACGCATCATTGGCCGGCTTGTCCAATCTTCTCACGCACCACGCACCACGCATCACACTTCCTCCCGCATCCCCGACGACGCCGCGCCTTTGCGGTGGGTCAACACCGTGTCGTTCAGGCGAAGGTCGCGGGTGACGGGGCTGGTCGCGCCGAAGTCGTCCTCCGGGGCGTAGCCGAGCAGGTCGCGGGCGTCGGAGAGGTCGAGCTTCTTGAACCGCCCGCCGCTGAGGCCGTGGAACAGACCGAACTGCAGGTTGGTCACGTCCAGGCAGCGGTGGAAGAGTTGGGTGAGGTCGCGGTGGGTCACGAGCGAGTCGAGCAGCTTGGCGTCGCGCGCCGCGGGGATCGCGCCGTCGGGCTGGAAGGCGCCGATGCGGACGCAGATCACGCTGAGCCCCTCCTGGCCGGCCATGTAGCGGGCGAGGGCCTCGGCGAAGCATTTCGACACGCCGTAGAGGTCGCCGGGGTTCACCGGGTCGGTCGTCTTGACCTGCACGTCGTCCGGGTAGCCGCCGACGGCGTGGATGCTGCTGGCGTAGACCACCCGCCGGCACCCCGCGCCCTTGGCGGCGGCGAAGGTGTGGTAGGTGCCGACGATGTTCGCCGCCAGCAGCTCCTCCCACGTCGCGGTCGGCCGGGGGCTGCCGGCGAGGTGCAGCACGGCATCCATGCCGGCGCAGGCGGATTGGATCGAGCCGAGGTCGGTGATGTCGCCGTCGATGACTTCGCCGAACGTCCGCAGCGATTCGACGCGCTGGGGCTTATCCTTCGCGCAGGTCATCAGCCGCAGGTCATATTTCTCCGCCGACCGCTCGGCGAAAACCCGCCCGATGTGCCCGGCCGCGCCGGTGACGAGCACGCGCTGCTTCCGGTTGATGAACGTGGCGAGGGGTTGGGTCGGGGTGAAGGATTGGCTCATGGCGCAGGATGGCTTGAACACTCGAAATTGCACTGGTAAGCCGCGAGCGAAGCGAGCGCTTTTCCGTTCCGCCGGCTAAAAGCGCTCGCTGCGCTCGCGGCTTACCTTCCACGCTTGCGGTTCATACGCCCGCCGCCTCGCGCAGGCAGTGGTTGAACAGCGTCCGCCACTCCACGCGCTGCAGCGCGACGGCGACGTCGAACAGCGGGTCGGCGGGCTCGCCGTGGACCCGCTCGCACAGATCGACAAAGGCCGCCGCGTCCCAGCCGCGCGCGGTCAGGCGGAACAGCCGCTTGTCGACCGGCAGCGGCTTAATCAAATCGTCGGCGAACACCGCCAGCGTCGGCAGCACCGGGTGATGTTCGCACTTGCGGAACCAATACTTCGCGTTGGAAAAGTCCCCCTCCCGCCGGTGCAGAATGCCGTGCCAGAAACTGCCGCTCGGCGTCCGCAGCGACTGGCTGACGGCGTGGCTCTCGTCCAGATAATCGTGCCACAGCCACAGCGCGGCCCGTAGCGCGTCGGCGTCGGGCTTGCTCTCGGGGAAGGTTTTCAGGACCGTCAGCGTGTCGAGGCCAGACAGCAGCCGCTTGGCCTCCGCCGGGCCGACAGTCGCGGGCACCAGCGTGACGTAGGCGTGGCCGGCGTCGAGGTCGAGCGCGGCGCGGGCGGCGTCGGAGAGGCGGGCGAGGTCGGGGGCTTGCTCGGGCATCGGCTCATCTTACGGGCGACTCGACGCGCGGGCGCGCCGGTGGTATAGAGGCACAAATGACCACCCCCAATAGCCGCCCGATCCTCCTCGCGCTCGCAGCGGTCTCGCTCGCCGGCTGCGCCGGGCGGGCGTCGCTTTTCCCCAACGACGACCCACAACTGCACAAGTCCTCCGCCCAGTTCGCCTTCAACGCCGCCAAGCAGTTCCCCTACCCCGCCGACGCCCCGTCGGGCGGCGACGCGCTGGCGCAGGCGGAGGTCGGCTACGCCCTGGACCACCTCGACCTCGTGAACCTCTCGCCGACGGACTGGACCGACCTGAACGTCTGGGTCAACGGCACCTACGTCGTCCACCTCGACGACCTGAAGGGCGGCACCGCCGACCAGCCCCCGCCGGTGCTGAAAATCCCCTTCCGCGCCTTCTTCGGCCCCGACGGCAAAACCATGCCCACCAGCGGCTTCTACGTCGACAAGGTCGAGCTCGTCCGCGACGGCAAGCTGTACGGGGTGCCGGTGAAGATTGCGGAGTGAGGCGGGGGGGTGGGTAGTGGGTAGCGGGGGGAAGAAGGAGAGGAGGGGGATGTCCCGCCCGCTTCTTCTCTTCCCCCCGCTACCCGCCACCCACCCCCACCTACTTCAACGGATCGTGCCCCCAGTTCTTCAGCGAGTACGTCCAGTCCATCGTCTTCAACTCCTCGGGCGGGTGGTCGGGGCGTTGGGCGCCGTGCCGCTTGATGTAATTGACGACTTTTTGCATGTGGTCGTAATCGGCCTGCGTCAGGTCGGCCTTGTGGGTGTGCTTGATCTCGACGATCCGCCGGCCGCTCTTGTGGCCGGTGGCCTCCTTGGACTCGTCGTCGCCGTCCTCGCCCTTCCAGCCGACGCTTTTGCTCTCGTCGGTCTCCAGCCACTGCTCCAACTCCTTGGGCGTCATGTTGACGCGGTCGTTGAAGGTCTCGTAGACGTCCTGGCGGTCTTCCTCGTCGACGTGGGCCATGCCGGGTTCCTTTCGTTAGGGGTTGCGGGGTAAAGCCGGCGGTGCTGCAAGGGCGGTTCCAGCGACCTACACTCCCGTCCGATTTGAAAGCCGGCCGACCGCCGGCCCCGAGGGATTCCGAAGGAGAGACCGATGAGGCACGTCATATCCGCCCTGGTGATGAACGAGCCGGGCGTGCTCGCCAACGTCGCGGGCATGTTCGCGGCGCGCGGCTTCAACATCGACTCGCTGGTGGTCGGCCGCACCGAGGACCCCGGCCTGAGCCGCATGACCCTCGTGGTCGAGGGCGACGCCAACACGATCCAGCAGATCCAGCGCCAACTCGCCAAACTCGTGCCCGTCAGCAGCGTCCGCGACCTGGTCGGCACCGCCTACGTCGAGCGCGACCTCGCCCTGATCCGCGTCGGCGTCGGCCCCGAGCGGCGGCGGGAGGTGCTGGAGGTCGTCACGCTGTTCCGCGCCCGCGTGGTGGACATCGCCCCCGACGGCGTGGTGATCGAGGTCGCCGGCGCGGAGAGCAAACTCGAGGCGCTGATCGAGCTCCTCGAGCCCTACGGCATCCGCGAGCTGGCCCGCACCGGCGTGATCGCCATGACCCGCGGGTTGCAGCCGGACAAACTGTCCGACGAGACGGAGGATGGTTCGGCGAAGCGGCCGCGCAGTTTTGAGGCTCCGGCGGCCGAGGCGCTGCCGCCTAGTTGAGCGGTCGCCATGCGGTTCGGACGGGTCGTCGGGGTCGGGTAGGCAGCCGACCGTCTAAAAAAAGGGCGGTCGGCGGATTTTTCGCTGGCGTCTCGGCCGGGTCGGGGCTATGTTCGTGGCGCGCCCCTGGCCGCGGGCCACCAACCCCCGCCGGCCGCCGACCGAATTGGCCGGACCAACCCCGGAGATACCGCATGCGGATTCGTCCTTCCGTGATCGTTTCGACCCTCGCCCTTCCCCTCGCCGCCGCCTGCCTCGCCGCGCTCCCGGCCCTCGCCGGGGCGGCGGTGATCGACGGCGGCCTCACCCTCACGCCCGTCGGGCACTTCGACCTCGGCAAGCCGTCGGCCGCGTCCGGCGTCTCGACTAAGGCGCTGCCAGCCGGCGGCTTCGGCTATGCGAACATTGACAATTTCCAGGGCGCCGGTGCCGGCACCGTCAATGCCACGTTGGTCGGCACCAACACCATCACGACCCTGGTCGCCGACGACATCAACACGAACGCCCCCGGCGGGACCGTCACGGAGTTCACGTTTTCCGTCGTCAACTTCTCCGACGCGACGGTGAACGCCCGGCCGGTGGTTCGCTTGTACGCCGCCGACGGCGCGGGCGGCGGACCGGGTACCCTCTTCGGCGTGTTCACGTTCGGGAGCATTCCCATCGGCCCCGGCGTCGGCGCGCTGACCACCGGACCGCTCGGCGCCGGGAATTTCGCCCTACCCGCCGACGGCTCGTTCTTCGCCGGCATCGCCTACGACAATGACAGCGGCGCGACCGGCGCGACCGCGGCCGACCTGAACAACCTCGGCACCGGCCTGTTCGACCCGCCCACCACCGGCACCAGCCAGGACGCGCTGTTCAACATCGACCCGCCGCAGGGCGATTACACCACCAGCAACCCGACGTTCGGGATCTTCAACTTCGGCGCGGGCGGCCCGATCGCCAACGCCGGGTGGCAGTTCCAGGTCACGCCCGTGCCCGAGCCCGCGGGCCTGTCGCTGCTGGGCCTCGGCGGCCTCGCGCTGCTGCGACGCCGGCGGGCGTGAGAGGATCGCGGTCGAGTTCTTTAATAGCCGGAGGCGGAAGCCCCGGTTCTTCGCGTGCCAACCGGTGCCCGAAGAACCGGGGCTTCCGCCTCCGGCTATTAAGGACGCTTTAGACGCAACATTTCGTGCCGACCGCCCCCTGCCATCCGCCGCCGTCGGTCGGTATGATCGGCGGCATGACCCCACGCGGCCCCCAATCACCTCCGGCGAAATCCCGCCACTCCAAGGCCTCCCCCAAAGTTCCGACCAAAACCCCGACGACCAAGGTCGGCCCCCCCGCCCCGGTCCGCCGGGCGGCGGTCGCGCCGGCCACGAACGGTTCAGCCGATCACACCGGCGAGAGCACTGAAACGCCCCCGGCCCCGCCCGAGTTGCCGCCGTTCGACCCCGCGCCGCTGCTGTTCGAGATCGGCTGGGAGGTCTGCTGGCAACTCGGCGGCATCTACACCGTGCTGCGGACCAAGGCGCCGGCGATGCAGCGGCGGTGGGGCGACCGCTACACGCTGGTCGGCCCGTACAACCCCGTGACGGCCGCCGGCGAGTTCGAGGAGACCCCCGCCGAGGGGATGCTGCACGAGGCGCTGGAGATGCTCCGCGACCAGGGCATCGGCTGCCACCACGGCCGGTGGCTCGTGCAGGGCCGGCCGCGCGTGGTGCTGCTCGACCACCGCGCGCTCTACGGCCGGCTGCACGAGGACAAGTACCTGCTGTGGCAGGACCACGGCATCGGCACCGACGCCGGCGACGGGGAGGTGAACGAGGTCGTCGCCTTCGGCATGGCCGTCACCCGGTTCTTCCAGGCGATCAGCCACCTCAACGGCGTGAGGACGGGCGGGAGGCGGCCGATCCTCGGGCACTTCCACGAGTGGATGGCCGGCGTGGCGGTGCCGCGGATCGCCCACCTGCAACTGCCGGTCTGCACCGTCTTCACGACGCACGCCACACTGCTGGGCCGGTATCTGGCGGCGGACAACCCCGGCTTTTACGCGAACCTCCCCTACTTCGACGCCGACGCCGAGGCGGACAGGTATCGCATCGGCCCGCGCCACCGCATCGAGAAGGCCGCCGCCCACGCCAGCACCGTCTTCACCACCGTCAGCACGGTCACGGCGATGGAGGCGGAATACCTGCTGGGCCGCCACGCCGACCTGCTGCTGCCCAACGGGCTGGACATCCAGCGGTTCGAGGCGCCGCACGAGTTCCAGTATTTGCACAATCAGTACAAGGAGGCGATCCACGAGTTCGTGATGGGCCACTTTTTCCCGAGCTACACGTTCGACCTGAACAACACGATTTACCTGTTCACCGCCGGCCGATATGAGTACACGAACAAGGGCATCGACCTGTTTGTCGAGGCCCTATACCGGCTGAACCAGCGGCTGAAGGGCACGCCGGGCGCGCCGACGGTGGTGGCGTTCATCGTGACGCGGGCCGACGTGCGGAGCGTGAACGTCGAGGTGCTGCAGAACCAGGCGCAGCTCGACGAGTTGAAGAACTTTTGCGAGAGCGTGCAGGCGGAGATCGGCAAGCAACTGTTCCTCAACGCCGCCCGCGGCCACCAGATCGGCCGCGGCGATTTGATCACGGAGGAGACGCAGATCCGCCTGAAGCGGGCGATGCACGCGATGCGCAACACCCGCCTGCCGCCGATCGTGACCCACGACCTCAAGAACGACGCGGCCGACCCGGTGCTGAACCACCTGCGGTACCGCGGCATGATCAACGCCGCGGACGACCCGGTGAAGGTGGTCTTCCACCCGCAGTTCGTGACGGCCACCAGCCCGCTGATCGGCCTGGATTACGACCAGTTCGTGCGCGGCTGCCACCTGGGCGTGTTCCCGAGTTACTACGAGCCGTGGGGCTACACGCCGATGGAGTGCGCCGCGCTGGGCATCCCGGCCGTCACCACGGATTTGTCGGGCTTCGGGGCGTATTTGGACCAGACGATGGAGAACCCGCGGCGCCACGGCCTGCTGGTGCTCAACCGCCGCGATGAGGGCTTCAACGAGGCCGCCGAGGAGCTGACGACCTACCTGCTGGGCTTTTGCGGCATGACCCGCCGCCAGCGGATCGAGCTGCGGAACCGGGTGGAATCGGTGTGCGAGCGGTTCGACTGGTCCGAGCTGGCGACGCACTACCACGACGCCCACGATTTGGCCTTGGCAAGAAAGGGCCACGGCCACGCGGTGGAGGTGCGGCGGGTGTAGGGGCTTGTCAATAGAAACGCCCCCGGCCGGAGCCGGGGGCGTCGGGCTGGCGATGCGATCGCCAGGGCTGTGAACCGAAGTGAACCAACACATACTAGCGTATCCGCTAGTAAGAGTTCTAGCTTTAGATTTAGTCGGGGAAGTTGATGGAACGCGTCTCGGTCTACATCGACGGCTTCAACCTCTATTTCGGGTTGAGGAGCAAGGGGTGGCAGCGGTACTACTGGCTCGACATGGAGTTGCTCGCCAAGAACCTTCTCAAGCCCCACCAGGAGCTCGCAAAGGTCGTCTACTTTACCTCGCGCGTCACCGATCCGCCGGACAAGCACCGGCGGCAACTCACTTACCTCGAAGCCCTGTCCACCCGACTGGGCTTGCGGATCGTTTATGGGCAGTATCAAACCACCCCCCGCTGGTGTCGCGCCTGCGGCAGCAAGACGCTGCAGCACACCGAGAAGATGACCGACGTGAACGTGGCGGTGGAGGTGCTGGACAACGCCTTCGTCAACCGCTTCGACACCGCACTCCTCATTACAGCCGACAGCGATCTGTCCGCCCCCATTCGTGCCGTCCGCGAACTGTTTCCGTCGAAGCAGGTCGTCGTGGCATTCCCGCCGGGGCGAAAGTCGAAAGAGCTCGTAAAGCTAGCCAACGGCTCGTTCATCATCGGCGAGTCAAAACTCCGTCGAAGCCGGCTGCCGGAGGCGGTGGCTTGGGCGGACGGGTTTCTCCTCCGTCGCCCGGCGGAGTGGTCTTGACCGTCTCCGGCCGTTTCCCACGGCCAAGCGGTGGAGGTGCGGCAGGCGTAGGATTGGTCATACCGGAGACGGTTTGAGCAAAATCGATTATCTGGTGGACGAGGCGGGCAAGCAAAAGGCGGTGGTGATCGACTCGGCGCAGCACGGCACGCTGTGGGAGGATCTTCACGACGCCCTCCTCGTCGAGCAACGCGAGGACGACCCGCGCAAATCGCTGGAGGAAGTCGAGGCCGGCTGCGACAATAAGGCAAGCTCGGGGCGAGTGCCGCGGATTGGCGTCCTCGCCAACTCGTATTTTCGAGTTTCTAGTATTGCATGGCATGGGTTGACGAGTACCTCGATCCGTGGCACCCAAAGGCTCCGCCGCCGAAGCGATAAGTTTGGCGGCGGGGTGGTACACTCGCGCGATGATTTCTCCGGCGACTGAACAACCTTCGCCTGACAACGTGCGGGTCGAGGCCGTCGCGGTCGGCCGCATCCGGCCGCTGCGGCACCGGGTGCTGCGGCCGGGGTTGCCTGCCGAGTCGGCCCATTTCGACGGCGACGATGAGCCGCGGGCGATTCACCTTGCGGCGATCGACGGCGGCGGGGCGGTGGTCGGCTGCCTCTCGCTCGTGCGGCGGCCTTGGGTTGTCGATGGCGCACGTGAGCCGGCGTGGCAGTTGCGCGGCATGGCGGTCGAGGCGGACTTGCGCGGCACCGGCGTCGGCCGCTTACTGCTGCGCGAGGCCGACCGGCGCATCGCCGCCGCTGCCGACGGCGACTTGACCGGCCGGGCGTGGTGCAATGCGCGCTCCCCCGCGGTAGGCTTTTACGCCCGGCACGGCTGGGCGGCGGTCGGGCCGGAGTTCGAGATCCCCACCGCCGGCCCGCACTTCCGCATGACCAAGCTCGTTGGCGCCGATCCCGTCGACGCCTGAAGAAAGCGACCCCGAATGGCCGACCCCGCCGACCTCGACCAGCCGCTCGGGCGGAACGTGCTGTTCGTCGCCTTCCTCGCCACCGCCGTCGGCGTGGCGTGGTTCCTCGCGTGGCAACTCCTTTTCGTGATCGCCCTCGCCTTCCTGGCGCTGCTCATCGGCGTGCTGCTGCGGACCGGCGGGGAGTACCTCGGCAAACTGATCGGCGGGCGGACCGGCTGGGGCTTGGCGGCGTTCGTGCTGCTGCTGCTGGCGGCAGGCGTGCTGGCGGTCTGGCTGCTCGCGCCGCGGGTGGCGGCGGAGGTGTCGCGGATTCAGGACAAGCTGCCCGCCTCGTTCGACGCCGCCCGGCAACTGGCGCGCGACGCGGGCCTTCCGCAGGCGTTCGTCGACGAGATTCAACTCCCCTCGGCCGAGCGGCTGATGGTGATCGCGCGCCGCGCGGGCGGGCTGGTGTTCGGCACGCTGGGGGTGGTGGCGACGGGGGTGGTGGTGTTCTTCCTGGGCCTGTACCTCGCCGCCGAGCCGGGGATGTACCGCCGGGGCTTTCTGCACCTCGTGCCGCGGCGGCACCGCGACCGGGCGGAGGGGACGCTGCTGGCGGTGGGGCAGGCACTTCGGTGGTGGATCATCGGCCAACTCTGCAGCATGGCGGTGATCGGGTCGATGACGTTCGTCGGCCTGTGGGCGCTGGGGGTGCCGCTGGCGTTCACGTGCGCGCTGCTGACGATGGGGCTGACGTTCATCCCGAACTTCGGTCCGATCCTGAGCCTGCTGCCGCCGGTGGGGCTGGCGCTGTCGGTGCCGGGCGACGGGCCGGCGAAGGCGGGGTATGTCGTGCTGCTCTATTTGGCGGTGCAGCTGTTCGAGAGTTATTTGATCACGCCGCTGATCCAGAAGAAGGCCGTTCGGATGCCGCCGGCGCTGCTGATCCTCTCGCAGGTGCTGATGGGCGTGCTGCTGGGGGCGATCGGCATCGCGCTGGCCGCCCCGCTGGTCGCGGCGTCGATGGTGGCGGTGCGCGAGCTCTATTTGGAACCGGTGCTGGACGACCACGTTGAGGGCATCGGGGCGGATTGACGTGCCACGTCACTTCAACTGGACGCTCACCACGCGGTCCTGCCCGGCGCTGTCCTTGAGGATTCTGACATTCTCGAACACGCCCACGGCCTCCGCGGCGGCGCGGGCGGGGGCGGATTGGTCCTCGTCGATCTCCAGATACACCCGCCCGCCGGGGGTCAATCGGCCCGGCGCGCCGGCGAGGATGCGGCGGACGAGGTCCAGCCCGTCCGGGCCGCCGTCGAGGGCCAGCGACGGCTCATAGTCGCGCACGCTGCGGTCCAATTTGACAAAGCGGCCCGTCGGGATGTACGGCGGGTTCGCCAGGATCGCGTCGAACGGTTTGGGGTCGACCCGCCCCTCCAGCGCGGCATACAGATCGCCCTCGCGCACCTCCACCCGCTCGCCCAGATTCAACTGCTCGACATTCCGCCGCGCCACCGCCGCGGCGGCGGGGCTGACGTCGGTCGCCGTCACGGTCGCCCGCTTGTGGTGGGCGGCCACCGCGCACGCCACCGCGCCGCTGCCGGTGCAAAGGTCCAGCACGTGCGGCGCCTCCAGCCCCGGCTGCAGGCGGAGCGTTTGCAGCACGTGCTCTACCAGCACCTCCGTGTCCGGCCGCGGGATCAGCACGTCGCGCGTGACGGCCAACTCGAGGTTGAAGAACGGCGCCCGCCCGGTCAGGTACGCGATCGGCTCCTGCTCCGCCGCCCGCTTCACGAGGCCGCGGAAGGTCGACAGTTCATCGGCCGACAGCACCTGCTGGTAATTCGTGTAAAGTTTGATCCGCGGCAGGGTGAGGACGTGCCCCAGCAGCATCTCCGCGCTGAGGCGCGGCGCGTGAACATCCCTGCGGTCGAAAAACGCGGTCGTCCACTCGAGGATGCGCTTCACCGTCCACGGGTCGTCTTGCATCGCGCGATGTTAGCGGCCCGCCCCGTGGAACGGGCGTCCCGCCCGGATTTTCTGGCGGGTGGGGAAATTGCGGAAGAATCCGGGCGGGACGCCCGTTCCACGGGTTACACCCCCACCCCCACCCACACCGGCTCCGGCTCGATTTGGTCCGCCGGCCGCTTGCCGGCGTCGGGGCGCGTGCTGGTGCTCAGGCGGCTGTCGGCGACGACGGTCATGTCGGCGTCGCACAGCAACTGGCAGCTCAGCCGCAGGTGCGGCACGTCGGCCAAGCCCTTCGCCGCCAGCACGGTGCGCTCGGCCTCGGTGCGCTCGGCCGGCTCGCCGTCGAGGAACGTGACCTTGCACGTCGTGCAGCGGCCCGCGCCGCCGCAACTGTGGAGTTGGTCAATCCCCGCCTCGTCCTCCAGCGCCAGCACCAGCCGCTTGCCGGCGGGCACGTCAAACGTTCCGGCATCCTGAACGGTCAATTTCGGCATCGCAAGTCTCCTGCAAAGGGCGGGGCGTCGGACGGTCAGTTGACACTATACTGCACCCGCATGACCGAACGCGACCCGGACCCGATCGATTACCGCCCGATCCCGCGCCGCCCGACGGGCGGCGGCTACGGGGGGTACGGCCGCCTGCTGCTCGTCGCGGCGTTCAGCCTGCTGCTGGGCTTCTACCTCTCGGGCCGATTCGCCAACCGCGGCACCCCCGCGCTCGACGCCCGGCCGATCACGCCGCGCGGCAGCCTCTCGGACGTCGAGAAGAGCACCACCGCGCTGTTCAAGCGCGACAGCCCCAGCGTGGTCTTCATCACCACCAACGCCGACCGCCGCGACCGCTTCGGCGTCTCGGTCGGCGAGGCGCCGCGCGGCACCGGCAGCGGCTTCGTCTGGGACGACGCCGGCCACGTCGTCACCAACGCCCACGTCGTGGCCGACATGGTCGGCCCCGGCCGCGTCCGCCTCGCCAGCAGCGCCGCGGTGATCCTCTCCGACCAGGAGAGCTACCCCGCCACCCTCGTCGGCATCGCCCCGGAGTCCGACCTCGCCGTGCTGAAAATCGACGCCCCGGCCGGCAAGCTCCACCCGATCACCGTCGGCACCAGCGAGGACCTGCAGGTCGGCCAGAGCGTCTTCGCCATCGGCAACCCGTTCGGCCTAGACCAGACCCTCACCACCGGCGTCGTCAGCGCCCTCGGCCGCACCATCCAGGGCCTCACCGGCCAGCCGATCGACCAGGTCATCCAGACCGACGCCGCCGTCAACCCCGGCAACAGCGGCGGCCCGCTGCTGGACTCCGCGGGCCGGCTCATCGGCGTCAACACCCAGATCGCCAGCCCCTCGGGCGCGTCGGCCGGCATCGGCTTCGCCATCAGCGTCGACCTCGTCAACCGCGTGGTGCCCCAGCTCATCCGCGACGGCAAGGTCGTGCGGCCGACCATCGGCGTGCGGTTCCTGCAGGGCTTCAACCGCGAGGTCAACCGCCGCCTGGGCGTCGAGGGCCTCGTCGTCGTGAAGGTCGAGGCCGGCAGCCCAGCCGAGGCCGCCGGCCTCCGCCCCACCCTCCAGCGGCCCGACGGCGCGTACGCCGTCGGCGACATCATCCAGGCCGTCGACGCCCAGCCCGTCGCCACCTACGACGCCTTCTACACCGCCCTCAACCACCACCGCCCCGGCGAGACCGTCACGCTGAAAATCTGGCGCGACGGCAAAACCCTCGACGTCCCGGTAAAATTAAAGGGGTCGGAGTAGGCCACGTTCGGTCGAACCGAACAGGCCGGCACCCGAAAACGGCTGTCATTGCGAGCGCAACGAGTCGAGGGATCTCGGGTATCGAAGCCGCCTCCGGCCCCCGAGACCCCTCGGCTCGCTGCGCTCGCTCGGGATGACAGCGTCTTCAGCTGGCCGCGTCCTGAATGCCCTCGCCGGCCTTCTGGATGTCCTTGCCCGCGCCCTTGGTCGTGTTGCACCCGCCGACCAGCACCACCGCAAAGGCGGCCAGCAGCGACAGCGAGATGATCCGCTTGTAAACCTTGCTCATAACTTTTCCCTGTTTCGCGTGAGACTCAACGTCGGCCGCCACACCGTGCGGCGGCCGGGGCGGAAGATACCCACAACCCCGCCCACGCGGCAAGGGGCTAATCCGCCGGCCGCAGCGTCAGCACGCGCACCGCCGTGCCGCGGGCCGCCGCCGCCGTTTCGGCCGACGTCCAGCCCCAGCCGGCGAGTTGGTCGGTGAACTCCCGGCCCGTCTGCCGCCCCGGCTCGCCCAGCAGCACCCGCCCGCCCGCCGCCAGGTGCCGCCGCCAGAACTCCAGCAAAAACGGCCACTCCGCCCGGTCGTACAGCACGTCGGCCCCGACGATCAAATCGAACCGCTCGCCCAGATCGTCCGCCCGCCAATCGACCCGCCGCACGCGGACCGAGCGCGGGTCGGCCGCGTTGCGAATCGCGTTGTACCGCGCGAACAGCAGGGCGGGCGTCTCCAGATCGGCCAGCAGCACCCGGTGCCCGGCCGCCGCCGCGCAGGTGCCGGCGAGCCCCATGCCGCACCCCAAATCCAGCACCCGCAACGGTCCCGCCGCTTGCGGCTTAGCAAAGTAACGCGCCAGAGCCCGCGCGCTCTCCCACACCTCCGCCCAGTAGGGCAGCACCTGCCGACCGCCGCGGTCCTCCTCCGCCGTGGCCTCGTCGAGCACGGCATCCGGGTCGGCGGCGCGGAGGAATCGGACGTCCAGCCCCGGCCGCAGCGCGACGAGTTCCTCGGCCACCGCGTACCGCCGCTCGATTCGCGCGCGAAGGCCCGGTAGACTCGCCGGCCCATGATTCGCCCTCATCAAATGCCCTGCCTTGCCCATCGCCTCCGCCCGTCGCTGGTGCTGCTGGTGGCCCTGATCGGCTGCGGCCCGGCGCGGCTGGAGACGGGGTACGTCCCGCGCCCGCTGGGGTCGACCGAGGACCAGCGCAAGGGGTACTACGCCGGCCCGTTCAGCCCCGAGGCCCGCGCCGCCGCCGCCGACCGCCCCAGCGGCGGGCCGGGCATCGACGCCAACAGCCCCCGCCCCACCGCCCGCTAGCGGGTAGGGCTGGAAGTCCACCGTTCCGCGCCTGACAACGGGTCCGCGGCCGCATAGACTTTAGCGTGCCAACGGCCGAGACCATCGACCCGCGCGAGTTCGTCCGAAAGGTGATGCCCCCGCTGGAGCGGCAGGACTCGCCCGCGCTGGTCGCCACGCTGCGGGCGAACTGGACCGACCGCCAGATCGTCTCGCTGCTCGCCTGCGACGTGTGCGACGCCCGCAAGTGCGCCGCCCTCGCCCTCGCCCTGGTCGGCACGCCGGCGTGCATGGACGACTTGGCCCGGCAACTCGCCGACGCCGACCCGATGGTGAACCAGATGGCCGAGCACGCGATGTGGTCGATCTGGTTCCGCGGCGGCACGCCCGAGGCGTGCCGGAAACTCGCCGGCGGCGCCGACCGCCTGAACCACCGCGACGTCGACGGGGCCGCCGATTGCTTCACGCAGGCGTTGGCCCTGAGCCCGGACTTCGCCGAGGCGTACAACCAGCGCGCCCTCGCGCACTACCTGGCCGAGCGGTTCCGCCCGAGCATCGCCGACGCCCGCCGCGCGGTGGAATTGATGCCCTGCCACTTCGGCGCGTGGGCCGGCCTGGGCCACTGCCACGCGCACCTGGGCGAGTTGCCGGACGCGGTGCGGTGCTACCGCCGGGCCCTGGCGATCAACCCACACCTGGCGTGCGTGCGGGAGTTGGCGGACGAGTTGGCGGGGTAACGAGCGGGTGGGGGGTGGGCGGGTGAGGGGCGGCCGCCCTCGCCGCTTGCGGCTTCGCAAAGCAACAGAAGCCTTGCGGTGCCTTTGCGCCGAAGAACCCGGGCCTTCGCCTTCGGCTCAGACGCCGGCTTGTTCCGGCCCATCGCGCCGGTTGTTCCGATTGGACTTTATCCGCGGTGGTAGCTGCGAACCAACGGTTCGCAGTTTCGAGTTCGAGAACGCGAGGGCTGCAAAACCGTTGGTTCGCAGCTACCGAAACGGTGCGGTTGATGGGCGCTTCTGCAATGAGAGTGCAGTCTCGAGCTCATCCCCGATAAGCCGCGAGCGCAGCGAGCGCTTTTGGACCGCGGGGGCAAAAAGCGCTCGCTGCGCTCGCGGCTTACCGGCGTCGGATTCGGGTGCGACCGACACTCCGCCCAGTCCAATTAGTAGAACGAAAACGTATCCTCATGCCCTTTCCAACCCCCCACCTCGACCGCCTGCTGGCCCGCGCGCAGCGGTGGCGGGTGGCGGGGCACATCGCGGGGCGGCTGTCGACGGCGACGGCCGCGTTCGCGGGGGTGGGGATTGTGGCGGCGGCCGGGCTGCTGCTGATCGGGCGGCCCGGAGGGGTCGGCGGTGGGGCTGGCGGTGGCCGCCGGGATGGTGGTCGGGCTGGCGTGGGCGCTGTGGCGTCGGCCAACGGTTGAGGGGACGGCGGCGCTGCTGGATGCGCGGCTGGGGCTGCGCGATTTGCTCGCCACGGCGCGGCCGGATTCGGGCGGACGGTGGAATTGAGAACACGGATCCGTTCGCGCGGCTGGTGCTAATCGACGCCGAGGCGAAGGCGGCCGCGCTCGATCCGGTCGCGGTGCGGGCGGCGGTTGCGCGGCCGAACCTCGCGCGGCGGGGGGCGGTCGCGGGCGTGATGATCGCGGCGGCGGGGCTGGCCGCGCTGGCGGGGCGGAACCCGGTGATCGTCGCGGCTTTGGCGCCGGCGGTCCGGGTCGATCCGGCGGACGGCGGGCGCGACGAGTCGGGCGCGGCGGTCGGGAAAAGCGGGGCATCCGCGGGCCGCGATTCGGCCGCCGCCGGGTCGGCGAACTCGGCGGCGGATTCAGCCACGGGCGAGTCGGCGGACCCGGCCGGCGGCGAGCACTCCGATGTGCGATCCGACGGCCCGACCGAGGGGCCGACCGACGCGGCGGCGTCGGGCGGCGGCGTCGGGGCGGGGCGGTCGGGCGGCGGGGCGGTGCCGCCGGAGGCCGCGTCGGGCGAGGGGGGGCGGGGCGAAGCCGCTCGGTCTGAGCCGCGGACGTCGGCCGCTGAAGCGGTTTCCGCCGGGGGGGGCGGGTCGGATTCGTCGGCCGCGGGGTCCGGCGGCGGGGCGGACGTGATCGGCCGCGCCGCGGCGCCTGCCGGCGCGTCCGAGGCCGCGCCGCCGTGGCGGTCGGCCGCGTGGCCGGCGGCGCGCGGGGCGGCGTTGGCGAGGGTGTCGCGCGGCCGGGTCGAGCCCGGCCGCCCGCGCGCTGGTGCGGGATTATTTCGACCGCGACCGGTAAGGGTTCCCGCCCGCGGACTGCGAACCGCTGGTTCGCAGCTACCCCCGCGGAGTAAATCGACTCAACGCGAACGCCGTGATGGGTCGGAACAAGCCGGCGTCTGAGCCGAAGGCGAAGACCCGGGTTCTTGGGCGCGGGGGCACCGTTCGAGTTCCTTGCGAAGCCGCAAGCGGCGGGGCATCCGAGACCCGGTTTCGCACTTAGTGATTGGACCATGACGGCCCCCGGTCGCACCACGAAAAGCGAAAAATGCGAAACCCACCGCCGGCCGCGAATCGGCCCGGCGGTTGCGGGTGGGGAGCCGTCCGCGCGGCCGGCCGGGTGGTCCGGCGCGCCGTGCGGCGTCGTACCCCCGCCCCGCAACGGGGCACCCGGAGATTTCCCATGCGTTTTTCGCTTCGCCCCCGCAAGTTTTCCACCCGCCCGGCCCCGCATCCGGCGGTTTTCGAGCCGCTGGAGTCGCGCCAACTCCTCGCCGCCTCGCCCCTCGCGCCTTCCGTCGCGGGCGTGGACGTGCTGACCTACCACGACAACAACGCCCGCACCGGACTGAATGACGCGGAGACGACCCTCGCGCCGTCGAACGTCAATGCCGGCTCGTTCGGCAAGCTCTCGACGCTGCCGGTGGACGGGCAGATTTACGCCCAGCCGCTGGTGGTCAGCGGGATCACCGCGGGCGGGAAGGCGCGGAACGTGGTCTACGTCGCCACCGAGCACGACAGCGTGTACGCCTTCGACGCCGACACCGGCGCGACGGTGTGGAAGCGGTCGTTCGTCGACGCGAGTCGCGGCATCACCAGCGTGCCGTACCAGGACGTGGGGGTGGACGACCTCGCGCCGGAGATCGGCATCACCGCCACGCCGGTGATCGACCGCGGCACGAACGCGATCTACTTCGTCACCAAAACGAAGCAGGTTCAGGCCGGCACCACGAGCTACCACCAGCAGTTGCACGCGCTGGATCTGGCGACCGGGGCCGACAAGTTCGGCGGGCCGACGGAGATCGCCGCGACCGTGCCGGGGCAGGGCGTGGGGACCACGGGCATCGAGGATCCGATGATCAACTTCGACCCGCTGAAGCAGCTCAACCGGCCGGGGCTGTCGCTGGTGAACGGCAGGGTTTACATCGCCTGGGGCTCGCACGGCGACATCCTGCCGTACCACGGCTGGGTGATGAGCTACGACGCCAGAACGCTGAAGCAGGTCGACGTCTTCAACACCACGCCCGAGGCGCTGCGCGGCGCGATCTGGCAGGGCGGCGGCGGGGCGGCGTCGGACGGGACCAACCTCTTCTACGCCGTCGGCAACGGCACCTTCGACGTGCCCAGCGGCGGCGATGACCACGGCCTGAGCATCCTCAAGCTCACCCCCGACCTCAAGGTCGCCGACTCCTTCACCCCCGCCAACGAGTTCACGCGCCTGCAGAAGGACATCGACACCGGCTCGACCGGCACCGTCCTCACCCGGCAGGGCGGCAAGAGCCTGATCCTCAGCGGCACCAAGGCCGGCGACGTGTTCGTGAACGACGCGACCAACCTCGGCGGCTTCCACCTGTCCGGCGACCAAAACGTGCAGACGCTGGACCACGCGACGCCGGAGGAAAACTTCTCGACGCCCGCCGTCTTCAACGGCGCGATCTACATCGGCGGCAAGGGCGACCAGATCAAGCGCTACGCCTTCGGCGCCGACGGCAAATTGCAAACGCAGTTCGCCAGCCAGTCGCCGGAGAAGTACGGCTTCCCCGGCGCGACCGTCAGCATCTCGTCGAACGGCACCCAGAACGGCATCGTTTGGGCGATCGACCGCCAGGCGTTCACCGACGCCTCGCACACCGGCGACGCCACGCCGCGCGCGGTGCTGCGGGCGTACGACGCGACGAACATGGCCGAGCTCTACAACAGTGCCGACCAGAGCGGCGATGATGCGGGCGTGGGCATCAAGTTCAGCGTGCCGACCGTGGCGAACGGCAAGGTGTTCGTCGGCACGGCGAACGGGTTGAGCATCTTCGGCGAGACGCAGATCGCCCCCCCGACGCCGCCGACCTCCACCGCGTCGGCCGTCAAGCGGCTGGCGCTGGTGAACGCCGACACCGGCCAGCTCGTCAAGGGCTACCTCGACCTGAACAACGGCGACACGGTGAACCTGACGGCCTTGGGCATCAAGAACGTGAGCGTGGTCGCCTACGCCGCCGCCGGGCCGCACGGGGCGACCGACGGCACGTTCGCCGGCCCCGTCTCGTTCGACCTCGACGGCTCGTACACCCGCGTGGAGAAGCACGCGCCGTACGCGCTGTTCGGCGATTACAACGGCGGCAAGAGCTACTACGGCCGGTCGCTCGCCGCGGGCGGCCACACCGTCAGTGCGAGCGTGGACGGCGCGGCGTACTCGGTCACGTTCACGGTCGTGTAAGAACTGCGGCCGACCCCGTGGCACGGGCGTCCCGCCCGCGTTCTGCGACTTCTCAAAGCGCAGACGCGGGCGGGACGCCCGTGCCACGTTGGGGCCGCCGCACTCACTCCTTCCGCCACACCGCCACGACCGACTTGCCCGTCGCGTGGCGCAGCAGCGGGTCGGCCACGCGCGACAGCGGGACCATCAGCCGGTCCCACGCCGCAATCTGCCGCGGCCCCGGCATGGAACTTCTCAGCAGCAGGCGGTTGGCGAGCGAGGCGAACAGGCCGACGCTGTCCAAATACACCAACTTGACCGCCGTCAGGCCCGGCGGGGCGAGGGCGGCGAAGGACTTTTTCGTGTACCGCCGGAAGTGCCCGATCTCCGCATCGAACGGCGAGAACAGCCACGGCTGCGCCGGCGAGAGTGCCAGCAAGTGACCGCCCGGCGCGAGGGCATTCGCGGCGCGGCGGACCTCGGCAGCGTCGTCGGCGATGTGCTCCAGCACGTCGATGTAAATCAACGTGTCGAATGCCCCGGCCGATTCGGTCTCCAGGACGTGCTCGACCGTCCCGACCGCGACGGAGCAGCACTGCGGCAGGTCGCCGGCGTCGATCCGCCCGCGCACCTTCGCGGCCAAACCGGCGTCGGGTTCAAGGCAGACCCATCGTGATTGTGAGCCGTCGCACAGCAGTTTCGTCGTGCCGCCGTTGCCCGCGCCGACCTCCAGCACGCGCGACCCGATGAACGGCCGCAGGTGCCGGGCGAAGTACGACTTCCACCGCCGCGCCGCGGCGAACAAATCGAGCTCGCCACCGATGTAGCTGAACTCGCCGGGCTTGCCGTCCTCACTCGCGTCCTCACTCGCGTCCTTACTCGCTCCCACGCTCGACCTCCCACACTTTGCCGCAGAAAAACGAGCAATCGCGGATCGGCAGAAACGTCGCCGCCTGCCGGCCGCTGAGCACCAGCGCGACAAGCGTGCCGGCCATCATCGTCAATTGCACCAGCAGCACCAGCAGCAGGCCTACCGTGTACGTCGCCCAGCCGGGCACGGCCCAATCCGTCGCCAGCCGCACCGCCACGACCGCCACGCCGGCGACCGTCGTCAGTCCGATCAGCGCCGCCAGCCCGACGAGCACGCGCACGCCGATGGTGTCGGCGTAGACCGACAGCGCGCTCAGCCCGTGGACCACCAGCGAGACGAAGTTCATCTTGCTCTTGCCCGCGTACCGCCGGCCGCGCACCGTCGGCACGATCCGGTGCGGCAGCCGCGCCTTCACCACGGCGGCGGCGAAGTGGTTCCAGAGTTCCGACACCACCACCAGCCGGTCGAGCAGCGGCCCCGGCACCACGCTGTAATTCCCCACCCGCACCGCCCGGCCGACCAGCAGGCGGTGCAGCGCCTTGAAGAGTTGGTAGAACAGCCGGAAGCCCACGCCCTCGGTGCGCCGCGCCCGGCCGGCGAAGATGACGGCCTTTCCGTCCGCCGCATCGAACGCTTCTAGTAATTTCGGCAGGTCTGCGGGATCGTCCTCGCCGTCGGCGTCCATCACGACCACCGCGCCCGGCCGCAGGTGCTCGGCGGCGTAGGCGAGGCCCACGCAGATCGCCCGCTGGTGGCCGAGGTTTCGCCGCAGTTCCAGCACGCGCACCACCGGCAGCGCGGCGGGCGGGGTGCCGGGCGCCGCGGCGTCGGTCGAGCCGTCGTCGACGATCAGCACCTCCCCATCACGCCCCGCGCCGCCCAACGTGGCCGCGACGTTCGCCAGCAGCAGGCGCAGCGAATCCCAGTCGTTGTAAACGGGGATCAGCAGCAGCAGCGGGGGGGTCGGCATTGGGGCGGGCCATCTTCGCTTGCCGCCGGCGGGTTGGCAAAAGACGGCCCGCTCGCGGGTTCGCAAAGAAAAGAGACCTGCCGGAAATCCACCGGCAGGTCTCTGATTGACGAAGCAAAACCGGGAAAGCGGTTCCTTGCGAAGCCGCGGGCGGCGGCGTTACGCGGACTTCCGCGCCGGCGACTTGACTTCGTGCTCGCCGGCGAAGGGGTCGTCGCTCCCCTCCACCACGCCGCGGGTGATGACGTACTTGCCCGTCGGCTGGTCCGGCAGGCGGTACATGATGTCGAGCATGATCTCCTCGCACACCGCCCGCAGCGCGCGGGCGCCGGTGTCGCGGCGCAGGGCGCGCTTGGCGATGGCCTGCAGCGCGTCGGGCTCGAACTCCAGCTCGCAGTTTTCCAGCCCGAAGAACCGCTGGTACTGCTTGATGATCGCGTTCTTCGGCTCGGTGAGGATGTTCACCAGCGTCTCGATGTCCAGCGGCGCGAGGGTGGCGGTGATCGGCAGGCGGCCGACGAACTCGGGGATCATGCCGAACTCGACGAGGTCCTCCGGCTGCACCTGGGCGAGGAGGTCGCCGCGCTCCTTGGCGGTCTGCTCGCCGGCGTCGGCGCTGCCGGTGTTGACGGCGTTGAAGCCGATCATCCGCTTGCCGAGGCGCTTGCGGATGATGTCCTCAAGCCCCACGAACGACCCGCCGCAGATGAACAGGATCTGGCTGGTGTCCATCTGGATGTACTGCTGCTCGGGGTGCTTGCGGCCGCCCTGGGGGGGGATGTTGGCGACGGTGCCCTCGAGCATTTTCAGCAGCGCCTGCTGCACGCCCTCGCCGGAAACGTCGCGGGTGATGCTGACGTTGCCGCTGGTCTTGCCGATCTTGTCGATCTCGTCGACGTAGATGATGCCGCGCTGGGCGGTCTCGAGGTCGTAATCGGCGTTCTGCAGGAGGCGGAGCAGGATGTTCTCGACGTCCTCGCCGACGTAGCCGGCCTCGGTGAGGGTGGTGGCGTCGCCGATGGCGAACGGCACGTTCAGCGTGCGGGCGAGGGTGCGGGCGAGCAGGGTCTTGCCGCTGCCGGTGGGGCCGATCAGCAGGACGTTGCTCTTGTCCAGCTCGACCTCCTCGGCCTCGACCTCGCCGGCGACCTTGGGCTTGGGGTCGTTCTCCGCCTCGGCCTTGGCGTCCTCGGCCTTCTGCAGGGCGGTCAGCCGCTTGTAGTGGTTGTGGACCGCGACCGACAGGCTCTTCTTCGCCCGCACCTGGCCGACGATGAAGGTGTCGAGGTGCTCCTTGATCGCCCGCGGCGAGGGGATGCTGGTGAACAGCGGCTGGCCGTTGGTGAGCTTGCGCTTCTCCTGGCGGATGATGTTGTGGGCGAGGTCGACGCAGTTGGAGCAGATGTAGACGTCGCTGGGCCCCTCGACCATGGGGCCGACGTCGCGGGAGCTCTTGCCGCAGAAGGAGCAGGTGGTGACTCGGCGCCCTCGGAAGCCGCCGCCGTTGCCGCCGGTCGGGCCGCCGCCGCCGGGCCCGCCGGGCCCCCCGTTGCCGCCGCCGTTGCCGCCATTACCGCCGCCACCGGGGCGATTGGAGTTGGGCATGAAATCTACCTTCCTGCTTGAATGATTATTGGACCCTCGCCGGGGCGGGTCGGGTCTTCCGGCCGGCCGCGCTCGGCCGGTGCCTTCTTATCGAACCGCCGGCCGTCCGGGCTTAACCTTCCCCGGACGCTTCTGAACGCTTCCGGCCCAGCCGCTACTACGCCCGCAACTTCACCGTGGATCATTCTTATCCGCCCCGCCCGTCCGGGGCAAAGCGCAAAACTCAATCCCGCTCCCGCTCACTCCCGCTCCGGCTCGGGCTTGGCCTCCACCGGCAGGGTCGCCCCGGCCGGCCCGTCCGGCCCCCCCGATTCGGCCGCCCGGTGGTAGCCGGCGACGATCTTCGCCTTGGCGCGCTCGAACTCGTCGTCGGACAGATCCCCCTGCTTGTGGAGCCGCCGCAAATCGGCCAGGCCGAACCCGCCGCCGCCGGGGCCGCCGGCGGCGTCGTCGCCCACCCGCTTTCGCACCACCATCGCCGCGGCCGCCCCCAGCACCGCCAGGATCAGGATCGCCCCCAGCCCCAGCGCGATCGCCCCGGTCGGGTTCCCCCGCCCGCCGGCCGACTGCCCGAGGATGTGCAGGACTTGGACCATCGCCACAACGTTCACCGCGACAGTTTAGATTCCGCCCCGCCCGCCGGCAACGCCCGCGCCGCGTTAGAATGGCCCCGCATGGCACGCACTGGCATCAACTGGCTCGGCAGCGTCCGCTCCGCGTGGGACTGGTACAACGGCTCGTCCGACGCCGGCCTGCCGCCGGTCTCGCGCCGCGACCCCTTCCTCACCCCCGCCGAGGCCGCCTTCCTTGACGTCCTCGAGGGCGTCGTTGGCAAGCGCGGCCGCGTCCTCGCCAAGGTCTCCCTCGACGCCGTCCTGCAACTCCCCGGCACCGACCTCACCCACCCCGGCCGCGCCGCGTGGCGCGCCAAGCTCGCACGCCGCACCGTCGACTACCTCGTCTGCGACCTCCGCCCCACCCACCCCCGCGCCGTGGTCGAACTCGACCCCCCCGGCGACCCCCGCCCCAAACGCCGCGCCCGCCAGGGCGAGCTCGACCAACTCCTCCGCGCCGCCGGCCTCCCCCTCGTCCGCATCCGCACCGCCCGCTCTTACAGCCCGCACGACCTCCAAAAGAAAATCCTCCCCTACCTCGCCGAGGCACGGTGACTTCGTGGCACGGGCATCTTGCCCGCGCTCTGCGCCTTTCTGCGCATGGCAATCTTTTCCGGCAAGTCCAAAACGCCCTCGGGACGGATCATGGGCGGGACGCCCATGCCACATCAGTTACGCCCGCCCGGCCGCACCCCCACGCTCCCCAGCAGCCGGACGGCGTTGTCGTGGTAGATTTTCTGCAGCACCCCGTCCGGCAGCGCCAGCCCGCGCAACTGCGGCGCCTCGCCCGCCGGCACGTCGGGGTCGCTGATCGGGCTCTCCCCCGCGTAGGCCGTTTCCCACAACTTGCGGTGCGCCCAGAACCGGCTGGCGTAAAAGTCGAACCCCCGGTCGTCGCCGCTGACCTGATCGCTGCCCCACAGCAGGCGGTCTGCGTTGCGGACGATGAACTCCCGCGCCGCCTCCCGCCGCCGGCTCACCTCGCGGACCTGCCACCGCGTGGCGGAGAGGTCGAGCCACAAATCCGGGAAGCGGTCGAGCAGCCGCTGTAGCCGGGCCAGATCCTCCGGGTTGCCGCCGAGATGCGCACCGACCCACGGGTGCCCGCGGAACGCCTCCAGCGCCCGCTCCCACATCGCGTAGTGCGCCTCGCGCGGCGCGTAGGCGTCGGGCTCGGCGGCGTACTTGCCCTGATACCACGTCTCCGGGTCGCCCACGTGGGTCATCACGATCATCCCGCGGTCGGTCGCCTCGCGGACGACCCGGCGCATCTCCGGCGAGTCCAAATCCGTCCCGCCGCGCTTGCGGATCGAGCCGGGGGCGAGGTGGAACTTGAAGACGCGGCTGCCGAGGTGGTGGAAGCCGTCGAGGTGCCGGCGGTAGCGGTCGAGCCAGTCGGGCCGGTCCTCCCACCAGTTCGGCACCGCGATCAGGTGCAGCCGATCGCCCCAGCGGCGGACCAGGCGGACGGCCTCGTCGAGCGGGCTCATCGTGCAGAAAAAGTCGATGCCGTAGTGGTCGGCCGCGGCGAACCAGGCGTCGGCGTGGCGGGCGTTGAGCAGGTGGCAGTGGAAGTCGACCACCGCCCCCTCCACCGGCGGCCGGGGCCACGCGGCGGCGTAGTCCAGCCCCAGCCGGTTGAAGTCCGACTCCACCGCCGGCGCCATCGACGGCGGCGTGGCGGGGGCGGCCGGGGCAACTTCCGGGGCGGTTTCCGGGGCGGTCTCGGTGGCGCTCATAACCGCATCGTAGAGGGCCGCGACACGCGCCAGCAATGCCGCGGATTCGCATCCAAACATCGCCCGGCCGCCGTATCACGACCGTCCCGGATCGCGCCCGATTTGACAGCCGCCGGCGGATCGGGAAAATCGCCCCACGCACGCGGCCCTTTCGTACCGGGCCGGGCGAATGGGGATTCAGCCGTTGAGGAAAACGTCGCATGCGCAACCGCACCCGCACTGGAATCCGTAGGACCGCCCCGAAGACCACCCCCGCGACCCCGGCCCGCGCGATCGTCGAGCCGCTGGAGCCGCGCCGCCTGCTCGCCGCCATCAGCGGCAACGTGTTCCTCGACACGAACAACAGCTTCGTGCAGGAGCCCGGCGAGGTCGGCGCCGCGTCGCGCCTCGTCTACATCGACTCGAACGACAACGGCCTGCGCGACGCCGGCGAGCCCTTCCGCATCGCCGACGCCAACGGCGTCTACGCCTTCACCGGCCTCGACGCCGGCACCTACGCCCTCCGCCAGGAAATCCCCGGCGGCAGCAGCCAGACCTTCCCCCGCGTCGACGGCGCGCCCGCCAGCAAGTTCAACATCGACTTCGACTTCGCCGACACCAATCAGGTCGTGGCGATCGGCGGGGTGAAGGTGAACATCGCCGACGTCTTCCAGGCCGCCGCCCGCCGGTGGGAGCAGGTCATCGTCGCCGACATCCCCAATGACGTCAGCACCATGTTCCCCAACCCCGACGGCACCCCGCGGCCGGTGGACGACCTGCTGATCTCCGCCAGCGTCGTGCCCATCGACGGCCCCGGCGGCATCCTCGGCCAAGCCCGCCCCGACGAGTTCCGCACCCCCCCGGCCGACCCCGCCACCGACCCCAACGCCCCGCCGGCCGACCCGAACAACCCCAACGCGCCCCAGGGCTTGGGCATCCCCTCCAGGGAGTTCCGCCTCAACAGCCTGCCGATCTCCGGCGAGATGCAGTTCGACATCGACGACCTCGCCGACTCCACCCCCGACTCGTTCTTCCGCACCGTCCTCCACGAGATGGGCCACGTCCTCGGCTTCGGCACCCTCTGGGAAGACTTCAACCTCGTCAGCCCCGACTTCAACACCCTCGACTACCTCGGCCCCGCCGCCATCGACCAGTACAAGCAGGTCTTCGACGTCCGCGCCCGCCTCGGTTTGCCGGACAACTTCATCCCCTACGAAAACGCCCTCGGCCCCGGCAGCGACCGCAGCCATTGGCGCGAAACCGTTTTCGGCAACGAGCTCGAAAGCCCCCTCGCCGAGGACCCGACCGACCCCTCCGCCCCCGGCTTCAACGTCGTCACCACCAGCCCCGGCTTCTCCTCGCCCCTCAGCCGCGTCACCACCGCTTCCATGGAGGACCTGGGCTACACCGTCTACAACCCCTCGGCCGATTTCTTCGCGCCGCCCAACGGCGACGGGGCGCTGGCGCCGGGCTTTTACGGCCAAAAGCCGGTCATGGACCCCTTCGCCTACACCGTGAGCGTCTCGCAGAACGAGAAGCAGCGGTCGGTGAACTTCGGCGTGCGGGCGAATGCCGCGCCGCGGAATGTGGCGGTGCGCACGCCGATTTTCGCGCCGGGCCTGACCCCCGCCGCGGCCGACGCCTTCAACGCCGCCACCGCCGCCGCCGAGGCCGACACGACCGGCCAGACCGCCGCCCCCACCCCCGTCAACACCGTGACGCTCCAGGCGCTGGGCGTGGCCGACGTCGACGGCGGGGTCTACGCCGTCAACTTCTACCGCGAGAGCAACGGCCGCCGTGGCCTGCAAACCTCCGGCCCCAACCCCGACTCCTACATCGCCCAGGACACCACCAGCCGCGGCGGCTGGAAGGCCTCCACCGCCACCGACGGCCTCGCCCCCGGCGACTACACCTTCTACGCCCGCGCGTTCGACAACAATCTGAAGTTCACCGACAGCGTCGGCGTCGTCTCCATCGTCCCGGCCGTCACCGCCGCGCCGCCCAAGGTTTCCAACCTCGCCGTCACACCCCTCAGCCAGAACGCCATCCGCATCCAGTACGCCGACCTCGGCACCCCGCGGGGCGCCAATCAGGAGATCGGCTTTCGCGTCGAGGTCTCTACCAGCCAGACCTTCCGCACCAAAAACGTCTACAACTACGGCCCCGACGTCAACGACGTGACCATCGACGGCCTCGCCCCCGGAACCACCTACTACGTCCGCGTCCGCGCCTCCAACGCCATCGGCACTGCGCCCTTCAGCGCGACCAACTTCACCACCACCTTCGTGCCCGGCGAAATCGTGCTCGACAACCCCAGCCGCACCGGCACCGTCGTCCGCACCGCCGAGAGCGAGGCGGGCGTCGTCAAGGCCCGCGGCGCGTGGAAGAGCTTCACCAACAGCCCCGAGGCCCGGCTCGACACCTACCTCGAGGCCCTGCCGTCGGACGGCACCCCCGCCACGCTCGCCGACGCCATCTACCAGCCCAACCTCGCCGCCGGCCGCTACTTCGTCTACGCCACCTGGTCGCCCCAGCGCGGCAACAGCCGGTCGGTCCCGATCGACATCTTCGACCGCGACGGCACCCACGGCTTCAAAACCGTCACCGTCGACCAGACCGTCGGCTCCAAGTCGATCTACTCCGACGTGCCCCAGGCCCTAGGCGGCGACCAACTCCTCGGCGCGTTCGACTTCGCCGCCGGGCCCGCCGGCTTCGTCCGCGTGCGGAATTACGGCCTCGACCCCGACGGCTTCGGCCCGCTGCTTACCCCCACCGGCACCCGCGACATCGGCCGCGTCACCACCGACTCCATCCGCTTCGTCCCCGCCACCGGCGCGGCCCTCGCCTCCGCCCAATCCGCCGCCCGACCCTCCGCCCGACCGAGCAGCCTCCGCCTCACCCCGACCCCCCCGGCCCGCACCGCCCCCTTCGCCGCCGGTGCCCTGATCACCTTCGACCCCAAACTCCCCACCGACCCCGAAGACCCGGAGGCCAAGGCCGTGTTGGCATAATCCTTTGTGCCACGGGCGTCCTGCCCGCGTGAAACCGCCCGCGCAGGGGCTGCCCCTACAGCAACTCCAGCACCGCCCGCGCGTGCCGCTCGGTCGAGCCCTGCTGCTCGCGCACGACCCGCCGCGCCCGCCCCCCCATCGCCGCCCGCTCCCCGGCCGACCCCAGCAGCCGCCGAACGGCCGCCTCCAGCCCCGCCGCGTCGGCCACCTCCGCCACCGCCCCCGCCTCGCGGAACCGGTCCATCGGCCCCGCAAAATTGCCCGTGAACGGCCCGACCACCACCGCCCGCCCCAGGGCGGCCGGCTCAATCATGTCGCTCCCGTGCTGGCTCGCCCCCAAATCCACCAGCGTCCGCCCGACAAACACCACGTCCGCCAGCCCGTAAAATCGCCGCAACTCCCCCATCGTGTCCACCAACACCACCGCCCCCCCGACCGCCCCAGCCGCTTGCGGCTTCGCAAAGGAACCCCCGACTTCGTCCGACCTCCTGCGAACCGCAAACCCCGACCCGATAATCACTTCCGCCACCTCCTCGAACCGCTCCGGCTTCCGCGGCACCACCACCAGCCGCAGCCCCGGATGCCCCGCCAGCAGCCGCCGATACACCCCCAAGACCACCGCCTCCTCCCCCGGCCCCGTCGACCCGCACACCCACACCGGCCCGCCGTCCAGCCCCACCGCCGCCGCCAACGCCGTATCGCCCTGCGCCGCGTCCGACACCTCGGCCGTGTCGAACTTCATCGTCCCCGCCACCTCCACCCGCTCCGCCGGTGCCCCGAGTTTCACGAACCGCTCGGCATACGTCGCGTCCTGCGCCAGCACCCGCGACAGCCGCCGGAACATCGCCCGCACCACCGGCCCGCCCAGCCGATACCGCGAGAAGCTCCGCCCGGTGATCCGCCCGTTCGCCAGCACCACCGGCACGCCGCGGTGCCGGCACTCGCGCATAAAGTTAGGCCAGACCTCGAGTTCCATCAGCACCACCGCCCCCGGTCGCCGGCGGTCGAGCACCCGCCGAACCGCCGCCGAGTAGTCGAGCGGGTAGCGGATCACCGCCACGTCCGCCTCGCCGCCGTACAAGGCGTTCGCCCGCGCGAAGCCGGTGGCGGTGGTGGTCGAGACCGTCACCTCCAGCCCCGGCCGCAACTCCCGAAGCCGGCGGACGAGGGCGGCGGTCGCGTTGACCTCGCCGACGCTCACGGCGTGGACCATCACCGAAGGCCCGGCCCCGACGCGCGCCGGCACGTCGCCGAACCGCTCGCGGAAGGCCGCCCGCACCTTGTGCCGCGCCTTCGCCCGCAGCCCCCAGACCGGCAGCCCGGTGGCGAGGGCGGCGGCGTAGGCGAGGTCGTAAAGCGTCGGCATGAAAGGCTTCGGGGTCTGCTGCCCGTTCTACCGCCGCCCGCGCCCGCCGGCAACAGGTCCGCCCGACCTCTGGCCGATGATGAAGGGCCGACGGTGAAAAAATGGAATGGCGAAAGAATTTCCCAGCCGTCCGATTTGACAACCGTCGGAAATCGGCTATTGGTATAGGCCACGCTCGCGGATGTAGTCCGCGACCGCCGGCGGCACCAGCCCGTCGAGCGACCGGCCCACCGCAATGCAGTGGCGGACCGCCGTGGCGCTGGCATCGGTGGGGGGGATGTCAATCACCCGGTCCCGCAACGCCCGGACGATCGGCGGCAGTGCCGCCCAATCGACGGCGTAGCCGGGCCGGCGCATCACCACAAACTCCGCTTCGGCAAGGAGTTCGGTCGCCCGGTGCCACTGCGGCAAACCGGGCAGCAGGTCGGCACCGACCAGCCACGCCACGCGGCGGAACCCGCGGGCCTTGAGGCTGCGGACGGTGTCGAGCGTATAACTCGGTCCGGGCCGCTCGAGTTCGAGCGGGTCGACCTTGTAGAGCGGGTCGCCCGCGACGGCCAGCCGGCACATCGCCAGCCGGTCGGCGGCCGGGGCGAGCGTCGGGTCGCCCGGCTTGTGGGGCGGCCGGGCACTGGGAATGAGGAAAACCGCCTCGCACCGCAACTTCGCGGCCGCGGCACGGGTGATGGTAAGGTGCCCGCAATGGATCGGGTTAAAGCTCCCCCCGAGGCAAACGCACCGGGAGGGCGGGTCTCCCACCGGCCGAGCGGACTCGGCATCGTCGGTCGGCCCGTGTGAGGAATCCATGAGCCGGACGATAGCCCGGCGCACCGTTTGCGGCTACGGCCGGACGGAACGAAAGCGGCCGGATTTTTCCGCCCTAGTGTGGCGGGTTGACACGGCAGGTTGGGAGAACTGGTCCGCTTGGTTGTCGTAAGACTGAAGACAATAGCAAAATGTACGGTCCGCCACGGGTAAAGGGTGGCAGAACGGTTGATGACGGCCTGTCGCGGCTGTCGTGCCTTGGGGCGACAGCGTGACGCAGCCTTAATTAAGTGTAGGCGTGTCCGGGCCGCATGGGCGGGTCGGGCGGAAAATTGATCAAAACTTCAAGGTGATTCAAGTTGTAAGGGTTCCAAGGACTGGCACCCACTGGCAAAGGCGGCCGGAGATGGCCGCCGCTACGGAAAAGATGAGTGAGATGGAAGACCTGACGACTGCGACGATGGCCCGCGGGATGACCGAGACCTCGGCCCCGATGACTTCCCCGGCCGGTTCCGATTCCGACGTTGAGACGAACGCTGACACGGACGAGACGATGGACACCAACCCCCCCGTGAAGACCCGAGCCGCCCCGGTGCCGAAGGTGCTGCGCGCCCGCGTGGAGCCGATGCTCGAGCACCTGTACGACTTCATGGACTCGCCGATCTTCAAGCGGAAGAACATCGAGGAGGAGCTCTTCGGCGAGGCCGAGGCCGACCTGCCGCTGGTGAGCTGGTACGCCCCGACCCGCGACGACGCGGCCGGCGAGCTGAGTGGGGCCCCGCAGCTCATGAAGCCCGACGAGGAGCAGCGGATGTTCCGCCGCTTCAACTACTGCAAGTTCAAGCTGGGCAAGCTGCAGCGCAAGATCAAGCGCGACGGCTTGACCAAGAAGCGCGCCCAGGAGGTGGTCGAGTGGGACCGCCGGTTCGAGCACTACCGCGAGTACCTCGTCCGCACCAACCTCGCGCTGGTGCTGGCGATGGCGAAGCGGACGCGCCTCGGCGACACCGACTTCGCGGAGATCGTCAGCGAGGGGAACATGGCCCTCATCCGCGCCGTCGACAAGTTCAACGTGGACAAGGGCTTCAAGTTCAGCACCTACGCCTGCCGGGCGATCCTCAAGGCCTTCAGCCGCACGGCGATGAAGCACAGCCGCCACCGCCAGCGGTTCCCGGTCGAGTTCGAGCCGGACCTGGAGAAGAGCAATTGGAACGAGGAGCGCCGCGACCTGGTGGAGGAGGATTGCGTGGACGAGCTGAAGCAGATCGTCGACCGCAATCTCGCCGACCTCAGCGACACCGAGCAGACGGTCATCCGCCGCCGGTTCAACTGGGAGCAGCAGGATTCGAGCCCGATGACCTTGGAGGAGGTCGGCAAGATCATCGGCGTGACGAAGGAGCGGGTCCGCCAGATCCAGAACAAGGCGCTGACGAAGATCCGCAAGTTGATGGAGGACGGCGTGCTCCGCACGACCCGCGCCGCCGAGGAAGAGGCCGCCGAGAAGGGCGAGCCGGTCGGGGCGAAGTAAGCTTCTCCGCCGCACGGCTTTAACAGCAGCGTCCCGCCGCACCACCCGGTGCGGCGGGACGCTTTTTTACGCCTCGGCCGCTCGCGGCTTCGCAAAAAAATCTTGGCTTCTACCGCTTGACTCAATAGTCGATCTTCGGCCCGTGCTCGGCGACCCACGCCCGGACCTGCTCGAACCGCGACACCACCTCGCCGTGCGTCGGCGGGTAAAAATACAGCGCGGCCACGCCGGCGGTCAGCACCAGCAGGGTGAGTAGCAGCAGCAGCCCCCACCGCCGCCGTTTTTTCGGCTTGGCGGGCGGGGGCGGGTCGTCCGGGTCGAAGGACTTGTCGTGATCGAGCTTGAAGGCGGCGGCGAGTTCCTTGGCCGAAAAGATGCCCTCGGCCCCGCCGCGGCCGGTCGCGCCGGCGAGGGCAATTTTCGACACCGGCCGGGTCGCCGGCGCCGGCTTCGGCTCGATGGCCGGCTTCGGAATCGGCTTCACGGCAGGGCGCGCCGCCCCATTCGCGGGCGGCGGGCCGGCCAGCAGCGCCTCGGGGTCCGCCGGCGGGCGTTGGTCCTCGTTGCATCGCGGGCAGCGGTCGGCGGTCGGCCGCACGTCGGCGCCGCAGGCGTGGCACAGGCCGAACTCCCGCGCCACGCCCCGCGCCCGCTCGGCGAAGGTCCAGAACTGCCCGGTGGTCGGCCCGCGCAGCACGCTCCGCCGCGTGACGTGGCCCTTTTTCGCCAGCAGCCGCAGCGTGTCGAGCCGCATGCCCGGCGCCGACGGGCTGCGGGTTTGCAGCACGAACCACGGCCCCAGCCGCTCGGCCGTGGCGGCGCGGGTGGCGGGGGTGTCGCGCATCGTGCATTTCGGGCAGGCGTCGGCCGGGTCGCCCCGCGACGCGCCGCAGAACGGGCAGACGTGGACGCCGTAGCGGGGGGCGGGCGTCTCAGCGGGCTTTTCGGCGACCTTCACGACCGGCTTGTCGACCTGCTTATCGACCGGCTTTCCGACGGCCTGATCGACCCTTTCAATCTTCGGCCCCTGTGAGACCGGCCGTGGCGGCGCGGCCGTCACGGGGCGCGGCGACGCCGCCACCGCCGGAAGGTGAACCTTCTGGCCGTTGGTCGGCGGGGCGGGGGCGGTATCGGTGGAATCGGCCATGGACGCAGCGGCGGTACGACTCGGGGCGGCGGGCGGTTCCCATTCGAGGTTCCCATTCTAAGGCACCCCGCCCGCCCGTCCACACAAACATTCCGCGCGCCGGCGTCTTGCCGCTTGCGGCTTCGCAAAGAACACTTTTCGTGAATCTTGTTTCTTTGCGAAGCCGCAAGCGGCGGGGAATCCTCACCAGGTGTACTTCACCGTGTACGTCACCACGCGCTCCTCGTCGGGCTTCACGACGATCGGGAAGTGGATCGTGCGGACGTCCTGCTTCTCCCACTTGTCGCTCGACGCGGTGATCTCCCAGTTCGCCCAGCGGAACAGGTTTTCCTTCACCAGGATCGTCACCGGCTCGGTCTTGCGGTTGCGGAGCTTGATCTCAAAACTCTCGGTGACGACGTGGCCGCCGGCGTTGACGGTGAAGTCGGTCTGCCGCCGCTCGCCGACGAGGTCGAACGCGCTGCCGAGCTTGATCCGCACCTTCTCCTCGCGCGGGGTGTGCTGAATCACGTCCTCGCCGATGAACTCCTGCGAGCCGTCGGCCGGGTCGCGCTTGTAGACGCGGATCCGCCCGGCCGGCAGGGGCATGCCCATGCCGTTCTTCTCGGCGTTGATCAGTTGCAGGTAGGTGTCGACCTGCTTGTTCATCTCGGTGCCGAGGTCGCGGTCGGTGTTGGGCGAGTTGTTGTAGGCCAGGGTGCGGTAGCGCTCGGGCAGGCCGTAGTAGACGAAGATTTTCTCCACCGGCACGTTGGCGACGGGCGGGAAGAGCTCGATCTGCTTGGTCGACTTGTCGCCAAGGGAGGTGCGGCGGCCGAGGGTGTAAAGGTGGTACTCGAAGAAGGATTTCTCCTGAAAGCCGGTGGCCTCTCCGGCAGCGTCGGCGACAGCCGCAAACCGGCCGCGCGACTCATACCCCCGCTGCGGCGGCTGAATCCGCTGCACATCGCCGGCCACCAGCTTCAGGGCGGCGTTGGGGTAGCTCAGCCCGCTCTCGTTCAGCAGCGTGACCCACGCCGAGACGTCGACCGCCCTGTCGTCGGGCGCGATGACGAAGTTGTAGTCCGCCCGCCACGTCAGCCCGTCGGTCTGGTAGGTGACGCGGGCCATCTGCCTGCCGCCGGCGTCAGTCGAGAGTTTCCACACCAGCGTCGGCTGGGTGATGAGCCCGCCGGCGTCGGCCAGCGCGACCTCGGAAATGCCCTGCCGCGAGATCACCCGCACCTGCCCGCCGGCCTTCAGCACCAGATTCCCGCCGTCGTTGGCGAGCAGTTCCCCCTCGATCACCTCGTCCTTCCCCACCTCGCCCCCCGACGCCGACCGGCGGAGCTTCACGGTTTTGCCGACGTATTTTTCGAGCAGCTTGTCGGGGCTGACCAGGTCGTACTCGTAATTCTGCTCCAGCACGGCCGTCGCCGGGTCGGTGAGGGATTGGAACGCGACGGTGGTGGGGTCGATGCCGGCCGCCACGTCGGCGAAGCGGAGGGTGTTCTCGCCTTGTTTCAGTTTGATGGGCCGGGTCTCGCGCACCACGCCGTAGCCCGGCAGGGGGTTTTGCGTGGCGTAGTAGGGGTTCTGCCGGCGCTGGACGGCGTACTGCTGCGGGTCGAACTGCGCCGGGTCGGCCGTGGAGTAAACCGTCAGCGCAAACCCCGCCTCCGCGGGCTGCGTGGCGGGTCGCGTCGACTGTCCGACCGCGGGCGCGGCCAACGCGGCGACGGTCAAGATGGCGGCAATGGGGCGTGGGAGCATGGTGGGGTTCCTTTTGCAAGGTGGAAGCGCATCACACGGTTCGACGCGGAACCCGCGCCGAAGTTCCCGCGCCTTCACCGCCGCTTCAGGTTCGAGCCGTATCGTGGCGAGGGGGGAGTTACCCGGCGAGACTGCCGGCGAGGCGCAGCGCGCCGGTCGGGGCGTTCGACCCGCTGATCGGCTCGACGGTGACGGCGGCCTTGGCGAAGTCGCCGACGTTCGCCGGCACCGCGCCGGTCAGGAAGGCCCGGCCCTGCGCGTCGGCCCCGAACAGGCCCGCCGGCACCGGGCCCGACCCCTTGCCCGCCTTGGGGATCAGCCAGAACTCGTAGGTCCGCGTCGGCGGCAGCGGGGGCAGGCCGTCGGCGGCGAAGTACCAGGTCGACGCGCCGGGGTCCAGCAGCAGCCGGCCCGCCGCCTTGGGCTGATCGGCGGTGCCGGGGAGCGACGCGAGGATCAAGTCCTTGCTCTGCAGCGTCCGAACCAACTGCTCGGCGGCCTGAACGGTCGCCCGCAGGTCGTCGGCCTCGCCCTTGAGTTGGGCGACGGTCGTTTGCAGGTCGACGATGCGCAAGTCGTTGGCGGCGGCGACTTTGGCGGCGTCGGCCCGCGAGGTTTCCGCCGCGTCCAAGGCAGATTGGAGCGAGCCGACGCGCTTGACCGAGGCGTCGCGGCCGGCCTCGGCGGCGGCGAGGGCGGTGTTGGTCGAGGCGAGGGATTTCCGCGCCGCGTCCCGCTGTTTCTGGGCCTCGGCCAGGGCGGCGTCGCGGGTGCCGACCTCGGCCACGGCCGCGTCGCGGGCGGCGGTGAGGACGGATCGGGCGGCCTTGTCGCGGTCGGCCGCGTCCGTCAGGTCCGCGACCTCCGCCTCGCGGGAGGCCAGATCACGGCGGGCGGCGTCGGCGTCGGCGCGGGAAGCGGCGAGTTGGGCGGAGCGGCCGGAGTCGACCCACAGCGTCGCCAGCGACCCCAGCGCGACCACGGCGGCGGCGGCGGCGAGGATGCCGATCGGTCCCGCCCACCGCCGCCGCGCCGCCCCAGATCGCATCGGCAGGGGGCCGACCGCCTCGCGCGTCGCGCGCTCGGCGGCGACTTGCTCGAGCAGGGCCCGGCGGGCACGGGCGGGCGGGGCGACCGGGGCGAGGGCCAGCGGGAGTTCCGCCGCCACCGCCTCGGCCTCGGCCAGCCGACCGTGGCAGGCCGGGCACGCCCCCTCCCGCAGGTGGGCGCGGAGCGCCGCCTCCTCCGCCTGCTCCAGCGCGCCGGCGGCAAGGTCCAGTACGAGGGTTTCACATTCGCGGCAGGTCAACGGCTTTCCGGGACGGTCCGGCCTCCAGTTTGCAAACGCTTCAACGTCATCGGCTTGCGCAGTGACGCCGCTCGACCATTCGGCGGCCCGTGGCGTGCGGGCGGCGCGGCGCGGGCACACGGATTCCTCGCCGGTACGGGCCGGTTGGGCGTACCGCTCGGTTGCTTCAGTTCCCCAAGGTGCCCCGGCCCCCCAGCGGTGGAAGGCCCTGATGTACGACTCAAATGCACGTTCGTTAGTACGGCGTGGGCGGATGCGATGGTCGGGACGAAAACTTCGCGCCGCGGCCGATTCGGGTCAGAAAATGGCATCCGACCCCTTTCCCCCGGCGGTGGGGCTGGCGAACGGGTCGTCCTCGTCGTCCTGCTCGTCCTCGTCGTTATCGGACCGGGGGGCGATCTTGGGACCGGCGTCGGCGAAGCGGGCGGCGGGGGGCA
The DNA here is from genome assembly GCA_965260985.1 of Tepidisphaeraceae bacterium. Classification (GTDB taxonomy): domain Bacteria; phylum Planctomycetota; class Phycisphaerae; order Tepidisphaerales; family Tepidisphaeraceae; genus CBDHCE01. The sequence continues at coordinate 52,016 of CBDHCE010000003.1, read as the reverse complement.
GGGTCTGGCCCGTGGGGCGGGGGTCGGACTCGGGGTCGGACTCGGGTTCGGAGTCGGCTGGCGGGTCGCGCGGGTCGGGGTGAATCAAGCCGTCGATTTCGCCGGCGAGCCAGTCGCGGAGTCGGATCAGGCCGCGGCGGATGTCGGATTTGACGGTGCCGAGGGGCCGGCGGAGCTTGTCGGAGAGTTCGCGGTGGGTGAGTCCGTCGTAGAACGCGCCCTCGATGGCGTCACGCTGGTTCGGGGCGAGGCGGTCGAGGGCGCGTCGGATGCGGCCGACGCGCTCGGCGGCCATGGCGTGGGCGGGGGGGTCGGGGGCGTCGCCGGCCATCGGCTCGACGAGGGCGAGGTCCGCGGGCTTGGACGCCGGCCCCTTGCCCTGGGCCCGCAGGCGGTCGATCGACCGGCTGCGGGCGATGGTCATCAGGAACGTCAGCGGGCTGCCGCGGTCGGCGTCGAAGGTGGCGGCGCGGTTGTAGACCTCGTGGAAGACGTCGACCAGCACCTCCTCCGCCCGGCCGCGGTCGTGCAGCACCCGCAGCGCGACGGCGAACACCAGGCCCGAGTGGCGGTCGTAGAACGCGCCCAGGGCCGACTCGTCGCCGCCGGCCATGTCGCGCATCAGGTCGGGGTCGGAGAGGGACGCGTCCGGCGCAGCGCGAGCGCCCGAGGGGATCGGGGGGAGGTCGGGCGAGTGCGGGTCGCGGTCGGGGGTCGGCCGGCCGGGCAAAGGGCTCCCTCGTGACGGGGTCGGACGCGGGGTCGGGCGGCGGTCGCCTTCGCCCCTTCGCACGCCCGCGACATGAGAGGGGCGGTGCGGGCGAACCGGTCATTGTACGGGGCGTCCACCGCGCGCGGAACCGGCCGCGCGATGCCCCTTCCCCGGCGGGCAGGGCTGGGGGTAAGATCAATGCCCGACCGGTTCCACAACTTCCGCCAAAGGCCCCGAAGTGACTTACCCGACGCTCGCCCTGCTCGCCGCCTGCCTCGCCGCCGCCGTCTGCCTGCCCGCGACGGCCCAGACGCCCTCGAGCCAGCCGCTGCCGGTCCCATCGGCGGCGATCCGGGCGACCGAGCTGCCGCAGGACCGTGGTGACAAGATCATGCCGCCGATGCCCCCGCTCAAGCCGCTGCTGGAGATGCCGCTGCGCGACACGAGCGTGACGCTCGCGCCCGACGGCTTCTATTACCTGACCGGCACGACCGGCGCCCCGACGTGGTGGACCACCAACGAGGGCATCCGCATGTGGAAGAGCCGCGACCTCAAGACCTGGCAGCCGATGGGCTTCGTCTGGACCTTCGACAAGGACGCGACGTGGCAGAAACGGTTCGATGCCGGCGGGCGCCGGGCGCTGTGGGCGCCAGAAATCTATTACACCCACGGCACCTTCTGGCTGGCCTACAGCATGAACTACGACACCGGCGGCACGGGGCTATTGAAGAGCACCAGCGGCAAGGCGGAGGGGCCGTATGTGGACGTGAAAACGGATGGGCCGATCACCAGCGGCATCGACGCCTCGCTGTTCGAGGACGATGACGGCACGGTCTACTACGTCTGGCAGGAGGGCCGGATCGCCAAGATGAACGCGGAAATGACCGATATTGAGGGGCCGACGCACATCCTGCCGCCGACGAACTTTATTCACGTCGGGTTCGAGGGGGCGTTTTTGTTCAAGGCGAACGGGAAGTATTACCTGTCGTGCGCGGACGTGACCGGCCCGGCCGGCCACGACCAGCGGTACGACGGCTACGTCGCGGTCTCCGACCACCTGATGGGGCCGTATGGGCCGCGGTATATTGCGTCGGTCAGCGGCGGGCACAACACCTACTTCAAGGACGAGCAGGGGCAGTGGTGGTGTACCTTTTTCGGCAGCGACGAGTTGACGAAGGTGCGCGAGCGGGCGGCGATTTTCCGCGTCCACTTCGCCCCGGATGGCCGCGTGATGCCGGGGGCGGGTCCGACGAAGTAGGCCGGACCGCTTGCGGCTTCGCAAAGAAATAACCGTGATGCCGCACCCCCCTCACCGCGTCTCCGGCGGCCCCAACTCGCTCGGCGGCGCGCCGCCGCGGTCGATCACGAGCTTGTCGACCACCACGCCGGGGTCGACCATCCACAGCCGCAGCGTGTGGCGGCCGGGGCGGGCGAGGCGGTGCTTGGTCTCGACCTCGGCGATGTTGCGGCCGGTGCGCTTCAGCCACTCGGCCGTCCCGTCGCCGGTGCGGCCGCCGGACTCGGCGAAGCTCACGATCGTCGGCGGCTGGTCGTCGAACGAGACGGCGTAGCGGAGGCCGCGGTCGGCGGCGAGCGCGTGGGTCGGCAGGCAGTAGGCCCGCACCGTCACCGCGCCGGCGGCCGTCAGGTTCACGTCGTAGCTGAGCGACGGCGCGGCGGCGCGGACGGCCTCGGGCGTGGCGAGGCTCGGGACCGTCGACGGCCGGACCGTCACGGCCCCCGGCCCGGTCCGCCCCAGGCCCGGAATCACGGTCCACGCCGCCGATTCGCCGTTGGCCGGGTTGCCCTTCGCCGACGCGGTGGAGTGCTCGGCCTCCATCGAGACGGCCCCGTCGATCTCGACGAACGACCCGTCGGCCGGCACGCGGACGGCCCGGACGGCCAGCCGGCGGGTGAGACCGTCGGCCACGACGGACAGGTGGGCCTCGGGCAGCGGCCCACCCGCCGGCCCGATCTTCGCCGCGGCCGGCCAGTCGACCGACACCGTGTAGAGCAATTCCCCGCCGGGCCGCGACTCCGCCGGCGCGACCTTCACCCAATCCGCGTCGGCCGTCACCGTCGCGGATTTCACCAGCGAGCCGTCGGTGCGGAACAGGTGCAGGCCCACGCTCCGTCGGCCGGCCGCGTCGGCGAGGGTCGGCAGGGCGGCATCGGCCTCCTCCCCGCCTGCGACCACCGGCGCGGAGCGGCCGTCGACGGCGATGCCGAGCCGCGGCGGGTCCGACGGCTTGAACATCGTCCCGGTCGGCCAGTGCAGGAACCACTCCGGTCCCCAGTTCGCGTACTCGTCGGTACGGCCCCAGCCAGTGAGGGTCATCACGCCGCGCCACTTGCCGCCGGCGAGTTCATTATTGAAATAACTCGTTTCGCGCCGAATCTGGGTACGGGCGTCCCGCGACTCGGCCGCGTAAGTGTCGGCAACAGTTCTTCCTTGCGAAGCCGACAAGCGGCTTAAATCGGCGGCCAGAAAGGCTTCATTTGTTCCCGCCGCGACTTGCACGGGGTAGAGGACCAGTTCGTAGAAGCCATCCCGCTTCTCCGCCGGCAGGCGATCGGAAATTGCCGTGGCCCGATTAAGCAAATCCTTGTACGCCGCAAGCCGATGCTGCGCCTCGCCATAGTTGACGGTGCTGAAGATGCCCGTCTCCATCAGTTCCGGCTTGCGCTGAAACCCGAGTTGGTAATACTCGTCCATCACGTCCGCAATGTCGGCGGCGAGCGGCGCGTTGAAGTCCCGCGCCGCCCACTCGAGCAAAAAGGCGTGCTGCGCGTCCGGCCCCCAGCGGTGGGCGTTCCAGGCGAGTTTCGTCCAGAACTCCATGCCGCGCTCGTTCGACTTGATGTCGCCGACGTTCAGCACCCAGATGCGGTCGGCGCCATGCTGAAGGGCGGTGGTCATCTGCTGCCAGATGAGGGCGGGCGGGGTGGTGTCAAGCCAGAGGTAGGGCTTGGGCCCGCCGAGGTAGCTGGTGTGGTAGTAAACGCCCGACCCGCCCGGCCGGCGCTGCTCGGCGGGGGTGCTGAGTTGGCGGATGAAGCCGAAGTTGTCGTCGCACCAGACTAATGTAACGTCCGGCGGCAGCTTGAGGCCGGCCTGATATTGGGCCAGGGCTTCCTTGTAGGGCATGAAGGCCTGCGGCACCTTCGTCACGTCGGGGTTCACATACTTCGCCAGCAGCGCGCGCTGGCCGGCGATGGCGCTTTGCAGGATCGGGACCTGCTCGTGAATGTCGCGCGGCCCGATCATGCCGCTGTCGTGGATGCCGCGCATGCCGACGCTCCAAACGGCCTCGTACGAGCCGCGCTTTTTGGCCCACTCCTCCCAGAATTGATCAATGCGCTGCTTGTTCGTGTCGTACCGCCACTCGCCGCGATTTTCGGCGGCCCAGTGGACGTTGTTTCGGTTCATCGGCTCGGCGTGGCTGGCGCCTATGACGATGCCCCAGCGGTCGGCGAGTTTGCTGTTCTCGTCGATCGTGCCGAACTCGGTGCTGACGGGGTGCATCGCGGGCCAGAGGTAATTCGCCTTGAGCCGCAGCAGGAGCTCGAAGACCTTTTCGTAGGTTTTGGGGCCGATGTTGCCGAACTTAGGGTCGAAGGTTTTGGCGGCCCACGGCCGCAGGCCCCAGTCCTCATCATTGATGAAAATGCCGCGATATTTCACCGACGGTGGGCCGACCGTGTAAGTGCCGGATTTGAGCAAAAGCGTGTCGCGGCGGGTCGGGGCAACGTCGGCCCACCAGACCCACGGGCTGACGCCGATCTGCTCGGAGAGTTCCAGCGCCCCGAACGCGGTGCCGCGGCGGTCGCTGCCGGCAATCACCAGGGCCGACGCGACGTTCGGCAGGGGGTTCGCCACCGTTTGGAGCACGAACGATTCCCACTTGCCGCGCACCGCCGAGACGTCGATCTTGCCGGCGGCGGCGAGGCGGTCGAGAAGCGCGCTGTGGCCGAGGGTGCCGACGATCACCGCCCGCCGGCCGAGGGCGGCGGGGTCGTGCCGGATCGCGGGCGTCTTGCCGGTGACGCGGCCGACATCCGCCGCCAGCAAACCGGCGGCGATGTTCGCCACATCAAAATCGCCGGCGTCCACATAAACGTCGGCGGCCGAGGCGGCGTCGACCAGCGAAAAGTCGCCCGCCACCGGCCGGTCCACCAACAGCGGCGGGGCTTCCATCGCCCCCGCGGCGGAGGTCAGCAGGGACGCGCAGACGGCGAGTAAAATCGTGAACGGGCGGGGAGCGGTCATCCCCCATTTTTAGGCCCGCCCGACCGCCGGGGCGGCGGGGCGTGGAACCTTCGCGGCGGGGTGGCGTCCAACCGCTATTCGGAAGGAGGTCTTCTTGCACGTCCGAATCTGTCTTTTGGCATGGCTCATTTCGCTCACCCTCGCCGGCGTCGCGCCGGGGCAAACCCGGCCCGCGACCGAACCGGCTACCCGGCCGCCGGTAAGTCTGACGGCGCGGGCCGAGCGCGTGGCGCGGGAACTGCCGTGGATGGATACCGGCTTCGTCCGCGACGGCGAGCCGCGGTGGGGGCCGGACGCCGCGCGGTGCCGAGCACTATGGCAAACCTTGCGCGACCCGGCCGACGTGCCGCGCGCTTTGCCGACGGACGAGAACCTCACCCGCCTGATGGCCTTCCGCCCCGGCCCGTGGTCTGCCGACGAAATCCGCCCGCTGCTCCGCCACGCCGACCCGAAGGTGCGGACGCTCGGGATCGCGCTGCTGTTCCAACTGAACCGCGCGGACGCGCTGGCGGACCTCGCGCCGCTGGCGTTCGACGACGCGGCGACATTCCCATACTACATCGGCGTGGCACTGATCCGCCCCGGCGAGCCGATGCAGTCGGGGCCGCCGCAGGGGCAGGCGGTGCGAGATTTCGCGCGGGCGGCCATCGGCGAGTGGGCGCGGGCTTCGCCGCTGCTGGCGGAGGTGATGAATTATCAGCCGCCGAAGGATGCCGACGCGATGCGCCGGGCGCTGGACCAATTCGCCGCTGCCCGGCCGTCGCCGCTGAACGTGGCGGCGATGCGGATTGCGATGGGGCGGGCCTCGGGCGGCAGGACCTCGATAGACGATGCCCATCGCGAGCGGGTGCGGTGGGTATTCAGGCTTTTGGAGGAGATCGAGATGCCCCGGCGGTTCTTCGTTGCGGTGTCGCGGGAGTTCACCGACCGCGCCGAAGGTGGCCTCGGGGACGACTTTCACCTGCTGGCGCTCGCCCGCCAAGTGCCGCGCGCCGACCGGTTGGCGGCGTTCAAGAATCGCAGGCCACGGGGCGATTTTGATTTGCCCGACCCGACGCCCTTCCTGACCCGGCACTGCGTCGAGCTCTTCCGCGCGTCCGACGCCGACCTGTTCCTGAAACTCGGCGGCAAGACCCGCGAGCGGTTGGCGGGCGAGTCAATCGTGAACTACGTCGAGGGCGTTTACCCCGTGATCGCCGCCCGCCTCCGCCCGGCCGACGCCGACGCGATTTTAGCGGCGGCGATGGACCGGGCGGCGGGGGCCGATGCCGAGTCGCAGCGCGCCCGCCTTGCAATTGCGACGGCGATGGCCGAGGTCGGCGGGGAGAAGTCGCTGGCGCGGGCGGTGGACTGGTTCTACGACGGCCCGCCCGACAAGGCGGTCGAGCCCCAGGCCCGCGAACGACTGCTTTGCGAGGTCAACGCCGCCGACCCGATGCGGGCGAAGCGGCTGGTCGAGCACCTCGCCCGCGACCCGCGCCTCGGCCACCTCGACGCCGGGCCGGCGGGCCTGGTGGTCGAGATGGCCGAGGGATATCTGGGCCGACGGCTTAAGGGCGTGGGCGAGTTGCGGCGGACGGTGGACGAGTGGTCCCGCTGAGGTCGCCGCCGAGGTCGCCGCCGAGGTTGCCGCCTGCCGGAGCCTACTCGGAGCCTACTCGGCCTTGGGTTTCCAGGTGCGGTCGTCGTGCATTTCGGCGCGGGTGATGGCGCCCGCGCTGCCGTCGACGCGCGCGACGTTGCCGCGGCCGCCGGGCTCGGGGAGGACGGTGAAGTAGGTGCCGCCGACGCGGGCGGGCTCGACATAGCGGAGGTCGTGGCGGATCGACAGCAGGTTGGTGTAGCCGGGGAAGTTCGGCGAGCCCAGGCCGTCGTCAATGGTGGTGGGCGACTCCTCGAACAGCAGCACCTTTTCGCTGGACCGGCGGATCTGCGAGATCTTCGCCGCCGCCTGGGGGTTGCCGTCGCGCCACTCGTTGCCGCAGCCCATGTACCAGTTCATGACGTAGCTGAAGGGGTAGGTGTTGGCCGGTTGGGCGCGGGCCTGCACGTCGTCGGAGGGGCAGGTCATCACCTTGCTGTTGAACCGCTTGATGGTCGAGCCGGGGGTGACGTCGCCGATGTACTTGGCGATGCGGGAGGCGTCGAGGTCGAGGGCCTCGGCGGGGTCGCGGGTGCCGGGGAAGAAGCCGTTGTTGGACGTCTCCCAGTAGACCCAATCCTCGGCGTACCACGGCGCGCCGCGGCCGGCGGCGGGGAGGTAGCCCTCGTTGTCATTCGCGTACATGACGAACGCCAACCCGAGCTGGCGGAGGTTGCTCAGGCAGGCCACCGCCTTGGCGCTCTCTCGCGCCCGGCCGAGGCTGGGGAGCAGGATGCTGATCAGCACGGCGATGATGCCGATGACGACGAGCAACTCGACGAGGGTGAAGCCGGCGTGGCGGCGTGGGTCGGAGGGGTGTCGGTCGGAGGGGTGTCGGTCGGAGGGGTGTCGGTCGGAGGGGTGTCGGTCGGAGGGGTGTCGGTCGGAGGGGTGTCGGTCGGAGGGGTGTCGGTCGGAGGGGCGCATGCGAATCCCTTTCGATGAAATGGCCGACGCGGCACCCGTGGGCCGATGTGCGGCGCGGGCCAGGGTCGGGCCGAGGATGTGCGAGGCGGAATCTTGGTCGAACCTTCGGGACGTGATCGCGGTCGGTTGGCGGGAAGTTAGCGGATCGTCGGTCGGGGGTCAAGGGGCCGGCGAAAAAAAGTGGGGCGAGCGCAAACGTGCGGCCGGCGGGCCATCAGGGCAGCAGGTCGTCCACCGCCAGCGTCACGCCCGGCCGGGCCGGCACGGGGATCGATTGGCCCCGGCCGAAGTGCTCGACCGAGGCGTAGAAGCAACCCCGCTCGCGGCCGGTGGGGTTCACCGGGTCGCGGTAGACCTCGATGCGGTCGAGCCGGAGGTTCTCGATCCAGTAGTCGGGGATGCCGTGGTAGGCATACTTGCGGAGCTTGGTGCCGCTGTCCTTGCGGTAGGTGGTGTCGCTGATCTCCAGCAGGACCACCGGGTCGGGCCACCGGCGCATGGGCGTGCCCTTCGGGCAGGGCAGCCACATCAAATCGGGGTCCGTGGCGGAGTAGCGGTCGAGGTGCAGGGTGCCGCCGATCACGACCCACTCGTCGCGTGACGAGGCGGCGAACAGTCGTTCCGCACCCGTCGATACGGCCGCCATGTGCCGCGTGGACTGCGGGCCGAAGAAGTGCATCCTCTCGTTCAGCAGTTCGACGCGCGTGGTTCCAAACGCATCGGCCTCGACCAGGCGGATGAACTCGTCGACCGTGAAGCGGGTGTGGGGCAGGGTGACGCGGCTCATGGTGCCGGATTATACCGCCGCGACCCGGCCGCCGTTCTTCCCGGCGGTTCGAGTCTTCCCGGCGGTGCGGGCGGCTGGCCCGATTTTCACTTTATCTCTTGCCCTTTCGCCTCTCGAGAACCGACCCCAACGCCACGGCGACGATCATCTCCATCGCCGCCCCCCCCCCCGTCACCGATGTTGGAAGTGCATGGATGGCGAATGGCCCGGCCTTGTGCCATTAACGACGACCCACGCCGCGCGGCAGCTCAAGGTATCGAGGCATCGGAAGGGTAGAGATTCGCGCCCGGCCTGATTCCATCCCCCCGCCCCGCCCGCGCGGCCGCCGCCGGCGGAAGGGGGGGGGATGCGCCGTTCGATCGGCGTGACGTCGGACCTAGCAGGTCGCGCCGGGAGCGACCGGGTTCGTGCGCTCGGGCCGGTTGCCGTAACCTGCCGGGGATGGAGTCCCCCTCCGTCCTCAACCGCTTCGACCCGCCCGCCGCCTGCCCCGAGTGCGGCTACGCGCTGGCCGGCCTGCCGCCGGGCGGCCGCTGCCCCGAGTGCGGGTGGGCCTACGGCGGCGAGGTCGTGCTGGTCGCGCCAACGGACGTCGCGATGTCGGCCAACCGGTGGGCGGTGCTCGGCTTCGCCGCGCTCGCCGCTCTCGCGATTGGGGCCGGCTACAAAGCGGTGAACGTCCTCGCTGATGACCGCACGTTCCTCTTCGCCCTCGGGGTCGCCTCGACGGCAGTTGTGGCCTTCCTGGCAATCTGGCTTTATGTCCGCGGGCGCTCCGGCGGGATGCGGGCGCAGGGGCGCTTCAGCGCGCACGGCTTCGCCTGCCGACTCGGCCCGGGCCCGGCGTCGTGGCAGGCGTGGGCGCAGCGGCACCGGGTCGCGCTGTCGACCGTCTCCCCCCGCAAAGGCGGCCCGCGGCGGCGGCACGCGATCCGCGTGAAGACGCTGGTGAGTGGCATCTGGGATGAAGAGCTCGAATCGTGCTCCGTCGATTTCGAGGCTAGTGAGGCCGAGGCGCAAGCGATCCACCACCAACTGACGCAGTGGCGAAGCGAGGCGGTCGGGGCGGGCGCGGCGTAAAGCGGGTCGCGCCGCGCCCAACATCCCCGCGACCACGCCCTCTCAGGCCCGCCTGCGGCGGAGCAGCGCGAGGCCGCCGAGGCCGAGTAGGGAGAGGCCGGTCGGCTCGGGGACCGTCGAGATGACCAAGCCGTTGATCAGCCCGCCGTCGGCGGGGGCCGGTCACGACCCGGCGGAGGCGGCGAGGCCGGCCGCCCAGTCGCGGTCGGCGGCGTCGAGCTGCGGCGGCGGGGGGCGGTCGTAGCGCAGCAGGCGGTCGAACCGGCCCCGGTCGTAGGCGTCGGCGAAGGCGGCGGCGAGGTCGAGCGCCACGTCGGCCGCCCCGGCGTCGAGCGGGATCGGGAGGGTCGGCAGCGGGTCGCGGGCCGCCCAGCCGTAGACGCCGCAGGTCGAGGCGTCTGCCCCGCGCGTGACGAACGTGAAGTAGGCGCCCGGTGGCAGCGGGGCCCCCATCGGCAGCCGTCGGCCGGCGAGGAGCAGGTCGATTTCCACGAGGCTGATCTGGTGCAGCAGCAGGTCGGTTCGCTTGGCGAGGTAGGCCACGCGGTCGTCGCCCGGCCGCTTGTTGGCCGCCGAGAGGATTTCAACGCTCGTCACGAGCCGCTCCTCGGGGAAGCGGACGACCTCGATGAACCGCTGTTTGCGCTCCTCAATCCGGGCGGCGTAGCCGTCAAGCAGCGCGCGGTTCAGCTTGGCGCGGCAGGCGGAGATGAACTCGAGGTGGAAGTCGGGCCAGATGCCGTTGGCCTCGATGTACGGGTCCATTCCGGGAAAGGGGCTGGGCATGGGCGGCTCCGGGGTCGGGCGATTATAGAATGGAATCCCCCGCACCCTTTGCTAGGCGGCACCTTGCGTTCCACGGGCCGGATAGGGCAGGGGGATTCGCGTAGGGCGGAGAACGCCCGGCGGTGCGGTCACGCCACCTGCTCAGCCGGCTCCGGCTCCATCTCCGCCGCCGCCAGCTTCGGTTTGAGGTAGGCGGCGGTGAAACTGCCCGGCGCCTCGGCGACCTGCTCGGGGGTGCCCTCGGCGACCACGCGGCCGCCGCCGGCGCCCCCCTCGGGGCCCATGTCGATCACCCAGTCGGCGCACTTGATCACGTCCAGGTTGTGCTCGATCACCAGCACCGTGTTCCCCTTGTCCGCCAGCCGGTCGAGCACGTTCAGCAGGTTGCGGATGTCGGCGAAGTGCAGGCCCGTCGTCGGCTCGTCCAACACGTAAAGCGTGTGGCCGAAGGCGTTTTTCCCAAGTTCGCTGGCGAGCTTCACGCGCTGCGCCTCGCCGCCGGAGAGTTGCGTGGAGGGCTGGCCGAGGCGGACGTAGCCGAGGCCGACGTCGGTGATCGCCTTGAGCATCCGGTGGATGTTGGGGAAGTTCTCGAAAAAGCCCAGCGCGCTCTCGATCGTCAGGCCCAGCACGTCGGCGATGTTCTTGCCGCGGTACTTGATCTCCAGCGTCTCGGCGTTGTACCGCGTGCCGTGGCACACCTCGCACTCGACGTACACATCCGGCAGAAAGTGCATTTCAATGACTTTGGTGCCCTGGCCCTGGCACGCCTCGCACCGGCCGCCCTTGACGTTGAAGCTGAACCGGCCGACCTCGTAGCCGCGGATTTTGGCCTCTCGGGTTTTGGCGAACGCCTTGCGGATCTCGTCGAACACGCCGGTGTAGGTGGCGGGGTTGGAGCGCGGCGTGCGGCCGATGGGCGACTGGTCGATCTCGATCACCTTGTCGACCTTCGGCGTGCCGGCCAGCGACTTGTGCGCGCCGGGCCGCACCCGGCTGCCGAGCAATTTCCGCTTCAGCGCCGGCAGGAGGGTGTGGTTGACGAGGGTCGACTTCCCGCTGCCGCTGACGCCGGTGACGCAGATCAGGCCGCCCAGCGGGATCCGCACGTCGACGTCCTTCAGGTTGTTCGCCGTGCAGCCCTTGAGGAGCAGGGCCGCGCCGTTCTGCCCGACGCGCCGGCGGCCGTCGGGCACCTTGATCTCGAGCTCGCCGGTGAGGTACTTGATCGTCGTCGACTGCGTCTGCGCGTACACCGCCGGCACCGGCCCGGCCGCCACCACCCGCCCGCCGTGCGCCCCGGCGGCGGGGCCGATGTCGATCAGGTAATCGCTCGCCCGGATGCAGTCCTCGTCGTGCTCGACCATCAGCACGGTGTTGCCGGTGTCGCGCAGCGCGTGGAGCGTGCGGATCAGGCGGTCGTTATCCCTTTGATGCAAGCCAATCGTCGGCTCGTCCAGCACGTAGCAGACGCCGACGAGCTTCGAGCCGACCTGCGTCGCCAGCCGAATCCGCTGCGCCTCGCCGCCGCTCAATGAGCCGGTTTTGCGGTCGAGGGAGAGGTAGCCGAGGCCGACGTCGAACATGAACCCCAGCCGGCCGGCCACCTCGCGCACCACCGGCTCGGCGATCAGCGCCCCCTCGCTGCTCAGCTTCAAATCGGCGAAAAAATGCTTGGCCCGCTCGACGGTCATCTTCGCCACGTCGTCAATGCTGTAGCCCGGCAAATCGGCCGGGACGTGGCCGGGCTTTTTCTTGCCCTTCTTCCCCTCCGTATTCACCTGCACCACGTCCTCGGCCAGCTCCCCGGCGATGGCGGCGTCCTGCAACTCCGCCGCCTTGGACTTTTCGTAGGCCACGTCCGGCGTCTCGCAGCCGGGCTTGGAGTCGTGGGCGTCGCCGGCGTACAGCCGCACCGCCAGCGCCTCGGGCCGCAGCCGGGTGCCGCAGCAGGTGGCGCACGGCTGCTCGCTCATGTACGACGCCATGCGGTGCTTGACGAAGTCGCTCTCGGTGCTCTCGAACCGCCGCTGCAAATTGGGGATCACGCCCTCGAACTCGGTCCCGACCGCCTTCTTCGCCTTCTTCCCCTTGGCGGCCGCGCCGGTGCCCATCAGCAGCGCCTCGAGCACGGGCTTGTCGAAATCCTTCACCGGCTCCGAGTAACTCACGCCGAAGTCGCGGCAGAAGGTTTTGAGCACGCGGGCGTAGTAAATGTTCATCCGCTTGCCCGCCTTGCGCCACGCCTCGACCGCGCCGTTCTCCAAACTCAGCGCCTCGTCGGGGATGACCAGCTCCGGGTCGAACTCCATCGTGGTGCCCAGGCCGTGGCAGTCCGGGCAGGCGCCGTGCGGGCTGTTGAAGCTGAACAATCGCGGCTCGAGCTCCGGCAGACTCACCCACGGGTGGACGGGGCACGCGAACTTTTCGGAATACATTTGGTCCGCGAACGACCCGTCCGCCTGCCCGACCGCCACGATTGCCAGGCCCTGACTCAATTTCGTCGCCGTCTCCACGCTGTCGGCCAGGCGCGAGCGGACGTCGGGTTTCAGCACGATGCGGTCGACCACCGCCTCGATGTCGTGCGCGAAAGTCTTTTTCAAGTCCGGCACCACGCCGGCGGCGAGCTCGACCATCTCGCCGTCCACGCGGGCGCGGACGAACCCCTGCTTCGCCAGCGCCGCGAACACCTCGCGGTGCTCCCCCTTCTGCCCCCGCACCAGCGGCGAGAGGACCATCAGCTTGGTCTTCTCCGGCAGCGCCATCACGCTGTCGGTGATCTGGCTCGGCGTCTGGCTCGAAATCTTCCGCCCGCACTCCCAGCAGTGCGGCGTGCCGGCGCGGGCGAAGAGGACGCGCAGGTAATCGTAAATCTCCGTGGTGGTCGCCACCGTCGACCGCGGGTTGCTCGACGCCGACCGCTGCTCGATCGCAATGGTCGGCGGCAGCCCGCTGATGTCGTCAATGTCCGGCTTCTGGAGCTGCTCCAGAAACTGCCGGGCGTACGCGCTCAAAGATTCGACATACTTCCGCTGCCCCTCGGCGTAGACGGTGTCGAACGCCAGCGTGCTCTTGCCGCTGCCGCTCAGCCCGGTGATGCAGACGAGCAGGTCGCGGGGGATGTCGACGTCGATGCCCTTGAGGTTGTGCTCGCGCGCCCCGCGGATGCGGATGGCCTTGGCGTCGTGCGGCAGGATCGGCGTGGCGGCGGGTGCGATGGGCGGCATGGGCGTGTGCTTCCGAGAGAGGGGCCGTGCGCGGCCGGGCGGGTCCGTCCGCCCGGAGGCAAACCGGATCGTAAGGGGGGTGTTGGGGGATGGAAAGCGGGGGGCGACGCCTCGTGGCCTTTGCGGGCCTGCCGCGGGCGGCAATACCGCGTGACAACCCGTGCCGAACAATGCTATACTGCACATTAGTCGGTAAATGTTAGGACTGGCCGAACCTCCTCATGCCCGCCGCACCGGCACCAACCTCGACCGCCCGCCGCGCGTTTCAGATTGCGCCGTTCAACCCGCACCGATTCGAGCGGGCGATGGCGTACCTGTCTGCAAAGGCCGGCGGCCGGACGTTCACCAAGCTGGAGATGCTCAAACTGCACGTCCTGACGGACCTGTACCACGTTTTGGACCGCGCCATGCCGGTCATCGGCGGGCGGGTGGAGGCGTGGCAGCACGGGCCGGTCGTCCACGCGGCCTACCGGCTGGTCGGCGATTGGGCGGAGGATTTTAATCGCACCGGCCAACAGCCTGGTGGAGCGTTGCGGTTTGTCGGCAAGGACGGCAACGACTGGGAACACTTCAAGGCCGCCGTCCCGCCCGCCGCCGTCGAACAAGATTTCTCGGCGGATGAGATAAAGGCGATGGACCGCGCTTGGTCGAAGTGGTCGACCTTGCGGAGGGGTCCCCACCGCGTGAACCGCTTCTTCCACGAGCCGGACACTTTCTTCGGCAAGGTGTGGTCCGCCTCGCGTGGCGGCCCGATCGACTGGATCGCGCTGATCGACGCCTACGACGCCGAGACCGGCGAGGACCACGCCGACGTGAAGTTCCTCATCGCCGGGCCGGAACTTGGCGGGGACTGATGCCCGACCCATCGCTCGTCGGCAACGTCTACACGCTCGACCTGCCCGGATCGGGCGCGACGCACACGCACGGCCACCCGTGCGCCGTGGTGATCGAGTTCCAATCCGACAGCCTGGTCGTACCGGCCTATTCCGAGGGCGGGACGTGGGTGAGACGCGCCGTTGACGCCGCCGGCCGCCTTCTGCGGTGCCCGCCCACCACCGTGGCCGTGCATCTGGACAACGCCACGGCGGTCGACTTCACGCGCGGCATGACCGGCAAACCCGCCGTCTGGCTGCTGACCGGCCGCGCGCGGGTGCCCAACGCCGACCTAAAGCGGCTGACGCCCGCCGGCACGATGACCCCCGCCGGCCTGCTCGCCCTCGTTGACGGCCTGCTGGCCTTGGCCGCCGTGGACGCCGCCGGCTTCTCGCCGAACGAACTCAAACGCCTCCGCCACCTGCGGCGCGAGTTGACGGCCGGGGGGAAGTGAGCAATGGCCGTTTTAGTTTTGCCGGCGCCGCGACCAACTTGACCGGGATGCCGAAGCTGCCGCTCGCCCCGAGGCGGTGCGACCGCCCGCCGACCAGATCCGCCAGCGGCTCGTCGAAAGTGCGATATCCCTTCGCCTCAACGCGCAGCTCATTGTCCGTCATGAACGCGCCGCTCCGCCCGAACAACCCGAACGTGCCGCCGGCACCGAACATCACAACCAGCCGGCACGCGCCGCCCGCGTCGGTGGTGCCGGCGCGGAGGGGGCGGCCGAGGTACGCCGGGTCCATCGTCCCGCCGGGGTCGGCGTTCGGCCAGTGGTACGTCACGGCCGCCCCCGCGAGGGGTTGCCCTGTCGCGGCGTCCGTCACGACCACGTCCAGCCGGCCCGCCTTCCCCCCGTCCCACATGCCCTTCGGCGCGAGCAGGTCGAGCACGAGCACCGCCGCGCCGAGGATCGCCGCCACCCCCAGCGCGCGGCGGAGCGTTCCAGGGATTTTCGGCAATGCCATGACGGCCATTATAAACCGGTTTAAGTCTGAGCGGGCGGCGCCCCGCAAGCGGGGCGGCTAAACGATGTGGTTTTCGCCATCTCGCCGTGCGGACCTGCCGCGCGCCGACGACGGCGGGAAGATGCTTTGGCAACCCGTGGCACTCAATCCTGAGCACTCGCCGGCGGAACCGCATCGAGTTGCACGCCGACCTCAAACTCCGTTTTCGATCCGATGCGATGCACCCGGCCGCCGAGCAGGTCGGCCAAGGCCGCGTTGTAAGAACGGTAGCCCGGCACCTCGACGCTCAACTCGTTGTCCGTGGCGAACGTGCCGTGCCGCCCGAAGAAGCTCATGGTGCCGCCTGCGTCAAAATCAACTTTCATCCGGCACCGCCCGGCGGCGTCGGTCAACTCCTGGCGGATTGGCTCGCCGAGGCGGGCCGGGTCCATGACGAGTTTGGCGTCTGCATCGGAATAGTGGTAGGCGACGGTCGCGCCCGGTATCGGCCGTCCCGTCGCGCCGTCCGTCACCGTCACCCGCAGCTCGCCGCTAACGCCGCCGGACCAGTAGAGGCCCGGCGAAAAAGCTTCGGCGATCAGCAGCACCGCCAGCAGCGTGGCGACGGCGAGTCCGATCCACCTGCCCCTGCTCATCGTCGGCATCGTCATCACTTCAGTCTACCCGCATCTGCCGAACCGTCCGCCGTTTAGCCGCCCCGCTTGCGGGGCGCGGGGACAGCCAAACGCGCCCCGCAAGCGGGGCGGCTAAACCGCGGAGGGTGTGGTGGTTCAACGCTAATCGTTTCGTCAACCGCCCGCCCCGCGTTCGGCGCGGGCGTAGACGTACCACCCCCACGCCGGCAGGCGGGCGGGCGGGTCGTGCCGGACGAACTCTAATGAAATCTCCGGCGACCCGAACTCCGGCCAGGGGAAGTCGGCCAAGACCTCGCTCATCACTTCCAGGTCGAACTCCAGCCGCGCCTCGGCCGTCGACTCGCCGTCGGTGTAGACGCGGACCCGGAGGTGCCCCGGCGTCAACTCCACCGCCACCGCCCGCATGGCGGGCGTGACTTCGCCGAGCAGTGCCCGCTGCACGGACAGCATCGCCTCGGCACGGGTGGGAGGTGGCTCAACGCGGCGAGGGGGATCGGCCATCCCCGCGAGCGTAATAGCCGCCCGAACTTTTGGTCAATTGGTCGACCGAAACGGTAGCTGCGGACCAACGGTCCGCACTGGCGTTCCGGGACGCTCCCCGCCTGCGGACCGTTGGTCCGCAGCTACCCGGTGGCCCTTCTCGACGTGCGGCCCCGCCCGCGAGCCCGTGACGCCGGGGCGGGCGTTTGGTACCTTAGCACCGTGCCGCACTACCACAGCGACCCCGAGGACGTCGCCGACTTGATGGAGGGCGAGGTGCCCGAGGGCTTCGAGCCCAACTTCTACGAGTCGGCCGAGGCGCGGGTCGACTTCGACCAAACCGGCGACGCTTGCCGCCGCGTGCGCGACTGGCTGATCGCGGGCGGTTTCGGCACCGTGACCTGCACCTACGACGGCGGGCACGACGAGGGCTTCGCCCACTTCGAGTCGGCCACGGGCACCCTGGGGTGGTGCGACGCCGATGAGCTTGTGGGCCGGCTCAAGCCCGGCGACGGGCTTGTCGCGCGGTCGCCGTGGGGGATGGAACGGGCCACGCCGCAGATCAGGGCGGAGCACGAAGCCGACTGGGCCGAGAAGCACGCCCGCCGCCGACTGGACGAGGTGCTGGAAGTTCTGGCCGAGGAACTGGCGGTCAAGCTGCTCGGAAAGGGCTTCGGCACCGGCGCGTACACGATGCGCGGCCGGTTCCGCGCCGACCTGCTCACCGGGGAGATCACCGACCTTGAAGCCGACCCCGCGGCGCAGAAGGATTTCTGATGGCACACCCCTACCACCACGCCGTCCGATCCGCGAAAAAGTTCGGCGGCCGGCCGGAGGATTACCTGGCCGTCCACAACTGGTTCGACGAGTCCAAGGCCCACATGCCCGACCTCCGCCACCGCGCGCTGCGGCACCACGGCGAGGGGATTTTCCTCTGCGAGCAGATCCTGGGCGTCACCCTCACCAACGCCGCCGGCCGCGAGGTGCCGGTGCGGCTCGTCGGCGAGCAGCACGTCGTCGACGACCTCGGATGGGTGCCGACGGTCAAGGACTGGCTGGGCCACCTGAGCGTCGAGCCGTGGATGCGCCGCACGCCGTTCCGGCCGGGGCGGGAGAGTGAAGCGGGCGGAGCGGCGGAACCGTGTGGCGATTGAACGCGACTCTCACCGGGACCGACATGATCGACGCTGCCCCTTGCCGCCTCGCCGTCGTGGTTTGCCTCGGCTTCTGCGGCGGCCTCGCCGGCTGTGCCGCGGGCATCCCCGCCGGACCCGCGCGGGAAATCCGGTGGCACATGCTGCAGGCCCTGCAACCCGACGCGGTTCGGAAGAACAACGCGATCCGCCTTTCGCTCTGGAACGCCGCGCGGACCGGGGCCGGCACCGTGACGGCGAAAAAGAGGAGTTCGACGCTCGAGGGCGGTTCCGTCGTCGAGTACTTAACGGTCCGGTACGGCGTCGTGGAGGCGGTTCACGACTCTCGCAAGGATCCCTTCGGGCCGCCCGGCATCACGCGCGATCGCCTCAACCGGCTGGACATCGGTTACTACGATTCGGATCACCGCTTCCGCGAAGGCCCCGACGCCCCGCCCGGCGTGGAACTTCTGATCCACTACACGCTTCCCAGTCGCGGCGATTGGTACTTCTGACGGCAGTCCACCGCGGCGAGGCGGCCGTCGCCTGACGGGCGTCGGGTCGGTGCTCTGCGTCGGCCCCCGCCTTGCGGCGCGCCGGCGCGGCGGGGGTGGCGGGCTGGGCTGGGGCGGCGTGGATTATCGGCCGGGGCGGGGGCCGAATATTTCGGGCCGGCGGGGCCGATGATAATCTCGGCCCGTCCCGCGGGAGCGGGGGGCCGGAAAGGACGACCATGCCGCTCGACGTCGACGACGTGTTCCCTGGGATCATCGCGTACTTCTCGGTGAACGCCCTGCTCCGCCACCCGCTGCTGCGCAGCACCAGCGCGTCGCGCGACGCCAAGGCGAGGCCGTTCGTCTGCTACGAACTCGACGCGGGGGAGGCGTACTGGACGTACCTCACCAGCTCGCTCAAGCGGGGGCGCCTGACGATCGACCGAAAGCACCTGCGCGGGCCGTTCGGGCGGTTCGGCGGGATGGGGCCGCTCATCATCGGCGACTGCCGCAGCAGCTACGTCGGCCCGGCGGCGGTCTTCTCCGAGCTGTCGGCCAAGTGCGACGAGTTCAAGGGCTTCGCCCGGCCGTTCCTCGCGCCCCAGGGCATCGCCGAACTCCGCGACGCGGTGGCCCGGCGGGGCGGCCTGTTGCCGACGCCCCGGCGGTTGGCGGTATAGTGCGGGCATGACCCCTCGCCCCTGCGCCCGCGTCGCGGCAACGGTCCTTTCGGCCGCCGGTGCCCTCGGGTGGTGCGGGGCGGCGTGGGCGGACGCCCCGCCGCACGCGGTGGCGGTCGACGATTTCGAGACGCCCTTCGCCCAACTTCCCGCGCCGCCGACGGTGTGGGTCGTGAACATTCCGAACGACGCCGCGACGGTGGAGTCGTCGACGGAGCACCCCTCGGGCGTCGCCGGGGCGGGCGGGCGAAACCTGAAGCTGCACTACCGCTTCACCGGCGCGGGGCAGTACCTCGGCGTGGCGGTGCCGCTGAAAATCCTCGCCCCGATCCACGCCGTCCGCTGGCTGATGGACGGCGACGCCTCGGGCGGCGGCTACGCCCTCTACCTCACCGACGCAAGCGGCGAGACGCACAAGTTCCGCGGCGTCGGCGGGTCGAAGATCGACTGGGCCGGCTGGCGCGACGTGGTTGTCGCGCTCGACGGCCCGCACGAAACCTGGGGCGGCGACAAGAACGGCAGGATCGACTACCCGCTGAAGGGCCTGGTCTTCGAGGTCTCTCACGGCGGCGCGGCGGCGGTGGAGGGGGACCTCCGCTTCGACGCGGTGCGCGTCGACTCCGACGCCGGCGCGCTGCAAACGCTCGGCGGCGAAGTGAAGGTGGCCTCGCCCGCCTACGGGGCTGCGGTCGAGGGGGAGACGACGATCACCCTCGCCGCGCCCGGCTTCGAGACGGTCGCGGTGAGTGGTTGGAAGCCCGGCGGCCGGTTCGGCTCGCGGTCCGACATCGCCGCCGTTTCGCCGGACGGCAAAGGCCGCGCCTCGTTCGTCTTCAAGCCGCAGGACTTCCCGCACGGGCCGATCACGCTCACCCTCACCGGCGTGGCGGGGACTTACGCCGACCGCTGCTACCTGCAGCTCTACAACCGCGGCGGCGTGTCGTGGAACGAGGGCATCCCGAAGGGTCCGCCGCCCGCGGCCGCCGGCATGAAGCTCGTCTTCGCCGACGATTTTAATCGGCCGCCGTCGATCTCCGTCACCGACCCCAAGGCCACCTACTACTCGCACAAGCCGCCCGACGGCCGCCAGGATTTCAGCACGCTGCGGTTCTCCGATTTCGAGTCGGATCGAAATCCGTTCAAGCAGGTCGATACCTACCTCCGCATCCGCGCCGATGCGCGCAAGAACAGCGCGGGCCTGCTGTCGTCGATCAAGCCCGACGGCGACGGCGTGACGGCGGCGGCGCCGTGCTACTTCGAGTGCCGCTTCATCGCCCCCAACGCCACCGGCACCTGGCCCGCCTTCTGGCTGCTGAGCGACTCCGTGCGCGAGCGCAACGCAGGGGAGACGCCCGTGGACGAGCTCGACATCATCGAGGCCTACGGCGGCGAGGGGCCGGGCGCGCCCAACGCGCTGGCGCGGTACATGGTCACGCCGCACGCCTGGAACCAGGGCGACGCCGGCAGGGCCGCCGAGGCCGCCGCCGTCGCGGCGCTGCACGACCCAATCGACATGACCAAGGCCGGCATCCCGTCGGCCTGGTACGAGGCCCCGCACACCTACGGCTGCAAGATCACCGCGGCCCAGACGATCTACTACTGCGACGACGTCGAGGTCGGCCGGCACGCGACGCTGGAGCACTCGAAGCAGTCGCCGTTCTTCTTCCTCATCAACCTCGCCACCGGCGGCGGCTGGCCGGTGGATTTGTGGCGGTACGACGGCCGGGCGGATATGTACGTCGATTACGTCCGCGTTTACCAGGGCGGCGATTGACCTCGGGTAAAATGGACCTTCCCGCCACGCTCAACGCCCTGCCCGTGATCCTGCCGCCGCTGGCCTTCGTCGGCCTGTGGCGGCTGCTGAGCGACGGCCGGCGAGAGTGGCAGCGGGCGTTCCTCATCGCCGCGGCGCTCTGCGGGCTGCTGGTGGTCGTGGCGAACGAGGGGCTCAGCCCGCTGGCGGCCCTCACCCGGCCGGCGGTGGTGGCGGTCTGGGTGCTGGCCGAGCAGGGGGTGCTCGTCGCCCTCATTTTGCGGTGGCGGCGGTGCGGGGGGCGGGTCGAACGCCGGAGGGATCGGCCGTGGCTGACGTGGGGTCTGGTCGCGCTCCTCGGCGTGCCGATGGCCGCGCTGCTGCTGGGGGTGGGCGTGATCGCGGTGGTGTCGCCGCCGACCAACTGGGACTCGATGACCTACCACCTGGCGCGGGTGGTCAACTGGGAGCAGTACCGCAGCATCTGGCACTACCCGACGCACATCGGCCGGCAGATCTACATGCCGCCGCTGGCGGAGTGGATGATCCTGCACCTGCAACTGCTGGCCGGGTCCGACCGCTTCGCCAACGCGGTGCAGTGGGCGGGGCTGGCGGGGTGCCTCGTCGCGGCGTCGTCGGTCGCGCGGTCGCTGGGGGCGGGCCGGACCGCGCAGTGGGCGGCGGCGGCGCTGACGTTCACGATCCCGATGGCGATCGAACAGGGCTCGACCACGCAGAACGACGTGATGATTTCGTTCTGGCTGATCGCGTTCGTCGCGCTCGTGCTGCCGGTCGTTTTGAGACCATTCAGTCAGGAAGACCCGCACCGTTTAGCCGCCCCGCTTGCGAGGCGCGGGGACGTCGAAACGCGCCCCGCAAGCGGGGCGGCTAAACGGTGGGCGCTTCAATTATCCGACGCTTTCGAGTTCCTCCCCGCCGGCCTCGCCCTGGGCCTCGCGCTGCTGACCAAGGGGACCGGGCTGCTGTTCGCGCCGCCGCTGGTGCTGGTGGCGGTGGGCTTCCTGATCCGCCGGCGGCGGTGGCGGGCGGGGGTGCCGATCCTCGCGGTCGCGCTGGTCGCCCTCACGATTCCGATGGGGCACTGGGCGCGGAACACGCTCACCTGCGGCAGCCCGTTCGGGCCGGGGCGGGAGGATTTCGTGCGCGAGCAGCGGTCGAAATATGCCAGCGATCTGCACGCACCGTCGATCATCGCCTCGACGCTGCTGCGGAACACGTCGCTGCAATTCCGCCTGCCCGATTTGCGGCACCTCACCGGCCGCCGCGCGTGGGACCGGCCGATCGGGCGGTGGTTCCGCGACCGCGACTTGACGAACCCGGCGCGCGACTTCAACGACGCCGTGAGGCCGTGGGTCGTCGACTGGCATAAGCAATACGGGCTGAACCCGGACAACCCGCTGACGAACTGGAACGCGATGCGCTACGACACCGGCGGCGACTGGAACTCGGAGGACAACGCCGGCGCGCCGCTGCACACGATGCTCATCGCGGCGGCGGTGGTGATCCTGCCGTTCCGCCGGCCGCGCGTCGGCGGGCGGGCGCTGCTGCTGCTGCTGGCGACCTTCGCCGGGCTGGTGCTGTTCGCGGCGGTGCTGCGGTGGCAGCCGTGGCACAACCGCCTGACGCTGCCGGGCGTGGTGCTGGCGATGCCGGTGGTGGCCGTCGCGCTCGAGGGGCTGCTCTCGCCGCTGCTGCTGGGGCCGGCGATGCTGGCGCTGCTAATCGCGTCGACGCCGTGGGTGGTGAACAACTCGGCCCGGCCGATGTTCGCGTCGACCACTGCGAACTGGTTCGGCCGAAAAAGCATTTTCGTGATGCCGCGCGACGCGGAGCGGTTCGTCTCGCAGCGGTGGAATTACGATGATTACAGTCGCGTCGCCACCGCCATCGCGTCGGCCGACCCGCGCGCGACGGTCGGCCTGCGGACGGGGGTGGACGACGACTGGGAATACCCCCTGTGGGTGCTGCTGCGCGAGCGCGGCTGGACCGGCCGGCTCGTCCACGTCGGCGTGGCGAACGACTCGGTCGTGTGGCAAACCCCGGCCGACCGCGACGTCCAACCGGACGCGGTGGTGGTGGTCCGCGGGAGTCGGATTCGCCTGGAGCGGCCGGTGGTGGCGGGGAAGTGATGGGCTTTACCGCGCGCTCAGGTCGCGCTCGTTCGGCACGAGGTCGCGCAGGTGCTCGGCCACCCGCTGCGCCGTCCACCCCTCGCCGCCGGATGTCGGGAAGTGGTGGGAGAGGAGGCCGAGGCCGTCAAACCCCTTGGGCAGCCGGGCGGCGTAGCGGATGCCGTAGAGGCGCACGGGGATCATCAGCGCGGCGATGATCGAGCCGAACAGCACCAGGCCGAACGCCTTGCCGATCAACTGCGTGCCGGGCGTCGGCGCGATGCGGGTGGCCTCATTGGCATCAAGCCGCTGCGCGATCGGCACGGCGATGGCGATCAGGGCGGCGAGGAACAGGTAGGTCGCGGCGCTCTCCACCCACGGGTTCAGCCGCGCCGCGGGCAGCGTGGGGGCGGCGGCGCGGAGGCGCTCCCAGGCGGGGAATCGCCCGCGGCCGGCGGGGATCAGCGCCGCCGGGCTGTCGCCCCACCGGACGCTCTCGGGCGGCCGATTCAACGCGCCGGCCAAGGCGTCGCGCGCGGCGCGGTGCTGGTCCGGCCGCAGCGTCGCGGCTGGCGCGAGGTCGGCGAGGGCGCGGGCGAGGCCGTCGAGCGTCGCGGGCATCGGCGGCCGGTCGGCACGCGGCGGGAGGCCGAAGTGCGTCGCCAGGCGCTCGTTGAGGTCGGCGAGTCGGTCGGGCGCGTCCGGCGGCAACTCGAACGCCCCGGCCGCCCGGAGCGAGCGGAGCGCCGCGTAGCCGACGACCGCCGAAACCGCCACCACGCCCGCCCCGACGGCCACCGCGGTCGCGCTGTTCCGCACGCCCCCGAACAGCCCGATGAGAAGGTTGATCGCGCCGCACACGACGCCGAGCGCCGCGGTGATCAACACGCCGTGCTGCCACCGCGCTTTCTGCTCAAGGCCCATCGCCCGCCCTTTCGTGAGGGGTCTGATTCGACGATGCGCGGGGGCACCGCGCGACTGAGGCCGCCCGCCGGTGGGGCACATTACTCCTTAATAGCCGGAGGCGGAATCCCCGGTTCGTCGCGGGACAGTGAGGTGGGGTTGGTGAAGGCTCCCGACCGAAGACCGGGGCTTCCGCCTCCGGCTATGACCGAATGCCCAACTCCGCCAGCACCGCCAACTCCGCCGGCCGCTCGGCGGCGAAGAGGTCGGCGGGGCGGAGCCACAAACCGGGGAGCGTCGGCGAGTGGACCTTCCCCTCGGCGTCCGGCGCGACCGGAGCGTAGCGGCCATCGTCGCCAAGGTGATAGGCGGCGAAGGTGCGGTTCTGCGGGTCGACGATCCAATACTCCCGCACGCCGGCGCGCTCGTACTCGCGGAACTTTGTGACGTAATCGTGCTCGGCGTACTCGGGCGAGACGATCTCCACCGCGAGGTCCACCGGCCCTTCAATGCGCGCGGCACCGATGATGCCCTTCCGCGCCTCGGCGACGAAGTAGACGTCCGGCAGGCGGTGGCGGCGGGGGTCGGCGAGGCGCATTCGGTTCTCGCAGCAGACCACGCCGAGCTTCTTCGCGTTCACGAAGCCGCGCACCACCATTGCGATCCAAAGCTGAAGATCGTTATGCTCAAAGCTCGCGTCACCCATGTCAAACACCTTCCCATCGGCCCACTCGGCGCGGACGTGCTCCTGCGACTCGACCCACGCCTCGAACTCCTCCTCGCTCATCCGCAGCTCGGGCGGCGGCGGGGCGGGGCGTTTCGGTCGCGCCTTGGGCTTGGCGGGCGGCGGCGGGGCGAGGGTGCTCATGGCGACATCCTATCACGCGGGCCGATCAACGGAGCGGGGCGGCCATCAGTTCAGTTTGAGCTCGATCACCTTGCTCGCGCCCGGCGGCAGGTCGACCTCCAGCACCTTGCCGGCGTCGGCGGCGACGTCGTCGAACGTGGTCACGCGGTCGATGCCGGTCACGGCCAGCGTCGCCCCCTTCCGCTTCAGCGTGACCGCGCCCCCCGTGCCCCCGCCGCCCTCGACGCTCACCGCGGGCGAGAGGGCGATGTGGAACCTCACCGCCTCCTTCGGGTGCGTGTTCGAGACGGTCCACTTCATCGAGGTGTCGGCCAGCTCGATCCGCAGGGAGGTCTCGTTATTGCCCGCGAACAGCGCGTCGGTGCCGAGCCGTTTCACGACCGGCAGTTCGCGGTTGCCGAAGCTGGTGCCGCCCCACGGGTCGGCGGCGTTGGAGAGGAGCTGCTGGTTCCGCACGACCAGCGACGAGACCTTGCCCACGCCGTCGAGCGTGAGGCGGTAATCGGGCGCGCGGTAGACGAGGCCGGCCCGCTGCCGCTGCGCCTCGCCGTGGCCCTTGCTGGCCGGCTGATCGTCGGTGCGGAACGGGGCGGCGGGAATGCCGGCGTCGTTCGTCAGCGTCGCACGCGGCACGCCGGTGAAGGCGTAGCGGACGGTTTTCGGCTGCTTCACGTCGGGCGAACTCACGACCACCGCGTCGCCGTCGATGCGGCCCTCGGCGGCGCGGTAGACGCCGTCGGCACCGGCCAACTGGAAGCCGCGCACCGGCTCGCTGCCGGACGTCAGGCCGCCGTCGTATGTGTCGAAGGTCACGCGAATCGAATTGCCCTCGACGGTCGCGGCCTGGAACGTCGGCGGCCGGCCGTGGACGGGTTCGCCGTAGACGGCCGTTCGCGCCAGCAGGGCGGCGCGGCGGCCGATCTCGCGCTTGCCCTGCGGGTGCAGGTTCCACCCGTCATTCGTGCCGATGCCGACGATCAGCGACGCCCCCGGCGTGGCCGCCACCGCCCGCGCCTGGCTCTCGCGGACCCACTGCCAGTAGTACCCGCCCCAGTCCGTCGCATAGTCCGGCAACTGCACGACCAAGAACGGCAGTTTCGGCTCGTCGAAGGTCTCGCGCCACGTCTGGAACAGGATCGGCAGCAGCTTGGCGTAGCGGGCCGGCTCGCCGGCGTTGCCCTCGCCCTGATACCAGATCACGCCCTTGACGCCCACGCCAGCCAGCGGGTGGATCATGCCGTTGTAGAGCAGCGACGGCCCGATGCCGAACATGGACGACTGCAACTCCTTCGGGTCGAAGCCGCCGAGGCTACTCTTGGGCAGCCACGACTCGATCACCGTGCCGCCGAGGTCGGCTTCGAGGATGCCGACCGGCACGCCCTTCATCGCCGGGGCTTTCAGCAGCGCGTCGGCGAAAAAATAGCCGACGGCGGTGAAGCCCATCGCCGACTCCGGCGACGCTGCGGCCCACTTCACCTTCACCGCCCGCTGCGGCCGGTCCTTCCACTCGACGCTTACCTTGCCGAGCCGCAGCATTCCGTGTGATCCCGCGTCCGCCGCGACGGCCTTGGAGTCGTCGGCGTCGCGCACGGCGAACTGCATGTTCGACTGCCCGGCACAGAGCCAGACGTCGCCGACGAGCAGATCAGCGGCCGCCGCCTCCTCAGCGCCGACGGTCGCCACGAGCTTGAACGGCCCGCCGGCGGTCATCGCGCCCAGCGAGACCGACCACCGCCCTTGCGCGTCGGCCTTGCCGCCCGCCGACTCGCCGCCGAGGGACACCTTCACCGCCGCGTCCGCCGGCGCGGTGCCCCAGATTTTGATCGGCCGGCCGCGCTGCAGCACTGCGTGGTCGACGAACGGCGATCCAAGCATCACCTCCGCCCGCGCCGCGGCATTGATCGACAGCAGCACCAGTCCCGACAGGATGAATCGAACGCTTCGCACCATGAGGGACTCCTTAACCGGGGGACACTCGGCATTCCTTAACAGCCGGAGGCGGAAGCCCCGTTCTTCGCTCGGGAGGCTTCGTCAATCGCACCATTCTTTCCCGCGACGAACCGGGGCTTCCGCCTCCGGCTATTAAGGAATCCCAACCCTGCCAGCACCGCCAGGTCCGCCGTCCCGTTGGCCCGCGGCTACCGATCCTTTTTTTACTTCGCCGCCTTCGCCTGCTCCGCCCGCTCGTGGTGGTCGCGTACCCAGCGGAGCAGCAGGAAGTGGGCGGGGGCGGGCATGGCGCCGTGGTCGAAGCCGCCGAGCTCGTGCAACTCCGTCGTCTTGCTGCCGGCGACCTTCATCATCCGCCACAAATAGGCGTTTTCCTCGTACCGGCCGAGCAGTTCCAGCTCGCGGTCGCCGGTGATGAGCACCAGCGGCGGGGCGTCGGGCCGGACGTGGTAGAGCGGGGCGAGGTCGTCGACCACCGCCCGCGTGTCGGGGATGCCGCGCTCCTTGCGGACCGTCATGTGCGTGACGGCGTGGCCGCTGTACGGGATCAGCCCGGCGATGCGGTCGGCGTCGATCCCCTCGGCCGCCAGCCACCGCTTGTCGAGGCCCACCATGCTCGTGAGGTAGCCCCCGGCGGAGTGGCCCGCGACATAGATCGCGTCCGGGTCGCCCCCGTACTCGGCGATGTGCTTGAACGTCCACGCCACCGCGGCGGCGGCGTCTTGGATGTAAACCGGGCTCTTCACCTTTGGCGAAAGGCGGTAATCGACGCCGACGATGGCGATGCCGCGGTTCTTCAGCTCGTTCGGCACCTCGCGGCGGCCGACCTCCAGCGCGCCGCCGTGGAACCAGACGACCGTGGCGAAGCCGCGCTTGCCGACGGGGTGGTAGACGTCCAGCACGCACATCTCGCGGGCGTAGGCGTCGTTCTTCGCCAAAGTGGGGCGGTAGTTGATGGCCGACTCGGTGGCATACTGCGGCGCGGCCGGACGGGTCGCGGGCTGCTGCGCGGCGGCGGGTAAGGCGGCGAGGCCGATCAACAGCGCGGCCGTCAAAAGCAACGCGGGGCGGGGCGGGTGGGTCATGCGAGCGAGTATACCGATCGCGCCACCCGACCGCCCCCCGCGCGGGAGTCCGCTCACGCCACGCCCGGACGGAGCGGCTCGTCGTCGGCACTCAGGGAGGCTTGGACCGCGAGGCAGACCAGCGCCGCGGCGAGGCCGCCGAGGCCCACGACCAACAGCGGGCCGACCGGGTTGGACGCCGTCTCGCCCGCCACCGTCGCGGTCGACTCGTAAACGGATCGCGCCGCCTCGATCGCCGCCACCCGCAGGAAGCCGAACCACAGCACCGCGAGCAGCGCCGTGGCCGCGACGATCCACGCCGCCCACTCGCCCCGCCGCGCCGCCGGCGCGGCGGGAACCTCGGCCCGCGCCGCCGCCAGAACACGCCCGGCGAGGTCCGAGCGTGCGGCCGGCTCGGGGCGCGACTGAACCGCGCGGCGCAGCAGCCCGTCCAACTCGTCATCACTCAAGAATCGGTGGGGCGTGGGCGTGTTCATCGGGATGCCTCCAGTGGGCCGAGCGTTTGCCGCAGCGTCGCGCGGGCGCGGAATAGTAGCGTCTTGACCGTCCCCTCCGGGCACCCCAGCGCCGCCGCGACCTGCCCGACCGACATTTCCCGGCGGTAGAACAACTCGACGGCCATCGCGGCGCGCGGCTCGAGCGCCGCGACCGCCGCCCACACGGCCTCGTTCCGCTCCCGAAGCTCGGCGCCGCACGGATCGGAAACTGCCGCCGCGACGGCGTGGCCGGCCGCTTCGAGCGGGGCCGCCCGCCGGCGGTCGCGGCGCGTGCGGTGGCGGGTCATCGTCCGGCACGCGATGGCGTAGACCCACGTCGTCAGCGCCGACCTTCCCGCGAACGACGGCAGCGCCCGGTAGACCGCCAGGTACGCCTCCGCCGCCGCGTCGTCGAGGTCCGCCCCCGCCAGACCGACCGATTGCCCCAGGCCCAGCACGATCCGCCGCGTGCGGCCGACCAGCCAGGTGAACGCCGCCTCGTCCTGCCCCCGCAGGCGGTCGAGGGTGGGCTCGTCAGATATCGCGTCGGAGTCCATCGTCTGCCGGGTGAGTGTCGCGCGGGCGGCGCGGGGTTTCAGAAAAGTTTTACGCGGAAAAATGAAACCCGCCGCCGCCGCCCCGTCACTTACGGGGCAGAACCGACGGCGACCTTGCTCGCCCCTCACAACGCTTTACCCAAGGAGTTAATCATGGCCCCCCCCTTCGCCAACTTCCTGCTCGGCTCGTTCGGCATCGTCGCGGCCGTGCTGCTGATCGGCGGGTCGACCGTGCTGCGGTCGCAGCGCGCCCGCCACCGCTTCGAGCTCTCCAAGCTCGCGCTTGAAAATGGAACGCCGCTGCCCGAGGGGCCGCCCTTGTGGCTGGCGTCGCGGCGGCGGGCGCTGTCGATCCTCGCCCTGGGCGTCGGGCTGATGGTCGTCGGCGCCGGCGCGTGGTGGCTCGGCAGCGGCGTCGAGCGGCCGGCCGAATCCGATCCGCCGGCCGCGGCCCCGGTCGCCCCTCTGCTCGACCCGCAGGGCAGGCCGCGCCCGCCCGCGCCCTCGCCCCAGATCGAGGCGTGGCACAGCGCCCAGGAGCGCCTCGCTATCGGCCAAACCGCCGTCGGCTGCGGCGTGATCCTCACGATCCTCGGCCTCGTCCGCCTCGGCTACACCGGCGCGGAGAAGCGCCACGCCGAACAGTCGCAGGCTACCCCGCCGGCGCTCGCGTAAGCGACCGGCAGACCTTCGCAAATCCCCCTCACCGGAGACCCTCCCATGACCGACCCCACGAAACCCACCGCCGCCCGCCGGCTGATCGCCGCGGCCGTCGCGGCGGCCACGCTCGGCATTTTTTCGACGCTGTCGTTCGCCCAACCCGCCCCGCCCCCGCCGCCGCCCGCTCACCCGGCTCCGCCCGCCACCCGGCCGGCGGTGCCGTTGCAGGGAACCGTCACGGCCTACAACTTCGGGCCCGGCGGCGAGCCGAACGGCCTGATGCTCTCCACCGCCGGCGGCAAGACGGTGCAGGTGAACTTCCCGCCCCACGCCGCCGACGCCCTCGCCAACGCCGCCGCCGTCGGGGCCGACGTCAAGCTCACCGCCGCGCCGACGCGCAGCTTCCCCGACCACCCGGTCTACGAGCTCGCCTCGATCATCGGCCCCGACGGCCACGAGATGCACGTTCCTAAACCCGGCGACGAGGAGGCCGCCAAAGTCAGCGGCACCGTCAAGCGCCTGAACTACGCCCGCGACGGCCGGGTCGACGGCGCGGTGCTCGACGACGGCACGTTCGTCCAATCCGGCCCCGAGGGTGCCGAGGCCGCGGACCTCTCCGTCGGCCAACCGCTCTCCGCCGAGGGGCACAGGCGCGGCGCGATGTCCGGCCAGACCGTCATCGAGGCCGACTCGGTGAACGGCACGCCCGTCCACCACCCCGCGCCGCCCAAGCCCGGCGGCCCGCACCACGGCCCCCACGCCGGCGGCCCCGGCGACCCGCCCCCGCCGCCGCGCCCGTGAGCGCGCCGCCCCGTTCGGCTATCCTCGCGGCCCGTCGCCCCCATTGGCGGTGGGCCGCTCGGCGCGTGCGGACTCCACGAGAAAGACTTTGACCGAACCGACCCTGACCTGGGCGACCGCCGCCGTCTTCGCCGTCACCTACCTCGGCCTCGCCGCCGGGCGCGTGCCGGGGCTGCGCACCGACCGCGCGGGCATCGCCTTCGTCGGGGCGGCCCTCGTGCTGGCGATGGGCCTCCTCCCACTGCGCGAGGCCGCCGGGCCGGAGTCCCTCGACTACGAAACCCTCTTCCTGCTGCTGGGCATGATGCTCGTCGTCGGCGCGCTGCGCGTGGCGGGCTTTTTCGACCTGCTCGCCGGCCGCGCCCTGGCGCGCGTGCGGACGCCCCGCGCGCTGCTGGCGGCGGTCGTGCTCACGTCGGGATTGCTCTCGGCGGCGCTGGTGAACGACGTGGTCTGCGTCGCCCTCGCGCCGCTGGTGCTGCACCTCGCCCGCCGGCTGCGCACCGACCCCGTGCCGCACCTGATGGCCCTGGCGACCGCCGCCAACGTCGGCTCCGCCGGCGCCATCACCGGCAACCCCCAGAACATGATCATCGGCGTGAAGTCCGCCATCGCCTACGGCCACTTCGCCGCCCGCCTGATGCCCGTCGCGCTGGCCGGCTTGGTCGCCTGCTACGCGGTCCTCTCGCTCGTCTACCGCAAGGCGCTCGCTTCCCAAACCGACGCCCCGCCGCTTCCCGCCGAGGACCTGCGGCACCTCTCGCGCCGCCCCTACCGCGTGCTGCTTTACAAGAGCGTGCTCGTCGCGCTCGCGGCCGTCGGGCTGCTGCTGGCGGGGCTGCCGATGGCCCTCGTCGCGGTCGCCGGCGCCGCCGTGACGCTGCTCGGGGGCGTTGCGCCGCGCAAGCTGTACGCGCAGATCGACTGGTCGCTGCTGCTGATGTTCGTCGGCTTATTCATCCTCACCCACGCCTTCCAGGTGCGCGTGGTGAGCCATTGGGACGTCGCCGGCTGGGCGTGGGTCGGCCGCCACCCGGTGGCGCTGCTGGGCGGGGCGTCGGCGGCGCTGTCGAACCTGGTGAGCAACGTCCCCGGCCGTGCTGCTGCTGGAGCCGACGCTCGCCGCCGTCCCGCCGCCACTCCGGAAAAGGCGTGGCTCGCGCTGTCGGTGTCGAGCACGTTCGCGGGCAACCTGACGCTGCTGGGCTCGGTGGCGAACCTGATCGTCGTCGAGTCCGCCCGCCGCGAGGGGGTGGAGATCGGCTTCTGGGAATACTGCCGGGCCGGCTTGCCGATCACCCTGCTCACGCTGGGAATGGGCGTCGGGTGGCTGATGCTGACGTGACGGGCGGGCGGGTGAGGAATGAGCAGGTTAGGGATGAGCGGGTGAGGAAGAAGGGCCTGCTCCCTCACCCGCTCATCCCTCACCTGCTCATCCCTAACCTGCTCACCTGCTCATCCCTAACCTGCTCACCTGCTCATCCCTCACCTCCTCACCCGCTCATCCCTGTGAAGCGGGCTCACTTCCCCGTCGGGGCGACCGTCAGGATGCGGAAGGTGCCGGGCACGACCGGGGGCCAGCGGTGGCCGGGCTGGCGCTCGCCGTACTCGGCCGTCGGCAGGTAGAGGTCGCCCGTGCCGGGGTCGAGCGCGACGGTCCGCGCGCCCTGCTGCGTCGGCACCGTCTGCGCCACCGCGTAATGCCCGCCGGCCGACGGGGCGACGACGGTGAGGGTGCCGTCGGCGCAACTCGCGTAAGCGGTGGAGGTCGCGGGGTCGAGCGCCACGGCATCGTTGCCCTGGCCGATGGGCAGCTCGTCGACGACGGTGCCGTCGGCGGCGTTCATCACGATCAGCTTCTTGTTGTGGCAGCCGACGAACAGCCGGCCCGCCGCTGCGTCAAGGGCCAGGCCGGCCGGCTCCTCGCCGCCGCCGGTGTGCCAGCGGTCAACGACCTTCATCGCCTTCAGGTCGACCACGGCGATCTGGTTCTGCTCCTCCATGCAGACGAACGCCCGGCCCTTGCCGTCGGCGGCGAGAAACTCCGGCTTGCCGCCGAGGTCGACGGACTTGGCCTTGGCCGTCGCGGGGTCGGCGGTGGCGTCGAGCACCAGCAGCGCGTGGGCGTCGCCGCAGGCGGTGAGCACGAGCTTGGTGCCGGGGTCGTAAATGATGCCGTCGGCATCGTCCGCGGCGGCGACCTTGCCAAGAACTTTATTGGTCTTGAGGTCGAAGACCAAAATCTGCGCCGCCCGCCCGTCGGAGATGAAGCCGCGGCCCAAGTCTTGCGCCACCGCCACGCCGTGCAACCCCTCGCCGCCGGGGATGTCGGCGGCGACCTTCTTCGTCGACGGGTCGATCACCTGCGTGTGGGTCGAGCGGGTGACGTACAGCAGGTGGTCGGCCGGGTCGATGCTGACGTAATCCCACCGCCCCGGCCCGCCGGGCTGGAACGAGCCGGTCATCGAAAGCGCAGGCTTGGTAGACGGCGATTCCGCCCGCGCCGCGGCCGGCAAAACGGCGGGCAGGGCGGCGGCGGCTAGGGCGAGCAGGGCGAGGGGCTGTTTCACGGAAGACTCCTTGGAAATTGGTGCGGCCCATTCTAGCGGTCCCGGCGGCGCAGGATCAGGTGCCCGTCCGCCTCGGCCGCCACGTCGTAGTGCGCGTCCAGGTACGCCCGCAACGCCGCCAGCGCCCTCAGCACTGCGGCGTGGCGGGCGGGGTTGAGGGACACGCCCTGCTGCGCCTCCAGCCGCTCGATCTCCCGGCCCCGCGCCTCGGCCGGCAGCACCACCGCCCACTCCGGCCGACGCTCGCGCAGGTCCGCCAGCAGCCGCGCGCCGAACTCGGCCGGGGCGGCGTCGTGGTTGATCAAGTAGTGCGTGAAGGCGAACCGCGCGCCGGGCCGCAGCCCCGTCGGGATCGCCAGCCGCGGCCACGGGTCGGCCCACACCGCCTCGCCCGCCGACTTGTGTCCGTCGAGGTAGGCGATCACCCCCGCCATCGGCACCGGCCCGCCCAGCCGCGCCACCAGCGGCCACGCCGACGCCACCGACAGCGCCGCCGCCGGCAGCAGCGCCGCCGCCATCACCCCCGCCCTCGGCCGCACCGGCACCAGCCCGCACAGCAGCGCCGCCGGCGGGAAGACCGGCAGGAAGTGGTACGCATACACCCGCTTCTGCACCACCACCCCGACCATCTCGATCAACAGCCACGCCACGGCGAACACCACGACGTCGGCCGGCGGCCGCGGCCCGGCCGCGCCGCGGCGCCGCGCGACGCCCAGGTGGATCAGCCGCGCCGCCACCGGCACCAGCGGCAGGGCGAACAGCAGGGCGGTCTTCGCCGTCACCACCTGCCGCCACGGCGTGCCGGTGCCGTACAGCACGACCTGGCGGTAAACCCCCGGCAGTTCGCCGGCGAACGGCGCGGTCAGCGCCCACGCCGCGACGGGCGCGAGGATCAGGCTGACCCCGCCCGCCAGCGCCGCAAGGTCGGCCGCCGCGCCCGCCCACCGCCGGCCGCGCCACGCCGACCAGAGGGTCGCCGCGCCCGCCGCCGCCGCGACGGACAACCCCGTCGGCTTCGCCAGCGCCGCCAGCCCGGCCAACATCCCCGCCGCGACCCACCACCCCGCCGCCCGCGCGCCGGAGGTTTCCGACGCCCCGCCCTCGCCCGGCAGCGCGCGCAGCACGCAGCAGGCCGCGCCGGCGGCGAAGGCGGCCATCAGCGTTTCCAACTGAAAGCCCGTCTGCACGACGCGCGAGAGGTTCAGGTAGACCAGCGCCGTGAGCAGCACCGGCCAGTACGCCCCCGGCCCCGCCCGCCGCCGGGCCGCGCCCGCCAGCAGGAACGCCGCCCCGATCGCCGCCGCCGCCTGCGTCAGGACGTACCCCCACCACGCCCGGCCGAACAGCAGCCACAGCGGCGCGGTCAGCAGCGGCACGCCGGGAAATTTCGTGTCCCAGACCTCGCGGTACAGCCCCGACTGCCCGTCGGCGAGGGTTTTGCCCATCTCGACGTAAATCCCCGCGTCGTTGATCCACGGCTCGGCCAGGAAACCGACGCGCGACAGCCCGGCGACCGCCAGGCAAACCGCCAGCAGCGCGATCCAGCGGCCGGCGGCGGGGCGGGTGGGGGAAATCGAGGGCATCGTGGTAAAGTGCAGCCCGAAGGCCGGCGTGGCAAGCGCGACCCTTTTGGGAGCAGTCGATGAAGCACCGCAACCGTTCGCTCCGGCCGACATGGGCCGCCCTCGCCTGCCTGTTGATCGCCGCGGCGTCGGCGTCGGCCGAAACCTACCGCGTCGGTCCGGGCCGGGCGGTGAAGGCCATCTCCGCCGTCGCCGCAAGCCTCAAGCCCGGCGACGTGGTGGAACTCGACCCCGGCACCTACCGCGAGACCCTCCGCCTGACCGCCGACGGCACGGCCGACGCGCCGATCACCCTCCGCGGCGTCGGCCCCGAGCGGCCGGTCATCGACGCCGACGGCCTCGACGCCTCCGGCCGCGGCCCCGTCCCGCGGGCGGCGGTCCAGATCGAAGGTGCCTACGTCACGCTTGAACATTTGGAAATCAAGAACGCCCGCAACGG
Source organism: Tepidisphaeraceae bacterium (assembly GCA_965260985.1). Classification (GTDB taxonomy): domain Bacteria; phylum Planctomycetota; class Phycisphaerae; order Tepidisphaerales; family Tepidisphaeraceae; genus CBDHCE01. Next base: position 17,548 of record CBDHCE010000003.1, on the reverse strand, counting down.
CGAGAACGCGGCGGGCGTCCGGCTGCTGCACTCGACGAACGCGGTGATCCGCGATTGCCACATTCACCACTGCGACATGGGCGTGTTCGGCGACGACCGCGAAACCGCCACGATCGAACGGTGCGAAGTCGCCTTCAACTCGACGAAGGAGAAGAGCGGCTACGCGCACAACTTCTACATGGCCGGCAACCGGGTGGTCGTCCGCGGCTGCCACATTCACGACTGCCCGTTCGGGCAGAACTATAAGAGCCGGGCGCACTACAACGAACTATGGTACAACTGGGTCGCCGACTCGGCCGAGGGGGAGGTGGGGATCGTCGATAGTGATGAGACGGCGAGAGCAAATAGCAGCGCCGTCCTGGTCGGCAACATGATTATCAGCCCCCCGAGCGGGCCGGGAACGCCGCGAAGTTCATCCTGTTCGGCAGCGAGAGCGGCGGGTCGCACGACGGCACGCTTTACCTGTTCCACAACACGCTGATTGCCGGCAGTGATCGGATTCGATTTATTACATTGGACGACCCGAAGGCGCGGGCGGTGGTGCGGGACAACGTGTTCGTCGGGAGCGGCAACATCCTGAACGCGCCACGGCCGCCGGTTTCGATCATAGCGTCGGACAATTGGATGCCCGCCGGCCTGCCGCTGCCGCCGGGGTGGGGGGCGGCGTCGGGCGAAGCGTTGAAGTATGTCGGAAGTGATGCGGTGGAAAAAGCGTGCGAGTTCGACGCCACTTCGCTGCCCAACGCCTTTCCGCCGCCCGCTACGGCGTCGCCGGGCGGGTCGTAGCGGGCGGGGTCGGGGGGAGTTGCACGCGGGTGGCCCGCGCCCCGACGCCGGGCAGCCAGAGGCCGCGGTGGGCGTCGACGAACGCGCCGGCGAAGGTGTTGCGGGGGCCGCCGGGCCAGGGCCAGCGGGCGAGCTCGACGAGTTGCCCGCCGCGCGGCGGCGAAGCGCGGCCGCGCGTGGGGGGTGGCGGGGTCGTGGCCGACGCGCGGGCTTCCAGCAGCACCAGGCCCCCCTCGCCCAGCAGCCACGCGCGGGCCGGGCCGGCGGCGATGAGGCGCGAGTCGCCGGTCAGCCCCTCGGGCTTGATCTGCAGCACCCCGCCGTCGGGCTGGCGGACCCAGAGGTAAAAGTCCCACTGCTTGCCCCACACCCGCCCGTCGGCGTCGGCCAGCAGCGGACGGCCGCGCAGGCGATACCCCCACGACATGTCCGGCTGGTCCGCGGGGGGCGCGGGCGGCGGGCCGGGGGGTGGGCGGGTGAATGAGCCGCTCGCCGCGACCAACTTCTGCACCTCTTCGAACGTCAGCGGCTCGGGCACGGCGGTGGCGTTGAACATCTGGCCGTCGGCGTAGCGCCGCAGGTAGCCGCCGTCGCCGGGCGTGGGGCCGACGCCGAACACCTCCGACCACAGCCCGCCGGTGCCGTCGGCGAAGTAGGCGCCCGACACCGACGCATCAGGATTCGGGGCGACGTAAACTTTCCGCGCCGCCAGCCCCGTTGCGACTCCCGGCGCGGCGTCGGCCGGGTCGCGGTAGACCTCCCACACCGCCCCCGGCTGATACAGCCCGACGGCCAGCCGCCGGCCGCCGTCGAACGTCAGCAGCGGGTCGCCGACCGGGCCGGGCTGCTTGGCGCCCAGCAGCGGCCAGACGTCGTGCCACCACTTGCCGTCGTAGTGCATCAGCCACTTGTCGAACGCCGAGCGGCGCGCCGGGTCGGCACGCGGGTCGAGCGGGGCGTGGACGTCCTGGGCGAACCACAGCCCGCCCGCGCGGTCGGCGCCGGAGGCGTGTTCCTCCACGATCACGGCGCAGCCGGCGGCACGCAGCTCGTCCACCTGCGCCTCGACGCCCTGATCCTCGGTGGACACCCGGGCGTAGCCCAGCAGGCGGCCCGATCGGGCGGGTTTCGCGGCGATCTTCTTGTCCATTGCGATCTCAAACCAAACGAGGCGTCTTTTTACAAGTTCATAAAGCATCTGCAAACGGTCGTTTGTGGATGCCGCCGAGATGGCCTGGCGCCCGTCGCCGACCGCGCCGGTGGTCTCGCCGGCGGCGCGGCGGCGACGGTTCTTCGATGGCCAGCGCTTCTTTCGCCTCACGCCTGCGGCGCCGCGGCGGGCCGCCGCGGCGGGCACAAATCCTTTTACCACAGTTAGTGGCTCTTGCCCCAATTTAACCGGCCGGCTAGGAGAGGCGTGTTCCGTCAAAGGGTTGATGATGTCGGCCTCGCCGTTTTCCGCGTGCCATGGGTCCGCTTCGTCGCGGTCCGCTCCTGACGTCGAGCGCCGCGCCGCCGAAACCCGCCGGGCCTACCTCGGTGATTGGTCCGTTTTTCTGCGCTGGTGCGCCGCCAGGCAGGTCTCGGCTCTGCCGGCTGACGGGCGCGCTGTCGCCGACTATCTCGCCGCGTGCGCAGCCGCGGGCAGCGCCGGCGCCGCGTCGCGCAAGGTTTCGGCCATCGCCGCTTTCCACCGGGACCACGGTTTTTCCGCCGCCCGGACGTCACGCGGCCGTTCGCGCCTGGCTCAAGGACCATCGTCGCCGGTCAGCGGGCGACGTGCCCTTCTCCAAGCTCGTCGGGGAGCGCTCCCGACATCCTCCGTCGCCGGCGGCATTGCTGCGGGCGGCCGGCCTGTGCCCCGGTGACATGGCCGGTCTCAGGGACCGTTGCCTGCTGGCGTTGTCGGCGAACGGCGTGCCTGATCCGGCCTTGATCGCCCTCGACGCCGAACAGTTGCGGTCCTCGCATGGCGGCTACGAGCTTCGTTTGACCAATCCTGACCGGACGGTGCCCATCCTCCCTGTCGGCGCCGCCGCGGCCGCCTCGTCCGTTTGCCCGGTCCGCGCTCTCCAGGATTGGCTGTCGGCCTCCGACTGCCTGTTCGGCCCCGTGTTCAGGAAGGTCGATCGCTGGGGCAACGCCGAGTACCGCCGGCTCAGTGCTGGAGGCCTGCGCTGCATCTGGCGGCGCAGGCTGGGCAACGCCAGGCGGCGTTACGGCAAGGCCTCGCTCGCATGACGCGAGCAGCGCGAACGTCGTGGGGGATCGGCCTTGCGGGATCGGCTCTCGACCAGGAGGCGAAACCGGTCGTCCGCGTCGCGCGCCACGTTGACTGGCTTCATCACCGCGCGCGCGTGGCTGGTCCCGCGGGCGCCTTGTCCTTGTTTCGGGACGCCGCCCAGGGGCCGGGCTTCGTGCCCTGGGAATTGGACCTCGATCGCATGGAGGAGGACTGGCTGCACCGGCTGATGGCGCCCCCTCGGCGCGTGACCTTGGACGGCGCCCGGGCGTTGGCCGGCCAGATGCGGCGGGCGTTGGCGGCGCGCCATCAAGCCTCGGCTGACGCCGCCCGACATGGCCGCGGCTGTCCTTTCGACTTGCAGGCGTTGTCGCCGGTGCCGCCCGGCCTCCTCGGCCTCGGTCCCGACCATCCGCGGTCGCTTGCCTGGCTCAGGCGTCACTGGGGCGCGGTGGAGCCTTTGCGCAGGGTATCTGAGGCGGCTGATCGTCCTCCGCTCGAGGATGGCCTCTCGTCTTTCCGTCTGTCGTTCTGGTCCGCCGACTGGACCCCGTGGCCCGCGTTCAGGGACGCGGCGGCCGCCTGGCCCGACCTCGTCTTCGAGGTTCGCCCGGTCTACGACCAGGCGATCTCGTTCGCGCCGCCTGGTTCCCGTGGCTGACGACGACGGCTGGGAGGATGAAGCGCCGGCCGACGATGATCTGGACGCTCCGGTGTTGTCCGTCGAAGGCTTCGAGGGCCGGCTCGATCGGCTGATCGAGCTTTGCCGGTCCGGTCGCGTCGATCTGGCCCGGCTGTCGATCGCGGCACTGGTCGACGCGTTCGACGTTGCCCGGGAGCGGTCGATCGCCGCCGGTTCCGACGGCGATCCCTTTCGCCTGACCCGCTGGTCGGCCTGGCTCGCGATGGCGGCCCAGCTCGTGCTCATGCGCTCGAGGCTGATGCAGGTCCTGAAGCAGGCCGAATCCGACCGGGTTCCTGTCGACCCTGCTGCCGGGCGGGATGCCGGGCACAGGGAAGCCATGTCGCGGGTGGCCGACTGGCTCGAGCGCCGGCCGCAGCTGGGCCGCGACGTGTTCCGGTCCGGACGGTTGGCGGGCGAGGTTTCGCAGGGACCAGGATCGGCGGGCGTCGCCGGTGAAGGTGGCTTGGACGGCGACGTCCAAGCCGACCTGTCCGCGATGGAGGACTGCGACATCCTGTCCTTGTTCCGGGCCTGCCTGGCGCTCTTGCGCCTCCCTTCCGATCCGCGCCGCTACCAGCCGCGTTCGCCGGTCTGGGGCGCTGTCGAAGCCGCGAGCCACATCGTCCGTGAGATGCAGTCCCTGCCCGACGGCAGCGACCTGACCGCCTACCTGCCGCCGGACAGGGCCGAGGCGGATGAACCAGACCCGCTCGCCGCCGGCAAGCGCGCCCGGCTGCGCGTCGCCGCCGTTTTCAGCGGCAGCCTCGAGTTGGCGCGTCGCCAGTCTCTCGTTCTCGAGCAGTCCACTCCCTGGTCGCCCATCCACCTGTATCGAAGGCAGCCTTCCGATCAAGCCGTCCCGGCGGCGGCCGTCGTCGATTCCACGCCGGCCGGGCCGTCGTCGCCGGGATGATTGCGCTTTTCCAGGAACCCGATAGATTCCCGTAAACATCATCCCGGGTGCGGCGTGACCTATGGCGACGGCGACGAACACGACAGGAAGCGCTTGCCGCAAGCCATCCTCGCCGCCTGTCCGGGGCCTGGCTCTGACCTGGCGCAGCACGTGGCGGCGGGGCGGGCGCGGTTTCGGGCGCGGTACGAGGCGTACCGGCGGCAGCAGGAGCAGCGGGTCGCGGCCGAGGCCGCGGCGCGTGACCTGGCGGGGCGGTGGGACCGGCCACCGATCCAGTTCAACGTTGCCCCGCCACAAACGGATGCCGACCTGTCCCACGGACCTGCGCGTGAGCCGGGCGCCCGCGTTCACGGCCGCAAGGACGTCGTCGCGGAGCGGCGCCCTTCCGAGGCCGTCGTCATCCAGCAGGTGATCATGCAAGCTTCGGACGGCGAGGTGCCCGCTGAGCGGCGACGGCCGGATGTGCCGCCTGAAGAGGTCATATCCGCTCAATCCCGCCTTCGCCGGGAGATCGGCTTCATCGGTGACATGGATGACCCGAGCGTCAGGACGGTCTGCGTCGATGGTCCCGGATGTTACTGGGTTCAGCGCAGCTCGTGGCGCCTCGTCGACTGCCCGGCGCTGACCGAGGAGAGGTTCAGGCGTTTGGTCCACCTCGCGTGCCTGGCGTCCGGTCACGAGCCGTCACTGCCGCAGGCGGTCGTTCGTGGCTCGCTCGGAGGACTGGCCTTCGACGGCCTCGATCGTGTCCGCTTCGGCGTCGTTCGGCCGCCCGCCAGCCGTGACGGCGTTGCCAAGCTCTCTTTCCTGGTTCCGGTCCGCGCCGAGCCTCCGCTTGACCGCCTGTTCGCGTCGGTCTTGGCCAACGCGCCAAGACCGAGGCTCAGCGACGTCCGGCCGGATGAAAGCCTGGCGGTGCGGTTCAACGAGGCGCTTGCCGGCAGGATGGCGGTCATCGTCAGTGGCCCGCCGATCGCGGAACGCTTCGATTTCGTCAACCTTCTCGCCAAGAGCATTCCGGCGGGCCGCCGCGTCGTCGTGCTGGAAGGCGACGACGACTGGTCGTCCTTGTTCGGCGCGCCGACCGAGAACTGCGTCAGGCTGCATTACCGCCGCGGGTTCGCCGGCATGTCGATCGAGGACGTGGTGCGGGCGGCCGAGGCGCTCCGCCCCGATCACTTGGTCATTCCGTCCGTCGACGACATGGGTTTCGACGCTTATGCCCAGCACATCGGCCCCGCCTTTTCGGGCCAGGTCATCGGCATCAACGCGTTCCGGCAGGACCTGTCCCACTTCCCCGCGGAACCGGATGTCGTCGTCCTCATCGGCGACAACAACGCCTTCCCGCCCCTCGGCATCATCAGGGCCATGGTCCGCCGGTCCGACAGCCTGGCGGCGCCCTTCGCCGAGACCTGACGGCCCCGTCAGCGGATCTCGCGGCGGGCCCTGTTGCGGGCGGCCATGCCGCCCACCAGCAGCACCACGCCGCATAGCGCCACGCCGGCGTGGCCCGGCATGATCCGCCACGCCAGCAGCGCCAGCATCAAGGTCGCGATCGAGGGCATCAGCCCCGTGGCGAAGGCGAGGCCGGTCGCGATGGCCAGGATCAGGTCCGTCATGGTTGTCCTCTGGGGCTTGAATCGGTCTGTTTCGCGACCTGGATCGGTCCGGCTTCTAGCCGGGTTGTTTCGTCCACTTGGGGTTGCGGGCGTTCCTGCGGGGCTTGGCCGCCGCCGCCCGCCCCTCCTTGGCCGCCTTCAAGGCAGGATGGGCTTCCAGCGCCAGCTTGCCCTGGGCCGCGTGGCGCGTGACGATGCTCCTGGCGGTCGGGACGGCCGCCTTGTCCTTCGGGTCGGTCCGCGCCTTCGCGGCCCCGGCCTGCTTCATCTCGGCCTTCTCCGCCTTTCTTTCGTTCTGCGCCGCGACTTTCTCCCACTTCGTCTGCCTGAGCAGCCTCACCTGCTCGATGACCTGGGCTTTCTCGCTCTTCGTTATGAACTCCGGGTGCCGCCAGTGCTGTTCCGGCCGGATCGTTTCCCCGATCCGCATCGCCTTGCCGAGCACGGCCGACCGGCTGGTCGTGAAGCCGGGGAAGCTTGCCTGCAGCACCGCGGCGATCCCGGTCGCGGACAACTGGCGAGCCTTGATCAGGCCCTTGAGCTTGTTCGTGATCTCCCATGGCCAACCATCGGCCCGGCCACCCTCTTGCCGGCCGTTCGTCGGCACCGAAGGCAGATTTGCCTTGGCCGCATCGTTCGCCGGGGCCCGAATCACGTCTTGGTACGGGGCAACATCCTGCTTGCTCGCCAATAGACGTCGGTCACGCCGCTTCTTCTGCCGCTCGAGCTCCTCGGCAAGACTTTTTCGTCGCGACATGGCGTTCATCGACCGTCCCTCGTCACTTAGGGGGTGGACATCTCGGCGGCATTGTGTGCCGCCATTCGCCACTAGCACAACGAATCGATGAAAGGAAATTGGGAAACCGCTGGTTGATTCGCTTTCGGCGTCCTTGAACTGATTCGATTCAAGGGCTTGCGCGCGGCCTCCGGCAGGGAGGCCGCCGGCGTCCGCGGCCCGCGTTTCCCTACGGCTCGCAGCCGTGGGACAGGTCCAGCGCCATGCAGGCCCGCACCCCGTGCGTCATCCACCACACCTGCCGCGCCCGGTCGGCCCTGGCTTTCGCCGCGGCGTTGAGCGTCTGCGTCATCATCCGGTCCGGCATCTGCCCCAGCAGCCCGGCGATGGCGGCTGTCATTTCCGCTTCTCCCGGGCCGCAGAGGTGACACCACGCGGCCTCGAACGGGCGTTGCACGTACGTTCCTATCAGCAACGCCACCTGGCGGGCCTCCGTCCGCTCGTCGACCACGTCGAATTCCTGACCGGCGCGCATGGAGCGAATCATGAAGGGATTGGCGTAGGCTCCGATCGGAACCTGCCGGGCGCCCATCAGCAGGCAGTCGACCGCGATTCTCGCGACCCTCGTCCGCCAGTCGTCCTGGCTGTCTTGAACCTGTTCCATCGAGCTGTCTCTGCTTGCTTTCTTTGTCGTGTCGCCGTCATCGGGCGCGAGCTGGTTGCCCGGCCTTTCGTCTCTCAGCTGGCGCCTTGCTGCTGCATGTCCTGGCTGGCGGCTTCGCTCGCCATCCTTGTCAGGTCGTCGTTCTTGTTGGCATCGATCAGGCTCGTCAAGAGGTAGACGATCTCCCGGCACCGCTCCATCTGGGGGCACATCATCCGCTCGATGCCCGTGGTCGTGATCAGCAGGTCGCCCAGGCCGATCTGCTCGCCACCGAGCGGCTCCGCGAAGTCGACGCTGACGATCTGGGAGATCGCCATCACCTGCAGGTTGCGCGTCATGATCCCCTGCCGGTACGTGAGCCGCGTCGGCTCCACGACGAGCGTCACGCTCCGCCACCGCAGCCAGGTGACCGTCATGATCGCCGCCGCGCCGGCGAGCGCGGCCATCATCAGGACCGCCGGGCTGACCAGGCGGTAGGTGAGCCACGGGAAGAACCCGGCCGCCGCCGCGGCCACGACCAGCAACGCGGCTCCCACGGCCGGCCCGATGAAGGTCGCCTTGCTCCTGCGGTAGACCAGCGGCAGCGCGGCCATGATCTGGTCCATCTCGCCGGTCCTGAGGGTGGTGGCGGTCCTGTTCATGCTTGGCATCCGTCCTAGAAAGCGCGACGGCCGGATGGCGGCATCCACCGTCCCAGCGTCAGCGTCATGTCCATCTCGAGCCTCGCGTCGGCTTCGTTGCGGCCGAACCGGATATCCACCTGGTTCGGCGGGATCTTCATCTTCTGCTCGATCAGCGTGACGATCTTTGGGCCGATCTCGTTCAGGATGGACTCGATCTCCGCCATCATGCGGTTGGCGGCCGTCGTCTTCTCGTGGTCGAGCAGCGACTCCATTCGCTCGAACGCCTCGTCGCCCGTCTTCCTGCGCCCAGGCAGCAAGCGCCGCAGCCAGCTTCTTCGCACCCCGGACATCGATCAGCCCCGTCCCAGCAGGCGGGCGAGCCACGAGCGCCGCTCGCCGGCGTCCGCCTCGCCGCGCAACGCCCGCGCCGCCCGCATGTAGGCCTTCGCCGTCGCGCTGTTCTTCTTGGCGAACGTCACCGGCCGTCCGATGTTGGACGAGTCCAGCACGTCCTCGCTTTCCCCGATCACGCCCATCACCGGCAGGCCCAGCACCTTCTCGATCTGCGCGATGGTCATCATCTTGCCGCGCTTCGCCCGTTCGGGATCGTAGCGCGTGACGAGGATGCGCTTGTCCAGGATCTCCCCGTCCAGCGCCTTGCGGGTTTCGGTGTCGAGCAGCCCGATCACCCGGTCGCTATCGCGGATGGACGACACCTCGGCGTTGACCACGACCACGGCGATGTCCGCCTCGTGCATCGCCATCCGGGCGCCCATCTCGATCCCCGCCGGGCTGTCACAGATGATCCAGCGGAAATGCGACGACAGGTCGCTGATGATCCCTTGCACGCCTTCGCCTGTGAGGGCGTTCTTGTCGCCGGCCTGGCTTGCCGGCAGCAGGTAGAGGCCGTCGATCTCCTTCACCTCGATCAGCGACTGCGCCAGGGTGGCGCGCTTCTCGATCACGTCCACGATGTCGTAGATCACCTGGCGCTCCGCGCCGAGCACGAGGTCCAGCTTGCGCAGCCCGATGTCGAAGTCGATCACCACCACCTTGTCCCCGAGCATGGCCAAGGCCGCGCCGAGCGCCGCCGAGGACGTGGTCTTGCCGACGCCTCCCTTGCCCGAGGTGACGGTGACGACCGTCCCCGCATGCGGCCTGACCGCCTGCAGCTGGGCGGCCGATATCCCTTTCTTGTCTAGCGCATCCATCGCCTTTTCCTTCGCGGATTCCTGTGCCGATCGGTTGTTCGTGCGTGGCCGGCCTGTCCTGTCCAGCGTGGCGCCTGCCTGGCTTCCCTTGGGGGATCATTGCTTTCCAGTGCTGCCCCGTCCTTTGCTTTCCTCGTCTTGTGGCCGAATCACTTGTATTCCCGATCTGCCTCATTGCGCGCATAGATCGGCGCGCCCGGCAATCATGTTTCCGTCCGTGCGATGGTGCCTCTTCTGCGGGCACGCCCCTCCTTGTCCTGCTTGCGAACCCGTTCCTGGCCATGCAAGGCCCGCTCACGTGGGCCTAAGTTGCGCGGGTCGCGCCATTTACTGTAAAGTCGTTCCGCATTTGAGAGAGCGCGCGATGTCGAAGAAGCGTCTGACCGAAGTCATCCAGTCCTCCATGAACGTGACGGGCGTCGCCGCCGGCAAGCTCGCCGTCGATATCGTTCAGGCCATCAAGGATGATCTCGTCTCCGCTGGTCGCTTCACCCTATGGGAGTTCGGCTCGTTCGTGGTCCGGGAGACGCCGAAACGGACAGCCTTCAATCCCCGCACTGGTGACAAGGTCCAGGTCAAGGCCGGCGCCACGGTCCGGTTCAAGCCCAGCCCCGCCCTGAAGACGACAGTGTCGGCCGCCGTGAAGAAGGTCAAGCGCAAGCTCAAGGCGTCCGAAGTCAAGTCGCCCGAAGTCAAGGCGCCTGAAGCCAAGTCGGGCAAGGCCAAAGCGCCTAAGGCCAAGACACCCAAGGTCAAGGCCTCCAAGGCAGCCTGACGTTTTTCAGTTCGGCCGTCGTCGCCCTGCGTTCCTGCAGATGGTCCCGCTCAAGGCTTCACCGTCGTCGGCGTCACGAGAGGTGTCCAATCTCCTTCCCGATCGTAGTCCTGGAGCGTTTCGGGAACGGGATCGCCGTGGTGCTTTGGATAGAAACAAACGGACGTTCCCAATTCCCAGTCCCCATCCAGCGGCCAGCTGCACGTGCAGTCCGCGCCGCCGCTGACCTCGGCCGCGAGGTCTTCGGCCAACGTTCTCAGGCGGAACCGGAATTCGTCCGCCCGCTCGTGGCGTTCGTTTTTCAGGATCGTGCACATCTCGTCGACGGTGATTACCTTTGGCATGTTCTTCGTCCTTCTCCGTCGCAGGTTGTTGTTGGCCGCTCTACCGCCTGTTTTCCTTGGGGCTTGGTGGCGCCGGGCGGTGCTGGCCCGTCCTGGCTCAGCTGATCCCGAGCACTTCCCCGAACGACGGCGTGCGGCCTAGGGTCGGCGTCAGCCAAATGGTCGCCACGTGGGGATCCCGCGGCTTGTCGGCTGAGAACAGGTCGGTCGCGTAGATGATGACGTCGGCTTCCATGTTCTGCTCGATCCAGTCGAACGCCGGCTGGAACAGCGTGCCGCCGCCGCCGTGCACGGTGACACCGTCAAGACATTCCCCTTGTTCCAACCATTGCACGTGCCTGACCGACGTGTCGCATTGGATGACGGCGACCTGCTCCGGCCCAGTGTCTTCCACCACTCCCACCACCGCGCCACAGTAGGCCGACAGGTCGTCCGGCGTGATCGATCCCGACGTGTCCATCACGAAGGCCACCCGTCCCGCCCCCGTTTCCCGCTTGCCCGGCATGTAGAGGCCGTGCTGCATGTAACGCCGGTTGGGCCGCGACCAGGATCGCGTCGTGCGGCCGACTCCCGCGAGGCTGCTCGCCAGGCGCCCTGTCCAATCCGACGCGTTCGCGGACGCCTCGATGATCTCCTCGATCCATGCCGTCGACTGCCCGGCCCTGCTCGCCATCCGCATCGCTTGGCGAACCTGCTGGTTCAGCTTGTCTTCCGCGAGGCGGCTGGCGGCCGGCGTCAGGAGACGCCCGTTCCCGTCCGTCGCCGGCCTCACTTCTCCCCAGGACCGTGCGGGCGCGGTCGGGCCGTCGACGGGCTTCTCGCGGCCGGCGGCGCCCGGTGCCGGGCATGGGTTTCCCTCGCCGGGATCGTCTTCCCGTCCTTTGCCATCCGGCTTCTGCCCCGTGGCCTGACCGCCGTTTCCGCTGTTCTCCCCGTCCTGTCCGGGATCGTTGCCGGCCTTTTCCTCTTCCTCTTGCTTCAGGGCGTCGTCGATGCGTTCCGCCGTCCACTTATGGTAGAGTCTGGCCCGGTCAAGGTAGAGGTCCTCCGGCAGCGCCCATCCGTCGCGCAGCAGGGCTGGGTTGATGGCGAGGTCGGCCGCCTTGTTCCACCGTTTCAGCGGCCGCCGTCCCATCCGCAGGTGATGCTTGTTCACCTTGTGGCAGCACTCGTGCACGATCAAGCCGATCGTCTTCTCGATGCCGATCTCCGCGCACCAGCGCTCGTTGTACCAGAGGCGTGTGCCGTCGGTCGCCATCGTCTCGACCTCGGGGGCGTCGATCCACTCCAGGCCCATCGCCACCGCGCCGAAGAAGCGCGAGCGGAGCATGAGCAGCTTCCGGGCCTGGCTGACCGTCGGGGCCAAGGGGGTCGGGGCGCGTGGTTTCAAGTCGGTTCTCCATCCATCGGGATCGGGATGCTCCGGCCAACGTGGCGCCGGCCGGCGACGCTCAGGCGAACGCCCCGTTCAGTTGGTCGATGATGCGGTTCGCCTGCGTCGCCACCGTCATCCGCAGCTGCGGCGATTGCCGAAGCGTGTCGGCGTCGTGCTGGACCAGGTGCATCCGCATTTCCTCGCAGATGCGCGTGATCCTCGGGTCGTCTGTGATGTTGAGGCTCGGCGCCAGCTCGATGATGTCCTCGATGTTGGTCACCAGGCTGTCGCGGAAGATGTTGTGCGCCTTGCCTTCCTCGTCCCGGCGATAGGACCGTAGGCGCTCGGCCATGTGCTGGATCGGCTCGCGCAGGCGGGTCACCGCGGCCATCACCGCGTCCCGCACGCTTCCTTGCAGGGCGGATGTGCAGTTCCGCCTCACCGCCGCCATCTCGTCCTCGGTCAGCGCCATGCGGAAGTCGTCCGAGCGCGGCATCGGCATGTAGACCACCTTGGCCGAGAACCGGCCGCGCAGGCTGTATCCCGCAGGGAAGTCGGACTCCCGGTAGGCGTCGCCCAGCGCGTGGCGGGCCTCGGCCTTGGCGTGCCCGTAGTTCTCGATGAACGTCTCCACGGCGCGCTCGAAGGCGTCCATGGGCGCCGCGAGGCCGAGTTGGAAGTCCCGCACCACGGTCGTCTTCAGGATGCGCAGCCCGTTGTCCATCCACGGCAGCGTGCGGTCGTTGACGTAGCCGCGCAGCGCTCCCTCTGCGGCCTTGACCGGCTTGATGCGTTCGCCGAGCAGGCTCTTGTTCGCGCGCACGGCCTTGGCCTGGGCGGACTTGGCCTTGCAGATCTCGGCCGTGATGGTGTTGTCGCGCTTCTCGCCCGACCAGGCGCTGATCTTCAGGCCGACGAGCATCGTGCGGTCGGAGATGTCGTGATCCATGGTGTTCCCTTTCGGTTCGCCGGACAGGCGGCGCTCGCCGTCCGCCCCGCGCGCTGGTTGGTGTTCTTGACGTTCCGTGGCCTTGCCTGCCTGGCGTCAGGCGGCCTTCCGCGACAAGTCGTTGCCGACGGCCGCAGACCAGGCGGCGTAGGCCCCGGTCATTTCGAGGTCCGGGTTGCGCGCCACCGCGTCCGTCATGCAGGCGGTGGCGAACTCGGGCTCGGGCAGCCTTTGCAGGTATCGCACGATCGCCGACAGGTTGGCGGCGTCGGCGCGGTACGCGAGCGCCTGCAGGGTGACGAAGGTGATGTCGAGCCCCGACGGCAGCGCCGCGTTCATCGGGTCGCGCAGGATCATCCCGATGTCCGGGATCGACGCGGCCGCGTGGCGGAAGGCGAGGAAGTCGTGCGCCGCGGTCGCGCCGACGCAACCCGCGAGGCCTTCCGCGAGCTGCTCCTCCTCCAGCCGCATGCGCATCAGCGCGTTGGCCATTTCCCACGAGCGGCCGCACGGGTAGCTGAGCGCCGCCGGATCATACTTGTGGTGGTACTCCGTTCGCACCTTGTTGTAGGCGATGATCAGGGGGTCGATGTTCCGCCGCACCGCGTAGTTCGCCCACACCATGGCGTCGGGGTCGATCGTCCAGTGCACCATACGGCTGCGCACTTGGCCCGGGAGCGCGCTCGTCCCCGTTCGCGAGCCGGCCGGGTTCGACGCCCCGACCAGCATGCACCCGAGGGGAAGCGCGTGCTCGCCGACCCTGCCTTCCCGCAGCAAGGTGCCGGCGATGTTCAGGTTGGCGAGCGGCGCCTGCGCGAACTCGTCGAGCGCCAGCACCGTCATGCAGTCCAGGGTCATCCAGTCCGGACGGCACCGGATCGAGCGGCCCTCGACCACCCACGGGTTGCCGCCGAGCTCGGCGCTGTCGCGGGTTTGCAGGTCGATGTCGTGGTAGGCCCATCGGCTCGACGCCGTGGCGCCCTGGTCGGCGAACAGGTCCCAGCCGGCGTTGCCCAACGACGCCACCACGCCGCGCTGCGTCTCGGTCTTGCCGATTCCCGGCTCGCTCCACGCCATCGGCACGATGAAGTCCTCGCGCCGCCCTCCCTGGCGAATGACCTCGATGTTGTAAAGGATGGTCTCACGCAGCACCGAACCGTACTTCTCGATGTTCATCGCTTCGTCCTTCAATGAATGGATCGTGCCACGGAGCGCGCGCATCCACGTTATTGGGGTTGCTTCCTGGCCACTTCCAACATGGCCCGCTTTCAATTCAGCGGGTTTCCATCCACTTGATCACGCAATGCGCGACCCTTGAGGACTTGATTGCATGGAAGCGGCGAAGCCTGAATGCGGCCTTGCGTGTCTTACGTGCCCCAACGACTTCTCGGTGTGACCAAGAGAACAGAAACGCATGAAACGTGCACACCAGTGCTTCGTGGTTGGTCGCATGGTTGGTTACATGCCATGAAGGTCGCTCGCGCCCATTGTTTGGACGAAGCGGGCATGGCTGGTCCGATGCGGCGTTGGTCGCCGACATCGTTCCCGCGCACGAACCGGTCAAGCCGCATTGCTTGCTGGCTGCCGGGTGCGGCACCGGCTCCGCGCGCGACCGGGACCGTGGGGCAGGGGGCGCGTTCCCTTCCTGTTTCGCAACAGAAGATGGTCGCAGGCGCATCTTCCTTCCCACGAAGCGCGCCGCATGAAAAAGAAGGCCGCTGATCCGGGAACCGAATCAGCGGCCAAGTTCAGGGAGGAAACGCAACCTTGGTACTGTTTCTCGTCGAACCGGCGCAACCTGTTTTCCGCAGTCTTACCGTCAGCCGGTGAATTCGACTCGGTTTCTTGGAACGGCGCCCGCTGCCGCGTCGAGGGGAAGGATCGGATCATCAGGTCGGCCGGGATCGCCTTGCGGCCCGGCATCTGCTTGAGGAAGAAGGCGATCCCAGATCCTTTGCCGGTCCTGGTGGCTGAACCCGTCGACGATCCTCTGGACCGCCTCGGCCGCCAGCTCGACCTTGCGCCTTGCGTGTTCCACCTTGAACCGCTTCACGTCCTTGGCGCACTTCTCACGGATGCGATCCATCTGCTCGTCCGAAACCGCCTCTATCGTCCGCGGCAAGTCGGCGTCATGCTTCACGCCCGACGTTCGCAGCAGGGCCGATATGAAATCGACGATGTCGTTTTCGTCGATGTTGTAGAGGCTGTAGGGCCCGACGTGGAGCCGGCCGTCCACGTCCGTCACCTCGCACTCGATGAGGTCTGCATGGTCCTGGGGCCTGAGCGCCAGATCCCTGATCTCCTCGGCGCTCATCCGCAACAGGTGCGGCCTCATGTCGACCTGCACCTCGTGCGTAGGGATCGCGTTGTCCCGGTTGTCCCAGATCTCGACCTGGACGTTGCCCAGCACTGTCGGCAGCGGGATCGAGGGTGAGGTGCGTCGCAGACGACGGCGCCCCTGGGTCGCGACACTCGAGGCGACGGGATCGTTAGCCTCGTCGACCGAACTGTGGGCAGCGTTCATCTGTGATCCTTCTCACTATCGCGGGGATTGGCAATTCGACGCTTTCGCCCGCGTCGCTCGCGGAGCCGCCGCCGTTGGTCCCGGCCGGTCATGGCTTTTGCGCGAGCGCGAACGGTTCGGTCGAACGTTCTGCTTCATCGCGGATCCGGCGCGTTTTCCACGTCGGCTCTCGTCTTGTTGGGGTAAGGATTGAACCCATCCCAGCATCAAGGCTGTCGTGTCGTGCCTTACGGAAGCGTCGTTCGGGCCATCGCCGCTAACGGACCATGGCTGATCCCGGGTTCTGACTGCCGGTCGACTTCTTCCTGTCGAAGCTCAGCGCCGTCGCTAGTCTGTTCAGGCATGACGCCAGGGACGGCGGCTCCACCGGCTCGATCTTTCTCACGTCGACGATGATGACGCGGCGGTAGATGTCCTTCAGTGCCTGGATCGCGTTGTTCTCATGGTCCGCGAACCAGACGAACGTCTGCAGGTTGTTTTCGTCGGGGTCCACGAAATCGATTTCGTATTCGAACACGTCGCCTCCTTGATTGATTGCCGTCCATATAAATGACGATCGTTAATATTCTTGGACGACTGATGGGCGGCTGGCCTGTCGCAGGGCGGTGGGACGCGTTGGTGACCAAGGCGCAGCGGCCAGGAACCTCGTCGCTGCGCGGCCTGGCCGAGGAGCCTCCGGCCGTCCGTCGTCTCAGGGAGGCATGAGGATCGGAGGGCCGGCGACGATGGCAGGCGGCAGGTAAACCACGGCCGGCGGTGGCGGCGGAAAGTATGGCAAGGGCGCGAATGGCGGCGCTTGGCCGATCGCCGCCACGCCCGCGTCCTCGACCCAGGGAACGACGACCCTCCATTCGCCGCTCCCTTTATCCGGCCGCATTCCTTGCGGATTGAGGATCGACCTCGCGCTCCTTTCCTTCTTGTCCGGCGGCATTGTCTTGCGCGCCTTCGTCTCGTCGGCGGTGGTTTCCCTCTTCGCTCCGCTTCGGTCTTCGTTCGCGCTCGCGAGCCGTGGTCCGATGTTGGCGCGGAAGTCTTCGGTTCCGGAGATCGTCGCTTCGTTTCCGGCCTGGACCACCTGTTCTCCAGACGGCATCCCTATGCCCGCCTCGCCCTTGATGACCAGCACGGAGGTTGCCTGTCGCCTGTCGCCTGCGAACACACGGTACTCGCCCGGGCCTTGCAGTTTCACCAGTCCCCTCGGACACATGATTACGACTGGTGCGCGCCCGTGGGATGCGCCGACGTTCACCATGATGCTTCCCTGGTTGATCGAGCCGATGATGTCGGGAGCGCCCTTGAATTCGAAATGGCTGCGCTCCTCGAGTGTCACCGTCACGCCGCGGCCCTTGATCAGCGCCCGTGAGCCTTGTTCGATCCAGGCGCCTGTTCCCGCCCGCATCCTTCCTTGCTTGCGCAGTTCGCGCCACGAGGTCTCTGACGGCCCATGGACCAGGACTGTTCCCGAGCTGGTCGAGATCGTCATTTCCGCACCCTGGGCCGTGTCCTTGGCCGCGGCGCCCGTGGTCATCAGGATCAGGGTGGCCGCGGCCAGGGCCTTCAGCCACGAGGCCTTGATCGGAGTGTTCTTCGTCGGCATTTTGCCGTTCCTCGAAATGGTTTGGTTTATTCCGTTCCGTCCTGCTGGCCGTTGGCGCGGTTTATCCTCCGCCGCTCGACCACGCGGCCGGCTTCGGTGCGCACCTCGACCGTCACGTCCATCGTCGAAACGGCAACGACCACGGGTTTCCAGTAGCCATGTCCGGACAGCACGAGATGTGTCCGCACCATGCTCACGATGGCAGCTTCCGACAGCGGCGTCCGGCAGCCTTGGCCCTCGGCGCAACGGACCACCTGCGCGACGCCTGACTTTCCTTGCTCGCTTCGCGCGTCCTCTGTTCCTCGGATCCTGTCGAGGAGCGGCCTGTTTCCGATATCGGACGGGTCGAGCAAGGGCGGAAGCTGCATGAGCCCGACCTGGGCAGGAACGGTCGCGGCGGGCTCGGGGATCGATGGCAGGGCCGCCACACGGCTGTTGCCGTTCCCGGCGTCTTGAACGCTTGGCGGGGCCGAACCGGCGGCAGGCGTCGCCTCACCCGCCGGTT
>CBDHCE010000002.1:0-69005 GCA_965260985.1 Tepidisphaeraceae bacterium | reverse complement strand
AGCGTCCTCGTCCTCACCCTCGCGGCGAACTTTTTGTTCGCCGTCGCGGGCGTCGCGTGGCTCTGGACGAGCGGCCGGCTCGACCGCGAAAAGGTCGCGGCACTGCGCGAGGTGTTGCAGCCGCCCGCGCCGACGACCGCGCCGATCGCGGTGGTCGACGAGTCGCCGGCGACGCGGCCGGCCGACGCGGTGGGGCGGATGGAATCGGCGCTGGCGGCGGCCGGCGGGGCGGGGAGTGGGCCGACGGCGGGGCGGCGGGGGAGCTCGACGCCCGCCGCGCCGCCGTCGCCTCCGCCGCCGCCGCGCTCGACCGCCGCCGGCGCGAGCTCGACGATTTGCAGCGCCTGCTCGCCTCGTCGCGCACGAACCTGGAGCGCGACCGCGCGGCGTTGGCGGCGGAGAAGAAATCGTTCGAGTCCGACCGCGCCGCCGCCGCCGCCCTGGCCGCCGACGCGGGCTTTCAGGCGACGCTCAAACTCTACGAGTCGATGCAGGCCAAGCAGGTGAAGGCGATCTTCCTGGCGATGTCCGACGACGTGGTGGTGCGCTACCTGTCGGCGATGGAGACCCGGACGCAGACGAAGATTCTGCGCGAGTTCAAGTCGCCCAAAAACCCTGCGGGTGAAGAAACTGCTGGAGCTGATGCGGCAGGACAAGGCCGACCCGCCGGTGCCGCTGGCGGGTTCGGCGGCGCTGGCCGAGTGATCCTGCCGTGGGAATGGGCGTCCCGCCCATCTTCCGTCCCAGGGGCGTCCCGCCCTTGCCGGGAAGAATTTGCCACGGGCAGAGCAGGAAGCGCAGCGGCCAAGATGCCCCTGCCACCTCGCGCGGGCGGGACGCCCGTGCCACGACCGGGCGATTCGCTGGAGCCAAGCCGCCCGCATTGCCGACGTCGAAGGGGCGGGCACTCCGGCGTGGCATGGGCGTCCCGCCCATGAAGCGGTCCCATGGCGTCCCGCCCTGCCCAAGGGCGTCCCGCCCTTGCCCGAAGACGTGTCTCGCACAGAAATCGAAGAGCAGGGGCAAGAGGCCCCTGCCACGTCACGCGGGCGGGACGCCCGTGCCACGGCGGAGTGCCACGCCGACTTCAGAACGGATTTACGCCATGCCCCTCGTTTTCCCACTCGCCCCGACGCCCGCCCCGACGCCGCCGCCCGCAAGGGTCGAGCGCGGGGGGTCTGGGGGGTCGAGTTCGTTCGCCGACGCGGTGCGAGGGGCGCGGCCGAAGCGGGAGGACCGCGCCGACAAGCCGGCGGCGGCGGACCCAGCGAAGCCGCAGGCGGCCGGGTCGGCCGAGTCGGCCGGAGCGGCCGAAGCGTCGGCGACGGACGAACCTGAAACGCCGGAGGCGGCGAAGTCGAAGGCCGACGAACCCCCGGCGGCGGACGAGTCGGATCACCCGGACCCTGCCGATGCCGCCGCGCCGCACGACGCCAAAGGCACCAATGCCGCTGCGGCGGGCAAGGCGTCGGCCGCCATCGGCCCCCATCAGGCGAAGCCGTCGAAGCCGGGCTTACCCGCAGCCGCGCCGGTGGCGGCGTCCGAATCGGCCGAGTCCGACCGAGCCGCCGACGCGGGCGCGAGCGGGGCCGAGACCGGCCCGCCGGCCGCCCCGCGGCTTGCCGCTTCGCAGAGTGAAATCGCAGCGGAAGCCGAACCGGCCGACCCGAAGCCCGAGAAGCGCAAGCCCGCCGACGATCCGTCGGCCGCCGCCGCGACGCCGATCGCGCCCGCCGTGACGCCGCAGCCCGCCCAAGCCGCCGCCGCACCGTCAGGCGCTGCCGCGATGCCCGCCGGCCCCGCCCCGATTCGCCAAGCCGCCGCCGCGCCGTCGGATCAGGCCGCCGCGACGCCGGCCGACGGGGCCGCCGAGACCCAGCCGTCCGAGCCTGCCGGTCCCGCCGCCGGGGCCGTTCAACGCCGCCGTCGCGCGGGCCGCCGAGCGGTCGGACAAGCCCGCCAAGCCCGGCGGCGACGCCGCGTCGGCCGGCAAAGAGACCGTCAAATCGGCCGGCGACGCGCTGGACCGGCTCGCCCCGGCGCCGTCGGCCGACGCCCCGAAACCGTCGCCTACGGCCACCGTCAAGCCGCCGGACCTGCCGCCCGAGGCGCGGTTCGCGGCCGACAACGTCGATCGCGTCGTCACCGGCGTCCGCACCGAACTGATGCCGCGCGGCGGGACGATGAGCCTGCGCCTCGACCCGCCGGACCTCGGGGCGATGCGGGTGACGGTGCAGGTGCGCGACGGCGCGCTGTCGGCCTCGTTCCAGGCCGGCACCGGCGAGGCCGCGGCGCTGCTGAGCCACAGCCTCGGCCACCTGAAGGCCGCGCTCGAGTCCGCCGGCCTCAGCGTCGGGCGGCTGAACGTCACGCAGGCCCCGCGCGAGGCGTCGGCGACGCAGCACCGCGAGGATTCTCCCCGACGGCCGGCAGCAGCAGGGCACCGGCGCGGACGCCGACTCGTCCGGCCGGCAGCAGCGCCAGCAGCGGCAGGAGATGATCCGCCGGATGTGGGCACGGCTCGGCCGCGACCCGCTCGACCTGGTGGCGTAGTTCGTGGAACGGGCGTCCCGCCCGGATTCTGCGCTTGCGCGATTGCCGAAGGAGTCCGGGCGGGACGCCCGTTCCACGGCGCAGCATCGGCCGGCATGACGCGCACCTTCCGCCGCCGGCCGGCTTGCCCCGTCGCACCATTCAACCGCAGGGACCGATCCGCCCGAAAGGAACCGCATGACCACCGCCCCCACGTCCGCCGCCGCAGCGC
This sequence comes from Tepidisphaeraceae bacterium, assembly GCA_965260985.1. Taxonomy (GTDB): domain Bacteria; phylum Planctomycetota; class Phycisphaerae; order Tepidisphaerales; family Tepidisphaeraceae; genus CBDHCE01. The sequence continues at coordinate 66,241 of CBDHCE010000002.1, read as the reverse complement.
CCGCCCCACCGCTTGCGGCCAAGAAGAGCCTCAAGCCCGAGGACTTCATCGCCATGATGATCACCCAACTCCAGCACCAGGACCCGCTGGAGCCGGCGAAGAACGACCAACTTCTGGCCCAGATGAGCCAAATCGGCCAGCTCCAGAGCAGCACCGATTTGCAGGCGTCGCTGAAGACGCTGGTGCTGCAGAACAACCTCTCGTCGGCCGGCAACATGATCGGCAAGCAGGTGCGCGGGACCGATGACCAGGGTGCCCCGACCGACGGCGTGGTGCGGTCGGTTGCGGTGCGCGACGGGGGGGTGTGGCTGGAGCTCGAGAGCGGCAAGAGCCTGGACCTCGCCCGCGTGACCGAGATCGCGCCGGCCGGCACCGGCGCGGACGCCGCCACCGCAGCCACTGCGGCCGCCTGAGAGTTTCGCATTACCTTGACCGGGAGTTTTCATGGGCCTCACCAGCACGCTGTTCACCGGCATGTCCGGCCTGAACGTCAACCAGACCAAGCTCGACGTGGTCGGCAACAACATCGCCAACGTCAACACCACGGCCTTCAAGGGCAGCCGGGCGATCTTCAAGCCGCAGTTCTACATCACCGACAGCAGCGGCAGCCCCGCCAGCGACGTCTACGGCGGCCGAAACCCCACCCAGCACGGCCTCGGCGCGGAGATCAGCACCATCCAGAAGAACTGGAACCCCGGCGCCCTGGAGACCACCGGCCGCGACACTGACATGGCCCTCGACGGCGAGGGCTTCTTCGTCGTCAACGGCCCCGAGGGGCAGCTCTTCACCCGCGACGGCTCGTTCAACCTCAACGAGAATAATCAGCTCATCACCACCGACGGGCAGTTCGTCCAGGGCTTCGGGGTGGACGACAACGAGAACATCATCTCCGGCGCGCTCAAGAACGTGCAAATCCCGCTCGGCTCGCTCACCAAGGCCCGGCAGACCGAGAACGCCAAGTTCGAGGGGAACCTCAACGCCGCGGGCAACCTCGCCAGCGGCGCGACGATCCTCAACAGCGAGAGCCTGACCACCGCCGGCGGCGCGGCGCCCACCGCCGGCACCGCGCTGGCCGCGCTGCGCAAGGCGTCAGACCCCGCCGCGCCGCTGTTCGCCGCCGGCGAGACGATCACCCTCGCCGGCCGGCGCGGCGGGCGGGAACTGACGCCGCTGAATTTCACCATCACCGCCGGCTCGACCGTGGGGGAGCTGACCAACTTTTTCAACCAGGGGCTGGGGATCGAGACGACCGTCGCGCCCGCCGCCGGCCCGCCGCCGGGGGCCACCTTCGGCGCGCTGCCGACCGACGCGCCCGGCACCGCGCGCTTCATCATCGACGGCAACCAGGGGGAGCAGAACGCCCTGACCCTCACCGGCAGCGGCTTCACCACCAGCGGCGGCGCGACGATGCAGTTCAGCGAGGGCTCGGACTTGGCCGGCAACGCCAGCGGCGCGGTCGGCGAGAGCGTCAACACCACCGTGCAGGCGTTCGACTCGCTCGGCACGCCGCTGAGTTTGGACATGACCCTCGTGCTGGACGGCAAGACCGGCCAAGGCACCGACTGGCGCTTTTACGCCAACAGCCCGCAGGACACGGACGCCGCCACGTTCGATCCCGCCGGCGGGTCGAAGGGCACGCGGGTCGGGACGGGGCTGGTCCACTTCGACAACAACGGCCGGCTGATCGGGGCGGAGGACGCGACGATCCAGATCAACCGCGACGCCACCGGCGCGGCCAACCCGGTGAACATCGACCTGAACTTCGGGCAGATGACCGCGCTGTCGAGCCAGAAGAGCGAGCTGTTCGGCAGCCAGGACGGCACCGCGATCGGCACCCTCACCAACTTCAGCGTCGGCGGCGACGGCACGATCGTCGGCGGGTTCGACAACGGCCTCACCGGCACCCTCGGCCGCATCGCCATCGCCACCTTCGACAACCCACAGGGCCTCACCGACGAGGGGTCGAACCTGCTGCGCACCGGCACCAACAGCGGCACCCCGAAAATCAGCGGCCCGCAGGACCTCACCGCCGGCACCCTCCGCAGCGGATCGCTGGAGCTGAGCAACGTGGATTTGTCCAACGAGTTCATCAACATGATCGTCGCCAGCACCGGCTTCAGCGCCGCCAGCCGCGTCATCACCACGAGCAACCAGTTGATGACGGAACTGCTGCAAACAGCTAGGTAGTAGGTGGTAGGTAGAGGGTGGCAGGTGGAGAAGAAAGAGGGAAGTTGCGGCTCAAGTGAAAGGGCGGCCGACGCCCGATAACAAGGTGGCGGCTTCTGTTTCTACCTACTACCCACGACCCACCACCTACTCCCCAAATGATTTTACTCACCCGCCTCAACGGCCAGCAGTTCGTGTTGAACGCCGAGAAGATTCGCTTCGTCGAGCAGACGCCGGACACGGTGGTGTGCTGCGACCAGGGGGAGCGGCTGATGGTCCGCGAGACGATCCAGGAGGTCGTGCGGCGGACGATCGACTACGCCCGCATGGTCCGCCGGACGGTGGCGACGGACTGACCGCTGTGCCGCCCGAATTCGCCGCCAAAGCCGCCGCCGGATCGCGCCGATGATGGGGGTGGATGTCAGACGCCAAAGCCAAGCCCGCGGAGAAGCCGGCCGACAAGTCCGCTGACGGCGGGGGGGCCGACGGCGGGGAGAAGCCGGCGGGCAAGCTCGGCGGGATCGTCAAGCTCGTCAAGAAGACGCCGGTGCTCATCGGCGGGGTGATGGTGGTCGAGGCGCTGGTGCTGCTGGTGGGCGTGAAGATGCTCTCCGGCGGCCCGTCGTCGGCCCACGGGGCGGAGCTCGCCGAGCCCGCCGCCCACGCCGAGGAGGCCCCGGCCGAGGCCGCCCACGGCGAGGGGGCCGCCGCAGAAGGCCACGGCGAGGCGCCCGCGCACGGCGAGGAACCCGCCGCCGCGCCCCTGAATCCCAACGACCTCGCCGTCGTCCCGCTCGTGGACATGCGTGGCACCAAGCGGTCCGACGGCCGCACCTACCTGTTCCAGATCAAACTCGCCGCCCTCACCACGGGCAAATATTCCAAGCGGGTCGAGGCGTTCGTCAAGGCCCGCAGCCCGCTGGTGCAGGACCGCATCCGCACGGTGATCGCCGAGATCGACGGCGAGAAGCTCCGCGGCGAGTCCGAGCCGGGCCTGGAGACCTTCCGCCGGCAGGTGAAGGTGCGGGTCAACGAGCTGCTGGGCGAAAAAATGGTTGACGAGGTGCTGGTGCAGGATTGCGTTCTGCACCGCGTGGACTTCTAATCCCGGCACGGGCGTCGGGGCGGCAGGAGGCCGCCCCAGGCCCGCGGGACGGAGCCCATGCCCGACGCCGACACAGACCAACCCGATCCGCCCGCCGACCCGCCTGCCAAGGCTATTGCCGACGCTTCGCCCGAAGCGCCGGCCGACGCCGCGCCCGACCCGTTCGACGCCCTTGACGACGACGCCTTGGCCGATCAGGCGGCCATCGACGAACTGCTCCGCCAGGCCTCGTTCGAGGACCCCGGCGGCGGCACCGGCGGGCCGGCCGTCTCGGCGCTGGACCTGCCGAACTTCCAGCAGGCCTTCGGCGCCGGCCCCGCCGCCGACGGCAGCCTCGATTTGCTCCGCGACGTCGACCTGAACGTCACCATCGAGCTCGGCCGCAGCCGGATGCTCGTCGAGGACGTGCTGCGCCTCGCCGAGGGCTCGGTCGTCGAGCTCGACAAGCTCGCCGGCGACCCGGTCGACGTCTTCGTGAACGACCGCCTCGTCGCGCGCGGCGAAGTGCTGGTGCTGAACGAAAACTTCTGCGTCCGCGTCAACGAAATCCTCGGCTCCCCGCGCGAGGAGGAGGCCTGATGCCGCTGGCGGCTTCGCAAAGAATCGTCGCGCTGTTGGTGCTCTGCGCCTTGGCCGCCGCGCCTGCGCCGAGCCCCGTCTGGACCGGCGTGTACGACCAGCAGCCGCTCGACGCCTCGTCCGCGCCCGCGACCCAGCCCGCCGGCGCGACGGTCGCGCCGACGCCCGCGGCACCGTCCGGCGGGTTGGGCGCGACGCGCGTCGCGCTCGCCCTCGGCATCGTGCTGCTGGTGATCGTCGCGGTGCGGGCCGTCGCCAAGCGATTTTTGCCGGCCACGGTCGGCGGGGCGGCGGGGATGGTGAAGGTGCTGTCGCGCACGCCGCTGGCACCGCGGCAGCAGGTGGTGCTGCTGCTGGTCGGCCGGCGCGTGGTGGTGGTCGGCGACAGCGGCGGGCGGCTGAGCCCGCTGGCGGAGATCGCCGACCCGGACGAGGTCGCCCTGCTGCTGGGCCGCGCCGCCGGCGCGGTTGGGTCGGAAGGCGACGCGCTCACCTCCGACAATCTGGAGGCCGCCCCGGCGTTCTCGAACCTGTTCGCCGCCCGCCGCGAGCCCTACGACGCCGCCGCCCGCGCCGACGCCGCCGGGGCCGACGCCGGCGCGGAGCTCGGCGGCCTCGCCGACCGCGTGAAACTCCTCAGCGCCCAGTTCCGCCGCGGCTAAACGGCCGCCTTTTTTCGGGAAGATTTGATGGGAACGGATTCCCTGCCCGTCCGCCTGCTCCTGCTCGCCGCCGCCCTCGTGGCGACGCAGTGGTTCGCCGCGCGGCCCGCGGCGGCACAGGTCGCCAACGCGCCCACCGCCGTGCCGACCGTCCGCACCGCAGGCGGTGGAGGCGGCGGGTCGTTCACGCTGCCGGATTTGTCCGACCGCCAGAACGTCTCGTCCGCCCTGCAACTGATCCTGCTGCTGACGGTCCTCTCCCTCGCCCCGGCCATCCTGCTGATGATGACCTGCTTCACGCGGATCATCATCGTCCTCTCCCTGCTCCGCCAGGCGCTGGGCACGCAAAACCTCCCGCCGAACCAGGTGCTCATCGGCCTGGCGCTGTTCATGACGTTTCTGGTGATGGCCCCGACCATCCAGCAGGTGAACGACGGCGCGCTGCGGCCCTACCTCGACGGCAAAATCGACTCGTCCACCGCCCTCGCCGCCGCCCAGGGGCCGGTGCGCGACTTCATGATCCGCCAGGTGCTGGCGAACAAGAACGAGGCCGACGTGCTGCTGTTCTACGACATGGCCCGCCGCAACGACCCGACCCTGCCGCCCGAGCCCAAGACGTGGGGCGACGTCGGCACCCTCACCATCGTGCCGGGCTTTATGCTCAGCGAGCTCAAGACGGCCTTCCTGATCGGCTTCCAGATCTACCTGCCGTTCCTGGTGATCGACATGGTGATCAGCGCGATCCTGATCAGCATGGGGATGATGATGCTGCCGCCGGTGCTGATCTCGCTGCCGTTCAAGCTGCTGCTGTTCGTGCTGGTCGACGGCTGGCGGCTGGTGGTGGGGATGCTGATGGGGAGCTTCGCATGACGCCCGACCGCGCCGTCGATTTGGTGCGCGAGGCGCTGATCCTCGCGCTGCTCATCAGCGCGCCGCTGCTGATCGCGGGGCTGGTGGTGGGGCTGATCGTGTCGGTCGTGCAGGCCGTCACGCAGTTGCAGGAGCAGACGCTGACGTTCGTGCCGAAGATCGTGGCGATGATCGCCGCCGCGGTGATCGTGATGCCGTGGATCCTGGGGCACTTGCTGGAGTACGCGCGGCAGATGTTCAGCGCGGGATTGTGAGGGGCGTCCGTTGTCCGTTGTCAGTTGTCAGTTGTCAGTTGCAGGATAGAAGCCTTTCTTTGCAACGGACAACGGACCACTGGCAACGGACGCTCCAAAAGCGTCAATAATGGAGTTGAGCCGCGCCTTAGCCTTCGCCCCCCTCTTCGCCCTCGCGTTCTTTCGCGTGGCGGGGGTGTTTTTGTACGCGCCGCTGTTCGGCAGCACGCGGGTGCCGCGGCGGGTGAAGTTGATGCTGGCGCTGGTCATCACGCTTGACGTGATGCCGGCGATCCCGCCGGGCACGCGGCTGCCGGACTCGACGTGGGGGCTGGCGGCGGCGATCACCGGGGAACTGCTCTTCGGCCTCGCCCTCGGCATGGCGCTGTCGATGGCCCTCGTCGCCGCCCAGTGGGCCGGGCAGATGGTCAGCCAGCAGCTCGGCTTCAACCTCGGCGAGACCATCGACCCGCAGTACGGCGGCGGCACCCTCGTCGGCGACCTCTACTTCCTCTTCGCCCTGATCGTCTTCCTGCTCATCGGCGGCCACCGGCTGGTCGTCCAGGGCCTCGCCGACAGCTTCGCCGCCATCCCGCTGCTCACCGCCACGATCGACCGGCCGCTGTTCGATCTGCTGCTGGCGATGTTCGGCACCACCGCCGGCCTCGCCCTGCGGCTGGCCGGCCCGACGTTCGTGGCCCTGCTCGCGGTCGACCTCGCCCTCGGCTGCATCGGCAAAACGATGCCGCAGATGAACCTGATGACCAGCGGCCTGAGCGTCCGCGCCGCCCTGGGCATCGCCGTCGTCATCGTCGGCTTCGGCCTGACCTACGCCGTCCTCTCCGACGCCCTGGCCGGCGACCTCACCGCCGCCCGCGCCGTCTGGACCACCCCGCAGGTCAAATAACTCATGGCCGAGGACGCCGGCGAAAAGACCGAGGCCCCCACCGCCAAGCGCGTCCGCGAGGCGCGCGAGGAGGGGAACGTCGCGCGCAGCCAGGACCTCGCCGCCGCGCTGCTGATTCTGGCCGGCGCGGCGGCGGTTTGGGCGGCCGGCTCGACCCTGGCCGCCGCCATGCTCGCGCTGTTCCGCCGGTGCCTCGGGGGCGGGGCGGTGCCGGCCGACGAGCTCGGACCCTTCGTCCGCCGCGCCCTCTACGACGCCGCCGCCGCCCTCGCCCCGGTGCTGCTGGGCCTGATGGTCGCGGCGGTGCTGGCGAACGTCGTGCAGGTCGGCTTCCTGCTCAGCGGCAAGGGGCTGAGCCCCGATTTCTCGCGGCTCAGCCCGGTCAAGGGCTTCACGCGGCTGTTCGGCAAGGGCCGCGGGCCGGTCCACTTCCTGATGAGCCTGGCGAAGCTCGGCCTGGTCGGCTACGTCGCCTACGCCGCCGTCGACGCCCGGCTGGCGGAGATCGTCTCGGTCCAGCGCCTCGACGTGCGGCCGGCGTTCGGGCTGGCGTTCGACGTGCTGCTGTTGGTCGCGTTCCGCATCGGCCTGGCGCTGCTGGTGCTGGCGGTGATCGACTTCGCCTACCAGAAGTGGAAGACGACCGAGCAGTTGAAGATGACCAAGCAGGAGCTGCGGCGCGAGATGCAGGAGTCCGACGGCGACCCGCAGGTCAAGGCCCGCCGCCGGCAGATCGCCCGCCAGCAGGCGATGCGGCGGGTGGAGAAGGACGTCCCCACCGCCGACGTGGTGGTCACGAACCCCACGCACTTCGCGGTCGCGCTGAAGTACGACGACGGAAAAATGCGCGCCCCGATCGTGGTGGCGAAGGGGGCCGACCACGTCGCCCAGCGCATCCGCGAGCTGGCGGCGGCCAGCCGCATCCCCGTCGTCGAGCGCAAGCCCCTGGCCCGCGCCCTGTACGACACGGTGAAGGTCGGCGAGGAAATTCCCGAGGATTTATACGCCGCCGTCGCGGAAATCCTGGCCTACGTCTACGAGCTGAGCGGCAAGGCCGGTGGCACGGGCGTCCCGCCCAGGTCCGCGGCTTCGTAACTTCAAGAAAGACGCGGGCGGGACGCCCGTGCCACGTTGGCTTAGCCCCGCGACAAAAATCCTGCCCCGCGACACGAAGGCGATCTTGCGGCCGGCGTGAAATCGTGCATACTCCCCGCGTCGCCCGAACGGAATCGGGCGGCACCCCCGTTTGCCGCATCTCCCGGCCCGCCAAGGCCTTCGGCAAACCGTGACGTGAGACAAGGGCACGGATGTCCACCGCCGCGCAGCACCCCATCCTCCTCCGCCTGCGCGAGCACCGCGGGCTGATCTTCCCCGTCGCCTGCATCTCGATGCTGGGCGTGGTGCTGGTGCCGCTGCCGACGCAGATCCTCGATTTGCTGCTGGTGGTGAACCTGACGATCTCGCTGATGATCCTGGTCACGACGATCTACATCAAAAGCCCGCTGGAGTTCGCGGTGCTGCCGAGCCTGCTGTTGGGCGTGACGATGTTCCGGCTGGTGCTGAACGTCGCCACCACGCGGCTGATCCTCACCGCCGGCGACCGGGGCGCGACCACCCCCGAGGCCGCCGCCGGCGCGGCCGGGCAGATGGTCCAGACCTTTTCGGACTTCGTGACGGCCGGCAATCTGACCGTCGGCATCGTCATTTTCCTGATCATCTTCATCATCCAGTTCGTGGTCATCACCAAGGGCAGCACGCGGATCGGCGAGGTGGCGGCGCGGTTCACCTTGGACGCGATGCCCGGCAAGCAGATGGCGATCGACGCCGACCTCAACGCCGGCGCGATCGACGAGAAGCAGGCCCGCCGGCGCCGCGAGGACGTGGCGCGCGAGGCGGACTTTTACGGGGCGATGGACGGTGCCAGCAAGTTCGTGCGCGGCGATGCGGTCGCGGGCATCATCATCACCGCGCTGAACATCGTCGGCGGCATGTTCATCGGCCTGGTGCAGCTCCACTGGGACCTCGGCGAGACCGCCCGGCTGTTCACGAAACTCACCATCGGCGACGGGCTGGTGAGCCAGGTGCCGGCGTTCATCGTCAGCCTCGGGGCGGGCATCATCGTCACGCGGTCGGGCAGCCGCGAGGAGCTCGGCGACGAGATCATCGCGCAGGTCTTCAACAAGCCCCAGCCGCTGATCGTCGCGGGCGCGTTCCTGATCCTGATGAGCGCGACGGGCCTGCCGGCGGCGCCGATGCTGATCCTCGGCGGGTGCTGCGGCGGGCTGGCGCTGGTGCTGACGCGCAACCAGAAGGCCGCCACCGCCGCCGCCGCCCGCCACACCGCCGACGCCGCCGCCGAGCGCGACGCCGAGCCCGAAAAGGTCGAGAAACTCCTCGACCTGCCCGCCCTCGAACTCGTCGTCGGCGTCGGCCTGACCAAACTGTTCGACGCGGCGACCGGCGGCGATCTGCTCGACCGCATCAGCCTGATCCGCCGGCAGATCGCCGTCGAGCTCGGCATCATCATCCCCCCGGTCCGCATCCGCGACGACCCGCAGGCCTCCCCCAACGACTACGCCATCCGCATCCGCGGCCAGGAAATCGCGCGCGGCGAGACCTTCCCCGAGCAGTATCTGGCGATGGACTCCGGGGCCGTCACCGGCGAGATCATCGGCGCGGTCCAGACCGTCGAGCCCGCCTTCGGGCTGCCCGCGTTCTGGATCACCGAGCCGCAGCGGGCCGAGGCCGAGCTGCTGAACTACACCGTCGTCGAGGCCGTCGCGGTGGTCGCCACGCACTTCACCGAGGCGCTGAAATCCCACGCCCACGAGCTGCTCACGCGGCAGGAAGTCAAGAACCTGCTCGACAACCTCAAGGAGCGCGCCCCGGCCCTGCTCGAGGAGGTCGTGCCGACGCTGGTCAAGCCGGGCGAGCTGCAGAAGGTCATGCAGAACCTGCTCCGCGAGCGCGTGCCGGTGCGCGACCTCGAAACGATCCTCGAAACGTTGGGCGACTACGCGCCGCGGACGAAGGATTTGGAGTTGCTGACCGAGTTCGTCCGCAACAGCCTCGCCCGCACGATCTGCAAGCTGCACGTCGACGAGCAGAACCGCCTGTGGTGCGTCACGCTCGACCCGGCGGTGGAGGATTTGATTTCCGGGCACATCCAGCGGACCGAGGCGGGCACGAGCAACTCGATGCCGCCGCAGACGCAGCAGCAGCTCCAGCAGCGGGCGGCGGAGAAGTTGGGGGAACTGACGTCGGCGGGGCGGTCGGCGCTGGTGCTCTGCTCGCCGCAGGTGCGGGCGGCGGTGCGGCGGCTGCTGGAGCCGGCCCTGCCCGCCGTGGCGGTGCTGGCGTACAACGAGGTCGTGCCGGAGGCGGCGGTCGAGGCGGTGGCGATGATCGGGATGAATGGGTGAGGCAGTGGGCAGTGGGCAGTGGGTCGTTTTCAGTGGGAGTGTGAGTGATGGACACGCGAACCTTTAGGGCGCCGACGATGGAGGCCGCGGCGCGGCAGGTGCGGACGGAGCTCGGGATGAACGCGATGATCCTGGGGACGCGCACGATCCAGAAGAAGCAGTGGCTCGGCTTCCGCACCAGCGAGGAGGTCGAGATCACCGCCGCCCCATCACTCGCCCGCCAGCGGAGGCCGGCCGCCGCCGCTCCCCAGCCGTCGGCGGGGCTGGGGCTGCGCGGCCCGGTCGCCCGGCAGGTGCCCGCCCCCCAGATGACCGCCCTGCCGCGGCCCACCGCCTACGCCGCGGCGGCGCAGGAGGCGGTCAACCCAAGAGCGCTGCTGCAAACGCCCGTCGCCCAGCAGGCGGCCTACCTCGGGCTGCAGCAGGAGATGTGCGGCCTGAAGCAGCTCGTCAAGGATCTGGTCACGCAGGTCCGCCACCAGAAGACGCCGCAGGTGCCCGAGGACTTGTTCGACCACTACATGCGGATGGTCGAGAACGCCGTGGCCGAGGAGATCGCCGCCGAGGTCATCGACGCGGTGAAAAAGGCGAACCGGCCCGAAAACCTCCGCCAGGAGGACGTCGTCCGCCAGAAGTTGTGCGAAAAGCTCACGCAGCTCATCCCCGCGTGCGGCCCGATCCGCCGGACCAAAACCGACGGCTCGCACGTCGTCGCGCTCGTCGGGCCGACCGGCGTGGGCAAGACCACGACCATCGCCAAGCTCGCCGCCGACCTCAGCCTGCGGCAGGGGCGCAGCGTCGGGCTCATCACCATCGACACCTACCGCATCGCCGCCATCGAGCAGTTGCGGAAGTACGCCGAGCTCATCCGCGCGCCGCTGGAGGTCGTCCACTCGCCCGACGAGATGTCCGCCGCCCTCGGCCGGCTGCGCGGGTGCGACTTCGTCCTCATCGACACCGCCGGCCGCAGCCCCAAGGACGCGCTGAAACTGAACGAATTGCGGGACTACATGGACCGCGCGAACCCCGATGAAATCCACCTCGTCGTCAGCAGCACCTGCTGCGAGAGCGGGCTGGAGCTGGCGACGCAAAAGTTCGCCGACGTGCGGTGGGACAAGATCATCTTCACCAAGCTCGACGAGGCGGCGCAGGTGGGGGTGGTCTTCAACCTGCTGCGGAAGGTGAACAAGGGGCTGAGTTACGTCACGACCGGCCAGGCGGTGCCGGACGACATCGAGGTCGGCCAGGGCCGGCGGCTGGCGGAGATGGTGCTGGGGATCGACCCCGCCGCCGCGGCGAATGGCTCAACACCGGCGGTGAAGGGGGTGGCGTGATGGCCGTGCTTTCCGACTTTGCAACCTATTCGCCGCGCGCCGAGGATCAGGCGGCGCGGCTGCGCGAACTGGCCGCCAAGGCGCCGGCCAAAGTTGCACCGACCGCGGCCGGCCCGGCGGTGCGGCGCGAGGCACCGGCGCCTAAGTCCGCGACGGTGATCGCCGTCACCAGCGGCAAGGGGGGCGTGGGCAAGAGCAACGTCTCGGTGAACCTGGCGGCGGCGATGGCGGCGGGGGGGCGGAAGGTCGTGCTGCTCGACGCAGACCTCGGCCTCGCCAACGCCGACGTGCTCTGCAACGTGCCCCTGACGCACAACCTCTCGCACGTCATCAGCCGCCACAAAACGCTGGCGGAGGTGATGACCCGCGCCCCCGGCGGGTTCTGGCTGGTGGGCGGGGCGAGCGGGCTGGCGAAGATGGCCGACCTGAGCGCCGCCGACCGCGAGCACCTCACCGCCTCGATGGCCGAGCTCGAGCGGCGGGCGGACGTGATCCTGATCGACACCGGCGCGGGGATCGGGCAGAACGTGCTGGCGTTCACGCGGTGCGCCGACCAGGTGCTGGTGGTGACCACGCCCGAGCCGACGGCGATGACCGACGCCTACGCGGTGGTGAAGGTGCTGAGCCGCGACGGGCAATTCTCGCGGCTGAGCCTGCTGATCAACCAGGCCCGCACGCCGGCCGAGGCCGAGGGCGTTTACGAGCGGATCGCGCAGGTCGCCCGGCAGTTCCTGAAGGTGCCGGTGCTGAACGCCGGCAGCGTGCCGGTCGACCCGGCGGTGGGGGAGGCGGTGCGGGCGCGGGTGCCGTTCGTGATCGGCGCGCCGCGGTGCGGGGCGAGCGCGTCGATCCACGAACTCTGCCGCCGGCTGGGCCAAAGCGGCGAAACGGCCGAGATGGCGCCGGCGGCGGGCGGCTTCTTCCGGCGGATGGCCGGCTGGTTCACGACGGCGGTCTGACGGCGGTCCAGTAGGAGCCCCCATGCCAAGAAAAGTCGCCGCCGCCGCCTCGCTGCTGGTCTTCGCGCTGTGCGTGGTCTACGGCGGCTTCGCGGCGGGCAACACGCTGGAGACGACGCTGGCGCGGGCGATGTGGGCGATGGCCGGCGCGGGGGCCGTCGCCTTCGTGCTGGCCCTGATGGCCGAGCGGATGCTGAGGGAAAACGTCGAGCGCGAGGAGCGGCGGCTGCTGGACGAGGCGGCCCTCGGAACGTCATCCGAGTCGTCACTTGAGGCGGCGGGCGGGGCGGGCGACAAAAAGTCTCAAGCGAAAGGTCGGAAAAATCCGAATGTTCCTTCGGAAACAGGGGCCGGCGACCGATAAGAAATCTAGGCCGATGAGGCCACGCGTTTTTCAGGGCGAAATGGTGAAGCCGGACCCGACCAGCGCGGGCGGGACCGGCCGAACGGAGTTCACTTCACGAACCCCAAGGATTGGGAACATCACATGAGCAAGGCACAACCCCAGTACGTCGGCACGCCGGAGTACACCAAGAGCGGCACCATCAAGTCGGCCAACATCGCCGACCGCGACATGAGGGAGGTCTGGCTGGAATACAAGGCCGGCAAGACCGAGTCCATGCGCAACGCGCTGATGGAAAACTACCTGCACCTGGTCCGCTACAACGCCGAGCGGATCTACCAGAAGCTGCCGGACGAGGTGGAGCTGGACGACCTGATGAGCGCGGGCATCTTCGGGCTGATGGACGCGATCGACAAGTTCGACCTCGAGCACAAGGTGAAGTTCGAGACCTACTGCGCCCCCCGCATCCGCGGCGCGATTCTCGACGAGCTCCGCAGCATGGACTGGGTGCCCCGCCTGGTCCGCAGCCGCAGCAGCAAGATGGACTCGGCGAAAAAGCAGCTAGAAGTCACCCTCGGCCGCAGCCCCACGCCCGAGGAGACGGCCGCCAAGATGGGCCTGCCGATGGACGAGTACGAAAAGGTCGCCAAGGACGCCCGCGCCACCGGCGTGGTGTCGCTGAACCGCAAGTGGTTCGAGACCGATTCCAGCAAGGACGTGCGAGAAATCGACGTGCTGGAGGACCGCAAGAGCAATGACCCGGTCCGCGAAATCCAGCGCCGCGACCTGAAGGAACTGATGACCAAGGGCCTGACGCGGGCCGAGCGGCTGATCATCATCCTTTACTACTTCGAGGAGATGACGATGAAGGAGATCGGCGCGACGCTCGACCTCTCCGAGAGCCGCGTGAGCCAGATGCACAGCAGCATCCTGCTCCGCCTGCGGGCGCAAATGGCAAACCGCGGCCGCGAGATCGCCCAGTCGGTCGCGGTCTGAAGAGTTGATCCACGAATGAACACGAATAAGACACCAATGAGGAGAAGACAACGCCATCCCTCTTCTCCTCATTTGTGTCTTATTCGTGTTCATTCGTGGATCAACTCTTCCGCCACACCGGGTCGTGGCTCGGTGCCGTTGATGACTCGAACCACCGCGTCATCGTGACCTTCTGCCGGGTGTAGAAGAAGATCGACTCGGTGCCCTGCACGTGCAAATCGCCGAAGAAGCTCTGGTTCCAGCCGCTGAAGGGGAACCACGCCATCGGCGCCGGCACGCCGAGGTTGATGCCGACCATGCCGGCGTTGAAGTGCCGCTTGAACTCCCGCGCCGCCCGGCCGTCGCGCGTGAAGATCGACGCGCCGTTGCCATACGGGCTGGCGGTGCCGACGGCCAGCGCCTCGGCCAGGTCGTTCGTGCGGATGACCGACAGGACCGGGCCGAAGATTTCGTCGGTTGCCAGCCGCATGTCGGGCTTGACTTGATCGACCACGCTGGGGCCGACGAAAAAGCCCTCGCCCGGCAGCGCCTTCTTCCGGCCGTCAAAGGCGACGGTCGCCCCCTCCTCCGCCGCGAGGTCGAGGTAGCCCCTCACGCGACTCAGGTGCTCGCGGCTGATGACCGGCCCCATGTCGGCCGACCCGCCGTCGTCAGTCGGGCCGACCGTCAGGCCGTCGGCGACCTCGCACAGGCGGTCCACCAACTTCCCCGCCACGTCGCCGACGGGCAACGCGAGACTGCCGGCCATGCACCGCTCGCCGGCGCAGCCGAAGGCGCTGGTCTGAATCGCGGCGGCGGCCTGACCGACGTCGGCATCCGGCATCACGATCAGGCAATTCTTCGCCCCGCCCGCCGCCTGCACGCGCTTGCCGTGGCGGGTGCCGGTCTCGTACACATACTTCGCCACCGGCGTCGAGCCGACGAACGAAATCGCCGCCACCAGCGGGTGCGTCAGCAGCGCGTCGACCGCCTCCTTGTCGCCGTGGATTACGTTGAACACGCCCGCCGGAATGCCCGCCTTCACCAGCAGATCCGCCAGCAGATTGCTCGTCAGCGGCACCTTCTCCGACGGCTTCAGCACGAACGTGTTGCCGCACGCCAGCGCGACGGGGAACATCCACATCGGCACCATCGCGGGGAAGTTGAACGGCGTGATGCCCACGCAGACGCCGACGGGGTGGCGATTCGTCTCGCAGTCGACGCCGCGCGCCACGTTCGGCAAACTCTCGCCCTTGATGAGCGTCGGCATCCCGCAGGCGAACTCGACGACCTCGATGCCGCGCTGCACGCTCGCCCGCGCCTCGGGCAGCGTTTTGCCGTGCTCGCGGGTGATGGTTTTCGCCAATTCCTCAAAGTGCTCGAGCAGCAATTCGCGGTATCGGAACAGCACGCGGCACCGCTCGACCACCGGCGTCTCGCCCCACGCCGGCAGCGCGGCGGCGGCGGATCGGACGACGGCGTCGACCTCCTCGGCCGTAACGAGGGGGACCGACGCGATCACCTTCCCCGTCGACGGGTTGTAAACGTCGGCCGCGCGGGCGGAGGCGGAGTCGACCCACTCGCCGTTCTTCAGGTACTTGAGCGCATCGGGGGCGGTGGTCATCGGGGCCTTATGTGAGGATCGTGTTAATAAATGGGGTGGACAAGCCGTCGGAGGTCGCTATGTTAGTGCGATTCGCCCGGCGGTCCAACCGCCCGCGGGGCGAGCCGAACCGACCCTTTTCCCCAGCCCGACCGCCCCGACCCACCGCTGAAGCGGTGGGCGTGATGCGTTGCATTGGGGGGCGTGACAGGACCACGAGATGCCCGTTTCCGACACCGTCGCCAAGCACAAGCAGTACCTCTTCCCGGCCGTCACCACCTACTACGACGAGCCGCTCGCGCTGCAGCGCGGCGAGGGCAACTACGTCTGGGACGACCAGGGCAACCGCTATCTGGACGCCTTCGGCGGCGTGCTGACCGTCAGCGTCGGCCACGCCAACCCGCGCGTGACGGCGGCCATCGTCGAGCAGGTCAAAACCCTCGTCCACACCTCCACGCTTTACGCCAACAAGCCGCAATCGGACTTGGCGGAGAAGTTGGCGCAGCTCGCGCCGGGCAACCTGAGCAAGAGCTTTTTCACCAGCAGCGGAACCGAGGCGAACGAGACCGCCATCGCCGCCGCCAAGCACGCGACGGGGCGGACGGAGCTCATCACGCTGCGGCACAGCTACAGCGGCCGGTCGGCCCAAACTTTGGCGGGCTGCGGGCAGTCGGGGTGGAAGAACCTGCCGGCGCAGGTTGCGGGCGTCCACCACGCGCTCGCGCCGTACTGCTACCGCTGCCCGCTGCACCTGGAGTACCCATCCTGCGACATCGCCTGCGCCGGCGATTTGGAGGAGCAGATCCTGACCTGCACCAACGGCGAGATCGCGGCGTTCATGGCCGAGACGGTGATCGGCAGCGGCGGGTTCATCGTCCCGCCGCCGGGCTACTTCGAGAAGGCCGCCGCCATCGCCCGCAAGTATGGCGGCCTGTTCATCGCCGACGAGGTGCAAACCGCCTGGGGCCGCACCGGGGGCAAGATGTTCGGCATCGAACACTGGGACGTTGCGCCCGACATCATGGTGAGCGCGAAAGGCATGGGCAACGGCTCGCCGGTCGCCATGACCATCGCCACGCCGGAGGTGGCCGACAAGTACCCCGGCATTACCTTCGCCACCTTCGGCGGCAACCCGGTGAGCATGGCGGCGGCGAGCAGCACGATCCAGGTGATCGAGGACGAGGATTTACTGACGAACTGCACCGTCGTCGGCCGGCACCTCGGCGAGCGGTTCGCGGCACTGAAGGAAAAGCATTCCTTGATCGGCGACGCCCGCGGCATGGGCATGATGCAGGCCATCGAATTGGTCAAGGACCGCAAGACGAAAGAGCCCGCCAAGGACGCCACAACGCGGCTGATGGAGGAAACCAAGAAGCGCGGCGTCCTGCTTGGCCGCGGCGGCGTCTACGGCAACGTCATCCGCACCGGCCTGATGCTCAACGCCGGCAAGGCGCAGGCGGACGAGTTGGCCGATGCGCTGGACGCGGGGCTGACGGCGATTGGGTGAAGAGGGAGATCCACGAATGGACACGAATAAGCACGAATGGGAGTATGGCGTGAGAGGGAACGTGACGCCGCTGTTGATGAAGGAGGAGGTTTACAAGATCGTGGGGGCGGCGATGGAGGTTCACACACAGCTCGGGGCGGGCTTCTTGGAGGCGGTGTATCAGGAGGCGTTGGAGATCGAGTTGCGAGAGCGTCTCATCCCGTTTCGGCCGCAGCAGCCAATTCCGGTTCGGTACAAGAATCACCTGCTCAAGAAGGAATACATCGCCGACTTGGTCTGTTTCGGAACGGTGCTCGTGGAAATTAAAGCCCTGGAGAAGACCGGCAATCGAGAGATGGCGCAAGTGCTCAATTATCTAAAGGCCACCCACTTTCAGGTCGGCGTCCTCCTCAACTTCGGCGACCCAAGCCGACTCGACTGGAAACGCTACGTCCTCTAAAAGCCAATCCATTCATTCGTGTCTTATTCGTGGACCCCTTCTTCCATGACAACACTCATCAAAAACGGCCGAATCATCACCGCATCCGATGATTACCTCGCCGATGTCCTCATCGACGGCGAAAGCGTCGCGCAGATCGGCGTGACTCTCGACGTCAAGGCCGACAAGGTCATCGACGCCGCCGGCCGGCTCGTGATCCCCGGCGGGATCGACCCGCACGTTCACCTCGAGCTCCCCTTCGGCGGCACGGTCAGCAGCGACAGCTTCGAGACCGGCACCCGCGCCGCCGCCGTCGGGGGCACCACCGCCGTGCTCGACTTCGCCATCCAATACAAGGGCAAGACGTTCGCCGAAACGCTGGAACATTGGACGGCCGCGTCGGACGGGAAGTGCGCGATCGACTACGGCTGCCACCTCGCCATCACCGAGATGGAGGACCGCCACCTGCCGGAGTTTTCCAAAGTCGTCGAATCCGGCGTCACCACCTTCAAGCTCTTCCTCGCCTACCCCGACGTTTTCATGGTCGACGACCGCACCACCTACCGCGTGATGAAGGCCGCCGGCGCGGCGGGGGGGCTGACGCTCGTCCACGCCGAGAGCGGCGTCGTCATCGAGCAGCGGATCCAGGAACTCATCGACGCCGGCAAGACCGACCCCGTGTATCACGCCCTTTCGCGCCCGCCAATGACCGAGGCCGACGGGCTGGCGCGGGCGGTGCGGATTGCGCAATTTGCCGAGGCGCCGGTTTACATCGTCCACGTCTCCAACGCCGAGGCGATGAACGAACTCAAGCGCGCCCAGGAGCGGGGCCAGCCCGCCTTCGGCGAGACCTGCACGCAGTACCTCTTCCTCTCGCACGACAACTATCTGGAGCCCGACTTCGGCGGCGCGAAGTACGTCATGACCCCGCCGTTGCGCGACAAGTCGAACCAGGAGCCGCTGTGGGAAGGGCTGCGGCGGGGCACCCTCGCCCTCGTCGCCACCGACCACTGCCCCTTCTTCTTCGAGGGCCAAAAGGAGCTTGGCCGGGGCGACTTCCGCAAGATTCCCAACGGCGCCCCCGGCGTCGAGGACCGTTTGGCCGTCTTCTACGACGGGGCGATGAAGCACGGCTTCTCCCTTAACCAGTTCGTGAACCTCACCAGCACCGCCGCCGCGAAGCTGATGGGCATGTACCCGAAGAAGGGCACCATCGCCGTCGGCAGCGATGCGGATATTGTCATCTTCGATCCTGACAAAGAGCAAGTTCGGTCGGTGAAGACGCAGGCGACCAACTGTGATTACAACGCCTTCGAGGGGATGAAGATCAAGGGCACCGTCGAGACCGTCCTCAGCCGCGGCAAGGTCATCGTCGAGGACGGCACCTACGTGGGCAAGGCCGGCGACGGGAAGTTCATGAGGCGCGGCAAGAGCATTCTGGAGTAAGAAAGCGGTCCACGAATCGTCACGAATAAACACCAATAAGACCAAGCCAATTCTTCCTCTGCATTAGCGCCTATTCGTGTCCATTCGTGGACCTCCCTCTTATGACTTCAACCCCCGCCCAACTCGACTACGAAACGCCCGACTTCGTCGAACTGCGGGACGACGTCTCCGCCAGCCCGCTGTGGAACAAGGACCTCGCGCCGACCACCCTCGCGCAGCGCACCTGGTCGACCTGGAACATCGCCGCGCTGTGGGTCGGGATGAGCGTGGTCATCAGCACCTACGTTATCGCCGGCGCCGCCATCGCCGACGGGATGACGTGGTGGCAGGAAATGATCACGGTGCTGCTGGGGAACCTCGTCGTGCTCGTGCCGATGTGCCTCAACGCCCACGCCGGCACGAAGTACGGAATCGCCTTCCCGGTGCTGCTGCGCTCCAGCTTCGGCACGGCCGGGGCAAACCTCCCGGCGGTGCTGCGGGCGGTCGTCGCGTGCGGGTGGTTCGGCATCCAGACGTGGATCGGCGGCACCGCCATCGACGGCTGCCTCACCGCCATCGCCGGCGGGTGGGCCAATGTGCCGGGGCACGATTTTATTGCCTTTTTCGCCTTTTGGCTGATCCAAGTCTACTTCATCGTCAAAGGGCTAGAGGGCATCAAGTGGCTTGAAACCCTCGCCGCGCCGTTGCTGCTGGCTGGTGGCATTGCCCTCCTCTGGTGGGCGGCGAGCAAGGCGGGCGGACTGGGGAACACGCTCTCGGCTTCAACCGCACTACAGACGAACCATAAACCCTTCTGGTCCATCTTCCCGATCTACCTCACCGCCAACGTCTCGTACTGGGCCACCCTCTCGCTGAACATTCCCGACTTCACCCGCTTCGCCAAAAATCAGAAATCCCAAATCCTCGGCCAGGCGATCGGCCTGCCGCTGACGATGGCCCTCTTCGCCTTCATCGGCGTCGCCGTCACCAGCGCCACGCTGCTCATCTACGGCACCGCCATCGGCGACCCGGTGGTCCTCGTCGGCAAGTTCACCAGTCTGCCGATCATCCTCTTCGCCACGCTGGTGATCTTCCTCGCGCAGCTCAGCACAAATATGGCCGCGAATGTTGTGTCGCCGAGCAACGATTTTTCCAACCTCAACCCCAAGCGCATCAGCTACGTCGCCGGCGGACTCATCACGGCCGTGCTGGGCGTGGCGATGATGCCGTGGAAACTCTACGGCTCCCTCGCCGGCTACGTCTTCACCTGGCTGATCGGCTACGGCTCGCTCATGGGCGCCATCGGCGGGATCATGATCTGCGACTACTGGCTCCTCCGCCGCCGCCGGCTCGACCTCGCGGAACTCTTCAACCCGCGCGGCCGCTACTCGTTCACCAACGGCGTCAACTGGCGCGCGGTCGCCGTCCTGATCCTCGCCGTCGCCCCGTGCCTGCCCGGCTTCATCAAGGCCGTCTACCACGCCGGCGACTTGGGCGGCGTGCCGCTCAACTTCTTCGACCACCTGTACGTCTATTCCTACTTCGTCACCTTCGCCCTCGGCTTCGGCTTGTACGCCCTGCTGATGTTCGGGCGGGAAGAAAGATTATCCACGAATGGACACGAATAAGACACCAATGAAGAGAAGAGGGAGAGGGCCAGAGCCAAGCCATTTCTTCTCTTCATTCGTGTCCATTCGTGGACCCAACTCCGGAGCCAACATGCCCTCATTAGCAGTGCAAGCCAACGGCATCAAGATGCCCAACCCCTTCGTCATCGGCTCCGGCCCGCCGGGCACGAACGCGAAAGTCATCGCCAAGGCGCTCGACGACGGGTGGGGGGCGGTCATCGCCAAGACCATCAGTCTCGACGCCTCCAAGGTCGTCAACGTCGCCCCGCGCTACGCCCGCCTCCGCACCCCCAGCAATGAGATCGTCGGCTGGCAGAACATCGAGCTCATCAGCGACCGATCCTTCGACATTTGGATCGAGGAGTTCAAGCAATTGAAGGAGAGCCACCCCGACGGCGTGGTCATCGCCTCGGTCATGGAGGAGCACCACAAGGACCGCTGGTGCGAGATGATCGAGCGCACCCAAGCCACCGGCGTCGCCGGCTTTGAGCTCAATTTCTCCTGCCCCCACGGGTTGCCCGAGCGCAAGATGGGCGCGGCGATGGGCCAGGACCCCGAGGTGATGGAGGAGGTCTGCCGGTGGGTCAGCGAGGTCGCCACGATTCCCGTCTGGGCGAAGCTCACGCCGAACGTCACGCACATCGACGAGTTCGCCAAGGTCGCCCTGCGCGGCGGGGCCGACGGGGTGAGCGCGATCAACACCATCCTCTGCGTCATGGGCGTCGACCTCGACACCCTCCGCCCCGAGCCGACCGTCGAGGGCTACACCACCCCCGGCGGCTATAGCTGCATCGCCGTCCGCCCCATCGCGCTGCGGATGGTCAAGGACTGCGCCGGCGTCATCAAGGACTTTTACCCCGGCCGCACCATCAGCGCCATCGGCGGCGTCGAGAGCGGCACCGACGCGGCGCAGTTCATCCTCCTCGGCGCCGACACCGTGCAGGTCTGCACCGGCGTGATGAAGCACGGCTACGGCATGGTCAAGCCCATGTGCGACGAGCTCGAGGCCTTCATGTCGAAACACCACTTCGACACGGTGGCCGAGTTCAAGGGCGCCAGCCTGCCCTACTTCACCACCCACGCCGATCTGGTGACCCGCCAGCGCGAGGCCAAGGCCGCCGCCAAGGCCGCGTTGCAGAGCAAAATGGTCGTGACCAAGGACGGCGAGTGGGAGGGCGACCAGTTCGTCAAGCAGAGTGAGGCGCTCGTGGCGAACTAACGTGGCGCGGGCGTCCCGCCCGAATTTCTTCATGCAAGCGAATCCGGGCGGGACGCCCGTTCCACGAAAGGGGTTCATCCGCCGACCGTCGCGCCGCCGTTCTGCTCGAGGACTTTGATCATCGCCGAGGCGTTTTCGTTTCCGAAGCCGCGGTTGACCGCCGCCTTGATGGTCTCGCGGACGGCCGTCATCGCCGGCGTCGGGGCGTTCAGTTGCGTGGCGAGGCGGTCGATGAGGTTGGCGTCCTTCAGCAGGTGCTTGAGCTGGAAGCTGACCGAAAAGTCGCGCTCGACCAGCGACTTGCCGGTGCCGGTGAGGATCGGCGACTTGAAGTCGGTCACGCCCAGCACCTCCAGCACGTCGGTGGGGTTGAGGCCGGCCTTGGTCGCCAGGACCATCGCCTCGCCGAGGGCCTCGAGTTGCAGTGCGACGATGAGGTTGCCGACGAGCTTCATCGACGTGCCGCTGCCGGTGTTGCCCATGTAGTGGACGGTTTCGCCGAGGGTTTGGAGGATCGGCTTCACGCGGTCGAACGCCGCGCGGTCGCCGCCGGCGAGCACCCAGAGGTCGCCGGCGGCACTCTCCTTTTTGCTGCCGAAGACGGGGGTGTCGAGGAACTTGACGTCCTTTTCCGCGAAGGCGGCGTGCTCGCGGCGGCTGAGGTCGGGGTGGACGGTGCTGGCGTCGCAGACGATCTGGCCGGCCGCGATGCCGCCCAGAATGCCGTCGGTGCCGAATACGACTTCTTCGACGGCCGCATCGTTGGCGAGGCAGAGCATCACCACGTCCACGCCCTTGACGCAGGCGGCGGGGGAGTCGGCGACGGTCGCGCCCTTGCCCGCGAGTTTTTGGGCCGGGCCGTCCGAGCGGTTCCAGACGGCGACGGGGTGGCCGGCCTTGAGGAGGGTGCCGGCCATGCCGGTGCCCATGACGCCGAGGCCGAGGTAGGCGATTTTGTCCATCCCGCCGGTATACGGCCGGGGCGACGGTGGCGGAACCAATGATTTTCCGTCGCGCCGCAGCTCACGGCTTTTCCCGCGGCGGGCAATTCTGCTAGATTGCGGGCAGGGAAGGAGTCCGAGCGAATGACCCGCGCCGCCACCGCTAACGTGCCCGCCGCGCTCACCCCGCGCGCCGAGTGGCTCGACCGCCTCGACCCCGCCGTCGCGGCGGTGCTCGACGAACCGGCGGGGACCGATCCCGAGCGCCTCACCCGCCGATTGGCGCTGGGGCACTACGAGAACTTCTCGGTGATCTCCCTCGCCCTGCCGCGCCGGTTGCGGCAGGACTTCTGCAACGTCTACGCCTTCTGCCGGGCGGCGGATGACCTGGGCGACGAATTGTCGGACCCGCTTCTGTCGCTGCGAATGCTGGCCCGGCTGCGCCGCCAGACGGAGGCGTGCTTCGATGGCGAGACTGGCGTGCCGCTGTTCGCCGCGCTGCGCCGGAGCATCGACCGCCACGACTTGCCGATGGAGCCGTTCCTCGACCTGATCGACGCCTTCGAGCAGGACCAGCGCGTGGCGCGGTATGAAACGGTGGCGGACCTGCTGGATTACTGCCGCCGCAGCGCGAACCCCGTCGGGCGATTGGTTTTAGCCATGAGCGGGCACCACGATACCGAGCGGCGGCGGCTGTCGGACCTGATCTGCACCGGGCTGCAACTGGCGAACTTCTGGCAGGACGTGCGGCGGGATTGGCTGGAGCGCGGCCGGCTCTACCTGCCGGCCGAGTCGATGGCGCGCGTCGGATTGTCCGAGTCGGACGTGATCCGCATGGCGGCCGAGGGGCGGGCGGACGGGGCGTTTCGGGAGGTGATCCGGGCGGAGGTCGACCGGGCGGCGGCGATGTTCGACGAGGGGGCGGCGCTGCTGCCGCTGCTGGACCGGTCGGTGCGGCGGCAGGTGGGGCTGTTCGCCGCCGGGGGCCGGGCGACGCTGGCGGCGATCCGGGCGGCGGACTACGACACGCTCGCGCGGCGGCCGGCGCTGTCGCGGTGGGCCAAGGCGCGGCTGGTGATTGGCGCGTTGCTTCCGCGACATTTGTCGGCACGGGCGCGGCACGGTATATCGACCAACGGCGGCGGGGCGGCTATTCTGTCGCCCCGAGGCCCGCGCCGCGCGGCCCCGGCAAGTCCGACCCCCCGCGCCGCGATTGGGCAGGAGAGAGCATGAGCATCGCCTTCGCCCCTGCCCTCGCCCCGCGCCTCGACGAGTCGCGGCACTACTGCGAGCAGCTCACCCAGCGGGCGGCGCGGAACTTCTACTACGGCCTGAAGCTGCTGCCCGAGCCCAAGCGGTCGGCGATGTTCGCGGTCTACGCCTACATGCGGCTGGTCGACGACATCGCCGACGAGGACGACGGCCGTCCGGTGTCGGCCCGGCGCGAGGCGCTCGAGCAGTGGCGCGCCCGCACCCACGCCGCGCTGGCGGGGCCGGCGGGCGAGGATGATGATTCGCCCGACGACCACCCCGTCTGGCCCGCCTTTGCCGCCACCGCACGCCGGTACGGCATCCCCGCCCAACTGTTCGACGACGCCATTTCCGGCCAGCGGCAGGATTTGGAACCCGTCGCCTTCGACACGTTCGAGCCGCTGTGCGATTACTGCTACCGCGTCGCGGGCGTGGTCGGTTTGGCGAGCATTCACGTCTGGGGCTTCGACGGCGGGTCGCACACCGAGTCGCTGGCGGTCGACCGCGGCATCGCGTTCCAGTTGACCAACGTGCTGCGCGATTTGCGCGAGGACGCGGGCCGCGGGCGGGTCTATTTGCCGCGCGAGGAGCTGGCGGCGTTCGGCGTGGAGGCCGACGATTTGGGCGCGGGTCGCGGCGGGCCGAAGTTCCGCGAGATGATGCGGTTCCAGATCGACCGCGCCCGCCGGCACTACGAGCAGTCGGCCGCGCTGGAGCGCCGCGTGACGCCCGACAGCCGGCCGACGCTGGTGACGATGACGGAGATTTACCGCAAGCTGCTCGAAAAGATCGCCGCCGACCCGGAGCGCGTGCTGAACGAGCGGGTGTCGCTGTCGATGCTGTCGAAATTGAGAATCGGCTGGCGGGCGATCCGGGACCAGTAAGGTCGGGAGGACGGTTCCTTAATAGCCGGAGGCGGAAGCCCCGGTTCATGGGCGCGGAGTCGTCCGAAAAAGACCGGGGCTTCCGCCTCCGGCTATTAAAGAGCTCATTTCTTTGATGAACCTCCTCCCCGCCAAAACCACTTTTGTGCCGACCGCTGCCGTGGGAAAGCCGCGGCGCGTCGTCGTGATCGGCGGCGGCCTCGCGGGCATGGCGGCGGCGGTCGCACTCGCGGCGGCGGGGGGTCAGGTCACGCTTTTAGAAGCCAGAAAAACCCTCGGCGGGCGGGCGGGGTCGTACACGCACCCGGCCACCGGCGAGGTGCTCGACAACTGCCAGCACGTCCTGCTCGGCTGCTGCACGAACCTCATCGACTTCTACCGCCGCTGCGGCGTTTCGGACCAAATCGACTTCTCCCGCACCGTCACCTTCGTCGAGGCCGACGGCACCCGCCACACCCTCGGCGGCGCGCGCGGTTTGCCCGCGCCGCTGCACCTCGGCCCCGCAATGCTGCGGTTCGGGCTGCTGAACCTGTCGGAGAAAAAGGCGCTGACGCGCGCGATGCTCGCCATGCTCAAGCTCGGCCGGGCGGGGCGGAAACGGCTGGCGGACGTGCCCTTCGGCGACTGGCTGGATGAGCACAATCAGCCCGAGTCGCTGGTGAAAAAGGTGTACGACCCGCTGCTGATCGGCTCGCTGAACGAGCAGACGCGGCGGGCGAGCGCGGAGTACGCGGTGCAGGTGTTTCAGGACTCGCTGCTGTCGCACGCCGGCGGCTACCCGGTGGGCGTGCCGAACGGGCCGCTCGACGGGCTGTACGCGAATCTGCCGGGCGTGGCGGTGCGGCGGGGGGCGCGGGTGGCGGAACTGATTCATTCGAAGAATCGCCTCACCGCCGTCCGGCTGACCGACGGCGAAGCGCTGCCGGCCGACGCGGTGGTGCTGGCCGTCCACCCGCAGGCGGCGGGGCGGCTGGTGCCGACCTCGCTCCGGCAAATCGACCGGCG
Organism: Tepidisphaeraceae bacterium; assembly: GCA_965260985.1. Taxonomy (GTDB): domain Bacteria; phylum Planctomycetota; class Phycisphaerae; order Tepidisphaerales; family Tepidisphaeraceae; genus CBDHCE01. The sequence continues at coordinate 40,805 of CBDHCE010000002.1, read as the reverse complement.
GTTCGACCATCTGGGCGAGTTGGAGCCGGTGCCGATCCTCGGGGTCCACCTCACCTTCGACCGCCCGGTGCTGGACGCCCCGCACGTCGCGCTGATCGACGGCCCGCTGCAGTGGCTGTTCCGCAAGAATTCTGAGGGAAAGGTTTTGCACGGCGTCATCAGCGCGGCGCGGGAGTTCGCGGGCCGGCCGGCGGGGGAATTGCTGCCGACGTTCGAGGCGCAGATTCGCCGCACCTTCCCCGCCGCCCGCGGGGCGGTGTTGGAGCGAGGCGAGATCGTCGTGGAGAAGCGCGCGACGTTCGCCCCGGTGCCCGGCATCGACCGCCTCCGGCCGACGCAGGCACCAGATCGGGGCGGCATCGAAAACCTCTTTCTGGCCGGCGATTACACGAAAACCGGCTGGCCCGCGACGATGGAGGGGGCGGTCCGCAGCGGCTACCTTGCGGCGGGGGAGATCGCCGGCAAGCGGTTCCTGATCGACGACCTGCCCACGCAGTGGTCGGCGCGATTGATCGGCATGTAGGGTGGGCACTGCCCACCGCGACGCAATTGGTGGGCGGTGCCCACCCTACGGGAAGTTGATGACCACCTCCGTTTCGCAAAAGCACCTCGCGCCCGACCTCGACGCCGCCATCGACCGCGCCGCAGATGCGCTGCTCGCCAAGCAGCACCCCGACGGCTACTGGGTCGGCGAGTTGCAGGGCGACAGCATTCTCGAGTCCGAATACCTGCTGCTGAAGTTCATCCTGGGTCAAGACGCCGACCCGGATTTGCCCAAGATCGTCACCCACCTGCGGTCCCTGCAGAATCCCGACGGCGGCTGGAGCCTTTACCCCGGCGGCCCGGCGGATGTCTCGGGCACCGTCAAGGCGTACTTCGCCCTCAAACTCTGCGGCGACGACCCGGCCGCCCCGCACATGGTGAAGGCGAAGGAGTTGGCCCTCAAACTCGGCGGCGTCGAGGCGACCAACAGCTTCACGAAGTTTTACTTCGCCGCCCTCGGCGAGCTACCGTGGGACGCCTGCCCGGCCATCCCGCCGGAGATCGTCTACCTGCCGCAGTGGGCCTACTTCAACCTCTACAACGTCTCGGCCTGGACGCGGACGATGATCCTGCCGCTGGCCCTCGTCACGACCCTCCGCCCGACCCGCCGGCTGCCGCCGGAGAAGGGCTTGCGCGAGCTCTTCGTCGGCCGGCCGGAGGACTGCGTGCTCGGCCGCGACCTCAAGGGCGTGCCGACCGGCTGGGCCGATTCCTTTCTGCGGGTCGACCGCCTGCTGAAGCGTTACAACCTCTCGGCGAACCAAACCCTCCGCGCCGCCGCGATCCGGCGGTGCGAGCGGTGGCTGTTCCGCCACATGGACGCCAGCGAGGGACTCGGCGCGATCTTCCCGCCGATGGTCTACATGCTGATCGTGCTGCGCGCCCTCGGCTACCCGGACGACCACCCGCGCGTCGCCAAAGCCCATCAGGAACTGCGCGACTTTTACATCGAGGAGAGCGGCGCGATCCGCCTGCAGCCGTGCCTCTCGCCGGTGTGGGACACCGGCATCGCCATGCACGCCTTGGCCGAGAGCGGGTTGACGCCCGACGATGACGCCGCGAAAAAAGCGAGCCGCTGGCTGCTGTCGAAGGAGGTCCGCTTCGCCTCGGACTGGAAGCGGAACGTGAGGAAAAAGGTCGAGCCCTCGGGCTGGTTCTTCGAGTTCGAGAATCCGCACTACCCCGACACCGACGATACCGCGATGGCCTGCATGTCCCTCAAGCGCCTCGGCGGCGAAGGGGCGGCCGACGCCATCGACCGCGGCGTGAAGTGGCTGCTGGCGATGCAGAATGCCGACGGCGGCTGGGCGGCGTTCGACCGCACGACCGACCGGCCGGTGCTGGAAAAGGTGCCGTTCGCCGACCACAACGCCATGCAGGACCCGAGTTGCCCGGACATCACCGGCCGCGTGATGGAGGGGCTGGGGCGGTGCGGGTTGACGGTCGATCACCCGGCGGTTCGGGCCGCCGTCGCCTACCTGCGGCGCGAGCGCGACAGTGGCGGCGGCTGGTGGGGGCGGTGGGGCGTCAATCACGTCTACGGCACCTGGCAGGTGCTGACGGGCCTGAAGGCGGCCGGGCAGGACATGAACGCCCCGTTCATCGCCGAGGCGGCGGAATGGCTGCGCACGGTCCAGCACCCCGGCGGCAGTTGGGGCGAGTCGTGCGCCAGCTACGACGACCCGGCGATGATCGGCAAAGGCGAGCCGACGGCCAGCCAGACCGCGTGGGGCACGATGGGCCTGCTCGCCGCCGCCGGCCCGGCCGACCCGGCCGCCCGGCGCGGCGTCCGGTGGCTGATCGACCACCAAGCGGCCAACGGGGCGTGGGACGAGCAGCCCTTCACCGGCACCGGCTTCCCCAAGGTCTTCTACCTGAAGTACCACCTTTACCGGCACTACTTTCCCCTGATGGCGCTGGCGCGCTATCGTCGGCTGGGCGGCGCGTGACCGCCCGCCGACCCGCGACCCGAACCCGACCCTTTCAGAGGCAAACCGATGGACGCCCCGACTAAAAACCCCGCCCCGCCGCAGCCCACGACCGACGGGGGATATGCCCGCGTCGCCCGCCTTGCCGGGTGGGCGTGGGTGGTGGGCACGATCCTGTTCCTGCTGGTGGTCTTCCTCGGCTTCGGCTACGGCGACGGGTGGATCCGGTAAGGGCGTAACGCCGCTTGCGGCTTCGCACCAAGTTCTTTTCTTTGCGAAGCCGCAGGCGGCAAGGGCGGTCACTCCGCGTGCGCCACCTCGTCGGCGTGGGAGGCGGCGGCGCGGGAGAACTTCAGGCTCGGCATCAGGCCGCGGCGGCTGGTGCGGATGAACTCGAGCATCTCCTGCACCGCCGCCGACGCCTCGGCACCGTGGTCCATCGAGGCGATGACATCGGCGGCGGCGCGGGGGCTGCGGGTGGCGTGCAGGATGTGGAACATCTGGCGGACGAGGTGGATGTCGGCGCGGCTCATGCCCGACCGCCGGCAGCCGACGGCGTTGTAGCCCTTCAGCCCGCCGTAGCGCATCGCGCCGAACGGCGGCACGTCGCGCCCGACGGCCTCGTTGCCGCCGACGAGGGCGAGTCGGCCGATGCGGGCGAACTGGTGGACGACGCTGCCGCCGCCGAGGAACGCCTTCGGGCCGATCTCGACGTGGCCGCCGAGCAGCACGCCGTTGGCGAGGGTCACGTCGTCGCCGATCCGGCAATCGTGCGCGACGTGCGCGCCGCCCATGATGAGGCAGTCGGACCCGACGCGGGTGGCATTCCCGAACCCCTCGGCGGTGGCGCGGTGGAGGCTGGCGCCCTCGCGGACGGTGGTGCGGTCGCCGACGGTCAGCCAGGTCGGCTCGCCGCGATAAGCCCGGTGCTGCGGGTCGAGCCCGACGTAGGCGGCGGGGCCGAGGCGGCAGTGCTCGCCGACGACGGCATTGCCCTCGACGACCGTGTGCGGGTGGACGACGGTGCCCGCGCCGATTCGGACGCGGCCGCGAATCACGGCGAAGGGCAGGACTTCAACGCCCTCGGCGAGTTCCGCCTGTGGGTCGACGACGGCGTTAGGATGGATGTGGGCCATCGGAATACCTCCGGTTGGCACATCGTATGCGAGCGTAGTACCGGCCGTCACTCTTCCAATTTTTCCGACGCGATGCCGATGTCGGTCTCGCCGGCGAGCTTCTTCTCGGTGTACTTTTTGATCCACGTCTCGAAGCTCTTGCCCGCCGCGGCGTCGCGGCCGGTGAATTCGAGGCGGGCGACGTCGGCGAAGGCGAAGGTGCGCTTCTCATCGGACGTTTTCGGGTACAGCCGCACCTTGCAATCCGAGAGGGCGGGGCCGTCGCAGCGGCGGTCGAAGACGTAGCCCTCCACAGTCTCGCCGGCTTTGGTGGTGATCGTGACGTCGCCGCGGTAGTCGAAGGCCTTTTCCAGCGCGTCGCGCACCTCGGCGTCGGCGGCGAGGGGGGGAATCCACCCCTCGAGGTTCTCGTGGGCGACGCCGAGTTGGTCGGACGGGGTATCGGGCTTGGTGGTCTGGGGCATGGTTTCGTGGAACGGGCGTCCCGCCCGGATTCCGTTGAAGGCAAAGAGAAGAAAATCCGGGCGGGACGCCCGTTCCACGGTCAGACCTCCACGGCCTCGCGCCTGGGCTTCACCGACAACTGGATCAGCGGCACCGACGGCTCCTCCGCCAGCGCCCTCTCCGCCGCCGGGTCGGCATAGGTGCCGCCGAAGAGGGTGGCCTTGGCGGCGCCGAGGATGCCCTTGATCGACCCGAAGGTGTCGTCCACCGCGCTGGCCTCATAGCCGCTGTGGACCATGCAGTTGGCGCACTTCGGGTTGCCGCTCTCGGTGCCGTAGTTTTCCCAGTTCGTGTCGGCCATCAGCTCGTCAAAGGTTTCGGCATACCCGTCCTGCAGCAGGTAGCAGGGCTTCTGCCAGCCGAAGATGTTGAACGTCGGCATCCCCCACGGCGTGCAGGAGTACTCGCGCTTGCCCATCAGGTAATCGAGGAACAGCGGGCTCTGGTTGAACTTCCACGCCTTCTTGCGGTTGCTGAGAATCTTGGTGAACAGGCGGCGGGTCTTGTCCTTGCCGAGGAAGTGGGTCTGGTCGGGCGCCTTGTCGTAGCTGTAGCCGGGGGAGAGCATCATGCCCTCGACGCCGAGGTCGGTCATCTCGTCGAAGAAGTCGCGGACGCTGCGGGCGTCGGCGGTCTCGAACAGCGTGGTGTTGGTGGTGACGCGGAAGCCGCGCTTGACCGCCTCGCGGATGCCCTCGACGGCGGTGTCGAAGGTGCCCTCGCGGCAGACGGAAAAATCGTGGTGCTCGCGGTCGCCGTCCATGTGAACGCTGAAGGTCAGGTACTTGCTGGGGGTGAACAGGTCGATCTTCTGCTTCAGCAGCAGGGCGTTGGTGCAGAGGTAGATGTATTTCTTCCTCGTCACCAAGCCTTCGACGATCTCCTTGATGTCCGGGTGAAGCAGCGGCTCGCCGCCGGGGATGCTGACCATCGGCGCGCCGCACTCGTCGACGGCGGCGAAGCACTGCTCGGGGGAGAGGTTTTTCTTCAGGACGTGGGCGGGGTACTGGATCTTCCCGCAGCCGGCGCAGGCGAGGTTGCAGCGGAAGAGGGGCTCGAGCATGAGCACCAGCGGGTAGCGTTTGCGCCCGGTCAGCTTCTGTTTGGCGACGTAGCTGGCGACGGTCCACATTTGCGAGACGGGCACGGGCATGGGCGGCGCTTTCGGTGAGAACTCTCGGGTCGGCCGTTGGAGCCGTTAGAATAGCAGTGCCATCGACAAACGGAAACTGCTCATCCTCGCCCCGACGTTCGCCGAGACAAGGGCGGCGGCTTCGGCGGGGGCGGGCGGGGAGGTGTTCGCCGTCGGCATCGGCTTCGTGCGGCCGCCGGAGGTGGAGCGGTCGCGCTACCGGGCGGTCCTGCTGGCGGGGCTGGCGGGGGGGCTGGACCCGTCGCTGGCGGTGGGCGACCTAGTGCTGGACGGCGGGGCGGGGGGGAGGATTCGGCGCGGGTTGATTCACACTTCCCCCACTATCGTTTCGACCGCGAATGAAAAGGCGCGACTGTTCGCCGCTACCGGCGCGCCGGCGGTGGATATGGAAGGGCTTGCCGCTCGCGGCTTCGCAAAGAAACTCGGCCTCCCCTTCCTGCACCTCCGCGCCATCAGCGACGCCGCGACGGACGCGCTCGATCCCGCGCTGCTGAACTGGGTCGACCCGTTCGGCCGGCCCCGCCCGCTCGCCGCGGCGGCCGGGCTGCTGCGCGACCCGCGGCGGGTCGCGGGGGTGGTTCGACTGGCGCGAGCGTCGCAGATGGCGCTGAGGTGTCTTAGTGCGGGCGTGCGAATCCTGTCACGTCTCGAACCTGCGGAACAAGCCGGCGTCTGAGCCAAAGGCGAAGACCCGGGTGCTTCGGCGCGGCGGTTTTGCCACATTCGGGTTCTTTGCGAAGCCGCAAGCGGCGGGTTGTAAAGGTGCAATTTCAGGCGCGCGGATTTTTCCCGAACGCTTTTCCACTTCCCAATCTTGTCCGACCGCCCCTACGCTTATCGGACCCCTCGAACCCCCACACGGAGGCGAAATGAGCGAACCCGACGACCCCACCCCCGGCCCCAGCCGGCGGGGCTTTCTCAAGGCCGGCAGCGGCAGCCTGATCGGCCTCGGCCTCGCGCCGGCGCTGCTGTCCAAAACCGCCGCCGCCGCCACGCCCGCCACCAAGCCGGCCGCGGCCGGCGCGAAAGGAGCGCCCACCGTGCCGACCGCCATGAAGATCAACGGAAAGTCGTACAACCTCGACCTCGACTCCCGCGCGACCCTGCTCGACACCCTCCGCGAAAAACTCGGCCTCACCGGCACGAAGAAGGGGTGCAACCACGGCTCCTGCGGCGCCTGCACCGTCCACGTCGACGGCCGGCGCGTCAACAGTTGCCTCACCCTCGCCGCCACCTGCGACGGGCAGGAAGTGACGAGCATCGAGGGATTGGCCGGTGAGGACGGCGAGCTGCACCCGGTGCAGGCGGCGTTCATCCAGTGCGACGGCTACCAGTGCGGCTACTGCACGCCGGGCCAGATCATGTCCGCCACGGCCTTGCTCAAGGAGGGCCACGCGCACAGCGACCAGGAAATCCGCGAGTTCATGAGCGGCAACCTCTGCCGCTGCGGGGCGTACCCGAACATCGTCGATGCGGTGAAAATGGCGAACCAGCAGATGACCGGAGAGGGGGCGTCCAAGTGATCCCATTCCAATACACCCGCGTCACGACCCCCAAAGATGCCGTCGCCGCGTCGGCCGATCCGTCGGCGATGCTCCTCGCCGGCGGCACGAACCTCGTGGACATGATGAAGCTCGACGTGGTGATGCCCACCACGCTCGTCGACGTCAACCGCGTGCCGCTGACGAAAATCGAGAAGACCGACGCCGGCATTCGCATCGGCGCGCTCGTCCGCATGGCCGACTGCGCGGCGGACATGGACTTGCAGGCGAAGTACCCGGTCCTCACGGAGTCGCTGATCCTCGCCGCCAGCCCGCAACTGCGGAACATGGCGAGCATGGGCGGCAACGTGATGCAGCACACGCGGTGCTCGTACTACCGCGACCCGTCGTACACGCAGTGCAACATGCGCGACCCCGGCAGCGGCTGCGCCGCCATCGGCGGGCAGGACCGCATTATGGCCGTCCTGGGCACCAGCGAGAAGTGCATCGCCAGCCACCCCAGCGATTTGTGCGTCGCGCTGTCGGCCCTGAAGGCGACGGTGAACGTGACCGGCCCCGACGGCGAGCGGTCGATCCCGTTCCGCGACTTCCACGTGCCCTATGGCGAAAACCCATCCGCCCTCACCGTGCTGAAGCCCGGCGAGATGATCACGTCCATCGACGTGCCCGGCGGCCCACTCGCGGCCAACAGCTACTACCTCAAGGTCCGCGAGCGCGCCAGTTACGCCTTCGCCCTCGCCAGCGCGGCGGTGGGGTTGGCGATGGACGGCGACGCGATCTCCGACGCCGCCGTGGCGCTCGGCGGCGTGGGCACCAAGCCGTGGCCCTCGCCCGAGGCGGAGGCGGCCCTCAAGGGCAAGCCGGCGACGAAGGAAACCTTCCAAGCTGCCGCCGAGGCGGCGATGGCGGGGGCGAAGCCGCAGACGCACAACGGCTTCAAGGTCGAGCTCGCCAAGCGCACGATCGTTCGCGCCCTCACCCGTTTGGCGGAAAAGGGTCCAATGAACCGCATCGAGTTGTGGCAGCAGCAGCACGGGCGGTAGTGCATCCTGCCGCTTGCGGCTTCGCGAAGAAATCTTCGACTTTCCGCATTCTTTCTTTGCGAAGCCGCAAGCGGCTCAGACCGGAAACGCCTTGAAATACCTGCTCATCCCCATCATCGCCCTCGCCGGCGCGGGCCTGACCGTGCAGGCGGCGACCAACTCGCGGATGCGGTTGGCCGTCGGGTCGCCCACCCTCGGGGCGGCGTTCAGCTTCACCTTCTCCCTGCTGACCGTGCTCGCCCTCACCGCCACCGGCATCTTCGGCAAGGCGACCCCCGGCGGCGCGGCCGGGGCACCGTGGTGGGCGTGGCTCGGGGGGTTCATCGGCGCGTGCTACGTCACGATCTCGATCATCAGCGTCCCGCGCGTCGGGGCGACGGTGACCTTCGGCTCGATCATCGTCGGCCAGCTCGCCGCCGCGGTGCTGATCGACACCTTCGGCTGGCTCAACGTCGAGCGCGTGCCGCTCTCGCCGGCGCGCGCTTTGGGCGTGCTGCTGCTGTTGGCCGGCCTCGCGCTCGTGCAGCTCGGCGGCGTCGGCCGGAAGACCGCCGCCGAGCCGGTGTTGGCCGCCGTTACGGATTAAATCAAAAGAGGAGTCCCCCATGCCTTCGACCACCCAAGCCGCCACCCAGCCCGCCAGCCGCCCCACGACCCAGCCCGCCGGCGCGATCGGCCGGCCGATGGTCCGCCGCGACGGCCGCGAGAAAGTCACCGGCGCCGCCACCTACTCCGCCGAGTGGCGAATCGATAATCTCCACCACGGCGTGATCGTGCAGAGCACCATCGCCAAGGGGAAGATCAAGTCGATGGACCTCGCCGCGGCCAAGAAGTCGCCGGGCGTGGTGGGCATTATGACCCACGAGAACGCCCCGAAGGTCGGCAAGCTCGCGGTGATGCAGAAGACCAAGGGTTCGGCCGCGATGCCGACCCCGCCGCTTTCGGGCGAGAAGATCGTCCACGCCGGGCAGATCGTCGCGGTGGTGGTGGCCGACACGCTGGAGAACGCCGAGCGCGCCGCCTCGCTCGTGAAGGTCGATTACGACGCCGAGAAGCCCGAGTTCGCCCTCGCCTACCACCTCAAGGAGGGGGAGCCGGTGAAGAAGACTCAGGAGGGCAAGCCGATGACCGTGACCGAGGGCGACCCGGAGGGCGCCCTCGCCTCGGCCGCGGCGAAGGTCGACCAGCGGTACCACACGCCGCACGAGCACCACAACCCCATCGAGCCGCACGCGACGATCGCGCAGTTCCACCCCGACGGCACGCTGACGGTCCACAACGCCACGCAGTACGTCATGGGCGACCGCGCGCTCTTCGCCGACATGTTCGACCTCAAGCCCGAGCAGGTGCTGTCGGTCTGCAAGTACACCGGCGGGGCGTTCGGCAGCAAGGGTTCCGCCTGGCCCCACACGCCCGCCGCCGGCATGGCCGCCAAGCTGTTCGGCGTGCCGGTCAAAATCGTCCTCGAGCGCAAGCAGATGTACGGCAGCACCGGCTACCGCTCGCCCACCTACCAGCGCGTCGCGTTCGGCGCCGACCCGTCCGGCAACCTCACCAGCGTCGTCCACACCGGCACCAGCATGTGCGGCATCGACGAGGACCACAAGTACGTCGAGTGGTTCACCACCGCCACGCCGCACCTGTACGTCGCCCCGAACCACCACCACGCGCAGGACCTGGTGAAGCTCGACGCGATGAAGCCGACGTTCATGCGCGCCCCCGGCGAGACGCCCGGCGTCTTCGCCACCGAGAGCGCCCTCGACGAGCTCGCGGTTGAGTTGAAGATGGACCCGATCGAGCTCCGCCGGACCATCGAGCCGCAGAAGAACGCCGAGGGCAAGGCTTTCTCGCTCCGCCGGCTGATCGACTGCCTCGACCGCGGCGCGAAGTCCTTCGGCTGGGCCGACCGCAACCCCCAGCCGCGAAGCATGAAGACGGAAGACGGCATGCTCGTCGGCTACGGCGTCTCGACGTCGATCTACCCGCACAACCGCTGGCCGACCACCGTCAAGCTCGCACTGAACGCCGACGGGTCGGTGCTGCTCTCGTGCGGCAGCCAGGAGATCGGCGGCGGCACCGTGACCAGCCAGGTGCAGTTCGCGGCGCAAATGCTCGGCGTGCCCGTCGAGCGCGTGAAGATGGCCTACGGCGAGAGCGACCTGCCCCCCGGCGGCGTCTCCGGCGGCAGCGGCACCGCCGCCAGCATCGCCTGCTGCACCCTCCAGGCCTGCGACGAACTCCACGAGAAACTCCTGCAACTGCACCAGAAGGCCGGCGGCAAAGACTCCCCCTTCGCCGGCCTGAAGGTCGCGGACGTGACCTTCGCCGCCGGCACCATGCACCCGACCGCCGACCCCTCCGCCGGCGTGTCGATGACCTCCGTCCTGGAGAACGCGATGCGCGACTCGATCGAGGCCAAGGCGTCGATCAACCCGAAACTCGGGGCCGACGAGCTCGACACCCACAGCTTCGGGGCCCAGTTCGTCGAGGTCCACGTCGACCCCGACCTCGGCACCGTCCGCGTCGCCCGCATGCACGGCGTGTTCAACTGCGGCATCCTCCTCAACGAAAAGACCTCCCGCAGCCAGTTCCTCGGCGGCATGGTCATGGGCGTCGGTCAGGCGCTGACCGAGGAGACCCACGTCGACGAGCGCTACGGCCGGATCACCAACGACAACCTCTCGGAATATCACGTCCCGACCAACGCCGACATCGGCCCGATCACCATTGACTGGATCGGCGAGCCGGACTACCAGGCCAACCCGTCGGGCGCGAAGGGCATCGGCGAGATCGGCATCGTCGGCACCGCGTCGGCCATCGCCAACGCGGTCTACCACGCCACCGGCAAGCGCGTCCGCGACCTGCCGATCACGCCGGACAAGATGATGTGAGGCGTGGTGCGTGTTTCGTGGTGCGTGGTGCGTGAGAAGCGTTCCGCCGCTTGCGGCTTCGCAAAGAAATCGAACTTGACAGATCGCCAACGTCCGAAGAACCCAAGACTTCTGCTCTGACACCGGTTTGTGAAGAAGTCATAAACTTCACGCACCACGCACCACGCACCACGCACCACGCCGCAATGCCCCTGCCCCTCGCCCAAATCATCAAGTTCGTTGGCCCCCGCAACGCCGTCGAGCTCTTCGGCGTCAAGCTCGTCGGTGTCGACGCGATCAACGGCAAAAAGCTCGTCTTCGCGCTGATCTTCATCGCCGCGATGTGGCTGCTGGGCTACGCGCTCTATGGCCTGGCGCGCGTGGTCATCCCGCGCAAGTACGACCGCGCCCGCTTCTGGACCCGGCAGGCGATCCGCCTGGCGATGGCGCTGTTCACCCTCATCGGCCTGCTGTCGATCTGGTTCGACGACCCCACCCGCCTCACCACCGCCGTCGGCCTGGTGACGGCCGGCCTCGCCTTCGCGCTGCAAAAGGTCGTCACCGCCCTCGCCGGCTACTTCGTGATCCTCCGCGGCGAGACCTTCAACGTCGGCGACCGCATCACCATGGGCGGCGTGCGCGGCGACGTGATCGCCCTGGGCTTCCTCCAAACCACCATCATGGAGATGGGCCAGCCCCCGCCGGTGCAGGCCGCCGACCCGCCGATGTGGGTCCACGCCCGCCAGTACACCGGCCGCATCGTCACCGTCACCAACGCCAAGATTTTCGACGAGCCGGTCTACAACTACACCCGCGACTTCCCCTACATCTGGGACGAGATGGTGATCCCCATCACCTACGACGCCGACCGCGCCGAGGCCGAGCGCGTGATGCTGGAGGCCGCCGAGACCCACACCGTCAAGAGCACCGACATGGGCCAAGAGGCCATTGCCGAGATGAAGCGCCGCTACTTCATCCACCAGCCCGGCGAGCTCAAGCCGCAGTGCTTCTACCGCATCACCGACAACTGGCTGGAACTCACCGTCCGCTTCATCGTCGGCGAGCACGGCATCCGCGGCGTGAAGGACGCCATGTCCCGCGACATCCTCAAGGGCCTCGACGCCGCCGGCATCGGCATCGCCAGCGCCACCTACGACATCGTCGGCCTCCCCCGCATCCGCGTGCAGCAGGAATCGACGCAGGTCGCCTCCGGCAACGGCGCGGCGGACCGGGCGTGAGCCTTCGCGCCAAAGACTGAACCACAGGGGGCACAGAGGACACGGAGGAAGTCACAGAGCAAACAAAAACTCTCTGTCATTTCCTCCGTGTCCTCTGTGCCCTCCGTGGTTCATTCTTTCTCGGCGAGTTATTTCAGTTCCAATTCCAGCGAGTCCACCCGCCCCTGCGCCGCCTTACCGAACGGCGTGTCGCCGAACTTTTCGGCCACCGCCGCATAGGAGCGGCCGACGTCCAGCAGGGCCGTTCGCAGTTGCGCCGCGTTCCGGCCGAGGCGTGCCCGCGCCAGATCCTCCGCGCCGCTCGCCCGCCAGTACGCCTCCCGGCCGTCGAGTTGCGGCTTGAGGTCGCGGTCGGCCTTCATCGCCGTCATCTGCCGCCGGGCGTCGGGCAACTTGGCCTTGAGCGACGGCTCGTTCAGTAGCCGCCGCTTGGCGACCAAATCCGTCGCCCGGTCGAGCAGGTCATACTTTTCCAGCCCCGTCGCCCCGCCGGCGGCGGCGAACAACGCCTCGGCCCGCGCGACGTACAACGGCTTCATCGCCGCCGCCTGCGGGGCTTGGACGTAGACGATTTCCTCGATCCAATCCAGCGCGTTATTCGCCACGGCCTCGGGCGCCCACTCGTGCCGGCCCTTGAAGAACAGCGGCCGGAAGGGCGTGCCGGCGGGCAGGGCCTTGGCGAGCAGGGCCGACTCGACGTGGTTCGGGTCGCCGTCGCCCACCGTCAGCGCCACGCACAGGCGGGGGTTCACCCGCGTCGCCGACACGTCGTACTGCACCGCCGGGTTGCTCGTCCAGAACCCCGCCCCCTGGCAGAGGACGGCGGCGAAGCCCGGCCGCGCCGCCGCCGCCAGGCTCGCCGCCCGCGCCCCGCCGCTCAGGCCCGTGGCAACCTTGAACCCCTCGGCCACCCTCAGCCGCTTGACCACGTCGTCGTGCGCCGCCACGAAGTTCGCCGCGATCGGGTCCCACGCGCCGTTGCGGCTCTCGACGAGCATCACGACGATCCACCGGTCGCGCTTCAGCCGGGCCTCCAGGTCCGTCATGCCCGCATCGCCGCCGGGCGAGAAGACGAACAGCGTCGGGTACGTCCGCCCCGCGTCCGCCGCGTAGCCGGTCGGGACGTAGACCTTATAGTGGTAGGTGCCCGGCTTGGTCGGCACCGCCGCCGCCCCCGCCCGCACGTTGCCGCCGGGGTAGTCGACCTCGATGGTCGTGATTTCCCCCGCCGGCAGCGGCGCGTCCATGGGCGTGGTGGCCGCCAAGCCCGGCAGCGGCGCGAGGAACAGGGCGAGCAGCAGCGGGGCGAGTCGGCGTCGCATGAAACCTCCGGGGTGGCGGATCTTCCGTGGAACGGGCGTCCCGCCCGGATTCCGGTCCGAAAGAAAATCCGGGCGGGACGCCCGTTCCACGTTTCACCCGATTCCGCACGCTGACAGCCGCGGCCGGTCCGGGTACAGATGGGGCGAACGGACCGCAAACATAACCACTCCTCCGAAGAAGGCAATCATGGCATTCACCGAACACAACGCAGGCCCCATCTCCGACCTCGCCGACGGCGGCCTCAAGGAGGTCACCCTCGGGAAGTCCAAAGTCCTGCTCGTCCGCCGCGGCAATGAGGTGTCGGCCATCGGCGCGCTCTGCCCCCACTACGGCGCGTCGCTCGCCAAGGGCATTCTCTGCCACGGCCGGGTGATCTGCCCGTGGCACAAGTCGGCCTTCTCCGTCAACGACGGGGCGGTCCTCGAGCCCCCCTCGCTCGACGGCGTGCCGCGCTACGAGGTGCGGATGGACGGGTCCGACATCCTCGTGGCCGTGCCCGACGAGCCGGCCGACCGCGTGACGGTCCCGCCGCTGAAGCGCGGCGTCACCGACAGCCGACTCTTCGTGATTCTCGGCGGCGGCACCGCCGGCGAGATGGCGGCCGAGACCCTCCGCAACGAGACCGCCTTCGCCGGCCAGGTCGTGATGATCGACGCCGAGGGCCGCCTGCCCTACGACCGCACGCAGCTCAGCAAGGGCTACTTGAAAGGCAAGGTCGAGCCGCTCGCGCTGCCGCTGCGGAACGCCCAATACTTCGAGGAGCGCGAGGTCGAGCGCCGCCACGCCCGCGCCACCGCCGTCGACGCCGCGGCCAAGACCGTGACGCTCGACGACGGCTCGACGATTCGCTACGACGCCCTGCTGTTCGCCCCCGGCGGCGTGCCGAAGAAGCTGGGCGTGCCGGGCGAGGGGGCGAGCAACGTCTTCACCCTCCGCAACGTGGCCGACGCCGACCGCATCGCGGCCGAGGCGAAGGCGGCAGGGGGGCTGGTCATGTCGGGCCACGCGGTGGTGATCGGCGACGGCTTCATCGGCTTGGAGTCGGCGTCGGTGCTGATCGGCCTGGGCCTGAAGGTCACGGTCGTCAGCCCGGATGCCGTGCCCTTCAAGGACGTGCTGGGGGAGGAGGTGGGCAAGTTCCTGAAGTCGTTCCACGAGGGCAAGGGCGTGACGTTCGTTCGGGCGAAAACCGCCAAGTTCGAGGCCGACCCGAAGCAGCCCGCCAAGGCCGCCGCGGCGGTGATGGAGGACGGCACGACATTGGAGGCCGACCTCTTCCTCGTCGGCCTGGGCGTGACGCCCGGCACGGACGGGCTGACCGGCGTTGAGCTTCGGAAGGACGGCGGCGTGCCGGTCGACGCGACCCTCAAGGCCACCGACGGCCTCTGGGCCGCCGGCGACGTGGCGGCCTTCCCCTACCGCGACGCCGGCCCCGTCCGCGTCGAGCACTGGCGCGTCGCCGAGCAGCACGGCAAGGTCGCCGCCCTGAACATGGCCGGCTCCGCCGTCGAGTTCGACGCCGTGCCCTACTTCTGGACCGAGCATTATCAGACCCGCCTCGACTACGTCGGCCACGCCGAGGACTTCGACGAGGTCATCGCCGACGGCGACATCGCCGGCGGCGAGTTCATCGCCTACTACGTCAAATCCGGCAAGGTCGTGGCCGCGTCGGCCCGCAAGCGCGACAAGCAGGCGTCGGCTTTTCTCGAGCTGATGCGGCTGGGCCAGGTGCCGACGCCCGACGAGTTGCGAACCGGGCCGGACCTGACCGCCCGGCTGTAGCGCCGCAGCGGGAGTTACACCGCCGGCGGAAAATATTTTCGCCTCGGAAATTTTTTCGCTTGCATACGGATCGGGCACCGGGTAGATTCATGCGTATCGAACAGGCGTCGAAACGCCTGTCACCATTTCCATCCCCTCAGGAGGCAGGATCATGAGCAAGAGCAAGATCATCTCGGCCGCCGCCCTCGCGGCGTGCATCGTGGGCACCGCCGGCGTCAGCCAAGCGGCCCTTCTTCTGGACTACGACGCGACCAACTACACCGTCGGTCAGCCATGGGTCGATTCGATCGTGGCCCGCCCGGCCCGCATCGACGGCACCGCCGCCCCCAAGGGCACCGTCTCACTGACGGGCACGACGGTCGATTTCCTCACCCTCGCCCCCCGGCAGGCGTTCGTGATCGACAACGGCGGGACCAACGGCCCCAGCGTGTTGACCGGCAAGACCGAGTTCACCGTTTCGGCCGTCGTCCGCTACCCCACCGCCGCCACTGGCAACGGCACGGAAAATGCCTTCTTCCAGTACCGCGGCTTGTTCGGTCAAGAACAGCCCGGTGGTGGCGCGGGTGACTTCGGCGTCGGCCTCGCGGCCGGGGCGCTTCCCGCCGGCGGCACCGGCCTGGGCGCGGGCGACACCGGTACCATCGGCACCACCCCGCTGAACGACAACGCCTTCCACACCCTCGCCTTCGTCGTTGATGACCTCGGCACCGGCAGCTTTACCCAGACGCTGTACGTCGATGGCGTTCAGGTCGGAACGCCCGACACCGCCGCCTTCGGCGGCACGACCTCGATTGTCGATAGCGGCATCGGCATCGGTGCCGTCGCCGGCGGGATGTTCACCGACCCCGGCACCGACCTCGTCCGCCTTCAGGTCGATGGCTCGCCCCTGACCGCCGCCCAGGTCGCGGCGCAGGCCGCCAACTTCCTCGGCGAGACCGGTGCCGTCCCGGAACCCGCCAGCCTCGGCCTGCTCGGCCTCGCGGGCCTCGGCCTCTTCGGCCGCCGTCGCCGCGCCTGAGCTTCGACGCGACGGTCAATCCGTTCCACCAACCGGAGGTGCCGCCCGCGGAGGGCGGCACCTCTTTTTTCGGGCCGGCCGCGTGAAATCGACCCCGTGCCGGCCCGGCGGAACGGGTAGAATGTCGGGCGTGATCGACGCCCTCCTGTCCACCCTCGCACCGACCCTCGCCGTGCCGCCGCCGCAGATTGGGCGGGGGGTGGTTCTGCTGCTCGTCGGGGCGGCGGTGTGGGTGCTGGTCTACCGCCTCGCCCAACGGCGTGGCGGGCCGGCGGCCGGCGATCCGACGCCGTGCCCGCAGTGCGGCGAGATGCGGCCGCCGTTCGCCCGCTTCTGCCGCCGGTGCGGGCGAAAGGTCGGCTGAGCGGGGGGATGGTGCCGCTTGCGGCTTCGCAAAGAAAACTGAACCCTAAGCACCGGCTTTTCCTCGTGTGACTCACGGTATGGGGAGTTCCGGTTGACCAGAACCGGAGGTGCGAGGTTTCTTTGCGAAGCCGCAAGCGGCGGGGCGCAAGCGAAAAGTCCGTCGCGGCCTCACTCCGCCGGGGCGGCGGGCTTGATCGCCTTGCGGACTTCCGACAGCAACTGCTCGGCCTTGAAGGGCTTGAACAGCACCGCCGCCAAGCCCTCCTGGCTCGCGCGGACGATGCAGTGGTTCGGGTCGTAGCCGAAGCCCGTCATCAGGATGAACGGCGGGGCGGCGGGGCGGCGGTGGGCGGCGGCGAAGACGTCGTAGCCGGTTTTGTCCGGCATCTTGATGTCGCTCAGCACCAGATCGAACGCCACCGCCGCGTCGGCCAAGCGGTCGATGGCGTCCGCGCCGCTGGTGGCGACCGTGACGGTCGCTCGGTACTTCCGCAGCACGTCGGCGATGGTCTGGCGGATGTTGGGCTCGTCGTCCACCACCAGCACGTTGGTCCCCTCCAGCACCGGGTCGACCGCCTCACCGATGTCGCGCGCCCCCAGCACCGTGTTCGGCCCGGCGGCGGCTTGGCGGAGGCTCTGGCGGATGCCAGCGACGTTCCCGAGGATCGACCGGATCTTCTCGCACAGCGCCGGCCGGCCGGCGCACTCCTCGGCCAGCAGTTCGGCGTCGAGCGCGATGTCGTTCAGCGGCCCGGCGACCTCGGCCATCACGTCGTCGGCCACCTTGTGGCTCGTGTCGACCCGCTCCACCACCATCAAGTCGAGGATGTTCAGCGCGATGGCGACGTAGCGGGCGAAGATTTCGGCGAACTGCCGGTCGTCCTCGCTGAAGGCCGCCTTCTGCTGGCTCTCGATGTTCAGCACGCCGATCACGCGGTCGTGGAGTTGCAGCGGCACGGTGAGGCTGCTGCGGGCGCGGTCCAGGCCGGGGATGTAGCGGGGGTCGCGCTCGACGTCGGGGCAGATGTAGGACCGCCCCGTCGCCGCGACGTAGCCGCTGATGCCGTTGCCCTCGCTGGCGGCGAAGAGTTCGGTGTCCATCGCCTCGGCCGGCAGCCCGCCGTTGATGACGGCCTCCAGTTTTCGGTTCTTGCGGTCGAGCAGGCGGACGGCGAAGTGGTCGAAGTGCATCAGCTCGCGGGCGAAGCTGACGATTTTATCTTCCAGCAGTTTCAGCCGCTGGCCGACATTCATCGACCGCATGGCATCGGCCTCGAGCTTGACCAATTCGCTGCCGGCCTTGTCGATGGCGTCGATCTTCTGCTGCATCCGTCGGGTGGGGGTGGCATCCCAAACGACCGCGACGATCTGGCTGACCTGCCCGCCGGCGGCGGCGGCGGGGCTGGCGACCATGTCGAGGTAGCGGGCGTCGTCGACGTTGATGGTGAACCGCCGCGACCGGCCGGTGGCGGGGGCGGGCTGGTCGGGGCGGGAGAAGAGGTCGAATGCCTCCTTGCAGCAGCGGCGGATCTTCTCGTGGACGGCGGGGGGCCAGGCCTGCATCTTCTTGTTCATCCACGCCGCCCGGCCGTCGCCGTCGACGATGCAGACGCCTTCGCCGATGGTGTTGAGGATCAGGCTCGCCTGCTGGCCCTGCAGCGCCTCGTCATTTAACGACGGCCCACCCCCGGCAATCGCGGGCGGCGGCGGGAGCTTGGGGGCTGGGTCGGCCAAAGGGGATTTCGGGGGAGTCGCGGAAGTTCTGAAACCGTCCCGAACCTTACGCGGCAAAGAATCTTACGGCGCGGCGACCGCGGACGCCAGTCAACCCAAAAAATCCCGCCCTCACATGTTCGCCGCGATCTCCACCGCCTTCAGCAGCGCGGTTGCCTTGCGGAGGCACTCCTCGTACTCACTGGCCGGCACCGAGTCGGCCACCACGCCCGCGCCGGCCTGCACGTCGAAGGTGCCGCCGCCCGTTGATTCGTCGCCGGGCGTCCAGACGATGGTCCGCAGGGCGATGCAGGTGTCCATGTCGCCGTTGAAGTCGAGGTAGCCGACGGCCCCGCCGTAGGGGCCGCGGCGGGTCGGCTCGCAGTCGTCGATGATCTGCATCGCCCGCACCTTCGGCGCGCCGCTCACCGTGCCGACCGGCAGGCTGACCCGCAGGGCGTCGAGCGCGGTTTTCCCCGCCGCCAGCCGGCCCGAGACGTGGCTGGTCAGGTGCATGACGTGGCTGTACCGCTCGACCGTCATCGTCTCCGACAGTTCGACCGACCCCACGGCCGCGACCCGGCCGACGTCGTTGCGGTGCAGGTCGACCAGCATGACGTGCTCGGCGACCTCCTTCGGGTCGTTCTGCAGGTCGATTTCGAGAGCGAGGTCCTCCGCCTCGGTCGCCCCGCGCGGCCGGGTGCCGGCGAGGGGGCGGGACTGCACGACGCCGTTTTCGACGCGGCAGAGGATTTCGGGGCTGCTGCCGATCAGGGTGCAGGCGGGCGTCTTGAGGTAGAACATGAACGGGCTGGGGTTCACCACCCGCAGCGCGCGGTAGACGTCGAACGGGTCGGCCGCGGAGTGGACGCGCAGGCGCAGCGACGGCACGAACTGGAAGATGTCGCCGGCGCGGATGAGCTCGATGCCGCGCGAGACGGCCGCCTCGTACTGCTCGCGCGAGAGGTTGCTTTCGTAGTCGAGGGCCAGCGGCGCGCGCGGGTCGATCTCGCCGACGGTGCCGGCGGAGAGTTTTTGCAACTGCTCGACCAGCGCATCCACCCGCCGGCATCCGTCGGCGTAGGCCCCTTCCGCACTGCCCACTGCCCACTGCCCACTGCCCACTTCGACGTTCGCCACGACCTTCACCGTCTTGTCGACGTGGTCGAAGATGACCAGTTCGCGGTAGAGGCCGAACAGGAGGTCGGGCAGGTTCCGGTCGTCCCGCGGGCCTTCGGCGAGTTTGTCGGGCTCGTAGTAGCGGATCAGGTCGTAGCCGGCGTAGCCGACCAGGCCGCCGGTGAAGCCGGGGAGGCGGGGGTCGCGGGCGTAGGTTTTGCGGCCGAGCAGTCGCTGCAAATCGGCCAGCGGGTCGGCGGTGGGCCGGGATTCGCCCCCCTCGTCGGCGGTGCCGTTTTTGGCCTGGTAGACGACGGCGGGGTCGGTGGCGATGAAGCTGTAGCGGCCGACCTTCTCGCCGCCGACCACGCTTTCGAGCAGGAAGGCGTGGTCGCGCCCGCGGCCGATCGCCTCGAACGCGCTGACGGGCGTGAGGCGGTCGCTGAGGAGCTGGCGGTAGACGGGCACGACGTCGGCCGTCGCGGCGAGGGCGCCGAAGGCGTCGGGGCTGGGGAAGTAGCGGGGCATCGGGTAAGCATAAGGATGAAGGATGAACGGAGAGAATCCGCCTCTTCCTCTTCCTCTTCTTCATCCTTCATCCTTCCGCCTTCATCCTTATGCTCCGCCCATGCCCTTCGACATCACCACCACGCGCGACTTTTCCGCCTCGCACCAGTTGCGCTTCCCCGACGGCTCGCTGGAGCCGCTGCACGGGCACAACTGGCGGGTGAGCGTCACAGTCGCGTCGGACGAACTGGACGCCCTCGGCTGCGTGATGGACTTTCACGAGTTGCAGCGCCGCGTCGATGCGGTGGTCGACCCGATGCACAACGCGCACCTGAACGATTTGCCGGCCTTCGCGGAAGTCAATCCGTCGGCGGAAAACGTGGCGTTTCACCTCGGCAATTCCGTCGACGTGCCGGCGGGCGTCGCGGTCGTCGACGTGAAGGTGTGGGAGACGTGGGACTGCTGCGCGGCGTGGCGCGCCCGCGCGTAGCCGAGGCGTGGCCGGCGGTCATTGACCCCCCGTCGCGCCCCGCTACGATTGAGCGGTTACGACCTACCCGGAGCGCCATGAAGTGCGACAACTGCAGCAAGACGGCCACCATCCACCTCACCGAAATCAAGGGGGGGAAGAAGATCGAAAAGCACCTGTGCGAATCGTGCGCGAACCAGACCGGCGACGTGCCGGTGAAGGCGCACACGCCGATCAACGAGCTGCTCACGCAGTTCGTGATGGCGCACAGCGGCGTGCAGAAGGAGGCCGGCGGCGCGTGCGAGCACTGCGGCATCACCTGGGCCGAGTTCCGCCAGGCCGGCCTGCTCGGGTGCGCGCACGACTACAACCTGTTCGAGAAGGAGCTGACCCCGCTGCTGCAGCGCGCCCACGAGGGGGCCACGCACCACCTGGGCAAGGTGCCCAGCCGCCGGGCGGAAGGTGCCGGCACGCTGCGGCGTAAGGGCCAGCGCGACGTCGCCAAACTCCGCCGCGAGCTGGGCAAGGCCGTCGACGACGAGGACTACGAGCGCGCCGCCGGCCTGCGGGACGAGATCAAGAAGGCCGGGGCGTGAGGCGGGAAGGAGTCGTCAGACTTCAGTCGCCAGTCACCAGGACAAGGCGTTTTTTCACTGAAGGCTGGCGACTGAAGACTGACGACTCTTTAGGACAGCGCACCATGATGAAACTCTCAGACCTCACCAGTCAGGCCGGCGAATGGCTCCGCGGCTCGGGGCCGATGAGCGAGGTGGTCATCTCCAGCCGCATCCGCCTGGCCCGCAACGTCGCCGGCTTCCCGTTCCTGTCCAAGATCAGCCGGGGCAAGCGCCGCGAGCTCGAGGCGAAGATCCGCGATGCCGTGCTCGACGCCCAACTCGCCGACCAGATGCTCTACGTCGAGCTGAACGACGCTCCGCAGGTCGACCGCGACTTGCTCGTCGAGCGTCACCTGATTTCCAAGCAGCACGCCAACGGCAACGGCGCCCGCGGCGTGGCCGTCGGCGAGGGGGAGAACGTCTCGATCATGGTCAATGAGGAGGACCACCTGCGCATCCAGGTCCTCCGCACCGGTTTGCAACTCGACGAGGCGTGGGAGCAGATCGACGACGTCGACGACGTGCTGGAGGAGGCGCTGGACTTCGCCTTCCACCCCCGCTTCGGCTACCTCTCCGCCTGCCCCACCAACGTCGGCACCGGCATCCGCGTCAGCGTCATGCTCCACCTGCCGGCCCTCAAATTGACCAGCGAGATCGAGAAGGTCTTCCGCGCCGCCAAGGACATGAAGCTCGCCGTCCGCGGCCTCTACGGAGAGGGGACCGAGGCGACCGGCGACTTCTACCAAATCTCCAACCAGACCACCCTCGGCAAGCAGGAGGAGGAGATCATCGGCGACTTCAAGCACGTCGTGATCCCCAAGATCATCGACTACGAGCACCACGCCCGCCGCACGCTGCTCAACGAGCGCACCACCGCGCTGGACGACAAGGTCCACCGCGCCCTGGGCATCCTCCGCTCGGCCCGCATGATCTCGTCCGAGGAAGTGCTGCACCTGCTGAGCCACCTCCGCATGGGCATCAACCTCGGCCGCATCAAGGGCATTGACGTGGCGACCGTGAACGAGCTGTTCCTGATGACCCAGCCGTCGCACCTGCAGAAGGTGCTGGGCAAAAAGCTCGAGGGCGACGAGCGACGGGCCGCGCGGGCGGATTACATCCGCGTCAAACTCGGGTAGCGGCCTCCGTGGCTGGGGCGTCCCGCCCGAGTCTTTCCCTACTCCTAAAAAGAACTCGGGCGGGACGCCCCAGCCACGAAATCATGATCCGCCTCACCCACGTCAGCAAGTCTTACGACGGCGGCGAAACCCACGCCGTGCGCGACCTCTCGCTCGACGTCGCAGAAGGCGAGCTCCTCGCCCTCGTCGGCACCAGCGGCTGCGGCAAGACCACCACGCTCAAAATGATCAACCGCCTGATCGAGCCGTCCGCCGGCACAATCGAACTCGACGGCCGCGACGTGGCGCAAAGCGATCCGGTCGAACTGCGGCGCGGCATCGGCTACGTCTTTCAGGGCGTCGGCCTCTTCCCCCACCGCACCGTCGCGGAGAACGTCGCCACCGTCCCGAAACTGTTGAAGTGGGACCGCCAAGCCACGCGGAATCGCGTCAACGAACTCCTGACCCTCGTCCACCTCCCGCCGGCCGAGTTTCGGGACCGGATGCCGTCCGAACTGTCCGGCGGGCAGCGGCAGCGCGTCGGCTTCGCCCGCGCCCTCGCCGCCGCGCCGCGCGTGATGCTCCTCGACGAACCGTTCGGCGCGCTCGACCCCGTGACGCGCGACGCCCTGCAAGAAGAGATCAAACAAATCCAGCGGTCGCTCAACCTGACGGCCGTGATGGTCACGCACGACATGGCCGAGGCGCTGCTGCTGGCCGACCGCATCGCGGTGATGGACGCAGGGAAACTGCTGCGGATCGACACCCCGGCCAACCTCGTGCAACACCCCGGCGGCGGCTACGTCGAGCGGCTGCTCGACACGCCGCGAACTCAGGCCCAGCGGTTGGACGCGCTCCGCCGCGGGGCGGCATGACCGAGTGCAACCCGTCGTGAGCCGCGAGCGCAGCGAGCGCTTTTCCTCCCACCACGCAAGAAGCGCTCGCTGCGCTCGCGGCTTACCCTTCCCCCCATGTCCGACAACCTCCGCGAACAGCTCGCCCTGCTGCCGGGCCACCTCGCCAACCACCTGACGATCGCGCTGCTGTCGCTGCTCATCGCGGCGGTGGTCAGCCTGCCGCTGGCCGTGTTGGTCGGGCGGGTGAGGTGGCTGCGCTGGCCCGTCCTGACCGCCGCCGGCGCGGCGCAGACGATCCCGAGTTTGGCCCTGCTCGCCCTGGTGGTTGCGGTCAGCGGCACGTTCGGCTTCTGGCCCGCGCTGGTCGCGCTGACGATCTACGCGATCCTGCCGATCCTCCGCAACGCCGTCACCGGCTTGGCCGGCGTCGATGCCGTCTACACCGAGGCGGCGCGCGGCAGCGGCATGACGTCCGCCCAATCCCTGTTCCGCGTGGAACTCCCGCTGGCCGCCCCCGTGATCATCGCCGGCCTCCGCACCGCCACCGTCTGGACCGTCGGCATCGCCACGCTCACCACGCCGGTCGGCTACGAATCCCTCGGCAATTTCATCTTCAGCGGCCTGCAGACGAACAACACGACCGCCATCCTCGTCGGCGCGCTCGCGGCCGCGGTTCTCGCCGTCGTGCTCGACTCGCTGATCGGCGCGGCGCAGTGGGCCAGCGAGCGCCGCAGCCGCGCCGGCCTCCTCGCCGCCCTCGGCGCGACCGCCGCGGTCGTCGCGCTCGGGCTGCTCTCGCCGCACCTCTTCACTTCAACCGGGCCGCAGCGGGCGGCCGTGGCGACCGCCGCGCGGCAGGCGGCGCTGAACCGCCCGATCCGCGTCGGCGGCAAGCCGTTCACCGAGCAGTACATCCTCGCCGACCTGATCGCCCAAAAACTCCGCGCCGCCGGCTTCGAGGTGGAGAAGGCGGAAAGCCTCGGCTCCACCCTCGGCTTCGACGCGCTCAAGCGGAGCCAGATCGACGTCTTCGTCGACTACACCGGCACGATCTGGAGCGCCTACATGCGCCGCGACGCCACCGCCCCCGCGTGGCAGACGCTGAACGCGGCGGATGGGTGGATGGCCGACCAATTCGGCATCCGCGACCTCGGCCGCCTCGGCTTCGAGAACGCCTACGCCCTCGCCATGCGCCGCGACCGCGCCGCGAAACTCGGCATCAAATCCATCGATGACCTGGCGAAGCACGCGGGCGAGCTGACCATCGGCAGCGATTACGAGTTCTTCAGCCGGCCCGACTGGTTCAAGCTGCGCGACGCCTACGGCCTGAAGTTCGCCGCCCAACGCACCTTCGACCCCTCGTTCCTGTTCAAGGCCGCCGCCGGCGGGGAGGTCGACGTCATCACCGCCTACAGCACCGACGGCCGCATCTCCGCGAACGATCTGATCGTGCTCGACGACCCGCGCAACGGCTTCCCCCCCTACGACGCCGTGCTGCTGCTCTCGCCCGAGGTGGCCGATGTGCCGGGCGTGGTCGACGCGCTGCGGCCTTTGGTGGGGTCCATCAGCGACGACCGGATGCGCGCCGCGAATCAGGCGGTGGACGTCGACGGCACGTCGCCGGCGACGGTCGGCGAAACGCTGTCGAAAGAAATCGGGGCTCCTTGATAGCCGGAGGCGGAAGCCCCGGTTCTTCATCGGGAGACCCCGCGCAAAAAACCGGGGCTTCCGCCTCCGGCTATTAAGGATTTTCGGTATGATGAGTGCATGGCCCCGCTCAAACTCCTCCTCCCCGCCGTCGCCCTCCTGCCGCTAACCGCGAGTGCCGACGTGAAGCTCCCCTCCATCTTCGGCACCCACATGGCCGTGCAGCGGGACGTGCCGCTGAAGGTCTTCGGCACCGCCGCGCCGGGGGAGAGGGTGACGGTTTCATTCAACAAAACCGAGAAGTCCGCCGCCGCCGGGCAGGACGGAAAGTGGGCCGTCACGCTCGATCCGGTCAAGGCCCGCGGCCCCTACGAGATGACAGTCAAGGGCAGCCAAACCCCAACCCCCATCACCTTCACCGACGTGATCGCCGGCGAGGTTTGGCTCTGCACCGGCCAGTCGAACATGGGGTTTTCCGTCGACGGCGTGAACAACGCCGACGCGGAAAAGAAGGCGGCAGATTATCCCGACATCCGCCTCTTCGACGTCCGCCAAGTCGCCAAAGCCGAGCCGCAGGCGGACGTCACCGGGTCGTGGCGCGTCTGCAAGCCGGATAACGTCGGCCCCTTCAGCGCGGTCGGCTACTTCTTCGGCCGCGATTTGCACGAGAACCTCAGGGTGCCCGTTGGCCTGATCGCCGACCACTGGGGCGGCAGCAACGCCGAATCGTGGACGCCGCTTGCCGCGATGCAGGACGCGGCGGAGCTCAAGCCCATCGTCGACCGCTACGCCGGCGCGGACGTGAAGGGGGGCATGGCGAAGTACGAGCGCGACAAGGCGGCGTTCGAGAAGAACACCTACCGCCCCGACCCCGGCGACCCGCCCGCGGCCAAGAATTGGATGTCCCCCACCTTCGACGACTCCGCGTGGAAGACCATGAAGCTGCCGAGCACGATCGAGTCCAACGGCGAGATGATCAACGGCGCCATCTGGTTTCGCCGCACCCTCGACGTGCCGGCGGGCGTGGCGAACAAGCAGGAGCTGACCCTGCACCTCGGCAAGATCGACGACGGCGACACGACTTACGTCAACGGCACGAAGGTCGGCGCGACCCCGCCGGGCGACGGGTCGTGGACGAAGTCGCGCGATTACGCCCTCCCGCCGGGCACCCTCAAGCCGGGGAAGAACGTCATCACCGTCCGCGTCTACGACGCCGGCTGGGAGGGCGGCATGGTCGGTCCGGCCGCCGCGATGCAACTCGCCTACCCCAGCGACCAGCAGGACGCGGCCGACCCGATCCCGCTCGCGGGCGAGTGGAAATACAAGGTCTCCGTCGCCTACCCCGCCCCCGCCGCGCCGCCCCAGCCGCCGGAGGGGCCCAACCAGTACAACAGCCCCGCCAACCACTGGAACGGCATGGTCGCCCCCATCGCCGGCTACGCCGTCCGCGGCGCGATTTGGTATCAGGGCGAGTCGAACGCGGCGCGCGCCGAGCAGTACGAGACGCTTTTGCCCGCGATGATCGGCGCGTGGCGCAAGGCGTGGGGGCAGGGGGATTTCCCGTTCCTCATCGTGCAAATCGCCAACTTCCACGACCCGGTGCCCGAGCCCGTGCAGGCGGGCGAGTGGGCGGAATTGCAGAACGCCCAACGGCTGATCGCCGCGACCGTGCCCCACAGCGGGCTGGTCGTCACCAACGACGTCGGCGACGCGGGGAACATCCACCCGACCGACAAGCAGACCGTCGGCCTCCGCGCCGCGAAGCTGGCGGAGTCGACCGTTTACGGCGAGGACGTCGTCGGCAGCGGGCCGCTCTACCAGTCGGCGAAGTTCGACGGCAGCAAGGCGACCGTCACGTTCGCCCACGCCGACGGGCTGCACGCGAAGTCCGGTAAGATCGCGGGCTTCGCACTCGCCGGTGCGGACCAACAGTGGCACGCGGCCGACGCCGAGGTCGAGGGCGACGCGGTGGTGCTCACCTCGCCCGCGGTGCCGAAGCCGGTAGCCGTCCGCTACGCCTGGAAGTCCAACGCCGCCGACGCGAACCTCTACAACGGCGCCGGCTTCCCGACGAGCGTCTTCCGCACCGACGACTGGCCCCTGACGACCGCGGGCCAGCGGTAACCCCCGTGGCACGGGCGTCCCGCCCGGATTTAAGATTGAACCGGCGGTCCATTCGGCGGGTGCCACGGGTGGGTACGCCCAACCCGTGCCGAACTGTGTTCGACTATTTAAGCCACGAGGTCTCGATGCTTAGCGTCCGCGTCACCTCCCCCGGCGCGCCGGTGCCGACCGCCTTCTTCTCCAGCCGCGTCACCGGCATCACGCCCATGATGCTGTTGGTCAGGAACACCTCGTCGGCGGCGAGCAGTCGCTCGACGTCGATCGATGACGTTTCGACGCCGATGCCGAGCGCGCCGGCGGCGTCGATCACCGCCGCCCGCGTCACGCCCGGCAGCGCGTTGCTGCGCGGGTAGGGGCACGTTTCCCGGACCCGGCGGTCGCGCAGATCGGCGGCGGTCGGGGGCGTCACCAGCCCGCCGCGCTCGACCAAAAAGACGTTCGCCACGCTCGCGGACTGCAGGTAGTTGTGGACGTTGAACCACAGCGCCTCGCCCGCCCCGCGCCGCGCCGCCTCCTTCAGCGCGGCGAACCGCGAGAGGTAATCCAGCGTCTTGTGCCCCGCCTGCACGTCGTAGGGGTTTAACTTCTGCTCGTCGAGCAGGATCACCGTCATGCCGCGGTCGTAGAACTCGGCCGGGTAGGGCACGAGCTCGGCGGCGGTGAGGAAGCACGTCGGCTCGAGCACCGCCCCGTGCAGCGGGTCGAGCGTCGACCGGCCGCGGGTCACGGTGAGGCGCAGGCGAGCGTCGGCGAGGTCGTTGCGCGCGAGTAACTCCGTCGCCGCGTCGCGGAGGGCCGCGTCCTTGTGCTGCAGCGGGATGAACAGGGCGTCGCACGAGTCGCGCAGGCGGGCGAGGTGCTGGTCGATCCGCACGACCTCGCCGCCGGCCGCCCGCATCGTGGTGAAGACGCCCGCGCCGTGGAGCAGCCCGCCGTCGGCAAGGCCGATGTGAGCGGCGGATTCGTCGAGAAAATCTCCGTTGATCCAGACAATGGGCATGGCGGATGGTAGCGCGGCTTCCTTCATAGCCGGAGGCGGAAGCCCCGGTTGATCGCGCGGAAAGTCTCCCGAACTTCTCACGCTGTCGGGTCCGAAGACCGGGGCTTCCGCCTCCGGCTATCAAGGAACATTTTTTTGCCCGAGGGCGTCGAGCATCGCGCGGGCCTTGGTCCACGTCTCGGCGTACTCCGCGAGCGGGTCGCTGTCGGCGACGATGCCGCCGCCGACGCTGACATGAGCCGTCTGACCCTCGGCGATGATCGTGCGGATGGCGACGTTGAATTGCATCGATCCGTCGGAGGCGAGGTAGCCGACCGCGCCGCAGTAGGGCCCGCGGCGGACGGGTTCGAGGTCGTCGATGATCTGCATGGCGCGGATCTTGGGCGCGCCGGTGATGCTGCCGCCGGGGAAGGTGGCGGCGAGGAGGTCGACGAACCCAACGCCCTGCCGCAGCGTGCCCTCGACGGTGGCGACGCCGTGGAGAATGGTGGGGTGGATTTCGATTTCTCGTGGCCGCGTGACGCGGACGCTGCCGACCTCGCAGACGCGGCCGAGGTCGTTGCGCTCGAGGTCGACGATCATGTGGAGTTCCGCCGCGTCCTTTTCGCTGTTCAGCAGTTCGTCGACCATGCGCGGCGCGTTGGGGCGGGTGCCCTTGATCGGGCGGGTGGTGACGCGGCGGTTTTCGACTTTGAGGAAGAGTTCGGGGGAGTTGCAGATCAGCGAGAAGTCGCCGAAATCGAGCAATCCGCCATAGGCGGCGGGGGGGAGGCGTCGGTAAATCGCTTGCGGTTTCGCAACTAAATCGAACGTCAGGCGCTGCGCGAGATTCGCTTGGAAGATGTCGCCGGCGCGGATGTAGGCGATGATTTTTCCGCAGGCGGCGAGGTAGGCGTCTCGGGGGAGCGTTGAGCCGCGAGCGCAGCGAGCGCTTTTCGGTCCCGTGGCGGAAAAGCGCTCGCTGCGCTCGCGGCTCAACGGGATTTTGATCGTCTCGTCGGGGTGAAATCCGAACGCGAACAGCGGAAGGGTCAGGTCGTCCACCGCCCGCGACGGAAGCGCCTCGAACCGTCGGCCGAGGTCGTAGCTGAGGAAGCCGACCCAGCGGCCGGGCGTGGGGAAGTTTTTTTCCATCCACCGCAGGGCGGCGAGCGGGTCGGCCCACTCGGAGCGGAGGCCGGCGGCGTCGGAGAGTTGCGCCGGGGCGTCGAGGCCGTCGCACCGGAGCAGGTGCGTGGCGCGGCTCGGCGGCATCGCCCACGGGTCCGCGTTCGGCAGCGAGGTGTCGAGGCGCGAGTGGGGGAGCACGCGGGCATTCCTTAATAGCCGGAGGCGGAAGCCCCGGTCTTCGGATTGGAAAGCGTGCGAAGTTCGGGAGACTTTCTGCGCGATCAACCGGGGCTTCCGCCTCCGGCTATTAAGGAACCCCGCTACGCCCCGCCCATCAGCCGCGCGATCAGCCCTTTCTGGAAGTGAAGCCGATTCTCCGCCTCCTGGAACACCAGCGAGCGCGGCGACTCGAACACGCCCTCGCTGATCTCGTAGCCCCGGTACGCCGGCAGGCAGTGCAGCACCACGGCCCGGTCCGGGGCGGCGGAGAGTAAATCCGAGTCCACGGCGTAGCCGGCGAACGCCTTCACCTTCGCCGCCTTCTCCGCCTCCTGCCCCATGCTCACCCAGGTGTCGGTCACGACCGCGTCGGCGTCGGCCACGGCGGCGCGGGGGTCGGCGGTGGATTCGAATCGAAGGTTCGGGACTTGCGACTTCAATTCCGCGACGGCCGCGTCGGAGAAGCCGTGGCCCGGCGGGGAGGCGATGGCGAACTTCACGCCGAACTTCCCGCAGGCGAGGGCGAGCGAGCGGGCGACGTTGTTCGCGTCGCCGACGTAGGCGAGCGTGCGGCCGACCAGCGCCGCGGCGTCGGCGTCGGGGCCGCCGAAGTGCTCGGCGAGGGTCATCAGGTCGGCCATCGCCTGGCAGGGGTGGGAGTAATCCGTCAGGCCGTTGATGACCGGGACGCTTGAAAACTTAGCCAGTTCCAGCACCTTTTCGTGCTCGAAGGTGCGGGCCACGATGCCGTCGCACATGCCGGCGAGGACGCGGGCGACGTCGCGCACCGGCTCGCGGGTGCCGAGGCCGACCTCGTCCTGCTTGAGCACGATCGCGGTGCCGCCGAGGTGGGCGGCCGCCACGGTGAAGCTGACGCGGGTGCGGAGGCTGGGCTTCTCGAAGACCATCGCCAGCGTTTTGCCCACCAGCAGCGGGGCGTTGCGGCCGGTCTGCTTGAGCTCGCGCTTGAGGCGCACCGCGAGCTCCAGCAGGTCGCGCAGGGCGGCGGGGGAGTGGTCGGCGATGGAGAGGAAGTCGGTCACGCCGGCCCCTCCCCACTCGACTCCGCCGCCGACTCCGCCGCCGACGCCATCACCGACGCCTCGACGGCCACCGGCGGCGTCGGCTCCGGCGTTCGCTCGGTCTCCGGTTTCGACTCGACCGGCGCGGCGGAGATCAGCGACGGCCGGCCGGGCTCCTGCACCTCGATCGGCGCGATTGGCGGCAGGTCGGCCTCGGGGCCGTGCGGGGGCGGGCCGAGCTCGACGAGGATGTGGTGGTCGCGGCGGTCGTCGAACAGCCTGGCGGTTTTGTCCGGCTGCTCGACGCCGTCGACGGTGACGCGTGTGACCTCCTCGCCGCCGTGGTTTTGGATGGTGATGCGGTGGTGGGTGTCGCGGTGGCGGTAGCTCATCTTGAAGCCCTTCCAGTCCTCGGGCAGCAGGGGGGTGAACCGCAGGCGGTCGACCTCCAGGTGCAGGCCCAGCAGGGACTCGAGCATGAGCCGGTACATCCACCCGGCCGAGCCGGTGTACCACGTCCACCCGCCGCGGCCGACGTGCGGCGGGACGGCGTAGACGTCGGCGGCCACGACGTAGGGCTCGACCTTGTAGACGTCGATGCCCGCCCGCGTGTTGCCGTGGTTCACGGGATTGATGAGGTTGAACAGTTCCCACGCCCGCTTGCGGTCGCCCATCTCGGCGTAGGCCATCACGGTCCAGACCGCCGCGTGGGTGTACTGCCCGCCGTTCTCGCGCACGCCGGGCACGTAGCCCTTGATGTAGCCGGGGTTGAGGTGGCTGGTGTCGAACGGCGGGTCGAACAGTTGGATCAGCCGCGCGTCGCGCCGCACGAGGCGGTCGTCGACGGCGTCCATCGCGCTGCGCGACCGCTCGGGGTCGTTCGAGCCGGCCAGCACCGACCAACTCTGCGGCAGCGAGTCGATCTGGCACTCGGGGTTGCCCGCGCTGCCGAGGGGCTCGCCGTTGTCGAAGTAGGCGCGGCGGTACCACTCGCCGTCCCAGGAGTTCCTCTCGACGCTCTCCATGAGGGTGCCGGCGGTGGCGAGGCACTTGTCGGCGAAGTCGGTCTCGCCGCGGCGGCGGGCGACCTCGGAGAACTGCTTGAGGATGAGGTAGTAGAAGAACCCGAGCCAGACGCTCTCGCCGCGGCCGTGCTCGCCGATGAGGTTCATGCCGTCGTTCCAGTCGCCGCAGCCGATCTTCGGCAGGCCGTGCTCACCGAAGTTCAGGCCGTTCTCGATCGACCGCACGCAGTGGTCGTAGACGGTGCCGGCCTCGTCGGAGCGGTTGGGCAGGTCGTAGTAACTCTCCTCGTCCGGCGGCACGGCGCGGGCCTCGAGGAAGTGGACGGTCTCGTCCAGCAGCCCGGTGTCGCCGGTGCCCGTGACGTACCGCGCGACCACCAGCGGCAGCCACAGGAAGTCGTCGGAGAAGTGCGTGCGCACGCCCCGGCCCGACGGCGGGTGCCACCAGTGCTGCACGTCGCCCTCCTTAAATTGGTGCTCGCAGGCGCGCAGGATGTGCTCGCGCATGAGCTTGGGGGCGGCGTAGAGCAGGGCCATCACGTCCTGCAACTGGTCGCGGAAGCCGTACGCGCCGCCGGACTGGTAGAACCCGCTGCGCGCCCAGTAGCGGCAGGCGAGCACCTGGTAGGGCAGCCAGCCGTTGGCGAGGACGTTGATCGCCGGGTCGGGCGTCTCGACGTAGAGGGTGCCGAGGGTGGTGTTCCAGTATTTCCAGACCTCCTCGAGCGCGCGGTGCGCCGCGGGGACGCCCTTGTGGCGCTCGACGAGGCCGGCGGCGGCCTCGCGGCTGCGGGCGGCGCCGAGGATGAACGTCACCTCCTTGTCGCCGCCGTCGGGGATCTCCACGACGGCTTGAATCGCGGCGCAGGGGTCCAGTGCCGCGCCGATCTTGCCGCTGAGCTTGATCCGGCCCATCGCCGCGGGGTCGGCCGGGCTGCCGTTGCGGCCCAGGAACTCGGTGCGGTCGCCGGTGACGGTGCGCTTCGCCTCGGAGCAGTCGAAGAAGGCAACGCGCTCGCCGAACTGCTCGCTGTAGCGGTTGCGGGCGAGGACCGCGCCGGTCTTCGGGTCGAGCTCGGTGTAGACGTGGAGCTGGCTCTTGCTCTTGAGGTCCGCCAGCACCCACTCGACGAAGCCGGTGACGCCCAGCCGCCGGGTCCGGCCGCTGCGGTTGGAGAGTTTGACGGTGACGAACTTCACCGGGGCGTCGATGGCGACGTAGGTCCACATCTCGGTCTCGATGCCCCCCTCGGCGTAGTGGAAGGCGGTGTAGCCGAAGCCGTGGCGCGTCGTGTAGGGCATCGGGCCGCGGGCGGGCAGGGGGCAGGGGCTGAAGAACCGCCCGCTCTCCTCGTCGCGGACGTAGTACGCCTCGCCGGTGGTGTCGCTCACCGGGTCGTTGTACCAGGGGGTGAGGCGGAACTCGTGGGCGTTCTCGTGCCAGGTGTACGCGCCGCCGCTCTCGGTCACGACGGT
Source organism: Tepidisphaeraceae bacterium (assembly GCA_965260985.1). Classification (GTDB taxonomy): domain Bacteria; phylum Planctomycetota; class Phycisphaerae; order Tepidisphaerales; family Tepidisphaeraceae; genus CBDHCE01. The sequence continues at coordinate 8,379 of CBDHCE010000002.1, read as the reverse complement.
GCCGAACTCGGGGTTCGCCAGCACGTTGCACCACGGCGCGGGGGTGGGGTCCTCCGCCGTGGTGGTGCAGATGTACTCGCGGCCGTCGGGCGTGAAGCCGCCGATGCCGTTGTGGAAGATCAGGTCGCGCGTCTCAACCTCCGCCGCCGTCGGCACCTCGGCACGACGGGCGCGGGTGGGGACGAACTTCGGCACCGCCGGCAACTCGGGCGTGCTGCGCTTGTCCAACTGCTCGGCCAGCGTGCCGCCGGCATCGTTGAGGATCACGCGCGCCACGGTTTGCATCAGCGTCTTGTCCTCCTCGGAGATCTGCTCGGTCCGCCGCACGAAGATGCCGCCGGGCTTGTCGAGGCTCGCCGCCTCGGTGCCGGCGGTGATGAGGCCCATGATCTCGTCCTGCAATTCCTGCCGGTAGCCGCTGGCGTCCTCGTTCCAGATCACCAGGTCGCACCGCAAACCCTTCATCCGCCAGTAGGCGTGGGCCTGCACGAGCTGCTTGACCAGCGCAATTTTCGTGCGGTCGTGGACGCGCAGCAGCACCAGCGGGAGGTCGCCGCTGATGCCGTAGCCCCACAGCGCCGACTGGTTCTTGCGGTTGCGGGTGATGACCCCGCCGCCCGCGCGGCGGCGCTCGTTGGCGTAGATCACGCTGCTGGCGAGCCGGCCGTACAACTGCGCGTCCGCCTCGGTCGCGTTGAGCTGCCGCAGCACGACTTGGCTCTGCGTCCACGCCAGCTCGAACACGCGGTCGGCCAGCCGGCGGTCGTGGTACTTCTCGATCAGCCCCACCGCCGCCTCGCGGGCGTCGGCGACGCCCGTCACGACGTCGACCTTGATGGTCTGGCCCGGCTCCAGCGTCACGGTCCGCCGCACGCTGGCGACGGGGTCGAGCACGCTCCCCTCGCTGTCCTGCAGGTGGCGGCGGAACATTGCCGCCGGCTCGGCCAGCGACTGGCCCCGGCCCACGAACTTGCTCCGGTCCGTCTCGTAACTCGCCTCGCCGACCGTCGGCCCGTGGACCGCCATCAGGTGCAGCAGGTACGGCGGCCGCTCGCTCTGGCTGCGGGCGCGCCGCGTGGCGAGGATCGCCTGGCGGTTGCGCATGAGCTGCGTCTGCACGAACAGGTTGCTGAACGCCGGGTGCGCCGCGTCGGCGTCGGCCTTCGCCAGCACCACCTCGCAGTAACTCGTGAACTCGATCGTCCGCCGCTGCCGGCCGCGGTTCGTCACGGTCAGGCGGCGGAGCTCGACATCGTCCTCGGGGCTGACGCTGACCTCGCTGTTGCACTCGATGTCGCCGTCGCGCCGCTTGAACTCCGCCCGCGCCTGGCTGAAGACCGCCTCGTACGAGTCGGCCTTCTTCAGCGTCGGCTGGTAGGCGTAGCTCCAGAACTCGCCGCTGTCGGCGTCGCGGAGGTAGACGAACGTGCCCCAGCAGTCGCGGGTCGGGTCCTCGTGCCAGCGGGTGAGGGCGATCTCACGCCACCGGCTGTAGCCCCCGCCCGCGGCCGTCACCATCACGTTCAGCGAGCCGTTGGAAAGCAGGTGGACGGCGGGGCGGTTGGTGTTGGGCGTGCGGAAGACGCGCAGGATGCCCTCGGCCTCGCCCGTCTGCCGGCGGCTGGCGTTGCTGGCCTCGCTGGCGTGCGGGAAGACCGGGGCGGCCTTGGGGATCCGCTCCTGCAGCAGCAGTTCCGTGCTCTTGAACAGCGGGTCGTCGTTGAACCGCCGCTGCATCGGCCGGTCCAGCAGCGCGTAGGCCTGGGCCAAAAACGCCATGCCCTTGTGGTGGCTCATGTACGACCGGACCGTCGCGCTCTCCTGCCCGCGCGGCACGCGGCTGGGGGTGAAGTCGATCGCCTCGTAAAACCCGTACGCGCCGAAGTGCCCGTCCTCCGCCATCCGCTTGAGGTTCAGCACGCTCTTGGCCGGGTCGACCATCAGCGACATCTCCGTGGCGTAGGGCGCGATGACCAGGTCCTCCGCCAGCCCGCGCTTGAGGCCCAGGCCCGGCACGCCGAAGGCGCGGTACTGGTAATTCAGTGCCGCGTCGGTGGCGTTGTAGCCGCTCTCGCTGATGCCCCACGGCACCCCGCGCTGCCGGCCGTACTCGATCTGGCGGTCGATCACCGCGCGGTACGTCTGGTCGAGCAGCGTGTTCTCATACGTCGGCATGACCAGCAGCGGCATGAGGTACTCGAACATGCTGCCGGACCAACTCAGCAGCGTCGGCTCGCCCCCCTGGGTGGTCATCATGCGGCTGAGGCTGAACCAGTGGTCCTGGGGCAACTGCCCGTTGGCGATGGCGGTGAAGCTCGTCAGCCGCGCCTCGCTCGCCAGCAAATCGTAGTGCCCTGCGTCGCGCCGGCGGTCGTCCACGTTGTAGCCGATGGTCAGCAAATCGCGGGCGCGGTCGTAGAGGAAGCCGTAGTCGGCGTCGGCGAACTCGCGGCAGGCGTCGGCGGCGTCGGCGAACTCGGCGATCCGCGCCGCGGCGCGCTCGCTGGCGGTCGACAGCGCGGCGCGCAGCCGCCGGACCCACGCCCCGTCCTCGTCCGCGTACGACTCGCCCGACGACGCCAGATCCGCCCCGATCGCGGCCATGATCTCGCCGAGGCCGTCGGACAGGTCCGCCACCTCGCGGAGCGTCGGAATCTCGTCGAGTTTCCGGGTGGCGTCGCGGAGCTTGCCGAGGCGCGAGACCTGCACGCCCCCGCCGCGCCGCCACGACTTTTCGCTCGGCGGGTTGACGTCGGCCCAGGTGGCGAAGTGGGCCAGGTCGTCCGACGCCTCGCGGGCCTGCCGCTCGAAGGCGCGGGCCCACCACTGGATTTCGTCGCCGTCGCCGGGGCTGGCGGCGGCCACCGCGTCGCCGGCCGCCACCGCCACGCGCTGCAGCAGCACGCGGCTGCCGCCCAGGGCGCGCGGCGGGTGGTCGAGCTCGTTCGCCAGCCGGTCCAGCCGCGTCAGCACGTCCGCCGGCAGGTGGCTGGCGCGCTTGCGGTGGGCGACCTTGTCCTTGCCCCGCGCCGTCTCCAGCAGCACCCGCAGCGTGTCGGCCAGGCCCGAAAACGTCTGCGCCGGCAGGACCGGCGCGTGCTGCAACTCCAGCAGCCCCGGCCGCAGGATCAGCAGGCTCGCGGTGAAGTTCCCCGAGTCGACCGACGAGACGTAGCGCGGCGGCAGCGGCTCGAGGGTGCGGGTGTCGTACCAGTTGTAGAAGTGCCGCTCGTACCGCTCCATCCGCCCCAGCGTCGCCAGGGTCGCCTGCGTGCGGTGCAGGAGGTAGCCGGTGGAGACGTACCCGAAGTCCCACGCCGCCAGGTGCGAGAGCATCGACAACCCGATGTTCGTCGGGCTGGTGCGGTGGGCGATGACCTGCGAGGGGTGCTCCTGAAAATTGTCCGGCGGCAGGTAGTTGTCGGCCGGGGCGACGAACAGGTCGAAGAACCGCCACGTCCGCCGGGCGAGCAGCCGGACGTACAGCGCGTCCTCGGCCGACAGCGCGACCTCGCGCAGCGGGATCGGCCGGCTCAGCCACCACGCCACCGCCGGCGCCAGCAGCCACGCCACCAGCAGCGGGGCGGCGACGACCCACAGGCCGTTGCGCGTCGCGTAATTGTCGAACACCAGCGGCCGGACCCCCGCCAGCAGCCCGCCGCCCACCACCGCCGCCAGCGGGCACGCCCACATGCTGCGGTAGAACGCCCCTAGGCCGGTGCCCGCCGTCCGCTCGGCCTCGCTGCTGGTCCGCCACTCCAGCAGCCTCCGCCGGCTGACGAAGATGCGCCACAGCGTCCGCCCGATCGCGTCGAGCGTCGTGTGGGCGTCGTGCGGCAGGAAGACGAGGTTCAGGATCGCCTGCAAAAACTGCCGCACCGCCCCCTCGGCCTGGAGCCGCAGGTGCAGGCTCACGGGGTAATCCTTCGGCTTGCGCAGCACCCCCAGCGCCGTGGCGAACGCCGCCGGCAGCAGCAGGATCGCCGCCACCACCAGCGTCCAGTACCCCGCGGGCATCACCGCCGCCCACGCCACCAGCAGCAGCAGCAGCAGCGACGCGGGCACCAGCGACCGCCGCAGGTTGTCGAAGATCTTCCACCGGCTCAGCGCGCTCGTCGGGTTGCGCCGCGCCCGACCGCCCGGCCCCGGCGCCCACGGCAGCACCCACGAGGCGATCTGCCAGTCGCCGCGCACCCACCGGTGCCGCCGCGAAACGTCGGCCGCGTAACTGCTAGGGTAATCCTCGTACAGCAGCACGTCTGTGACCAGCCCGCCGCGCGCGTAACTCCCCTCCAGCAAGTCGTGGCTCAAAATCCGGTTGTCCGGCAGCCGCCCGCCGAGGCTGGCGAGGAAGGCGTCGACGTCGTAGATGCCCTTGCCGATGAACGACCCCTCGCCGAACACGTCCTGGTAAACGTCGCTGACCGCCTGGGTGTACGGGTCGATCCCCGCGTCGCCGGCGAAGAGGCGGACGAACCACGACTTGCCCGCGCTCGGCAGCGTGACCGCCACCCGCGGCTGCAGGATGCCGTAGCCCCGCACCACCCGGCCCTTCTTCGGGTCGTATACCGCGCGGTTCAGCGGGTGCGCGATGGTGCCGACGAGGTCCTGCGCCGCGTCGCGCGGGAGCTGCGTGTCGGTGTCGAGGGTGATGACGTACTGCGAGCGGCAGAGCACCTCGCGGCGGCCGACGATGGCGCTGAAGACCTTGTCATCCCCCTTCTCGTTCAGGCCGCGCAGGAACTGGTTGAAGTCGTCGAGCTTGCCGCGCTTGCGCTCCTCGCCCATCCAGACGCCCTCGGCCTGGTTCCAGACGCGGGGGCGGTGGAAGAGGAAAAAGGCGTCGTCGCGCCCCGCCGGACCGGCACCAACCCCGTCGGCGGAATCGGCGGCGTCCGCCGCGCGCGTGTCGCCGGGGCCGTCGATGTAAACCTCCGCGGCGTCGGGGCGGTCGAAGCGATTTTGCGCGGGGTGGGCGTACTTGTCGTTCAGCGCCGCCACGCCGTCGGCCGCCAGCTTCAGCAATTCCTCGTCGCCGGGCATCACCTGCTGCGTCGCGTCCTTGAAGTCCGTCAGCAGCGCGAAGTGCAGGTGCCGGTCGCGGTTGGCGAGGTACCGCACCTCCAGCCCCTCCAGCAAATCCTCGACGTTCTGCTTGCTCGTCAGCATCGTCGGCACCACGACCGCCGTCCGGCAGTCGGCGGGGATGCCGGCGGAAAAGTCCAGCCGCGGCAGCGACCGCGGGTGGACCAGCAGCGTGCAGACCCAGTTCACCAGCGCCACGCCCAAAAAGCTCGCCGCCACCAGCGCGGGCAGCGCGAGGACGGCCATCATCCACCACCGCATCCCGAACGGCCCGGCGATGGCGAACAGCAGCGCGGTCATCCCGCCGCTGATGACCAGCACCGCCGCCAGGAACAGCGCCAGCGGCACCCGCCGCACCATCCGCCGCAGCCGCAGCGACAGCGGCGGGCGCATCGCCACGGCGCGCTCCAGATCGCGCGTGCCCTTGTCGACCAGGTAGTAGCCGACGTGCGTGCTGGGCGCGGCCCGGCGCGACCGCGCGTGCAAGTCGCGGAACTCCGCCCGCCCGCGCAGCAGGCCGAACTCGATCTCCCCGTCCGCCCCCTTCGACCCGCCGACTCCGCCGGCCGACGGGATGTACGCCGCGGCGCGATTCGTTGAACCGTTCTGCCCGTTCTGCCCGTTCTCGACCAGCCTGGGCATCTCGTCGGCCGCGCGGTCGACCGACCCGCCCACCGCCGACGGGTCGGCTCCAGATTCGACCAGCGCCTGCTTCGCCTTGCGCGCCAGCCGCACCGCCTCCTCGGCCACCTCCGCCTCGGTCCGCTTGCTCCGCCGGGCGATCCGCTCGACGGCGTGGCGGTAGCGGTCGCGCGTCGCAAAATCGCCGTCGGAGTAAATGTCCGCCGGGTCGTGCCGCAGCACCGCCTCGACCGCCGAGAGGTTCTCGACGAACTCCTTCCAGTCGCAACTCGCCAGGAACCGCAGCGACCCGATGCTGTTGCCGATGCTCACCTGGTCGGCCGCCTGGCTCTGGCTCTCGTTCTGCACCAGTTGCTGGGCGTTGATCCCCTGCTCGCCGAGGCGCTGCTCGACCCAGCTCATCGGGAACGCCAGCGCCGGCCCCTGCCCCTGCAGCCGCCGGGCCAGTTCCGCCACGAACGCCGAGTTCATCGGCTGCTTGCTGCGGACCAAATCCGCCAGCACGATCACCACGTCCTTCGGGTCGGCCTCGGCGGTGGCGACGAGCTTGTCGGCCCAGTAGTCCGCCTTGTCCCGGTCCAGCCGCGCCGCCGCGATCCGCGCCGCCACCCGCCGCAGGTTCTCCAGCAGCGCCAGCCGCAGCATGATCGGCACCGCCCACAACTCGCCCAACTTCAGCGTCGTCACGCTCTGGTAGCTCGACACGAAGCTCGTCAAACTCTCCAGATCCACCCGCCCGTCGACGTGGCTGATCAGCTCCAGCGCCAGGTCGTACACCCGCGGGTAGCCCCTGCTCGGCCCGCCCACCAGGTGCGGCAACTCCTTGGAATACCCCTTGGGCAGGTGCCGGCGGCTGATGCGGACCTGCTCCTCGATGAGGTAGAAGTTGTCCAGCATCCACTCGGCGGCGGGGCTGATGCGGCGGTTGTTCTCCACCGCGTCGATGACCAGCTCGTAGGCGCGAACCAGCACCTCCTCGTTCTTGGCGAGGCGCGGCAGCAGGCGGTCGGGGCCGCCGGCCTCGTCCACCTCGTGCCAGCCGGCGAGGGCCTTGGCGTGGGTCTCTAACTGGTCGACGCTGAACAGGTCGGCGCGCAGCGGCGGGTCGTTGGCGAAGAAGGCGGCCGCCTCGTCCGTCCCGCCCGCCGCCGGCGACCGCCAGCGGACGTAGCCGGGCAGGAACGACTTGGGCCACCCCGACGGCCGCCGCTTGCTGCGGGGCGGGGCGGCATCCGTGACCGGCGGCGAGACGTGTGCGGAAGGGTTCAAGGGGCTTTTCCCGTTTTACTAATAAGGATTGACAGGGGCGGACAAGGGGAGCGGCGGCGGCCTTCCCGGCCTGGCGACCGTTGTACCCGAAGTCGCCGCCGGAATTAAGCCACCAGCCTGCCGCCGGCTGAATTATTGGCCCCGCGCGGCCCCCGCGTCCGCCCGGCGGGTTGGAAATCGGTCGCGGGATATAACGCCACGCCCCGGCCGACTTCGGGTACGATCCCCCGGACGCAGACCCAGGACACCCCATGCGAACCCCCATGCGAACCCTCAGTTCCCGATTTCTCGCCGCCGCCCTCCTCCTCGCGCTGCTCGCGCCGGCGGTCGGCCGCGCCGAGCCGTTCCGCCAAAAGGTCGGCGACGTGCCGGTGAACCCCGTCGCCGACGCCAAGCCCCTGCCCGTGCCCTTCCTCACCTGGGGAGGCGACGTGCCCGGCTTCTACGCCAACGGCGGCCTCACCACCGCCAAGGGCTCGATCTACGACAACCTCGGCCTCGACCTCAAGTTCACCAACGGCGACGACTTCGTCGCCCAGGTCCGCTCCTACCTCATGGGCGAGACCCCCTTCCTCCGCGGCACCATGGGCATGATCGCCCTCGCCTCCGACACCCTCGGCGCCGACCCCCGCACCAAGCCCGTCGTCTTCCTCCAACTCACCTGGAGCGCCGGCGACCACATGGTCAGCCGCGGGACCCTCAAAACCCTCAACGACCTCAAGGGCAAGACCATCGCCCTGCAGGACGGCGGCCCCCACGTCGGCATGCTCGACGACATCCTCCGCGCCGCCCAACTCTCCTACGACGACGTGAAAATCGTCTTCACCCCCGACCTCACCGGCCCCAACGGCCCGGCCGCCAAGTTCCGCGCCGACCCCTCGGTCGACGCCTGCCTGGTCATCAGCCCCGACATGATCGGCCTCACCGGCGGCCTCGACTCCGCCGGCAGCGGCGCGGAGGGCACCGTCAAGGGCGCCAAGGTCCTCGTCAGCACCGCCCAGATGTCCCGCTCCATCGCCGACGTCTGGGCCTGCCGCAAGGACTACTTCGACTCCCACCGCGACACCGTCGAAAAGTTCGCCGCCGGCTACCTCGACGGCGTGAACCACGTCATCGACCTCCGCAAGCGCTACGACGCCGGCGACACCGCCGGCTACAAAAACGTGCTCCAGATGGCCCAGGACGTTTTCGGCAAGGAGGTGCTGCCCACGCTGGAGGTCGACGCCTACGGCCTGATCGCCGACGCGAACTTCGTCGGCCTCCCCGGCAACGTCAGCTTCTTCACTGACCGTGGCAACCTCGAGGGCTTCGACGCCAAGCAGAAGCAGCGGCTGGACCTCGCCACCTCGCGCGGCTACGCCGCCGTCCGCGCCGGCTTCTTCG
>CBDHCE010000001.1:0-11432 GCA_965260985.1 Tepidisphaeraceae bacterium | reverse complement strand
CGCCGCTTCTCCGCCTCGGCCTGGAAGCGGGTCTTCTCCGCCTCGGCCTGCTTGGCGATCAGCGTCGCGCCGATGTTCTCCCCCACGTCCACGTCGGCGATGTCGATCGAGAGGATCTCGAACGCCGTGTTCGCGTCCAACCCCTTGTGCAGCACGGCCTTGGAGATGTGGTCGGGGTTCTCCAGCACGTCCTGGTACTTCGCCGCCGAGCCGATGGCCGTCACGATGCCCTCGCCGACGCGGGCGATGATCGTCTCCTCGGTCGCACCGCCGACCAGGCGGGTGATGTTCGTGCGGACGGTCACGCGGGCCTTGACCATGAGTTGGATGCCGTCCTTGGCGACGGCGGCGATGGTGTTGCGGCCCATCGCGCTGCTCGGCACGTCGATCACCTTCGGGTTCACGCTCGTCTGGATCGCCTCGAAAATGTCGCGCCCCGCCAGGTCGATCGCGGTGGCGGCCTTCCACGGCAGCTCGATGTTCGCCTTGTTCGCCGCGATCATCGCGTTGACCACGCGCATCAGGTTGCCGCCGGCGAGGATGTGGCTCTCCATCTCCTGCTGGCTGACGTGCAGCCCGGCGCGGGCCGACTGGATGCGGGCGTTGACGACGGCGTTGGAGTTGACCTTCCGCAGCCGCATCCCGATGAGGTCGAGGAAGCCGACCTTCGCGCCGCTGACCAGCGCGCGGACGTAGAGGCTGATGAACTGCGAGAGGATCGCCAGGATCACGAACAGGACGATCAGGACGACGATGATGACGCCCCAGAAGAGGATGTTGCCGGAGTCGCCGCTGTTGAAGGTTGCGAGCATAGAGGAATCCTGAAGAATCGGGCGGTGGGGCAGGGTCGGGCCGCACCGTATCAGACTTGGCGGACGGTCGCCACCCCGTCGCGGAAGGCGACGACCTTGACCGCCGCGCCGGCGGCGATGGGGCCGATCTCGCTGACGCACTGGATCAGCCGCTCGGCGGCGGGGGAAAAGTCGTCGGGCTGATCGGTCGGGAAGTCGGTCGGCTTGACCACGAACTCGCACTCGCCCATCGGCCGCAGCGCCGAGACGCACCGGCCGACGTCGCCGACGCTCACCCGCAAATCGCGGCCGACCGCGACGCCGGTGGTGGCGTTCAGGGTCACGCGGCGGCCGACCGGCGAGTGCTGCCACCCCTGGATCAGCCCCGCCAGCAGCAGCGGCAGCAGCAGCACCGACGCCGCGAACACCCCCAGCCCCAGCCAGCGGTTGAGGTAAAAGCAGACCCCCACCGCCCCTAGCCCCGCGATCCCCGCCAGCACCCCCAGCAGCCCGTGCGTCGGCAGCACCAACTCGGCGAAGAGCAGGATCGTCGCAACGACCAGCAGCAGGAGGATGAGGGCGAGGGGGGTCATCGGGAGGGGTGGGGGGTGCGGGGTGCGTGAGGAGGATTCGATCTTGCCGCTTGCGGCTTCGCAAGGAAACCGGTTGATGAGTGGGTTGGTTGTTTCGGGGGATGTTGGATGAACGGGATTAGCGGACCGTGTCGAAAGGAAGTTTTTACACTGTTGGAGTTGATGTTTCTTTGTTAAGCCGCAAGCGGCCGGATTACGCCCCCACCTCCCGGACGACCACGCGGCGGCCGGCGATGCTCTTGACCGCCACCTCCACGCCGTTGCGGACGAAGCCGCGGTCGCTCACCACGTCGAGCACGCGGCTACCGGCGGCGTCGCCGGTGGCGAAGCTCGCCCCGCCGCCGGGCCGTAGGTCGGTCACGGCCCGGCCGACCGCGCCCACCGCCGGCCAGAGCGGGTCGAGCGTCGCGTCCGTCGCCCCGCCCTCCACACTGCCCGGCACGCGCGGCGGTTGCTCGGTCGTGCTGCCGACGACGGTGGTCAGGATCAGGCCCCGCGCGAAGGGCGTCTTCTGGATGTAGCGGCTGAGCCAGAACCACAGCAGCAGGCTCGCCGCCAGCGCCGCCGTCACGGTCGCCAGGCCGTTGCGGAGGCGGTGCATATTGAAAGTCCAGACCGCCGGCCCGCCGCCGGGCAGGCTGGGGATGCTGAGGGGGCCGACGAACGTCATCGCCAGGCCGCCGAGGATCAGGAGGATGCCGCTGATGCCCGCCACGCCGAAGCCGGGGATCACGAACAGTTCCAGCGCTAAAAGACCGATGCCCAGCAGCACCGCCAGCACCTCCCACCACTGCGCGTAGCCCGTCAGCAGCGGCACGCCGAGCAGCACGGCGAGGCAGACCGCCGCGATCGCCTCGGCCACGCCGGTGCCGGGGTGGCTGAAGGCGGCGTAGATCGAGAACATGAACGCCGCCGTCACGATGCCCCGCACCGCGTCGCTGCCCAGCAGGCCCAGCAGGTTCTCCCCCGCGGCCGGCTGCAAGGTCGCCACGACGTCCAAGCCGCGCGACTTGGCGAAATCCTCCACGCCCGCGGATTCCCCCTTCGCCAGATCGAGCTTTAGCGCCAGTTCCGTCGAGACGATCAGCAGCGAGTCCGGCCCGTCAATCGGCACCGGCACGCCCTGTACATCCTTCCACGCCGGCGCCTCGCCCGCCGTGAGTTTGTCGTAGGCGGCCTTGTCGACGAACCGCCGCTCGCCCGATTCGGCGTTCTGGACGTAGTAAACCGTCCGCTCGAGGTTCACCATGCTCTGGATGAGCAGGGGGCTGTAGCCGTTGCGCTCGGCGGAGTCGCGGAAGTCCTCGAGCACGGGCGATTCCATCTTCGCCTGCGTGTGCTTGGAGACCTCCGAGATGCCGCCGCCGGGGGCCATGCTGATCACGCCGGTGTCGCCGAGCAGGGCGTGGGGCTGCATGACGATCTCGTCGCAGGCGAGGCTGATGAGGGCGCCGGCGCTGATGGCCTTGTCCTCGACGAATGCGACGGTGTGGACGCCGGTCTGCTGCTTGAGGAACCGGCTGATGTCCAGACCGCTGGTGACCAGGCCGCCGTAGGTGTTGACCTTCAGGATCACCACCTTCGCGCCCAGGTCGCGGGCCTCCTTGAAGCGCTTGAAGACCGAGTCGCGGTTGAAGTCGTTGATCTCGCCCTTGAGGACGATGACGACGGCCTTCTCGCCCTTCTCGGCCGACAACTCCGCGGCGCGCGCGGTGGTCGGCCGCGTCTGCGGCGGACTTTTCGGCGGCGCGGCGCCGACGAGCAGCAGGGCGACCAACGCGATGAGGAGGCGGGAGGCCATGACCGCACATTCTACCCGATCCGCGCCGGGAGAAAACACAAATTGCGCGAAACCCGCAGGTGCGGATTGGGAGTGCCAATAAGCCGGCGTCTTTTGCCGCTCGCGGCTTCGCAAAGAAATCCGCGACTTCGCTTACCGGCTCAGAAACCGGCTTGTGTCGACCGCTGAAATCGGTAGCGTCCACCCGCGCCCCCATGCACTTCCCCGTCTACCTCACCCTCCCCGGCCTCCGCGTCCACCCGCACCTGCTGATGGAACTGATCGCCTACACCGGCGGCTTCCAACTCTACCTCGCCCTGCGCCGCCGGGGCGTGCGGCGGGGGTTGATCCCGACCCAGCCGCTGGAGAAAACGCTGTGGCTGCTGGTCGGCGCGGTGTTCGGCGCGGTGGCGGGGTCGAAAACCCTCGCCTGGGCCGAGTCGCCGTGGGATTACCTGCCTTATTGGAATCACCCCGTCGCGTGGCTGGGGGGCAAGACCATCGTCGGCGGCCTGCTCGGCGGCTGGGCGGGCGTGGAACTCGCCAAATCCCGCCTCGGCGTCACGCGCCGCACCGGCGACCTCTACGTCTTCCCCCTGATCTTCGGCATGGCCGTCGGCCGCGTCGGCTGCTTCCTCACCGGCTTGGCCGACCATACCCACGGCACCCCCTCAACCGTGCCCTGGGCGGTCGACTACGGCGACGGCCTCCCGCGCCACCCGACGCAACTCTACGAAATCGCCTTCCTCCTGCTGCTGGGCCACGCTCTGTTCATCCGCTCGCGCCGGCCGCACCCCGAGGGGCACCTGTTCCGGCTGTTCCTGCTGGGCTACTTCCTGATGCGGTTCGCCATCGAGTTCATCAAGCCGACGTACAAGCCGTACCTGGGGCTGAGCGCGATACAACTGGCAAGCCTGGCGGGCGTGGGGGTGTGCGCGTGGCAACTCGCGCGGGAGCGGCTTGAATTGGCGGGCACCGTCGCAACGGGTTAGGATTCTCCTTAATAGCCGGAGGCGGAAGCCCCGGTTTCTTGGGCGGTGCATTTCCCGTCGAAGAACCGGGGCTTCCGCCTCCGGCTATTACAGAACGTGAAGGACGCCTTTACCGGACGCCGCCATGCCCGACCGCCCCTACCTCTTCTACGAACTCACCAGCAGCCTCTGCCCCACCTGCCTCCGCAAAATCGAGGCGAAGGTCGTGATTCAGGACGGCCGCGTCTACATGCACAAGCGGTGCCCGGAGCACGGCTTTCAGGTCGTCCTCATCAGCACCGATGCGGAGTATTACAAACTCTCCCGCCAAACCTTAAAGCCCGGCCAGATGCCGCTGCGGTTCAACACGCCGATCCAGTACGGCTGCCCCTACGACTGCGGCCTCTGCCCCGACCACGAGCAACACTCCTGCCTCACCTTGATTGAAGTCACCGACCAGTGCAACCTCGCCTGCCCGATCTGCTACGCCGAGAGCTCGCCGCGGCGGACCACCCACCGCTCGATGGGGCAGATCGAGTTCATGTTGGACCGCGTCGTCCGCAACGAGGGGGAGCCCGACGTCGTGCAGATCAGCGGCGGCGAGCCGACCATCCACCCGCAGTTCTGGGACATCCTCGACGCCGCCAAGGCCCGGCCGATCAAGCACTTAATGCTCAACACCAACGGCGTCAAAATCGCCGCCGACCCGAAGTTCGCCGAGCGGCTGGCGACTTACATGCCGGGCTTCGAGGTCTACCTGCAATTCGACTCCCTCAAGCCCGGCCCACTGTTGGAGTTGCGCGGCGAGGACCTTTCCAACGTCCGCCACAAGGCGCTGGAGCGGCTGAACGAACTCAACATTTCCACCACCCTTGTCGTCACGCTAAAGAAAGGATTGAATGACGGTGAGGTCGGCTCCATCATCGACTTCGCCCTACAGCAAAAGTGCGTCCGCGGCGTCACCTTCCAACCGATCCAAGACGCCGGCCGCACCGAGGATTTCGACCCCGCGCGCGACCGCCTGACGCTCGGCGAAATCCGCCAGAACATCCTCTCCCAAACCGACGTCTTCAAGCCCCACGACGTCGTGCCCGTCCCCTGCCACCCGGACTGTTTGGCGATGGCCTACGCGCTGAAGTACGAGGGCAAGGTCGTGCCCCTCACCGGCCTGATCGACCCGCAAGTGCTCCTCCACGGCGAGGGCAATACGATCATCTACGAAAAGAACGACGCCCTGCGAACCGAACTGTTCAAACTCTTCAGCACCGCCGCCAGCCCCGGCTCGTCGGCGACCTCATTGAAGCAGCTCCTCTGCTGCCTGCCGATGGCCGAGGTGCCCACCGGCGTCGGCTACGACAACGTCTTCCGCGTCCTGATCATGCAATTCCTCGACGCCCACAACTTCGACGTGCGGAGCGTGAAGAAGACCTGCGTCCACATCGCCCACCCCGACGGCCGGATCATCCCCTTCGACACCTTCAACCTCTTCTACCGCGACGGCCGCGAGGCCGACCTGACCCGCCTCCGCGCCGAAATCGAAGGCAACCCGTTTAGCGGCGGCCCGAAGGGCCGGGCGACCGTGCCGCTGCGCGTCCACCAACCGCAAGGCGCCCCCGCATGAGCCAAACCCCAGACGACCCCCCTAAGCCGCGCCCGCTCGATTACGCCTCTCCCGAACCCGCTAAGCTCGGCGGCGCGATCCTGGCCGCATGTCTGACGGTGCTGCTGGTGATATTTTCGGTGTTCCTCGGCTTTGCTTTCACTCAGGACACCAGGAATACGGCGCGGGGAATCGTGGTCCCGTACCCCTACGCCGTCTGGTTGGTGGAGCTCGCCCTGCTGCTCGCCCTCTCGCTCTACCTCTACCGCGCGCCGGCCCGCCGACGCTTCGCGCTGGGCATCTGGATCGGCCTCGGCGTCGCGCTGCTGCTGGAGGGGATCTGCTTCGGCGTGCTGCGCTGAACCCGCGCCGACCGTCGAGCCGCCCGTCCCTCAACCCACTCCGCCCGCCCCCTCCGGCTTGATCTCCCGCGCCGCCGGGTCCCGGTACCGCTGGGCCATCCACCGCACCGCCAGGCAGTCGCGCAGGCCCGCGGCCCCGCGGGTCAGCACGCCCACGCCGTACTTGGTCACGCCCGCCGTCCGCGCGCGGTGCCTCACCGGCGTCTCGATCACCCGCGCCCCCACGAGCTGCGCGTAGGCCGGGATGAACCGGTGCATCCCCTTGAACTGCAGCGGCAACTGCCGGGCGAGGTCGGCCCGCATCACCCGCGCCGAGCACCCCGTGTCGCGCACCGCGTCCTTGAGGATCAGCCCCCGCGCCCGCCGACCGACCACGCTGGCGACGCGCCGCCCGGCGGTGTCCTGCCGCGACGCCGAGCGGTCGCCCTGCACCAGATCGACGTCCCGCTCCTTCAGCAGCGCCAGCATCGCCGGCAGCTCCGCCGGGTCGTTCTGCAGGTCGGCGTCGAGGAAGCCGACGAACGCCCCGCGCGCCGCCGCCACCCCCGCCCGCATCGCCGCCGACTGCCCCATCGGCCGCTCGCGCCGCAGCACCACCAGCCACGGCCGCCCCGCGGCCAGCGCCCGCAACTTCACGTCGGTCCCGTCGGTCGACCCGTCGTCGACCACGATCAACTCTGCCGCGACCTGCGGCTCCCCACCCGGCCCGTGCCGCACCGCCGCCTCGAACTGCTCGGCGAGGGGCCCGACGTTGTCCACCTCGTTCAGCGCGGGGACCACGACGGAGAGTTCGTACGGCGGGGGGGTGAGGTCGTCCATGATGGCCTGCCCGCCAGAATGCGCACCGCCGCCCGAAAGGCAAGCCGGCGGGGGCAGGACCCAAGGCCGGCGGGCGAAAATTGTCGCCCGAAGGAAAATTATCTGGACATTTGCGGCGCGCGTGATAAAACCCGCGCTGCCGCCCGAAATCGACCCTTCGCCCGGAGCCCCCGCATGAGACTCGCCGCGTCCGCCGCCCTCGCAACCGCCGCCCTGACCGCGTTAGCCCTCCCGGCGGTCGGGGCGACCTGCTCCCTCACCACGCCCGACGGGAAATACACGCAGGACTTCAAGGCGCTCGACAAAGTGGACGGCACCCAAGCGACCCTCGACAAGAACCTCCCCGGCCTCGAGTTCGTCGAATCCGGCAGAACATCCGCCGACACCAACTATGTTGCCGGCACCGGCTCCAAAGCGAACCTCGACACCTACAACTTCGCCGCCACCCCGACCTCGACCGACCGCGCCTTCGGCTCGCTCGGCTCCGAGTTCGCCACCACCACCTTCGGCTTCCACTTCACCAACGACACCGGCTCGACCCTCACCGGCCTGACCGTCGCCTACCGAGGCGAGCAGTGGCGCCGCGGCACCGCCGCCGCCGACCGGCTCGACTTCTCCTACAGCACCACCGCGACCTCCCTGACCGCCGGCACCTACACCGATGCCGACGCGCTGGACTTCGCCTCCCCCGCCCTGGGGACCGCCGACGCGGCCGGGACCGGCAAGACCGCCGGCTACTTCAGGCAAATCGGACCGGTCACGCTGGCGGTGTCGGTCCCGGTCGGCGGGCAGTTCTTCCTCCGCTGGGTCGACTTCACCGCCCCCGGCCTGAACGACGGGTTGGCGGTCGACGACTTCGGCCTGAAGCTGACCAACGCCCCCGTGGCCGCCCCCGAGCCCCTGGCCGCGACCGCCGGCGGCCTGCTGCTGGCCGCCACCCTCCTCCCCCGCCGGCGGACCCGCCCCACCCCTGGCCGATCCGGCCCGAGACTTTAACGAAAATCCCTCGCCGAATTAGCGCGGCCCTCATCTTGCTATGCAGCCCGTCGGATAGGATGCACCGGCCGAATCGGGCGAAGGTCGCCCGGGCATGCGGCAAACCCTAATCCGCTGCCCAGTTGGCGGGCGAAGGGGCGTGGAGAGTGGTTGTTCAGGGAGAAGATCTGATGTCGCTTAATTCCCAATTTTTCTCTGCCGTTGGAAGCTGCGTTCTCTTCGCCGCATCTGCGAATGCTGCGACTGTTATCAGCTACGACTTCACGAACGGAGCTGGTACCCAGCCATCACAGCCGGCGAGCTTCGTTGCTCCGGGTGCCACGGCTAGTTCGATCACCCGTGGTGCGGGCATCACACCCTCGGCTGCTGGCGGCTCGATCAGTTCCAGTGGCTTCGAACCCGTATTCACAACAAACGATTACTATACCCTGACTGTGGGTCCGAGCAGTGGCTCTACCTTAACCTTGAACTCCATCGCTTTTGGCGATCGTGCTTCTGGGACAGGGCCGCAGACGGTCGAACTCAGGTCGAGCCTCGACAGCTTCGCTGCTACACTCGGTACTGCCACAACAGGCCCGGGCGCGGCCAACACACAAACCTTCACCTTCTCTAGTGCCTTCACGAACCTTTCCGCTCCAGTCGAACTGCGGCTGTATGCTTATGGGGCTTCAGCTGGCGGTGGCACATACAGGATTAACAACGGAACTGCGGGAGGACTACTTCTTGATGGCTCAGTCACCACCGTCCCCGAGCCCCTCACCGCCGCGGGCGGGATGATGTTGCTCGGCGGGGTGGTCCTGCGGCGGCGGCGGCCGGTGGCTTGAGGGGGTCGGTGCCGGCAGGAATGGGCCGATCCACGCGGGCCGGCCGGGCTTCCCGGTCGGTTCCGCTTTCCTTCGCGGGGTCGGCGGCGGGTCGAACTGCGGCGGCCGGGTGCCACGGAAGGGGATGTCGCGCGAAGCCTCGGCCGCACGGCCCGGAGTGTTCGAACGGGTTGAGCTTGGGACGAAACCGCTTCCTCCCGGTGTGCGTCGCCCCGTGGCGTGGGCGTCCCGCCCACGAGTCCCGCGGGCGTCCCGCCCGCCGCTCGAGCGTGCGTCGGCCCGATCCCGAAGAGACTCGTGGGCGGGACGCCCACGCGACTCGTGGGCAGGATGCCCACGCCACGGGGGATCCGCGCCCGGACATGCCCGCGAGCCAGCGGGCTGTGGCTTGATCCGAAATCCTCCATCGGTTGGCGAGTACGCTAACCGGTGGCACCCACCTGCGGGCAACTCAAACCCCGTCTCGTCAATCGGTGGGACGGCTCGGATAGCCCGGAACAAGCCGGCGTCTGAGCCGCAAGGCGAAGGCCCGGGTTCTTTCTGAGTTCGAGACCGTCCCGAAGCCGAGCGGACCCGGGCCTTCGCCTTCGACTCAGTCGCCGGCTTGTTGCGGCTATGGAAGGGTCTCTCCGACGCCCCGGGCGTCGACCTACCACCACGGCCACCACCACGCGAAGACCGGCGGCGGGGGAGTCGGGGGGCACATCGGGCTTCGGGGCGGCGGGGGCGGGGGCGGGTCGACCTTCGGCGGCTTGTCCTTGTCCTTGTCCTTTTTCTCCTTCTCCTCTTTATCCTTCTTGTCCTTGTCCTTCTCCTTGGCGGACGAGGCGTTGGCGGACAGATTGAACGGGTCGAACGACGCCGGCGCGGGGGCGGGCGTTTTATCCTTTGCCAGCGCGGCCGGGGCGGCGGCGGCCAGCATTGCGGCGGCCAGGGCGGGGGCGAGCCAAATCTTTCTCATGCCCCCACCATCGGCCGACGGCGGGGCGGTTCCGCAGATTTCCCGCCTCAGCCCAACGCTTCCAGCGCCAACTCCGCCGCGATCTTGCCGCTCAGGGCCACCAGTGGCAAACCGCCGCCGGGGTGGGTCGCGCCGCCGGCGAAGAACAGGCCCGCCACCGCCCGGTCGCGGTTGGGCGGGCGCAGAAACGCCTGCCTCACCCCGTTGCCGCTGATGCCGTAAATGCTCCCGGCGTTCGCCCCGTACTCGCGCTCCAAATCGACCGGCGTGAACCACTTCTCCACCACGATTCGCCTTGACAGATCCGCCAGCCCCCCGCGCGACTCCAGCAGCCCCACCAGCAGATCCCGATACCGCGGCCCCTCCGCCGCCCAGTCGATCGCGCGCGCCGATCCGGCCGGCTCCAGCGGCGGGGCGCTCGCCAGCACGAACAGGTTCTCGCACCCCTCGGGCGCCTGCGTCGGGTCGGTCCGGCCGCTGGCGCAGACGTAGACGCACGGGTCGGCCGGCAGGGTGCGGGTCTCGAACATGGCCGTCAAGTCGCTGGTGTAATCGGCCGGCATCACCTTGGTGTGGTGGGCCAGGTGGGGGTAGGTGCCCTCGACGCCGAGCAG
Organism: Tepidisphaeraceae bacterium; assembly: GCA_965260985.1. GTDB lineage: Bacteria > Planctomycetota > Phycisphaerae > Tepidisphaerales > Tepidisphaeraceae > CBDHCE01. Next base: position 1,121 of record CBDHCE010000001.1, on the reverse strand, counting down.
CAGGACCATGCCGCTGCCGCCGGGCTCGAGCTTGTTCAACTTTGCGTCGGTGAAGCCGGGGCGGTGGGCGGGGTCGATCAGGTGGCGGTAGGTGGTGACGACGTCGGCGTTGGAGATCACGGCGTCGGCGGGCAGGGTTTCGCCGTTGAAGAGTTTGACGCCGGTGACGGCCAGTTTGGAAGAATCCGGGCGGGACGCCCGTGCCACTTCGATTTTCGCCGCCGGGGTGTTCGGCCGCACGTCGACGCCGAGTTCGCCGGCCACGGCCGCCAGCGCCTCGGCCAGTCGGTACAGGCCGCCCTGAACGTACCAGCCGCCGAAGTGCCGCTCGACGTAGGGGATCACCGCCAGCGTCGCGGGGGCGCGGAAGGGGCTGGCGCCGCTGTAAGTGGCATACTGGTAAAGCACTTCCCGCAGCCGCTGGCTTCGGATGTGCCGGTCGATCAGCGTGCTGAACTTGAAGAACATGCCGATGCGCAGCGGCGTGGTGAGCAGGGCCAACCCCTTCCACGGCGGCTCGCCCTCGCGGCGGCGCATGGCCTGCTCGGGCGATTGGCTCAGGAACATCTCGCCGGCGAGGTCCCAGATGTGGCCGCCGCGGTCGTGGAGTTTGCGCCAGCCGGCGAGGTCGGCGGGGGCGAGTTTTTGCACCTCCGCCTCCTGCGCCGCGGGGTCGGAGTGGAGGGTGAAGGTCTGCCCGTCGGGCCAGACGAAGCGGGCGATGGGGTCGAGCTTGACGATTTTGAGGTAGTCGCGGACGTCGCGGCCGGCGGCGTGGAAGAGGTCGGCGAAGACCAGCGGCAGGGTGAGCAGGCTGGGGCCGGTGTCGAAGCGGAAGGGCCGGTCGCCCGGCCGGCCGGGGTGGGGAGCTTCCCAGAGGTTGAGTTTTCCGCCGACGCGGGCGTTTTTCTCGAGCAGCGTGACGGCGACGCCGCTGGCCGCCAGCCGCACCGCCGCCGCCAGCCCGCCGACCCCGCCCCCGATCACGATGGCTCGCTTGGGCATGACCGGCGATGGTAGGGGATCATCGCGGTTGCGGGGGCTTCCAAAAGTGGGCACGCCTTCGGCGTTTGCGGCTTGCGGCTTGCGGCTTCGCAAAGAAATCCGACGCTTCCACCACG